>JBAZVL010000006.1:0-173329 GCA_041660905.1 Gallionella sp.
CCGTCATCACCATGTAGTGCGTCATCATCTTGGCGATGTGGCAGGGCTTCAGAAACTCGGCGCTGAATTCATGCAGGTCGGACAGGCGTTTGTTTTCCTTGTCCGTCCAGTAGAAGGTTTGCTTGAAGGACTGCTGTTTGTTGTTGGAAAAGTACTTGGTATTTACGCCGTTGCTGATGATGAACAGCTGCACATACTGGAACAGCCCAAAGCCTGCATCGTAGGAATCGTGATGGTAGCGGTTGATCTGGTCAAACGCGACCTTGAGTTCTGCACCCCGGCGTTTGAGTTCGATCTGAACCAGTGGCAGTCCGTTGATGATGAGCGTCACGTCATAGCGATTTTTGCGGCGGCCTTCCATCGCGACCTGATTGGTCACCTGAAACTCATTCATGCACCAGTCATCGCTATTCAGGAAGCTGATGTAGGCGGTATCGCCATCGTCCCGCTTGAGGGCGAACTTGTCGCGCAGGATTTTGGCACGTTCAAATACGCTACCCGTGTTCAGGTGATTCAGGATGCGGTCAAACTCGGTCGGGGTGAACTGGATGTCCTTGTTGTGAATCTGCAACTGCTGCTTGAGGTTCGCCAGCATTGCCGCCTCATCGGGAAGCAGAACGCTGTCGTATTCCATCGCCTTGAGTTGGGCGATCAGCGCGGCTTCTAAAGCGTATTCGGATTGGGTGGACATGGTGATAAATTAGGAATTATGGCTGGGTGGTTGCGCCATCACATCACGGTGCCGTTCCAGATCAAAAGCAGCCGAACGCTCTTCAAGAATCAACGCGCTGATAGAAACGCCCTCCAGTCGCAACGGCTGCCTCTTTTTATGTTTTTGCACATAGTCAGCCAAAATTTTAAGTACGGCTTCCTGCGCATTTTGGAAGTTCCCCAAGCGAATAACCTCCTCAATCAATTCATCACCCACTTCAACGGTCATCATGGTCATACTCTGTCAAATTAAACAAATAGTTGCTGCAACAGGCCTTGCTTGTAATGCTTCACGGCTTCAAGCTGGGTTTTAGTGGCGGTGATCTTCTCGTCAATAGCGGTCAGGAAATTAGCGATTTTGGTTTGCTCCGCTTTGCAAGGAATTTCAGTCTCTTCTGAAGCAACTACATTCCAATCGGCTCTCGGCATTTTTGAACCTGAGGAGATATTGGCAACCGTTAGGAATCTTTCTGCTTGAACATAATGGAACAAAAAATCGTTGGTTACACTGCTGCCTCTCAACACCCATATCTCAGTTGAACACACCCCGTCAAAAGGCGCTTTCAAGTATTTCCGTAAATAAGGGCGTAATTTGCCAAAGAGAACATCGCCCTTTGAGAATTGACTCTTCAAACTCTTTTGTTTGCGTGCATCAACATAACCGAGTAGCTGCCCAGTATTTTGTGAGATATGCTCAAGTTCGACACAGCGCAAATTATCCTGTGCATTTTCTGGATTTAACTTTTTGGATTTTTGGGTAGCGATTTCCCCAATGGTGCATTCCTTCCACTCCGGAAACTCCTGCACATCGTTATCCTTAAATCTCAGCTCCTGGCTGAAAATCTGCTGCATCACGCCTTTTTTATATTGGGTCAGCATGTCGTGCTTGCGGGTTAGCTGGGCGAGCTTTTCATCCACAGCGGTGAGGAAACTGGCGATTTTGGTTTGTTCGGTACTGCTTGGCACCTTCAATTCCAACTGTTTGAGCTGGCTTGAGTATAAATGCACGACAGAGTTACCTTGAGCCAGCTTGGCAATATCCAGTTTCTTCTGGCTGTTTAGGTAATAGCTTAGGAAAACGCCATCCAACTTCGACCTGATAATGTTCAGATCACCGCCTAATGCAACACCAGGCAACTGCACGCAAGATGCAGTAGCAATGTCGATCTGAGTTTCACCAGAGGCAGGAATAATTACATCGTTTGCTTTGCTCAATACGAGATTCGCAACATTAACTTTCGTCTTGGATTTAACGTCAAAAATAGTTGCGCCATACACGGTGTACAGCTCACCATACCTAATGCAAGGCGTTTCGCCATTCTCATCAATATCTGCTTTCGACAAACCTTTGCCTTTGGTGAAGGTGGCGACATCGCCAAGAAGCCTATGCTCCCATGCCGCAAAATCCCGACCTGTATCATCCTTAAACCGCAAAGCTGGCGCACTCATTTCCCGCCTCGCTTCTTTTGCGTTACGGCTGTAGCCACGGCATTCAGCTCTTCCAGTTCCTGCGCGTCAGCGGCAAGGGCTTGTTCAGCCTTACGCCGTGCATCGAACTGTTCGTACTGCGCGGTCACTTGCTTTTCCATTTGCGCGTGGCTGATGCGTCCTGCACTGGATAGCACAGGTTTGTCATTGAAGGCGAGCAGCTTATCTACGTTATCGCGCCAGTAGGGCAGTGTCAGGTCTTTACGCTCTTTCACGCGCAGCTCTGCGGTTTCCAGAAAGATAATGGTCAGGCGATTCAGGCTGTCCACTTCATCGGCATTCAGATAGTTCTTGGCAACGGTGATGTCGCCCTTGCGCACTACGCTCCCCTTGAAGGCTTGCAGGTTCATATTGGGCGCGTTGGCATCGGCGCGCTGCACGATGATCTCGGCGGCAGTGTGCCCAGTTACGGCGTACAGCAGTTTGTTTTGCGTTTCAGCAAAGAACATCTGCGTTGCTTTGTCGCTGGCATCGTAGTCGCTGGATAAGGCGAGCAGGTCACGCACCTTTTGGTAAAAGCGCAGCTCGGATGCGCGGATGTCGCGAATGCGCGCCAAGAGCTCATCAAAGTAGTCGGCTCGACCATCAGGATTCTTGAGGCGTTCGTCATCCATCACAAAACCTTTAATCAGGTATTGCTTGAGATGGGTATTCGCCCATTTTCTGAATTCAGTGCCGCGTGGACTGCGTACACGGAAACCTATCGCCAGAATCATATCCAGCGCATAAAAGGTGACGCTGTAATCCTTGCCATCGGCGGCAGTTGTCAAGTAATCCTTGACAACTGAATCTGACAGTAATTCCTTTTCTTTCAATATGTTATTGATGTGCAGACTCACGTTCTGCTTGGAGGTGGCAAAAAGTTCTGCCAACTGCGCCTGGTTCATCCAGATATTGCCATCGCGCGCATACAGCGAGACAGCCGCTTGACCGTCAGCGGTGTGGTAAATGAGGAGATTTTGTTGATCGGCTTGTTTCATAAGCATCTTCATCGGGAAACAATCCGTAACTGCGGCACACTCATAACTTGCCAGCCAGTTTCTGATCAAGGGTTAATAGCTCAATCCTGGCTTGCCTGGCTGTCGCGGCAATGATGGAGTCGGGCAGTTTGGTTTTGTGCTCACGCCTAAATGCGATCGTTTCATTCTCGATTTCTGTCGTAATAGCAAGATATGTCATTCGAGCCAGTAACGATTCAATCGCCTGCTTTTCCAACACGGTCAAGGCAGGAAAACTCAAAAGTTCCATGCGGGTAATAGCGCTATAGGCACATTGCTGAATTTTGATCTGCCGGGTTTGCAGAAGCTGCATCACAGCAGGTTGGTTTTCATACAGACCAATGATGATATTGGTATCCAGCAGATAGTTAATTCCACTCATCACGCATCGCTTTTTGCAGTGTCAACGGATCCTGATTTTTGAAACAGGCAATTTCAGGTAGGTCTTTAGCAATATTGACCAGCAAGTCAGAAGATTGTGTTTGCCCGATATACTGATGAATCAGTTTTTTAATAATTTCATTCGGCGAGCTGTGTTCTTGTTCAGCGATTGCCCGAAGCGATTCTTCCAGTTCAAAATCAATGGTCAACATTGGTAATTCCTCTTTGTATGACATGCCTGACGCGTGCGGCATTTTAGAACGAATAGCGCTTTGCGACCATCTTGTTGAATTCAACGTGATGGTCAGTGGACTTTTCAGACACTCACCGCAAAAGGCGGTGCAATGCCTAATTCTTTGCAGAATGCTGCAATCGTCGCATCGGTCGTCAGGCTGGCTTTATCCAGCTCGATCAATTGGGCGGAGATCGCCGCCAGATCAATCGCCTCTTCCGCCTCGAACGTGTCCACATAACGCGGAATGTTCAGGTTGTAGTCGTTGGCCTTGATGCTCTCGATACTCGCGACATGGCTGTATTTTTCTTCATTGCTGCGCGCCTTGTATGTATCAACGATCTTCTGGATATGCTCAGGGCGCATCACGTTGGTCGTCTTGACCTTATCAAAGTGCTGGCTGGCATCAATGAACAGGATGTTGTCAGGATTCTTGCGGCATTTCTTGAATACCAGCACGCAGGTCGGAATAGAGGTGCCGTAGAAGATATTGGCAGGTAGGCCGATCACCGCATCCAGACAGTTCAATTGCTCGATCAGGTATTGGCGGATATGCCCTTCAGCAGCGCCACGAAACAGCACGCCATGGGGCAACACCACCGCCATCGTGCCTTCTTCGGCCAGTTGATAGACCATGTGCTGCACAAAGGCCATATCGGCTTTGCTGGCAGGGGCGAGTTTGCCATATACAGAAAAGCGGTCATCGCTCATATGCAACTGGCTGGCGCTCCACTGGGCAGAGAAGGGCGGATTAGCGACGATGGCATCGAAGCGCAACTCACGATGTTGAGGGCGCTCCAGCGTGTCTTCCTGCTTGATATCGAAATCAGCGTAATGAACATCATGCAGAATCATGTTCATCCGCGCCAAGTTGTAGGTGGTGCGGTTCAGCTCTTGTCCGTAAATTTTATCGACCTGCTTGGCCTCGCGTTTGACGCGCAGCAACAGCGATCCGCTGCCACAGGTCGGGTCGTACACACTCTTGAGCGTTTGCTTTTGTGATGTGACCAGTTTGGCAAGCAAGGTGGAAACAGGCTGCGGTGTGTAGAACTCACCCGCCTTTTTACCTGCGCCACTGGCAAACTCACCGATCAGGTATTCGTAGGCATCGCCCAGCACGTCGGCGGTTGAATCCGACAGGTTGAAGTCGATCTTGTCCAGATGGGTCAGCACCTTCGCGACCAGCGCATTCTTCTCCTTCTCGCTGTTGCCCAGCTTAGATGAGGTCAAATCCAAGTCTTCAAACAGGTTCACGAAGTCGTCGGCACTCTCCGTACCCAAGGTGCTTTGCTCGATGTTCTTCAGTATCCGGGTCAGGTCAGCGAGAATGAAATTGTGACTGTCGCCCAGCTTGTGTTCATCTTCCTGATTGCTGCCCTTCATGGCAATCGCATGAAACAGTTCGGACGGCTTCAGGAAATACCCAAGTTCACCCAGAGCAGCTTCTTCCAGCGCGGCGATATAGGCACGGCCTTCTTCGCTGGATTCCTTGAGTGCAGCGAAGTGCAGATTTTCCTGCGCCAGCTCGGCATCGGCAAAGCGTTGGATTTTCTCGGACAGGTATTTGTAGAAGATGAAGCCCAGAATGTAATCCCTGAATTCATCTGCCCCCATCTTGCCGCGCAGGGTGTTGGCGATATTCCATAGCTGTTGCTGTAACTGACGGCGCTGTTCTTCTGACATGGCATATAGGCTGGTTTGTGAGTGCGGCATGATAAAGCGAAACACGCACAAAAACACGCCCGCCATCTATTAATCTAAGAATGATCCAGCCGGAGGAACACAGCTTCCAGTGTTGCAATAGCTGGGCGGCCGGGAATCAGCGGAGAGGGTGAGGCTGTGTGCGCACCTGTCCAGTGAACACCTTGCCGGATACGTTGAGAAGTTTTCCGGGATGCATCTTGTCAGCAACTACGATTTGGCTACATCAACTACGACTTAAGTCATTTTCACGTGACACATATCGATAAGGCACAAACTCTGGATGCACTGACCTTCATGGAAATCGCATGGAACAGCTCGGATGGCTTCAGGAAATACCCAAGCTCACCACACTTGCCGATGCCCTTGATCGCTATGAAGAGGTCGCAAAAAGAAACAAGGGTTACATAAATGCTAATGAAGAAGACGTCGCGATGATTGCGGCCAAGATGGCTGAGGTGAAAAATACTAAAGCCAGTTGAGTATTAGCGGTAAAAAATTGCGATGCGCAAAACAGCCCCGGCCAACATTGAGGAAATCGAAAATTTTCTTTCAGGAATAAATCAGCACCCGATTATAGTTGCCATGCTTCCGGCAGACATTCGTTCGGCCTTGAGCGCGAATACCAGCACGGTACTCCTATCACGCTATACGGCTGACAAACAAAAAAAGCATCCGGAAATAACCGCTGAAAGTTTCCGCTGGCTTCAGGAGTTGCTTGATGCAGGGGAAAGAATTTACGATAAGAAAAACCACGTAACTGTGATTCAGCTTAGAGATCAGCCGTATTTAGCGGTATTGAAGGCGACTAAAAACAGTGAAGAGGTATATTTGCAGTCGTTTCGCAGAAGTGACCCGAAAAACATTGCATCATTGAAAAAAAGAAATGCTGGCGGCGACTAGGATGGACGGGTGTTTCCATCACGGCCCCGAAGGGTTTCCGGCAACCCGATTGTGCTCTAGCCGTCGTCTGCGTTAGCATTCTGCGCAGTAAACACCTTAAAGTCAAATTATTTTCTTGTTACCGTAATCGCACCGCATTGGTATACATCTTTCTCAGCTTACCTCAATCTATTCGCTGCTGCAAACGGCCAAAGCCAACGGGCACGAACCGTACGCCTGGCTGCGTCGTGTCATGCGTGACCTGCCCGCCGCTCGGACAGTTGAAGAGATTGAGGCGCTGTTGCCGTGGAATTTGCATGCCATGGATTTAACCAGCGAAATGGTAAGCTAAACAGACTGTGGTTTGTGGATCGCTTACGTTCATGGCTACCTAACATAGAACATATGAAACATAGGGGTACCATTAGGGGTGCTCTAGGTGCTCAATTAGAGCGTGACCCACACATCGCGCCATAAGCGGTGGAACGGCATTTCCAACCTGTCTCGCCTTTGAGTTCAAGTTACCGGAGAACACAAAATCATTTGGGAAGGTTTGTAGACAGGCTGCTTCTCGAACGCTGATAGCACGATCCTGTTCAGGATGTCCGAATCTACCGTTCGAATAGCTGACACAACGCGTAGTCAAACCAGCTGCTGGCTTGTTCCAAGCTAGCCGACCGTAAACATCGGTATGGCCTTTATGGCCTTTGTGGCAATCGAGCAGAAGATGTGCTGGCCAATGTTCTCGACCACAGCCCTCTGGTGTAGAAGCGATGCGAGCCAAATTTAATTCCGACAACGCTGCCGCACGGTGGCTGGGGTCATTTTTATCAGTCTGACCTGCGACAAGCGGAGCAAGCCCACCAATCCAATCTTGAACGGTTGAATATGGATTTTTCCCAGGACCGTGCGTAGGCTCTGGTAGTTTGATCTCTGCATGTCGACTTGCTAGGAGAACCAAGCGCTCCCTCGTTTGTGGCACGCCAAACCATAAGGCGGGTAAAATTTTCACGTCAAATTGGTAACCCAACTTTCTAAGCAGCGACTTGAAAGCTGCCAAGGGCCCGTTGTTCCCCTTTAAACGTTGCATGCCTGGCACGTTCTCGATAAAAACGTAATCGGGCAACCAATGTTCTACAAAGCGACCAAATTCAGACAACAAACTCCTGCGCGGATCAGCATTTGAACGCTGGCGATTTTGCCTGGAAAACGGTTGACAAGGAGCGCATCCGCAAAAAAGAACTGGTTCGGTACGACCCACCATCCAAGGAGCAAGGATGTCCGTATCCAAGGTCTTAATATCATCCTCAATAAATGCGGCGGCAGGAAAATTACTGCGATAAGTACTCGCAGCATCGCGATCTATATCGAGTCCGACGACGATATCAAGCCCAGCCTGTTGAAAGCCACAACTAGTTCCGCCACATCCCGAGAAAAAATCAAAAACTTTAATCATTTTGCCATTGTAAATTCAGAGGATTGGGCGAAAAACAACAATTTGTCTTTCAACGCAGCAATATCTACATGATCTTCAGCAATGGTAGCTAGTCGCCTTCGTTGAGTGCTGAGAATATCGCTTGAGCTAACTGCAAGAAAGTCTGGGGCGGCAAGCTCCTTCATAGTCAAAATTTTGAAACGTTCTTTAGGGTCTTTATCCATAATGCTTTTTGTGAGACTATCCGCAACCATATGCTCCCAAACGAAAGCTTCTGGATTGTGATTTCCCGGAAGATAATCGACGTGAGCCTTTGCCCATGAGATAAAATTTCTCCGCATTGCATTTTGTTGAGCAACATTACCACCATCCTTGCCTCCGTCGCTAGGAAATACAATATCGACTCCTGCGACCCGTTGGATTTCGACTTTCAGAAGATCTACCTCCGCCTCAGGGATCGTTTTTGGATCTCTCAAAGCGTCTGCCGGGCGTTGGTCACCATCGAGTAGGACCAACAACCTTGCTCGCTTCTCCGCCGCGAATATCGGCAGATAATGCCCCCAAAGAGTCTGGGATCCGCCGGGGAAAAACCGAACATCAAATAGCTTAGCGACAGCTTCTCCACTCGAAATCAAAGCGCGCCGCACGATTGCTTCTGCCAACTCGTCTTCAACGAGGACGGTGACCTTATCTGAAATCGGCTCACCCAAATGAAAAAAAGCCTCCTCGGGTAACGCCGATTGTCTTGGGAGCTTTACTTTCCCCGAAGCCGTATCCATGACGAGAACCTTTATGGCATCCGGTGGTAACTTACGGACAATTGCAGGAGAGTGGGTAGAAATGACCACCTGATGCTTGTGCTTCTTCACACAATCTGACAGAAAATCGATTAGGCGATCTTGAGCGCCAGGATGCAACGAAACTTCCGGTTCATCCAAGAGGATCAACGAGTGAGGTTTTGCCCCCAATACGCTCGACACGATTCGAACAACCGCAAATTCGCCACTACCTGCAAATGCTTCAGTGTACTTTAGACCTGCAACCTTCATTTGACAGGTGTACGCATCGCAGTTAAAGAGAGAGTGCCTTATGAATTTAATCTCATCATATTTTCTGCCGAGGATGGATGAGATAGCGTTGACTTCCTCTGTTGACAATATTCGATTTTCTTTGTTAATGATCCGTTCACTTCTTCGATACATAAGGGTCGTAATACCCGTATCCAACGCATGTTTAAGATGCCTTGCTCTGGTGCGAACGAAATCTTTTTTGTTCTTCTCGGTATTAGGCTTTGAGCGCAATTCACCATGGTAGAAAAATTTATCAAATCCGCTTAATGCTGCACGGAAATCAATATAAACAACATCTTTTCTTATCGTTTTCCATCGGGTTTTTAATCTATCCTCAGGAATTGGCTGGTTAATCTCAAGCTTAGGAGGTGCTTCCATATCGTAATGAACAAGAGGCCTAGATGGCTCCCAGTAGTCTGGATCTCCTTCTTTTTTAATCCTCGTCTTAATCACCTCTACGACTTTTCCTTGAGCGGCATTCCAATAGCCGTAGATGAAACAGCTAGGACGCTCTCCAGTTTCCTCAATCGGATCAATGCTTGTTGAAAACCAGAAATTCCCCAGATTGTTATATCCTGGCGCTCCATAAAGGGCCTTCAATATAGCACTCTTGTTGGTACCATTTGCGCCAACCAAAGCAGAGATCGGGTAGGTAAAGTCAATTCGAGTGTCAGAGGTAAGGTTCTTGTATTGAGGGAATCGAATGTGACCAACAAACGGCTCTAACTTTCGACTTTCCATCAAATTGCGGAATGTTATTTCTAGAGGGAGCTTCATTTATTTAGTATAACCCCAATGGGATATTCGAAGATTGTATGGCCCAATGGCAGTGAGACATTCTAGCAAACTAAATACGTACTCAGTAAATTAACAATTGAAGAATCAATATGGTGGATAACAGGCATCCCACTAGACGCATAGACAGATTTTCTAGAATATCGCAAATATATGCAATAACATCATGAAATTCGTCGACAATCACAAGTTCATAAGGAGTCTGGCACTGGCCTGACTCTATGCAATCGGCAGCCAGGCCGAGCATGTCTTCAAAATAGATACATCTCTCTGCTTTGAGGCGCACCTAACAACATCGAAACACCGCCCCCCCACAAAGAGCACCAACTCGCCATTCAGCGCGGCCTGAATAATTTCCTCAGGCAATTCGGGAATCTCTCGTAAGTCTGGAGCTCATTGCAATAATCTCACTTTCCAAATTAATAAGTCGTGTATCCAGCCAAACAAAACCAAGCATAACCAAACAAGACTAAGGAAACTTATTTGAAGCAGTTAAAGGATAATTTCTACCTCATTCCTAACTCACCAAGACAAGATAAAATCCCTAATTCAACCAAATTCAGCAAAAGAAAAAAGCCGCTAACTCATTGAATTAGCGGCTTTAATTTGGGGTGGCTGATGGGGCTCGAACCCACGACAACAGGAATCACAATCCTGGACTCTACCAACTGAGCTACAGCCACCATTAAACTTTCCGAACTTAACGCCCGGCCCTGCAGACACTGGTGTGCCCAACAGGAATCGAACCTGTAACCCCCAGCTTAGAAGGCTGGTGCTCTATCCGGTTGAGCTATGGGCACAAATTCTTTTTCAGCCGGATGGAGCAACGGCTGAAACACTCAAAAACCTGGTCGGGGTGGAGAGATTCGAACTCCCGACATCCTGCTCCCAAAGCAGGCGCGCTACCAGGCTACGCTACACCCCGAAGGCCGCGAATTATACAGATTTACATCAAATCTGCAAACACTATTGCGACCGAAAAAACTTTTTATACACTTTAAAACTGGTCGGGGTGGAGAGATTCGAACTCCCGACATCCTGCTCCCAAAGCAGGCGCGCTACCAGGCTACGCTACACCCCGAAGGCTGCGCATTATACAGACGCAGCCCGATAAAGCAACGCCGTTTTTACATTTCTTTTAACTTTTGCATCGCCAGCACCAGATAGTAGCCCATCGACCACAAAGTGAGCAGCGCCGCCATGTACAGCAGCACAGAGCCTATCACCTGACCATCCACGCCAGCCCATTCACCCTGATAAAGCAGCAAGGCGATCGCAAGCATTTGAAACGTTGTCTTAATTTTCCCCAGCATGGAAACGGCGACACTGCTGCTCTTGCCCACTTTGGCCATCCATTCGCGCAGCGCCGAGATGGTGATTTCGCGACCGATGATGATAAAGGCGATCACGGCATCCGCACGACCCAGCTTAACCAGCAGAATCAAAGCCGCCGCTACCATCAATTTATCTGCAACCGGGTCGAGAAAAGCACCAAAAGCTGAGGATTGATTGAGTTTGCGCGCCAGATATCCGTCCAGCCAGTCGGTCACCGCCGCCAGAACAAAGACGCCGGTGGCGATCTGATTCTTCAAATGGGGAAGCAGCGTGTCATCGGACAGGTAAAAAGCCGTGACGAACACAGGAATGAGCAAAATTCTCAGCCAAGTGAGCAAATTAGGGATATTTATATTCATGTGATTAGTGTAGCCGCTGGCAAATCTTTTCAGCAAGTTATTTACTGACTCACTGACTTTTTTCACGAAAAACTGTCAATGTAGTTGCTGGTAGATCGCTTCAGCAACAGCCGGATGAAAAATTAATGTAGTTGCTGGTAGATCGCCTCAGCCAGAGATTTACTGATTCCTTCCACCTGACAGAGCTGCTCGACACTCGCCTGAGTGACTTCGCGCAGCCCGCCGAAATGCGTCAGCAGACTGCGGCGACGCTTATCCCCTACCCCGGCGATCTCTTCCAGACTGGAGGTGGTTCGTGTCTTGCCGCGTTTAGCGCGATGACCTGTGATGGCAAAACGATGCGCCTCATCCCGAATCTGCTGGATCAGATGCAGCGCAGGATCTGAGCTTTGCATCTGTTTGGCCGTACCATCCGGAAAAATCAATTGCTCCATGCCCGCCTTGCGCTCAACCCCTTTGGCGACGCCGACCAGAGCCAGATCATGTAAGCCCAGCGTCTGCATCACCTCCATGGCGATGTGCAATTGACCCAGCCCCCCGTCGATCAGGATCAAATCGGGCCGCGCGCCTTCGCCCCGCACCAGCTTTTCGTAGCGGCGAGTCAGCGCGAATCGCATCGCCGCATAATCGTCGCCGGGCGTGATCGCGCCGGCTGGCTGTGCAGCACCTTCGACCTGACTCAGCACGGGGATGTTGTAGCGCCGGTATTGGGAAGAGCGCATCTCCAGATTCTCATACACCACGCAGGAAGCGATCGTCGCCTCCCCCATGGTATGGCTGATATCAAAACACTCGATGCGCTGCACAGAGGGCATATCCAGCCACTCACGCAGGCGATCCAGCCGCAGTTGCTGACCACCCTGCTGGGACAGACGCTGTTGCAGCGCCAGTTGCGCATTGCGCTGGGCCATCTCCAGCCACTGGCGACGCTCACCTCCTGTCGCCGTACTGATGCGCACAACATGCCCGGCCTGCTCGGATAACAGTTGCGAGAGCGTCTCGTCGTGGCAATCTGCCGCCAGCACCAGCAAAGGCGGCACAGCACGCCCCAAATAGTGCTGGGCGATAAAAGCCTGCACGATGTCACCTGCGGATAAATCCTCGGCGTGTTCAGGGAAGAAGCTCTTGTCGCCCAGATGCCGACCGCCGCGCACCATCGCCAGATTCACGCAGACCAGCCCGCCGGATATCTCTGACAGCGCAATGATGTCCGCATCGGTCGTCCCGCCGGTCGATTCGACGAATTGCTTTTGCTGTACGGTGTGCAGCGCGCGCAACTGATCGCGCAGCACCGCTGCCTGCTCGTAGCGCATCTCTTCCGCCGCCACTTCCATCGCCCCCCTCAACTTACCCTCGACCTCCTGATGACGACCTTGCAGCAAGAGCACCGCGCTGTGGATGTCCGCCTGATAATCCGCTTCGGAAATCAGATTGACGCAAGGCGCGGTGCAGCGATTGATCTGATGCAACAGACAGGGACGGGTGCGGTTATTGAACACGCTGTCCTCACAGGTGCGGATGCGAAAAATCCGCTGCAACAGCTGGATGGATTCCTTCGCCGCATAGGAATTTGGATAAGGGCCGAAGTGTTGATGCTGGCGATTGGGCGCACCGCGATAATAGGTGATGCGCGGAAAACGCTCGCCGGTGAGCACGATATACGGATAAGATTTATCGTCTCTAAACAATATGTTATAGCGAGGTTTTAAAGACTTTATTAAGTTATTTTCGAGCAGCAGCGCTTCCGCTTCGGAGCGCGTCACCGTCGTTTCGATGCGCGCGATGTGCGACACCATCAGACGGATGCGCGGCGAAACATTGGTCTTCTGAAAATAAGAGGAGACGCGCTTTTTTAGCTGATTTGCCTTGCCGACATACAACACGGCACCGCGACTATCGTAGTAGCGGTACACACCCGGCAGCAGCGGCAGACTGGCCAGAATCGGCTTGGGGTCGAATGGCTCAACCCCAATCTGCGACTCAGCGGTGTCCGAAGAAGCCGACATACCACAATACAATCAGTGCACACAGGCCGCCTGCGATCAGCGCGTAGTAGGGCCAAACCGTTTTCTTCTCTGCATAAGGATCGACCAGAGAACGGTTCGCACCTGCCGGCAGATCAGCCAGACGGGTGAGCGAGGTGCCGAATGGAATATTGATGCGCGCACGCGCGTTGATTGCCCAACCGTTAGCGTCCAGTATCGGTGCCAGACTGCGCTTTTTCAACTTAAACCAGGCCAGCATCACCGCAGGACCTGAGATCAGCAACAGCAAGCCTGCCAGCGCCAGCGGAATCTGCCAGAATTTCAAGCCCAACAGGCCGCTCACCACCGAGGCGAAGATGCCGCCGATCGCGCCGATCGCAAGGCCTATCGCCGCAAAAATACCGGCAAACTTGCCCACATCGAACATCGGTTTAGGGACTGCAGGGGCAGCGGGTGCCGCAACGACCGCCTTGCCGCCCTCCGCCACCGCCTTGATCATGCCGGATTCGGCTGCGCTAGCCTTGGAGGCGGCAAATTTCTGCAGCCCTTCGCTGATCATCCTGACCAGATTTTTATACGGCGACCAGAACGCCTGACGCATGCTGATCGGATGATTGATGATGCGCACGATGGTCGCATCCCAGTCCTGCCCCTTGCGATCGTAGAACACCCCGTTGCGGCCGACCATCAGATAATCCGCGTCGCCTGCCGTAAATCCCGCCGCGATGCTGATCTTTTCGCCGCCGCGCACGCAATCGCAGTACACCAGACACACGCCGCTCATGGTCGCGAATCCCGCGTGTTTATTGACATCATCGACCTTAACGATCAGCTCGCAACTGCGCCCGTCCAGATACAGCGTGCCTACCTGAAAAATTGCCTTCTCGCGTCCGGTATAGAAATTGCGGAAGGAGACGAAGTTATTCACCAGCGTATACAAGTCGCGCTGATAGCGCAGCAAGCGCTCTACATCGTCGATCGCCTTGACCTCGGCCGCGACCGCCTTGTCCTGTTCGATCAGCGCCAGCAGATTAGCCTGTTCATCCCCTGCCAGTATCGCGCTCAACCGTTCAAACCCAAGTTGCGCCACGCCCGTGTCAGGACGCGAACTCTGCCAGGCGTCAAAAGCTGAAAATTTACCGCACAGCGCATCCCACTCATCCGCCGTGAGCTCCGCCTTCTCGCCCAGCAAGGGCTTAACCACCTGCTCATTGAGCGCGCGCAGCTTCGCCTGCCAGGCGGGATTGATGCCGTGTATTAAGGGCAACGGTTTGCCGGACGCGATGGTGGCCAGCGGAAAACCCGCCACCTCAGCATTTTGTGCAGACAGACTTTGCGTCGCGAGCAACTGATAATCAGCAACAGACCGGCTCAACGGGTCTGCCGCACGGGGATCAAACGAGGCCAACTGGCAGCGCGTGAAATAATCAGCAACCTTATCGCGGACGGCATGAAACGCGTCTGCCGCAGAATTTGTTTTTTCATTTAAAAACAATATACTGGAATCTATCTCTGCGGCCTTGTGCCATTCCATCCAGCCGGCAACACTGGCAAAGAATTGTTCCGAGAGCGCCTGATCCACACCCGCCTCACCGCTTTGATCCGGCGTCGAACCGGTACATTTGATGATGTCGTTGATGATGACGGAAGTAGCAGCCTCCTGATTGGGCGTGACCACGCCATCGCCGTTGAACAACTGCCCTGCAACCAGTTTGCCGATATCGGCCATGTCAGCCAGAGAAATCTCTGCGGCATCCGACTTGCCCAGGCTCTTCAGGATGAGCTGTGCCGACGCATGCAACTGACGTCCTTCATCGCTGCTGTCATCGATATTTGCCAGCGCCAGGCGATCGCCGCCCTTCACCAGCAAATTAGCATCTTTGAGTCTGCCTGCCGCCCAGTCTATCGCCGCCAGCACCTCGTTGGCACGCACCCGGCCATCCTTGTCGCTGTCGATCAGATCGAGCGTGCGGGTATCGAATTCGATACCGCGTGTCGGACAACTCAAGGCCACCCAGAGTTTCTGATCCAGTTCTTTGAGCGCCAGCAGATCGGCACCGCTATCGAGCTGCACCTGATCGAAACCGCCTGCGCGGAAAAAATTCCAACTATGCTTAGCGCTCATTCGGCCACCTTAAAAAATGTATTAATAGTCAAGTAGATAAAATTAACTCGCCCGCTGTTCCAGCGTATATTTCGCCTGATCATCCTGCCCCAACACACGGACCAGATACGGCATCACCTCTTTTAGCACGGCGTGCAGATTGAACGGCGGATTCAAGATAAACATACCGCTGCCGTGCATACCGAAACCATCTTCACTCAGTCCCTGCACACTGAGCGCCACATGCAGCCAGCTCTTGACCGGCAGCGTCTTGAGCTCTTCAGGGAGTTGACGCGCATCGGCGCGCTGCAACTCGGGATACCAGATCGCATACATGCCGCTTGGGAAGCGTTTTAAACCCTCCTTCAACGCTGATACCACACGCTGGTAATCCTGCTTGTCTTCATAAGGCGGATCGATCAGCACCAGCGCACGGCGCGGCGGGGGCGGCAGCAAGGCTTTCAGCGCGCCGAAGCCATCGCCGGTCTGCACCACCACACCGTGACCCGCAAAATTCTCGTGCAACAACTGACTGTCCGTCGAGTGCAGCTCGTAGAGACGCATCTTGTCGTCGGCCCGCAACAGCTCCTGAGCGACCAGCGGAGAGCCCGGATAAAGCCGCATTTCCCCGTCCGAATTGATATGCTTAATCAGCGCGACGTAATCGGCCAGGGGAGCCGGCAAATCCTCGCGATTCCACAGACGCGCGATCCCGCTTTCAAATTCGGCATTCTGAGTGGCATAACCGTTATCGAGTTCGTAGCAGCCGGCACCGGCGTGGGTGTCGATATACCAGTAAGGCTTGTCCTTCTGCGCCATATAGCGCAACAACTGCATTTCGATGAAGTGTTTCAACACATCGGCGTGATTGCCGGCATGAAAGGCGTGGCGGTAGCTCAGCATGAATTTTACTTTTTTGTTCGGAACACGATTGTGCCACGCCTGATGTGACTTAACAAACAGACAAATGAATAGCTTGAGGATTCCGATGAACCGTCAAATTGCAGTTCAGGCCGCAGAAAATCCAGATTCATCAAGTTTAAGGAGATACTGATTTATTCACCCAGTTGTCATTGCGAGCGGCCTTTAGCCGCGAACAAAGTGTGGCGGGTGGCAATTCAGTGTGTTGATATATAACGAATTCTGGTTTGCCGCGTCCCGCCACACGCTGTTCACGGCTAAAGGCAGCTACTCGACGATTTAATCAGTGCCTCCTTAAATATCTGCAGAGCAACCAATCCGCGAACCGAGCTGTAGGCGCAACGATCAGGAGAGAAAATCCACCTAATCAGCGAAATTCTCACCGTTAAAAATCAAAAAACACCGCATCCGATCCGACTATACGAAAAAAAATGGGCGGCTAAATGCCGCCCGAATGGGAGGGTACCGCTTCAGATACAGCCGGCTTAGCCTGTAGCTAAGGTATTTTGCATGATCACATCGCAACGCGCATCAGCCACATGGGTGATAGCCTCTCCCCCGTTTTTCCCGGCAGGCAAACCCGCTGGGTGAATAGCGCTCAGCAGTGTCTGCCAGTGCGAGTAAAGCAAATAATGCCCTGCCCCGGCGATACTGATCAGTTCAGCATTAGATAACAATCCGGCCAGCTTTCTGGCTCCGGCGATGGACACTAAAGGATCCTGTTCGCCATGCCAGATACAAACAGGCAAGGTTAATTTATCAAGATCGACCCCCCACCCTTGCGCGACCAGCATGACTTCACGGGCAACCTCATGTTCGCCGTTCCGCACACTGGCACGCATACCGCTTGCAATATTGGCACGCAATTTTGCATTGGCAAGCACAGCACGATCCTGAGCCGGTGCATTTTGCAATATCTGCTCCAGGTGATGATAGACATTTTTACGGATGTCCTTAACCATCACACGCATCAATGGAGGCAATAAACCGGGCGCATACCTGGCAAGGAATAGCGTCATACGAAACACCGGATTGTAAGCCCTTAAATCCTCCAGTCCGTCTATCGGAGGCAGCGCAGCAACGATATGTACGGCCCGGACGCGATCGAGGCATGCAGCAGCGACCGCTAAAGCATAAGCTGTTCCTGCTGAATAACCCAACACGGTAAATTGTTGCAACTGCAGGTGATCAGCCAGTTCAGCGATATCCAGAGGCCAGTCGGTAATACGCCTGTCTGCGCTGGAATCAGAATCGCCACTTCCCGGACGTTCAGGAATGATCAGACGCACCCCTTGCTGCATGAGCAACTTGTCATCGGGGTGACGCAAATAGCGGGAACCCGCGATACCATGCATCAGAATGACAGGCAAACCTCCCGGATCTCCGCTATCCGAAAAGCAAAGCCTGCGACCATCGGACAGTTTAAGGTACTGCTCATCGGATGCAGAACGCCCCTGCTCCTGCGCGTCTACGGATAAAGGTGTAAATTTTTTTGGATCAGACTGCAACCACAACGGACTGGCATAAATAGCTTGCAGCAACTCGACTTGCCGTTTGACACCTACTTTACTGAACACCCGTGCGAGCTGTGACTTGGCCGTATTGCGCGTAATCTCCAACTGAGTGGCAGACTCCTCCAGCGTGCAACCCAAGGCTAATTTCTGCGTGATGCGCGCCTCGGCAGCGGTCAGTCCAAACAGTGAAATCAGCCCCTGCTCGGAGAGCGCATGCGTTGTCCTGCTGGCGACCAGCAGTATCAATCGTCCCGGCTGACCGTTTCCTCCGCTCGAATCTCCCCCCTTGCAGATCCAAAGCGAAAGATAGACCTGTTCATCACCGATACGAACCACCTCATCGTGGCTGCCCTTAGACATCACTCTTTCAACGGCCTGTTCCAGAGCAGACTGCGGCATAGAAACCAGCTGCCCGCCTACCAGTTTAAGCAACTCATTGCCTTGCAACAGTGAAATCAAGGTTCGATTTAAACTGATCGCATTGCATCGTCCATCAATAATCGCAGCGCCCAACGGCAAGCGATTCATGACGTTCTCCAGCAGGTTACGCTCCTCACTGACGTCGACCCACTGCTGATGAAGTGCGTTAGCACGTTCAAAATGCGGCGCAATCAACCGGATCAAGTTGCCTTCCGCTTGAGTCACCGTTGAATTGATTTCACCGGCATCAGGCAGCGCCAATTCCAGATAGCCTGACATCAGTTCCAGCAATTGCGGCCACAGCGTCAGATCGGCGGCAGCTTCGTATATCAAGCCTATCAGTTCCGAGATCAACTCCGTAGGATCAGGCTGTGTTTGCATGAGACTTAGAGGCAGTGACAAAAAAAACCCCCGATCACGCCGGGGGATTTAATGATAAAACTATATATACGAAAGTTATGCACAATCCTGATCAAGATCGAAAGCTTTATGCAGTACGCGTACCGCCAGTTCCAGATACTTCTCATCGATCACTACGGAAATCTTGATTTCCGAAGTTGAAATCATCTGAATATTGATGCCTTCTTCCGCCAGCGTGCGGAACATCTTGCTGGCAATGCCCACGTGAGAGCGCATACCGACACCCACTACCGACACCTTCGCCGCCTTATTGTCGCCGATCACCGCGCGCGCGCCGATATGCGGCAGCACGGCATTGTTCAGGATATCCATGGTCTTGGCAAACTCGTTGCGATGCACGGTAAATGAAAAGTCCGTCGTACCATCGACACCCACGTTCTGAATGATCATGTCTACATCGATATTGGCATCGGAGACAGGCCCCAAAATTTGATACGCGATACCTGGCTTGTCAGGCACACCCAATACGTTGACCTTAGCTTCATCGCGGTTAAACGCGATACCTGAAATAATGGCTTGTTCCATTTTGTCTTCATCCTCAAAAGTAATCAGTGTGCCTTCGCCTTCCTCTTCAAAGCTCGATAGCACGCGCAGCTTAACCTTGTACTTGCCCGCGAATTCCACTGAACGAATTTGCAGCACTTTGGAACCCAAACTGGCCATCTCCAGCATTTCCTCAAAGGTAATGCTCTTTAAGCGACGCGCCTCGGGAACTACACGCGGGTCGGTGGTATAGACGCCGTCCACATCGGTGTAGATCTGGCATTCATCAGCCTTGAGGGCGGCGGCAATCGCAACGCCCGTGGTATCCGAACCGCCGCGACCTAAGGTGGTGATGTTGCCATCCTTGTCCATGCCCTGAAAACCGGCCACCACGATCACAAAGTCGTTAGCCAGATCCGCACGCATGGATTGTTCGTCGATGCTGACGATACGCGCCTTGGTGTGTGCGTCGTCGGTCAGAATCTTGACTTGGCCGCCGGTATAGCTCTTGGCTTTTAGCCCCATCTGCTTGAGCGCCATCGACAGCAGACCGATGGTCACCTGCTCCCCGGTGGAGACGATCACATCCAGTTCGCGCGGATCCGGATTTTCCTGAATTTCTTTAGCCAAACCGATCAGGCGATTGGTTTCGCCGCTCATCGCGGAGAGCACCACCACCACCTGATGACCTTGCGCCTTGAATTTTGCAACGCGTTTAGCGACATTCTTGATGCGCTCTGTCGTGCCGACCGATGTACCACCGTACTTTTGTACTATTAATGCCACGATATATGTCCGACTTATAAAAGTGCCGAGATTCTAGCTCAACTGACCGAAAAAAACGAGGTATAGCCTGATCAGTATAAGAAATCAACCTGACCGGCAACCACACTCTCGAGCACAGACTTCTGATAAATTGTTAAATCGCAATTTAAAATCAATTAGATAGATAAAACTACCTCGCCATTTTTGCAGCTTCATCGCTGTAAACCAAACATAACCATAAGCAGCACACCGCATAGGGTAAAATATCGATCCGAATGCGGTATATAACTGCTGTTCGCAGTACAGAGGCTATGGACTACTGTTTTTTGTTAAGGGGGCGCGTTTGAAAACGATCAAAATTTGCGATGTCATGAGCAATAGCGGCGTGGCTTTCGGTACCAGCGGCGCACGCGGTCTGGTCAGTCAGATGACAAATGAGGTTTGCGCGGCCTATGCGCTCGCCTTTCTATCCGTGATACGTCGCTCTTTTGCCGGCACGCGTATCGCGCTGGGCATGGATTTGCGCCCCAGCAGTCCGCGCATTGTGGCGGCTTGCGCACATGCACTGCGCGAACAAGGGATAGAAGTGGATTTTTGCGGTGCCCTGCCCACCCCTGCACTGGCACTATATGCACAAAATGAAGCCATCCCGGCAATCATGGTGACCGGCAGCCACATTCCGTTTGACCGGAACGGCATCAAGTTTTATCGACCCGATGGCGAAATCACCAAGGCAGATGAAGCGGCGATCAGTACCGCTGTGGTCGAAATTAATCTCGTCAGCGGCGAGTTACCCGAGATCAATCACACTGCCACAGAGCAATTTATCCGGCGCTATCTCGATTTTTTTCCGCCACGACATTTTGCAGGAATGCATTTGGGAATCTATGAACATTCCAGCGTGGCGCGTGATGCGTTGCGTCGCATACTTGAAGGCCTGGGAGCACGCGTTACCTCGTTGGGGCGCACCGAAGAATTTGTGCCCATAGATACGGAAGCTGTGACCGAGGACGATATCCGGCGCGGCAAGGCCTGGGCTGACGAGTACCATTTTGATGCCATCATCTCGACCGATGGCGACGGTGATCGCCCGCTGATTTCCGATGAGACGGGTGCCTGGTTGCGCGGCGACATGGTCGGTCTGATTTGCGCCGTCTATTTGAAGGCCAATAAAGTAGTCGTCCCTGTCAGCTGCAACACTGCCATCGAATTATCCAAAGTGTTCGACACCGTACTGCGTACCCGTATCGGTTCGCCTTATGTGATTGCCGGCATGCAGGAACTGGGGAACGAGGGGATAACTGTCGGTTTTGAAGCCAACGGCGGATTTTTAGTAGGTTCGGGCGTAACCCGCGAAGGCAAGTTCCTCACAGCCCTGCCCACCCGAGATGCTGTGCTGCCGGCTCTGGCTGTGCTCGCTGCAGCTCGAGATCGTCACTGCACCGTTTCCGCCTTGATGCAGCACTTTCCCGCGCGCTATACCGCCAGCGATCGTCTGCAAAACTATCCGGTCGAGGAGAGTCGCGAGTTGATCCTGAAATTGGTTCGCGATGCGGATGCCTTGCAACACTATCTGGCTCCGGATTGTGCAATACCGATTGATTTCAATACGACAGACGGATTGCGTATCACCTTCGATAATGGCGAAATAGTCCATCTGCGTCCTTCCGGCAACGCGCCCGAATTACGTTGCTATTGTGAAGCCTCCAGTCTTGGCCGGGCCGTACAACGGGTGCAGACCGTACTGGCTAAAATTCGCGCTTAGCCATCGTCATCGCGCAATACTGAACATCCTGAATGCCTACGATACTCACACAAAACTCCATCCTCCACATCGCCAGCCTCCCGCTGGCGGCGGAACTCAATAGCCGCATCATGAAGAGTTACAGTCAACTGCGCGAGCAGGACCTGTTGCGGCGCAGTCATTTTTTGGGCGGACGCTATGAAAACCTTTATCTGGATCACGATCGCATCCCTGAGCTAAAACAAATTTTGGCACAAGCGACGAGCTGTGCGGCCTTGCTGCTGGGAAAATCCGTGCCATCGCTAAAGAGTGGCTTCTGGCTCAACGCAATGGCACCGGGGCAAGCCACCAGCAAACATGACCACGACGAAGACGATGAGCTCTTGTCCGCCGTCTATTACATTCATGTACCGGAAAATTCAGGCAATTTGATTATCCATGATCGTCACTGCCAAACAGAACTGATACCGGAGGCGGGTATGCTTGTGCTTTTCTCCCCCGTCGTTGTGCACTCGGTCACCACCAATCTGAGCGGCGAAAATCGTCTATCTATGGCCATGAATTTCGGGCCGGCGTAATCTGGCGCCGTTTTTATTGCGGATGAGACAGCGGGTCCAGCGCAAATCTGCTGATCTCACTTTAGCGTAATCGCTGGCGCGACCATGGGTAATTCCACTATAATTCGCAACTTGATAGCTGGAGTAGCTCAGTCGGTAGAGCAACGCACTCGTAACGCGTAGGTCGGAGGTTCGATTCCTCTCTCCAGCACCAATCAAACCCAGCCCCCTCAGAACACCCAGCTCTCTCGTTTATTCTCAGTTTGTCACGTTAAAGGGAGCTTACTACTCGCATTAATATCAGTCATCAAGCTTATAGCAGCCGTTATGATTGATTCGGCTTTGACCTGCACACACCTGACTACAACTCCCGAATGCTGGGGGCAATACCGAATGGAATATATACTTTGCATAGCGCCTGTCTGCCTCAGTATTTTCCGGTGAAAATTGGATTTTAGCCATGTGAGCAACGCATTGCAGCCCTCTTCGCGAAAATGATGAAATAAACAAAATTTACTAAATATAATCAAATATTTACAAAATGCCATCCCATCAAGTCTTGCAGCCCGGATTCATCGCCTTTCACAGCAATCGCTCGGAGAATCTGGCCGAGATCGTGATCGAATGGATACAGCGCCACCCCCTGCCCGCGCTGGAAGAAGAAATCATCCTGGTGCAGAGCAACGGCATGGCCGAATGGATCAAGATGGAGCTGGCCCGCAAGGCCGGTGTCTGCGCCGCCACCCGCGTCGAGCTGCCCTCGCGCTTCTTGTGGCGCACTTACCGGCAGATACTGGGGCGCGATGCCGTGCCTGTCGAATCGCCGCTGGACAAGGTGCCGATGATCTGGCGACTGATGAAGATATTGCCGGAACTGACAGAACGAGATGAATTCGCCCCGATCTCGGGATTTCTGAAAGCAGAAGAACCGGAGCGCATGCTGCAACTGGCCGCCCGCTTAGCCGATCTGTTCGATCAGTACCAAAACTACCGCGCCGACTGGCTGGAGGCATGGGAAGCGGGAGGCAACCAGCTAATCATGGCTGACGGAAAATCGGCGGATCTGCCTGATGAGCAGCGCTGGCAACCGCTGTTGTGGCGGGCAGTGATAAAGATGCTGAACGAACAGCAAAAGCTCAGCATCCGCCCCCGTTTGCATCAGCGCGTGCTGGCGAAGCTCACCTCCTCCGCACCGGAGGGCAAAATCGCCCAGCGCGTGATCGTCTTCGGCATGAGCCAGATTCCCTGGACGACTTTGCAGGCGCTTGCCGCGTTAGCGCCCTACAGCCAGATCATTCTGGCGA
The DNA here is from genome assembly GCA_041660905.1 of Gallionella sp. Classification (GTDB taxonomy): domain Bacteria; phylum Pseudomonadota; class Gammaproteobacteria; order Burkholderiales; family Gallionellaceae; genus Gallionella. Next base: position 23,605 of record JBAZVL010000006.1, read on the forward strand.
TCCCCAATCCCTGCCAATTCTACTGGGGCGACATCATGGATGGTCGCGAATTGCTGCAATCCCAGCGCCGCCGCCAGCCTTTGCGCAACGACGTTGAACTGGTCAACATGCCGCTGGAAGACATGCACGCCCACGCACATCCTTTGCTTGCCGCCTGGGGTCGTCAGGGGCGAGACTTCGTGCGCCAACTCGATGTGTTCGACGATGCCGAGCGCAGCCGCCAGCAGTTCGATCTGGCGCGCATCGACTTATTTGACGAGAGCATTGAAGACGATCAGACGCCCCTGCTCAAACAGGTGCAGAACCGCATCCGCGACCTCACGCCGTTAGAAGAGCACGAAGCGCCGCCGATAGCCGATGAGGACAGATCCATCGTGTTTCACAGCGCGCACAGTCGGGTGCGCGAGTTGGAAATCCTGCACGATCAGTTGCTCGACTTATTGGCGAAGCCCGATGCAAAGCTCAATCCGCGCGACATCATCGTGATGGTGCCCGACATCGAACAGATGGCGCCCTTCATCCGTGCGGTATTCGGCCTGTATAAACTTAATGATGCGCGATATATCCCCTACGATATCGCCGACATGAGCGCGAAGGCCAGCAACCCGCTGATCGGCGCGATAGACTGGTTGCTCAGTCTCCCCGAGCAGCGCTGCACCATGAGCGAACTGGTGGATTTGCTGGAGTTGCCCGCCATCGCCGCCCGCTTCGGCATAGATCAGGAATCGCTGCCCCGGCTAACCTTCTGGATGGCCGGCGCCGGTATACGCTGGGGGCTCAATGAACAGCACCGCAGCGAGCTGGGGCTGGCCGCCTGCGGCGAGCAAAACAGTGCCTGGTTCGGTCTGCGCCGCATGCTGATGGGCTATGCCAGCGGCGCCGTCGCAAGTGCACAGGATGGCGAGATCGAACCCTATGCCGAAGTAGGCGGTCTGGAGGCGGAACTGGCCGGATCGCTCGCCCATCTGTTGCAGTCGCTGGTGAACTGGTCAAGCATAGCCAATACGCCCGCAACACCTGAGATCTGGATTGAGCGCTTCCGCACCCTGCTCGCCGAGATCGCAAAAGCTGAGATCGAGGCCGATCTACAGGCGCTGGACGCCTTGCACGACGGCCTGCTCGCCTGGCACAGCGCGTGCGAGCAGGCCGGATTTATTGACACCGTGCCGCTCAAGGTGGCCGGTGCCGCCTGGATGGAAGCGCTCAAGACGCCTAGCCTCAATCAACGCTTCCGGGCGGGCGGCGTGACTTTCTGCACGCTGATGCCGATGCGCGCGATTCCGTTTGAAGTGGTGTGTCTGCTGGGCATGAACGATGGCGACTACCCCCGACGCGCCATGCGCAGCGATTTCGACCTGATGGGCTTGCCCGGCACCAGCCGCCCGGGAGACCGTTCGCGCCGCGATGATGACAGACAGCTAATGCTCGAATCCCTGCTCTCCGCGCGCCGCGTATTTTATGTCAGCTGGTGCGGCCATAGCGTGCGCGACAACAGCGAACAACCGCCTTCGGTGCTGGTCTCCCAGTTGCGCGATTATCTGGCAGCGGGCTGGGCGCCTAAAGTCGTGACCGAGCGCACCACATCGCATCCGCTGCAACCGTTTAGCCGCCGCTATTTCGAAGCGAACAGCCCGCTCACCACCCACGCCCGCGAATGGCGGGATATACATCAATCTCAATCGGGCGAAGCCGAAGCATCTTCCCCTTTGGCTGCCTTCGTGCCGGATGTGCCGCTCACCATCAACCAGCTGACCCATTTCCTGCGCAAACCCGTCAAGGCATTTTTCCGCAAACGCCTGCTGGTCAGCTTTGCCGATGAACTGGCAGAAAACGAGGATGTGGAGTGTTTTTCGGTGGATGGTTTGCAGGAATACGGGCTGATACAGACGCTGCTGGCCACCGCCACCGCAGATCCGGCTTCCGAATCGGCCGGAATTCAGCGATTTTTGACTCAATTGCGCAAATCGGGTGCCCTGCCCTTCAAAGGATTGGGCGACATCGAACAAAAGTCGTTGCGGGATACCTTGCACAAGATGCTCACCGCTTGGCATGAGGCGCAATCGCGTTATCCGGATCCGGCTGAACGTCAGTCGATGCGGATACAACGAGGAGAAGTTGTCCTTGAAGACTGGATAGACCATCTGCGCGTGGGCGAACATGCAGACAAATTAGCCTGGCTGGAACTGGATCCGGGCAATCTGCTCGAAAAATCGGCCAAGCCGGCTGCCCGCCCTGACAAGCTGTTAGGCCCGTGGGTACGCTCTCTGGCGGTCGCCGCCAGCGGCGTCATCGCAACCGGAGTTCTGGTAGGCCGCGACGGCACCATCACCATCACCCCCATGCCGCAAACGCAAGCTACCGAGACGCTGTCCATACTGCTCGCACTCTGGCTGGATGGCATGAATGCCCCGTTGCCCCTGCCGCCCAAGACCGCCATCGGATATTTAAATGAAAAAGATCCCCTCTCCCTATATGAAGGCGGACACATGATACGCGGCGAAGTGGACGAACCGTGTATGGCCAGAATCTATCCGGATTATGAGGCGCTCATCGAATCGGGTCGTTTCGAACAACTGGCGCGCGAGGTCTACGGCCCGCTGCTCGAATGGATGAATGAGCACGTAAACGCCGAATCCCATGCGAACGAAGGAGACGCCGCATGAGCGCCATTTTGCAACCCGAAAGCTTCGACCTGTGGGGCAGCCGGCTGATTGAAGCCAGTGCCGGAACGGGCAAGACCTACACCATCGCCGCGCTGTATCTGCGACTGGTACTGGGTCACGGAGGCGAACACGGCTTTTTGCGCCCGCTGCGCCCGTCAGAAATTCTGGTGATGACCTTCACTAGGGCCGCCACCCGCGAGCTGTCCGATCGTATCCGCGCGCAACTGATTTATGCGGCACAGTGCTTCAGAGGCGAGCAAGAGGTCGATGAAAACAATAAGTATCTGAATATACTGATTAATTCATACGAAGATGAGACGCTGCGCAAGCGGGCAGCATGGATGCTGTCCACCGCCGCAGAAGGCATGGACGACGCCTCGGTGCACACCATAGATGCCTGGTGTCAGCGCATGCTCAAAGAACACGCCTTCGACAGCGGCAACCTGTTCGACGAGGAACTGGTGGCCGATGAACAAGCTATGCGAATCGAGGCGATACAGGATTACTGGCGGCTGTCGTGTTACCCCTTAGGTGCTGAAGCCCTGTCGCAGATACTGAAAATCTGGCGCAATGTAGATGCGCTGATCGCCGATATGCGCGAACTGCTCAATCAGGACATCCCGAAAATTTCGGGTGCCGATACCCTGTTGACGGTGCTGAGCCGTGCCAGCGCCGAACGCGCAGCAACGCTGGTCAGGCTCAAAGCCGGCTGGGATATGAAGGCCGAGACCATGCGGGACTGGCTGAACGATCAGACCTCCGATAAAAAGAACGGCTGGAATGGTCAGAAGCTCGCCCCCAGATATTACAACGTTTGGCTGGACACACTCAAAGCCTGGTCGGCCGGGCAAAATGAAATCCCGGATTTAAAAACCGGCTGGGAGCGCTTCACACCGGAAGGCTTGCTGACGGCGCGCAAAGACGATGCTCCCTCAATAATATTACCCGCTGAATTTGCCGAATTTGCTGAACTTAAAGCGGCGATCGCGCAATTGCCGGATGTGGCCGTCGCGGTACGTTTGCATGCGGCGGCTCGCGTGGCAGAACGACTGGTGGAATTAAAACGCAGAACCGCCAGCTTCGGCTTTTCGGATATGTTGAGCCGTCTCAATGCCGCCTTGCAGGGGCCGAACGGTGAAACATTGCGGCTACGCATCAAGACGCAATATCCGGTGATCCTCATCGATGAATTTCAGGACACCTCGCCGCTGCAATATCAGATTTTCGACCGCATCTACCGGACCGATGCCAACGATAGAGAGAGCGCCATGCTGCTGATCGGCGATCCGAAACAGTCGATCTACGGCTTTCGCGGCGCGGATATCAACAGCTATATGCGTGCCCGCCGCGCAACAGACGGACGCCACTATGTGCTGGAGACCAATTACCGTTCTACCGTGGCGCTGGTCGGCGTAGTCAATCACTGGTTCAGCCATGCGGAAAATGCGCGCAGCGCGGGCGCCTTCATGTACCGCAAGGGCGATGACAACCAGCTGCCGTTCGAGAAGTCAGGCGTAAAGGGACGAGGTGAACGACTGGTCGATGCAAACGGCGCGGTGCCCGCTATGACGCTGGTGCACGATCTGACCTTGCGCAATACCGAGAGCACCCGAAAACTGTTTGCCATGCGCTGCGCAGAGCAGATCGTCAGCTGGCTAAACGACCCGTCAACAGGATTTAGCGAAGTTTCCGGTGCCTTCAAACCGCTGCGCCCCGCCGACATCGCCATTCTGGTGCGCACCGGTAAGGAGGCGACTGCGGTGCGACGCGCGCTGGCGAAACGCTCTGTGGCTTCCGTTTATCTGTCCGACAAGGACTCGGTATTTGACAGCATAGAAGCGCACGATCTGGTGCACTGGCTGCGTGCGGTCGCCAACCCGCAGGAAGTCAGACTGGTCAGAGCTGCGCTAGCCACGACAACCATAGCGTTGGGTCTGGATGAGTTAGGTGTTTTGGCCTGCGACGATGAAGCGTTCGATGCACGCTGCGAACAACTGCGCCAGTTGCGCATCGTATGGCAGTCGCAGGGCGTGCTGGCGATGCTGCGCCAGACGCTGCACCAGCTGGGACTAGCCGCCAAGTGGCTCAACACCCATAACGGCGAACGCAAACTGACCAACTACCTGCATCTGGCGGAGTTGCTGCAATCCGCGAGCAGCGCACTGGACGGGGAACTGGCGCTGATCCGCTGGCTGCTGATAGAAATCGCTGAAGTCGGCAGTCAGAACGATGAACAGGTGGTGAGACTGGAGAGCGATGCGGATCTGGTCAAGGTAATCACCATCCACAAGAGCAAGGGGCTGGAATATCCGCTGGTGTGCCTGCCCTACGCCAGCAGTTTCAGGGAGAAGGATCGCAAACTGACCCGCTTCGTCAACAATGCGGATGAGACGGGGGAACGTCGCCTGCGTTTGCAATTCACCGACGAAGAACTGGCCGAAGCTGACCGCGACCGCCTGAAGGAGGATTTGCGACTTTTGTATGTTGCTCTGACGCGCGCGCGCCACAGTCTGTGGGTCGGCTTTTCCACCAATAAAGTCGGCAACAGCACTAAGTGTGTCTCGCATAAGAGCGCAGCCGGCTATGTGCTGGGCGGCACCGAGGCGATCAATCCCGCCGACTGGCTACAACCTTTGCAACACTTTGCAGCGAATTGTCCGGATATCGTGTTGCAGGCAGCCGAATCCGACACCGCGTGCACGACCCTTAACGCCGCAGCATCGGATATCCCGTTGCAAAACATCCCCGACTACCGGGCGAATTTTGAACGCAACTGGGGGATCTCCAGTTTTTCCCGCCTGACGCGAGATTTAAAAACTGATTCAGTCTCTCCTTTGCAAATGGCACGCCCCGCCGATGATGAACCGGATGAGCAACCGGACACGCCATGGCGTAAACCACTAGGTTGGCATGGCTATGCACGCGGCATGGCGGCAGGCAATTTCTTACATGAACAACTGGAATGGCTGGCCGCAGAAAACTTTGCATTGCCCGGCAACGAACAATTATCTGCCCGGTTGCGACGGCGCTGCGAAAATGCCGGGCGCGGCGAACACGCCGATACGCTGATCGACTGGCTGAATGCAGTAGTTCAAACACACCTGCCCGGCCCCGATATTTCGCTGATGCAACTGAACGGCATACTGCCTGAAATGGAATTTTGGTTACCCGCCGAAAACATCGCCGCAGCGCATATCGACCGGTTGTGCAGAGCGCATCTGTTACCCGGCGTCGAACGCCCTCTCCTGGCCGAACGGCAATTGCACGGCATGCTGATGGGCTTTATCGATCTGGTGTTTGAACATCAGGGCAAGTACTGGATACTGGATTACAAATCCAATCATCTGGGCGATGACGATGCCGCCTACAACGAAGACGCGCTGGCATCCGCCATGGCGAAACACCGTTACGACGTACAGGCGGCCATCTATATGCTGGCCTTGCACCGGCTATTGCAAGTCAGACTGGGCCGCGACTACGTTCCCGAGCAACACTTAGGGGGCGCTGTCTATCTGTTCCTGCGCGGCGTGAACGGGCCGCAAAGCGGCGTCTGCCTGCTCCCCGCCACAGCCCCATTACTGGCCGCACTAGCATAATGGGGTCAAGCATAATGGGGTCAGCACATAATGGGGTCAGGCCTTTACTTTATAGTTTTTGCACTAGTAGAAAATATAATAATGCAATGATTATTAAGATAAATATATAGAAATGGCTAAAGTAAAACTAGAAAGTAAAGGCCTGACCCCAATCACCCCAATCATGCTAGCTATGGCGACACTGCATGCTTGGGCTGAGCAGGGCTGGCTACGCCGTCTGGACAGCGCGATGGCTGACTTTATGCGCGAGCTAGATCCAAAGGCCACGCCAGCACTGTTAGTCTGCACTGCCTTGCTGGCGCAGATGGAGGGGCGCGGCCACACCTGCTTGCCACTAAAATCAATAAATCATCCAAATCAGATACTTGCATGGCCTATCGAATATCAGGATGAACTGGAGGCGCTGTGGACTACGCTGCCCAATAATTTACCAGATTGGTTGAGCGCGTTGTGTGCCAGCCCGCTGGTTCGTCAAATTTCGCCGCCATTTTCAAATTCAAGTTCGCAAGCCGATACCGGCCAACCGCTGGTGTTGAGCGGCAGCGAGGAAGAGCCTTTGCTGTATCTGCGCCGCTACTATCTGCACGAGGCGCAGGTCGCGGACGACATACTGCAACGCACGCAGGCGGCACACCCGGTCGATGAAGCGCAGGCGAAACTCTGGCTCAATCGCCTGTTCAATACAGATGTATCAGGCGAAGTCGACTGGCAAAAACTCGCCTGTGCGGTCGCCTTACGCGCCAGCCTGACCGTCATCACCGGCGGTCCCGGCACCGGCAAGACCTATACCGCAGCGCGATTGCTGGCCCTGCTGTTCGCCATCGACCAGAATCCTGAACGACTGCGCGTAGCGCTTGCCGCCCCGACCGGAAAAGCCGCCGCCCGCTTGCGTCAGTCTATCGACAGCTCCTTGCAGGAACTGGATTTAAGACTGGGCGCCGAGCTCAATCTGGACAGTTTTACCCGACGCATGGGCGCGGCCAGAACACTGCACTCTCTGCTGGGCGCACGGCCCGATACACGGATGATGCGCTTCAATGCCAGCCATCCGCTCGATATCGACATTCTGATCGTGGATGAAGCGTCCATGATCCATCTGGAAATGATGTCGGCGCTGTTGCAGGCGATGCCACCCGGCGCGAAGGTGATTCTGTTGGGCGATAAGGATCAGTTGGCATCGGTGGAAGCCGGCGCGGTGCTGGGCGATCTTTGCCGCAGCGCATCTTTTGGAAATTATAATTTAGAAACAAAGCGTTATATAAATTCATTAACCAACATTACCCTGCCCGCCGAATTTATGGCCGACAGTACCGCATCAACACCGCTGGCACAGCAAACTGTCATGCTGCGTAGAAGCCGCCGCTTCGGTGGTCTGATCGGTCAACTGGCGCAGGCGGTCAACAACGGAAACGGTGTTGTGGCATTGAGACTGATCTACGGCGACACGAGTGGGGTTTTGCATGCCACTTCCCACGCCACGGTGAACACGGTGCTGAATCTGGCTGTGCATGGGCGGGCCGGTACCACAGCCTGTTATGCGGACTATCTGCGACTGATGAACATCAAGCCCGCCGATCAGCATGACGACTGGGTGAAAAGCGTGCTGCTAGCCTTCGATCGCTTCCGCATTTTGTGCGCGGTACACGAAGGCGACTGGGGAACACAAAACTTAAACACATCGGTTCAACAGGCATTAGCCGCAGCGGGTCTGTTAAAACCAAAAGGCGAATGGTTTAGCGGTCGCCCGGTGATGGTCACCCGCAACGACGCGGAACTGGGCGTATTCAACGGCGATGTGGGCGTGACGCTGCCGGGACAACTGGGCGCACTGCGCGTCTACTTTCTGGACGGGGACCAACTGCGCTCGGTGGGGGTGAGTCGCTTAGCGCATGTGGAAACCGCCTTTGCCATGACCGTGCACAAGTGTCAGGGATCGGAATTTTTCCACACCGCACTGGTGCTGCCGCCGGGCGGTCTGTTGACCCGCGAACTGGTCTACACCGGCATCACCCGCGCCCGCGAGCATTTCACGCTGATCGAGGGGCAGTCCGGCTTGCTGCAACAGGCAACAGGACAGCAATCCGAACGCGCCAGCGGACTGGAACGGCGACTGTGTGAATAAAAGCGCCGTTCAATCCGCCGAGGTGGCTGATTTTCACAGATACACAGACCACATCGCTGCCCAAACGGAGAATGAATCCCTTTAAGAAACAGTGTGAAAAATGACTAAGGTTGCAAGCTCACGCGGGTGATCACCCATTCATCCGGCGCACGTTCGACAATTTCGAAGCTGATTTTACTACCCGGCTTAACAGCAGCAACCAAGCTGACATTGGCCAGGGCAAAATCCATAGTCATGCCTGGCCAGTTAAGCGAGGCAACCGGACCATGCGTAATGTTCACGGTGCCATCGGCATTTAACGCATTGAACACACCCGTTGCCTGATGTCCGACTACAGTCGCCGCGCTCTGATGTGCTGTGTGTTTATCGTGTGCGTCGGGCTGCACTTTGGCAGGCTGCGCTGTCGGCACTTTGGCAGGCTGTGCTGAGGGTGTTGAGGCGGGTTTCATCCCTGCCAAAGCCGCCTTCAAATTGCTCTCTGCATCAATTAAAAAGTTGGCTGACGTCACCACCTGTTCGCCTTCTGCCAAGCCTGCCAGCACTTCGAGATATTCATCGTTGCGCACACCCGGTTTAATCACTCGAGGTTCAAATCTCCCCTCAGCCAGTCTCACCAGCACCACCTGACTCGTGCCACTGTCTATCACCGCCGTTACCGGCACGGTGAGCACCGCGCTACCCTGCACAGTGTTTAGCAAGACGCTGGCGAACATCGCCGGCTTGAGCAAGCCCTGCGGATTGTTCAGCTCAACTCGCACTTGAACGGTGCGTGTCGCTGCATTCAAAATTGGGTAAACAAAATCAACCCGGCCTGTGAAGGTGCGCTCCGGATAAGCTTCACTGCTCACTTCGACGGACATACCCGGCGACACCAGTGCGATGTCCTGTACAGCCACCTCGGCGATCACCCACAGCGTAGATAAGTCGGCAATCAGGTACAGCGCCTCACCGGCCTCGAAACGCATGCCCTGCACGGCCTTTTTTTCCACTACGATACCGGACACGGGTGCACTCAACGTCTGGTTGCGTCTGTCGCTAACCGTCACATCCCAATTTTTCAAGCGCGACAGACTGGCTTCGGCCAGTTGCTTCATCCCGGCTCGGGCTTCAGCACCTGCGTACTCCAAAGCAGTTTCTCCCTGTTTGGCAAGCGCATATTCCCGCTGCGTTGAGAGCAGTTCCGGGCTATATACATCAAACAGAGGCTCCCCGCGATGCACAGTCTGTCCGGTACTATTGACATACAATTTCTCCACCCAGCCTGCAAATTTAGGGGCGATGGTATATATGCGTCGCTCATCGAGTTCGATACGCCCGGCAACACGCAGCGTTCTGTTCAAAACACGTCGTTGTGCGGCCTCACTCGTCACCCCCAGCTTCTGTACCTGTTCGAAACTCAAGGCAACCACCCGACTGTCTTCATCATCACCCTGATACACCGGCACATAATCCATTCCCATACTGTCCTTCTTCGGTATAGGCGAAGTGTCCGGCAAACCCATCGGATTGCGGTAATAAAGCAACTTGCGAGCGACAGGGCTGGTCTCCTGAACGCCCGTCCCCTGTTCCCGCTGTCCGCCCAGCCAGTAGCCAGCGCCACCCGCAAGCAACGCGGCGAAGAGCATTGATATATTGATTATTTTCATTATTTATCTCCGATCAGACGTTCAACATCAGCCAGTCGCAATTGCGCTTCGTATTCCGCCTTGAGACGTTGTTGTCGCACCCTGAGAATTTGTCGTTGCGCATCGAGCAAGCTCGAAAAATCTATTCCACCATTCTGATAAGCGGATAATGCCGACTGAAAATTCAGCTCGGCCTGCGGCAGTAAACGCGTTACGATCAGATTTTCGTTACGCCTCGCCGTCTCGAATCCCGCGACGTTTTCAGACATCTCATTGAGCATCTGATCGAGTTGCGCTTGTGCTCGCGCCGATGCAGCCGCCAGTTTAGCGTCCGCCTCACGCTCCTGAGCGCGACGCGCCCCCTGCTGCAAGGGAATATTGAGCTCAACCATCAGATCCCAACTCTTGACGCTGCTTCCTCTCTGGTTAGGTGCCACCCCCAGGGTAAATCCGGGATAACGGTTGTTATAGGTTAAATCGCGACTCTTCTTCGCCTCTTCATTAGCCGCATCCGCGATCTGCAACTGCGGATTAGCTGCACGCAATCTGGTTGTCAGCGCCGTATAGTCCAGATGCTCAGGCAGCGTCAAAGGCTGGCGAGGTTCAGCCAGTTCAGCCATCGCCGGACGTGACAGCAAGGCATTGATTCGTCCGTAGGCGTGATGCTTCTCGTTCTCAAATTCAAGCAGTTCAGACTGTAAGGCTGAGTTTTCAAGCTGTACGCGTATCACTTCCTGCTGGCTTGCAATGCCATTGGCATAACGGGTTTGCGCGACTTTTTCCAGATAACGCAACAATTCCAATGTGTCCAGCGCCAGTTTTTCACTGCCGGACTGGTAATAATACAGCGCATAGGCAAATTTGATTTTTCCGGCCAGCTCGGCCCAGGTCGCAGCTGACATTCCATCAGCCTGTAAGGCTTGCGCTCTGGCCTGATCGCGCTGTAAATCGCGCCTGCCATACCAAGGCACTGTTTGCATCAATAAATAGCGCGTGCTTCCGACACCGGCTGGGGAAATACTGGCAGGTTTATTGCTCCCCTCATTGGTGACATCCATCAGTTCGGTGCGCAGCACCGGATCAGGCAGTGCGCCTGCAGCTTGAGCGCGTTGGGATGCGGCCTCTGCATCGTATCGTGCAGCAGCCAATTGCGGATTGTGCTCACGGGCGTAATCGAGCAAGCCGGTGATATCGCTGCCCAGCGGGGCGGCCGCAAGCGGCGTTGCAACGAACAGCGTCAGCCAAATAAAATATCTGGAAAACTTCATGTAAAAACTCCTCAAACGTGAAAATCAGGTGTTCAATTAACACCAGACAAGACGGGATGAAGAATAGCGACACCCCGCTTCAGACGAGCGTTAAGGGGGGCGGCAGCAGAGGTGTGGAAGTGATGGAGCGAAACGAACACAGATACGGCGTGAGTAAAACCGCGTATATCGACAGGTCGGGTGCGCTGAGTTTCGGCATGGACAAATAGGCGCTGTACGCCAGATGGCAAAATCCGCAATCGTTACAGTCAGTCTCAGGAAAATCAGCCTGGGAATCGTGCATCTGCTGGCCGTGTTCGTGTGTCATTTGCTGCACCATCTGACACTCGGACAACTGCATGTCCAAGCTTACCGCATGCGCATTGCCGGTAAATACCGGCAACCAGACGATAAGCAGCACTGCGATAATTTTCTTGACGAGAGCGCACATAGGGGGAGCTTGGCGAAAATCAACCCGCGTGTCAATCATTAATCATAAGATCAAGTTAATCACTTTGTCCGCCCTCGCCCGGCACAAGCTTGCACGCACCGGCCGGACAGTTGAAATTTATTTAAAATTCAATTATTTATGCAATTATTTTGCACGCAGAGTCGGTCGGTCCGTTGTGCCATCCACCTGCAGCGTCGCGGTTCCCAACCCTGAGCGCATCGTCAGATCGGCAGAAATGGTGCCCGTCAATTGCTGTTTGTTGACCGCTAAAACGCCGGTTGCATTCATCACGCTGGTGTTTATTTTCAATGGCCGGAACAGATAGGCTTCGCCGCTGTAGCTAAATTCACCTCGCATATCATCGAAGTGAGTCCGACCGCCGGGTAAGTTTTCCCGACTGCGCAACCTTGCAGTTTCAACCACATCGACACCGCTGATGACGCCCTTTTTAACATTGAAAGCGCCATTCAATACCGCCGTATCTGCCAACTTTGACAGGCTGGCCGCCCGCATACTGAACTGCGCGCTACCGTCCAAATCACCGCTCAATAATTTATTGATATTCTGCATCGGGATCACACTGGCTACCAGCGACCCCTGCGCCAGCCAGCCTGCCTGCCAGTTGATGCGTGCATCGCCTGTCAACACCCCGCCCATCAGCCGTCCATCCAGACTGGAAATACGCAACTCTTCGCCGCTCAGTTCTCCGGTCGCTTTCAAATCATCAAATAACAGATTAGGCAAAGTCGGCAATGCACCGTCCCGTAAAGAGAAAGCCAGCTGCATCTTCTGATCGGGCGTGGCACGAATTTCCAGCGTCAGTTTATTGGTATTCAGATTGGCCTGAGTAAATTTCCCCGACTGATCAAAGCTTACCGTACCTGACACATCGACCAACTGAATTCCATCAGCGTCGAGTTTACCCTGAGTCAGAACCACGCCACCCACCGGATAGCGTTGATCAGCCGCAAGTTGCTGCAACCAGTGTGTCGCCTGTGTTAATGCGGAGCCTGAAACCTGCAAACCGTCCAGATCCAGACGCTTAATCGATTTCAACTGCCCGGTCAGTGCCGAAAAATCATAATTCACTTGCACCTGACGCAACTGAACCTGCTTCTCTGCGCCTATAGTGAGTTCCTTTAGCAATAATTGTGGCGTAGGCAAAAGGCGCCCGCTCACCCGACCGATATGCACAGGTTGTTGCAGTTTGACGGTCAACCATTGCTCAATCCGTGTTGCATAACCTTGTGTCGGCAGAAGAGAGGGCACGATAAATAACGCTGCCAGCAGTAGCACAAATAGACCAGCAGTGATTTTTGCCCACGGCAGCGGCTTCGCGGGCGGAGCCGCTTCCCTGCTCTCCACAGGCTTGAATTTTTTGAATTTTCCGGACATTTCAGACGCCGCAGCTTGTAACTTAGGCGGTTCGGATTCGGCTTGAATTGTCGGCATCGCTTCAGCCTCCAATTTCGGTGCAGAACCGGCAGCAGGCTGAACAACCGTTTCGCTGCTACACTCAAGCGGCTTTTCAACCGGCTTTTCGAGCGGCTTTTCAAGCGGCTTTTCAACCGGCTTCTCGAGCGGCTTCTCGCTTGGTAATTCAATCAGTTTCTCGACCGGCGCTACAGGCGGTTTCTCGACAGGTTGCTCGATCGATTTTTCGACCGGTTTCTCAACGGGCGGCAGGTCAGATTGAGTAAAGGCCACTACATCCCTGAACAGCAGTTCAGCAACATCGGTACTCTGACGTGTTACAGGTTGAGCGAATTCCTGCTCCTTGGGCAAAAATTGAGCCACATCAAATGTATCGAAATTAAAAGCGGGTAATTTACTGGTCGCCGATGCCAGTATGTTGACAGGCTCGTCTTCATGCGTGGCCATTTCTTCCGAAAACTCATCATCGGTATATTCGGCATCGAGCAACTCATAAACCTGAAACTCACGACCATGCTTATCCTGTTGCGAACCCCGATAGCGAAATAATTCGTCGTATTCATCGCTCAGGCTGGAAACAAAATCATAGTATGCGCGTGAAACATAGACCTGATCGTTGCTGGCAAAACTCATCACCCGTTGCGCGCTATTGATACCATCGCCCAGCATATTGATTTGTCCGTTCATATCCTTGACCAGACTGATAGGCCCAAGATGAATACCGGTACGCACCCTCAAGTCAGGATAGTCGTAATGTTTGTTTGCCATCAAACCATTGCGAAAGTGCATTGCTGTTTCCAGCGCATCGGTCGGGTGATGCAAAAAGCCAATGGCCACACCATCGCCCGCGTCCAGAATAACCCTTTCGTTCGCGCCATGCGGATCAAGACTATGACCTAACAGTTGATTGAGCTGCTCTTTTAATTCGATCTGCTTGACGTTGCTTTGAGTCGAATAGCTGACAATGTCAAAGAAAGCCACGGTGGCGATCGTAGTTCTTTTTTCGGCGATAGGCGCACTTTGGGGTTTGGCATCAACGATCAGATGAGACTCAGCGGGGACGTCCGCTGACTCTTCAACCTCAGCTTCCTGTTGCTTGGCCAGTTCATCCAACGCTGAAAAAACATCTTCTTCCATCGCAGCGTGTCTTGCATTGAGTCGCACCACGGCCGCCAGGCGATCGGCATTTTTCTGAACTTCCGCTTCACCACGCTGCATGGCCTGCGCGACATTCCCTTTGTTTTTCGCTGCAGCCTGCTCTGCCCTGAGCATCTTAGCCTCTTCCTTGGCACGCCGCGCCGCTTCTTCACTCGCGCGCAGATCCGCAGCCTGTCTGGCCTGCGCTGCCGCTTCGCGCACATTGATGGCCGCTTGTTCAATTTTGAGACGCCCTGACTCGGCGGCTTGTCTGGCGAAATCCGCTTCTGCGCGTGCGCGGGTTTGCGCCTCATTTTTTACTCGCTCAGTCTCCTGTTCCGCCTTTAACAGCGCGGCTTGAGCCGCTTCACGCGCGGCGCGTTCTTCTTCCTGCTGCGCTTTTAATTGCGCCACTTCAGCTTCCAGTTTAGCCCGATTTGCCGCCACCGCGAGCGCTACCGCTTCCGCCTTCATCTTGGCGGCCTCCTGCTCGGTTTGAACACGAGCGGCCTCCGCTTGTCTGGCAACACGTTCAATTTCTTCGCGTGCCAGTCGCTCTGCTTCGGCGCGCTGTCCGGCCTGCTCCGCCTCCAGACGAGCTTGTGACGCCTCCTGCTCTGCTTTAATCCGCGCCGCTTTAACTTCCTCAGCCAGACGTTCCGCCTGCTGTTGTGCTTTCAATTCGGCCTCATCCGCCGCCATTTTCGCCTGTTTTTCGGCAGCAGCACGTGCCAGCGCCTCCGTTTCGGCTTGCTCTTTGAGGCGAGCTACCTGCGCTTCCAGCGCAGCCTTTTCTTCCTCAGCCACACGAGCATGTTCTTCAGCTTCTGCTTTAAGACGGGCGGCCTGCTGTTCGGCCTTCATTCTTTCCTGCGCCAAAGCCTCGCTTGCCTGCAGAGCGGCGGCCTCGCGTGCGGCCGCTTCGATTTCAGCCCTGGCGGCAATCTGTTCAGACTTGATGCGTGCGGCCAACGCCTGCTCCTGCGCCAACTGCTCGGCAGCGACTTGCGACTGTAATTTGGCCTGCTCATCGGCCAGTCTGGCTTGTTCTTCAGCCTGCGCACGCGCATGCGCTTCAGCCTCTGCCTGCGCTTTTAAATGAGCAACCTCTGCCTCCAGACGTGCTTTCTCTGCGGCAGCGGCCTGCTCGGCCTGAAGCCGAACCGCTTCCGACTGTTCTCGCGCCAGTCGCTCTGCGACTTCTTGAGCCTGCAATCTGGCCGCTTCCACGCCCCGCTTAGCCTGCTCTTCAGCCATTGCCCGCGCCTGAGCTTCGGCTTCGGCTTGCGCCTTTAAATTAACGACTTCAGCTTCCAACCGGGCTTTCTCTTCTGCTGCTGCACGCACCTGGGCGGCATGTTGCTCGTCACTCAGACGTATCGCTTCCAGCGCTTCGCTGGCACGACGTTCAGCTTCTGCACTGGCACGCGCTTCCGCACGCGCTTGAATCGCTTCCTGCTCTGCCTTTACCCTTGCAATCTCTGCGTCCTGCTGCGCCTGTGCTCTGACTGCTGCGGCGTCCAAACGGGCTTGTTCCTCTGCGATTTCACGTGCTCGCGCCACAGCCTCCGCCTCTGCCCGCAATTGCGAGACCTCCGCCTCCAGCCTGGCCTTTTCCTGAGCGACAACGCTGGCCCTGGCTTCCGCCTCGGCATGTTGACGCGCCTTGATCTTGGCCGCCTCCACTGCCGCACTGGCACGACGTTCGGCCAGTTCACGCGCCGCCGCTTCCGCATCGGCGCGTGCTGCCTCCTGTTCAGCCTTGACGCGCGCCAACTGCGCACGCCCTATCTGTGCCTGTTCACGCGCCAGTCGCTCAGCCGCTGCATTTTCTGCAGTTGTACTGGCGAGCGCCTTGAGCCTCGCCTCCTCTTCCGCCAGCATGGCGGGCGTAGGCGCACGATAAGCTGCCGTAAAATCAAGCTCGTCGATCTCTTCATCCTGCTTTTTGGAGGAGGACAACTCCACGTTCTGCTTGGCGGCAATGACCGGCGTGGCACTGTTGCGAATAAATCCGCCGTTGGCCAACTCGATAAACATATCTTCCAGCACGCCACGCAAGCTGGGTGAGGAGCGTTTACTGATTTCGCCCACGGTAGAAACACCGTCCACCATCATCAGTGCACGTTTAATTTCCTTGGATAAATGCGCCGTCTTACTGCGCACTTCATCCTCTCCACTACCTGTCCTGACAAAAATAATTTTTTCGTTCATGTCTTAATATTAACTGATAGCTAGCTCATCTTTGTTTCGGGGGCTGCCACGATCCTGAAAATGCCGTTGTCTGCAGATTATATGGATTTACGCCGATTAAACAAACAGATGTCTATCAAGGTTGATTCACCGTTTAAGTGAGGTGCCGCTTCTTGATAACTTGTCGTTGTACTAATCTGCGTAATCTGCGGATAGAACTGTCATTTTTAGGACGATGCAGGCACGACATCATACTATTTTCAGAGGCTGTGCGATGTAAAGACATGGAAAATAGCCAAAATAGGTCGTATCAGGAAAAAAGCAACGACCATTGCATTCGGCAAGAGAGGTTTAAGGAATAGATCTGTTTTTATTCGCCGCGGATGGCATCAATAATGCGCCCAGTTCTACGCCATTCCCCACCAGATCGGCCAGCGTAGCATTTCGCAACACGGCAAAGAAGGCCTCACGCGCTGCCTCAAGTACGCCGCTCAGCCTGCATGCCCCCGAAATGAGGCAGTGATTATCCCCACTGCCAAAGCATTCGACCAGATTGAAATGATCTTCGGTGACGCGCAACACCTCTTCAACGCTGATAAAAGCGGGAGGCCGGGCCAGACGCACTCCCCCGTTGCGTCCGCGCAAGCTTTCTATCAAACCGGATTTAGTCAGCTGATGGGAAATTTTTACCAGGTGATTTTTAGAGATAGAGAAACGATCACTTGCCTCCTGTATGGTGACCGGCTCGCCATAGCGCAGAGCCAGATACATCATCAGTCGCAAACCGAGATCGGAATATTGGGTCAGCTTCATCTATTTCCCCTCTGTCTGGGACGGCATGACCCGGATTCGATGCCATGCCCCCTGTTTGAGTATCACTTCATATTTTTGCCAATTGTTAAAATCGAGCCGCGTCACTGTTTTTTCTATGCCTGAACCGTAGCCCGCGACGATTACATAGCTTACCTCATCGTCCGACACCATATTGACCCTGCGCACGGATAAATCCTCGCCCGTTTCGCCGTTGCTGTAATACAGTCCGGCGGTAATCCCTTCGGGCAAATAGGACAACTGCCACGCATGTTTTATCGCAAGGCGGTAAATCTTGTCCAGATCTTCGATATTGGCATCCAGATAGGAACCGATTTCTGTCAGCGCATAGTTGAAGTCCGCGTGCGTCAGCCTGTTATAGACACCGGCATCGACTGCCACGGACGGCGATAAACTGGCAGGATAACGGCGCCAGGGAAACGCGTAATTGACAGCAACCGCAACCAGCAGTATCACTACCGCGTTGAGCAAAACGGGCGTGAGCACATACTGATAAGCCAAGTCATGAATCTCCTGACTGCCTATCACTGCGGTCAGTGCAGTCGCCCCGCCGGGAGGGTGTATACAGCGCAAATAATGCATCGCACCGATCGCAAACGCAACCGCTAATGGTGCGGCAATCAGAAGTTCGGAGACCGCTTGCGCGCAAGCGACACCGATCAGCGCCGATACCGCATGACCGCCGAGCAGCGGCCAGGGTTGCGACAGTGCGCCGCGCGGCACGGCAAACAGCAACACAGCCGACGCCCCCATTGAGGCGACCAGCATACTTGCGTCTTGAGCACCGAGGTAAGCACGGCTGACCCAGATGATCAAGAGAATACCGACAAATCCACCGAATACAGAAATCCACTTTTCGGTGTGACTTGTCGTATCTTTCCCTACCCCCATGAGGAGAAGGAATTTTTTACCGGCACTCATGCCACAAAGCAGCGTTCAGTCATGACAAGCGTTTAAAATTGATCGCAATCTTGCCCGCTTCACGACTGACATAATTGATTGCGATGCCTTCGCCGTAACGCTGGGTTAATTGAGCCAGCAAAGGTATAGGATCGTGATCATTGACAAAACTCATGGTTTCACCCGGATTTAACGCATCCAGCGCACCGAAAATAGCCGCATGGCGAAAGCGCTTTGCCACGCCGCGTGCATCAAAGGGGTAACACAAGTCAAATGAAATGGTATTCGCGCAGTTATGTGACATTGAGAGCCTTAGTTTGAGTGGAAATGAGTCAATCTGAACGGCTTTATCGGCACGTGCAATTAACATGTGCAAATGATACATGTTTTATTGTATAGTGCGCAAAGTTTCTGTTTTCACCCTCAATCAGGATCTCAAATGAACACCTTGACCGAATTCATGAGCACCGATCACAAGGCCTGTGATGCGGCCTTTGCACTTGCCGAAGAGGCTGCACTAATCAAAGACTGGAACAGCGCCGATCATGCTTTCAACACCTTACGCCGCGAAATTGCACGCCATTTCAGCATGGAAGAAACCGTCTTGTTCCCTGCCCTGCAGGATGCGGGCGGCCCTGCAGGCCCCGTGAATGTGATGCTGATGGAACACGCCCAAATGAACGATCTGCTCGAACAGATGGACGCCGCGCTCCAGATCAAAGATGAACGTGACTATGCGGGCATAGCGGAAACCCTGCTGATTGTCATGCAGCAACACAACCTCAAGGAAGAACAAATACTCTACCCCATCGCGGATAAGCTGCTGGCATCGCAACGGGCGTCTTTGTTGAGCCGGATGAAGTGCGTATAACAAACGCGAGTTTCACTATGACCGAACTGGATGTACGCGGACTACCGCCCCCCGAACCCTTCGAACAAATCATGCAGGTGCTTGAGACGCTGCCCTCAGCCGGCACGTTGCGCGTGCTGATACACCGCGAACCCTATCCGCTCTACGAAGTGCTGCGCGAAACTGGCTATCATTGTCTGACCACGGCGCTGCCGGATGGGAATTTTTCCCTTCTGATTCGCCACGTATCATGAGCATCGCACAGCTCAGCACGGAACAGGCGCCGCCCATCTCGGTTCCGCTGCGTTTTTTTGCCGCTGCCCCGCTGTTTCTGCTGCTCGCCGCCCTCAGTCTGGCGACAGGCACGGGCGATCCGTTTACCGACACACGCAGTCCCGCCCTGCTCGCGGCGACCCATTGCATCACCCTCGGCTTCCTGACTCTGGTGATGATGGGCGCTATCGAGCAAATCCTGCCGGTCATCATCGGCAGCCCCATGCCGGCTCACACCGTCAGGTACACATTTCTGCCCATGTTCGCCGGCACACTTGCTTTATCGGCAGGATTCTTGCTGAGCAATCCGGCACTGTTCAACGCTGCCTGGCTGCTGCTGGGTTTTGCCGGACTGATATTTATCGGCGCCTGTTTGTTTTCGCTGGCGCGCGCCAGCGCAAAAAACCCCACCAAAATCGCGCTATTACTGTCTGCTATTTCCTTCGCTGCTACCCTCGCACTGGGCGCGCTACTGGCACGCGGCTATGCCGCCGGACTGCCGCTCAATTACCCGAAACTGGCCGCCTCACATATCAGTCTGGGACTGGGCGGCTGGGTGATGATACTGATCGCCGGGGTATCCTATCAGGTCGTGCCGATGTTCCAGCTGACACCTAACTACCCGCGATGGGTGACGGCCGGTTTAACGCCTGTCCTGTTTTTCTCCCTGCTGGCGAATATCGCAACACACTGGCTAGACGCACCAACGCTGGCCACCATGAGCAGCGGCGTATTCTGCACAGCGGTGCTCTGCTTTGCGCTGATCACCTTAAGATTGCAAACCCAGCGCCGCAGGCGCGTGGCCGATGCCACACTAAGCTTCTTTCGTTCCGCCATGCTCTCGTTGCTTTGCGCCGCCTTATTGACTCTGGCGGCAATCTATTCGCCATTAAAGGATTATTTCCACATACTTGCCGTGGTGATTTTCGTACTGGGTTTTGCGCTGGCGGTGATTGTTGGCATGCTGTACAAGATCGTGCCATTTTTAGTCTGGTTTCATCTCTTTCGCGGCGGGGTTAAAAAGGGAGTACCCAACATCAAGGAAATCATCCCGGAAGTCTGGCTGTGGCGCCATCTGTGGTTGTATCGCTGCACGGTGCTGGCCGCTTTGCTGGCTTCTGTCTGGCCCCCTGCCCTTGGACTGCTCATCGCAGGTCTGGCGCTGCAAGGCGTATTACTAGGATACGCACTACATACCGGCATCAGCATTTACCGGCGAACGCTCCGCCGTCTGGCAACATGAACCTGCTGATCATCAAAAATCTACACCTCACTTGCGCGGCAACGAGCTATGTTCTGTTCGTTCTGCGCGGTCTGTGGAGCCTGAATGAATCGCCTATCATGCAGCAGCGCTGGATTAAAATCGTGCCTCACCTCATCGACACCCTGCTGCTCGGCACCGCGATCCTCTTAGCTTACGGCATAGGCCAAGATCCGATACACGATACCTGGCTAACCGCTAAAGCTAGCGCCCTGTTGCTGTATATCGCACTGGGCTCCGTCGCGCTCAAATACGGCAAAAACAAAAGCCAGCGGCGCTATGCCTGGCTGGCCGCACAACTGGTATTTACCTTTATCGTGCTCGTTGCCCTCAATCACCCAAGAGTAATTATAAGCTATTGATTTTATTTATAAGATTTCTGCACAACAGATCAATCTGTTTCCTCAACTTTGATCAGCACTTCGCGCTGTTCATCCGCACGCGAACGACTGCGTGACGAGATCGTCGAGCTGTCGGATTGACTCTGCTGTCCTGTGCCGCCCACAGACATCCACTCGCCCAATCGACCCGATAGCGTCGTCGAGGCATTTTGTATTCTGGTCGCAGGATAGCTACTGGCGTTCTGATTCGTGCTCAGCGTGTCGTTCTTTGCCGTGATCTCCAGCGTCACCCGCTCGCCTTGCACGCGCGGCAACACATAAAAACCACTTTCAACGTCCTGATAGCGGGTAGTGACCTGCGTTCCCCATGCCGTCTGCACCGTTTGCTGCACAGGCACCGACTGTCCGCTGCGAACCAATGCGCGACTCCCCTCCAACACTCTGATTTGCTGAGATTTCCGGTCATCTTCCAGGGTGCGTGTGCTGACTATTCTGGCACTGACGTTATCAGCGTTACCAATCCGCACATGCCGGCCCAGGCGACCAGACACATCGGTCAAACGAGCCACCGTATCGCTATCGACATTTTGCATTACGGTGATTTTTAAACTGCGCGGAACAGTATCAATACCCTCCAGCAAACGGCGTATCTGCTCAATATTGCGCGGTGAAGCACGCAGTATTAGCTGATTATTCATGCCGCTGATCATCTCATCCTGACCTAACAGCGGGCGGATAATCGGCAGCAACTCCTCGGCACTGCGATGCTTGAGATTGATGATCTCCAGTTCATTGGCACAGGCACTGCCCAGCAAAAAGAGCGCACTGCACCATGCAACCAATATTTTTTTGTTCATATGAAAAAATTCCTTTGCATGTGACGCCACTTTACCGTAAATTTGCACACATGAAATTACCTATCGGTTTAGCGCTTGTTTTTCTGTTGAGTGCGTGTGGTACCACCCGCCAGGATACGGTTGCATCCATGCCTGCCATACAGGTCAACGAAGAAGCGCAGATGAACAATCTGGCCATATACGCGATGAGCCTGTCAGAAACTCCCTACCTGTACGGAGGTAAGTCGCGCGCCAACGGCTTTGATTGTAGTGGTTTTGTCCAATATGTATTCGAAAATTCAGTCGGCTTACAACTGCCGCGTACCAGTGCCGAAATGAGCCGTGTCGGTACACCGCTCAGTACCGATCAGTTGCGTCCAGGCGATCTGGTATTTTTCAACACCACCCGCAACCCTAATTCGCATGTAGGCATCTTCATCGGTGAAAATCGCTTCGTCCATTCACCCAAGACTGGTAAAGCGATTACGATTACCAGTCTGAATGAAAAGTACTGGAGCGCCCGCTTCAACGGCGCGCGCCGTATTGCAGCAAACAAATAACCAATTTAAAATCAATAAGTTAGTGTTTTTTAACGCGATGCACGAGCTTTAACGCCTGCGCTAACTGAAAAACGCTCATCGCGTAATAATCGCTGTTGTTGTAACGGGTGATCACTTCGAAATTATTGAATCCAAACCAGAATTCTTTTTCATCGTCCATCGTGTAATCGAGCAGGCGGGCGGTTTCCTCCCGCTTGCGGGTTAACGCCGAAACGACCCCGACGACGGCCCAATCGTTCAAGGTGCGCGGCATCTTGCTCTGACCGGGGCAGCTGTCTTGACTCACTTCTGCACGCACAGCAATCAGCCCGCCTTTAATCCAGCCGTAACCTTTGAGGTAATGGCCGACGCTGCCGATCGCGTCCTCCGGTTCGCCCAGCAAATCGGTCTGGTGATTGCCGTTAAAATCAACCGCATAGTTGCGATAGCTGCTGGGCATAAACTGCGGAATCCCCATCGCACCGGCATACGAGCCCTGTACAGCCAACAAATCCCACTGTTGTTCACGCGCCAACAACAGGTAGTTCTCCAGTTCCTGACGGAAAAAAACCTCGCGACGCGGGTAGTCAAACGCCAGCGTCGTCAAGGCATCCACGACGCGATAATGCCCGGCATTCTTCCCGTAGAGGGTTTCCACACCGATCAGTGCCACGATAATTTCCTGCGGCACACCGTATTGTTTCTCGGCGCGCGCCAGGGTACGCTGATACTTCTTCCAGAACGCCAGCCCCGGCTTAATCCTAGCCTGATTGACGAAGGCGGCGCGGTATTCCGGCCAGGGCTTAATGGTTGAAGGACGAGAGATCGCCGCAATAATGTCGGGCTTATGGACGGTCTTCTCAAACAGACTGTCCAGTTCACTGCGCTCGAAGTGATGAACCGCCACCATTTCATCAATAAATTCAGGAATGCCCGGCAAAGTGGCCGGGAAAGCAGACGGTGTCACCAGACAGGCTATCGTAGCCAGTATTAAAAGTTTTTTCATAGCGTGCGGATTCTACCCCATGAGGGCACTCGACAGGTCAGCGGCATTACTGTAAATTTCGCCTTTGTTTGATGAAACCACGGGTGAGCTGCTGCTATCGCCTGTAACCCGCTGACTATAATTGCCTAAGGTACTGTTATGACCCCAACCACTCAACATCATCGCCTCATCATTCTGGGTTCCGGACCTGCCGGTTATACGGCTGCCGTCTATGCGGCGCGCGCCAACCTGAATCCGGTGCTGATTACCGGCATGGCGCAAGGCGGTCAACTGATGACCACTACGGAAGTCGATAACTGGCCGGGCGATGTGAGCGGTGTACAAGGGCCGGAACTGATGGCGCGTTTACAGCAACACGCCGAACGTTTCAACACCCAGATGATCTCCGATCACATCCATACTGCCAAGCTGCAACAAAAGCCGTTTCTGCTGATGGGCGATGAAGGGCATTACACCTGCGATGCGCTGATTATCTGCACCGGCGCCTCCGCACAGTATCTGGGTCTTCCTTCCGAACAGGAATTTATGGGACGCGGCGTATCAGGCTGTGCAACCTGTGACGGATTTTTCTATCGCGGCCAGCATGTGGCGGTGATAGGTGGCGGCAATACTGCTGTTGAAGAAGCGCTGTATCTGGCCAACATCGCCAAACACGTCACGCTGGTTCATCGCCGTGAAACCTTCCGCGCCGAACGCATCATGATGGATCATCTGATGGAAAAAGTAGCCGAAGGCAAGATTACCCTGCAACTGAACAGCACACTGGATGAAGTGCTGGGCGATGCGAGCGGCGTCACCGGCATGCGCGTGAAAAATGTACAGAGCGGCGAAAAACAGGATATTGCATTGACCGGCGTATTTATCGCCATCGGTCACAAACCGAATACCGAGATTTTCACAGGCCAACTGGAAATGAACAACGGCTACATCAGCACGCGCGGCGGTTCGACCGGCAATGCAACTGCAGCCAGCATTTCAGGCGTGTTCGCAGCAGGCGATGTACAGGATCAAATCTACCGCCAGGCAGTCACCAGCGCAGCCACCGGTTGCATGGCAGCCCTTGACGCGGACAAGTACTTAGCCTCTATCGGTAAGCTGTAAAAGCATTTTGAGCGGATGGACAGCGAAGCAACAACAGATGCGGCGCTGTTCCTTTCCAGCATAGGGGAAGTCACCCCGCTCGCAGAACAAAACCGCATCCCGCACCCCCGCCCTTCGACTCAGGCCAGAGTACGTTCACAATCTCAATCCCAGCACATTCTGGACAGTCTGTCCGACCACGCCCCGCAAATCCCGCCCGAGAGCTTTCTGCGCAACGGTTTATCCAGATTAACATTGCGCAAACTCAAACGCAGCACCATAGAGGATAGCCTGGATCTGCACGGCTATCAGGGGGATGCGGCACGTCGCTTGCTGCTGGAATTTTTGCATGAAGCCGTCCAGCATCAGTTGCGCTGCGTGCTGGTGATACATGGCAAGGGAATGAACAGCCCGGGAGGGGAAGCGGTATTGCGTATCTTGACTCGAAACTGGCTGACTCAACACCCGCAAGTATTGGCTTTTTGCAGCGCACTGCCCGGCACAGGGGGAAGCGGCGCCGTACTGATCTTATTGAAAACTAACTCTTAGACTTATTACCCATCACATAGATCAGGTATTCAAAGAACAGCTCACACCATTCCTGATCATTATCCTTCAAGGAATGCAGCAATTTTTTCACCTGAGCGACCGGCCATTTAGGGTCAAACGCCACCAGTTGCGCCTCAGAATGAGCCTTCAAAGACTCCTTAAGGCTTGCCGCTATCCCATTGATTCCATTAAACATTAAAGCCAGATCTTTATCCTTATCCAGATCCGCAGTCAGATCACCATACATCTTAGGGTTTTTCTTGGTGAAATCGATAAATTTTGTCAGGATGTAGAAAAACTCACCCTTATTGTCTGCCGTCACCGCATCGCCCAGCATAAAAGGCGTCACTGACAGCTCCAGCCAGTAATAACCCAACTTTGGATTGCGATGTTTCGATACACCTATGTATCCCTGACGTGCCTGTGCTCGCTTGATGCAATCTTCCAGCAACAACTTCTCAGAAGGGCGATTGGCAATCTCCTTGCCTGCCAGTACTTCCGGCTTCACAAGAAAGAAATCGGGAAATTCATCATAAAATTTGCCGGAATGCGTATGCGTAAAAAAATAGGTCTTAAAAACTTCTAAGGCCAACTCGGCATTCTTATCAACATCGTGATAATTCTTTTGGCCATGACCTACGGACCTTTTTTGATGCATACCACCCCCGGATTTTTACACTATTTTCTGCGTCGGTAATGATAACCGCAATTTGTCAGGCATGTATCAGATTCAGCCTAAAATTTTGCAGATTTTTTAACGCCGCTCCAATTCTTCATCCGTAAGTGACTCATCGCGCATGCGCAATGCCGCCTCGATATCCACAGACACCACTTTAGAGACGCCCTTTTCCTGCATGGTCACACCGATCAGCTGCTGCGCCATTTCCATGGCTATCTTGTTGTGACTGATGAACACAAACTGAGTGTGCTCTGCCATCTTACGGATCAGCGCGCATAACCGCTCTGTATTGGTATCATCGAGCGGCGCATCCACTTCATCGAGCAGGCAAAACGGTGCCGGATTGAGCCTGAAAAGCGAGAAAATCAGCGCAATCGCAGTCAGCGCCTTTTCACCGCCCGACAGCAAATGAATGGAACTGTTCTTCTTACCGGGCGGCTGCGCCATCACCTGAAATCCGCTATCCAGTATCTCCTCACCGGTGATCACCAGCTTTGCCTCCCCGCCTGCAAATAGCACGGGGAACAACTCGGCCAGTTGTTCGTTGACCTTGTGATAGGTGTCCATCAGCAGATCGCGCGACTCGCTGTCGATA
The DNA here is from genome assembly GCA_041660905.1 of Gallionella sp. Lineage (GTDB taxonomy): Bacteria > Pseudomonadota > Gammaproteobacteria > Burkholderiales > Gallionellaceae > Gallionella. The sequence continues at coordinate 49,813 of JBAZVL010000006.1, forward strand.
TGGCGGATCGCCTCCTCCAGCGTCGCCATCGCCTGCTGCAAATCCTGCGCCTGCGCGTCCAGATAGGTTTTGCGCTCGGTCGCGGCATTTAACTCGTCGAGGGCGGCCAGATTCACCGCACCCAGTTCATCGATCTGTTTATTCAATCGATTCAATTCGCTCTGCAAGCTGGCAGGCTTAGCCGACGCCAGCAACGGCACCAATTCAGCTTCATCGACCTCAAGCAATTTTTCCGCCCACTGCTCAAAATACAGTCTCGCCTCCTGCTCCTTCAGCGCCAGCGTGCCCAGGCGTTCACGCAGACCGTTAAGCTGATGTTCACAGGAGAGCCGCGCCTGTTCTGCCTGCTGCAACGAGGCCGTCGCACCCTCCAGCTCGTTTCTCGCATCAGCCAGCGCCTGTTCGGCAAGCTGACGTAAATGCAGTGCATCCTGCAATGACTGCTCGGCTAATTCATCGACGCTACCGGATAAATCCATGCGCAATTGAGCCAGATTTTCCTCCGACTGCATCAGCGTATCGGCGATCAGCGCGATGGTATGGTGCAGATCGGTGATTTTATCCTGACAGGTACGGGTAAAAAATTGCGCCTCGCGCAGCGCGTGTTGCGCCTGCTGCGCGCGCTCCCGCTGTTCGCGCAGCAACTTCTCTTCTCCTGCCATCTGGTGGCGCGCCTCCTCCAGTTGCAGATGAAAACCCTCTGCCTCTTCGTGCACGATATCCATCTGCATGGTGATCTCTTGCCGCTGTTCCTGCTCCATTTCAAGCTGCGCCTCCACATCCCGCAACTCCTGCGCGATCTGCAAGCCGCGCCCGGTGCTGCGTTCCTGCTGAGCGGTGAGTTTGAGTATCTGCAACTGCAACGCATGCTGATGCCGCTGAAGCTCGGCGATCGCACTCTGCAACGGAGGAATCTGCACCTCTATCGTGCGGCAATCTTGTTCCGTTTTCGCCAACGATGCTTTGCAATCTATAACAATTTGATTATTTTCAATTAATTCAATATCCAGCTGTTCGATCTCGCGCTGCCGGGTCAGCACCCCGTGCAACTGACCGTCCGGCGCATGAAACACCAGACTATGTTGACCGATCAGATGGCCATCAGGGGTGACAAACCAGCCGCCAACAGGCAATGTTTCGCGCCTGCGATAAGCTGTCGCCACATCTTCCACGGCAAAAATATTTGCCAGCCATTCGTGCAGCGCGGGCAACACCTGACTGTCCTGGCACTCAACGTAAGCTAACAAGCGTTGCAGATCGTGATTTATCTCAATTTGTCGGGATAAATCCCGACCTGCGCCGTTTTCAAACAGTGCCAGACGGGCGGGCGGTGCATAAGCTAGCGCACCTGCCAGCGCTGGCAAGGCTAGCGCATTCAAGCGTTCGCGCAACACCGCCTCCAGCGCATTTTCCCAACCGCTCTCGATGCGTATTGATTGCCACAAACGCGGCAACTGATCCAACTGATGTCGTTTCAGCCATTCCTGCAAAGGTTTATCGTTATCCAGTTGCCGCTGCATAGCCTGCAAAGCGTGCAGCCGCGCCTCAGTCTTGGTCTGCTCGCGTTCATGCTGTTGCAACAAGGCTCGCTGCTGAGCCCGCCGCGCCTCCGCCTCTGGCAGTTGCTCCTGCAACAGTGCTAGCTGTTCCTGTTGCTCTGCCTGCTGCATCTCAAGTTCAGCCACCTCTTCTCCCGCCTGTTGCAAGGCATCGTGATCGGGAGACGGCAACGCATCCTTTTCCTGCACCAAACGCTGACGCCGGTTTTCCAGCTGGGCAATATTGCGCTGCAAATTCGCGCTCTGCGTCTGCGCTAACTGCAACTGCTGCTGCAATTTCAGCTGTTCGCGCTGCTGTGCGTTGTATCGCTCCTGTGCCGCGCGCGATGCCGCTTCGACCTGAGGCAGGGTTTCGCCCTCGGCTTCGGCACGCTCGGCAGCAGCTTCTAGTTTATAAGCTGCTTCTTCCTGCTGGCGCTGCCAGTCTTCCAGCGTACGCTGCGCCGTATTGCGCTGCTGCATCTGTTGTTCAATCTGACGCTCGGTATTGGCAATCTGTTGCGCGACACGCTGTTGCTGTTGGGCTGCGAGCTTAATCTGCTGTTCAAGCTGGGCGATTTGCGCATTGACGCTGTATAACTCACCCTGTTTTACATGCAGCGCATCGGATAACTGATAATGGCGGCTGCGTCCGGTTTCCAACTGACTTTCAATCTCACGCAAGCGCGCCGTTTGCGCCTCCACCTCGATACGCGTCTGGCCGATATTTTGCGTATAACCGTCGCGCAACAGTGCCGCTTCCTGTTTTTTGACCAGCCAGAGCAAATGCTGCGCGGTATTGCGCCGAACTTCCAGATCACGGAACTGGCGCGCCACTTCCGCCTGCGCACTTAAGCGCTCCAGTTGCGTGTCCATTTCCAGCAGAATATCGCCGATACGCAACAAATTATCGCGCGTATCGTTCAGGCGCAACGACGTCTCGCGGCGTCGCTCGCGATAGCGTGACACCCCCGCCGCCTCTTCCAAAAACACCCGCAACTCTTCCGGCTTAGCTTCGATGATGCGCGAGATCATGCCCTGCTCGATGATCGCGTAGGCGCGTGCACCCAGCCCCGTCCCTAAAAAGATATCGGTGATATCGCGGCGTCGAACCTTTTGATTGTTGATGTGATAACTGGACTCGCCGTTGCGCTGCAAGATACGCTTGATAGAAATCTCGGCGAAGCTGGCCCACTGACCGGCAGCCTTGCCCAGCGCATTGTCGAACACCAGTTCCACGCTGGCGCGCGCCACAGGTTTACGTTTGCCCGAGCCGTTGAAAATCACGTCCTGCATCGATTCACCGCGCAGCGCCGAGGCTTTTGATTCGCCCAGCACCCAGCGCAGCGCATCGATGACATTCGATTTTCCGCAGCCGTTCGGCCCCACTACACCGACGATCTGCCCGGGCAGTTCGATGTGGGTGGGATCGACAAAGGATTTAAATCCGGCCAACTTGATTTGTGAAAGACGCAATTTAACTGCCGCAACGATATAATGGCCGCCATCTTAACCGAAGCGAGACCGCTGACCAAATGACGACCCAAGCTAGCAAGACACTGGAAACCTTTCCGAACCCCAATTCACGTCGCGATTACCACATCCACATGGAGATCCCTGAGTTCACCTGTCTGTGTCCCAAGACCGGCCAACCTGATTTCGCCACGCTGATTTTAGATTACATCGCCGATGAACAGTGCGTGGAACTGAAAAGTCTGAAACTGTACATGTGGTCGTTCCGCGAAGAAGGTCACTTCCACGAAGACGTCACCAACCGCATTCTGGACGATCTGGTCGCCGCCACTAAACCGCGCTTCATGCGTCTAACCGCAAAGTTTTACGTGCGCGGCGGCATCTTCACCAACGTGATAGCCGAACACCGCATGGATGGCTGGCAGCCCGCCCCTTTCGTTGAACTGACCCAGTTTGGCAGCCAGTCCAACACGCGCGGCTGATTGACTTCAATCCTCAGAGAAGGCTATTTCATGAACTCACACTATCGAATGAAACGATGACGCTGATGCGCTATTAGATTGAGGGTTAAACACGGCGCGCTGTGCGGGTAGCGCGCCGTTCAAACGCTTTTAAGCTAAACCGACGTAGACGTTTTGCACGTCATCATCCGCGTCGACGGCCTCGAGAAATGCTTCTACTTCTTCGCGTTCAGCATCCGTCAGCGTGACCGGATTCTTGGGGCGATAGCCGATCAACGCTGATTGCACGGTAAAGCCAAATGTTGGCAGCGCGCGGCAGACCGCATCCAGATCGGTCGGATCAGTCATAAACAAGGTGGCACCTTCGTCGGCGGGTTCAAAATCCTGAGCACCGGCTTCGATGGCAGCCAGTTCAGCATCGGAATCCTTTGAGGTAGGCAGCGCTTCGATCATGCCCAGATGGTCGAAATCCCAGGAAACCGAACCCGACGCACCCAGTTGACCCTTGCGGAACAGCACGCGAATATTGGGATAAGTGCGGTTTGCATTGTCGGTCAGACACTCGACGATCACCGGCACGCGATGCGGAGCGAAACCCTCATAGGTGAGTTTTTCCAGCGCCATGCCTTCATCGAGCAGGCCTGCGCCTTTCTTGATCGCACGTTCTAAGGTTTCGCGCGGCATGGAGACTTTTTTGGCCTGTTCGACCACCAGACGCAGGCGGGGATTCATATCCGGATCGGCGCCGGAACGTGCTGCCACCATGATTTCTTTGGATAATTTACCGAACACGCGACCCTTTGCATTCGCTGCGACTTCCTTGTGTCTTGCCTTCCACTGTGCGCCCATATTTGCTCTTTCGTTTGTTGCGTCTGGATGAACTGCCATCAGACCATCAGGTTAATATAACTATCTAATTAATTTGAATAAAACTGGTATCCAGCTTCACGTCTTCGTAAATGTCATTCAATGACAGGTGGTAGCCCAAACTCTCCAGGTGGATGCCGTCAGCTGGATTAAGGTTCGTCATCTGCCATTCGTCTTGTGCATCGCGCCGATAAAGTTCAACGTGCTGTTTATCCGTAGCAACTAGCAGGTACTCACGCAAATCAATCAGTGTGCGATACGCCAGCATCTTCTCACGCCGGTCAGTTCGCTCGGTACTTGGAGAGAGAACTTCTACCACCAGGCTGGGTCGTTCCTTGTAATTCCCCTCGCTGCCGGTTGGATCGCATGTCACCATGACGTCGGGATAATAATAGGCCTTCCAGGTTTTAACCCGCAGCTTCATGTCGGATATATATACCCTGCACGGACCTCCGCGTACCAGTCCACGCAGTTTAGCGAAAATATTACCTGCGATCAGGTTATGCGCCTCACCGGCACCCGCCATGGCAAAGACTTCTCCATCGACGTATTCATGACGGATTTCACTCGCTAACTCGCCCAGCAGATAGTCGGCTTCAGTCAATCTGGAATATTTGAGGCCAGTCATCGCATCTCCAAAGAAGTGTCGATTCTACGCTTGCGCCGCCTTTAACATGTGCCCCACATATCTTGCTACGCCCTGCTCGACCGATAAAAATGGCTCCTCGTAGCCTGCGGCTCGCAGCGCGCCGATGTCGGCCTGAGTATAGCTCTGGTATTTGCCGCGCAATGCATCCGGAAATGCTATGTAGCTGATGATGCCCGATTCCAGCAACTGCTCCAGCGCCAATGCGTCTTTACCTTCTGCCTGACGCAGGGTGTTGACCGTCGCCACAGCGACATCGTTAAAGCTTTGCGCCTGACCGGTTCCTAAGTTGAAGATGCCGGAAATATGCGGATTATCCAGCAAATACATGTTTACCTTGACCACGTCTTCTATCGAGACGAAATCGCGCAACTGGCCACCGTTGGCATAACCTTCACATCCTTCAAACAGTTTGACTTTGCCTTCTGCGCGGTACTGGTTGAAGAAATGGAAGGCCACCGACGCCATGCGTCCCTTGTGCTGCTCGCGCGGGCCGTAAACATTGAAATAGCGCAGACCGACGATCTGTGCGCCGCGTTTGTGCCAGCGCCTGCGCATGATCTGGTCGAACAGAAATTTGGAATACGCGTATACATTCAGCGGAGACTCGAATTCACGACTTTCCTTGAACACCCCGCCGCCGCCATACACGGAAGCAGAGGAGGCATAGAGGAAAGGAACATCTTCAGTCTGACAGTAGTTGAGTAACTCCAGCGTGTACTGGTAGTTGTTGTCCATCATGTAACGGCCATCGGTGGCCATGGTGTCGGAGCAGGCTCCTTCATGCAGCACGGCTTTAATCAGACCGTCGAAATAGCCTTCCTGTATCTTCTTGCGAAACTCTTCCTTGTCCAGAAAGTCGGCGATATCGCAATCAACCAGATTCCTGAACTTGTCGGCGCTCTTGAGATTGTCCACAGCGATGATATTGGTCTCGCCGCGCAGATTGAGCGCTTTGACCAGGTTTGAGCCAATAAATCCGGCAGCTCCGGTAACGATGTAGTACATGTTTTCTCCTGAATTAGGACGCAGGATGCAGGACGCGGGATGCAAGGCGCTGAAGCTCTGAATCCTGCATCCTGAATCCTGAATCCTGAATGTCTTTAACGATCTCTTCCCGGCTCACGACCGCCGTGCCCAGTTTACCAACCACGATACCGGCCGCGCGATTGGCGATGCGCATTGCATCAGGCAGTGCTGCGCCGCTGGCCAGCATCACCGCCAGAGTCGCAATCACGGTATCCCCTGCCCCGCTGACATCGAACACTTCACGGGTGTGCGTCGGCACATGCAATACCTCATCGGCCATAAACAGGCTCATGCCGTCTTCGCTGCGCGTGACCAGCAATGCTTCCAGTTGCAACTCGCGACGTAAGCTCTGAGCTTTTATATTTAGCTCAGCCTCATCATGCCAGCTACCTGCCACCTGGCAGAATTCGCTGCGATTAGGGGTTAACAGCGTAGCGCCCGCATAACGCGCGTAATCATCGCCCTTGGGATCGACCAGCACCGGTATTCCGGCGTCTCTGGCCATTTGTATCATCTGTGCAATGTGCGCCAGTCCGCCCTTGCCGTAATCGGACAGAATCACGATATCGGCCAGCGGCAGTTGTACGCGATAATCTTCCAGCGCAGCGTGCAACACCTCGTGGCTGGGCGGCGTTTCAAAATCGATGCGCAGCAACTGTTGATGGCGTGCGATGGCGCGCAACTTGATGATGGTGGAAATACTGGCATCGCGGTGCAACAAGGCCGTCAGGTTGCGGTGTTCACCGAGCAATTTTTCCAGACAGGCGCCCGCCTCGTCGTCACCGACCACCGACAACAGGGTCGCCTGGGCACCTAGCGCTGCGATATTGCGCGCCACGTTAGCCGCCCCCCCGGGGCGCTCATCCACACGGTTGACTTTGAGTACGGGAACCGGCGCTTCGGGTGAGATGCGATTGACATCGCCAAACCAGTAACGATCCAGCATTACATCGCCGACCACCAGCACTTTGGCCTGATTAAATTCTGGCAAAACCATTATGCGATTCCCCGGATACCCATGTTGATATCGATCAGTGCCTGCAACGGATCGGCTGCCTTGGTGATGGGACGTCCGATCACCAGATAGCTGGAGCCCGCGCGCAAAGCCGCCTCCGGCGTCATCACGCGTGACTGATCATCCAGACTGGCTGCCGGCGGACGTATGCCAGGTGTGACCAGACAGAACTTGTTACCTAACTGCTTGCGCAAAATTTCGGTTTCCATCGCCGAGCACACCACGCCATCGAGCCCAGATTCCTTGGCCATAGAAGCCAGTCGCAACACCATCTGCTCGGGCGTCGCGTCGATACCCAGATCATTGATGTCTTCCTGATTCATACTGGTGAGTAAGGTTACCGCGATCAGCTTCGGCGGTTTCGTACAGTTGGAGACCGCTACTTGTGCGGCTTCGAGCATCTTGCGGCCGCCCAGCGCATGCACATTGACCATCCATACACCAAGGCTGGCAGCAGCTTTACAGGCTTGCGCAGTGGTATTCGGAATGTCGTGAAATTTCAAATCCAGAAAAATTTCGAAACCACGTTTCATCAATTGTTCCAGCAGACTGGGGCCGGTTGCGGTAAACAATTCTTTGCCGACCTTCAGGCGGCACAACTCGGGCGACAAACGATGTGCCAGCGCCAGCGCCGGCACCGCTCCCGGATAGTCCAGGGCTACAATAATCTTGGGATCACTCATAAAGGTTTACCACTTTCCTCATCGCGTTTAGGCGCATAACTATCCCAGGCCTGACAGGCGGGACAATGCCAGTAAAATTTCCTTGCTTTAAAACCGCAATGACCACAATGGTACATCGCGAGATTTCTTGTGCGCTTATGCACCAGATCCTTGACCAGTTCGATGTCGGCGCGTCGATCCAGCGACACTTCCAGCAAGCGTGCTTCGAGCAATTTGTCGAGGCCGAGCAGGGTCGGGTTGCTCTCCAGCTCATCTCGCACCAGCTGATAGGCCGATGCAGAACCTTCATATTTCAAGATGCCATCGAACACCACATTGAGCGTGTCGATCGCATGGTATTTGATCAGATAGTCACGCAATAAGGCGATACCCTCCGCCTCGCGATCCATCTCGCGATAGGCGTTCAGTAAACGTTCGGCGACCAGCGGCAGATACTGCGCATCCTGAGTCTCCACGCCCTGCCAGATGGCAACAGCCTGTTCTGTTTTGCCGTCATCGTGTTCCATGTCGCCCAGCATGATGCTCGCCCGCACGCTTGCAGGACAATCGGCCAGCGCCTGCAATAAATGCGCGCGAGCACCGGTCAGATTGCCGGCGGTAATTTCCTCGCTCGCCAGTTCGCAATAGAAAAAAGCAGCCTGTTTTGCATAAGACTGACCGGATACGCTGCCCAGTTTTTGACTGATCGCAATCGCCTTGAGCCAGTCGCGTTCCTTTTGAAACAATTCGAGCAAAAATTCCAAAGCCGGTTTGGCGTAGCTGGATTTTTCCAGTTCGGTAAACAACCGCTCTGCCCGGTCGAGTATTCCCGCCTTGAGATAATCCTGAGCCAGTTCAAACACAGCCTGTTGACGCTGATTCTCATCCAGATCGGCACGGTCAACCAGATTGTGGTGCATGCGCAAGGCGCGATCCACTTCTCCGCGACGTCTAAACAAACTGCCCAGCGCAAAGTGCAATTCCACCGTCTGCGGATCGATCTTGACCACTTCGATAAAAGCCTCGATGGCCTTGTCCTGCTGCTCGTTGAGCAGGAAATTCAAACCCTGAAAATACGACTCCGGCACTGCCGTCGATTCAGAGAGCAAATCCTTGATATCCAAACGTGCGGCCCACCACCCCATACCGAAGAACAGAGGAAAAATAAGCAGCATCCACGGTTCAAATTCCATCAATTGCGATCACCATGAAAATTCAATATAATCATACTATTAGCCATCACTCTTAAGATGAGATCACAGTCAAAAACAGCAAAGCACGCTAAACCGTTTAAGCGTTGCTGTTCAGTTTTTTAATTTCGCTGATCTCACGCTTTAAACGCGCAATTTCGCGGCGCTGGCGGAACCAGATGCCCAGTGTCGCTAAAATACCTAAGGCCGTGCCTATGGTAAAAAACACCAGCAGTGCGATCACTAAGGTCGACTGCCACTCGTAGCCAAAAAAATAATGCAGCGTAACCGGTTGGCCATTTTTCAGGGCGAAGCCCAGCAACACGATGAAGGCGAGCATTTGTAAAAGCCAGCTAATATAACGCATTTTGGCGCACCAATATAATCCTTTATTTGACCCTCGCCTCTATCATCTCCCGCATACGGCAGAGGAAGCAAACGAATCACCACACGAACTCTCCATTGACGATAGCATAATAAAAAAATGGCGGCGATATCTTGCAATATCACCGCCACTTTCCATACTACCTTAGCAATCAGGCTGCTTCGTTACCTACCCGCTCTCTAAGATCCTTACCTGCCTTAAAGTGTGGCACGTATTTGGCTGGCACTTTTACTTTATCGCCAGTCTTGGGATTGCGCCCTTGACGTGGCGGACGGTAATTGAGGCCAAAGCTGCCGAATCCGCGTATCTCCACACGCCCGCCACTCGACAACGTGGAAGACAATGAATCGAGAATCACCTTTACGGCCAGCTCTGCATCCTTAGCCAGCAATTGCGGGTGCAATTCTGCCAACCGGGCAATCAAATCAGAACGAGTCATGCATTTCTCCTGAGCTTAAGCTTCAGACTTACCGCTAAGTTTAGCCTTCAACAACGCGCCCAGATTGGTTGTACCCGCACTGGTGCTGCTGTCAGCCGCCAATTTTTGCATAGCAGCGGAATCTTCAGCCTTGCTCAACGCCTTAACTGACAGATTGATGCCGCGATTTTTGCGATCTACGTTGATGATCATGGCCTTAACGGAATCGCCTTCTTTCAGATGAGCGCGAATGTCTTCTACGCGATCAACTGAATATTCAGAAGACTTCAGGTAAGCTTCTGCATCGCCTGGCAGTGTGATTACAGCGCCCTTAGCATCAACAGATTTAACTACGCCGGTCACGATAGCGCCCTTTTCATTGGTAGCTGCAAAGCCGCCGAACGGGTCACCTTCCATTTGCTTGATGCCAAGAGAGATGCGCTCGCGCTCAACATCGATCGCCAACACAACAGCCTCAACTTCATCGCCCTTCTTGAAGTTGCGTACCATTTCTTCGCCAGGCTGAGACCATGACAGATCAGACAGATGCACCAGACCGTCGATGTCGCCATCCAGACCGATGAACACGCCGAAGTCAGTGATAGACTTGATTTGACCCTTAACTTTGTCACCCTTCTTGTGGTTGATCGCGAAATCATCCCAAGGATTGGAGTGGCATTGCTTCATGCCTAAAGAGATACGACGGCGCTGTTCGTCGATTTCCAGGATCATGACTTCAACTTCGTCACCTACCTGAACAACCTTAGATGGGTGTACGTTCTTGTTAGTCCAATCCATTTCAGAAACGTGAACCAGACCTTCGATGCCTTGTTCGATTTCAACGAATGAACCGTAGTCAGTCAGGTTAGTCACCTTACCGAACATGCGTGTACCTTGTGGGTAACGACGTGCCAGACCATTCCAAGGATCATCGCCCATTTGCTTGATACCCAGTGAAACGCGATTCTTTTCTTGATCGAATTTCAGGATCTTCGCTTCGATTTCATCGCCAACCGTCAAGACTTCTGATGGATGCTTAACACGACGCCATGCCAGGTCGGTGATGTGCAACAGACCATCGATACCACCCAGATCAACGAATGCGCCGTAGTCCGTGATGTTCTTAACCACGCCCTTAACGATTGCGCCTTCTTTCAGATTTTCCATGACTGATTCACGGTCAGCGCCCATCGTTTCTTCCAGTACAGCGCGGCGGGAAACAACCACGTTGTTACGGCGACGATCCAGCTTGATAACCTTGAATTCCATGGTCTTGTTTTCGTACGGTGTGGTGTCCTTGACTGGACGAATGTCCACCAAAGAACCCGGCAAGAATGCGCGAATACCGTTAACCATGGCAGTCAGACCGCCCTTAACCTTACCGCTGACAAAACCTTCAACGATCTTGCCTTCTTCCATAGCCAATTCAAGATCGTGCCATGCAGCCAGACGCTTAGCTTTTTCACGAGACAGCTTGGTTTCACCATAGCCGTTTTCGAGCGATTCAATAGCGACGGTAACGAAGTCGCCAGCAGCAACTTCCATTTCGCCCTTGTCGTTCAGGAATTCTTCAACTGGAATCCAGCTTTCGGATTTAAGACCAGCATTTACTACAACCACATTGTGGTCAATACGTACAACTTGTGCGGTAATCAGTTCGCCAGCGCGCATTTCTTTGCGGGTCAAACTTTCTTCAAACATCGCGGCAAAACTATCGGGATTAAATACAGCGTCTGCAGTTGCGTTCATCGAATACACCTAAGATTTTTCTGTTTACACAGAGGTTAGTTAAAAACCCGAAAGACGGGGTGTCCTACGGGGCCCTACGCCGGTAGCCTGTCAGCACTGAATTAACCGCCTGTTCGATAGTAAGATCAGTGGTATCCAGCAGACTTGCACCGGGTGTCTGTTGCAGGGGCGCTGCACTGCGCTGAGTATCTCGCTCGTCGCGCGCTTTTATCTCCTGCAAAAGCGGCGCGATATTAGCATCCATTCCTTTTTCTTTCAACTGCTTATAGCGCCTTTCTGCACGCGCTTCGGCCGAGGCGGTTAAAAAGATCTTCAGCACCGCATCGGGGAACACGACTGAGGCCATATCGCGCCCGTCGGTGACCAGTCCCGGCGCGCGACGGAAGGCTCTTTGCTTGTCCAGCAAGGCGGCACGAACCATGTGCAAGGCGGCAATTTTTGAGGCGGCAGCTCCGCTCTTCTCCGAGCGCAGCTCATCCCCCACCAACTCGCCGTCCAGCCAGATCTTCTCACCCTCGAAGCGGATATCGATGCGACCTGCGAGACTGGCTAGTGCGGCTTCATCTTCCAGCGCAATACCATCTCTTTGGGCTGCTGTTGCCAGCAGACGATACAGCGCACCGCTGTCCAGATAATGAAAGCCCAGTTCTGTGGCGACGCGCTGAGCGACGGTACCCTTGCCGGAAGCAGAAGGTCCGTCGATCGCGATCACCGGAACGGGCTTGGTGATTGCGGCGAAGGCTGCGAAGTAATCCGGAAAAGTCTTGGCAACGCAGTTGGGATCGTTGATGCGTATGCCCTCAGCGCCGAATGCCGCCAAGGAAAAACACATCGCCATGCGGTGATCGTCGTAAGTATCAATCTCAGGATGCAGGATGCAGGAGGCAGGAGGCAGGAGGCGGGAGGCAGGAGGCGGCAAAACCTCGGTTGTATCCCTGAATCCTGAATCCTTAATCCCGCATCCTGTCACCTTGATGTAGTCAGCACCCTCTTCCACTGTCGCGCCGATCTTGCGCAATTCGGTTGCCATCGCCGAGATCCGGTCGGTTTCCTTGACGCGCCAGCTGGCGATATTGCGCAATACGGTTGTGCCTTCCGCAAACAAGGCTGCGGTCGCCAGCGTCATCGCGGCATCGGGTATATGGTTGCAGTCCAGTTCGATGGCGTTCAATTTGCCACTGGTTGGAGCGGAAGATTCGATCCAGTTATCACCCATGGTAATCACCGCTCCCATCTTCGCCAGTTCGGCTGCGAATTTCACATCACCCTGTATGCTGCTCTTTCCTACCCCTTCAACGCGCACTGGCCCGCCGCCAATGGCACCGGCCGCCAGAAAATAGGAGGCGGAAGAGGCATCGCCTTCCACATAGATCACTTCAGGACTCTGATAGCGTTGTCCGCCGAACACCACGAAACGCTGCCAACCCTGACGTTCAACTTTGACACCGAAGCGCACCATCATCGCCAGCGTGATCTCGATATATGGTTTAGAGATCAACTCGCCCACCACCTCGATACTCACCGTCTGTTTCATCAGCGGCAATGCCATCAACAGGCCGGTCAAAAACTGGCTGGACACATCGCCTCTGACCTGAGCGACATCTGCTGCCAGTATCGCAGGACGTATCGACAGCGGAGGAAAACCCTCGTTGCCCAGATATTCGATATCAGCACCCAGTTGACGCAAGGCGTTCACCAGATCACCGATCGGCCGCTCGTGCATGCGCGCAACACCGGATAATTCGTAATTGCCGCCAGCCAAGGCCAGCGCAGCAGTCAGTGGACGGAACGCCGTACCGGCATTACCCAAAAATAGTTTGGCTTCCTTAACCGGAAAGTCACCACCACAACCGGTGACGCGATAAGCATTGTCGCCTAGCGATTCAACCGTCACGCCCAGCATTTGCAATGCCTCCAGCATACGGTCGGTATCATCGGAGCGCAGCAGGTCGCGCACCTCGGTCGTGCCTTCGGACAACGCTGCGAGCAGCAACACGCGATTGGAAATGCTCTTGGAACCCGGCAGTCGAACGGTGCCGTGAGCAGACATCAAAGGAGGAAGGTCGATATATTCAGAATGAGTCATGGTGTACTTTTAACGTATTTTTATTTATAAAACAACATATTACAGGCTAATCTTGAGAGCATTTCTAAGGCAAATCGAATGAAATCATAGATAAATCGGGCGGAAAAACCAGAAAAATCGGGGACACAAAACCAGAGACCACGGTTTTCAACCGAAAAACCGTGTCCTGTCCCGAATGACATTTACATAAATTGAAACCCTATGAATTGAAGGCTGGTCTGGTGGTAAGCTTTAGTCGCCAAACTATGTAACCATACAAGAAGCCATCCACGTGCATAATAATCGCTCTGCGTTAATTCAACAACATCGCGTATAACGCTACGCGGTCACCAGCAACGCATTGAGTTTTTTACTCGCCACACCTCGCCCGACTTACTGGATACGCTCACCTCAACGCTTCCAGCCCATCGTGAACGCCTTTGCCACCCACCGAGGCGTTGTCGCTGTTTCTTTCGCAGGCGATGAAACCGGATCGCACCTGCCAGAGCATCGTCAATAAGACTGCCGTGAAGCGCCAGCTCGATGGACTACAGTAGGTTACTGCAAAGCGCGTCATAAGTTTCCGAAACAACGGTGACGTTGCCGGATACAGCAGCCAATCAGACTAAGTATCTTCAACAGTCAGGACAAAAACCAGGACGGGACTTTCCCGTCTGCCGAATTGTCTGCATCACCTGCTTATTCAGTGCTGCGGTACTCAATACCGCGATGGGGAGGGTAAAAGAAAAATGGTAGCGGCAAACAGGAATTACTGAGCAGCATGTTGGATAGCTTGGATTCGAACGATTAAATACTTGCGGACACATTTTATGCTACTTATTTTTTGCTGGCGGCACTGCAAGCACGCAAGGTCGATGAGGACAACGCCCCGATCGGTGCTTTAACCGGTTAAACTCATCGCTTTTACTGCGAACGGACAGATCACGGTTTTTCACGTTATCATTTCATTAAAATCGTGGTGTTTACTTGGCCTTATGCGCTACCAAACTTCAAAAACATGAGCCCGTTAGCCCAACTCCATATCGACATAGACAATCGCGTGCAATCCATCCTGACTGACCGCGCCGACTGGCAATGTAAAAAAGGATGCGACGGATGCTGCCGGCAGCTCGCCCGCGTCCCGCAACTCACCATCGCGGAATGGGACTTGCTGCGCGAGGGGCTGACGGAACTGGCACCGGAACAACTCGAAGAAATTGCAAAACGCATGGCCGAGCAACCCCTGTCCCGCCCCGTCACTTGTCCGCTGCTGGACTTGTCTACCAGCGCCTGTCCCGTCTATCTTCATCGCCCGGTGGCGTGTCGCACCTACGGTTTTTATGTGCAGCGCGATTTGGGGCTTTATTGCCACGACATCGAAGCTAGTGTAGCTGATGGCAAACTTGCTGACGTAGTGTGGGGAAATCACGACGCCATCGATCAGCGGCTCGCAGCCCTTGGGGAAGTCCGTCCCCTGACCGACTGGTTTGCCGAGTGGATACTGGGGAACAATCAGTAGACACATGGCTCTATGTGAGCCCGTGGGTAATTTGAATACTCCAAAACAATAGCACAATGGAATAATGCACATTCAGCGCCACCCTTAGCCCCTGCGCGCCACCGAAGATAGCCAACAAATAGCGGTGCAGTTGGGCGAGGACTGTTTGAGCACGTGATCGCAAAGCGAGTCGTACGAGTTCCGCAGCCCCGCTATTTGTTAGCTAGCGAGGGTACGCCACCTGCAAGGTGGTGCGGCAAACCGGGGTCGCTTTTTCTTTGGTTACTTTCTTTTGGCGATGCAAAAGAAAGTAACCAACCGCCGGACTGCCACCGGCAATAGTAAAGAACGAATTTGAAAACTCACTATTAATCACATAGAACAAGAAAAACAGGGGGTAACTAGCCAACAGCGGCGGCCATCGCTTCGGCCAGACATCCGACAGCGACCCAGTCCAGTTCAAGCTGACCTGCAGGAGTGGCGATATTCATTCCGCCATCCCGAACCACACCGACGAAGGCCGCATCACTGGCAATCGGGCTCATATAGATTTCACGTTCATCACTGATCTTATCGCGCACGGCGACCAGTGCCAGCGATAGCGTGGATGCTTCAATTTGTGTCAGTTTTAAAACGTGATCATCCGCAAAACGGACGACCACCTGAACCCCTAAAATTCGATGCTGATTGGAACTGACGGCAAATGGCGAGTTTGAACAAGCTATCATATTGATTTCCTTATTTTATCTGTATGCAGGCAACGTTGAAATGCGCGGATCATCCAGCGCCATCCCGACGGCATAATGGTAGATCACCTGAAATTGATCGTCTTTCAGTCCGAGCAACTCATGGTCGGCATCATCAAAAAAACAACCTATTCCGGTTCCACGCCATCCGGCCGCTTCCGCCTCCAGCGTTATCACCTGCCCCAGCATACCGGCCTCCCAATGCAAATGCCGGTAAGCGGCAGCCTCACGCTCAACAGGTGCGGCAAACTCAGCGACCATCATGAAGGTCACGGCGCATGCGGAAGCGATCTCCTGATGGCAGGATAGGGTGCGCGCTGCTTTCCCCGCACTGGCTGCCACCAGTTGATACAATGACAAATCAGGTTCGACAGACTGCCAGTCAAAGGTATTGCGCAAGGCCGATTGCAAGGCTGCTTGTGCAGACTCGTTTCTGGGCATCGCATACAGACCGGATGCCACACCTTCCACCCTATGAACCAGCAAGACCGGATGCACGCGCGCAGGGAGAGACCATAGCGCCCATACCGGTGAACCGCCCGGCAAAAGGCTGCGAAGAATTTGTCTGAATACGGCATTCGGCATCACGGAACAACCATCGAAAGCTTGTGCGCTGCGCCGCTTCAGAATTACCTGAGCCGCTCGAATGTCATTTTGTACTGATGAAACCAGCTCGTGGTGCGCATCGCTCCGGGGAGGGGAACCGCGCGTTGCCACAGCGACCTCTTCGATGACCGGCCATTGATACAGAGGACGCGCATCGAGCAACGACGGCATCCCTGCCCAATGCCGCCAGCCGTCCGGCAAAGTCACCTCTGCTGAATCGAACGCCAGCATCACCTCCGGTTCCTCGCCCTCCACACCGGCAAAGTCATCCTCTCGATCCAATCCCAGGCAACGGGCAATTTCGGCTGAATCTAAGTTCAGCAATCGAGGCCGCCAACCGTGCAATGCTGCCGCATAACAAATTGCGGCTAGCACGTGTCCCGTATCGAGCTGACAATAGCGAAACGCCCGCTCGCCGTATTTCCACGCTTCGCGCCAATGTATAGAACTCAACCCCATCCACAGCCCGGTCGTCTGCGTAGAATACCCCCACGCTCGTCGCGCCAGGGCGTGATGCAGCGGCTGATAGTGATACAAACCGTCTTCCAGTCCAGCAACACCCGTCGCAACTATCCATGTTTCAGTCGGATGTAAATTACCGGAGGAAGGATGCGCCCGCAGCGACCAGCGCGTACCGGCAACCTCCTTCCAGGCGGTCAAACCGACACACAAGCGCAACAATGATCCCAGATTATCAACATTCAGGGGTAGCGCCTGACGCGATTGGGCTATGTCTCCCCAGCTAATTTCATAGACGGCAATCTCTTTGGGCAGCAAGGTCAGTTGCGCACCGTCCCAGTCGCGAAAGACTTTGGGTTGCGCGTCCCAGTCCAGCGTACCCGGACCTGCTGCATAGCGGTCAAACGCGTGCTTGGTACGGGTGTGATAAGCCCGCACCTGGCTTTGCTTCATTATCTTGATTCGCTTAGTTCTTCAGCCAAACAACCTATTGGTTCTGCCAGCACACCATCCGCCCCGCTCTCGAAACGCACCAGATAGATTTCCTGATCGGGCGCTGCTTCTGCGTGACCGACGTTGACCACTACGCCTCGCGCGCCCGCATGCGCCAGCAACGTCCCCGGCGCTAATCCGGGTATGCCGCTCTCACCTGTTTCTTCTAACGGTTCATTAAATAAATCGACCGCTGCGAACACCATATCACCCATAACAAACTGACTCATCACGACTCCTTATATTTCAGAAAACATCAAATCAGCACGGAATAAGCGTGACGCAATAGTTCCAACTCAAGCTCTGAAAATCCGCGCGCCTCAGTGATGGCGATGAAACGTGCACCACTCGCTTCCGCCGCCGCAAAAGGTGGATCAATACTGGTAAAGAACACCAGATATACCGCAATCAATTCTTCCTGAGTCGTGACAAAAGCGACAAATTCAGGCTCATGCTTAAGACTGCCTTCAGGCAATCCAAGACGTGTTTCAGCCGCATGTAAATATACAGCAGGATGATGCAGCACTCGCGGCGCAGGCGTTGCCAAATCAAACGATGCAAAAGGCGGCAGAGGTTCAAATGCGGCGATCCCGTGTGCAAAACTCAAAAATCGCACGCGTGCGCTGGTCGATTGTTTGTGCGCCAGTATCAGACGGATATTGTCCGGAAAATCAGCCACCTTCCAGACTCCGTATCATCTGCGCCTCAACCTTGAGCTCATCCCCTCTTCCCCATGCGGTCACCATCTCGACAAACCAGCGCGTATCGGTCGGGTGCGGACAAAACAGGTCGTATTCAGCATAAAAACTCCCGTCACTGTTGAACGTCAGACTGCCGCAGCGCGCCTGACGAACATCTCGCCAGATTCCTTCAAAGCCAGGCAATTGATTTCCCGGATCGACGACACGGGTGACATGCAACGCATCCAGCTTAATCTGAGGAGTATTACCCGGCAATGTGTAGCGCACCGCTTCCAGACTCAATGCCGCAGCGATACGCCCGGCCAACAGCTTCAGATTATCAGGAAGTTCAGTCAAGACAGCTTCCTTCACCAGATAGTCGTCGGCATAATTAAACGCTGAACCGGCTTACCGCCGATCAGATGTGACTCGAAAATCTCGTTCACATCGGCCACCGTCACGCGCCCGTACATGACCCCGTCAGGATAAACAAGCACACTGGGTCCCATGCCGCAAGGCCCCAGACATCCCGTCTGCGTCACGGCTACTTCCTTGAAGAGTTGGCGCTGCTGCCACTGATGAGTGATCTCATCCACCACCTCTCGGCAACCGTGCTGACCGCATGAACCGCGCGGATGTCCCGCAGGGCGTGTTTGTGAGCAGACAAATACATGTCTTTCCGGCCTAGGCATAAATTCTCCTTAATAATAATCAAACAGCAAGCGGCATCGCCTGATGCGTGTGGCACTGTTTCGGACAGACGCGTCCACAGGAACCGCAACCGATACAGTCAAGCGCATCGGCCAGCGACATCACCATGCTGTTATCCTCATCTTCGTCATAAGCCTCATCGTCTTCGCTGCGTTCAATCAACTCGAATACGGTGCGCGGGCAAACCTTGTAGCAACGGCCGCAACCGATGCAATTGGCCTGATTCAATGCGGTGACAAACGCCGGCGTGTAAGGCGTACCTCCGCGAGTAATTCCGGTAATTAATTCCATCACAATTCCTTATTCTTGAATTTCTTTATGCGCTTGCGCCAGCTTCTCACTCGCCACAGCCCAGGCTAGACAAGCCTCATAGGTTAACTGCGAAATCCCGTGAATTTCTTCATATCGTGCAGGCAGGCCGTCTTCAACCAGATCGTGCAACTTTGAGGCCCATTCGCTGGAAATACGCTTGAGCTTTTTGACTTCCTTATCGAGCGCTTTTAATTCATCTGCGTTCATCGCTGTCTCCTGAAAAACGGGAAGTGGAAAGTGGAAAATGGTGAGTAGCCCCCAACTTCCCACTTACTACTCCCTGGACTCCTTACATCCCCGCCACTTCCGGGTACTTGCCGATAATTTCCAGCGCCACTGACAGCAACTTATCGCCTTCATCCTTCATCTTGGACAGACTCTCGTAACCGTAGCGATGCACATCGCGCAAGGTTCTGTCCATCACCACCAGCTT
Organism: Gallionella sp.; assembly: GCA_041660905.1. Classification (GTDB taxonomy): domain Bacteria; phylum Pseudomonadota; class Gammaproteobacteria; order Burkholderiales; family Gallionellaceae; genus Gallionella. Next base: position 69,248 of record JBAZVL010000006.1, read on the forward strand.
ACCGACGGTGATTACGGCACGACCGAATCCCTCATGTGAAATATTGATGATAGGCACCGCCATCAGTCCGCATTCCTTCTCGATCAAAGAAGAGATCGCGTTGTAAAATGCCTTGATACGCGACAGCATGACCTCATCCGGGTCACCGATCACGGGGATGGTGCGACGCTGCTCCTTGGTCACCACGTAGGGTGCGAGCACACGATCCGACGGCCAGCCGTCATATGTGCCATAACTGTCCACGGCCCGCATTTGCTTGACCATTTCCTTAATAAAATCAGTGGATAACAACGGGTCCTGCGCAACTTCCTGATTCATGGTGTTTCTCCTTCGTTAATCAAAGTTAAATTGGATCAAATTCATATTCGATCTTGTTGCCGGTGGCAGACCGGCAGCTGTTTACTTTTTAGCTTCTCATTTGTTGCAATCTTTTGTACTCGCAGAAACTCCGCTTTAATAAAGCTACGTTTTCTTGCGTCGCCAATATAAAGTAACCAAAAAGAAGGCGACCCCGGTTTGCCGCGCCTTCGGCGTTCCCTCGTTCGTCTGCAAACATTCGGGGCTGCGCAACTCGCCCTAGCCGGGCGTAAACGACACGCCCAACTGCGGAGCTCGAACAGTGTTGGCTCAGCCAATATTCGTGTTATTTGTTTCGCCGAAACTGTTGCAATACGATGCATCGCAACATGTTTTCGCCTAACAACACCGTTGTTTGCAGACAACCTTCGGCGGCACACAGGGGGCAACGGGTTATACTGAATATGTTTAATTTCATCGCTCTATTTGCGTAGAAATTCAAAACAGCGGCTACAGCTAAACTTTATGTTTTGTGCACCGCCATGCGCGGTACCCAATTAATCAATCGAACCAGCAACATGCCAACGCCAAATCCCAGCACAGCCCCTGCAACCGCGCCTGCGTCCCCCAAGTCGAACGTAGCTGCGACGGCAGCTCCGACAATGGTGAGCGAACTGGGCAGCAAATACACCAGCACACCCGCCTTGAGAAAATCGATCTCACTCATACTCATCTGCAACTCATCACCGGCACACACCGGCGCATCGCACGACACCGGTATCAGTTTGCGATTACCGGAAAAATACTTCCCCAAGCCCGACACCCCGCAACTGCTGCGCGTATGACAACTGCCGCAACTGGACTTGGCGGTCGATTCGACCTGAACCATCCCATCGGTGATCGCCACGACGCGCGCGGTGGTGGTAATCATTCCTGCCACTCCTCATCCTCGGCGAAGCTGTTACTGGACGACTGTTGTTTGATGTGTTTGGCAAGCCAGACAGGAGGATCGGTCACCAGACACTTTTGCAGACCGCTCAGCAATTCCTCGATCAGCGTTCCCTCATCGACCCGCATCGGCTGCACGCCTTTGACCAGCAACTGTTGTATGGCCGACGCCCCCACCGCATTGCAGTACACCGCCGCACAACCGTTCAGCAAACTCACCTTGGCGGCCAGTTTCCCCTCATGCCCATCCATCGCTGTTTCGATAAATTCAGCGACTTCCATCAGACGTGCGCCCGCCTCGTCCAGTTCGTAAACCGCAAAAGCCTCTGCGGCACCGAAATGCTGATTGACCGCGCGCCTGTCGTTGCTGGCAAAGGCAATTTTCACTGACATAGCTTTCTCCTTAATGGGTTTGACCAACCGTAAATGTCTCATCCCTTCCCCCTTCTCCCTTATCCCTTCTGTATATGGACACATAGGGTTCAGGCTCATGGTGAGCGTGCTCCACCATCATATTGGCCAGATCGAACAGGGTTTGCCTGGTACCGCGATATCCCACCCAAAGGCGTTGATAGCCACCGATCAGATCGTATTGCGGGAATCCGGCGCGCAAGAGCGGCACACCGAGACGCTTAGCGCTCTCGACCGCATGGGAATTGCTGATCAAAAGTTGTGCCTGCAGGCTGCGGGCGATGATTTCCAGGTCCTCCAGATCACCGATGCTGACTTTATCCGCCATCACATGATGCAGAATGTTCGCACGTGCCGGCGATACCGCCGCGACCACCTCACAGCCCATCTCGGTAAGCAAGCGCGCATAGCCGTAGAGCAGATCAGGATCGGCAGCAATCGCCACGCGAGCAAAACCCAGCATGAAGTGGCTGTCGACCATCGCATCCTGCAACTGGGCGCGCTGACGTTCTATTTTTTCCGGCACAGGCTTGCCGCTGATGATCGAAAGGGCGGACACAAAACTATCCACAGCATCGAGTCCCATCAGGCAATCGAAGCGGTAATCCGGCACGCCGGTGCGCGCTTTGAGTAAATCGGCCGCATCGAACAAAGAGTTGCCCAACACCAGCGTGGCGATCGATTCGCTCATGGAGGCGATTTCCGGCACAGGCGTGCCACCGGTCGTGAGCGGACTGGTCGCCTGATCGCTCAGATGTCCGTCCAGCGAATCGCCGATATCGGGTAACACCAGCGGGCGCAGGCCAAAAGCCTCGATCAACTCTTTGATATGCTCGATATCGCCCGGCGTCAGGAAGGACCCTGCCAGCACATTGACTTGTTTGTGACGATTGCCCGGCTGATTACCCCCGACCACCAGCACATCGATCATGGCTTTGACCGCCAGCGCATAACCGCTCTCCATGCAGCCGGTAAAATCAGGCGTATTCACCGGCACGACCGGGATATGGCTATATTCGGGATGATCCGCGTAGAACTGTTTCACCAGCCGTTTGATATCGGTGCCCTGCGTCTCTGACAGACCGGTGGTCGCCAGACCAATCAGTGCCGGTTTACTTTTCTCTGCGATCGCACATAGCCCCTGTATCACATTCTCATCGGCATTCATTACCGTGGAGACCTGATCCATCGCCGTGGTTTGCAGAGGAATCGGCTCGCGAAAGTGGCGCACAAAATACACTTTGCCGAATGCGGTACAACCTTGTGAGCCGTGCATCATCGGTATCGCTCGATTGATGCCGAGAAAGGCCAGCGACGCGCCTATCGGCTGACTCGCCTTGAGCGGATTAACAGACAACGCCTTGTTTCTTTTCAATATTTCAGCCATTTAACACCCCCATCTCAATGCCGGGCGCAGTAGCTCTCGCCCACGGCGCCGAACGGCGCACCGACTGCCACACCGGACTCTGCAAGGTCAGCGCCAACTGCCGCGCCAGTTCAACCATACCGCTATACCCTTCGTAGCCGAATTCACGCTCCTGATTGATGTCGAGAAAGGGCAACCGGGCTTTCAGCGCCGTGTACATATTTCGTCCGCCCGCGATAAGGATGTCGGCCTGATATTCGCTGACCGCGCCCAGCAGCGCCTTAGGGCTGCCATCGGTGATCATGCGGGTCTTATCCCCCATGATTTCGCGGATGCGTTCCTTGTCCTCTTCGGTCGATTTACTGGTGCCGGTCGCAACCACCTCCAGCCCCAGATCCTGCAAGGCGGAGACGATGGACCAGGATTTCACGCCGCCGGTATAGAGCAAGACACGACGGCCGCGCAGTTTTTCCCGCCACGGATCTAGAGCCTGATTGATCTTCGCCTCTTCGCGGGCTATCATCGCCTCCACTCGTTCGGTGAGCGACGGGTCGTTCAACAGACGCGCAAAATCACGAAAAGCCTGCGAGGTATCGGTGACGCCGTAGAAACTGCCTTCGAAATAAGGAATCTGATAGTCGGTTTGCAACTTGCGTGCAACGTTAAGCAAAGCCTTGGCGCACACCACCATGTTGGCATCGGCGCGGTGCATGGTCTGCACGTCGTGAAAGCGCGCATCGCCCGACAAGGTACACAGGATGCGCAGCCCCAATTCATCGAACAGCGGCAGCACATTCCAGAACTCACCGGCGATGTTGTATTCGCCGATCAGATTCACGTCGTGCACCGTGATGCCGGGACGTTGCGCCTCGGGTGGCACGGGATGAGGCTCTGCCGTCCCCACCACATATTTGAACATAGCCTCCCCCGCGATCCGGTTACCCAGATTCTTGGTGCCGTAAAAACCCGCACAATCGACAGGCACGACAGGCACACCGCATTTATCGCTGGCGGCTTTACACACGGCGGAAATATCATCGCCGGTCAGGGCGGGCACACAGGTGTTATAGACAAATACGGCGGCCGGCGAGTAACTATCCACCGCCTGTTTGATAGCATGGAACAGACGCTTCTCGCCGCGCCCCATGATGACGTCTTGTTCGGTCAGATCGGTGGTCATGCCGATGCGGTACAGCGTGGGTCCTGATGAGCGCGTCCCACGGTTATCCCAAGAGCTGCCGGCACAGGCGATCGGCCCGTGTACGATATGCGCCACATCGGCAATCGGCAACAGCGCGATCTGCGCACCGTCGAAAGAACAGCCACCTGCCGTCGCGCCAGGCTTAGGACGTGCACAGCCTGATTTTGACTTGGTATTATGTGAGCACGCCGGCTCGTTGAGCAGTTCGGCGATATCTTTGGCTTGCATGATATTCACTCGTGAGTAATGACACCCTCACCAATGCAATTGCCATGCCAAACTATAATATATTGATTTTGTTGAATTTATTTATACGAGATTTGTAGCAAATGTGACAATCTGCTACAAAAGATGATTTTTGGAGCAGGTTACCCCACCATTGCCAGGTAAGGCCTTGCTCAATAGCAAGACCCCACCTTGATCTAGTCATTCAATCGAATATTCTGTGTGCGCTCGTAAATATGGAAGCGATTTCCACCGGATTTTTTGGCCGCATACATAGCCTGGTCGGCATGGCGCAACAGAATATCTGGATCTTCTTCAGTCAATGGATAGAGACTGACTCCAATGCTAGCACTGACCGCGCACGCTAGGTTCTTGACGATAAGCGGTTGAGAAATTGCTGCAAGCAGTCGTTCCAGCGACGTTGCACACTCGTCATCTCTCTCCAATCCCAGTAGCAGCACGACGAATTCATCTCCACCCAGGCGAGCGACCGTATCTCCACCGCGTATGGTATTTTCAATGCGACGGGCAATTTCGACCAATACCGTGTCCCCAGCATCATGCCCCATGTTGTCGTTAATGGGTTTGAAGCCATCCAGATCAATATAACAGACCGCCATCAGGTTCTGTTCTCGGAATGTCTGAGCGATAGACTGTCTCATGCGATCGGTCAGCAACAATCTATTTGGAATGCCCGTGAGGGCATCATAATTTGCGATGCGGCTCAATTCCGCTTCATGCGCCTTGATATGACTAATGTCAGAAAATACACCAACGTAGCGCACCACCTTACCATAATCATCGCAAATGACAGAAATTGAGAGTAATTCAGCATAAACCTCACCGGTTTTTCGCCGATTCCAAATTTCACCACGCCATGCCTTTTTCTGTTGCAGAGTTTGCCACATCGCCTCATAGTAAGCTTTATCTTGGCGACCTGAACTCAGTATCTTCGGTGTCAGTCCCAACACCTCCTCGCGCGAGTAGCCGGTAATTTGAAAAAAGGCCGGATTGACATCAATAATAGTATTGTTCTCATCGGTAATTAAAATAGCTTCCTGAGTATTCTCAAAAAAGCTGGCGGTAATTTTCAGATTTTCTTCTGCAGTCTTACGTTCGGTAATATCCAGGCAATAGCCTATATAGCCTATAAATTCACCCTGACTATTAAAGCGCGGACAGCCATCGTCCTGTAACCAGCGGTATTCTCCGTCATGGCGACGTAATCGGTAGTCCATGCTAAAATTTTCGCGCCTGTCAAACGCCGATTCATATAAGGCTACACAGCGATTAACATCATCGGGATGGACGCCCTCGGTCCAGCTTCTGCCAACTTCATCTTCTAAACTGTGTCCGGTGAAGTTCAGCCAGACATTGTTATAGTAGTTGCATAGCTTGTCCGTATCCGAGGTCCAGATCAAAGCCTGGCCAGAGTTGGCTAAGGTGCGATATTGCAGCTCTCGCTCCCTCATCTGAAGCTCGGCTTCTTTGCGTTCGGTGATATCTTCAACAATAGACCAGATATATTTCTTTCCATCTTTCCCTGTAATCAATGTCCCGTTCAACTGAATGGGTATCAGATTGCCATTTTTTTGCCTGTATTCCTTCACGTAAGGTCCATAGCGACCTAATCGAGACAATGACGCTAGTTGCGCGGCTTCCTGGCCTTCATATTCCTTCGGCGTCAATGTCCAATAATCCAACTCTTTTAATTCATCAACCGGATATCCAGTAATCTTGCGAAAAGCCTCGTTGAATTCTATATAGCGGCCATTCATGTCAGTCAAGGCGATTCCTAAGGGCGAGAGTTCATAAAGGCCACGTAACTTCTCCTCACTTTCCCTCAATGCCCCCTCAGCTCGATGGCGTTCAGTGATATCACGCGCGATGCCTAATATCCCAATGAGTTTCCCCTGACTATCGCGCATAGGAGTTTTGAGGGTTTCCAGCAATTCGCGATGCCCGTCATCGGCGTAGGCAATCCATTCCTCATTGACACTAGGCCCGTCTTTCTCCATCGATTTACGGTCCTGCTCACGGAAAAATTCGGCCAATTCCCTGTTCACAAACTCGTAATCGGTCTTCCCTACGATGTCCTTTTCCTTAGCACCAAAGAAACGTTCGAAGCGCGGGTTGCAAGCCAGATAAACGCCCTCTAAATCTTTAAGCCAGACCAAATCGGGCAGTGTATTAACTAAAGTATGCAGGAACGCCCCGTCTGCAATCAGCTTGTCATTGATCAAGCCCAACGTCATGGCATGGGTTAATTCATGTTCGCCGAGCAAACCCGCCAACCGCCCAGCACGATCTACCACCACCAGATGGCGAACTCTGGCCGTCAACATCAATTCCGCCGCTTGATTGATCGTATTATCCAGAAAAATACTTAGAACAGGAGACGTCATCACTACCCCGACAGGAATGTCGGTTTGATCTGAATTGTCACAATAAAGGCGTACTACGTCACGTTCGGTAACAATACCAACCGGACGCTCTTCCTCGACCACGACCACACAGGTATCCCGGTGCAATTGCATGATATCCAGCGCTTCTCTCAGGCTGGCGCCCAGCGCCAGACTAAACACTGAGCGACTCATCACGGCAGCAATCTGACGGCGTCCAGCCAGTTCAGCGAGACTGATGTGAAGGCGGAAATCCGTTTCGCTGACCACTCCGATCAACCGTTTTTCATCGTCAACGATGACCAGATGACGTATCCCATCTTGCAGACATAGCTGATAAGCATCCAGACAAGTCATCGACGCTTGTACGGTAATGACCGGGGATGACATGATCTTCTGCAAGGAAGTTTCAGGAGAACGTCCAGACTGCATGGCGTGCAGAATATTACGCTCGGTTACAATACCAACAGGACGGCTCTCTTCATCTGTCACTATCAGTGATGATATCCGCTTCTCAGCCATGAGGCGTCCCGCCTTGCCAACGCTGTCAGCAGGTGCAAGATGAACAACATTGAGCGTGGCAATATCAATCAGAAGCATGTTTTGCTTAATATTGCCTTGAGATACAGCACAAACGGCCATGATATATTTTCAATCTTTGAATTGAGTCCCATTAATTTTTCGGCGAGAACAAAAAAAAACGAAGACCAGATGGTAAATTGTCCACCTATATCCATACTAACGCAACAGGTATTCAGACCTGAACAATACCCATAGATTGCTGGTGGCAGAAAAATCAATCGGCAATCGGCCTGAGCGCATCGAGCCGAGAGCGGTTAAGCGGCGGCCTAAACCCTACCCGTTACAGACTAAAACAAGGACTCTGGCAAGGGCGCAACTGAGAAAACATGGTCATCTGAAAAAACTTAAGTGAGCGTCTTTGTGCCAGCATGGCGTATTTTGCAAATTTACTATTTAATTCATATAGTTATAGTATAAGTCAGCACCATTCCGGTCTGTCCCCGGTTTTCGCTGCCCCCCATTTTCCGGTGGTCTGCCTCCCGATTTTCCAAATGTCGGATGCTTGCTGAAAACTAAAAACAGAGAATGGTGAGGCGGAAAGATACTATGCCATCACCCATGAGGTGACAGGCATAGCAACCGATATGAAGAACAGATATTTAGCGTGCAGAAAGTTTGGTGTTATCCGGCCAGTTTGGCGGCAATCTCTATCTCGGCTTGAGCCCAGTGTTCAACGGCATTGCCCCCAAAGCCGGCCCTTTCAGCAATATAGTAAGCGGCAGTTTCAACCATACGATAGCGCTCCTGAGCGGATGGTTGCGCAACAGGTTGTTTTTCAACAACTTTTTTTGCCGATTTGGCGGGCGATTTTTTGGTCGCTGCGGGCTTGTCCACAGCAGGCGTTTTTTTCACCGTAGCTTTTTTCGGCGCTTTTTCAATTGCCGGGAAAGGCCACGCGGACTCTATCGTGACGACCTTCCCCGCCGCAGAAGCCTTTTTGGCGGCTGGGGCTTTCTTTGCAGGTGCAACAGCGCTATCAGTGACCGCCACTTTTTTTCCGGAAACTGTCTTTTTTGCGACTTTCGATTCTTCTACCATCATTAATCTCCCTGATGACAACTAAAAAACCCAATGAAGGGGCATGATATTGCGCTATGTGTAAACGGTCAACTGATTAGCAAATATACCTATAAAAACAGATGCCTAAACAGGCCGCTATTCCTGACGCTGACGCAACGCGACTCGCTGCAAGTACGCTTCACGGGCGATCTGTACGTCTTCCAGAAAATATGGCAACTCTTTGAGCAACATGGCTTGCGGCCCGTCGACCAGCGCTGCGGGCGGTTGCGGGTGAAAATCTACCAGCACCATATTGGCTCCTGCCAGCACACCCTGCGCCGTGACATGCATCATATCCATGATGCCGTCAGGGGACGCCGCACGGGAACCGACCGAATGGGAAGGATCGACGCAAACCGGCATGCGGGTTAAGCGTTTCACCACCGGCACATGGGCGAAATCGACGAAATTGCGGTGCGGATCGGCCATATTGGTCTTCATGCCGCGCAGGCAGAACACCACGTTGCGATTACCCTCGGAAGCTAAATATTCCGCTGCATTCAGCGACTCATCCAGCGTGATGCCAAAACCACGCTTGAGCAGCACCGGCATCTTGGTTTGACGTCCAACGATCTTGAGCAACTCGAAGTTTTGCGTGTTGCGCGTACCGATTTGCAGCATCACACCGGTGGCATCGCCTGTCTGATGCAGTGCCTCATTGATTTCATCCAGATGCGATTCGTGGGTGATTTCCATCGCCATCACACGGATTCCATATTTTCCAGCCAATTCAAACACATAGGGAAGGCAGTTTTTACCGTGCCCCTGAAACGCATAAGGACTGGTGCGCGGCTTGTAAGCGCCCATGCGGGTGCAGACCTGACCGTTGTCGCGCAAGGCGCGCAGCATGATTTCGACGTGCTCGCGATTGTCCACCGCACATAATCCTGCAAACACATGTAAGGTATCCTGACCGAAGCGCACGCCGTTGTATTCAAAATGCGTGGGACGTTGATCATCACGATGCCGCCCGAGTATGCGGTATTCTTCAGACACCCTCACCGCTCGCTCGACGCCGGGCAGAGCCTGCATCTGATCGATATCGAGTTGCTTGGTGTTACCGATCAGATACAGTTCGGTCAGATTCTGCTCGCTGCCCTGTTCGACATGAACGCGCACGCGTATGCCCGGCAAGGTCGCCAGATGGGTCAGCAAAGATTGGTACTCGGCGGAGGTTTCTCCGACATGGGCGGCTAAAATCAGAATCATGCATTTTCCTTTGAAATATTTAACACCCGGTGCACCGCATCCGGTAACTGCAACACCGTGCGCAGTTTCACATCCACGCATTCGGGCATTCTGCTCTGCTCGCTGATCCACACCGTGCGCATGCCAAGGCGTTTTGCCGCCTGCAAATTTTCCAGACTATCTTCGACCATCACGCATTGTGCAGCTCTAACCCGATGCCGCCGCATCACATGACGAAAACCGAAAAAGTCGGGCTTAGGCCGGTAGCGAGTCTGCTCCACCGCGATCACATCGTCAAATAAATTATCTATTTTCAATAAGTTAAGCACGTCCAGCGCATAGTGCCGGGGCGCATTGGAAAACACCACTTTTTTGCCCGGCAATGCGCGCAACACGTGACCCAGCCGCGCCTGGCGCAACACCATGCGGTCTAGTTCGGGAAACTGATGGGTATGCCATAGAAAATGAGCGGGATCCGTGCCGTGATGGCGCATCAGCCCGCTCAAGGTCGCGCCGTAGCGCTGCCAGTAATGCATGCGCAGCGCATTCGCCTCCTCTTCAGACAGTTGCAGATGTTCCTGCAAGTAGGCGGTCATGCTGCGATTGATGTGTGGAAAGATGTGCGGACTCGCGTTGTGCAGCGTGTTGTCCAGATCAAAAATCCACAGGGGCGAGTTCACGTCTTAAAGTCTTTTATTTGCTCTTGATCAGCGTACCCACACCTTCATCTGTCAGAATTTCCAACAGCAAGGCGTGCTGCACCCGTCCGTCGATGATGTGCACCGAACGCACGCCGCCGCGCGCCGCGTCCAGTGCCGAACTGATTTTAGGCAACATACCGCCCGAGAGCGTGCCATCCGCGACCAGCGCATCTATTTGGGCAGGTGTCAGACCGGTGAGCAGATTACCATCCTTGTCCAACACGCCCGGCGTATTGGTGAGCAGCACCAGTTTTTCTGCATTGAGCACTTCAGCCAGCTTGCCGGACACCACGTCGGCATTGATATTCAGCGTTTCCCCGTCCGGCCCCACGCCGATAGGCGCAATCACGGGAATGAAATCGCCTGAATCGAGGAAAGAAATAATCGAAGGATCGATCTTGTTGATATCGCCGACCAGACCAATATCGATCATTTCACCCGGCGTCTTATCGCTCTCCAGCATCAGCTTCTTGGCGCGGATGAACGAACCGTCCTGCCCGGTCAGACCCACCGCCTTGCCGCCGTGGCGGTTAATCAGATTGACGATATCCTTGTTGACCTTGCCCAGCACCATTTCGACTACATCCATGGTCTCTTCATCGGTCACGCGCATACCCTGGATGAAATGACCCTGCTTGCCGACGCGCTTCAACAAATCGTTGATCTGCGGCCCGCCGCCGTGCACCACCACCGGATTCATCCCCACCAGCTTCAGCAGCACCACATCGCGCGCAAAACTCTCCTGCAAGGCAGGATCTGTCATCGCATTGCCACCGTATTTGATCACGATGATCTTATCGAAAAAACGCTGTATGTAGGGCAGTGCTTCAGAGAGCACTAGGGCTTTAAGTTCGGCGGTAGCTTGAGACAACGGCATTATTTTTCCTTTAAAAATTTGGCGAAGATTTTACACCAACGAGCTTGGCAAAGATGTTAAACATAACTATAAATCGCAAACATGCCCATTGCCTCCGCAAGCAGCGGAAGGAGCGAATGAACGCTTGCTCGAATGTCATATTTGATCAACCGGGAAACACGCCGGTAGACAGATAACGATCGCCACGATCGCAGACGATAAACGCGATCACCGCATTTTCCACCTGCTGCGAAATTCGCGTGGCGACCGCGAGCGCACCACCCGAAGAGATACCACAGAAGATGCCCTCCTCAGCAGCTAAGCGGCGCGTCATCTCTTCTGCGTCCGATTGACTGACATATTCCAGCCTGTTGATATTAGTCCCGCTGTAGATTTTCGGCAGATAAGCTTCGGTCCATTTGCGTATACCGGGGATTTGCGCGCCGGTCTCCGGTTGCACGCCGATGATCTGCACGTTTGGATTCTGTTCCTTGAAATAGCGCGAACAACCCATGATGGTGCCGGTCGTGCCCATGCTGCTGACGAAATGCGTCAATCGCCCGCCAGTATCGCGCCAGATTTCCGGCGCCGTGCCTTCATAATGGGCGAGCGGATTATCGGGATTGGCGAACTGATCGAGAATGATACCGCGCCCCGCAGTGCGCAGCGCTTCTGCCGTATCGCGCGCCAGCTCCATCCCGCCCTCCTTCGAGGTCAGCACCAGTTCGGCGCCGAAGGCCTTCATGGTCTGGCGACGCTCTACACTCTGATTTTCCGGCATCACCAAAATCATCTTGTAGCCGCGCATCGCAGCGGCCATCGCCAGCGCAATACCGGTATTGCCGCTGGTCGCTTCGATCAGAGTGTCACCGGGTTTGATCTCTGCACGCTGTTCAGCACGAACGATCATAGACAAAGCGGGCCTGTCCTTAACCGATCCGGCCGGATTGTTGCCTTCGAGCTTGGCCAGCAACACATTGCTGGTATGACCCGGGATACGTTTTAGGCGCACCAGCGGTGTGTTGCCGACGAATTGATCTATGGATGAATACATGGCTTGATTTTGATATTTCACAAGGGTGCCATGATAACTGCGGACTCAAAATATCGCATGCAATTTTATCTAGAACCCCCCCCAGCATGCGGGTTTGCCGGCATTGATATCGCCAGACGAAGTATGAAACTACGGATTTATGCAATACGCTGCTTAATCTGCGCAAAGCAATAAATCATGAATCAAGGCAATGTATGCTTTACGCGTTGCGCATGCAAGCTAGAGAAATACGGCGACACCCTTGACAACATCATTCTAACAAATTGATTTATATCATAGTTTTTTGACGAAGCATCAATTTAACGCATCGCATCCGCGCTCGGCAACCACACATCAAACCGAAAAAAATAGACTTAATTTACCCGGAGAGATTGCTATTGACAGTTTATGGGTCGTTACTGGAAAATAGCAATCGTTGCACCAACTTAAACCCATGGGAGGGAATCACAGATGAAAAAAGCATCATACTTAGTGCTCGCGCTTTTTGGTCTCATTAGTTTTGCTGCGCAGGCAGACGTGACCACTGCTGAACAAGCGGCCAAGCAATACTCACTCTTCGCTAAATCGACTCTGTCGGCTGAAGAAGGCAAAGCCTTCTACACGAAGAAAGTTGTTGTTGACGGTAAAGACCTGTCCTGCTCTGCATGCCATACTGACAATCCAGCTCAACATGGCAAGCACAATGTAACAGGTAAAGTCATTCAACCTATGTCACCGGTTACCAATCCTAAGCGTTTTGCTGATATCAACAAGTCGGAAAAGGGCTTTACCAAGCACTGCAAAGACCTGTATAGCAAAGACTGCTCTGCGCAAGACAAGGGCAACTTCATTGCTTACGTGCTGACTGCTAAGTAAACCAGCCTCATCTTAAAAACCTGCCTCAAGCCGGATAATTGGCATGCGGTTCAGGTCATTACGGGAGCTTAATGCTCCCGTATTTTTTATGAGCCGCACGCAGGATCAACCTTAAAAATCTGTTGTCCACGCATTGTATGGATATTCGCAGATTAAGCCTACAGTTCCGTGGCCGAACCGCTTTACCGTTTTGGTAATGTTTACACCTTGTTGTTAATCAGCTTGAATCTGCGTAATTTTCGGATTCAACTGCCGTTTTTAGTCTCAACAATTACAGCTAAACACCCGCCTCTGCTAAGATCGCACTCCACAATACGCTCAGGCGGATGACCACCATGAATCTCCAGCCCATACCCATCGAACACATCCTGCCCGGCAAACCATTACCATGGCAAATTTACGACCGTAACGGCTATATTGTTTTCTCTCAAGGTGAAATTATAACCAGCTTAAAACAACTGGAAGAACGAGAAGACGCCGGTTTATATGAGGATATAGACGCCCCCTCGCAAGCCAATGAGACCAGTGACTGGTCAGATTTTGCCTTCAACAAAATTTCCCCCTCCGATATTTTTCCTCCCCATGGCATCAAACCGCAAATTGGTGAATTCGTGCAACTCGTCCTGCCGAATCGCAATCCGCAAAACTTTTATTCAGCACGCCTGATAGGCTGCGTGAAAAATCTGAGCATTCTAGTCACGCGACCTGTCGACGCCCCTTTTATTCCGGCTGAAGGCGAAACAGTGGAAGTACGCATGGTCACCGGCAGCAACATTTACACCTTCCAGACCACCATCCAGCGTCTGTGCATAAGCCCCAGCCAGTACTTACATCTTGACTATCCGCCTGTCGTCAACGCGCAGAAACTACGAAAATCTCCCTGGGCTCGCGTCAATCTGAATGTCATTACCACGGATGCCGATGGCAACCGCGAGTTTGCCAGACTGATCAACCTGAGCTCCGATGGCGGACAACTGCGTGCACCCGCTAAACTTGGGAAAACAGGCGACACATTGCAGCTATCTCTGCATGCTGTAATGGAAAACCTCAATTGCACATTGAATATTTCGGCCAGCATCATGCATGTACGCACGTCCCACACGATTGATGCCGACATGCAGGAATTCGGTGTCAGTTTTAACCATGTCGCACCGACCGATTCCCTTTGGCTCAAAGCACTGGTATACAGGCATATCGCCGAAGGTGAAATGGCCTAACGAATACCTAAAAAATTGGCCAATCTCGTCAATAGACCAACCCTAACCTTCATACGGGAACGGGATATGACCGGTTTCACTTCCCGAGTCTGGTTGGCTTGGCTATTTTTAGTTTCCATACCAAGCAGACCGCGTGCCAAGTCGAGTTGCTCGGCGAATTGTTGTAAAAAACCTTCACAAAACGTGACATCCAACCCCAAACGCCGTACTGCGGCAACCTCATGCCAAGCCACCGTCTGTAAGCTGGACTGCACCAACAGGTCGGCCATACTAACGATGTCGGCATAGCTCGCCCGCTCACCATCCAGACGGTCTTCTATCATTTTCACCATCGTGTCCGGAAAGTTCCAGGCGCGCAACAACAGGGCACCCACCCTAAACTGCAACCTGTCGACCAATTCACAGAGCGCAACCTCATCCAGTTCCAATCCTGCCTGCTCAATATACAGACACACGGGCAAGGCACCAATATTGTGCAGCAGTCCCGCCAACATCGCCTGATCAGCATTAAACTGACGATTGTTCTTCGCGAGCACATAACATACTGCAGCTACCTCACAACTCCGCGCCCAATTCCTTGTCAGATATTGGTTAATAATCTGATTTTTCGCATGCAGCAGCTTACCCAAGGTTAATTCCAGCACCAGATTGTGCACCTGCATATAACCCAGCCGTGAAATTGCCTGATGAACATGTTCAACGGCAGGTTTGTCGCTATAGGCGGCACTATTAGCAACCTTAATTAAATGCGCCGAAATCGCGATATCCCCTGAAATGGCGGCAAACACCTCCCGCGCCGAGATTTCCGAATTATTTACCAAATCACGCACTCTATTGGCTACATCGGGCAAGACAGGGAAGTCAAACTTTCCACCCTCAATCGCTTTGAACACTTCATCAATCAAAGATAACTCATTATTGTCAATCACAACAAACTCCAAAAATAATCACCGCACTACCCCGAAAAGCCAATTGCTTGACAGATTACACAGCTTCACAAATATTCCTACCCCCACATAAACGGGACAGGGGTCAGGTCTTGCATTAACACATTTTAAAAAAATGTGTTAATGCAAGACCTGACCCCTCGCTTTTTGCTTTTTGCTTTTTGACTCCCGCTTATTGACCCTTCGATTTTACGATCTGATGATCTCGTCCTTATTTTGATGGCAATCGTTGAGCACCACTTACTCTCCCCTCCAATAACTTGATCGCACGTATCGTCTGATTCGACAACTGGAAGAATTCACCGCCCAGTTTGCTGGTCGCTTCATCGAGATGATGATCATGTACACATTGCACAATCACACCGACGCTACGATGGAAAGCTGCATGAGATTTTTTGAGATCGGCGTACTCGGTTAAGTTAGCATAACTCTTGGCAGGGCCGTATAGCCACTTACCCAGGTCGCACAAATCATCACACGACACACGAGCAACTTCTAACTGCTCCTGACTGTTCCCCTTGATGTAATCAACCAGTCTCGTTTTCCACTTAATATGTGCGTTAATTCCGTCGCTAAAAGAAAAACCTTTGGCGTTAACCGGCTTACTAACCACCACTTCGGTGCGTTTCCCGGGCGCATCCATTTTGAAGGTCAGCATCATTTGACTCAACTGTTGTGCCTGCTCTTCCATCGATTCAGCTGCAGCAGCCGCTTGCTCTACCAGCGCGGCATTCTGCTGCGTCATATTATCCATCTGACTGACCGCCAGATTGACCTGTTCGATACCGGTGCTTTGCTCCAGAGATGCCGCACTGATTTCTGACATGATATCAGTGACGCGTTTTACAGCAGCCTGAACTTCCTCCATGGTATGACCGGCCTGATCGACCAGTTCAGTACCCGCATGCACCTTCTCGACCGAATCGTTGATCAGATCCTTAATTTCTTTAGCGGCCACCGCACTACGTTTTGCCAAATTGCGCACTTCGGTTGCGACCACCGCAAAGCCACGCCCCTGCTCGCCAGCCCGAGCTGCTTCAACCGCCGCATTCAAGGCCAGAATATTGGTCTGGAAGGCGATGCTGTCGATCACACTGATAATATCCACGATCTTTTTCGAACTTTCACTGATAGAGCTCATGGTCTCCACAACGCGGTTTACTACCTCGCCACCACGCAGCGCAATCCCTGATGCACCCACAGCGAGCTGATTAGCTTGTTTAGCATTGATCGCGTTTTGCTTCACAGTCGACGTTAATTCCTCCATGCTCGCGGCAGTCTCCTGCAAACTTGAGGCCTGCTCTTCTGTGCGCTGTGACAGATCGGTATTGCCGTAGGAAATTTCCTTCGCGGCAGTATTGATAGTTTCAGCCGCCTCCTTGATCCGACTGATAATCTCACTCAACTGCGAGACTGTCGCATTGGAATCGTCTTTCAACTGACCGAAGGTTCCTTCGTAATCGCCACTGATCGTTTCGGTCAAATCATATTGAGCTAAGCCGCCCAGCACGCGCACCACTTCATTGAGGCCAACTTCACTGGTTTTCATCAAGGCATTCATCGACTGAGCCAATTGCAGATAGAAGCCGCTCTTACCCTCGACAGAAATGCGTCCGGAGAAATCACCCAAAACAGCGGTTTCCACGATCACGGCAATCTCATCTTCAGCCTTAATCTGATCGGTCAGATCCAGCCACTGACCTACCGTTCCGAGACGTTCTCCGTTTGCGGACAGCACCGGGGTAGTCACAACATCGTACTGACGCCCGCCAAGTTTCAAACGGGTATGTACCGTGGTGTTAAGGTTACGCAAACGCTCGATCGCGGCTTGCGGATCTGCGTAGAACACCCCGATACTGCCGCCTAACACCTTATCCGCCACAAAAGCCGGATTCTCCTGCTGAAAGGCATTTTCGTAACGATGCAAGGTCGCGACTAGCGCGTTATTGAGATAGATCACCTTACCGTCGTTATCAGCCACCCGCACGCACATACTGACATTATCAAGGGCACATTTGAGCCGTTGCATCTCGTGCGCACTGCGTTGCTCGATTTCCATTCGCTCCAGCAATTTAGCCTGCATAGTGGAAAGAGAGCGCATCAGATCGGTAATTTCATCGCACCCTTCGGCGACAAAGTCATTGTCATAGCGACCATGGGAGACCGCGTTGGCCACCCCGGCTGCCACCGACATGCGACGCGAAATATTGCGCGCCAGCAAATTAGACGCCGCTGTCATCACGGCACCAATCAAGGCGACGATCAAGGCGAGTTTCCAGGCATGACTCACCACCGCCGCATCGACATCATCGACATACACACCGGAACCGATCACCCAACTCCAGGGCTGGTAACCTTTAACATAAGAAATTTTCGGGATCGGTTTATCGCTGCCCGGACGAGGCCATTCATAATTGACAAATCCGGCTCCGTCCGCCTTAACGACTTTGATCATATCGAGGAACAACGATTTACCGTTTGGATCCTTAGACTCAGTCAGATCTTTACCATCAAGTTCAGGTTTGGTCGGATGCATGACCATGCGCGGCTTCATGTCATTGATCCAGAAATACTCTTTGCCGTCATAACGCATGGCTTTGAGTTGCGCAATGGCGCGTTGCTGCGCCTGTTCAGCGGTTATTTCACCGGAGGCTGCCGACTTACCCAGACTCTCGACCATGCCAAAAGCAGTTTCAACGGCATAACGCGTCGCTCGCTGCCGGTTTTCCATCAGAGTATTGCGTTCGGATAACAGCGTCACCAAGGCCACCAGTAACAACGCCACAATGGCCAACCCGTTCATAAACCAGAGTTTTTTACCTACTGTCACAGGATACTCCTTCGCATATACCGTTTACTATTCAGTCGGCACCATTTCTGAGCCGCCTTCCACCCGCCTTTGATGCCCGCCCGATTATAAAGACGGTGCGATGAAACGATGCCATGAATAGAGGTCTTTTAATTCCCTATACTAAGCTATCAAGGTCAGCCATAACGGTTGCAAAGCTACTTGATTAAATGACCTGAATGCACACGACCGTGCTCAGCCGTCATCTTAGATAGCTGTATCGTTTGCCAGGGTTGCACCTGATTCCAGCTAAAACGCCACGCCCAATTCCCTTCAGCATGACCGGGATAGTTCATACGATGTTCACCGGACAGACATAGCACATCCTGCATGGGAAAAATCACCGTATTGGCCACCGAGGCGGCTAGAATATTCATCATATCCCATGGAACACTAACTTCTTCAGTACCCAGATAATGCCGGACAGCTCCGCGCTCTCTGTCGGAAGCGCTGCGCCACCAACCCAGCATCGTGTCGTTGTCATGCGTACCTGTATAGGCGATCGTATTGGGGATGTAATTATGCGGCAAAAATAAATTGGTATTATCCTCGGCAAAGGCAAATTGCAAGATGCGCATGCCAGGCAACTTGAATTTATCGCGCAGATCTGCAACATCCGGAGTAATCACGCCCAAATCTTCTGCAATGATGGGTAATTCGACGAAGGCATTTTCAAACGCCTCGAACAATTTTTCTCCCGGCCCCGGCATCCAGCGCCCGTTGATCGCCGTCGTCTCACAAGCAGGAATCTCCCAGTAGGCCGCAAAACCCCGAAAATGATCGATGCGCACCCTGTCAAAACTGTGCAGCGCGTGGCGCAGACGCTTAATCCACCAGGCATAACCTGTCTGCTCATGAACAGACCAGCGATACAAAGGGTTGCCCCACAGCTGACCTGTTTCACTGAAATAATCCGGCGGCACCCCGGCGACCACAGTAGGATTGCCCTCTCCATCGAGCTCGAACAGTTCTCGGTGCGCCCAAACATCCGCACTCTGATAAGCGACAAAAATTGGCACATCGCCAATTAAGCTGACGCCGCGTTGATTGGCATAAGTCTTTAATTGTGCCCACTGACGTGAAAAACACCATTGACAGAATTTCCAGAAACCTATGGTCTCGGCACATTCAATATCGAGTTGCGCCAGCGCCCCCGCATCCCTGTTAGCCAGTCCTGACGGCCAGCGGTTCCAGTTATCTCCATCCTGCTGACCGGCTATCGTCATAAAGCGCGCATAGTCATCCAACCAGTCACTCTCGGCGGTGCAAAACACGCTATACGCGCTGTGCATGGATTCATTATTCGATGAAAAAAACCGTCCGGCAGCCCGGCGCAGACGTGCCAACCTGAACGGCTCTTGCAAAGCATACTCGACCTTTTCGTTACTAAAGCCAGGATCCGGTATCAAATCGGCGTCGTCCAACCAGCCTTGATGCGCCAGCTCATAAAGATCGATCAGCAGCACACTGCCGGCAAAAGCCGAATTGCTCATATAAGGAGAATTGCCCGGACCGATTTCGCCCAGAGGCAACACCTGCCAGTAGGTTTGGCCTGCGCCTTGCAACCAGTCTACAAAAAGATAGGCGTTAGAACCCAAATCTCCCGCGCCGAACATACCTGGCAATGAAGTGGGGTGCAGCAAGATGCCACTAGTGCGATCGTTTGTCATAACTTATTGATTATTCTAATTTTAATTAAAACCAGCCTGTAATCAGACTACTCAGTTGCACGGCGCATCGCACCACCGACTTCCGTTTCTGCAGAACAACCACGACTGACTGGATCCGCCAGACTCAACGGAGCCGACAACTGCAACAAACGATAAAGTTCCGTCAGATTGTGACGGAATAAGCGATCAAAGCTGGCCACCGAATTGGACGGATTGTAGTCACCAAACCACCAGAACCAGTCAGAGCTCTCACAGGAACAAAGTTGCTTTTCGGCGGCTTCCTGTTCAGCCCGGCTTAAACGATTGCTGGACATCACCATATCGTAACTTTGCTTGGCGGCACACAACAAGTCCCAGGCACGGTTTTTATCTTCGCAACCTATCCAGGTTGAAAAATTACCATACACCCAACTTCCGGCCGCAATCCCGGGCAACTTGCCAGTTTGCGCGCGCAGCGCTTCATCCTGCGCCAGATATACAGAATAAGTACTGGTATTAATTGAGTTGCTTTCTTCAAGCCGGGCATACAGCTCATCGAGAAAATAAAAGCCGTTGTATGGATAGTATTCCCACGCATTCTCACCGTCGAGTATCACACTGACGATAGGCGTCTCATTGTCCGGCGCCGATCGGGCAATTTCCGTCAACTGATCGACAAAATGCAGCGCCGCATCCTTGCCGTGCCAGCGCGAATACTCAAAGCCGATCAAATCGGACAATCTGTCATCGCGGAAGAAACACTGCAAGCTATCCGCCCCCTTCTCTAAACCGTAAGGACGATACAAATATTGACCTCGTTCAGGGATGGGACGATGCGCCTTATGCAAGCTGTTGACCAGCACGCCTTCACCGCTGGCGACCCAGCGGCATCCCTGCTCGGCAAATACTTCCAGGGTTTCAGTGGAAATCGAACCTTCGGCCGGCCACATTCCCTGCGGTTCACTGCCGAAACGAGCTTTATGGCTCTGCTTAGCCAGTTGAATGTGCTGATTCACCCGCAAGCGCCCCTTAGGGTAATGCAAAGACTTAGGTAGCGGCGCATCGGGCATCGCCTCACTGGCACTGGCAAAATCGATCAGCAGTGGTGCCAGTGGATGGTAATGCGGCGTGGCGGAAATTTCGATCTGCCCCGAGTCGGACAGTTTGCGATAACGAGGAATGATGCCGCTAATCAATTCACCGATCAGATCGTACAACTGGCGACGATCTTCCAGAGTAAAGCCAACCGCCTTGGTCATCAGGCGTGCGACCAACTCATTTTCACGGCGAACACTCTCACCACACCAGGTCAGGTGATACCAAGTCAATAAATCCGCCATATACTGACCGGACAAATAGGATAGCGCAGGATCTCCATCCCCCTGTAAACGCTGAAATAATTCCCACAGACATTTATACGAAGGATAAGGCGCGATCATCTTGGTGTGATTGCTGCGGAAACAGGCATCCAGGGCGAGGCGCCGCTCTTCCGCTGTAAACTGCGCCGGCTCCTTATGCACCAGCAGGCGCAGCAGCGGATCCCGCAATTGCCCGGTAGCAAACTGATCGGTGTAATCCTCCAGTTGATCGAGCAGAATAGGCACAAAATTCACTACCGCGCGCACATCGGGGTGTCGTTCGAAGTGATAAGCCATATCGGTGTAATCCTTGATGGCGTGCAAATAAGTCCACGGCAAAACGAAGTCGCCGGTGGCGTAATCGCGGTAATCCGGCTGATGCATATGCCAGAGAAATACAAGGTCTAGGGATTTTTTCATAGCAGAGAACCCCGCCGTTTACCGGCGAGGTGATTGATTATTAGTCTAGCGAATACTGCGCAGGGTTTGACCTAGCATCTCGGGTGTAATGAGGGTGATGCCGTTCTCACTAACGTGAAAACGCTTACGATCGGCCTCGGGATTGACACCGACTTCCAAGCCGTCGGGAATCTTGCAGTTTTTATCGACGATCACGCGCTTTAACACCACATGACGACCAATATCCACATTCGGCAAAATCACCGAGTCTTCTATCGTCGAGTAACTGTTTACCCGCACATCTGAGAACAACAAGGAGCGCTTAACGACAGAACCGCTGACGATACAACCGCCGGACACCAGCGAATCCACCGCGATACCGTGACGTTCCGGTTCATCGAACACGAACTTAGCCGGCGGCAATTGCTCCTGATAGGTCCAGATCGGCCATTCCTGATCGTACATATTCAGATCAGGGATCACCTTGGTCAGCTCCATGCTCGCTTCCCAGTAGGAATCGATGGTGCCCACATCACGCCAGTACGGCACATTGTCCGCCCCCATGCCCACGCAACTTTGATCGAAACTTTGCGCAAATACACGATATTTTTCCACCATGTGCGGAATCAGGTCCTTGCCGAAGTCATGGCTGGACTTAGGATTATCTGCATCGCGTATCAGTTGTTCGATCAAAAACTGGGTATTGAAGACATAAATCCCCATACTGGCCAGCGACATCTCAGGATTGTCGGGGATGGAGGGCGGATTAGCAGGCTTCTCAACGAATTCGACCACGCGTGCATCGTCATTGACCCCCATCACACCAAAGGCATAAGCTTCAGCAATCGGCACTTCCAGACAAGCCACGGTCATATCGGCTTTTTTCTCGACGTGAAAGGCCAGCAATTTGCCGTAATCCATCTTATAGATATGATCGCCGGCCAGGATGACGATAAATTCACATTTGGAACCACGGATAATATCCAGATTCTGGAATACCGCATCCGCCGTACCCTGATACCATTGATCTTCGCTGACGCGCTGTTGCGCCGGCAGCAAATCGAGGTACTCGCCAAACTGGCCATTTAAAAATGACCAGCCGCGCTGGATATGCTGAATCAGACTATGCGATTTATATTGTGTGGCCACACCGATGCGGCGTATGCCGGAATTGACACAGTTAGACAATACAAAATCGATGATACGAAATTTGCCGCCAAAAGGAACGGCAGGCTTAGCACGCCAGTTGGTCAGCTCATGTAAACGACTGCCACGACCACCGGCCAATACCATCGCGTAAGTGTTTTTGGTCAACCGACTGACGAATCGCGGCTCAGGATCCCCGGCAGCCACGTGGTATTTTTTTTTAAGATAACCCAGTTCAACACTCATCTTAGTCTCCTCCTCGCAATATTTACCTTAAGTAGCTGGAACATTATCGTTTACAATTACGCCACGACACAAGAACTAAAAAGAGGAAATGAAGTGAATAAGTTGATCGACTCCTTGTTACATGCTCACCTCCACGATCCGTTCGCTTTACTTGGCCCGCATCAAGAAGGCGAAGAATGGGTTATCCGTTTTTATCAGCCTCAGGCGACAGCGATTAGTCTGTCGAATAATCCCGAATTACCGTTCAAGAAAATTCATCCGGGCGGACTGTACGAGTGGCGCGGTGCCAACAGACCGCCTTCCCCCTACCAAATACGCATCAGCGAGGGTACTTCATCACGCGATGTGTATGACCCCTACCAGTTTCCGGCCCATATTTCCGAACAGGATTTATTCTTATTCAGCGAAGGAAAACTCCGCCAGGGCTACCGGATGCTGGGCTCGCACCCGATTGAAATCGACGGCATACAAGGTGTGCGCTTTTCTGTCTGGGCGCCGAATGCGGAACGCGTCAGCGTCGTCGGCGAATTCAACAACTGGGATGGTCGCTTGTACCCGATGCGTTTGCACGGTTCATCCGGCGTATGGGAAATTTTCATCCCCGAAATTCGTCAGCACGCACTGTACCGTTTCGAGATCCGCAACCGAGAAACCGGCAATATCCTGACCAAGACTGACCCCTACGCGCAGGGCTATGAATCGCGCCCCGGCACCGCAGCCCTAGCCGCTCCTGCCCACAACCACCAGTGGCAGGATAGTCAGTGGATGGAACAGCGCGCAAACTGGGACTGGTTGCACGGCGCAATCAACATCTATGAAATTCATCCGGGCTCCTGGAAGCGCCATCCGGATGGCCGCTTCTACACCTACAGCGAATTGGCCACCGATCTGGTGCCCTATGTGCAGGGCATGGGCTATACGCATATCGAGTTGATGCCGATCTCTGAACATCCGCTGGATGAATCATGGGGTTATCAGTGCACCGGTTACTTTGCAGCTTCCAGTCGCTTCGGCTCACCTGACGAACTGCGCCATCTGATCGACACCTGCCATCAGGCAGGCATCGGCGTGATCCTCGACTGGGTACCCGCGCACTTCCCGCAGGACAGCTTTGCCTTAGCGCGCTTCGACGGCACGGCGCTGTATGAACATGAAGATCCGCGTTTGGGCTTCCATCAGGACTGGGGCACCCATATCTTCAATTTCGGCCGAAACGAAGTGAAATCTTTTCTGATTTCCAGCGCCCATTTCTGGTTGTCCGAATTTCACTTCGACGGTTTACGCGTCGATGCGGTCGCCTCGATGCTGTATCTGGACTACTCGCGCAAGGCCGGCGAATGGATACCGAACAAATACGGCGGTCGCGAAAATCTGGAAGCGGTCGATTTCCTGCGCGAGATGAATATCATGGTGCACGAGGAATTTCCGGGCGCACTGACCATGGCGGAAGAGTCCACCGCGTGGCCCGGCGTATCACGCCCCGTGTATTTGGGCGGCTTAGGTTTCTCGATGAAGTGGAACATGGGCTGGATGAACGACACCCTGAACTACTTCCACAACGATCCGGTACACCGCCGCTATCATCACAACCAACTGACCTTCGGCCAGATGTACGCCTATAGCGAAAACTTTGTGCTGCCTTTCTCGCACGATGAAGTCGTACACGGCAAGGGTTCTTTACTCTCCAAGATGCCGGGCGACGCATGGCAGAAATTTGCCAACCTGCGCCTGTTGCTGACCTTCCAGATGACTTTCCCCGGCAAAAAGCTCAACTTCATGGGCAATGAAATCGCTCAAGGACGCGAATGGCAATCGAAATGGGAACTGGAATGGTGGCAACTGGGTGAAGCATACCATCGCGGCATGCAGAATCTCACCCATGACCTGAACCAGTTATATCGCACCCTGCCCGCCCTGCACGATCAGGACTTCCAGTCCGAGGGCTTCTCCTGGGTCGATTGCAACGATGCGGAGAAATCCGTGCTGTCCTTCCAGCGCCATGCGCGTGACGGCTCCAGCGCCGTGGTAGCCTTGAATCTCACCCCGCTGCCGCGCCAGCACTATCGCATCGGTCTTCCTGTAAAAACGGCCTATCGCGAAGTACTCAACAGCGATTCGACTTACTACGCGGGCAGCAATCTGGGCAATGCAGGCCTGATCGAAGCCGAAGAGATGCCGTGGATGGGCCTGCCCTATTCGGCTGAAATTTCTCTCCCGCCTTTGGCTGGCGTGATTTTAGTCCCCGAGGCGTAACACGCATCCCCCTCTAGCTGAGGGGGAATTCGTTAAATTTGATTTGAAAACAGACCATGTCAAAACTTACCCTATCTCATGCCTGGCAAGCGTTGACCACGCACTACGCCACTATTCAATCCTTGCAGATGCGTCAGCAATTTTGCGACGACCCGGCGCGATTTGAAAAATTATCATTAAAATTCAACACATTACTATTTGACTACTCGAAGAATCGCATCACAGACGAAACGCTGCCACTCTTGATTGCACTGGCGCGGGAAGCTGATTTACCCGCGTTTATCGAGCGTCAGTTCAATGGCGACAAGATCAACAGCACCGAAGGGCGCGCAGTGCTGCATACCGCATTGCGCAACCGCTCGGATCGCCCTGTACTGGTAGATGGCGTCGATGTGATGCCCGATGTGCGTCGCGTCCTGGGTTTAATGCGTAAATTTTCGGATAGCGTCAGGAGTGGCCACCACACAGGTTTTACCGGACTGGCCATCACCGACATCGTCAATATCGGCATCGGCGGCTCAGATTTGGGTCCTTTGATGGTCTGCGAAGCGTTGAAATCTTACGCCAGCCCCGATCGCCGGGTACATTTCGTCTCCAACGTCGATGCGACCCATCTGACTGAGACCCTCAAAAAACTCAACGCAGCAACCACCCTGTTCATCGTCAGCTCCAAGACCTTCACCACTCAGGAAACGCTCACGAATGCGCGCTCGGCACGCAGCTGGCTGGTTGAGCAATTAGGCGACGAGACAGCCGTTGCACAACACTTTGCCGCCGTGTCGACCAACCTGAAGGCGACCGCCGCCTTCGGTATCAATCCGGACAATGTGTTTGAATTCTGGGACTGGGTGGGCGGCCGTTATTCGCTGTGGTCCGCCATCGGTCTGCCCATCGCGCTGTTTGTTGGCATGGATAAGTTCGAAGAACTGCTCTCTGGCGCCCATGCGATGGATGAGCACTTCCGCACCGCACCACTGGAGCACAACATGCCGGTGCTGATGGCATTGCTCAACACCTGGTATGGCAACTTTTTCGGCGTCAGCTCGAACGCCGTGCTGCCCTATGACCAGTATCTGCACCGTCTGCCCGCCTATCTGCAACAACTGGATATGGAGAGCAACGGCAAGCGCGTCGATCGCGACGGCAATGCGGTCGATTACGATACCGGCATGGCGATCTGGGGCGAACCCGGCACCAACGGTCAGCACGCCTTCTATCAACTCATTCATCAGGGCACGCGGATGATACCGGCGGATTTCTTAGCGCCCTTGCACAGCCAGAATCCGGTGGGCGAGCATCACGCCATACTGCTTGCCAACTGCTTCGCGCAAACCGAAGCGCTGATGATAGGAAAAACAAAGGATGAAGCCCGAGCGGAACTAGCGGCTACCGGTATGCCGGAAGAACAACTGGCCGCCCTTCTGCCACACAAGGTATTCCCGGGCAACAAACCCACCAACACCCTGCTGTTCGACCGACTCGACCCGCACACGCTGGGCATGCTGATCGCTCTGTATGAACAGAAAGTGTTTGTGCAGGGCGTCATCTGGAACATCAATTCCTTCGACCAGTGGGGCGTGGAACTGGGCAAACAACTGGCCGGAAAAATTCTGCCGGAATTGCTGGGGCAACCGGCCCAATCAGATCACGATGCTTCTACCACCAGCCTGATCGCCTGTTTCAGGAGTCGTTCATGATTGCGCTACTTAAGTTGATCCACCTGTCCTCCGTACTGATCTGGGTGGGCGGCATGTTCTTCGCCTATATCGTACTGCGCCCTGCTGCCGTAGAAATGCTCGAGCCACCGCATCGCCTGCGACTCTGGAATGCGGTGTTTCGCCGTTTTTTCATCTGGGTGTGGGCTGGTATTGCCGCACTGCTGGGCACCGGTACCGCGTTAATCGTTTTATACGGCGGTTTCACACAAGTCGGCGCCCACGTACACATCATGCTGCTGTTGGCCATGCTGATGATCGCGGTGTTCTCCTACGTATACTTCGTCTGTTACCGGCAACTGGCCGGCCATGTTGCCGCAGAACGCTGGAAGGATGCCGGAGAGCAGCTTGGCAAGATCCGCCAACTAGTTGGCGTAAATCTGTTGCTAGGCGTATTAACGGTGTGCGTGGTGGTATTCGGCATGAACTAGGGGGAAATCTGTTGAATCACGCAAACTCGCAGGGGGAAATGTGTTAATGCAAGACCTGACCCCCGCTGTACGGCGAGCGCTCAGATTAAACGGACCGCGCAATACAGGTGCGGCATGCTGCTGAGCTAGACGGATATAGGTAGCAACATCTTCCAGCTTACGCGTTTCACACAGATAACTAAAGGTGGGGTCACAGCTAAATAACTAAAGGTGGGGTCAGGTCTTGCATTAACACATTTTTCTAAAATGTGTTAATGCAAGACCTGACCCCAGCATCTGACCCGAGCATCCTGAACCAAACTTGCCGGCCAGTGGATAAATCGAACCCGCAGCCTAGCAAACCACATCGGAACAAATTTAAATATTTGTTATTATTCAATAATATATAGCATCACCCCACATGATATTACGCAGCAGGCCGTCCGGATTCCGATTGTTCTTTATTTTTCGCGGCTCTGTTTTATCACAAATTTGGGGCGTACTGCTGGTCAATGTCGTGCTGGCCACCGTAGTCACCTTAAGTCACGGCGATGTCTACAATCACAAGATCACACTCACCGCCATTCCCTTCTCCCTGATCGGTCTGCCCTTAGCCATCTTTTTGGGGTTTCGCAACAATGCCGCCTATGACCGCTACTGTGAAGGGCGTAAATTGTGGGGCGAAATCGTGTTGCAGACCCGCAACTTTTCGCGTCAGTGTCTGAGCCTGATTACCCACGATGCCCCGCCCAAGGCCGAGAGCGGACTTACCGACATTCGCGTCAGGATGATCTACCGCACCATCGCCTTCTCGCATGCACTGCGCCACCTGCTGCGCAACTCGCAGGCCGACAATGAAATCAAACCACTGTTAGCAGCTGACGAGTGGCAACATTGCGTACACTCGGCGAATATTCCTGACTATCTGATGCACCGCATGGGGCAGGACTTGCGGCTGTGCATGGATGAGAAGCGCCTCGATGGTTGCCTGGCCGCCAGCATAGACGGGACGATGTCGTCTATCACCGCTGCCGCTGCGGCCTGCGAACGAATCAAGGGCACGCCCATCCCCTTTTCCTATACGCTGATGTTGCACAGGACCGCTTATCTGTATTGCTTTTTGCTGCCGTTCGGGCTGGTCGATACGATAGGGTTCATGACGCCTTTTGTGGTGGGCATCGTCGCCTACACCTTTTTCGGACTAGATGCGTTAGGAGATGAAATCGAAGAGCCTTTTGGCGATTCGCCCAACGATCTGGCACTGAGTGCGATCTGCCGGGGGATAGAAATCAATCTGCGCGACGCCTTGGGTGAAATCCATCAGTTCACGCACCTGAAGCCGGTCAATTACTGTTTGATGTAGGAATCAGCGAGGCTAATTCCTGTTCGCTGAAACCCGCTGCACGGCGGGCGCTCAAGTTAAACGGGCCGCGCAATACGGGCGCTGCATGCTCCTGAGCTAAACGGGTATAGGTTGCGACCGATTCCAGTTTACGCGTCTCACACAAAAAGCCATACCAGCGATTGCCGATCGCGACATGTCCGATCTCATCTCTCAGGATAATCTTCATGATGGCGGCTGCAGCAGCATCTCCCGCTTGAGCTAATTTATCGCGCAACGAGGGCACCACATCCAGTCCGCGCGCCTCCATGGTACGCGGCACCAGCGCCATACGGGCGAGCACATCGAAACGGGTTTTGTCGGCCATCTCCCACAAACTGGCGTGTCCGGGAAAATCACCGTACACATGTCCCTGCGTTTTCAAATGTCCCGACAAAAGTGAAAAATGCAGCGCTTCCTCATCCGCCACCTGCAACCAGTCGGTGTAATAGTCCTGCGGCATCCCGGCAAAGCGCCAGATCGCATCCAGCGCCAGATTGATTGCGGTAAATTCGATGTGTACCAGCGCGTGGATCAGAATCGCACGCCCTTCCAAAGTCGTCATGGAACGGTGTTTCACCAGCCTGGGTGGCACCAGCTCAGGCTTATCAGGAATGCCGGGGATAGGCTGCACAGATTCCAAAACCGCGAGCGTATCCAGTTCGATTTCCCCCGCGCGCCAGTTCTTCGCCAAAGCTTGCACACCCGCCACTTTTTGCAGCGGGTTGGTTACCGTCAGCCAGTGCAACGCCGCCCGCCGCAACTCAAGTTTTTGATCGCTCATACCGGCGCCTTATTCAACATCGCTTTTAATCTGGCCAGTTTATCCATGCCCTCATCCTTGGTGACCACCTGCACGGCATCCGCGTGACCACCGGCGAAGACCAGTTCGTCCTGCGGCATTTCCTCCATAAACCGGCTGGGTTCACACAAAGCCCAATCCTTGCCGCGCCGGCGGCGCTTGCAGTAACTGATTTGCAGACTGCGCTCGGCACGGGTGATGCCCACATACATCAGGCGACGCTCTTCCTCTATCCCACGGGCATCGCTGTCCCTGAACGGCAGAATATCTTCCTCCGCGCCGATGATAAACACATGGGGAAATTCCAGCCCCTTGGACGCATGCAGGGTAGAGAGCGAAACCACATCCGGCTCTTTGTCCTTGCCTTCCAACATATTGATCAGTGCGATGGTCTGCACCATGGCCAGCAACGATTTGTCATCCGCCTCGGACTTGCGTTTTAACCAGCCGATAAAGTCGTCCACGTTCTTC
Source organism: Gallionella sp. (assembly GCA_041660905.1). Lineage (GTDB taxonomy): Bacteria > Pseudomonadota > Gammaproteobacteria > Burkholderiales > Gallionellaceae > Gallionella. The sequence continues at coordinate 99,235 of JBAZVL010000006.1, forward strand.
CATTTACTCTCGGCCTGACGCGACTCGTGCGAGTCGTACAACCAGGCTTCATAGTTGATCGCACGCAGCAATTCATCGAGCAACTCACCGCAAGGATCCGATTCCGCCCTGTCTTCCAACCTGTTGATAAATCTGCAAAATATCATCAGATCTTCATACTGACGGGCGGGCAGCAAGGCTTCGACCTGCGCATCGAAGGCCGCCTCGAACAGACTGATGTGGCGCGTACCGGCATAGCTGCCCAGCTTCTCCAGCGTGGTGTTGCCGATGCCGCGTTTGGGCGTAGTAATCGCGCGGATGAAGGCCGGATCATCGTCCGGATTGGCGATCAGGCGCAGATAGGCAGTGATGTCCTTGATCTCGGGCTTATCGAAAAACGAGGTACCACCGCTCACCGAATACGGGATGCGCTGGTTACGCAACTGCTCCTCGAAGGCGCGCGCCAGATAATTGCTGCGATAGAGAATCGCGTAGTCGGAAAACTTAGTCTGATGTTCAAATTTGTGGCTGATCAGCCTCATCACCACACTCTCCGCCTCATGTTCGTCATCGCGCGCGGCATAGATGCGGATCGGATCGCCGATGCCGTGATCGCTCCACAGATTTTTCTCGAACACCTTGGTGTTGTGGTTGATCAGATGATTCGCCACCTTCAGGATGCGCTGCGAAGAGCGGTAATTCTGCTCCAGCTTGATGACGCGCAGATGGCTGTAGTCGGTGCGCAGATTGTGCAGATTCTCGACGCTCGCGCCGCGCCAGGCATAGATCGCCTGATCATCATCGCCCACGGCGGTAAACGCCGCCCGCGCACCCGCCAGCAACCGGGTCAGTTGATACTGGCAATCGTTGGTATCCTGATATTCGTCGATCAGCAAATAGCGCAGCTTGTTCTGCCACCTCGCCAGCGCCTCCGGGTGCTGTTTGAACAGCACCACCGGCAGATGAATCAGATCGTCGAAATCCACCGCCTGATAGGCGCGCAGCGTTTCCTGATAACGCTTGTAAATGCGCGCATAGGCTTCCAGTTCGGCGCTATCGGCCACCACCACCGCCTCATCCGGCGCGACGAACGCCGACTTCCAGTTGGAAATCTGTGTCTGTATGTCGCGAACTTCCTGCTTGTCGCCGGAATTGGTCAACTCACTGATAATTTTCCAGGTGTCACTGGAATCGAAAATTGAAAACTGCGGCTTGTAACCTAACAGTTTCGCCTCCGTGCGCAGTATCGTCATGCCCAGCGAATGAAAGGTACTCACCATCAAGCCCTTGGCATTTTTGCCCTGCAACAGATGGCCCACCCGCTCGCGCATCTCGTTGGCGGCCTTATTGGTAAAGGTGATCGCCGCGATATTCCTCGCCTGATAACCGCACTCCTCCACCAGATAGGCGATCTTGTGGGTGATCACGCGCGTCTTGCCGCTACCCGCCCCCGCCAGCACCAGCAGAGGACCATCGAGATACATCGCGGCTTCGCGCTGCGCAGCATTGAGTTTACTTAACATTAAGGACACACGGAATTGAACAGGACACCATGATAACAAACAGAACGCTCTGCGCTCTTCAAGCGGTTATTCGCAGTAAAAATAGCTGACGGGCGATCATGATAAGCCGCAATGATGCAGGAGGATACGCCGAACCGATAGTTCTTCGTTTCTTGAAATTGCTTGCCATCCCGTATGACAGCGCAAATCGGAGACGCATTTTGCATTATTTTGCTGACCATGCGACGGGTTCGATTGCTGTATGAATTGATGGTACCGGGTATTCGCCGGCAACAATATGACGTTGCCTGAGCTCGCCAATTACTTGTAACACACAAGCATCCAATTGCGCAGCCCCGGTATGCACAACCAGCTCAGGATTATCCGGCACATCATATGGGGAGGATATACCGGTAAAGTCCCCGATCAAACCCGCCCGCGCTTTTTTGTACATCCCCTTGATGTCACGACTCTCGCAGACTTGAAGAGACGCGTCACAATAGACTTCGATGAAATCACCTTCGCTTACCATGTTACGAACACGGTCTCGATCTGCCCGATAGGGAGAAATAAAGGCAGTTAGCACAATGACTCCCGCCTCCATAAACAGTTTGGCCATCTCCCCGACACGGCGGATATTTTCAATTCGACCGGCTTCAGAAAAATCCAGATCACCGCACAAGCCGTGACGCACATTGTCACCATCCAGCACAAAAGTGCGACATCCTAGCTGGTGCAATATCTCCTCAACGGTATGAGCGAGTGTAGATTTACCTGAACCGGATAAGCCCGTAAACCAGACAATCGCACCGCGATGAGCGTTTTGCAGCTCGCGACGCTCACGTGTCACCGTAGCCATATGCCAGACGACATTAGTAGAAACAGGGGGTATATTCATCATTTTTATTGTTGGTGAGTAATTTGCTGCTCAGAAGCTCCAGCATGTGCAGAACGGATTTATGACAGAACAAGAACGCGACGGTTTTATACTGCACGCAACGGTTAGTGCATAACGCATTGCGCTCTTCTCTGCCCCGTGACCTCAACTGCTCGCAGATACCAGACCCACCTAATTATTCATGCAGCACTTGCCAATCAGGCAACGATGTTTCATCGACAATTTTAACTCTAAACTCCGGCAGCAACGAAGCCCCCCCCCTCCCACTTGGTGAGGGCTGTGTAAGTAAACGGGCAGGAAGTGTTTGCAAGTTATTGTCCAAAGAAAATAAATTTGTGAGAACCACTTCTGCGGGGGCAGGTCACTTTTCCATGCGCGTTAGAAACCACGCGCATGGCAACATTCTATACAGCAAATCACTCGACTCATAGCGCAATAATCAACTACAAACCCGCAATCCTAATGAGGTGTTTTACAGGTCAAATCAACGCCTAATACAGATCAGCGACAAACGCTTATAACATATTGAATTTACAATATAAAATATCAGATTATTGAACATGCAGATCGTGTTGTATCAAAATAAATAGGCTCTGTATGCAATCTGCAACACCAGACATGCAGAATTGTTTTAGAATGCGCGGGAAGCTATATAAACAAGGAGTGCTTGCATGTTAGTCATCGTAGGCTATGTAATAGTAATGGGTTCTGTGTTCGGTGGTTTCGCCATGGCAGGTGGTCATCTGGGCGCCTTGTGGCAACCGCTCGAGTTACTGATGATTGGTGGCGGTGCAGTGGGTGCTTTCTTCGTTGGCAATAGCATGGGGATCATGAAGGCAACTTTCAAAGATTTGCCTAATATCATGAAGGGACCAAAATATTCCAAAGACGCTTATATGGAATTGATGGCCTTGCTATACGAATTGCTAACCAAGGTTCGCAAAGAAGGACTGATGTCGATAGAAAATGATGTGGAAAAACCCGGCGACAGCCCGATATTTTCCAAGTACCCTAAAATTTTATCCGACCACCATGTTGTTGAATTCATAACCGATTACCTGCGCATCATGGTCAGCGGCAATCTTAATGCCATGGAAATTGAAAACCTGATGGATGTTGAGCTTGAGACGCATCATCACGAAGCCATGATCTCCTCGCATGTCATTGCCAAACTGGCGGATGGACTGCCAGCGTTTGGTATTGTGGCAGCCGTGATGGGCGTGGTGCATACCATGGAGTCGGTCAGTTTGCCCCCAGCTGAACTGGGTATGTTGATCGCACACGCACTGGTGGGAACTTTCCTCGGTATCTTGTTAGCCTATGGATTCGTCGGCCCTCTGGCCGGTTTGCTGGAGCAAAAAGCGGAAGAAGGCGGCAAGATGTTCCAGACCATCAAGGTTACACTGCTGGCCAACCTGAACGGTTACGCGCCAGCGATGGCTGTCGAGTTTGGCCGCAAGGCGCTGAGTTCAGCCGATCGCCCCGGATTCTCCGAACTCGAAGAACACGTCAAACAAAAACGCTAAGAATAACGGTCGCCAGCTATTAGCCTTTAACAACCTGCAAACTTACGACTAGTAACTAAAAAATGGCCGAAGATAAGAATAAAAGACCTATTGTCATCAAACGCATCAAAAAAGTGGCCGCAGGCCATCACGGCGGTGCCTGGAAGATTGCTTATGCCGACTTCGTGACGGCGATGATGGCTTTCTTCCTGTTGATGTGGTTATTAGGCTCCACAGCCAAGGGAGATCTGAAGGGCATCTCGGAATATTTCAAGACTCCACTGAAAGTTGCCTTGTCAGGTGGCTCAGGCAGCGGTGACAGTTCGAGTATCGTCAAGGGTGGCGGACAAGATCTGACGCGCAGCGAAGGTCAGGTAAAATCGGGGGAACTCCCCTCTGAAAAGAAAATCATCAACCTGAAAGCTGCGCAGCAGGAATTCAAACGACTGGAAAAAGAATCTGAGATCACTAAACTCAAAGAACTCAAAGCTAACATCGAAAAGGCGATCGAAAGCAACGTCAAACTGCAACAATTCAAGAATCAGATCCTGCTGGATATCACCAGTGAAGGCTTGCGCATTCAGATCGTCGATGAAAAGAATCGCCCCATGTTTCAAAGTGGCCGTGCGCAGCTAGAACCCTACACCCGTGAAATCTTGCACGCGATCGGTCAGACCCTTAACAATGTCCCCAACAAAGTGAGCATCTCCGGGCACACCGATGCAGCCGCATACAGCTTAGGCGGCAAGGGATACAGCAACTGGGAATTATCCGCTGATCGCGCCAATGCCTCGCGCCGCGAGCTGATTTCAGGCGGAATGTCCGATGAGAAGATCGTGCGCGTGGTTGGCCTGTCTTCCGCTGTTTTGTTTAAAAAAGAAGATCCGCTCAGCCCGATCAATCGCCGTATCAGCCTGATCGTCATGAACAAGAAGGCCGAAGAAGCCGCCAGCCACGACGGCGGCACTGTCGGAGTAGAAGCCGGAAACAATGCCGAGGAAACAGAGGAGAACATCAATGAGGGTGTACAGGCCATGCCTGCGGCGCGGCCGGCTCATTAACCCAGAGCGGCTGACCACCCCCCTCCAGATAACAGAGATAGACGCGCAACTCAAACTCCAACTGATGATAATCCGGTTCCATGTTCAGACAAAGCTGATAAAAAGCCTTGTTATGCTCGGGTGATTTGAGATGCGCGAGTTCATGCACCACGATCATGCGCAGAAATTCTGCCGGCATATCTTTAAACACCTCAGCCACACGAATCTCACGCTTCACCTTTAGCCTGATGCCCTGCACACGTGCAACGCGCGTATGCAAACCCAACGCGTTTTTCAACACATGCAGCGTACTGTCAAAGGCCACGCGGCTCAATGCGCCCGTATTGCGCAAATACTGCTCCTTGATTTCTTGAATATAAACATACAGCGCACGATCATTCCTCACCTGATGCGCTACAGGATATTTCAGCAGCAAATATTCAGCCAGTTTGTTCTGTTCTATCAGCGCACGGGCTTGCGTGACCAGCGCCACAGAATAGGCAGCCAGATAATCTGGCGAAAATTTTGGGTACATATGAACCATAAGCATTTCAAAGAATCAGGATTTTACCGCGAGTTGACCCTGTACGCCCGCCATGAGTCGCCTGGTAATTTCCCCCTGACATTCTGTTGAATATGGGAACGTCCTAGTTGAGTTACAATTGTCGCTGCGGATTCAAATCAATCAGCCTGTCGACTGACAAACTGAACATTGCGACTCAAAAATTAACTCGAAACAGCCAAATGGAGGCGGAATGAAACGTCACTATCAAAACCTTACGCTCGCAGCACTGCTCGCAACCACCCTGAGCAGTTATTCCACCGCAGGCCAATTGGAAGACGGTGATGGATTATTCAAGCAGAAAAACTTTGCTGGCGCCCTCAGTTTATGGCGTCCGCTGGCCAATCAAGGCAATGCAGAAGCGCAATACCGCATTGGCGACATGTATTTTTCCGGAATGAGCGTAGCGCAAGACTATAACGAGGCCGCTAAGTGGTACATGAACGCGGCAAGACAGGGCAACGCCCCCGCCCTCTCGTCACTCAACCTGATGTATTCAGAGGGTGTTTCCGCACAAAACAACGGGGAACACCACTCTGCATATCGCCTATGGCGTCCGCTGGCGGATCTGGGCTATGCGCGTGCACAGTGCAGCCTTGGGCTGCTGTACTACAGGGGATTGGGCGTGCCTCAGAACTATACCGAAGCATTCAAATGGTATCGCAGGTCAGCACATCAGGGTGATGCCGCAGCTCAATACAATCTGGGCATCATGTATGCGCAGGGACGCGGCGTTGCGCAGGATCATGAAGAGGCTGCAAAATGGAACCGAAAAGCCGCTAACCAGGGAGATCCGGACGCACAAGCCAAACTCGGCATAGCCTACAGTCGGGGAATGGGCGTCCCCAAAGATGAGGTACAAGCCTATATGTGGCTTAATCTTGCTGCTGCTGGCAACCACCAGTATTTGAAATCGCGCGACGATCTTGAAAAGCAATTAAAACCAGCCCAACTGGCTGAAGGACAAAAATTGTCGCGCAACTGGAAAACAAAAGGTTCTATATAACATTCAGCACCCAGTTTCGGCGCTTTTTCCCCGTCAAACTTAAGCTATTCGGTCGCGTGAGAATTGAAACGGGATTACAAGCTAGTGCCGGCTATGCCCTTCTCAATCTCAAACACAATACGACCGTGCATTTCCACAAAAATCAGGATCAGCTCTTCGATTCGCGCATTGGGTGTTTTGTCTCTAAGCAACAACTCAAGTTCACGACAAACACCGGAAAACTCGGTAAAGCCCAGCGTCTCTGAACTGGACTTGGCGCTGTGAGCGATTCGTTCGGCGCCACTCCAGTCTTGCGCCGCATAACCCGCCGGCAGAAGCTTCGCATCGCCGCGATGAGATTGGATAAACTCTCTCAACAGCAGCAGATACAGCTCCCCATCCCCGTCCGTGTGTCGCATCCCGGCTTGCATATCCATGCCATGAATAGACAAGAGAATTTTCTCACAGGGTAACTGTTCGATATCGGCCGAAGGTTCATTATTGAGCCACTGGTTCAGCACTCTGTCCAACTCATCGCGCTGTACGGGTTTAACCAGATAATCATTCATGCCGGCGTCGATACATTGCTGAAGTTGATCTGCCATCGCATGTGCCGTCAGTGCCACGATCGTCACATCAGCATCCATTTCACCGGGTGACGCTGCGCGTATCTTGCGGGTTGCCGCCAGTCCGTCGAGTATAGGCATCTGACAGTCCATTAAAACCAGATCGAACTTGTCCTTTTTCAGCCACTCGATCGCCTCTTCTCCATCTCCCGCAACCATGACATCCTGATAGCCCAACTTTTTAAGCAGGGCGACGGCGACTTTTTGATTCACATAATTGTCATCGACCAGCAATAAGCGAGCAGATTTTCGCTGCGCGTTCTTGATCGAATGCCGCGTAATCAGGGGGGCCAGCTCCGCCACTGCGGGATTGTTTTGCGGGCCGGAGAGTACCGCAAGCAACGTGTCGTGCAAAATCTGACTCTTCACCGGCTTGGACAGATAAGCTGAGAAGCCCAGTGCATGCAAACGCCGAGCATCTCCGCGCTGACCGGCTGACGTCATCATCACCAGACGCGTGTCCGCCAGTTCGGCATCGGATTTGACGATCTGGCCAAAATCCTCCCCGTGCATAGCGGGCATACTCATGTCGACAATGGCCAGGCAATAAGGGTCGCCGCCGGACACACCGGTTTTTAGCATTTGCACACCGGACAGCGCACCCTCTGCCTCATCGCAACGAAACCCCCACTGCGACAGAAAACTGACTAGTATGTGCCGGTTAGTTGCATTATCGTCCACCACCAGAATACGGCTCCGATCGAATTTCGCTAATTCGTCCGGCACTCTTTCACCGACAACGGCCTGCTGTTTTAGCAGTGAAACCGTAAACCAGAAAGTCGTTCCCTGATGCTCGACACTCTGAAAACCAATATCACCGCCCATCAGATCGACTAACTGTTTGCAGATCGCCAATCCGAGCCCGGTTCCGCCATATTTTCTTGTCACCGAAGTATCGGCCTGACTAAAAGCCAGAAACATCTGCTCACGCTTATCTTCCGGAATACCTATTCCAGTATCCCGAACAGCAAAATTGAGCAATACGCGATCTGCATTTTCAAGGCGAAAATCGACTGTCAGCGCTATCTCACCGTAATGGGTAAACTTCACCGCATTGCCCAGCAGATTGCTGAGTATCTGACGCAAACGACCAGGATCTCCGCGCACTCGTAAAGGAACGCCGGGTGAGATATCGCTGGTCATCTCAATATTTTTTTCCTGAGCACGAATTGCAAATAAATCGACAGTATCTTCCAGCATGGCGCGCAGATCGAAGTCAATTTCTTCCAGATCCAGCTTATGCGCCTCAATTTTTGAAAAATCGAGGATATCGTTGATAACAGTCAGCAAAGCTTCGGCGCTGTTATGGACAATACGGGTATATTCACGCTGCTCCGCATTCAAATCAGTATCCAGCAGCAACTCGGTCATCCCGAGTACGCCGTTCATCGGCGTGCGAATTTCATGCGACATGTTGGCAACAAATTCACTTTTCGCCCGACTGGAAGAATCGGCAGCTTCACGCGCCTCAATCAACTGACGTTCTGCTTCTTTTTGACGAAGCTGGTCTTCCAGCAATTGCCTGGACATGGCGTTAAAACCGCGCGCCGTAGCCGCCAGCTCGTCGCTGCCGCTTTCCTTGACCTGATAACCCAGTTCTCCTCGCGCAAGACGGCCGCTAGCCTCTTTTAAATCGGCCAGCTGACGCGTAAGATAACTGCCCAATATGAAGGAGAAAAATGCAACCAGCACCATTTCAATGGCCGCGATAGACAAGCTCCACTTACTGGCACGTTCAAACATTTTCTGAAGATAAGACACATCGATACCGACTTCAACCCGACCAAACGATGTGCCTGCCACCTGAATTTCTGCCTTAATATCGTACACGCCATCCTGCACCGTGGCCAGACTGGTATCCGCATCGAACGGTTGCGCCAGCAGGCCCACCGGCCCCGCCGCCGCCAGCACGTGCTGTTCTGCATCACGTATGCGCGCATAGCTTACACCGTCGTTGCGCACCAATTCATCGGCAAAGGACTGCAAGCGTGCCAGATCCATCCCCAGCAAACTATCCTTGATCATCGAGGCAAAGGTAGCCGCAGTTGATTGGGTATAGCGCTGCAACTGGGTTTCATTGGAATCGTGCAAAAAACCCATGACACTGAAAATCAAGGCAGTCAGCAGCAGAGCCTCAATCAGCGCAATGCCCAGTATGGTTTTAAGTCTGAAAGACATTAGATTTCTATCACTCTATCCGGCTGTCGAGTTCGGTAATATTTAATTGCCGTATATCGTTCCAGTCGGCATCCTGAGCAATTTCTATGCCCTTAAAGCCGATCAGCTTTAGCAATTTCTGCCCGTCCGCATCTTCCGCCATCCCGGCGAAAGTATCCTGCAACTTTCTGGCAACATCTCTGGGCAACTTTGAATTTCCGGCAATGGCATGGGGGGTATACAACGGGGTACTCCACAGCACCCGCAAATCACGCCGCACAGGCTCATCGAGCATTTCAAAGGTGCGTACAATGCCGCCGCCTGCAGGATATAACCCGCGAGCCACATTGAGATAGACAGAATCGTGAGATGAAACAAACTTAGTGGTAAAACTGACGCCTTCCCGGCGCATAGCCACACGAGGCAAAATACTTGCTGCAAAAGCGGCAGGAGCTGGAAACACCAGAGTCGCACCGCTCAGCTCCTTGATATCCTTGACAGGGCTGTCTTTGCGAACGACCAGTATACCTTTGATTTTTCTATCTTTTTCCTTAGCCAACGCCTCATAGCCGGACTTTTTGTGAAACACCGTATAGTGATAAGGGTTCATATAGGCCAGATCATATTCACCCTTGGCGAGCCTGGCTTCAAAGGCGGGAATATCCGGCGCCGTCACAAAGCGCAGTGCAACACCGCTTTTTGCGGATACCCATGCCAAGAAAGGTAACCAGGTCTCAGCCATTTCAGAGGCCGCCTGCTGAGGTACCACGCCAAAGGTATACACTTTCTCAGCCGCCTGCACCGACGGTGCCGCGATCAAGAACACAGCCAGTAACAGCCTTTTAATCAATTTCATGAAAGCCCCCTGCTCCAGATTAAAACAGTATTAAAACGCCACACGCCTATCTCAAGGTTGACTATACACATAGCCCTTGCGCTGTTTATCGAGCACTTCAACCACGCCAGCCGGGACATAATTCAAATTCGGCTGCATATCCTTGTGATTCAGATGCTTGGATCTCATGGTGTTTTCACAGATTTTAACTTCCGCACCCGCTTTAATCACTTGCTGAACGCGCGCCGCCACAACAGAGTCAGCTTTCATCATATAAATACCCTGACCGTACACAACAATTTCCACAGTTAACGGCACGTTCCCCGCAGCCTGCTGAACCTTGTTGACATTATCCAGCAACGCATTCCAACCCGATGGATCACTATTATTGACTTGAAACAGGATTTGTCTGGCTTGCGCTGAGGAAGCCGATTTTGCAGCATTGATCTCTCCTGCCTGCGCAAAATCAGCACTCATCATCCCGGACAACGCCAAGACAGCCAAAAAAACTCCAAAATTCATAAAATTCTCCATTAAAACAATATGTTGCGAAAAAAATATTCTTTCCGCGCGCTATTTTATCAGATTGCCTGTCGCTATGACTGACAAAAAAACGGGCAGCCCGAAGGTTGCCCGAAAAGGAGGGATACTGAAATCACACTCGTTGCGAGCGTGACTCCGGTGGAGAGTATACAAGGCGAATCTTACAACAAGCTTACAGCCACGGTTAGGCGCAAAAATATTCATACATTTGCAGGTCACCTCAACCTGAATACGGCAGCACACTCCTGCTGGCAGTCTTGTTAAAATTGAATCTCCTCGCTCTTTATTCTTTCAGGACATATAGATACAACAAATAACCATTTAAATAATATATTAAATTTCATTAAACTGCGTTCCACCACCTTGAGTAGCATATTTCATCGATACGGAATTAAAGAAAGGCAAACCATGTTTAAGATAATTAAAAATGAACGCATTACAACTGAGTCATGGAAGACAATCACGCTTAAAGGGCGCGAGACACCGCAGAACGTCCGTCTTCCGGTCGGCCCCCTGCTGGTACCGCTTTCTGTATGGCAAGCGCGGCGCGCTGAACTGATTCACCGCGAATATGAACACGGCTGGGCACTAGGTGTCTGGTTAGCAAATGCGCAGGAAGCGTATGCGATTGAGTCCGACATCGATGATTTCACTGTCGTAGCCCTGGAATTTAACAGGCCAGCTGGCAGTTACTCGTCCGCTCGTCTGCTGCGTGAACATTTCGGCTTCAAGGGGGAGTTGCGGATAAACGACGATCAGACTGACTCTTTACAGCAAACAGGTTTCGATCTTCATGACCAGACCACAGCGCACTGGTTTGATTTTAAGCAACCAGACGGCCCACGCCTGGCTGCGGGTTAAAAACTTCAGATCACCAGCGGACCGCTGTAATCTTCGTCGATCTTGGCGCGGGTAGCCCCGGAGGAGATGTTCGCCAGTTGCCGCTCGTGATCAGATTGCACCTGCAACAGCGTCGTCACACAAGCGATGAGATCGGTATATTCTTCTTTGCCCGTGCCGTACTGTTCGGTCTCGGAATAAAAAAACTGGCTGCGATAAAGGCCCTCGGCAATTTTGCACACCACAAAATGCGCGCCCCGCTCCGTCCAGTACAAGGTCGGGCACACCGTCAGTTCGGTCGAGGCGGGATCCAGTTGCAACTCGCTGTCCGCCAGTTGCAACGGCACCAGCTTTCCGTATCGCTGTAACAATTGTGTCGTGACAAGTTTGTACTCTGCATCGGTAAAATCTGCAATATTCATAGCTTAGTCCAAGGCGCGTTTTAAATTACAATAAATACTCAATATTCAATAAGTTAGATATCAAGTCTGCGCCCACGGCAAACCTTCGAAGCGCCAGCCATTATGCGTGTTGCGATGATGATGTTCGTTCAGATCACCTTCAAACCCGTTCAGCACGTTGTACACCTCGGTCAGACCGGCTTTCTCCAGCGCCAAACCCGCATCGATAGAGCGACGACCGGAACGACAAATCAGCACAACAGGACGGTTTACGCTGGCCGCCTTTTTAACATGAGAGACAAAATCAGGATCGATATCCCAGTCAGGACCGTCCACCCAGGGAATCAGGATAGAGCCGGTAGGATGACCGACGAACATGTATTCCATCTCGGAACGCACATCGACAAACACGGCTTCGGGGGTATCTTTCAGGAATTTGTGCGCTTCTTTGGGGCTGAGGTGCTTCACGGGACATTCCTTCGAAATTGGGAGCGGAGATTATAGCGCGCGGATTCCGCTTTGAGACAGCTCACTCATCCATAAAAAAGGAGGAGTGAGCTCACCGGTTATTTACCGGCTATTTCCTGCAACTTGTTCGGTTGTATCAGATGTCCATCCAACCCTGCCTGTTTCAGGGTTCCGCCGTAGGCTACACTCATCAGTTGCGAGTAATAAACCACCGGCATAGCCAGTTTCGTGCCGTGCTTCTTGTTGATCTCGGCCTGATAGATTTCCACGTTGGCCTGACACAACTGACAAGGCGTGACGATCATCTCGGCACCGTGATCATAAGCGGACTCGACGATGTCGCGTATCTGCTTCTGCGATTTTTCAGGCTCGGAAAAAGCCAGCGCGCCGCCGCAGCAAGTCACCTTTTGATCGTAGCTACTGATCGCTTCCGCGCCGACAGTTTCGATCATCTTGTCCAGATAGAGCGGATTTTCAAACGATTCACCCGCGATACCGAATGGGCGGTTAGTCTGGCAACCGACGTAACCGGCAATCTTCATGCCTTGCAAAGGTTTAACTACCGGCGCCTTCATGCCGGCAAAACCCACGTCTTCGATCAGCACTTCGACGATATGGCGAGCCTTGACGCCGCCTTTAAAGGTAAGCCCCGCTTCCTTCAACGCCACATTGGTCTCCGCCATCAGATCGCTGTGCTCATGCAGCCTTTCCGCCGTCTCGCGCGTTGCCAGCCAGCAGGCAGGGCAACCGGACACCATATCCTGCCCCGGCAGATTCTGCGCTGCCAGCGCCAGATTGCGTGCATTGAGCGCCAGACGCGGCAACTCGCCACCCTCACCGTAACCGATAGAAGCACCGCAACAATTCCAGTCGGGAATCTCGTTGAGCTGGATATCCAACTTGTCGCACATCACGTCGATGGAAGTGGCGAAATTGGAACCGGATGCGCCCTTCTGGGACGAACAACCGGGGTAAAACGCATAGTTTTTCTTGGCCATGTTTATCTCTCTGTCGTCACGGGCTAAAGTGAAGTAAAGCCTTTTTTGCGGTCTTCGATCTCGCGCGCTTTTGCTATCATCTTCTTGATACCGCTGCTGTCTTTACACTTATGTCCGCCAAAAATCTCAAAAGGATTCAATCGCTTAGCCTTCATCAAGCCCAGCCCTGCGCTCTGCATCTCCATGGCATTTTTAATACCCTGAGAGAAACCGTCCTTGAAATACATCGCCAGTGAAAATTTCAATTCATTGACGCGCCCGGTCTTGACCAGATTGTCCCAGAACAGTTTGGCGATCACACGGGTCGGCTGCCGCTGGGGAGCCAGATTCATGCGGTGCGCGTAGTTAGCCAAACCGTGCATGATGTGAGTGATCGGCAGTTTGCGCGGACAACGCACAATACAGTTGTAACACGAGGTACACATCCACATCGCGTCGGATGTAAGGACTTCCTCGCGCTTGCCCGCCCGTATCATCATGAAGATCTTTTGCGGTGTGTGCTCCCAGGCATTGCCCAGCGGGCAAGAACCCGCGCAGACGCCGCACTGCATACACATTTTGACCCAGTCCCCGTCCTCGACGCGATCCTCAACTTCCTTGAGGAAGTTGTTGCTGTAACGGGCGATTGCTTGCTGATTTTGATTGCTCATAGCCTGCTCCTTAGCAGAAACCCTTCATGGGCGACATACCGATCTCGTTGATCTGAGCCACATAGTCGTTGATGTACTGTGCAACGCGCGCATTGTCGGTGATCGCTACTTCATGCGTGACCACGCGTTCGGGCTCCAGCCCCAACTGACTCAGCGTATCGCCGATTTTGCTCATGCGGTAATGGGCCAGTTCTGAACCCTTAACGAAGTGGCACTGGTAATCATCGCCCTTCTTGCAGCCCATCATCATCACGCCGTCGTAACCGGCATTGAGCGCATCGGTAATCCAGATAGTATTCACTGAGCCTAAGCAACGCACCGGAATAATCCGCACGAAGGCCGAGTAGACAGTGCGCGACAGACCCGCCATATCGAGCGCAGGATAAGCATCGTTCTCACAAGCTAAAATCAGAATACGCGGTTTTTCCGAGAATTCATCCGGCATATCGACAGACTTGATCTGCGCACCTACCGTATCCACCGAATAGTTCTCGAAGGAAATCACACGCACCGGACAGGCGCCCATGCAGGTACCGCAACGGCGGCAACGCTCTTCATTGAATACCGGGAAGCGGCGTTCATCTTCGTCGATCGCACCGAACGGACATTCCACTGTACAGCGTTTGCATTGAGTACAGCCTTCCAGACGTGCAGTCGGGAAGGACAGATCACCTGAACGCGGATGTGCTGCACGACCTAAACTGGCATTTTCCACCGCCTGGATGGCTTTGAGTGCCGCGCCGGTCGCGTCTTCGGTTGCCTGCAACATATCCATAGGACGGCGTACTGGGCCTGCTGCATAAATGCCGGTACGACGGGTCTCATACGGGAAGCAAATAAAGTGCGAATCCGCAAAGCCGTGTTTGAACTGCGGCATATCCGGTCCCTGACGATAGTTCAGGTTCAGGATGGAGATCTTCTGCATCTCGGCCTTTTTCTCTTTGGCCTCAGGCGCGCCACCATCGGCCGCCGTCACCACCGGATTCCAGGCTTCCAGATCGACACCGGCGCTCGGCACTTGACCGGTTGCCAGCACCACCAGATCGACGTTCACGCTGGTATCTTCATCGAGGATCAGGTCGCGGAAATTCACCGTGCACGTCGCACCCGAGCTCTCAACACCGATCGCACGCCCCTTGGTGAAGGTTACGCCCTTGTTCTGCGCGCTGCGGTAGAAGTCTTCGCCCATGCCCGGCACACGCAGATCCTGATACATCACCACCGTGTTGATATCGGGATTGTTGTCTTTAAAGTACATCGCCTGCTTGATGCTGGTCGCACAGCAGTGACCCGAACAATAGGGCAGATGGGTACCTGTCTCATCGCGTTGACCCGCGCACTGCAAAAACACCACCGATTTGATTTCTTTGCCGTCGGCGCGTTTAATCGCAGCACCGTTGGCCGATTTCGCCAGCGCTTCCAACCCCGCCTGATCGGTCACATTGGCCTTGCCGCCGCCCAATTCAGGCAGTTTAGCGATGTCATAAGAAGTGAAACCGGTCGCCTGCACGATAGCGCCAACCGTCTCTTCACTAACGGAACCCGATTCCTGCGCGATCTTGACATTGAAGCGGCCCGGCGCACCGGCGGTTTCCGCCAGATGCGAGTCCAGATACACTTTAATGCGCGGATGCGAGCTGACTGCTGCGGCCAATTCGGCCACACCGGTGTTCTGCGGATCAGCGTACGGTGCCTTGAACGGCACGCGCTTCCAGAGTTTAGCTCCCCAACCGCCCAACTGAGCTTGTTTCTCGACGATCACGACTTCATAACCGGCTTCTGCAGCTTCCAGCGCAGAAGTCATACCGGACATACCACCGCCCACCACCAAAATACGCTTATTGCCACCGTGATTCTGGTTGCCGCCCGGCAATTTCATTTTCTTGAGTTCGCCACACGCCATGCGCACATAGTCGTCGGCCATTTCCTGACGCACTTCGTCGTGCGCTTCGCCTTCGGCGATCACCCACAGCACGCCTTCGCGCAAGTTAGCGCGGGACATCACAGCGGTCGGAAAGTGAAAGGCTTCCGTTTTGGCACGGCGCGAACAGGCCGCGATACAGACATGAGTGACACCCTCTTTTTCGATGTCGTCGTTGATAATTTGAACGCCTTCAGCCGAACACAAGAAAGGATGAGTCTTCACATCCTGAATCTTGCCTTCTTTTTTGGCGATCTTCTCCAGCGTACCGATATCGAGCTTGTCACCGATACCGCAACCGGAACAGATGTATGCAGCAAATTTATTGTCAGCCATCTCTTAACCCTCCACCGTGGCCGTTTTGTAAACCACCTTGATTGCCCTGAGCGCCGCTGCCGTGGCACTTTGTACCGAGCGATTTACATCCAGCGGACTGGTTGCCGCCCCCGCACCGAACATCCCTTCATCCCGTGAACCCTCGATAAAGCCAGAGGAATCGAGAAGCATATCGTCAGGCAGTTTGATGCCATTCGCTTCAGGCTCCATACCGACGGCTAGCACCACCAGATCGTGCGCTGTTGCATAACGGTGATACCCTTCCGTGTCCACGCCATGCAACACCGGATTGGCATCCTTGTCTTCGACGATCTTAGCAACCTTGGACTTGACGAAACTGACCGTCGTATCTTGTTGAACTTTAACGTAAAAATCTTCGAGGCGGTCTATGGTGCGCAAATCGATGTAATACACCGTCGATTTACCCGCATCGCCATAAGCTTCCCGCACATATTGCGTCTGTTTGAGTGAGGCCATGCAGCAGATGCGCGAACAGTGACGCAAATGATTCTCGTCGCGAGAACCTGCACACTGGATAAACGCAATATTTTTTGCCTCACGTCCGTCGGATGGACGCAGCAGTTTGCCACCGGTCGGTCCCTTAGGGTCGGCCATGCGTTCAAATTCCAGACTGGTGATGACATTGGCAAAGCGGTCGTAACCATAGGGCTGTATCTTCGCCGCATCGTAGGGCTTCCAGCCGGTCGCCCAGACGACGGTGCCGACTTTGACCACAACGGTCTCCTCCTGCATGGCTAAATCCACCGCTCCCACCTTGCAGGCGGCTTTCGCCTTGTCGCCATCCGGCGTATTGATAATCGACGCGTCGATCACATAGCGCTGCGGATAAGCCATCGCATGAGGCAAGTAAGCGGCTTTTGTCTTGGCCAGGCCGTATTCATAGGGATTGTCGATCTCGGCTTCAACCGCTTTGGCGCAGTCGCCGCAACCGGTGCAGTTGTCGTTGACATAGCGGGGCGCGACTTTCAAGGTCACGGTGTAATCGCCGCGCGACCCGACAACCGACACGACCTGAGTCATGGTCATCACTCGCACGTTGCGATTGCCCTTCAAGCGGCGCAGATTGATTTCCAGTCCGCAGGTCGGGTGACACATTTTAGGGAAATATCGGTAGAGCAGCGAGGTGCGTCCGCCCAAGGTGGGATTGCGCTCGATGAGCATTACCTGTTTGCCGCATTCAGCCGCTTCTAACGCCGCCGTCATGCCGCTGATACCGCCGCCGACGACCAGGATGGTCTGGCTGGTTGCAATTGAATCTGTCACTCGAACCTCCGTTGAAAATTATAATCAACAAACTGCATATCAGTTCTCCTGCGTATGTATTTCGAAAACCATGTTCTCCAGATCGCCCAGTATCCAGGTAAACGCTTCAGTGATGCCGGGCGCGCCGATGCCGGACACCGACCCCGGGTTGAGCAGCGGCGTCTTGCCGCCTTTAATATTGTCCTGCCAGATGATTTCAGCGACATGACTGTGACCGCAGCAGACCAGATCGTAGTCGCCGGTGCACGCCATACCACGTCCGTAGTGAGGGTAATGAGTCGCAAAAATGCGGCGTCCGCCCAATGTAAGCTCCGCATCCTGGCCGTGATAAGTCAAAATCCCACCGGATTTCGCCATCATACGCTGCATGGCCATCTGATCACCAATATTATTTCCATGCAAAACATGAAGTGGAATGCCCAACTTTAGCGAGGTGCGCAGCGTATTAGCACCGATCAGATCACCGCAGTGTATCACCGCCTCTGCACCGGCCAACTGCGCTTTAAGGATTGCCGCAGCCAGCGGCTCGGCACGATCGTGACTATCAGAAACAATACAAATTTTCATTTTGCTTTCGTGTCAGACAACATCCATTAACGAGCCTATCAAATTCAGTGTGCATTAGGCCGAATCAAGGTTATTCGTGTCTATAACCATATCGGGGGATAGGTGAATAATCCCAAAGATATAATCACATGCGCTTGGTCTGTGTTTTAATTGGGGATTATAATGATTCCGCTCGTTTATACGCTCCGTTTTCGCTACTACTACGGCTAAAAAACAAAATTTTCCGGAATATCCAGTTAGCTAATGAATTAATGGTTAAAAATCTAACATTGCATTCTGCACAGACGACTTTCACATGGCAGACTGAAGCCGCCTTCACGCTCCCGCTCGACAGTCCTCGCAAAATTGCAGAAAACTCATCCGCAGTGGTTTCCCGCGCCAATAATTTAGGCCCGCTACTGGATGAATTTTTGGAAACCATCGTCGAAACAGTCAATGCCAGTGCAGGCGTTATACGTATACAACCGTTAAACAGCCCCACCCTGCATACGATCAGCTCTTTCGGCATGCCCGCTGAGTTGCCGGAATCCGAATCTCTGATTGAATTCGACTGTGAGACACGCGGCAAGGCCGCGATCGAACATGAAATTTTTTCCAGCGACCTGACCACCTGTGCAACTCGCTCGGCGTGCTTTCACCCGGACTGTCTCTTCAAATCAGCTATAACCATCCCGCTGGAGAGTCGCACACCGCTGGCTAATCCGATCGGCATCATTACACTGTTCTTTTCCACCTCGCAGGAACATTCGAATCGCGCCTCCGCAACCGTGCTGGCCTTTGCTAAAGTTCTCAGCGCCTGCATCGAGCACATCAAGGCCAACCGTGAATTCAAACGTGCCGACCGGATGGCGGCAAGACAGGCGATTGCAAATGACATCCACGATTCACTGGCGCAGACTTTAGCGTATACACGAATGCGTACCAGTTTACTGTCCGAATCAATACGCACTGACAACCTGACCGCTGCCGCCGGCTATGCGCAAGACATCGAAGAGGGTCTGGCTCACAGTCAGAAGACCGCGCGCGAACTGATCAGAGATTTCCGCTGCGAGATTGACCCGGCAGGTTTACTGCCCGCGCTGCAAACCCTCACCGAGCAGTTCGACGAACGCAATGACATCTCACTCGAATACACCAACCGGGTAGTTGATCTAGAATTGCCCCTAGAATATGAAATTGAAGTACTCTACATCGTCAGCGAAGCGCTGACGAATATCGGCAAACACTCCGGTGCGACCCACGCCCGTCTGCTGATCGACTATATTTCCGGTTATTACGTCTTCACCATCGAAGACAACGGCAGCGGATGCGTGACTTTTGCACCCGTCGAAGGACACTACGGTATGATGATTATGCGGGAACGTGCGCAACGCATCGGCGGCGAAATAAAAATGGACAGTTCGCAAGGATGCGGCACGCGCGTACAACTGTTTTTCCCCGAACCATTATCAGACTGGAGAGCAACAAATGAGTAAAAACCTGAGAGTGGTGCTGGTAGACGATCAGAATTTGTGTCGTCGCGGCTTGAGTGAATTGCTCTCGCATGGCTATGGCTTCACGGTACTGGGTGCCACAGGCAACATCGAAGAGTTGCGGGTGATCCTGCTGGAAGAACCGGATCTGCTGGTGATGGATTTACGCATGAAACCGATGGACGGACTGGTCATGCTGGACCAGATCCGCAAAGAAGGCTTTTTGACCCCCGTCGTGATTCTGACCATGAGCGACTCAGAAGTGGATATGGGCAATGCAATCCGCGCCGGTGCGCGAGGCTATCTGCTCAAAGACATGGCACCCGATGAAGTGGTCGATGCCATCCGTCGCATCGCAGCCGGCGAACTGGTGGTGGCACCGACCATGACCATGAAGATGATCAACATGCTGCGCGGCGATCAATACGCCAGCGAACAAAAAAATTCTATCAAATCACTCACCGAGCGTGAGCGCGAAATCTTGCAACTGCTCTCGCGCGGTGAAAGCAACAAGGCGATTGCGCTCACCCTGAAAATCAGCTACGACACGGTCAAGCAGCATGTACGTCACATTTTGAACAAGCTCAATCTGTCATCCAGGGTCAAGGCCGCCGTTCTATTTGTCGAGCAAAATACCGCGCACAACGACGACAATCCGCCACGCTGTTAAATTTATTAGTAAGCATAACTCAACCAAACCAGCGCAATTATTTCATCAATCAACCAGGGAAGGAGATCAAACATGGCACATATCGTGATTATGGGTGCGGGCATAGGCGGCATGCCGACCGCATACGAAATGCAGGAGAAGATCGGCAGCGGCGACAAAGTCACCGTCATCTCAAACGGCGAGAATTTTCATTTCGTGCCATCCAACCCTTGGATAGGCGTGAAATGGCGTGACCGCAAGGACATAGAATTTTCCGCGCGCCCCTATCTGGAACGCAAGGGCATCCACTTCATCTCTACCGGTGTCAAACGCGTCCATCCCGATAAGAACAGTGTCGAACTGAACGACGGCAAATTCGTCAACTATGACTATCTTGTCATTGCCACCGGTCCTAAACTGGCTTTTGACGAAGTGGAAGGTTTAGGCCCGCACGGCGGACACACCTATTCGGTGTGTCACGTCGATCACGCAATGAAGTCGCATGAAGTATGGGAAGGATTTTGCAAGAATCCAGGCCCCATCGTGGTGGGCGCCGTGCAAGGCGCATCCTGCTTCGGTCCGGCATACGAGTATGCCTTCATCATGGAAACCGATTTGCGCCGCCGTAAAATCCGTTCCAAGGTACCAATGACCTTCGTCACTTCAGAACCCTATATCGGCCATCTGGGTTTAGGTGGCGTAGGCGACTCCAAAGGCATCCTCTCCTCCGCGATGCGCGACAAACACATCAAGTGGATTTGCAATGCGAAGGTCACCAAGGTCGAAGCCGGTAAAATGTTCGTCACTGAGCACGACGACATGGGCGTGGAAAAGAAGAAACACGAACTGCCCTTCAACTACAGCATGATGCTGCCGGCTTTCAAGGGCGTCGATGCGGTATTCGGTATCGAGGGTCTGACCAATCCGCGCGGTTTTATCCTGGTCGATAAACATCAGCGCAACCCGAAATACAAAAACATCTTCGCTGTCGGTGTCTGTATCGCGATCCCCCCCGTTGAAGCCACGCCTGTTCCTACCGGCACGCCCAAAACAGGCTATATGATCGAATCCATGGTCACCGCCACCGTGCACAACATCAGCTCCGAATTGAAAGGTCAACCGGCCGATCAGGAAGCGACCTGGAATGCTGTCTGTCTGGCCGACCTGGGTGAGACCGGTGTCGTGTTTGTTGCTATGCCACAGATCCCGCCGCGCAACGTGAACTGGTTCGCCGAAGGCAAGTGGGTGCATGTCGCCAAGATCGCCTTTGAAAAATACTTCATCCGCAAGATGAAGAAAGGTAGCTCTGAACCGTTTTACGAGAAGAGCATCCTCAAAATGCTGGGCATCGAGAAACTGAAGTAAACAACACCGCTGCCTTCAACTCCGCATCGCCTCTTTAGGAGGACGCTGCGGAGTTTTCTTCACACGCAGTTCATTTTTCACAGCAACACCATGCTTCGCCAGCGCCCAAGCCACATGCTCGCGCACCAACTCTGAAGTATGGGTGCTGCGCTCATGCAAAGCGCCAACAACTGACGCACTCCCGGACGCATTGCCCAGCGCCACAGCGATATTGCGCAACCACTGTTCATGGCCGATGCGATAGATGGCGCTCCCCGCCAGTTTTTCCTTAAATTCCTCCTCACTCCATGCGAACAGCTCCACCAATCCCACATCGTCCAGACCATGACGCACGGCAAAATCGGCCTCAACCGTGGTTTGCGCGAAACGATTCCACGGACACGCTAACTGGCAGTCGTCACAACCGTAGATGCGATTGCCGATAAGCGGGCGCAGCTCGACTGGAATACTTCCTTTTAATTCAATGGTTAAGTAAGAGATACAGCGGCGCGCATCAACTTGGTAGGGCGCGATGATCGCCTGAGTGGGACAAACGGTTATGCAACGCGTGCAACTACCGCAATGAGGAACCTCCGGCTCTTCGACCGGCAGCGGCAAATTTAAAAAGATTTCACCCAAAAAAAACCATGAACCGGCACTGCGCGACAACAATAGAGTGTGTTTTCCCCGCCACCCTATCCCTGCCCGACTTGCCAGCTCCACCTCCAGCACCGGCGCGCTGTCACTAAAAACTCGCCCGTCAAACTCTGCCACCTCGTGCCGAATTTTGTCTGCCAGCAGACTCAGACGGCGGCGCATCAGCTTGTGGTAATCGCGTCCCAGCGCATAGCGGGAAATAAAAGCCCGTTCGCCTTGTTGCAACACTCGCTCGCTGTCCGCAGCGCCTCTGGCCAGATAATTCATCCTCACGCTGATGACGCGCACCGTGCCTGGCACAAGTTCCGCCGGACGACTGCGTTTCACACCGTGTTTTGCCATATAATCCATCTCGCCGTAAAACCCCTGCGCCAGCCAGTTCAACATACCGGCTTCGGCACGGCTCAAGTCCGTATCTGAGATACCTGCGGCCTGAAAACCGAGTTCACGCGCCCACACAGCGATCATTTTGACAAGCTCGTGATATTTATCCTGTAATGGATTTTGCACTGACTGAGGATTTATATTTTGCATGCCCCCGATGATAGCCGAATCTCCCTGTTGCTCGACGATGAAAATGCCACGCTGGCGCTGGCGAGTCGTCTGGCAGCGCAGATAAAACCCGGCATGGTGATTTATCTGCGCGGCGATCTGGGAGCGGGTAAAACCTGCTTGGTGCGCGGCGTACTCAAGGCGCTGGGATTTACCGGACGCGTCAAGAGCCCAACCTATACTTTGCTTGAACCCTACCATGCCGCTGGGTTAGACTTACGCCACTTTGACTTATATCGTCTGCAAGATGAAAATGAATGGGAATTTGCCGGATTTCGCGATGAATTCAATGGTGAATCGATATTTTTCATTGAGTGGCCCCAAAAAGCCGGTTCGTTTATTCCTCCGGCCGATTTGGAAATTAGCCTCGATATTTTGCCGCAGGGTCGCCGTGCCATCATCAAAGGCAATACCTCAATAGGAAAAGCATGTTTAACGCAGTTATAAAAATGATTTCAATGTGGCATCGCACAACCGGTGGGCTGCTGCTGGCGGCCTGCTTATTCTTGCCGTCACACGCACAGGCGGCCATTGAAATTGTCGCTGCACGTATCTGGCCGGCTCAGGATTACACCCGCTTGACACTGGAATCAAAACAAGCGATCCAACACAACATGTTTTCAGTGGAAAACCCAGACCGGCTGGTAATCGACCTAGAAGGCGTAGAACCGGGCACAGCACTTAATCAACTGAGCGGAAAGATAGGCGAAGACGATCCCTACATCAAGAGTGTGCGGGTGGGTCGTTTCAAGCCAGGCGTAGTGCGTCTGGTATTTGATCTTAAAAGTCAGGTTAAACCCCAACTATTCGATCTGGTGCCGGTCGGTGAATACGGTTACCGCATGGTATTGGATATCTACCCGGCAAAACCAGCCGATGCAATGATGGCGCTGCTCGATCAGGACGCTAGGGAAGCGTTGCCGCCGCTCAGCAAAACCACTGAACCCAAGGTGGCACCCGCCGGAAAAATCCAACCCCCGGTCGCACCCCATAAAAGCCAACCCGAAATTCGCGCCCGCACCTTGATTATCGCAATCGATGCAGGACACGGTGGCGAAGATCCCGGCGCGCGAGGCAGCCGAGGTTCGCATGAAAAAGACGTCACACTGGCCATTGCGCGCAGACTTAACACGTTGATCAATGAGACGCCCAATATGCGCGGCGTGCTGATCCGCGATGGCGACTATTTTATCCCGCTGGGCGGGCGTGTCGTTAAGGCGCGCAAAGCGCGTGCCGACCTGTTCGTCTCTATTCACGCGGATGCCTTTATCAAACCGGATGCACACGGTTCTTCCGTTTTTGCGCTTTCAGAACACGGTGCGACCAGCACCGCCGCACGCTGGCTGGCTAAAAAGGAAAACGAGGCCGATCTGATCGGCGGGGTCAACATCGCCGTCAAAGATCCGTATCTGGCGCGCACCTTGCTCGACTTGTCGCAAACCGCCACCATCAACGACAGCATCCGCCTGGCCAGACATGTGCTGGGCGAGTTGGACAACATCAACGATTTGCACAGCGGCCACGTCGAGCAGGCGGGATTTGCCGTGCTCAAATCGCCCGACATCCCATCGATTCTGGTGGAAACTGCATTCATCAGCAACCCCGCAGAAGAAGCGCGTCTGAACGACGAAAACTATCAAACAAAACTGGCCAATGCCGTGCTGAGCGGCATCAAACGTTACTTCGCACAGAACCCTGCACTATCCAAACAAAATATCGCACAAAACTATTGAGGCAACCTTGTGTTGAAAACACCATGGATCAGCGACTCATCAGGATATTAGGCGGCACAACCGAACACTACCCTTACGCACTCGAAAAGCTGTATCCGCGCATCCTTGAAACTATCCTGTCGAGCTGGGATGACGACACTCTGAACGACTACTTTATGGCTTTAATGGTCAGCGATCGCAAGGGGCGCAGCGGTTTTCCTCCCGATGTGGCAGCCAATATTCTGCATCTGAGCCTGATCCACGCATCAAAAGAAAAATACAATAAAATTAATGACATATGGGATGTTTCAGCGGGTTCATTTGCCAAATTCACACCGCACCCGACAGGCTATTCGGAATCGATCAAAGCGAATGACACCCTGCTCAACGCCTTGAAACAATACGGCATACCCTGCACAGAGGAAGGATTTTTCAGCGCAGCAGAGACCGGACAGCGCGCTGCTGTGGCTTTATTCATCGAGGCAAAAACCAGCACGGAAATACGCGACAATCTGGGTTGGACACCGCTGATGAGCGCAGCCTTCCGTGGCCACAACGAAATCGTCGATTTGTTGCTGGCGAACCATGCAGATGCACAGGCTACCGACAACAATGGCAATACCGCTTTGCACTGGGCCGCATTTGGCGGAGACCCGCGCAGCACAGCCCTGCTGATCGGGCATCTCGCCGTCATTGATGCACGCAACCATTTCGGCTGGACACCGTTAATTCAAGCTTCAGCACGCAATCATCCGGCCATACTCAGCCTGCTGCTCGAGAGCGGCGCCGATGTGGATAGCGCCGACAACCACGGTTATTCCGCGCTGCACAAGGCAGCGGAATCAGGTAACTGCGAGATTGTGCAACGATTGCTCAAACAGCGTGCGCAGCGCGATCTAAAAACCTGCGATGGCAATACCGCACTACAGCTGGCGATCAAAAACAAACAGGAAGAGGCCGCACAACTTTTACAGCAGGACATTGACGCACTGATTTAATCGCGTTGAAACAGGGCGTCCATTTGTACGATTTCGCCCGATTTCGGGTCAGACGCCCAGGCGAGCGGACGCACAAAAACAAAACCCATGCCCTTCATCAGTTCAATAATTTCCATAAACAGACACTCCCCCTGATACATCGGCTTGAAGGACGCCTCCAGCACCACATAATCAATCTGTTTGAGCAAAACCCCAGCCCCGCGCAAGGCTTGCGCCTCATAGCCCTGAATGTCCAGTTTAAGCAAGGCGGGGCGCGGCAGAAGCACTTCATCAAAGAAGTGATTCAGCGTATCCATTTTGACCTTGATAGTCCCGATCTCCTGAGCATAGGGGAAAGCGGCACGGTGTGAATTAGCCAGTGGCAATATCGAACTGGACAAGCTATATGAGTTGACATGAAAAACCACTTCACCGGCCTGCTCGCCCAGCGCCAGCGGATGCACCGACACATTGCCCAGCCCGGCTGTATTTTTACGCAATTGCACCAGACAATCCGGATTGGGTTCAAAGGAGTACACCCGCGCATCGGGAAATATTTTGGCAGCTGCCACAGCAAACTGTCCCACATTGGCGCCCACATCTATCACCGAGCCTGGCAACACAGCCTGATTACGCAATGCGCAAAGCATATTGTAGGATGTGATAGAAAACTTCGGCCAGATCAATAACGACCGCAATGCGCCTCGATTTTCAAACAGGCGCGCTAAAGCAAAAAATATTTTTTTCATAAACTCTGACGTCGTGGGCGCGTACGATTTTGGCGACAAACAGCAACACGGCCTTATTGCAAAAAATTCACAGGTCATCATGGCACATAAATACGGCAACAGCCAGACAACGCATGCGTGTAAAGCGAGTCTCACCACGCAGATGAACGGAATTATCAAGCGGGAGCGGCATCACCTTAAAATTTATAGCTCTCGCCGCATTCAGCCAAAATTTAAAAATAAAACAAATATTATCAATGAGTTATATAAAAAATATCACAGGCGTGCTCACCTGCTGCGCCTGCTAAAGAGAACGCCTCATGTCACAAAGTGAATTGAGCGTTTGCCGCGCACCCTCATTTATAGGTAATATCGCGCCCATTACACAAGCGCCACCGTTTTTGGCTCACTTTTCCTAAAACCTTAATTGACATCTTATCAGGAACTCTATGTCCGAATTACAACAGATTATCGAAGCCGCTTTTGAACGTCGCGCCGACATCACCCCGCGCAATGCGGATGCGCAACTCAAGGAAGCCGTAGACGCAGTGATCATGCAACTGGATCAGGGTAAGTTACGCGTCGCAGAAAAAATTGACGGCGACTGGGTGACTCACCAGTGGCTTAAAAAAGCCGTACTGCTGTCCTTCCGTCTGGAAGACAACGCATTCATCAAAGGCGGTTTCACCAATTACTACGACAAAGTGCCGTCAAAATTTGCCGACTACAACAGCCGCGATTTCCGTGAAGGCGGTTTCCGCGTTGTCCCTCCGGCCGCAGCGCGTCGTGGCGCATATATCGCTAAGAACGTGGTGCTGATGCCCTCCTATGTCAATATCGGCGCCTATGTCGATGAAGGCACCATGGTTGACACCTGGGCAACGGTCGGTTCCTGCGCGCAGATCGGTAAGAATGTGCATTTATCCGGCGGCGTCGGCATCGGTGGCGTGCTGGAGCCGGTGCAGGCTAATCCGACCATCATCGGCGACAACTGTTTCGTCGGCGCCCGCTCCGAGATCGTCGAAGGCGTGATTCTGGAAGACAACGTGGTGATCTCGATGGGCGTGTTTATCGGTCAGAGCACCAAGATCTATGATCGCGAAACCGGCACCGTGACCTATGGTCGCGTCCCGGCAGGTTCTGTGGTGGTCAGCGGCAGCCTGCCTTCACCGGATGGAAAGTACAGTTTGTATTGCGCCGTGATCGTCAAGAAAGTGGATGCCAAGACGCTGTCCAAAGTCGGCATCAACGAACTGCTACGCGGCATCTAAAAACAGTCGCATGACGTAAGACGTAAGTTAAATACCTTCGTAGCAACAACTAATAACTTACGTCTAACGACTAACAACTGGAATCAAACATGATCGTCACTCCACTGCTCAAACTGGCATCCGACAGACAGGCATCCGACCTGTTCTTCTCGGTGGGTGCGCCGGTTAACATCAAGATTGACGGCATCACCGTGCCGGTCAACGCACAAATCCTCAACGCAGAGACCATTAAGCGCATCGCGTATGAGTTGATGTCATCGCGTCAAATCATTGAATTCGAAGCCAACATGGAGATGAACTTCTCCTATCGTGTTGAGGCGCTGGGCAGTTTCCGCGTCAATGTCTTCCGGCAGCGCGGCGATGTCGCCCTGGTCATCCGCCACATCCGTGGCAAGATAAATAGCATCGACGACCTGCGTCTGCCTTCTGTGATCAAGAAGCTGATCATGGAAAAGCGCGGGCTGATTCTGGTGGTGGGCGCGACGGGTTCAGGTAAATCAACTACGCTCGCCTCCATGCTGGAACATCGCTCTAATACCCAGAGCGGGCATATTCTGACCATTGAGGACCCGATCGAATATATTTTCAAACACGATAAATCGGTGGTCAACCAGCGCGAAATCGGCACGGATACGCAGTCCTACGAAAATGCACTGGCTGCGGCGATGCGAGAAGCACCCGATGTGCTGATGATAGGTGAGGTTCGCGACCGCGAGACACTCAAGCAGGCACTGATTTTTGCGCAGACCGGCCATTTGTGTCTGACGACCCTGCACGCCAACAACAGTTATCACGCTTTGAACCGCATCGTGAATTTCTTTCCCTACGACTCACGCCAAAGCGTGTTGTCCGATCTGGCCATGTGTCTGCGCGCGGTCATTTCACAGCGTCTGGTCCGCACCACTCAGGGTAAACAAGTGCCCGTGGTTGAAATTTTGCTCAATACCACCTTGATCGCCGATCTGATCAAGGATGACGAAATCGACAAGATACGCGAGGCCATAGATAAAAGCGTATCCGCCGGTTCGCAAACCTTCGAGCAGGCTTTGTACAAACTCTTCAAGGCGGGTGAAATCACTAAGGAAGAAGCGATGCGCAATGCAGACTCCGCCAGCAATTTGTCCGCGCTGGTCGACTTTTCCGAGCGCACCACCACCATACATGCCCCAGCCTATGTGCCTGAAACACCCAAGACGCCGCGTTCCGACTTTTCCAGCATCAAACTCGATCTGGATGTATCTTGATAACACTGTACGGAATTCCCAACTGCAACACCGTTAAAAAAGCCCGCGACTATCTGGCAGAACACAACATCGCTGTCGATTTCCACGACTTCAAGAAGCGCGGCCTGGATGAAGCGACTTTACAGCACTGGTTGCAACAGCGCGACTGGACTGAACTTGTCAATCGCAAAGGGCTGACCTGGCGCGGTCTGTCCGACGAACAAAAAGCCACCGATACGGCGTCCGCTGCGAAACTGATGCTGGAAAAAACCAGCGTCATCAAACGCCCCCTGCTGGAGATCGACGGAAAATTATGCCACGTCGGCTTCGATGAAGCGGCTTATGCCGAACTCTTTAAATGAAAGTAACACCATGACTGCTACGCTAGAACTCGCCCGCGCGCTGATCGCACGCCGCTCACTCACCCCAGACGACGCAGGTTGTCAGGAAATTTTGATCGAACGCCTGGAAAAACTCGATTTTAAAATCGAACGCATGCGTTTTGGTAACGTCGACAACTTCTGGGCGCGACGCGGCACGACCAGTCCTGTGCTGGTATTCGCCGGTCACACCGATGTCGTGCCCAGCGGCCCGGTCGAATCCTGGTTCAGCCCGCCATTTGAACCGACTATCCGCGACGGCATGCTGTTCGGGCGCGGCGCGGCCGACATGAAAACCTCGGTCGCCGCCTTCATCACCGCGATCGAAGCCTTTGTCGAAGATCACCCGGCACACGCAGGCTCTATCGCCCTGTTGATCACCTCGGACGAAGAAGGAATCGCGGTGGACGGCACGGTGCGCGTGGTCGAAGCCTTGCAGGCGCGCGGCGAAAAGCTGGATTACTGTATCGTCGGCGAACCCACCTCCAACAAACTGGTGGGCGACATGATCAAGAACGGGCGTCGCGGCTCTTTGTCCGGCACGTTAATTGTTAAGGGTATTCAAGGACATATCGCCTACCCTCACCTGGTTAAGAACCCCATCCACATGGCAGCGCCAGCTATTGCCGAACTGGCCGCCACCACTTGGGACAATGGCAACGAGTATTTCCCGCCGACTTCCTGGCAGATTTCCAATATGAATGGCGGCACGGGCGCGACCAATGTGGTGCCAGGCACGGTGGAGATCCTGTTCAATTTCCGTTTTTCCACGGCCAGCACCGAACAGCAACTAAAGGACAAGGTTCACGCCATTCTCGACAAGCACAACGTCACTTATGACCTGGAGTGGGAGTTATCCGGCAAGCCATACATCACGCCCAAGGGCAGCCTAGTGGAAGCCATCAGCCATGCGATCGAGCAAAGCTACGGCATCACGCCGGAACTATCGACCACGGGCGGCACCTCGGACGGGCGCTTCATCGCCGACATCTGCCCGCAGGTGATTGAATTCGGCCCGCTGAACGCCACGATACACAAACTCAACGAATGCGTCGCGGTCGCCGATATCGAACCGCTCAAGCTCACCTTTCAACGCACACTGGAAAACCTGTTATGCAAATAGACAATTATTTCTCTGCCGCGTCGCAGAGCCTGCATACCGTACGCGACTACCTGCGTTTTGCGGTCAGCCGCTTTTATCAGGCCAAACTGTTTTTCGGTCACGGCAGCAATGACGCCTATGACGAAGCGGTTTACCTGATTCTGCACACGCTGCATTTGCCCGTCGATACACTGGCGCCATTTCTCGATGCGCAACTCACCATGAGTGAGCGCAGCGAGGTGCTGAGCATCATCCAGCGCCGCGTCGAACAGCGCATTCCGGCCGCCTACCTGACTCACGAAGCTTTCCTGGGCGAATACAGTTTCTATGTAGATGAACGCGTCATCGTGCCGCGCTCCTTCATCGCCGAATTGCTGCGCCAGCGCTTATCCCCCTGGATCGCCGAACCGGATAACATCGGCCATGTGCTAGATATGTGTACCGGCAGCGGCTGTTTGGCCATACTGTGCGCGGACGCTTTTCCGAACGCACAAGTTGACGCCGTCGATCTGTCAGCGGATGCATTGATGGTCGCGAAGCGCAACGTGGGTGACTATGAACTGGCCGAGCGCATCAATCTGGTTGAGTCTGATCTGTTCACGCAACTGGATGGTCGCAAATACGATCTGATCATCAGCAACCCGCCCTACGTCGATGCGGAATCAGTCGCAGCCCTCCCTCCTGAATATCTGCACGAACCCAAACTGTCTCTGGGCAGCGGATCAGACGGACTGGATGCGACGCGCGTGATTCTTAAACATGCCGCCGAACATCTGAGCGACAACGGCATCCTGATCGTCGAAATCGGTCATAACCGAGATGTCATCGAAGCCGCCTACCCTACCCTGCCATTCACCTGGCTGGATGTGACGGCGGGCGATCAGTTCGTGTTTATGCTGCATCGCAACGATCTGATTTAAAATATAAATATGGCCGTTGAGCATTACGAGAACTTCCCGGTCGCATCCATCCTGATGCCCAAACGGCTGCGTCGTCCGGTGGCGGCGATTTACCATTTCGCAAGAGCTGCTGACGATATCGCCGACGAGGGGGATTTTTCCGATGCCGAACGGTTACAAGGGCTGGATGCATTTCGAGACGAGTTAAATCGCATCAGCCAAAACGAAGCGCCGGCAACGCCCTTGTTTCAAAATCTGCAAGCCACCATCCGGCAGTATGAATTACCCCTGCAACCGCACTACGATCTGCTCGATGCCTTCTCGCAGGATGTCGTCCAAAAACGCTACGGCAACTACGCCGATCTGCTCGACTACTGCCGCCGCTCTGCCAATCCGGTAGGGATACTGATGTTGCACCTATACGGCGAAGCGACACCGGTCAACATCGCCTATTCGGATGCGATCTGCACCAGCTTGCAACTGATCAATTTCTGGCAGGATGTCGCCAAGGATATCGCCATCGGGCGCATCTACCTGCCGCTGGACGAGATGGCTAAGTTCGGCGTTTCCGCCGCACAGATCGAAGCGCATATTTGCGATGACAACTGGCGCGATCTGATGCAGTTTCAGGTGAGCCGCGCCCGGGCACTGATGCTGCAAGGCGCTCCATTGGGCAGCATACTCACGGGGCGCATCGGCCTTGAGATGCGCATGATCATCGCCGGCGGATTACGCATCCTGGATAAGATTGAAAAAGTGCAATTCGACGTTTATCGCCGCCGCCCGGTGCTAGGCCCGCTCGACTGGGTTATCATGCTGGCCAAATCCGCACCACACTCGTACTAACAACATGCCAGAACTTGCCCGCTTTTACGGTATCATTATTCGCATGTTCCTCATTGACAGGGAACATCCCCCTCATCATATTCACATCAAATATGGCGAATACGAAGCGGTCATGAGTTTGACTAATCTTGAATTAATAGATGGAAAATTACCCAACAAGTGCTTTCAATTGGCAAGAGAATGGGCGGAACTGCATCAAACTGAACTCATTGAGATTTGGGATACCCAGAATTTTCACCCTGTAGCACCACTGGAGTAAGCACATGAAACTCAAACAATTCGAACAGCATCGCGATTATATTTTTGGCTTAACCTTTGCCAATGGCGAGTTTATTGAGGCCGATCTTGCACCATTAATCGCAAAGCACGTTGCCGCTGGCGAATTGCAATCGGCCCGCATCGATCAGGACTGGGGATGCCTGGAATTTAATAACGGCGCAGTCGATATTGAACCCAGCACCCTGTATCAATGGGCAGAATCCCACAACAAACATTAACCAGAATACGCTTGTGACTCCAGACCAATATTGCCAGGAAAAGGCCGCTGCCAGCGGTTCCAGTTTTTACTACAGTTTTTTGTTCCTCCCCAAAGAAAAGCGCCGCGCGATCATTGCGCTGTATGCCTTCTGCCGCGAGGTGGACGACGTGGTGGACGAATGCACAGACGAACAGGTCGCCCGCACCACGCTTAACTGGTGGCGCGGTCAGGTGGCTGAGATCTACGGCGGCAAACCGCAACATCCGGTCGCCATCGCACTGATTCCCGTCGTTGTAAAATTCAATATGGCGCAGGAACTGCTGCTTGAAATCATCGACGGCATGGAGATGGATCTGGATCAGCCGCGCTACAGCGATTTCAAATCGCTGCAACTGTATTGCTACCGCGTCGCCTCCGTGGTCGGCCTGCTGTCGGTCGAGATTTTCGGCTACACCGATCGCCAGACGCTCAAATATGCGCACGACTTAGGCATTGCCTTTCAGCTCACCAACATCATCCGCGATGTCGGAGAAGACGCCAGACGCAACCGCATCTATCTGCCCATGGAAGAAATGCAGCAGTTCGGCGTCACAGCGGCGGACATCCTCAATGCGAACGAGACCGAAAACTTCCATAAACTGATGGAGTTCCAGATCGAACGCGCGGAAGGTTTTTACCAACAGGCGCTGGCGCAACTACCGTCCGTCGATCGCAAAACTCAAAGCACCGGCCTGATCATGGCGGCGATCTATCGCGCCACACTGAGTGAAGTTAAAGCCTCCGGTTGCCACGTCTTGAAGGAGCGCATTTCCCTCACACCGCTGCGTAAACTGTGGCTGGCTTGGACGACCTGGATCAAATCCTAGCAATTCGATGACTAAATGCTTTTTCAATGCCGCCGTCATCGGAGGTGGTTACGCGGGGATGGCGGCAGCCGCCCGGTTGGCTGAACTGGACATTCCAGTGACCGTGTTCGAGAGTGCAAGACAACTGGGGGGGCGCGCGCGCGGCGTCAGTCACGGAAAGGTACAGCTCGATAACGGCCAGCATCTGTTGCTGGGCTGTTATCACCAGACTCTGGCGCTGATCGAACAGGTAGGCGGCAATATTGCAGAGGATTTTTTACGTCTGCCGCTGCAACTGGATCTGCACGGTCATTTTGCCCTGAAGGCACCCCGCCTGCCCGCGCCATTTCACCTGCTGTTCGCACTGCTGTTCGCCCGTGGCTTGAGCTTGTCTGAACGATTGAGCGCCGCGCGCTTCATGCAGGCAATGAAAAAAAATAATTTTAAAATAATCAAAGACATAAGCGTTAAATCACTTTTATCCGAACACAAGCAAAGCCCGGCGCTGGTGCAGAAGTTCTGGGAGCCTCTGTGTATCGCGGCGCTCAACACCCCGCTCCGTATCGCATCCGGCCAGGTATTGCTGAATGTTTTAAGGGATGCGTTGAATCAGACGCGTTCCGACAGCGACATGCTGCTGCCGCACATCGATTTCACCGCGCTGTTTCCCGCGCGTGCTGCAAAATATGTCAGACGGCGCGGAGGGCATGTGCTGACCTCCTGTGGCGTTGAACAACTGCTGCCGCATGAACACGGCTTCGAGATCATCACCAAACGCGGCAGCCTGCACTTTAGCCACGTGATCTGCGCGCCCCCGCCTGTCATCACGGCCAAACTGCTGCGCCCGTATCCAGCGCTCGCGCCCGTCATCGCACAAATCGACGCACTGCAACATCAGCCCATCTATACCGTGTATCTGCAATACCCGGCATCTGTCCGCCTGCCTCACCCCATGCTGGGCTTGCATCAACGCTACAGTCAGTGGCTGTTCGACAAGGGGCAGATCGCAGGACAAAGCGGACTGATCGCTGCAGTGATCAGTGCGGAAGGCTTGCATCAGGAACTGTCTCAAGATGAACTGGCGCAAAAAGTGATCGCGGAATTGAAGGAGGAATTCGGCTTCACCCAAGCCCCTCACTGGTATAAAGTCATCGCGGAAAAGCGGGCGACTTTTGCCTGCACACCAGACCTTACCCGCCCGGCACAACAAACGCCGCTTTCTAATTTATTACTAGCCGGCGATTACACCAAAGGGGACTACCCAGCCACACTGGAAGGCGCCGTGCAAAGCGGCCTACTCTGCGCCGATATCATCCGCTCACAGCTCCCTGATGCCTATTCCAAATAGCCAAGAAAAAACAGCAAACTGGAAACATGAGGTCATTCGTGACACAATCGCGTGCTAGAGATGTATAAACCAATTAATTGATCACGCAAAGCACTATGACAACCGAAACTATCATTCCCCAGTCCGAACAACCTTTGGACATGCATCTGCACGAAGAAGACAATCAGATTATCGCCGAGCGCCGCAACAAGCTGGCTGCTATCCGCAAAGCGGGCGTCGCATTTCCGAATGACTTCAACCGTACGCATCTGGCGGGAAACTTGCACGACGAATTAGGCCAGATGTCCCACGAGGAACTGGAAGCTGCACAACTGCAGGTGAATGTCGCCGGTCGCATGATGTTAAAACGCGTGATGGGCAAGGCCAGTTTCGCCACTTTGCAGGACATGAGCGGGCGCATCCAGTTGTTCATCAGCAACAATGAAATCGGCGAAGAAGCGCACGGCGCCTTCAAGCATTATGATCTGGGCGATATATTGGGTGCTGTGGGCGTGGTGTTCAAGACCAAGACCGGTGAACTCTCGGTACGCGTCACTCAATTGCGCATGTTGACCAAGTCGCTGCGCCCGCTGCCGGAAAAATTCCACGGTCTGTCCGATCAGGAGCAAAAGTACCGCCAGCGTTATCTTGATCTGATCACCAATCCGGATGCGCGCAGCGTATTCATCAAGCGCACCAAGATCATCCAGGCGATCCGCGAATTCTTTATCGCCGAAGGTTATCTGGAAGTCGAAACGCCGATGATGCATTCGATCCCGGGCGGCGCATCGGCCAAACCTTTCGTCACCCACCACAACGCGCTGGATATGGAGATGTTCTTGCGCATCGCGCCGGAACTGTACCTCAAGCGTCTGGTGGTCGGCGGCTTCGAAAAAGTCTTTGAAATCAACAGAAACTTCCGAAACGAAGGTTTATCGACTCGCCACAATCCCGAATTCACCATGCTGGAATTCTACGAAGCCTATCGCGATTACAAATATCTGATGGATTTCACCGAACGCCTGCTGCGCGAAGTCGCGCAAAAAGTGCTGGGCACCACGCAGCTCACCTATCAGGGACGTGAACTGGATCTGAGTCTGCCATTCCACCGTCTGACCATGGTTCAGGCCATTCAGAAATATCATCCGCAATTTAGCGATGAGCAACTGGCCGACCGCGAATTCGTGCTGGCCGAGTTGCAAGACTTAAAAGCCAAGCACAATCCAAAAGACGGCTTGGGCGGTCTGCAATTGTCGCTGTTTGAAGAATTGTCCGAGACACTGTTGTTTGAACCTACCTTTATCGTCGATTATCCGGTGGAAGTCTCGCCGCTGGCACGCAGCAGCGACGCGAATCCGGCCATCACCGAGCGCTTCGAATTGTTCATATTGGGACGCGAACTGGCCAACGGTTTCTCCGAATTGAACGATGCTGAAGATCAGGAAGCCCGTTTCGACGCACAAGTCATGGCCAAAGAAGCCGGCGACGAAGAGGCGATGTTCAAGGACAACGATTATATACATGCACTGGAATACGGCCTGCCACCGACCGCAGGAGAAGGCATAGGCATCGACCGTCTGATCATGATGCTGACCGACAGCAGTAGCATACGCGACGTGATCCTGTTCCCGCAGATGCGCGCGCAAGGCTGAGCATGCTAAGCGACGACATCCGCGCCCGCATTTTGCTGCTCTACCCGATGCTGGGGGAGCTGCCGACAGCGGAACTGGATGGACTGTTGAAGCAAGCCAGCGTGATGCATATCCCTAGCGGCACTGTTTTATTCGATGAACGTCAGATATGCCAGGGGTTTCCGTTACTGCTGTCCGGCAATTTGCGCGTGATCAAGTCGTCATCACAGGGACGTGAATTGCAACTGTACCGGGTGATGCCGGGCGAGAGCTGCATCCTGACCAGCAGCTGTCTGTTGGGCGACACCCGCTATCAGGCGCGTGGCATCGTTGATGAGGCCGTTGAAATGGTATTTTTGCCGGCCAGCGTATTTCACAACATGCTGGCCAAATACGATGCCTTTCGCCACTATGTCTTTCAACTGTTTACCGGACGGCTGACCGACATGATGGAGCTGGTGACCGCCGTAGCCTTCCAGAAACTAGACCAGCGTCTGGCCGCACTGCTGGCAGCCAAAACCAGCCCGATACACACCACCCATCAGGCGATTGCCGATGAACTGGGCTCTGCGCGTGAAATGATCAGCCGATTGCTCAAGGGATTTTCCGAACAGGGCTGGGTCACGCTGGGCCGCGAACAAATCGTAGTCACCAACTTGGCCGCACTCAAGAAATTCGCAGCACTATAACCTTCGATCAACTTGGATTATGCATCTGTTAATCGGCGTAAATCTACATAGTCCGCATGTCGTCAGACAGACGTGCAACAACTATTTAAGAACAAACATGAGCTTGACAATTTTTTTTGCTGTGTGATGTTTGTCACAGACTTCAAAACTTATCCGTCATATTCTGATCACTCTGTAAACCCTCCCAAGGAAGATTAAAATGAAGCAAAACGAAGGAACGATAGATCGCGCACTGCGTGTTATTGCCGGACTGGCACTGATCGGCCTGACCGCGACCGATGCGATCGGCGCATGGGGTTGGATCGGCGTAGTACCGCTGTTAACCGGCATCATCGGCATCTGCCCGGCCTACTCCATCATTGGCCTGAACACTTGCCCGATGAAGAAATAAATCGGCTTACAAAACCGCAATCCTGCCCGTTCGCGCGGGCTTTTTATTACCCATTACCATAAGGAAATAAAATGAAAAAAATCATACTGTTAGCATCACTGATCAGCATGAGTGCCGCAACTGCACAAGCAGATGAACTCGCTCAGTACAGCATCGATGCCCGCGCTGTGGCGATGCCTTTTCTCAAGCAACTGCTCGAAGCCAACAAGAAGGCGATCAGCGAAGGCGGCCCCGATTCCGCAGTTCAGGTATGCCGTGATATCGCCCCTAAAATGGCAGGCGACATTTCCCGCCAGACAGGCTGGAAACTCACCCGCGTCAGCCTGAAAGTCCGCAATCCTATGTTGGGTACTGCGGATGCATGGGAACAGAAACAACTGCAATCTTTTGCCGAACGCGCAGCTGCAGGTGAAAAACCTGAAACACTGGAAGCGTCTGAAATCGTGCAGGAACCTGCAGGAAAATCTTTCCGCTTCATGAAGGCCATTGCAATGCAACCTGCCTGCACAGCCTGCCACGGCGAACAAATTGCAGACAACGTCAAAGCCAAATTAGCAACAGAATATCCGCACGATCAGGCCACCGGCTATACGCCAGGTCAGATACGCGGCGCAGTCAGCATCAAACGCGCCCTGTAAACTGTTTTTCTGAAACACAAAATGGCGCTGCGCCATTTTGTGTTTCAGCGCATATAATCCTCGCATGAAAAATCTCAGCCACACCGATCTGCAAGTCACCGGCATGCACTGCGCGAACTGTTCAGCGCGTCTCGAAAAAGTATTGAATCAACTCCCCGATGTACAGGCTGCGGTGAGCATCGCCACCGAAAAGGCCAGCATCTCTTTCAATCCCGATCAAACAGAGGTAGCCGATTTAATCAAGGCCATACAAGGAGCGGGTTTCAATGCACACCCCGTGCGCGATTTCGCCGCCGAAAAACGCGCCCGTGCCGCCGCCCTGCAAACCCAACAGCGCCAGTTCATCCTCTCGGCGCTGCTCACCGCACCCATGCTGATCGAGATGCTGCTGATGGCGACAGGCTCACACTTCATGCTGCCAGACTGGCTGCCTTTTGTTCTGGCGACCCCGGTACAGTTCTGGATAGGCCGCCGCTTTTATACCGGCGCATGGAGTTCACTCAAGGGTGGCGGCGCAAACATGGATGTGCTGGTCGCCTTGGGCACCAGCGCGGCCTATTTCATGAGTTGCGCAGTACTGCTGCTAAATCTTGATCAACCCGTCTATTTCGAGTCCAGCGCCACACTGATCACGCTGGTCTTGTTGGGCAAACTGCTCGAAGCGCGCGCCAAAGGCAAGACGTCCAGCGCACTGGAAGCGCTGATCAATCTGCAACCTAAAACAGCACATGTCGAACGGGACGGCGTGATGCAGGAACTGGCCGTCGACCAAATGAAGAAGGGCGACATCTTCCTGGTGCGACCCGGCGAGAGCGTGCCGGTGGATGGCATTATCATAGAAGGCAACTCCAGTCTGGATGAAGCCATGCTGACCGGCGAGAGCATGCCGCAAAACAAACAAATCGACGACAAGGTGTATGCCGCCACCTCCAATCAAAACGGACAGATCAAATGCCGCGCGCTGGCAATTGGTGCCGCCACACAACTGGCCGCCATCATCCGACTGGTCGAACAGGCACAAGGTTCGAAGGCCGATATTCAGAAACTCGCCGACAAGATCTCTGCCATCTTCGTCCCGGTGGTCGTTTCCATCGCCGTTCTCACCTTCACCGTCTGGTGGATGATGGGAATCGGCTTTAGTGGCGCGCTGATCAATGCCGTGGCCGTGCTGGTCATCTCCTGCCCCTGCGCGCTGGGACTGGCGACACCGACGGCTCTGGTGGTCTCCACGGGGCGCGCGGCACAATCAGGGATACTGGTCAAAGATGCCGCAGCCCTCGAACGCGCCCATCAACTCTCTGTATTACTGCTGGATAAGACCGGCACGCTGACCACCGGCAAACCGACCGTTACCGATGTGCTGCCCGACAACACCTCTAGCGAGGACGAACTGTTACAGATTGCGGCGAGTCTGGCGCAAGGATCAACCCACCCGCTATCGAAATCGATTATAA
Source organism: Gallionella sp. (assembly GCA_041660905.1). Classification (GTDB taxonomy): domain Bacteria; phylum Pseudomonadota; class Gammaproteobacteria; order Burkholderiales; family Gallionellaceae; genus Gallionella. The sequence continues at coordinate 138,597 of JBAZVL010000006.1, forward strand.
ATTACTATAACAATCAATTAGTTACCAACGTATCGAATTTCAGTGAAATGCCGGGGCAAGGTTTACGTGGAGAGATGAACGGCGCAGCCTGTCTGCTGGGTTCACCCGCCTACGCCATACAATCGGGCATCACCATCGACCAGACGCGCATTCTTGAGTTGCAGCAACAGGGCAAGACCGTGCTGATCGTCGCACACCCCCCTCGCCCGCAGGCGGGAGAGGGGGTGGAGGAGAAGGGAATTTTGCTAGGCTACATCGCCATCGCCGACCAGTTGCGCACCAGCAGTCGCGCGGCTGTCACTAAATTGCAAGAGATGGGCGTACGCGTGGTGATGATCAGCGGCGACAATCAGGCTACCGTTCAGGCGATCGCAGCGCAGGCCGGCATCACGGAGTTTCGCGCCGAGGTGCTGCCGCAGGATAAAGCCACGCTGGTGGAAACATTCAAGGTCGGCGGGCAACTGGTCGGCATGGCAGGAGATGGCATCAACGATGCGCCCGCACTCGCCTCTGCCGATGTTAGTTTCGCGATGCGCAGCGGCAGCGATATCGCCATCGAAACCGCCGACATCACCCTGATGCGCAACGATCTGATGAGTGTGGTGGACGCTATCTCTCTGTCGCGCGCGACGCTGTTCAAAATCCGCCAGAATCTCTGGTTCGCCTTCGGCTACAACATACTGGGCATACCGCTGGCAGCGCTGGGCATGTTGAATCCGATGATCGCGGGCGCAGCGATGGCGATGAGCTCCGTGTCGGTGGTGAGCAACGCCCTGCTGTTAAAGCGCTGGAAATCACTGCATGATTGATTTAATTGAAGCTTCATGGCGGACCGCATTAACAGAAGAAACACGCAAACCCTATTTCGCGGCGTTACAGAAATTTGTCGCTGAAGAACGGGAACAACATACGATTTTCCCGCCACAAGCGGACGTATTCGCCGCACTGAACCTGACCCCGATCGAAAAGGTTCACGTGCTAATCTTGGGACAAGACCCGTATCACGATGACCATCAGGCGCATGGCTTATGCTTCTCGGTGCAGCCAGGCGTATCAATACCGCCCTCTTTATCGAATATATTCAAAGAATTGCAATCCGACCTCGGATACAAGATAGCGAACAACGGCAATCTGACACCATGGGCAAAGCAAGGGGTGCTGCTGCTCAACACGGTGCTGACCGTGCGTGCACATCAGGCCAATTCCCATAAAAACCGTGGCTGGGAGACTTTTACCGATGCGGTGATCGAGGCGGTCAACGCCAAAACTGATCCAGTGGTCTTTGTCTTGTGGGGCGCCAATGCGCGCAAAAAAATCAAATTGATCGACCAGAGCCGCCACACCGTGATCGAATCTGCTCACCCCTCGCCGCTGTCCGCCTACCGTGGATTTTTCGGCAGCCACCCTTTCTCAAGTATCAACGCGGCCCTGCGTGCCGCAAATAAACCTGAAATAGACTGGCAAATTCCAGAACTGTAGCGCGCGTTGAAATGCACATGACACCACTCACTGAACAGGCATAACCGCATTCGGCAAGCTTAACTTCCCCATCTCACGGTATAATTCGCCGGATATGCAAATACTACGTGGACTCTATACTCCTGACACCCAGCCTGTTGCGCTCACCATCGGCAATTTCGACGGCGTGCACCTGGGTCATCAGGCCTTGCTGAATGAATTAAAGGCAGCAGCGCAGACGCGCAACTTAAAAACTGCTGTGGTCATTTTTGAACCGCATCCGCGCGAGTTCTTCACCCCCGATACCGCCCCGACACGGCTCAACAACCTGCGCGAGAAACTGGAACTGTTTGCCAGCTTCGGTATCGATCGCGTGCATGTCTGTCGCTTTAACGCGCAGTTTGCCCAGATGGATGCCGCCGATTTCATGAGCACCCTGCACGAAAAACTGCATGCCAAGTTCGTCCTGATCGGTGACGACTTCCGCTTCGGCAGCGGACGGGCCGGCGACTTCGCCCTGATGGAAAAAATCGGCTATCAGCGCGGTTTCGAAGTTCACGCGGTGCACAGCGTAATGCATGAAGGGGTGCGAATTTCCAGCACGGTGATACGCGCAGGACTCGCCGCAGGGCAGATGCGCCGCGTACACGAGTATCTCGGACGCACCTACAGCATCAGCGGTCGCGTGGTGCACGGCGACGGCGTGGGACATAAACTGGGCTATCCGACGGCGAACATCCAGTTGAAACACAACCGCCCTGCCCTGACCGGCGTATTCGTGGTCGAAGCGCACACGGAAGGTCTGGGTGTGTTGCGCGGAGTCGCCAGCTTAGGGGTACGCCCCACCTTAAAGCACAGCGCGAAGCCGATATTAGAAGTCCATCTATTTGAATTTAAACAAGATATTTACGGTCGACGCTTGCGCGTGGAGTTTTTGCAAAAGCGCCGCGATGAACAGAAATTTCCCGATGTAGCAACACTGACGCGGCAAATTGCGTCGGATGTCGAAAACGCAAAAAAATGGTTCGAACAACATGACTGATTACAAAAAGACATTAAATCTTCCCGACACCGCCTTTCCTATGCGCGGCGACATGGCCAAACGCGAACCGCTGATGCTCTCGCGCTGGCAGGAGCAGCAGCGCTATCAGAAGATACGCGCCGCCAAGGCAGGTTTGCCTAAATTTATTTTGCACGACGGCCCGCCTTATGCGAACGGCGACATCCATATCGGTCATGCGGTCAACAAAATTCTGAAAGACATCATCATCAAGAGCAAGACGCTCTCAGGTTTCGATGCCCCTTACGTGCCGGGCTGGGATTGCCACGGTCTGCCTATCGAACTGATGGTCGAGAAAAAACACGGCAAGGCGATTCCTCCCGCCGAGTTCCGCAAACTTTGCCGCAGCTATGCTGCCGAACAAGTCGAACGTCAAAAGAAGGACTTCATCCGACTGGGCGTGCTGGGCGAATGGGACAACCCTTATCTGACCATGAACTACCAGACCGAAGCGGACATCATGCGTGCCATCGGCACCATCCATCAGCACGGCTACCTGTATCAGGGCTACAAGCCGGTGAACTGGTGCCTGGATTGTCAATCTGCTCTGGCTGAGGCCGAAGTTGAATACGAAGACAAGACATCCAGCGCCATCGATGTGGCATTCGAGATCATCGACAAGGCAGCGCTCAGCCGCGCCTTCAACGTCTCACTGCCGGCAGACGCTACGGCCTCTGCGGTCATCTGGACCACTACCCCCTGGACCTTGCCTGCCAATCAGGCAGTCAGCGTACATCCCGAATTCGAATACAGTCTGGTCAAGACCTCAAAGGGCTATCTGTTGCTCGCCTCTGAATTGGTAGCATCCGCGCTTGAACGCTATCAGGTTGAAGGCGAAACTGTCGGCACCTGCCGTGGCGGCGCACTCGAGATGCTGCCGCTGCAACATCCTTTCCAAGATCGCGGCGTACCGCTAATCTGTGGCGATCACGTCACAGCCGATTCCGGTACTGGTCTTGTGCATACCGCGCCAGCACACGGTCTGGACGACTATTTTGTCGGACAAAAGTACGGCCTGCCTACCGACAATCCGGTGGGTGACGACGGCAAGTTCCTCGCTACCGTACCCGCCATCGGTGAAATTGCCTTAGCCGGTGTATTTGTCTGGAAAGCCAACGACATCGTATTACAGGCACTGGAAGCTTCAGGCCATCTGCTTTGCCTGAAAAAAGTGCAGCACAGCTACCCGCATTGCTGGCGCCACAAGACACCGATTATTTTCCGCTCCACGCCGCAGTGGTTTATCGGCATGACGCACAAATCCTCCCCTTCCCCCCTTTTACAAAGGGAGGAGTTAACCCTGCGTGAACTGGCCAACAAGGCGGTAGACGAAACCGCATTCTTCCCGTCATGGGGTCGCGCGCGTCTGGAAGCGATGATCAAAAATCGTCCTGACTGGTGCGTGTCGCGCCAGCGCAACTGGGGCGTACCGATGCCGTTCTTCGTCCACAAGGAAACCGGCGAATTGCATCCTGACACACCCGCCTTGCTGGAAAAAGTCGCCATGCGTGTCGAAGCCGAAGGAATCGAAGCCTGGTTCAGTCTGAACTCGGTTGATCTGATCGGCAACGACGCCGAGCACTACAAGAAGCTCACGCACACCTTGGACGTGTGGTTCGATTCAGGCACCACCCATGCGTCGGTGTTAAACCGCCGCACCGAACTGAGTTCTCCTGCCGACCTGTATCTGGAAGGCTCAGACCAGCATCGCGGCTGGTTCCAGTCCTCATTGCTGACCGGTTGTGCGATCAATGGCCGCGCGCCTTACAACGCCCTGCTCACGCACGGTTTCGTGGTCGATGGCAACGGTCACAAGATGTCAAAATCCAAGGGCAATGTGATCGCCCCGCAGAAAATTTTCGACACGCTGGGCGCCGACATCCTGCGCCTTTGGACGGCCTCGACCGACTATTCGGGCGAATTGACCATCTCCGATGAGATCTTGAAGCGCGTGGTGGAGAGTTATCGCCGCATCCGCAACACCTTGAAATTCCTGCTCGCCAACATCTCCGACTTCGATGCAACACGCGACGCCATGCCGGTCGCAGAATGGCTGGAAATCGACCGTTATGCCTTATCACTGGCGCAGAAATTACAGGACGGCGTACGCGCCGATTACGACCGTTACGAATTCCATCTGGCGGTGCAAAAAATCTTAGGTTTCTGCTCGGAAGACTTGGGCAGTTTCTATCTGGATGTACTGAAAGATCGCCTCTACACCTCGGGCGAACAATCGACGGCACGCCGTTCCGCACAGAATGCGCTGTACCACATCACCCATGCACTGACCCGATTGATCTCGCCTATCTTGAGTTTCACCGGTGAAGAGGCGGCCGCTGTGCTCGGTGACACGACCAGCATCTTTGAAGGCGCATGGCACGAGCTGCCAGACGCACAAATGTCAGGAGATAACATCAGTTCCTGGCTGGTCATCTGCAGCTGGCGCGCACGCGTTAACAAGCAACTGGAAGAAGCGCGCTCAGCCGGACTGATCGGTTCTGCGCTGGCCGCCGAAGTCGATGTATTTGCCGCAGAGGAAGACTACGAGATATTGAGCCGCTTGGGAGACGACCTGCGTCTAATCTTCATCACCTCGCGTGCCAACGTGCATCGCGTCATCTCGAAAGATGAGCAACGCATCGACGTTGCCGCCAGCCTGCACGATAAGTGCGAGCGCTGCTGGCATTACCGTGAAGATGTAGGCAGCCATGCTGAGCATCCGACCTTGTGCGGCCGCTGCGTAAGCAATCTGTATGGCGATGGCGAGGCGAGACAGTATGCTTAAAGGCTGGCTGGGTCTTGCCGCGCTGGTCATCGTTCTCGACCAGATAACTAAGCTATTGATTGCAAATCATTTTTCTTATGGCGAAAACCTGGTTCTGCTGAGCACCTTCAGCCTGACCCTGATGCACAATCCTGGCGCGGCGTTCAGTTTCTTGAGCGATGCGGGCGGCATGCAACGCTGGCTATTTTCCGGCATCGCCATCATCGCATCGATTTCCATCACCTGGCTGCTGAAGAAACACGCCACACAGACGCTGTTTGCGCTGTCCATGAGTCTGATATTGGGCGGAGCGCTAGGCAACCTGATCGACCGTATCGCCTACGGTTATGTGATCGACTTCCTGCTGTTCCATTGGGACGAGCATTATTTCCCGGCCTTTAATGTGGCGGATTCCGCCATCACCTGCGGCGCAGGTCTGATGATCTGGGAGAGTTTTATGGAGAAAAAAAATGGACCTGCTGCTAGCTAATCCGCGCGGCTTCTGCGCCGGCGTTGATCGCGCCATCGAAATCGTCGAACGCGCGTTAAGTCTGCACGGCGCGCCGGTATATGTCAGGCACGAAGTCGTCCACAACAAATACGTGGTGAACAATCTGCGCAGCAAGGGCGCGATCTTCATCGAAGACCTGAACGACGTCCCGCCCGGCAGCATCCTGATCTTCAGCGCGCACGGTGTGCCCCAGGCGATACGCCGCGAGGCCGAAGGACGCAACCTGACCGTATTCGACGCCACCTGCCCGCTGGTCACCAAAGTGCATATCGAGGTCTCTCGCCTGCGGCAACAGGGCAAGGAGATCATCATGATCGGCCACAAGGGTCATCCGGAAGTGGAAGGCACGATGGGACAGACCGAAGACGGCATGTATCTGGTGGAATCCCCGGAACAGGTTGCGAATCTTGTCGTCAACGATGAGCAGCATTTGGCTTATGTCACACAAACCACGCTGTCGGTGGACGACGCCAGCACCATTATCGCCGCGCTGAAAAACCGCTTCCCGTTCATCACCGGCCCCAAGAAAGACGACATCTGCTACGCCACGCAAAACCGTCAGGATGCGGTCAAACTGCTGGTCGCGCAGTGCGACGTGGTAATCGTGGTCGGCTCGCCCAACAGTTCCAACTCCAACCGCCTGCGCGAAGTCGCGGAAAATGTCGGGATACCGGCCTATCTGGTGGACGATGCAAGCGGACTACAAGCGGAATGGTTTATCGGCAAAGTGCATGTCGGCATCACCGCCGGCGCTTCCGCCCCAGAACTGCTGGTACAAGACGTGGTCGCCCGACTGAATGAACTGGGTGCCACTCAAGTGAGTGAATTGCAGGGCATCATAGAAAATGTGGTTTTTCCGCTGCCAAAATCTCTGAACATAAATATAGTAAGCAAATGATTAATAAATGAATAATCATCTGCTGATCATCGGTGGCGGCGCAGTCGGGCTCACCAGCGCACGCGCCTTGTTGCTCGCGGGTCATCGCGTCACGCTGATCGAACGCGGCACGACGGGCCGTGAAGCGTCATGGGCGGGTGGTGGCATCATGTCGCCCTTGTGTTCCTGGGACTACAAGGAAGCGGTCACGCGTCTGACACAGCGCAGCATGGGTATGTTCGATCAGGCGATGAGCGAACTTCATGCGAGCACCGGCATCGACCCCGAATATCAGCAGAGCGGCATGCTGCTCATCCCGCCTTTTCAGGATGAATTGGCCACAAAATGGTGCGCCGAACATCAGGTGGAGCTGCAACACGTCGCCTTAAACGACCATTTGCCGGGACTGCCGGGCGATGGCCTGTTGCTGCCCGCGATCGGTCAGGTACGCAACCCGCGTCTGCTGGCGTCACTGCGCCGCAGCGTGGAGTTGCTGGGCGGCGAGATCCTCGAGCAATGTGAAGCGCTGCGCTTTGACATTAAAGGCTGCGAAATCACTGCGCTGCAAACTTCCCTAGGCACGTTAAAGGCGGATTCCTACATCGTCGCGTCGGGTGCATGGAGCCGCACCTTGCTCGGTGAGCATGCGCTCCAACTGGATGTCAAGCCGATACGCGGACAGATTTTGCTGTTCAAATTCGACAGTCCGCCGTTTAGCAACATCCTGCTGCAGGACAGCCTGTATATGATCCCGCGTAGCGACGGCCATGTGCTGGTCGGCAGCACCCTGGAAGACGTCGGCTTCGACAAAGCCACCACCGATACGGCCTACGAGCACCTGTTGCAGCGCGTCTACGCCCTGTTCCCCGCCTGGCGCAATCAAATGCCGATTCAGCACTGGGCAGGACTGCGCCCCGCCTCGCCTGACAACATCCCAACCATAGGACGGCATCCGCAACTGACCAACCTGTATGCCAACTGCGGTCACTTCCGCTATGGCGTGACGATGTCTTTAGCCTGCGCCGAACTCTTGCTCAATGAAATCGAGAACAGGACACAACCCTTGCCGGTCGATGAATATCGCTGGCGCGAATAATACTTTCGCAGAACAGTAAAGTGGTCCATGTAGTCAAGACAGTACTGAGTTTAAGCTGTTGTACCCGACTTCACTTACATCTGGACAGCGCGGCCCCGGTTTTGCCTTTGTTTTACCTTCTGTTTTTACATTGCTTATTGGTGATTTTCACGTTTCTGTTTTTTCGGCCTTCCAGACGCGTGGGTATTTGACCAAAATCATTGAATACCACTACATAGCCCCCTGAAGTTTCACTCGACTTCAGTTTTAAGGGCATCTAACGATGCCCTTTTTTACTTTACGCAGCGTCGGCCAGCGTTATGGGGGACTGCCCTGAATTACCGTACCCAAATTAAAAAAAGACATAACGACTTGCAACTCCTCCGTCTGACCGTTCATTTCTTCAGCGGTCGCTGCCAGCTCTTCCGAGGCTGAGGCATTTTGTTGTGTGGTCTGGTTCAGTTGCCCCATCGCACTATTGATCTGCCCGACACCGCCAGCTTGTTCCGATGAGGTAGAGGCAATTTCCTGCACCAGATCTGAAGTCTTGTTAATGTTGGGCACCATCGCATCGAGCAATTTACCCGCCTGCTCCGCCATAGTTACGCTGTTGCTGGCAAGTTGGCCGATCTCCTGTGCCGCCACCTGGCTGCGTTCGGCGAGTTTACGCACTTCGGCTGCCACCACGGCGAAGCCTTTGCCGTATTCACCCGCACGAGCCGCTTCAATGGCCGCGTTCAGCGCCAGAAGGTTGGTCTGGTAAGCGATATCATCGACGATACCGATCTTACCAGCTATCTGCTTCATCGCCTCCACGGTGCTGCTTACAGCGCGCCCGCCCTCGGTGGCCTCCTTGGCAGCCTTGCTTGCTATGCTGCCAGTCACCTTGGCATTCTCGGTGTTCAGGCCGATCGAAGCGGTCATCTGTTCGATGGAGGCAGATGTTTCTTCCACGCTGGCGGCTTGTTCGCTTGACGCTTGAGATAGGGAGTAGGCGGTTGAGGATATCTGGTCGGATGCCGACTCCAGCGTATCCATCACCCCTTTGACATTGCTGACGATGCTGGCAAAGCTGCCGGACATCGTGTGAATCGCATGCACGAGCCGATCCGCCTCACTGTGGTAGTCGTCTATCCGAACGAATCCTACATTTCCACCTGAGATCGAGTGACAGGCGCTTACCGCATCCTCAATCGGCACTAGAATTTTGCGGGAAATGAACCAGTAGCTCCAGCCGACGGATGCCAGAATAGTGGATACGATAACCGCGATCCAGCCGGTGGGGGTGGAAGTCAGTGCTGCAGGTTGCCAGATTAAGACGCCACCTAAGCCGGCGATGCCAAGAAATGCGAATGCCATCACCGTCGCCAGTCGGGCGCGAGCGCTAAGTCGCCCCAAAGCGCCGAGTCTGCCAAGAATGCCGGTGCTAACGATTCGTCCTTCATTAAGTGTGATGTTGCCGGCCCGTCCCTCGCGCATACGGCGATAGAGGTCTTCCGCCGCTGCGACCTGAGCCCGTGACGGCTTGGTGCGTAAGGATACGTAACCTGTGATCTGGCCATTCTCCCAGATCGGATTGGCGTTGGCTTCGACCCAGTAGTGATCGCCATTCTTGCGCCGGTTTTTGACGAGGCCGCGCCATGCTCTGCCCTTCTTTAAGGTGCGCCAAAGGTCCTCGAACGCAGCTGGGGGCATGTCCGGATGCCGCACAATATTATGTGGAGCACCGATAAGTTCTTCGGCCGTGAAGCCGCTAAGCTCAACGAATATACTGTTTGCATAGGTAATGCGCCCCTTGGCATCCGTCTTCGATACGAGAAACTCACCGTCCGGATAATCGTATTCCCGGTTGGTTACCGGCAGATTGCTACGCATAAAGTTGATCCCTCTAAGATCATGCGATTCTGTTATTCCTCGAAAATGCGCTTCAACACGCCCTTGGTTGAGGGTAGCGCAAGCACGGGATCGTTTGACTACCAGCCTGATATCCGTTCCCCGCCGATAGACACCGAGAGTCTAAATCAATTACTTGAGTAGTGGTATAGGACAAATACTGATTGTTAGGACAAATACTGATGGGGCAACGCTCAAAATGAGTTATGCGCATTTGCTCCGCCGTCAAAAAATGGGAATCACCTAATTCTGGCAAACATCCCAGTGATGCAGTAGCGTAGCTTTCCAACTCATTGCAAAAATAGTTGAAAGCGATTCTGACCTAACGCAAGACGGCACGGCGCTCAATGTCCTGCCAGATCCAGGTGACTGGAAGAGCGCTAAGATGGTGAGGCGGTATGCGCACTTATCTACGGTGCATCTGGCGGATTATGTAAATCGTCGTCAAGCTTTAAGTGACGTTTCGGTGACAGGAAATAAAAGTGACTGGACCGTTAAGCCTAACTTTTTGATTTTACATCAAAATATGATGCGCCCGGAGCGATTCGAACGCCCACCCCCTTGGCTCGTAGAATAGCTCTTTAATCGTAACTTATTGATTTAATTGGTAATGCGATATATTCTTTCGTTACAACAATGCACTACAACGCACAACGATGCATAACCAAGACCGGCAATTACTAGTAAAAGCTCACACCGCCATTGATTTGTGAGTACATATGGCGCACAATGGCATCATCAAACTTTAGGGAGTCCGTCATGGGAACAACGATGACCAAAGAAAGTCGCCTGAATATACGATGCGACAACTACACACGTCAGCTACTGGATAAGGCGGCCAGTTATGTCCACGTCAGCATTTCAGAATTTGTGCTGTCGAATGCACTCGCTTCAGCTCAACGTATTGTACAAGAACATGAGTCAATCACATTGAATCCAAGAGACTTCGAGTCATTCTTGGCGGCACTTGATGCGCCCGCCGCTCCTAACGCGGCTTTACAACGTGCCTTCCAACGCCACGCTGATCAGGTACGTTGATGGGATACCTCATCCGCCCACTTGATGCGGGCATTAACACAGCAGACTTTCAGTGTGGATCAGTTCCTCTGAATGAATACATCCGTCGCTACGCCTCACAAGATATACGCAAAAACGTTTCACGCGTATTCGTCGCAACGCCTGATAGTGATACCAAAAAACTGGCTGGATTCTTTACCTTAAGTGCAGGGAGCGTAAATTGCTCAAGCCTACCAACATCACTTGCCCGAAAACTCCCCCGCTATCCGGTGCCAGTTGCGCTGATTGGACGACTGGCCGTAGATAATGATACACAAGGCCAAGGCTTGGGCTCAATATTACTCGCCGATGCCTGCCAAAAGGTTTCTCAGGCGAGCTCCGTTCTCGCCGTGGTCGGAATCATTGTTGAAGCAAAAGACGATAAAGCTATCTCGTTTTATAAACACTTTGGCTTCATCCCATTGCCAGGTCAACCAGACAGGCTTTTGCTACCGGCATCCGCCTTCCATTCAGGATAGCCGCACGAGGACCCCTGATTTTTTTCTGCAGTAGTTTTTATCGCCAGCTGATTCAATCTGGCTGTTTGTTTTATTCAGCATTATCGAGAAGACGCTGAAGGCGCAAGTTCAGCCAGCTGTATCCTACAAACTCCTGTTCCAAGCGCAACCCAGAGCGGATGCGATTATCGCGAAAATCGTCATATAAGGCATTTTCAACCTTGGTCAACCTTGGCAGATCTGCGACTGAAGGCGTGGATTCGACACCCCATAATGATGAGTGCGCATCAAGAGTTTCTCGGCCCATCAGAATCGATTCGACGTGGGAAAAATGACTGCGCAGCTGATCAAGAATCGCGAAACCGTGTGTATCGAGATCACCCCAATAGTAAATGGCGCAATCGTTCAGCCACTGGCTGCGTGCCAGTGCATCCCAGCCAAAACCTTTGCCAAAAATCACAATGGCATCCTTTACGTGCGGAAAGGTCAGAAAGTTAATTTCGTTTTCTGTGATGAACACGCGCCGGACAGGTAGACTCAAACGGCTGAAACTATCCGCATCCAGCGAGATGTCTGAATAAGACAAACCATCGGTCAGCTGAATCTCATGGTCAAGAGAACGGAATCGTATGTGTGTTGGCTTGTCCAAAAAACCGTAACGGGCTGCGAACTGGCTGACGCCTGTTTTCGCAATATCAATGGCATCATTGGGTAAAGCAAGGTCAAACAACTCCGTTAGCACGCCACGATGAGATTCGATGAATTTGGTGTGTACCCCTGGCAAGTCCACCTGACGCAAATAGATACCAGGACGCGGATGTTTCAAAAGCCATTCCACCACAGCCAGTAGCCGTACCCATTCGTCTGCCAGCTCGAGGGCTTGCAAGGGACGCTTTTCCATCCATGGCAGCAAAGCCGGATTGCTCTGTCTGGTTACAGAAATCAGCGTGAGGAAGCGCTCTTTCTCACGACGCTTGCCGAGCCAGTTCAACGCATCCTCGATGGTGTCGACCCAGACACAGGCTGGCAGGCGTTGCGCTCCCTGAACCCGGTGACGAACCTCATGATATTCCAGTCGAAAATGGCTTTCTGCGGCCAGCTCGGCAGCCCAGGCGCGCACCTCATTGAAACGACCTGTGATATCGACCGAGCCGGGGGGCTTGAGGGACAGCCGCAAAGGGAAACGAACATTGCCCGTCACTGCATCCCTCAACAATTCGCCGCGTTCCCACAGCCGAGCCAGCTGCGCCTTCAAGTCCTTCGGCGTGGTCCACATTACTGCGCGACCTCCTGCACCGGTACCATGGATGCCTTTTGCGCCCGGTATTCCTCGATGGACAAATTACGCAACTTGGATTCCCGTCCGCCCTCGTTGTGCACAAAGCCCACGCTGGATACAAAAGGCTCAATAATGTGGATCTTCTGAAGCGGCGTCACGATCAGTAACTGCAAGTTAAGTTGCCGGAACAGCTTCAGCCCGTACTGAGCAGACTCATCTGAGCCTCGGCCGAAAGCCTCATCAATCACCACGAAGCGGAACGAGCGAGAGCGCACTGCGCCCCACTCCAGACCGAACTGATAGGCCAGACTGGCAGCCAGGATGGTGTAGGCCAGCTTTTCCTTCTGCCCGCCGGATTTTCCCCCGGAATCCGAGTAATGCTCGTGCTCACCGTTGCCCTCACGCCAGCGCTCGCTGGCGGCGAACAGGAACCAGTTGCGCACATCTGTCACTTTCCCCGTCCAGCGGCGATCCTGATCAGACAAACCTTCACGCCCCCGGAAACGGTCGATGATGCTCTTGACCTGCATAAACTTGACTTCGGAATACTGCGCGTCATCCGAGCCCGTGACCGCCCCCTCGGTGCAGGCACGCAACTCCTGCTGAAAATCACGAATCTCAGCATCCGGACTGGTCTGCGACTCCAGCACAATATAGCGCCCGGGGTTGTAGTCGATTTCGCCCAGGGATTTGTTAATATGATTGATGCGTTCCTTTATGGTTTCTCGCTCGCGATTCAACTGAGCATTGAAGTTGGCTATCTCGTTGATGGTGTTGACATTGAGAAGATCTTTGAATCGGGTGACGAAGCGTGGCAGATCATCCCTGTTCAGTTGCCTCAGCAGATTTTCGTACTCAAAAGCAGCGTCAAGACTGGCATCGATTTCAGCCGTTTCAAGTTTGAACGATTCCTTGAAGGAGGCCATCGCCTTGATGATTTTCTCGGCAAGGCGTTCCAGTCGCTTTTGTTCTGCATCTATCTTGTCCTGCAGCCACTTGCGAACGTCCTGTTCGCGGTTGTCACAGGACTCCACGGTCAATTGGTGCTCGCCCAAGGCTTCAGCACGCATCGCTTCCAACCTGAATAACAGCGCTTCATCAATTTCAACCAGCAGTGATGCTGCTTGCTGACGCAGTTCTTGTGCATCCGATCGGCGCTGTTCAAGCTTAGCCCGTTTATCGCGCGCACCGTGCAAATCGGTTTCCGTATCTTTAAGTTGTATTTGTAACTCATACAAACGATCATTCAATTGTTTGAGTACATCTGAGGCTGATTCGAGCCGGGATCGCTCATCCACCAGCGCAGCAATCTCAGTGGCAACAGTTGCCCAATCCAATTCGTCAAATACGCTGAATTCCTCAAGGCGGGTCAGCGCATCAAGCCGGCTGGCCAAGCCCTTGCGCTCCGCCTCAACGGCTACAATCTGGCCGCCAACATCGCCCAAGTGGATTTCAAGCTGGCGGCGTTTAGCTTCCAGCACAGCAATTTTGGCGTTATTGCTCCAGCCCAGCACATAATGACTGCGGTCATCGATACGGTGCCTATCGTCTTTCTCGTGGCGCCCGCTCGGATCCTTGATCTGCCCTGCAGGCGTAATGGCACGCGTCTCACGGCGAAACTGCTCCTGCGTGGCACAGCAGGCGACGTCGAAACGGTGTGCCAGTTCACGTTCCAGCCAGTCGTAGTGAGGAGAGTCAGGTTTGATGGACAGTTTGCGTACCAGGGAATCCCGGTGCAGGTCAGGCAGTTCACCCGCCTTGCGCGGGCGCACATGGAAGTACACCAGTCGACCACGAAGATGACTGCCGTCCACCCATTCCGCGACAGCCTTGTAATGCGCATCGGGCACCAGTAACGCCAGTCCAAAGCCCCGCAGCAATCGTTCGGCTGCACCTTCCCAATCGCGCTCGTCGTCGCGCACCTGAATCAGTTCGCCCGCGAAGGGCATGTCGTCGACGTTCAGACCCAGTGCTGCACACAGCGCGGTGCGGATCTGTATCTGCTGATCATCAATATTGCTGCGACGGCGCTTGAGACTGTCGATTTCGCTGGATTGCTGATCATGTTCCTGCTTTCCCTGACGCAGTGTCACACTGTGCTCAGTCAATGCGTTCTGCAGATCGGCATCGCGACCTCGAACATCTTCACGCCAGCTTTTGAACAGGCCGCGTTGTGCGGTGAACCTTGAAGTATCCGCCGCCACCGGTTCGCCCAGCACAGCTGCCAGCTCAGCATAGCGCCCGGCTTTGGTCTTGCGGGCATCTCGCAATTGTTCTTTCTTGCGAATATCGGCAGCCAGCCGTTCCAGGCGATCGCCGCCTTTTTCGCTGATGGCCTGCTTCAGCTCATCGACGAGGATGCCTTGCTCCTCGCGAACACCATTGAGCCGCTGCACTTGACCGTCCACACGATTCCATTCTTCAGCCAATAGTCCCAGACGTTTGTCCAGCAAGCCTAGTTTCAAGCCTGCAAAATAGGCGCGCAAGCTCTCACGACAGCTTCGCAATCCATTGACCTCCGCAACAAGCACACCGTACCGGTTGCAATCGGCCACCAGCGGCGTGAGCAACCCGACTTGCTGCTGCGCCTTTAGCACGGCCTGATGAGCTCGACTGAGGTCATCAAAATGGCCAATAAGTGCCTGAATGCGCGTCGCGACTTCAAAGGGTTCCAGCATATGACTGCGCACAAAGTCGGTGAGATTCCCCACCGATTTCATCGAAACGGTTTGATGAAACAACTCCAGCGCCTGATCGTTCTCAATGCCGAAACGGCGCCTGAACCAGGCGGCATAAGGCGGAAAACTATCAAACAATTCGGCACCCAACGCCCGCAGTTTCTTGCGCAGCTGGGCAATGTCAGAGCCAAAATTTGAAAAATCAGATGCAATCGACAACGCGCGTTCCGCACCCAAAAAGAAGCGCGCAGGCTGCCCCTGCGTATCCTTCAGCCAGAACACCTGTGCCAGACTCACCGTCTGGTCGTAGCCAGCGTTATGAAATACACCCAGGATGACCGAATAGCTGTTGTGATCGCGCAGAGATACCGGTTTGGACGCGCCCGTCACCTCGTTTCGCTCAGACTTATAATTACCAAGCACATAGGAGCGCAATGTCCGCTCCCGGCTGTCCGCGCCGGCGGCCTTGTTGTATGCAATGCGGTGTGCGGGGACCAGCAAAGTGGTGATGGCATCCACCAAAGTTGACTTTCCTGAGCCGATGTCGCCAGTCAGCAGACCGTTCTGACCATCAAGTTGCAGTGTCCACACCCGTTTATCAAAGGTTCCCCAGTTAAACACTTCCAGTCGCTGCAGGCGAAAGCCCGACAGCGAATCGTCGGCCGCAAAATCCAAGCCAAGTGATTGCGGATCATTCATGTCCCTGATTCTCCCTGAGCGATTTTGAGCCTGACAATTGCGACTGATAGATCGCCAGCCGCGCATCAAACTCGGCCAGCCATTGCGCATCCACAAATGCCTTCAGGATGCGCCGCACCTCGTAATTGCCAGGACCAGCAGCCGCACCAGCGGCAGGTTTGAGTTTGTGCAGGAATCCCAATTCAACCACCTTGTTGATCGTAGTTTCAATCTGGTCGATCAGTTTAGCCTCATTAGGGCCATCGGGCAGAAAGAGCCGCACCAGTTCCACGATGTCATCGCGAGTCAACACCAGCCGCGTATCACCACCGCAGGCGTCGAACTCAGCCAATTTTCTGCGCAACAGCGCCAGCAGCAGGCTGACCGGAAAAGACAGGGGGCGGCGCGCCACCAGTCTTGGCAGACGCAGGGGCACATCGTCGTCTACCGGTTCGGGGCGACTCTTCAGAAAGGCGTATCCTTCTGCTTCATCCAGGACAAGCTCAAGGTTGAGCACAGCCACGTAATCGCGCACCCGTGCCTGCAGATTCAGTAAGGCCGCCCACAGACGTTCATCACCATCCCGGTAGAGCACACTCTTAAGTAAACTGATCAACAGCACCGACAAATCAGCCTCCGGGGCTATCTGCGCATTAGCAAATTCTTCTTCCATTTTTTGCCTCTTGTTCAGCGCATGAAAATTACACGGGGCAGCCGTGCGCTTCTGGTCAGTTCAGAACCGTCGGATGCCACGGCTTGCCACCGGATGAGTTCCTGCGTTTCCTCATTGACCACCGTGGTGAAGGTTTCGCTGCCCAGCTGCAGATAGGCTACCAACTCAGCCAAGCCCTGTTGCAACGGCTGAGTGGATACCAATTCACTTAACGTAATTTGCGCTTTGTCTTGTAAAGCATGGCGGATATGACGGGTAAGGCGCGCCTTATCCAGCACGACCTGATCGAACAAAGCAGAAGGATCGATATCCTCCTCACCCGCCTGTAAGGACAGACTGACGATGACCGGTTTTACGGACGGGGAAAACATCGGGCGCTCCATCGCAAGTTCAATATCGGCAGTCGGCTCAGGCATCTCCATTACCCACCCAGCAGGTTGCGCATCGCGCAAGGCCAGAGCTTTACTCTCGATGCCGTGCAGGATATCCATGATACGGCGGTTTTCCAGCCAGGCCTGATCATCAAGGAAACGCCGCATCTGCTGCGACAGTTGCGCCACAGTACGCTGCGTATGTTCACCAGCCTCCATCCAGTCATAGTGCACGCGGCGCGTGCGCGCATCGGGGTTCAAATCGGCCACAGCCGGAAGCTGAAGCACCCGGTCCAGCAATTCCGTCAATTCATCTTGCCGACGGCTGGAAAGCAGAAAATCCCAGAACGCCCGGAAGCTCTTGCCTTGGTCAGAATCGGCAATCGCATCGCGTTCGCCCATAATATCTTCCAGCAATGCACCCTTGCTGCCTTCCCACAAGGCAATGCGCTCACGCACACGCCGATCCAGCTGACGGAAGTTTTGCTCCACCTCACGAAAGTCGGCAAGCAACTCACGTGCGCCCAGCATGAACTGCTGAAAACGGTCTTTCAGCTCCGTATCATCGAGCAGCGGCACATCACCCGACAATACACGCGCAATTTCGGCATCGATATCGTCGCGCTTCTTGTGCAGTTCCGCGATGCGTTTAGCTGGGTCCGACTCACTCCCCTCGCTCATTTGTTTGAGCAGGTCAAACAGTGTGAGCAAACGGGATTCAGTACCAACGAACTGCCGTTCACCCAGTTGTGCCAGCCAGGCTATAGCTTTTTCGGAGGCGGACGTTAGATCGAACTGCGCCTCGTCCGTACCCGGTCTGTAAAATTTGCGCAGCCATCCCTTATCTGGCGCCGCCCAATCGTTCAGATATTCAATCCCAAACTTGGGGAAGGCGTTATCCTCCCCTCGTTGCTGTCGAAGGGCGTACAACTCATCTTCCAGCGCTTCGGCCAAGTCAGCTGCCGCCATCACCCGCACATTGGGAGCAACGAACACGCGATGAAGAAAACTTGCAACCAGCGGCGCATGATCCGAGCGCAGCAGCCGCCACGCGGGGTGATGGTTACGCAATGCGTCGAGAGTGGCAAAGTCGAGTGTCATCAGGTTCAATCACATAATCTGAATTTCGTGGTGGTGAATGGCAAAACAAATCGTTCCCCCGGAAGCGGTTTTTGCTTTAGGAAATAAAAAAGGGCTAGACCGTTAAGCCTAACCCTTTTATTTTACATCCGAATATGGTGCGCCCGGAGCGATTCGAACGCCCGACCCCTTGGTTCGTAGTTCGCGGAGAAATACGTAACATATTGATTTTATTTGATTTATAACCAAACCCCACATCCCCTTCAACCACTGTATTTCAATGTTTTTAACGCCTCAGTTCCTTCAAATCCCCTTCGGTTTTCCGAAGAAGGTGAAGCATTACATCGCTAGTAGCACCTGCTCAGCTACGGCACGTACCTCTTTTCGCCGACCATGTCCAGGGAATGGCATATCTTCAACTTCAACCAAACCGATTCGTTCCAACTCATCAATATCTCGCTTAACCGCACTGCGATCTCGATGCAATCGTTGCGACAAATCGGTGATTGAACCTGAACACGCCCTCACCTCACGAAACAGCACAAGCTTGGCAGTAGTGATCAATCGCGCCAGATCTTCAGGATCTTCGAAAGAAATAATGCGTTCACGAGCGATGTGTTTACCTTGATCTGCCAACTTGGCGAGTGCCTTGCCACGCTTGAAAAAATCGTCCGTGCTTGCTACTTGAATTGTAGTTTTCATTTCTTACTCCTAAATACCACCCAGTCAACTTGAAATCGGTCTTCAATATCTTCAAAGGTCGTAAAATCAATCGGCTCGACGACACCCATAAAATGCCGGTGATGAAAACCATGCGCATTATCATAGCCAACTACACGTCCGTTATCGCCTTGGAATACACTCCGATTGATATATGCCAAATTGTAGCGAACAACCCTACCCTGCTCATCTTCCCAAACCTCACGACGCAAAACGCCATTCCCCTTTTTCAGGGATAATGACCATGAATCATCAGCAATTTTAATTTCAGACATGATTCATAATATCACTGCTGCTCTAAAATTGCATAGTAATTCATCAATTCGAAAAACCCAAAACCCAATGATAAGGTGCCCGACAAAATGTGGCGAGACTTGGCTTGCCTGATTGCTAGATTGATGAGCTTTTAGCGGCATTAAACCGCATCACGGATGAAGGCAGTCGTATCAATCGCAGCCTTGCAATGATTCGGCGGGAACAGCTTGGGGGAAGAGTCCCCGAAAAGTCCCCAGTAGAAAACAACAAAGGGCTAAGCATCTCTGCCTAACCCTTTGATATTACATCCGAATATGGTGCGCCCGGAGCGATTCGAACGCCCGACCCCTTGGTTCGTAGCCAAGTACTCTATCCATCTGAGCTACGGGCGCATGATACATCTATTTACTTCGTTGCTTCCAACAATCCGAGCATTATAACGTTTAAAATTTATTTTGCAAGCATTTTGGCGGAGAAGGAGGGATTCGAACCCTCGATTCAGGTTATCCCCGAATGCTCCCTTAGCAGGGGAGTGCCTTCGACCACTCGGCCACCTCTCCGAACGCGGCGCATAGTATGACAATCACCTATTCACGTCAAATCATTTATGAATATTTCTTAATTATTTTCGACATCAACGGACAACGGGCACCGAACAAATCGAAAAATATTACAAAATAATTCATAAAATCAGTAAACTACAAAATGCGATTGAAAATTCGGACAAAGCGCACACGTTTACAGACAAACACCCCTCCGTCACAACCAATTATTCGCAAAAAGAAAATAGGCTTTTGTCTCACATACTGAGATAATTACGCATGAACGATATTATACAAAATCCATTCTCGGCTCCGGAAGATTCCACTGGACGCTCTTTTAACGAACTGCCGCTGTCACTGGGCTTGCAAGCCACCTTGCTGCAACTTGGCTATTTGAGCATGACACCGATTCAGGCAGCCAGTCTGCCGATCACCTTAGCGGGCAACGATCTAATCGCACAAGCGAAAACAGGCAGCGGCAAAACAGCAGCATTCGCACTCCCCTTACTGACCAACTTAAATCCGCGCCGCTTTGCGGTACAAGCCATGGTGCTGTGCCCGACACGTGAACTTGCCGATCAGGTTACCCAGGAAATACGCCGACTGGCCAGAGCTGCCGACAACATCAAGATAATGACCTTATGTGGTGGCAGCACCATGCGCCCGCAGATCGCCAGTCTGGAACACGGCGCACATATCGTCGTCGGTACGCCAGGACGCATCATGGATCATATTGAACGAGGCACACTGGACCTGAGCGCACTAAACACACTGGTGCTAGACGAAGCTGATCGCATGTTGGACATGGGCTTTTATGAGGACATGGCCTATGTAGCCAAACGCTGCCCCGCCAATCGTCAAACGCTGATGTTTTCAGCCACCTACCCGGACGGGATTGCCCGCCTGGCTCGTCAATTTATGCGCAACCCGCACGAAGTCAAACTGGCGGAACAGCATGAAAGCGGCAAAATCCGCCAACGATACTATGAAGTCTCGAACGAGGAGCGCCTGCAGGCAGTCGGTGCCCTGCTCCGCCACTACCGACCGGTCAGCACGCTAGCGTTTTGCAACACCAAACAACAATGCCGCTCGCTGCTCGAAGTGCTGCACGCCCAAGGCATTTATGCTTTGACCTTAAATGGTGATATGGAACAAAGAGAACGCGACCAGGTATTAATTCAATTTGCCAATCGCAGCTGTTCAGTTCTGGTAGCCACCGATGTAGCTGCACGCGGCCTCGATATCGCTCAACTCGAAGCCGTCATCAATGTCGATGTGACACCTGATCCAGAAGTCCACGTACATCGTATCGGGCGCACCGGACGCGCCGATCAGGATGGCTGGGCGCTCTCTCTTTGCGGACCATCCGACCGGCATCGTATTATCAGCATAGCCAAGCTGACAGGGACCACACCTGAATGGCATGCGCTCTCCGAACTCAACGACGACGATGAAGCCCCACTGATACCCCCCATGGTGACCTTGCAGATCTTAGGCGGACGCAAGGAGAAAATCCGTGCAGGCGATGTATTGGGCGCCCTCACCGGCGATGCCGGTTTTACCCGCGAACAAGTCGGCAAGATTAATGTAACCGACTTCTCCACCTATGTCGCCGTGGTGCAAGCCATTGCAGGAGAAGCTGTTCGCAAACTGTCTACCGGCAAGGTAAAGGGGAAAAACGTCAAGGTTAGATCTTTATAACATATTGATTATTTAAAATTAATATCCAATTTTTGCAAGGAAGTTCGCGCCCCCATGATCACGACAGGCGGTATCATGAACAACACAGCAGCAGGATGCCTGCACAACGACACAAGGCGAAATAGACTCAGCCGGTTGCTGTGCTGCGCATCCTTATAGTAAGCTCCACCCTCATTCACTCACAATTAAACCAATAATGTCGGGAACAGCGTTTGTATTGCATATCGAACCGGGTACGGATTGCGCCCTCGAAGTGGTCGAGCAACTCTCTACCTGTTCAGCTACGCTGGTACACCGCACGGTTAGCGATGCAAAGTCACTGCATGCCGCACTCAATGAACGCGACTGGAACGCAATTTTATGCAACCAGAATGAGCTGACAGAATCGAGCGCATTGCATTCCTTTCTCGACAGTCTGCCGGGCATGGCCTGTCAGATTTTTCTGAATGCCAAGGGCGTACTCACCTTCCCCTATGTCAGCGAAGGCTGCTTCGACTTGCTGGGCATCACACCGCTGGAGCTTGAACAACAACCTCAGCTCCTGCCCGGTCGCTTGCATCCGGATGACGCCCCCTCTTTCTATCAACTCATGCGTTCATCAGCCGCCAATGCAACGCCATGGAATTGGGAGGGGCGCATCATCCTGCCACCCGAGAGTGAAATAAAATGGGTTAATTTGCGGGCAAAACATCGCCAAACCGATTCGGAAGGCACAGTATGGAAGGGCTTCGTCGTCAATATCACGCAAAACAAGCTTGCAGAAATCAAGATCAAGCACTCAGAGCAGCGTCTGCGAGAACTCTCTTCCCACATTGAAACCATCAAGGAAGAAGAACGTACGCGCATCGCCCGGGAAATTCACGATGAGATAGGCATGCTGCTGACTGCGTTAAAAATGGATTTATCCTGGCTCACACAGCGTTTACCCACAGACAATCCCGCATTGCAGGAAAAGACTCAGGACATGGCGAATCTGCTCGATACGGCAGGAAGAACCGCCAACAATCTGGTCCACAGCTTAAGACCCGGCTTTCTGGACTGTTTTGGTATTGTTGCGGCGATTGAAATCGAGGCGAATGAATTCACCAAGCGTACCGGCATCCCCTGCAAAATCATCAAGGCCAGCGACAACATTGACGTATCCGATGAGCAATCCATCACCTTGTTTCGGGTTTTTCAGGAAACACTCACCAACATCATGAAACATGCCACCGCACAACAAGTGGACGTGGAAGTACAAATCATTAACAATGAATATTGCTGCGATCCGCTTCGCGGGCAAAAATGCATCGAACTCATCGTCTCGGATGACGGAAAAGGCTTCGACGATGCGGCGCGCAACAAACCGCGCTCCTTTGGCTTACGCGGCATTCAGGAACGAATTGGCCAGCTGGGTGGTAAAGTTAAAATTTCCAGCAAACCTGGCGCGGGCACACAAATTGCTGTAAGCCTTCCCGTAACAAAAGAATAACCTATTGATTTAAATATAACTTATGACAGACATTCTGGTAGTTGACGATCACGCCTTAATCCGCAAGGGATTAAAACAACTGCTCGAAGACAGTCAGGATCTGAAGGTGACCGGCGAGGCCTCGACGGGTATAGGCGCAATCAACATGGTGCGTGCCCAGCATTTTGATTTAATGCTGCTGGACATCAACCTGCCGGACAAACACGGCATAGACATCCTCAAACAATTCAAGTCTGAACAACCGGAACTTAAAATTATCGTTTTAAGCATGTATCCGGAAGACCAGTATGGCGTGCGCGCACTCAAGGCCGGCGCAATGGGTTATATCAACAAACAAGGCGCGTCTGATACGTTGATCACCGCGATACGCCAGGTGCTCAGTGGCAAGAAATACATCAGCGAAACGCTGGCCGAACAACTCCTCAACAATCTGATCGGCGAATCACAAGAGCTTATGCACCAGAGTCTGTCAAATCGCGAATATCAGACCCTTTGTTTAATGGCTTCTGGCAAATCGCTGAGTGACATTTCCGAAATCATGATGTTAAGCCCAAAAACGGTGAGCGTGTACCGCAGCCGCATGTTAGCCAAGATGGGTTTTTCCAACAATGCCGAGGCCATCCACTATGCCATCACACACCACCTGGTCGAATCACAAGATTGAAATTAACTTGATTTACGCTCGCAATTCGCTGCGTTAGACCTGAGCAAATGCGGGATAATGAGCCCCTCCAGTCAACTCTCCAGAGATTGAGTCATGAACAACACCAACCCATCTGAACTTGCGCGCGAAACGTTAAAATTGCTGGCGCAGCGCAGACTCCTGCCCACGCCAGACAACTACAGCAAAATCTACACGGAAATCAGCGGTTCAAACGCGCCCGAGAGCAGTGGCGCCGAGAAGGTACTGAAGAGTGTCGCTGAACATCTGCTGTTATCTGACAAAGCAGCCGCCAACGGGATGGCACTTAAAAGAATGCTGACCGAAGAGAAATGGGAACAGTGTTATAAGGAAATTGAAAAAGTATTGCCTAAGGCGGAACAAAAAAACGCTCCCGCCCAGAGCTGGCCGGTACTCATCCGTGATTTATTGCGTCAACTCGAAATTCCGCACAAGGGTCTGACCGTTACGCGCAAAAAAGAAGGGCTGGAAACCGTACTGACGCGCTTTACCGCCAATCCGGAAATTTTGTACGAAAAGCTGGGAAATTTGGTACGTTCCTGGTCAGAATCCCCGGCTGCGGCCAATCTGATCGAATCAACGCCCGAGATCCCCGCTGTTGCAACAACGCCACTCACAGCAGCCGCAAGCCAGCACGCACCAGGCGTCCCGGCTGGAGCTCCGGTTAACACAGCAGCAATCATCGCCCCGGCTGATGAGACTTCAGCCGAAATGCTCGGAAAACTCACCGAATTATTAGCTCAAACTCTGGAGAGCACCCTCAGCGCACAGCCGGAGCTGGCCGATGAGGGTAACAAACTGGCCGCGCAGATTCGTCAAATCAACACGATGGATCAGATCACGCAACTGGCCAGGCAGCTCAGACAATTTTGGCTAAAAGTTGAATTGCGCGGCGGTGACAAGATCAAGATCCACGAAGGCGTGCTTCGCTTGTTACGACTGCTGGTCGAAAATGTAGGCGAGATGGTGGAAGATGAAGACTGGCTGCACGGACAAATCAAGACCTTGCATGAAATCATCGGCAATCCGATCGACAGGCATGTCATCGCAGATGCCGAGCGCAGCCTGCGTGAAGCGATCATTAAACAAAGCATGCTGAAGAAGAGTCTCACGGACGCAAAATCCACGCTAAAAAACCTGATGGCGACCTTTATCGATCGTTTAGGCAACATCACCGTCAGTACAGGCGACTATCACGACAAAATTGAAGGTTACAGCCAGAAAATTGCTCACTCGAACAATCTCAGTGAACTGGGCAGTTTACTCAACGACATTATGCAGGACACACGCGAAATACAGGCCAGCGCCTCTCGCACCCACGAAGAATTGCTCGATTCGCGCAAACAGGTCGAAGAAGCCGAAGCCAAGATTCAGGAACTCGAAAAGGAACTGGCGCAAGTGAGCGAACTGGTTCATCAAGATCAACTCACCGGCGCCTTAAACCGACGCGGCATGGATGAAGCCTTTGACCGCGAAACCAAACGCGTTGACCGCAGCCATTTACCGTTATGCGTGGCGCTGCTGGACATCGATGACTTCAAGCGCCTGAACGACACCATGGGGCATCAGGTCGGCGATCAGGCACTGGTTCACTTGTGCGCGGTCATCAAGGAGGCATTACGCCCTTCCGACTCCGTGGCACGCTACGGTGGTGAAGAATTCGTCATCATCTTGCCGGAAGTCGCTCTGGAGGAGGCCGCCAGCACGGTGGAGCGTCTGCAACGCGAGCTTACCAAAAAGTTTTTCCTTCATGAAAATGACCGGGTACTGGTCACCTTCAGCGCGGGTGTGGCACAACGTGCAGCCGATGAACCGCAGGATGAAGTCATAGGCCGAGCGGACAAGGCGATGTACCAGGCTAAACGCACCGGAAAAAATCGCGTCGTCATCGCGAGGTAAATCAGCAACGAGGCAACTTCTTAAATTGGAACCCCCTGTTACACAGCAAGCTGCAACAATTTTTAAAAAAGTACTAAAGTTTTATTTCCCTGCACCGATAACAAAAACAACGGCGGTTAATTAAGCCAGCAATAAACGGCAAACCAAAGTAAACGGCAATGGAGCCGAAAATCGATACTACTTAAGGAGAATTAAAATGCCCTCATTTATCAATACCAACCTTGCCTCCCTCAATGCTCAACGCAACTTGAACCAATCGCAAGGTGCTCAACAAACAGCGCTGCAACGTCTGTCCTCCGGTTTGCGCATCAACAGCGCTAAAGACGATGCAGCAGGCATGGCGATTTCCAGCCGTATGTCTTCACAAATCAACGGTACAACTCAAGCCGCACGTAACGCCAACGACGGAATCTCTCTGGCTCAAACGGCTGAAGGCGATCTGAATCAAATCAGCACCAACTTGCAACGTATGCGTGACCTGTCCGTACAAGCGGCCAACGCCACCAATTCCGCATCGGACCGCGCAGCACTGAATGCCGAAGTTCAATCGCTGGTTCAGGAAATCGACCGCGTATCTTCCAACTCATCGTTCAACGGCGTTAAACTGCTGGACGGTTCGTTTACCGCACAAAACTTCCAGGTCGGTGCGAACGCCACCGCTGCTGACAGCATCCAGTTGGCTATTTCTGGCGCCAGAGCAGCACAACTGGGCGCAGCCGGTGGTGCAAATTACAGCGCTGCAGTCTCAGGCTCAGCCACCATCAGCGGATTAGCCGCCGGCTCGCTCACCCTGAACGGCGTTGCCGTAGGCGCATCCACGGTAGGTGTAGGCCCAGGCCAAAGCGCAGCGAGCGCCTCTTCTATCGCAGCGGCCATCAATGGTACCACACCGACTTCAGGCGTAACCGCTACAGCCGTTGCGGCTTCTACAACCGGCCTGGCAGCCACAACATTCACTGAGATTCCTGCCAACTCTTTCTCCGTCAACGGCATCTCCGTCGGTGCAGTGACCGCAGGTGGCGCAGCTGCCGGCCAAGGCGCTAACGTCGCAGCAGCGATCAATCTGGTTTCCGCACAATCCGGCGTTACCGCAACATCAGATGCGACGACAGGCAAGGTCACTCTGACCGCCGCCGATGGCAGAAACATCAACCTCACGGCCAACACTAGCGTTGTAGCGGGAACGGTTACCGGCTTTACAACAGCCAGCATGGTTGCTGCGACCGGTTTTAACGCAACATTAAGCGACACTGTGACAGGTTTGGCTGCTGCTACATATGCAGCAGGTGTACCGGCTACATTAACTGTCAATGGCGTAGCTGTAACGGGCGTAACAGGAACCTCGATACTTTCCTCGGCGCAGAACTTTGTCGCCGCCTTTAACACACTGTCTGCTGCTGCCACCTTCGGCCAGGGGCTCTCCGGCATCACCGCCTCGACCGACACTAACGGCATCATCACCCTAAGCTCCAATGGTTCTGTAGCAAGTATCACTGTCGGTGCTGCCGATGCGACAACCGGATTCACTCAGGCAACTGCAGTCTATAAATCACAACACGGCTCAGTGAATCTCACCAGCACCAACGTCAATGGCCTAGTGGTTGGCGGTACAGTGGCCAACGGTAGTTCGAGCATAGACGGGCTAACCCGAACCACCACAGCCGCCACCACCTCGACCTCGAACATGACCACCATCTCGATGGTGAACATATCGACAGCCGCAGGTGCAACTGCTGCGCTGAACACCATTGATGGCGCGATCGCTACGGTGAATGCTTCGCGTTCCGCACTGGGTGCGTATCAAAATCGTTTCTCCTCGGTGGTATCGAGCTTGCAAACCACCACGGAAAACATGACCGCCTCACGCAGCCGAATTCAGGATACTGACTTCGCCGCAGAAACCGCATCGCTGTCACGTGCGCAAATTCTGCAACAAGCAGGTACCGCGATGCTGGCTCAAGCGAACCAGCTGCCTAGCCAGGTAATGACCTTGCTGCGTTAAGCGTAAACTTCCGGCCGATCATTGAGTTTAACGACCGGCCGGAATTTTTGAGCGGGCATGGCAAGTATTAGCAGTTTACCGATAATACCCGCCATGTCCGTTTTACACTTCCACCCGCGGCGGAAGAATAAATTCACGATGTGATGTCAATATTTACGAGAGGAGAGGCAAAATGCTCATCCAAAATTTAAGTGCCAATGTAGCGCAGGCTCCCCAGCCCGCACGCCAGGCAAGTGAAAGTACCGCCATACCCGAGAGCGCGACGACAACCCAAGCCTTGACCGAAAAACCGGTACCGGCCGCGCAATTGCACAGCGCTGTGCAAAATGCCAATCAGGCCATGCAATCGTCTAACCGCGACTTGGCTTTTAGCGTGGACACAGAAACCAAGCAGACCGTGGTCAAGCTGATGGATACCAAAACCGGAGATGTAATCGGCCAGTTCCCCACCCACCAGATGCTGGAAATTTCAAAGGCCATCGGTTTGATGCAGGAACAGTTGCAGCAGGCTTCGTTATCAAAAGCACCAACACAAAGCACCCCTGGCACACAAGGCATGCTCATCAAACAACAGGCTTAATAGACTTAAAACCCACGGGCTTAAACATCGAGAACGATCATGGCAAGCACAACAACCGTCACCTCGGCAGTTTCAAGCAATCTGGACGTCAATGGACTGGTCACGCAACTGATGACCGCCGAGCAGATACCGATTACCAAATTGGCGACCAAGACGGCCAGTTATCAGGCTAAACTGTCCGCTTTCGGCACCATACAAGGCGCGATGGCCAGCTTTCAGACCTCAGTTTCCACTCTGAGCAATGCAAGCACGTTTCAGACCGTGACCGCAACCGCTTCAGACAGCACCGTCCTTTCAGGTTCAGCCTTGACCAGCGCCGTACCGGGAAGTTACTCCATCGAAGTATCCAGTCTGGCGCAAGCACAAAAACTGGTCGCCAACGGACAAAGCAGCGTTTCTAATGCCATAGGAACAGCGGCCTCAACCACCCTGACTTTTGATTTCGGCACCATCGCAGGTACCGTCACGAACGGAAAGTACGACACCGGCGCCACTTTTGTTTCCAACGCCAGCGGCGTCAAGACGGTCACCATAGACAGCAGCAACAACTCGCTGCAAGGGATGCGAGATGCCATCAATGCCGCCAATATCGGCGTGACAGCCAGCATTATCAATGATGGCAGCAGTTCGCCTTACCGTCTGGTGCTCAGCTCCGCCAACATGGGGGCGGCGAACAGCATGAAAATTTCCGCCAGCGGCGACGCCACGGTCAGCGCGCTGTTAGCCAATGATCCCACCGCCGGCATTGCAGGGCAGAATTTAACTGAATCGGTCACCGGACTCAGCGCAAATTTAAAAGTCAACGGCATCGCGATCACCAAAAATTCGAATACCATCATGGATGTCATACCGGGCGTAACACTCAACCTGAGCAAAGTCAGCACCACCCCGGTCACCATGACGATTGCGCAGGACACATCAGCCACCAGCAAAGCGGTCAACGATTTTGTCACCGCCTACAACGCACTGAGCAAAAGCCTCACCGATGTTTCCTCCTACAACCCCTCGACGAAGGTGGCGGCTGTTTTGCAAGGAGACGCGACGGTGCGCAATCTGCAAGCCCAATTGCGCGGCGTCTTAAACACGTCCGGTGCAGGCTCCATCACCAGCCTGTCGCAAATCGGCGTGACCTTTCAGCGCGACGGCACGCTGGCCTTGGACAGCACCAAACTCGCCGCTGTCATGAAGACCGATTTTAGCGGCATCGCGGGTTTGTTCGCCACCACAGGCAAAGCCTCGGACAGCCTGACCACCTTTCTGTCCTCAACGAGCAGCACCAAAGCCGGCTCCTATCCGCTGACCGTCACCCAGCTCGCCACTCAGGGCAATGAAACGGGAACTGCGGCGCCGACATTAGTGATAGACGCTAGCAATAATACGCTGGAGATGAACATAAACGGACTCAACGCGAGCATCACGCTGACGAGCAAAACCTATGCCAGCGATCTCGAACTGGCCAGTGAAATTCAATCAAAGATTAATAGCGCCACCATCCTCTCCAGCGCGGGCATCGCCGTGTCGGCTACGGTCACAGGCGGCAAAATTTCTGTCACCTCGAACAATTACGGCAGCACCTCCAGCGTGGTAGCGACCGGCGGCAATGGTCTTGGCAATATTTTCGGCACGGCAATTTCAACCACGGGCGTCGATGTAACGGGTACAATCAACGGCATTAACGCCACGGGCTCCGGTCAGATGCTGACCGCCAACAGCGGTGACGCGCAGGGCTTGTCTGTTATCGTCAATGGCGGAACAACGGGAAGTCGGGGTACAATTAGCTTCACGCAGGGCTATGCCTACACGCTTAAAAACCTCACCGCCTCGGTTATGGCCAGCGGTGGTGTACTTAGCGCCAGCACGACAGAAATAAATAATTCAATCAAGAACTTAGCTGATCGCACTGCGGTATTAAAACAAAGGTTAATCGGCACGGAAGCGCGTTACCGCGCTCAATTCACCGCGCTGGATCAGATGTTATCCAGCATGAACGCCACCAGCACCTATTTGACACAGCAACTTTCAGCGCTATAACTTAACGGGACACCATCATGAGCACATCTGCCGCCATCAGTGCATACAACAAAATCGGCATTGAATCCGGGGTTGCTGCTGCGGATCCGCACAAGCTGATTTCCATGCTGTATCAGGGTGCGCAACTGGCCATCGCCAATGGAAAGAACGGCATCCTGCGTCAGGATATCGCCGCAAAAGGTAAAGCGATTTCTCATGCCATCCTGATCATCGACAGCGGTTTGAACGCCAGCCTGAACAAAGAAGTAGGCGGTGATCTGGCGCTGAATCTGTCCGCCCTGTATGACTACATGAGCCAGCGCCTGTTGATCGCCAATCTGAACAATGACCTGGCCGCCTTGGATGAAGTCGCCGGTTTACTGGCGGGACTGAAGGAAGCATGGGACAGCATACGTCCGCAAGCAATCGCCGCGACCGCGCCGCCGATGTTGGAGCAAGGTGAGAGACGGCTCTACGCCAGAGGATAACAACATGAGCGCCCAGCAAGTGATCCAGGCCTATGAATCGCTCGCCCAGCTCAGCCATCAAATGCGCACCGCTGCCGATCTTAGCGAATGGGACAAACTGATCACACTTGAGCATCAGTGCGCTCCACTGGTGAGCTACCTCAAATCAAGCGCCCAGACACCGCCGCCGGAGGGTGTACAGCTTGAGCGCCAACTCCAGCTGATCAGGGAAATTCTGGCCGACGATGCAGAAATCTGCAAGCGCACAGGCAATTGGATGAGCCAACTCCAGCTCAACATGCAAAGCAACCGCCAGGAACAGCGCATCAATCAAGCCTACGGCGCGACATAAACGCCCGCTGCACATGATCCCCGCCAACCTGATTAACAGCTTACAGACGCTGTACCGGTCAGCCAAACCGCTCATCGTCGCGGCCGAAGCGCCCGCCAACCCGGTCGGCAAACTTGAGCCCGGTCAACGTGTACAAGGCGCAATCCAATCGCAAGTGAGTCCCGGACTCTTCAAAGTACAGGTTGAGGGACAAGTATTACAATTGCGCTTGCCGGGGCAATTACAAGCCGGTAACACGCTAGACCTGAAAGTGGAGGCCACCTCACCCAGGCTCACTTTCAGTTTCTATGCATCTAGCAACCCGATTTCCACACAGGAACAAATCAGCGCAACCTCCCGCTTCATCGCCAATATCGCCGAGCTACCTTTAACCAGAACACTGATAGAATCGAGCTCGCGAAATGCCGTATGGCAGACTGGCGGAACGCCCCCGGACACCAGCAAACTCGCGGTGGCCTTGCGTGACACACTGGCCAATAGCGGGCTATTTTACGAATCTCACCAGGCTCAATGGGTGCGCGGGGAACGCAGCACCGCACAATTGCTGGTCGAACCGCAAAACCAGTTAAGCGAAAAAAAATCCGCAGTAGCTTTACTGTCCGCAGATTCGCCCTCTCCAGTTGCCAGTCAAATCGATCAGCCCGTTTCGGACAAACCAAGCACAAACCTGCCGATCGCCAAGGAACTGGTCACGCTGGTACAACAACAACTGCACACACTCGAAACCCATCAACTGACCTGGAGCGGACAAATTTGGCCCGATCAACACATGCAATGGGAAATTCAGGGGCAGCCCGAGCAGCATGCACAGCGTCCCGACGAGCGCCAGTGGAGTACCGAAATGGAACTGGCGATGACTCGTTTAGGCGATGTACATGCGCGTCTGGTCTACAGTCAAGGCGCACTCAAACTCGCCCTGCAATCCTCTGATGCCGCCGCCATCGAACTGTTTAATCGCCGCATGCCCGCTCTGCGCCATACGCTATCCGAGGCCGGCATCGATCTGATCAGTGCAGTGATAGAAAAATCATGAGTCGCCCCACGCCGAATGCGCAGCAAATCGCTGTAGCACTCGCCTACGGGCAGAGTCAGGGTGCGCCTAAGGTCGTCGCAAAAGGGCGCGGCCTGATTGCTCAGGCCATCATAGAGCGCGCCTTGCAAAACGGCGTATACGTACATGAATCAGAGGATTTGGTCGGACTGTTAATGCAAGTTGAACTCGACCAGCAGATACCGCCGCAGCTGTATTTGGCCGTTGCAGAACTCCTCGCCTGGTTATATCGTTTAGAACATCAGGAATTGCCTGATTTTCCACCGTTGGCACAGCAATAATTTTGTTATCATATGCAACAATTTCAAAAAAGTGACTGCAACGACATGGAAACAGACATCCCTCTTAAAATCGAAATCCTGTCGAACGGTATAGACGATCCATACCGCATCACATCGGCACGGGAAATTGAGTTTATTTTTCACAATATAGCCAAGAGCGATGCGCATATCGCACTTTATTATTCAGACACGAATGACTATATCGTGACGACCCTGCTGGGCGTGGACTCGACCGGACTATGGTTAAAGCAGGATCCGCTAAAATCTTATGACAGGCGCATTATCGAAAGCAACAAGCTGATCTTTGTCAGCTCGCATTTGCACGTCAAAGTACAGTTTTCTACCGACCGGATTCAGACGGCCACTTATCAAGGACAATCGGCTTACTTTCTGGCGTTGCCCGCCAGCATCCACCGCCTGCAACGCCGCGAGTATTATCGCCTGATCACGCCGATTGCGGATCCCCTGCTCTGCGTCATTCCGGACACGCATCCTAAAACCGAAGAAGAGGCGAGCAAAGATCATCCGCATCAGGTGACGATCATGGATATCAGCGGCGGCGGCGTCGGCTTGACTTGCGCCGAGCAGGATACATTGCTGGTTCCCGGTCAGACTTACCACAATTGTAAAATTGATTTGCGGGAAATAGGCGAATTTTCGGCAACCATAGAGGTGAAAAATCTGGCGCTGCTATCCGTCCCTTCGGGTGAGATCGTCAGACGCGCCGGCTGTGAATTTAAAAATCTCGATGGCGCATCCACGATCATGCTGCAGCGCTATGTGACTGCCATGCAGCGCACCCGGGAAATGCTCTGAACGCCCGCGCATACAGACTAAAAAACTTTACAATCAAAACATTGTATATTTAATAAGCTCCGCATACCGGGACAGGAGCATGGCATAAGGAAGAACAGCTACAAGCCGCGTGACCTATGCACGCAACAGCATCCTATAGAAAAGTTGAGCAAAGGTTAATAATGGATGTACCTGTAAACGACAGCGCCGGCTCGCAGCTATCCATCCAACACGAGATAGAACAAGCCATGCGGCAAGCCGTCACGCAGCATCAGGCGGGAAACTTTCAACTGGCAGAGCAGCTCTATCTGGCCATTTTACAAGTCCATCCACACCATCCTGATGCAAACCACAACTTGGGTGTATTAGCCGTTCAGACTCATCAACCCGCACTCCCTCACTTTCTTGCCGCACTGAATGCCGATCCTGCCCGCGCCGAATTCTGGCTAAGCTACATCGAGGCACTCATCGAATCAAATCAATCGGACGAAGCCGCTCAAATATTAACCCTGGCCAGACAACAAGGACTGGAAGGTGAGCAGGTAGAGGCTTTGACGCGGCGTCTTCAGCCCGGTGCAACCGCTCAGACCATTACTGCAGCGAAGAGCAAACCCAAAAAAACGACCCCGAACGGAAAAAAGCATCCGGACACGCAAGAAATGAATGCGCTGTCAAACATGTTTAACAAGGGCTGCTTCGCAGAGGCTGTTTCGCCTGCAAGAAAAATGACCGAGCGCTACCCGTCGCACGGACTAGGCTGGAAGGCGCTGGGTATCGCATTGATACAGACCGGCAATATTCATGAGGCGCTAATACCCTTGCAAACAGCGGCCCGCCTGTTGCCTAAAGACATCGGTGTCTTCAACTACCTGGGCAATATACTCAACGAGACAGGACAACTGGAGGAGGCTGAACTTAACTATCGACGCATCTTGCAGATTGAGCCCAACCATGCCGAGGCGAATAGCAATCTGGGCAACAACCTAAGAAATCAGGGGCGGCTGGCCGAGGCAGAAGCCTGTTACCGGCACGCACTAAAGTTCAAACCTGACTACGCTGAGGCGCACAACAATCTGGGCAACACACTCTGGGAACAAGGACGACTGAACGAAGCGGAAGCCAGCTTCAGGCGCGCGATACAAATTGCGCCCGACTTTGCGGCAGCCCATTGCAATCTGGGTAACAACCTGAGAAGCCAGGGAAAACTGACCGAGGCCGAAGCCTGTTACCGCCATGCGATACGGCTGGTTCCGGCCTTTGTCGAGGCGCACAACAATCTGGCGATTACGCTGAAAGAACTGAGCAGACTGGATGAAGCACTGGCCAGCTGCCGTCAGGCCGTTGCCATCAAGCCTGACTACGCCGAAGCGCACAGCAACTTGGGTGGCGCCTTGCGGGAACTGGGCAGGCTGGATGAAGCCGTGCTGAGCTTCCGTCGCGCACTGGAACTGAAACCGGAATTTGCCGAAGCGGCCAGCAATCTGGGTGGCATCTTGCGACAACTCGGTCATCTAGACGAGGCTATGACGCATTGCCTGAGAGCGCTCCAGATCCAGCCAGATTATGCTGAAGCCTATTGCAACTTAGCCGGCGTTCAAAAAGAGTTAGGCTTGCTCGACCAAGCCGCAGACAGTTGTGGTCGCGCCCTGCTGCTAAAGCCCGATTATGCAGAGGCTCACAGCAATCTGGGCACGGTATTACAGGCGCAGAGCAAATTTGAGTTAGCCAATGAAAGCTATCTCAACACACTGAGGCTTAAACCCGACTTTACGGCCGCACGGATGAATCTGGGATTTTCACAATTGTCTTGCGGGCAACTGAGCGAAGGCTGGAAAAATCATGAGTTCCGTGTTGCACTCGATCGTAAACGATTTGCCCGGCACCCCCGCTGGGCAGGCGAAAGTCTCACCGGCAAAGCCATCCTGATCTGGGGTGAGCAAGGCGTAGGGGATGAGATCATTTTCGCCAGTCTCTATGCGGAAGTCATTGCACAGGCAGCGCGCTGCGTGATCGA
>JBAZVL010000007.1:0-149178 GCA_041660905.1 Gallionella sp.
TTGTCTGACGACCATAGCGAGTTGGTCCCACTCCTTCCCATCCCGAACAGGACAGTGAAACGACTCCGCGCCAATGATAGTGTGGATTACCCATGTGAAAGTAGGTCATCGTCAGACGCCTTATAAATGCTAAGCCCTCCTAGTGAGGGCTTTTGCATAGATGCAATATTGTTTTGACAGATGATAACTGTTAAACGATAATGCCAACCGCTTTGGCTATATGCCAGATCGGGTCGTTAGCTCAGCTGGTAGAGCAGCGGACTCTTAATCCGTTTGTCGCAGGTTCGATCCCCGCACGACCCACCAATAACTAAGGCCAGATTTTTATCTGGCCTTTTTTACGTCATAAATTTCATGCTTAAACAGGTTAACGCACGAGTTAACCTTAATCGTTAAAATAGTTCAAGGTCGTCACTAAAGTGCTCTGCGGCCAGTTTGCCTTCGCTGACCAACTCCTCGTAGAAACACACCTGGTTTCTTCCGTGTTCCTTGGCGTAATACAAAGCCTGATCCGCTCTACCTACGATGGCGGAGGGAACGTCGATCTTATCCAGTCTTACAAAACCAATACTGATGGTGACCTTGCCAACCTGTGGAAAATTAAAATTTTCAATTCCAGATCTGAATCTTTCCAACACTTTTTTAGCACAGTCGAGGGAAGTTCGTTCAAGCACAACAATGAACTCTTCACCGCCGAAGCGAAATAACTTATCAGTCTGGCGAAATATGCGTTTCATCTTGCGAGATAATAAGATTAAAACTTCATCGCCATAAAGATGCCCAAATTGATCGTTGATACGCTTAAAGTGGTCAATATCCATCACAGCTAGCCAGTGAGGGTGAGCAGGATTTATTTGACGTCTGGCAGGGTGCTGTGGGTTTAGCTCAGGTTGAATAATTTGGGTCTGCGCGCGCTCGTTCGCAATAATTCTTTCCATGTTATTTTCGAAAGTGCGTCGATTGAGCAGGCCTGTCAGTGTATCTGTTTCACTTTCATCTAATATATTCAGATAGTTACTATAAATCATTAGGAATGAAACAATCAGCTTCTGATCGATTTCGATCCCGTTGCCCGCAATTATTTCCA
The DNA here is from genome assembly GCA_041660905.1 of Gallionella sp. Taxonomy (GTDB): domain Bacteria; phylum Pseudomonadota; class Gammaproteobacteria; order Burkholderiales; family Gallionellaceae; genus Gallionella. The sequence goes on from JBAZVL010000007.1 coordinate 1,088, forward strand.
GTAGTCCAACGGTATTGTGTTTCCCAGCGATCGGAAAAACATGTCTGATTGTGAACTCGTCCAGAGATTCAACATGTTCCTTTGCGGTCTGTAGTACCCGTTGAAAGTCGGCACGTGTAGCAACAAATACACTGAGCTCTGATGGTGTGGAAGTCGGGGCTGATGGAGACAGGCACTCTGCAACTAGAATAGCCTCTTCACCTTGCTCATTGGGTAACGTGCGATACATAGTAATGCGCAGACTATGTATCAACTCAGCCAACGTACTCACTAAGGACTGTGCCAGTAAATCACGGTCTCGCTGACAGGTAATTGTCGCAATGGACTGCAATACGCTCACTGGCGTATTGTGCTTTGAACTTGGATTTATAGTTTTTGGCATTCGATTCTATTTCGCGAAACGAGTATTAAAACGCTTCAATCATAGCATTGCTATGGAATCAGCAAGAAAAAACTTTTAAGTCTGAAAATTCATCCTGCCTGTCTATCGTTCCGGTGCTCACTAGGTATGTTGCAGACGTGGTCATGGGATAGAAAAAACTCGGATTATTCTTTATGCATCCGGGTTTGCGCAGATAGTGCACTGTGCGTCTTGCAGCACACGGCTTTCTCTAAAGCGCATGTCAAGCGCGTTGACTGTCATTAATTTACCACTGAGTCCCGTGCTTAGGCCTGCCAATAATTTGAGTGTCTCCGCAGCCTGTATCGCGCCTATGATACCTGTCAGCGGCGCAAAGATGCCCGTCGTTGCGCAACGTAAATCATCGCTTTGCGTTTCTTCAGGAAAAAGGCAGTTGTAGCACGGAGCATCGCTCAATCGAAAGTCAAATACAGAAGCCTGACCAGAAAAAAGAATCGCGGCGCCCGATACCAGCGGTGTCTTCGACGCTTTGCATGCTCTGTTAATTTGGTAGCGAGTTGTAAAATTATCGCAGCAGTCGAGTACAACATCGACACTGTCGATTAGATCCATCAATTCAGTCTGATTCATGCGACGGGAAATTGTTTGGCACAGGATGTCAGGGTTGATCTCCAGTAACGAGGCACGGGCGGAATTGACTTTGCTCTCGCCTATGCTGGCGGTACGGTGTGCTATCTGTCTTTGTAAATTGCTCAGATCCACGGTGTCGTCGTCGCAAAGAGTGATTTGCCCCACCCCGCTGGCGGCAAGATACAGCGCAGCAGGGGAGCCCAGACCACCCAAGCCTACAATCAAAACGCGGGCTGATAATAAACGATGCTGACCTTCAATGCCAATTTCATTGAGCAGTATATGGCGTCCGTATCGCTGCAGTTGTTCATCGTTCATGCGACTATTCGAATTCGCGTTGAGCAAGCGGTTTGCCTGCGTGCTCATGATGAGGATGCTGACTCTGCAAGCCTACAAAAACATCCTTTTCGTTCCTTTTAGTGACATGATCACGGATTTCCATATTGTGCCGGGTTGTATCCTCACAGTAGTAGATGATATTGCGTCCGACATGATGCAAAAAACTATGATCAAGCTGGAATCCCTCATGCTCCAGTGCATGCTCTAGACTCGCCAGCGTGTAGTCTCGGAGATTGTACTGGATCACGACTACATTCGGTTTGGCTGAGCTAAATGCATGCATATTTGGCAGGCCGCTAAGAATGGCTAACGCGCGCACCGCCTGATGAGCAGGTTCATTCGCAAACACCAGTTCCCGTTGTTTATCCAAATCGAAGGGATTGATCATTTGAATTCCTTGGTTATTTACCTTGTAATATTTTCATGCCCTTGAGGAGATTCAGTGCCTGGTTGAGTTGGTAGTCATTTTTTGAACCGAATTCAGCCGGTGACACTGGATCCGTTTTGCCTTTGGCCGGCAATTCGGATTTGGGCGGTACGCTGATTTTGTCATCAGATTGCTTGTCATTGACTAAATGCTTATCAAGGTCTGACTCACGCAGGCGAAATATGTTATCCGCTGCGGCGGTCGACGGGTCATCCACTAAAATATCAGGAACAATACCCTTCGCTTGAATCGAGCGTCCATTTGGTGTGTAGTAACGGGCTGTCGTCAGCTTAATTGCGGTATTGTTGCCTAAAGGCAAAATGGTCTGCACCGATCCTTTGCCAAAAGTTTGTGTACCCATGATGACGCCTCGTTTGTGGTCTTGCAGCGCACCTGCAACAATTTCAGATGCAGATGCCGACCCTCCGTTGACCAGTACAACCAAGGGAACGCTCTTGATCGAATCTGGAATTTTTTTGATATAGTCGCTCTTGCTGCTGCCACGCAGGTAATGTTCCGGGGCAGCAGTCAACCGCATCTTTGCTTCTTCAGTACGCCCCTCCGTGTATACCACCAGTGCATCTCTGGCCAGAAACGCGGCTGAAACGGCTACTGCACCATCCAGTAAGCCGCCAGGGTCATTTCGCAAGTCCAATACCATGCCGTTCAAGGCGCCCTTGTTGTCATGGACCATTTTTTCTAGGGCAGTGGCGAGGTTTTCTCCAGTGTGTTCCTGAAACTGCGTAACGCGAACAAAGCCATAGCCAGGTTCAATTAATCTGGCTTTAACGCTCTGAACTTTTATGACGGCGCGGACAACCGAGATAATTAGCGGTTTAGTTTCATTTTTTCTGATTATAGTCAGTGTAATCTTGCTGCCTGGTTTGCCGCGCATGTGCTTGACGGCATCATTGAGCGACATGCCTTTAACCAGCGCATCATCAAGTTTGATGATTAAATCGCCACTTTTAACGCCGGCCTGATAGGCGGGGGTGTCTTCAATCGGTGAAATTACTTTCACCAAACCCTCTTCCATGCCTACTTCGATGCCTAGTCCCCCGAACTCACCCTGAGTCCCTGCCTGTAAATCTTTAAAGGCATCTGCATCAAGATATGCAGAATGCGGATCAAGACCATTGAGCATGCCGTTAATCGCTTCAGTGAATAGCTTCTTGTCCGCTACCGGTTCGACATAGTTGCTCTTGATGTGGCCGAAAACTTCAGTGAATGCGCGCAGTTCTTCTACCGGCAAGGGCGTGCTTACATTCTCCTTGCCGGCATTCGCAGCAAAGTGCAGGCTGATCGAAATGCCGGCCACCAGACCTATCCCGACTAAACCTAATTTTTCAAGACGACGCATAAATTCCTCAATTATTTTCTAGCCAGCCACTGCAGCGGGTCTAGCGGTTTGCTTTCGTGACGCAACTCAAAGTATAAACCTGAATCGGCATTGCCGCCGCTGTTGCCCACAGAAGAGATGACATCGCCCCCGCGCAACTCGTCTCCGACTTGCTTGTACAGGGTCTCATTGTTTCCGTACAGGCTCATGTATGCGTTGCCGTGATCTACAATCAGCAAATTGCCAAATCCGCGCAGCCAGTCTGCGAATACGACCCGACCCGCAGCAATCGCCTTGACTGTTTGTCCGCTGGCCGATTTAATAAACAACCCTTTCCATACGACCGTGCTCTCGGGGCGGGTTGCGCCAAACTGATTGCTGATGTCGCCTTTGATCGGTAATGCCAGTTTCCCCTTTAGTTGAGAAAACGGCTTCCCATCGAAGCGATTGTCAGGTATGTTGTTGTTTTTAAAAAAAGTTTTTCGCTTTGGCTGAGCGAGCATCTCGGTGATTTTGGTAACCAGTTTGGCCAGTCGGTTCTCATTGTGCTGTAAATTAGTATATTCGCGACGTTGTTGCAGCAACTGTTTGGATACTTGGCCTAGAACCTGTTGCCTTTCACGCTGCTCTTGCTGCAGTTTCAGTTTTTCTGCCGTGTGTTCTTCCCGCAGATTTTCCAGCGCACTGCTTTGTTTCTGTACTTCCAGACTAATCGTGTTTAAAGATTTTAGATTGTTGCGCAAACTGCCCAGCCAGGCGGCACGATTCCGGGCGATATAGCGATAGTATTGCAAATCACGGGCAACCTGATTGGGATCCTGATTGTCCAGCATGAGCTTTAGATACTCGTGCTTTCCCCCCAGATATTGCTGGTAGAGTAATTTTCCCAGCAGCGCCTGTTCCTTTGATAAATGTTGATTCAGTTGTTCTTGTTGTGTTTGCAGCGCATTGAGCCTGAGATCGGCTTCGCGTTGGCTGCTGGCCAGTTCGGAAATTTTGCGATTGCTATTGCTGATAGCCTGTTCGGAAGCGCGCAACGCATCTGCGGCTTCAGATTTAGATTCACTGGTTTTTGCGATCTCGCTTTGCATTTGTGCGATACGCTGGCGCAGGTTCTCCAGCTCTTCCTGTTCGCTGGCCGATGCCACACCCGCCAGGTACAGGCCGCTTACGAGTACTGCACAAAAAAAGACCGTAATTTTCACTCTAGTTGGATCAGGCTGTGTCCTGTCATTTCTTCGGGTTGTGGCAATCCCATCATATAGAGCAGGCTGGGGGCAATGTCTCGCAATGAGCCGTTTTCGGTCAACCGCGCATTACGCCCGATGTAGAGGAAAGGGACGGGGTTGAGCGTGTGAGCGGTGTGTGCCTGGTGAGTGGTGTTGTCCATCATCTGTTCGGCATTGCCGTGATCGGCTGTCAGAATGACTTCACCGCCCATGGATTGCATGGCTTTGACCACGCGGCCTATGCATGTATCCAGGGTTTCGATGGCTTTGATTGCTGCGTTCATATCTCCGCTGTGCCCAACCATATCGCAGTTGGCATAATTACAGATCATGAGTGGATATTGGCCGGATAAAATAGCGGCTTCCAGTTTTTCGGTAACCGTGTATGCGCTCATTTCCGGTTGCAGATCATAAGTGGCTACCTTGGGAGAGGGAACCAGAATGCGGTCTTCACCCGGATAAGGTTGTTCCTTCCCGCCACTGAAGAAATAGGTTACATGAGCATATTTCTCGGTTTCTGCGATACGCAATTGTTTGTAACCCAGACCCGCGACGTATTCACCCAGATCGTTATGTATTGCGTCTGCGGTATAGGCGCAGGGTAGGGTAAACTCGCTGCCGTAGTTGCTAAGGGTGACGAATACGCTAAATTCAGGTTGATAGGCGCGTTTAAAACCGTCGAAGCCGGGATCTGTCAGTGCGCGCGTAATTTCACGGGCACGGTCTGCACGAAAATTCATGAAGACTACGGCATCGCCCGGCTGCATGGTAATCGGTGTTGAACCGCTAGTCAGGATGCGTGTCGGTTTGACGAACTCATCTGATTCTCCGCGCGCATAGGCCGCTTCCAGTGCGCCCTGTGCGTCTGTGGCAGTGTGATCTGCAATGCCTTGTGTCAGCAGTTCGTAGGCAGGTTGTACGCGTTCCCAGCGATTGTCTCTGTCCATGACATAAAAGCGACCGGTAACACTGGCAATTTCACCGACGCCCAGATCGCTGCATTTTTCCTGCAAGGCTTGCAAGGAGGGACCCGCGCTCTTAGGCGGTGTGTCACGACCATCAAGGAACGCATGCAGGTAAACCTTCTTGAGTCCGTTTTTAGCCGCCATTTCCAGCATCGCAAAAATATGGTTCTCATGGCTGTGTACACCTCCGGCAGAGAGCAATCCCATGATGTGCAGTGCGCTGTTGTTTTGTTTTGCGCTGTCGATCGCTTGTAGCAAGGCCGGATTGGTAAAGAAACTGCCGTCCTCAATGGCGACATCAACCCGGCTTAAATCCTGATAAACCACGCGGCCGGCTCCAATGTTGAGGTGGCCTACCTCTGAGTTGCCCATCTGATGTGAGGGCAGGCCGACAAATTTTTCTGAGGCGTTGATCAGCGTGTGCGGATAATCGCGCCACAGTGCATCCCAGTTGGGTTTTGTGGCCGCAGCGACGGCGTTTGAATCGGTTTCTTCGCGGTAACCGAAGCCGTCAAGAATAAGCAGTAGGACAGGAGTGACATTCATTGAGGTAATATATAGCTGATTTAGATTTTTTAGACCGTTCATTTTAACCGAATTGGCTTTGGTGAGGAGTGCGGATGTTATTTATGGAGAATATATGGAAAACAGATTGATAGACAGGGAAGAAGATATTCAGCAGGCATCTCAGGCAATTAAGGCGATTGCTCATCCGTTGCGCTTGAAAATTTTATGTGTGTTGGGCGATCAGGAAATCAGCGTACAGGATATCGTCGAACAGGTTGGCACATCGCAGAGCAATATTTCACAGCATTTGGCCATTTTGCGCGACAAGGGAGTTTTGTCTACACGTAAGGATGCCAATCGAGTGTTTTACCGTATCGGTGATTTGCGCACACTTAAATTAGTGGGTTTGATGCGAGAAGTGTTTTGCACTGCCTGAGTATTGTTTTTTGCGAATATATTAGAATATGCTAATATATTAAAGGTTGCAAATAATTTGATGAGGTTCTGGCTGTGAAAAAACTAGGTTGTGTAGGTTTATTATTGATGCTGTCCGGTGTTCAGGCTGTCGCCGGGCCCTTGGCCGTTGCGCTGGTGGAGTATCGCAATGTGCCACAGACATATAGTGTCGAAGGCTTGGTCGAAGCAACCAGGCAATCTACCGTTTCTGCACAAATTGCGGGAAGAATTAAGGAAGTTAATTTTGATGCGGGCGACCGGGTCAGCAAGGGGCAGATCCTGATGCGTATCGATGAACGCGAAGCTGTTCAGGCTCAGGCGGTCAGCCAGGCTCAGGTATTGCAAGCGCAAGCCAACGTGCAAAATGCAAAAACCACTTTGGAGCGTTCCAGGCAGTTGCTGGCGCAGAAATTTATTAGTCAGGCCGCGTTAGACAAGGCTCAGGTGGATTATCAGGTCGCACTGGCGCAGGCGGCGGCTAGCGAAGCGGGAGCGGGGCAGGCAGGCTTGGTGCATGGTTATACCTCGGTGGTCGCGCCCTTTGGCGGGGTGGTGGCCGCGCGTCTGGTAGAGTTGGGTGAAATGGTCATGCCGGGTAAACCCTTGATGACGGGCTTTGATCCTGCAGATATGCGGGTGGTGGTCAGTGTGCCCCAGTACAAAATTAAGGATATTGGTGTCAAGCCGGAAGTCAGTGTGGAAGTTCCCTCGCTAAATCGCTGGATTAAGGCTGCCTCAACCAAGTTGCAGCCCGTGGCTGACGCGCGTACCCACAGTTCTCAGGTGCGTGTTTATTTGCCGCCCAATGAGGAGGGAATCTATCCGGGGATGTTTGTGCGCGCGCATTTCGTTATCGGTAAAGTTAATAAATTGGTGATCCCGCAAAGCGCGATTCTGCGTCGCAGTGAAGTGGTAGCCGCATATGTCGTCGATGAAAAAGGCGGTGTGAATTTACGCCAGATCCGCGTTGGTGAAGCGGCGGCGGACGGGTTTGTCGAGGTGTTGTCGGGTCTGAAAGCGGGTGAAAAAGTCGCGCGTGACCCGATCAAGGCCGGGATGAAATAGCTGGCTGTTAGTAGCAGGTGGCGGATTGTTAATTAGGGGTTTCTAAGGATGGGTATTTCAGGTCGTATCGCTAAACATTTTTTGCATTCGCAAATGACGCCCTTGCTGGCGCTGGTTGCTGTGCTGCTGGGGTTTTTTGCCGTAGCGGTGACGCCGCGCGAGGAAGAACCGCAGATCAACGTCACAATGGCCAATGTACTGATCGCCTATCCGGGGGCTTCTGCCAGAGATGTGGTGCAAACGGTCGCAACCCCTGCTGAACAGGTCTTGTCGCAGATCGCGGGTGTGGATCATGTCTATTCGGTGTCTCAACCGGGTATGGCGGTGATCACCGTGCAGTTCAAGGTGGGTGAGCAACATGTACCTTCATTGGTCAAGCTGTACGACGTGGTTAATTCTCATTCGGACTGGCTGCCGCCCACGCTGGGGGTGGCCAGGCCTATCATCAAGGCAAAAGGCATTGACGATGTGCCGATTGTCGCCTTTACTCTCTGGCGAGATCAGGCTGCAGGCGGCGGGGTAGAGTTGTCGCAGGTAGCGCATGCTATTGAAGCGGAGCTCAAACGGGTGCCTGGTACGCGTGAAGTTACCACGCTGGGCGGAACGCAGCGCATGGTTCGCGTACTGCTAAACCCGGAAAATCTGAATGCCTTTAGCTTGTCTGTGCAGGATGTTCGCGCGGCCTTGCAGTCTGCCAATGTGTCGCAGGATGCCGGCAATCTGGTGCAGAATAACCGCGAAGTTTTAGTGCAAACCGGCAGCTTTTTGAGCAGTGCGGATGAGGTCAGGCAGTTGGTGGTGGGCGTGTCAGACGGTAAGCCTGTTTTCCTGCGCGATATCGCTGAAGTACTCGATGGCGGTGATCAGCCGGGAAGTTATGTGTGGATGGGCACCGGGCCTGCAGCGGGAGATAAGCAGATCAAGGCGCGGGGTGAGTTTACGGCAGTCACGGTTGCAATTACCAAAAAGCCGGGAGCCAATGCGGTGGAGGTGGCCGATAAGTTGCTCAAACGTGTGGCGGAGCTTAAGGGAAGCGTCATCCCGGGCGATGTAGAGGTGAGCACGACCCGTAACTACGGTGAAACGGCCAACGATAAGGCCATGAAATTAATCAAGAAGCTGCTGTTTGCTACGCTGGCCGTGGTCGCGTTGGTCTGGCTGGCCATGGGGCGTCGTGAAGCGATGGTGGTGGGTGTTGCCGTGCTGTTGACGCTGGCCGCTACGCTGTTTGCTTCCTGGGCCTGGGGGTTTACGCTTAACCGGGTATCGTTGTTTGCGCTGATTTTTTCTATCGGTATTTTGGTGGATGACGCGATTGTGGTGGTGGAAAACATTCATCGCCGCCGCGCACTGGCGCCGGGTCAGCCTCTGGTCGAAATTATTCCTGAAGCGGTAGACGAGGTTGGAAGCCCGACCATTCTGGCGACCTTTACCGTGATCGCCGCGCTGTTGCCAATGGCTTTCGTCAGCGGATTGATGGGGCCTTACATGAGCCCGATTCCGATCAATGCCAGCATGGGTATGTTGATTTCGCTGGCCGTGGCGTTTGTCATCACGCCCTGGCTGGTATTGAAATTTACCGGTTCTCATCATGAGGCTGAGAAAGAAGAGGCTGAATCGGCGGTTAGTCGTTTTTTCCGCGTGCGTTTGAGCCCGTTTTTAAACGGTGTGCATGGTAAACCGGCGCGTCGCAAGTTATGGTTGGGCATACTGGCCGGTCTCTTGATCGCCGTGTCGCTGGGTGTGGTGAAGCTGGTAATCCTGAAGATGCTGCCGTTTGACAATAAGTCTGAGTTTCAGGTGGTGGTGGATATGCCTACCGGAACGGCGCTGGAGCAGACGAATGCCGTGATGCATGAAATTGGCGCTTATCTGGCGACGGTGCCGGAGGTGACCGATTACGAAGTGTATGCGGGTACTGCCTCACCGATTAACTTTAACGGTCTGGTGCGCCAGTACTATTTGCGCAGCGGTGCCGAGCAGGGCGATGTTCAGGTCAACTTGCGCGACAAGCATCACCGCAACCGCAGCAGTCACGAGATTGCTACCGCTGTGCTGGAACCGATTCAGAAAATTGCTAAAAACTGGGGCGCTAAGGTAAAAATTGTGGAAGTGCCGCCTGGTCCACCGGTGATGTCACCGATCGTCGCTGAAATTTACGGGCCGGATTATGAAGGTGCACGCAAAGTAGCGGGCAAAGTGCGCGAACAATTCGGCAAGACCGAAGGGATAGTGGCGATCGATGATACGGTGACCGAGGCTGCACCGAAATTACTGTTGCGAGTTTTGCAGAGTAAGGCCGCCTTGCTGGGCGTAGCGCCGGGCGACATTGTGGATGTGATCAGCGTAGCCTTGTCAGGTCAGGATGTTGCTTCCCTGCACGATGTCAGCGCAAAATATGCGCCGCCCTTGCGGATTGGTTTGCCATCTGATCACCGCAGTACGATAGATGAAGTGCTCAAACTGAAGGTGAGGGCGCGTGACGGTGTACTGGTGCCCTTGTCTGAGGTGGTTCAAGTGGTGACGGTTGCACGTGACTACCCCATTTATCATAAGGACATGTTGCCTGTGGTGTATGTTTTTGGCGATATGGCGGGCAAGCTCGACAGTCCGTTGTACGGGATGTTCGAAATCAACGGCAAAGTCAGCGGGATGGGGTTGGAAGAGGGCGGAGAATTGAAGAACTATTTCTTCAAGCAGCCCAGTGATCCGTATGCCGCTTATGCGCTGAAGTGGGATGGTGAGTGGCAGGTGACCTTTGAGACTTTCCGGGATATGGGAATCGCCTATGGCGTCGGGTTGATTTTGATTTATCTGCTGGTGGTAGCTCAATTTAAATCCTATTTGGTGCCGTTGATTATCATGGCACCGATACCGCTGACCATCATCGGTGTGATGCCCGGGCATGCCTTGCTCGGCGCTCAATACACGGCAACCTCGATGATAGGCATGATTGCACTGGCCGGGATTATTGTGCGAAACTCAATCCTGCTGGTAGATTTTATCAATCTGCAATTGGCTGATGGGATTAGATTGGAAGAAGCGGTGATTGCTGCTGCGGGTGCGCGCGCCAAACCGATTGTGCTGACCGGGTTGGCAGCCATGCTGGGTGCATTTTTTATCCTGGATGACCCGATTTTTAACGGGCTGGCAATCTCCCTGATTTTTGGTATTCTGGTATCGACTATTCTGACGTTGGTGGTGATCCCCGTGTTGTATTATTCGGTCCTGTACAAAAAGTATCAATGAGCGGTGGATGTAAATAATTTTATTTAATCAAATATTTAGGGTTTAATTTATGAATGCAGATCGTATTGTTCACATCGTTGCAGGCAGTTTTATTCTGTTGTCGCTGGCGCTGGGCGTGGATGTCAGTCCCTTTTTCGTCAGTCAGAAATTTTTGCTGTTGACGGCTTTTGTCGGATTAAATCTTTTTCAAAGCGGCTTTACCAAATTTTGTCCGCTCAATAGTATTCTCGCCAAGTTGGGAGTGAAGAGCGGTTCTTGCTAGGCAATAACGGGCAAAGAATTACGATAGCCCACCTCAGTCTGACCCTGGTCGGATTGATGTGGGTTTTCCCGTTTCTGCACTACCGTCATCAATATCCGCTCACCACTTTCGATCAGGAGTGGTGGACGGTGTTGTTGGGGGTGCTGGCTCTGCCGCTGCTGCTCGAACGCGAGTGTTGGCGCAGGCCGCATATTCCTCGTATCGTCCAATTGCCCGCAGCGCTGATTATCCTCGTTTTGCTGCAAGCTGCATTGGGCATGCTGGCCTATTTCGACCAGGCTTTACTGTATCTGTTATATCTGCTGTTCTCGATGCTGTTGATGATGTTGGGTCGGAGGCTGCGCGAAGTCTACGGGCTGGAGAGACTCGCCTTTATTCTGGCTATCTTTTTGCTCGCAGGTGCGGAATTGAGCGCGCTGATCGGGGTGCTGCAGCATTACCGCTGGCATACCCCCTTCGATGCGGTGGTGGTCATGAAAGTTGCGGCCGGCGTATACGGAAATCTGGCGCAACCGAATCATTTTGCCAATTACATCGCGCTGGGTCTGATTTCGTTAGGGTTGTTGTTTGCGCAGCGTAAGCTGCACGTGGCTTATGTTTTTGCACTGGCGCTGCCCTTGTTATTTGTCATGACGCTGAGCGGTTCGCGCAGCAGCTGGTTTTATCTGATCATGCTGTGCGTCCTGTCTGCGTGGAGCAGCTGGAAAAAATCCCAATTACGCCCCCTGTTGTTTTATAGTTTGTCATTGTTGGGCGGTTTCGCCCTGATGCATGGCGTGGTGCAGCTACCGTTTTTGAAAGGGGCTGGCACCAGCTACGACATTATGCAGCGCATGTTTGCAGATACCTCGTCCGGTGGTATTCGCGTGTATTTGTGGCATGAGGCGTGGCTGATGTTCCTGCAAGCCCCTTGGTTGGGGGTAGGTTTTGGACAGTTTGCCTGGCAACATTTTCAGTTGGGGCCGGTATTGAAAAACACGCATATCGTCGGTCTGTACAACAATGCGCACAATCTGGTTTTGCAACTGGCCGCAGAAGCGGGTTTGGCGGGGCTGACGGTGTTGCTGGCAGGATTAGGTGTCTGGTTATACGGGTTGCGACGCGCCGTCCTGAGTGCTGCGCACTGGTGGGGTTATGGCTTGTTGGGTGTGCTGGGGATACATAGCTTGCTTGAATATCCGCTTTGGTATGCCTATTTTCTGGCTGTTGCTGCGGTTTTGCTTGGCGCGCTGGATGAATCGCGCTACCGGCTTACGTTGCGCGTGACCGGACGAGTGTCGGTGATGGTGATGCTGCTGCTGCTGCTGGGAGGTCTGTCGCTGCTACAACTGAACAGCGGCTATAAGCAGTTAAAAGTTACGCTATCTCCGGCGTCAGGGAATGCAGTACAGATTATGCAGCGAGCCCGTGACGGATTGCTGGCTGTGCATGCCGGCTCACTGTTGGCGCCCTACGCAGAGTTGTTTATGAGCCATTACATCGAGATAAATGACGAGCAGATCAAGACTAAGCTGGCGCTCAATTCCAAGGTGATACGCTTCGTTCCTATCGCATCTGTGGTTTACCGTCAGACCTTCCTTTTGGCGCGGGATGGGCAGTTGGACGAAGCGCGGCAGATGATGCGAGCGGCGATTTGGTCGTATCCGGCCAATGCGGATGCGCAGCGTCAGTTGCGCAGTTTGTCTGAGAAAGACCCCGAACACTATGCCGCTCTGCTAGAATTCGCGCTTCAGATCGAACAGGAGTATGTCAGTGCAGTTCATAACAACTAATTTTTTCCCTATTTCGCTTGTGTTAATGAGTGGTGCGATGTTGCTTTGGAATATTTTCGGCAATCGTGTCCGTGGAATCACGGATGTGGATGTCAACGGTGCCGTGCAACTGATCAATCACAAAAATGCGCTGGTGCTGGATGTGCGTCAACCGGATGAGTACAAGGCCGGACATTTGTTGAATGCCCAGTTGATTCCGTTGGGTAAACTCAAGGAACGTATTGGTGAATTGATGAAGTATCAGGATAAACCGATCGTGGTGGTTTGCCGCAGCGGTAATCGATCCGGTATGGCTTGCGGAACCCTGGCTAAGCAGGGTTTTACCCAGACTTATAACCTGACAGGGGGCATGATGGCATGGCAAAAAGCTAATCTGCCGGTACAAAAATAATGGCGACCATCATCATGTACAGCACCGAGGTGTGCCCTTATTGCATACGCGCCGAGCAGTTGCTCAAGCGCAGAGGCGTCACCGAGATCGAAAAAATTCGTATCGACTTGCATCCGGAGATGCGTGTCGCCATGGTAGAGAAAACCGGTCGTCGCACCGTCCCGCAAATTTTTATCGATGGACGGCATGTCGGTGGCTATGACGATCTTGCCGCCTTGGATCAGGCGGGTGAATTAAGCGTATTGTTGGCAAATTAACAAAAGGAAGAAACATGACTGAAGCTACACAGGAAAATACACAGGCGATGTTCAATATGGACAAGATCTATACCAAGGATCTTTCGCTGGAAATCCCTCACGCACCACAGATTTTTCTGGAACGCGAAAATCCTCAAATTGAAGTGCAGCTGCATACGGCAGCCGCACAGGTCGATGACGGAGTGTTCGAAGTGAGCGTCACGGCTACCGTGACCGCTAAACTGGCTGAAAAAGTGATGTTTCTGATTGAGGCGAAACAGGCCGGTATTTTTACCGTTCGCAATCTGCCTGATGCTGAAATGGAACCTGTGTTGGCGGTGATGTGCCCTAATATCCTGTTCCCGTATTTGCGTGAAGTGGTATCCGATGTGGCTGTTCGCGCCGGATTCGCGCCGGTCATGCTCAATCCTATCAATTTCGAGGCGCTGTATCAGAAGCAGAAGCTACAGCAGGCAGAAGCGACCTCCGCGACTACGCATTAGTCAAATGAAATCGCTAGCCCTGTTCGCCGCACTATGCACTATCACGCCTGCGCTGGCGATTGATTACGTGTCGGTGGCGGACGGCAGTGCGATACTCTATGACGCGCCGTCGCTCAAGGCAAAAAAGCTGTTTGTAGTAAATCGCTATATGCCTTTTGAACAGCTGGTCTCTCTGGATAATTGGGTGAAGGTGCGAGATCATTCGGGCGGTTTGTACTGGCTGGAGAAGCGCGCATTGACCAATAAAAAATATGTCTTTGCGCTGAATCCGTTGGTCGATGTGCGCGCAGAGCCTGATTCGGGGGCTGCGCGCGTGATTCAGGTGCGCGCTCAGGTGGTATTGGAGTTGCTGGAGTCTACCGGCACGGGTTGGCTGAAAGTGCGTCACAAGGACGGTGAGACGGGGTATGTACGCAGCGTCGAAGTGTGGGGAGAATGAGGTTAAAGGTTCAAGTGCTAAGGTTCAAGATATTCTTGCGGCTGAATTAATATGAATATTACAGTTATCGGTGCCGGAGCATGGGGAACCGCCCTTGCCATCAGTTTTTCTGCGCGACATCGCGTTACGCTTTGGGCACGTGATGTCGATCAGGTAGCGCAGATGCGCGCGGCACGTCGCAATCTGCGCTACCTTCCTGATGCCGCGTTTCCAGATGGCCTCGTTGTGAGTGACGATTGGGCGACGGCCCTAAGCGGTGCCGAACTGGTGATACTCGCTGTGCCTACCGCTGCGCTGCGTGCGACCTTGCAAAGCTTCGCTCAACTCGCGCCTGCCTGTTGCGGGGTGGTGTGGTTGTGCAAGGGGTTCGAGGCGGGAACGTCCTTGCTGCCTCATCAGGTTGCGGCGGAAGTTTTGCCACCTGAGATTTCCTGCGGTGTGTTGTCCGGGCCCAGTTTCGCGCTGGAAGTCGCTAAAAATCTGCCGACTGCCGTGGTGCTGGCCTCGACCGATGGTGCCTTCGCTCAGCGTACAGCGCAGGCACTGCATCACGCCCGTTTGCGGGTCTATGCCAGCCACGATGTGATCGGTGTTGAAGTAGGCGGTGCAGTCAAGAACGTGATGGCCATCGCGGCTGGAGTCTGTGACGGGATGGGGTTGGGCAATAACGCCCGAGCGGCACTGATCACGCGGGGTTTGGCTGAGATTACACGACTGGGTCTGAAGCTGGGCGGCTGTCAGGAAACGCTGAGCGGCTTATCGGGAGCTGGCGATCTGATCCTCACCTGTACCGGCGACTTGTCGCGCAATCGCAGGGTCGGATTGCTGCTGGCGCAGCAGCAGAGTCTGGAGCAAATTTTGCAGCAACTGGGTCACGTCGCCGAGGGTGTGTATGCCGCGCGCGAGGTACACCGTCTGGCACAGCATTTGGGGGTGGATATGCCTATCTGCGAAGCTGTGCATCGTGCGCTCTATGATCGTGTTCCGCTGCTTGATGTGGTCAATGATTTACTCAGTCGTACGGCCAGCCAAGAGTTTAACTTGTAATCGAGGATGAATCTGTGACCGCAACCTGGAGCTTGCCATGATAGTAAAACTGCTTTTGTTGCTTACCGGCTTGCTGTTGTCTGCGGCCAGTTTTGCTCATGGTGTGGCAGCCAATGACGCCAGCTATATCGAGTCGTTAAAGGGTATCGCGGTGATTCCGTATATGTATCTCGGTGCCAAGCACATGGTGACCGGTTATGATCACCTGATGTTTTTGGCGGGGGTCATTTTTTTCCTTTATCGATTCAAGGATGTGGCGTTGTATGTCTCCTTGTTTGCCATGGGGCACAGCATCACGCTGCTGGTGGGGGTGCTGGCCGGCGTACATGCCAACGCACATATCGTGGATGCCATTATCGGCTTGTCGGTGGTGTACAAAGCATTTGAGAATCTGGGCGGCTTCAGACGCTTGGGCTTGCAGATTGATTCCCGTCTCGCGGTCTTTCTTTTCGGGTTGGCGCATGGCTTCGGTTTGTCGACAAAGTTGCAGGAATTGTCGCTGTCACCGGAAGGTCTGCTGGTCAATTTGATCGGATTTAATGTCGGGGTCGAGTTGGGACAGTTCGCAGCGCTGGGCATGTTGCTGCTGGTGTTTGAAGTTTGGCGCCGCACGGATCATTTTATACGGGCAGCCTATCTGGCCAATACGCTGTTGATGAGCGCCGGTCTGATACTGTTTGGCTATCAACTCGCAGGTTATCTGCAAGCGGCCTGAGGTCGCAACAACCATTGGAGCGTAATCATGTCTGCTATCAAATCTCCTTTTGAATCCCATCCGCCCAGCGCACGTCGCCTGTTGTTGACCGTGTTAGCCGCTCTTATGCTGGCCGCCGTGATCTTGTTGACGATCGTGCTGCCGGCTGAATACTCGATCGATCCGACAGGGATAGGCGGGGTCTTGGGATTGAAGAAAACGACGGCTGCAGAGCAGAAGATAGAACTGCTCGATACGCTAGGTGGTAACGAAAAAATTGATACGACCAGTGCGGCAGGCGGGGCGGGTTCGTCACAACCGATTCCACTGCCGAATCCTGCGGTGCATCAAAGTCAGGATAGTGCGGCACAGGCTGAAACTTTTACGATAACACTGCCTCCCTATGCGCAGACGGAAATCAAGGCGGTGCTCAAAACCAGTAAAGTGCTGATGTATGCATGGAAAATTGACCGTGGCCAAATTTATGTAGATTTCCATGGTCACTCGCCAGAGTGGACCAACAAGGAAGCTTTTGTTCGTTATGAAGAGAATAAGGCGAGTACCGGCGCAAACGGATCTCTGGTTGCCGCGTTTCCGGGAGAGCATGGCTGGTATTGGCTTAATGGCAACGCTTTTCCTGTCGTCATCACACTGACTGTACAGGGCTATTACGATAAGATCATCGACTATGGTGTGAGTAAGTAATCTGCCTGCAGGCAGATGAATTGAACGGCCTTTTTAATTTATCTCGATCACTAAGTGAGTTGTTGAGGGCGGCGGCGTCAGGCTCAACGCCTGATTTAGACACAAGCGAGGCTAGGCTTCCAGTTTCGCCCCTGTAAATCCGCACTGTCTCCAAGCTTCAAACACCGCTACTGCCACCGTATTAGATAAATTCAGACTGCGATTGTCCGGCAGCATAGGCAGGCGAACTCGCTGCTCTGTCTCGAATAAATTAAGTGTTTCTGCAGGTAGGCCGCGACTCTCCGGGCCGAATAAAAAAGCATCTCCTGCCTGAAATGTCTGCTGGTGGAATGGTGAAGAACCTTTGGTGGTGAGGGCAAACACCCGTTGCGGATTTAGTGTCGCCAGACAATCGGCCAGCTCATCGTAAACGCGCAGTTCGGCGAATTCGTGATAGTCCAACCCCGCGCGCAACAGTTGCTTGTCTTCCAGCGTGAACCCGAGCGGTTTGATCAGATGCAACTGGCAGCCGGTGTTGGCGCACAGGCGAATGATATTGCCGGTGTTGGGCGGGATCTCGGGTTGAAACAGGATGACATGAAACATGTAACTAACCTCTTGGTGTTGTCGGCAGAACTGCCGCGTTTGTTGCAAAGCGCCGATTATCCTCTGTCTGGCGGTAAATCGCTCAGCGAATTTTCATGTTGCAGCGGTTGACGCGGCAGGGTTCTTGCCACTACCCAGGCGCTGATGTCGGCGGCGCCGCATTTTTGCACGGCACAGGCTAATTCGTTCAGGCTGGCGCCGGTGGTCATCACGTCGTCGATCAGCGCGATGTGTTTACCGGTCAGATCCATCTCGCAACTGAAGGCATCTTTCACATTTTTCGAGCGTTCACTCCAGGGCAGATCGGTTTGCGAAGGCGTGTCGCGCAACCGGTGACAGGCGTTACTTGGCAGAGGAATGTTCAAGGCTTTTGCCAGAGGCTTTGCGATCAACAGCGCCTGATTGAATCCGCGTTGTTTGAGTTTGGCTGGGTGTAGCGGCATGGGGATTAAATAGTCCGGCAGATGCGTCTTGTCTATCCGCGCCAGCAGCTTTTCAGCGAAGATGCCGGGCAAGGCCAGTTGCTCCTGATATTTCATCGCCTGAATTAGCCGGTCGACCGGAAATTGATAGCCGAATGCTGCCTGTGTGTGCCGATAGGCGGGCGGCGTTTGCAAGCAGTGTCCGCATATTTCGCCGGATGGCGTGGGCAGCGCGCAGACGGGGCAGCGCATCAAATCCAGATAAGGCATGGCCGCGTCGCAAGGCTCGCACCATAGTCCAAAGTGGCTCATGCTGCCGCATAGCACGCAGGGTTGTGCGGGCAATAGTTGCTTAATTTTTGCGCCGATGTTCAGTTTCGGGTCTTTGAAAATTGACAAGGTGTTGTCCTTTCAAGGATGATGCCGGGCTGATTCCCTCCTGCATCATACCGAGTATCAGGCAGGGATAATATGCAGATCTAATGAATGAAGTTCGATTTGCCCGTCCCTCACCTCAATCCTCTCCCGCTTGCGGGCGAGGAAGCTAACGAATCGCCATGCGAGAGCTAATTATGTCGACTATGAACACCCAGACTATTGAATTTCACCATCAAGTTAAAAAAAATATCGCGCCGCAACGCTGGAGCGTGGAAGAGGTCGAGGCGCTGTTCAAGTTGCCGTTCGCCGATCTGATGTATCGCGCGCAGCAGATACACCGCGAACATTTCGATCCGAATGCGGTGCAACTATCAACGCTGCTGTCGATCAAGACCGGCGGCTGTTCGGAAGATTGCGGCTATTGTCCGCAGTCCGCGTTTCATTCGACCGGCGTGGAAAACCGAAAAATGCTGGATCTGGATGTGGTGGTCGCTGCGGCAAAAGCGGCGCAACAGGCGGGTGCTGACCGTTTCTGCATGGGCGCTGCCTGGCGTGAACCATCGGAAGCTGACATGCTGAGCGTAGTCGAAATGGTTACGGCGGTGCGCGGACTGGGGATGGAGACCTGTGCGACGCTGGGGATGCTGAACGATGAACAGACCGAGCAATTGCGCGTCGCGGGGCTCGATTACTACAACCACAATCTGGATACTTCGCCTGAGTTTTACGGCGATGTCATCAGCACGCGCGACTATCAGGACAGGCTGGATACCTTGGATCGCGTGCGCCGCGCCGGTATGCATGTGTGCAGCGGCGGCATCGTCGGGATGGGCGAGAATCTGACCCAGCGCGCGGGACTGGTTGCGCAACTGGCGAATATGGACCCGTATCCTGAGAGTGTGCCTATCAATAATCTGGTCAAGGTGGAAGGCACGCCGCTGGCTGATCAGGCCGACCTCGACCCGCTGGATTTTGTGCGTACCATTGCGGTGGCGCGCATCACCATGCCGACTGCGCGTGTGCGCTTGTCTGCCGGGCGTCAGGAGATGTCCGAGGCGATACAGGCGCTGTGCTTCTTGGCCGGTGCAAATTCGATCTTTTACGGTGAGCAACTGCTGACCACCGGCAATCCGGAAGTGGAACGCGATCGCGCCTTGCTCGACAAGCTGGGCATGTATTCACTGGCCGATAAACATTAAGCGGTTGTCGTCGGGTTTCGCGGGGACGATGGCCTTGTTTCGCCAATTGCAAGATGAGCTGGACGAGCGGGGTCCAGGGTCAGGCCTTTACTTTATAGTTTTTTTGATAAAACAGGAATTTTCATTAAGGGGTTGGAGAAAGAAATTAGGATTAGATTTAATTGTTCTAACGTGGCTGCTAATAATTACATAACATATTGACTATAATTATTGATTTTATATTGTCTGAACAAATATCCAAAGTCTAAAGACTATAAAGTAAAGGCCTGACCCCGTATTTTTGACCTGACCCCGTATTTTTGACCCCGTATTTTTTGTTTTATGAATTTTTATCCGGTTCTTAGGTTTCTTGACAATTTATGTGTTTTTCTGAGTTACAAATTCAACTCGATGAACGTGCAGCCAAAGGGTTGTTGCGCTCACGGCGCACGGTGTCCGGTCCTCAGTCGACCCGTCTGGTGGTCGACGGCGAGCCGTATCTGTCCTTCTGCAGCAACGATTATCTGGGCCTGGCTAATCATCCGCAATTAATCAAGGCGTTGCAACAGGGGGCTGAAGAGTTCGGGGTGGGGGCGGGTGCCGCTCATCTGGTGAACGGTCATTTCTCCTCGCATGAACAGCTAGAAACGGAGCTGGCGACCTTCGTCGGCAAGCCCGCCGCGCTGCTCTATTCCACCGGTTATATGGCCAACTTAGGCGTGGTGCAGGCGCTGATCGGTCGCGGCGACACGGTGTTTGCCGATAAACTTAATCACGCCTCACTGAACGACGCGATGTTGTTGTCGCGTGCGGATGTCAAACGCTATCGCCACAACGACATGGCGCAACTGGCGTCCCTGCTTGAGAAAACTACTTCGGGGCGCAAGTTGATCTGCACCGATGCGGTGTTCAGCATGGACGGCGATTATGCACCTTTGCCTGAGTTGCTGGCGCTGTGCGAGGCGCATGACGCCTGGTTGCTGGTGGACGATGCGCACGGTTTCGGCGTGACGGGCGAGCAGGGGCGCGGTTCGCTGTTCAGAAATCCCCTCCCCGCCCCCCTTTTGCAAAGGGGGGAGCGGGAAGGCGGGGAGAGGAAGGGGGATTTAGATTCTCCGCGCATCATCTATATGGCGACGCTGGGCAAGGCGGCAGGGGTGTTCGGCGCGTTTGTCGCGGCCGAAGCGGTCATTGTAAATTATCTTATTAATCAATCGCGTAGCTATATTTATACGACGGCGACTCCGCCGGCCTTGTCGGTCGCGCTGCTGGCGAGTTTAAAATTGATACGCGAGGGCGATGAGCGGCGTGCCCATCTGCAAAGTCTGATTGCGCAGTTAAAACAAGGGCTGGCCGGTCTGCCCTGGTCGTTGATGGAGTCGGATACCGCGATACAGCCGCTGCTTGTAGGCGAAAATCAGGCGGCGTTGGATCTGAGTCTGGCCTTGCGCGAGCGCGGACTTTGGGTGGCGGCGATACGCCCGCCTACCGTGCCTGAAGGGACCGCGAGATTGCGTATTACCCTGTCCGCAGCCCATACGTCTGCTGAAGTGGCTCAACTGGTGGAGGCGTTGCATGAACTTGCACAGGAATTATAAAGTTGCGCAGCAATGCGTTTGTTTCCTCGCCCGCAAGCGGGAGAGGAATGTGGTGAGGGAAACGTGCATGGCAGCTACAATTGTTGAAATGAAAAATGGCTGCTATGTACGTTGAGACGACAGGTCGTGGCGCACCCTTGTTGTTCCTGCACGGATGGGGAATGCACAGCGGCATGTGGGGCGAGGCATTGCCGCAACTGGCTGAAAATTTTTGCATTAGCGCGGTCGATCTGCCGGGGCACGGATATAGCGTAGGTCGGGATTCATCCCGACTCGGCGTCGATGTCAGGATAAATCCTGACCTACATATTGACCACATTGTCGATCAACTCGCCGCGCAATTTCGTGAGCCTCTGACGTTATGCGGCTGGTCGCTGGGCGGGCAGATTGCGCTGCGCTGGGCGATGCGTTGCCCGGAACAGGTACAGCGTCTGGTGCTGATTTCCTCCACGCCGTGTTTTGCGCAACGTGACGGATGGGAATGTGCGATGCCGCAAGCGACATTGGCGGAATTTTCCGCCGCCCACGCTGTAGATCAGATGGCGACTCTGTGTCGTTTTCTGGGGTTGCTGACGCGCGGCGGTGAAAATGAACGGGCATTGCTGCTTGCCTTGCGCAGTGAGTTGATGAATCGTGGTGAGCCGGATAAGCAGGCTTTGCAAGCGGGGCTGGGAATACTGCGCGATGCGGATCTCTGCGCGGCCCTGCCTGAAATTCATCAGCCTACCCTGATCATTGCGGGCGAGCGTGATACCCTCACGCCGTTGGCAGCTTCTCAATATATGGCAGATCATCTGCCCCATGCCCGATTGGTGACGATCGCGGGTGCTGCGCATCTGCCGTTTCGTTCGCACAGGTCTGAATTTGTAAAACAGTTAACGGATTTTTTGCATGAATGAATTTGTCATCGACAAACAGGCGATGCGCCGGGCTTTTTCCCGCGCCGCGCCCAATTATGACGCGACGGCGGTGCTGCAGCGGGAAGTGTGTACGCGCATGCTGGAGCGCTTGGATTACATCAAGCTGCAACCCGCTCGTCTGCTCGATGCGGGCAGCGGCACCGGTTGGGGTGGACGCCAGTTGGCGGAAAAATATCCTGCTGCCCAGATCGTTTCCCTAGATATCGCCATCGGCATGTTGCAGACCGCGCAGGATAAATCGAGCTGGTGGAAAAAACTGTTCGGCGGTGCAGGCCCTTTGCAGGTTTGCGCCGATGTGGAAGCCTTGCCGCTGGCGGCGAATAGCGTCGAGATGATCTGGTCGAATCTGGCGGTGCAGTGGTGCAACGATTTACCCGCAACATTTGTCGAGCTGCACCGTGTGTTGAAAACGGAAGGCATGCTGATGTTCAGCACACTGGGACCTGATACCTTGAAAGAGCTGCGGCAGGCTTTCAAGGGGGTGGACGAGCGCAGTCATCTGAACCGTTTCGCCGATATGCACGACATCGGCGACATGCTGATGCAGGCCGGTTTTGCGGAACCGGTGATGGACATGGAATATATGACGCTCACCTACGAGGATGTGCGCGGCGTGCTGCATGATTTGAAAGGCATAGGCGCGCACAACGCCACCGCCGGACGCGGTCAGGGCTTGATGGGCAAGGCCGCTTGGGCGCGCTTGCTGGATAACTACGAAAAACTGCGGCGCGATGGTCGATTGCCGGCAACCTATGAGGTGGTTTACGGTCATGCCTGGAAGCCGCAACCCAAGGTGACGCGGGATGGCGCGGCGATCATTAAGACCTCCTTTAAATTGTGACAATTCTGAATCCTCAATCCTGAATATATGAGTTACTTCGTGGTCGGCACGGATACCGATGTCGGCAAGACGCTGATCAGTTGCGCGCTGCTGGAAGGATTTGCCGCACAGGGATTGAGCGTGGTCGGCATGAAACCAGTAGCGGCTGGATGTGATGAGCAGGGCGTCAATGAGGATGTCAGACTGTTGCGTGCAGCGGGCAACGTGGAAGCTGCGACCGGTCAGATTAATCCCTACCGTTTCGAGCAGGCGATCGCGCCTCATCTGGCGGCCCGATTTGTCGGGGTGAATATCGATTTGTCGCGTATCGTTGAGTCTTATCACGAACTGGCGACACAGGCCGATGTGGTGATCGTCGAAGGTGCGGGGGGATTTCGCGTGCCGCTCAACGATCATCAGGACGGTGCGGATCTGGCCAAACGGTTGAATTTACCGTTGATACTGGTGGTCGGGATGCGGCTAGGCTGTCTGAATCACGCGCTGCTGACCGTCGAATCTATTCTGTCTCGCGGTCTGCGGTTGGCCGGATGGGTGGCCAACTGTGTGGATAAGGGCATGAGCATGCGGGATGAGAACATCGCCGCATTACAACAAAGAATTGAGGCGCCGCTGTTGGGTGTGGTGCCGCATTGCCAAAATCTCTCTGATGCCCGAGAAATGGCGAAATATTTAGATTTAGCCCGCTTAAGCCGCTAAACTCCCACTTACCACTTACCACTTACCATCTTATGACCGAATTTAGCATCATCGCGGTATTTTTTGTGGGGCTGTTAGGCGGCGTGCATTGCTTAGGCATGTGCGGCAGTCTGGTCGGCATACTCACCACGCAATTGCCCAAAAACGGCGCGCGCTGGCCGTTTCATTTGGCCTACAGCAGCGGTCGGGTGGCGAGTTATACGCTGGCAGGCGCGCTGGCAGGTTCAATCGGACAGGCTGGACTGCTGCTGCGCGATGTGGTGCCCGTTCAACATCTGTTGTTTGCGCTGTCCAGCCTGATGTTGGTGGCGTTAGGTTTATATCTTGCCGGAATCTGGGGCGCAGTGCGGCGCATCGAGACGCTCGGCAAAGTGTTGTGGCAGCGCATCCAGCCGCTGACGCGCGGTCTGTTTCCGGTCAGCACGCCATCGCGCGCTTTTTTGCTCGGTACACTGTGGGGCTGGTTGCCGTGCGGTCTGGTCTACAGTGTGCTGGTCACGGCCCTGGCCAGCGGCAATGCTAAGAGCGGTGCGCTGGTGATGCTGGCGTTCGGTTTGGGTACGCTGCCGAATCTGCTGGCGATCGGTCTGTTCTGGGAGAGTCTCAAACGCTGGGTGCAGTCGTCCGCCGTGCGCCGTGTGGCGGGGCTGCTGGTGGTGTGTCTGGGTACCTACGGTTTGATCAAAGTGGGTTACACCTTCTATGTCAACGGATGGACGGGGAGTTGTCATGTTGCTGCGTAAATTATTAATTTTAATTGTTTTTGTGTTTGCATCCGGATGCGGGGAGCCTAAGCTACCCTCGCCGTTTCACGCGGCTGAAGTGGGTGCGAAGTTCACCGGGGCGGATTTTAAACTCATCGATCACCACGGCGTACCGCGCACGCTGGCGGATTTTCGCGGCAAGGTGGTGGTGCTGTTTTTCGGTTATGTACATTGCCCCGATGTATGCCCGACCACCATGGCGGATCTGGCGCAGGTGATGACAAAATTAGGCCGTGACGCCGAACGGGTGCAGGTGTTGTTTGTCACCGTAGACCCTGAACGCGATACGCGCGAGCTGCTATCCCAGTATGTTCCCGCATTTTCTCCCGCCTTCTTGGGTTTGGCCGGCGATAAGGCAGCCACGGAAGCGGCGGCCAAAGCCTTTGAGGTGGTGTATCAGAAGCAGCCAAGCAAAACAGGCTACAACATGGATCACAGTTCCGGCGCATTTGTAATCGATCAGAAAGGACGTGTCCGCCTGCTTGCCCCTTTTGCTCAGCAGCCCACCTGGATGGAGCAGGACATACGCTTATTGCTCGCGCTGGAGGGGAAATAACGGCATACTGTGCGCAGTGTTATTGCGGTTTTTTTCCAAGGGTGGCGAGCAGACCGCCCGGATTCTAGGAGGGTAAAATGGGTGTGGTTCGATATTTATTTATTGCATTGATTTTATTGCTATTTGTTGCGTGTGGGGAATCGAAGCCGTCGATTAGCAGCGTGACGCAGCCGCCCGCAGAAACGAGTAAGGCCGCACCGGCTTCCGGTGTGCGCGTTGCATTGATCATGAAGACGCTGACCAATCCGTTTTTTATCGAGATGGAAAAAGGGGCGCGTCGTGCTCAGCAGGAAACAGGCATCGACCTTAAGGTGATGACCGCGACTCAGGAAACCTCCATCGAACAGCAGATTCAACTGGTGGAAAATCAGATTGAGGCGGGTGTTCAGGCTATCGTGATAGCCCCAGGCGATTCAGAACGCTTGGTGCCGGTGCTGAAAAAAGCGCAGGATGCCGGTATCCGGGTGGTCAATATTGACAATCGTCTCGATGCCAAAGCCGTATTAGCCAACGGCATGAAGCCAATTCCCTTTATCAGCGTGGATAACGAGCAGGCGGCTTATCTGTCGGCCAAATTCGCAGCGGATAAGCTCACGCAGCCCACCGAGGCGGTGATTCTCGAAGGCATACGCAGTGCTGACAATGCCAATCAGCGCAAGTTGGGAGCGGAACGAGCCTTTCGTGAAAATTCCCGCGTGCGTGTCGTGGCGATGGAAACCGCCAACTGGAAAATCGATGAAGCTTATCTGATGGCTAAGCAGGTTTTTGCCGCCCACCCCAATATCGGTTTGGTGTTTTGCGCCAATGACATGATGGCGATCGGTGTGGTTAAGTATCTTCAGGAAACCGGGCGTCGCAAGGTACGGGTAGCGGGTTTCGACGCGCTGGATGAGGCGAAGGTTGCGGTGTTTGAAGGGCGGATGACCGGAACGGTCGATCAGCAGGCCGCACAGCAGGGTTATCAGGGCGTGATGACGGTGCTCAAGGTGCTGCGCGGTGAGGCGGTGCCCCAGGAAGTCCTGGTGGAGTCACGGCTAATTACGGCAGGTGATCTTAAGTAGCTGTATAAAATGAAATTTTTTAAAATAGGCTTTGCCTTTAAACTGACAGCTTTTCTGTTGGCGATTGGCGTATTGCCTCAGCTGATTTTTCAGTTGGTTTCTTACAGCGCTACCCGTCAGGCGATTCTGGACGATGCCAAGCAGCATAACATGGTGGTTGTAGCCAATCAGCGCGACTATCTGAGCTTGCAAATGGAACAAATCAACAGCCTGGCCACCAATCTGGCTTCGGTCGATGAAATCAACCAAGTGCTGATTGCGCCGGGCGAAACGGGGCAATCGGCCTACGATCTGCTGGCGACCAAGGCGCGTATCGGCTATGTGCTAAGCGGCTACAGCAATCTGCGCGGGCTGGTTTCAATAGACTTATTTACGCTGAACGGGATGCAATATCATGTGGGCGACACGCTGAATCTCGCCCATGTGCGCACAGACTTGCGCGATCGATTGATGCAGAGCTCGTTTAGCGCCGGAAACCGTCTGGTCTGGCACGGCGTGGAAGATAATGTCAATGCGTCCTCGGGCAGCGGTAAGGTGGTGGTGGCGACCCGTGCGGTCAGTCGTGTAAATTCTTCGTCTGCGGCACTGGCCGGGTTGTTGCTGATCAATTTTTCAACGGATTATCTGCATCGCTACTTCAGTAAAATCGATCTGGGGGCGGGCGCGTATCTGATGGTGATCGATGCGCAGAAGCGTTTGATTTTTCATCCCAACAAGAAGCTCATTGGTCAGACGATTAAAACGGAGTTAAGCCATTTGTTGCAAGGTGAATCCGGGGCGATTAGCTTGCAGTTAGATGGCCGCGATGTGCTGCTCAGCTACAGTCAGATGCCGGATAAGAACTGGTATGTGGTCAGTGTCGTGCCCGGTGATACGCTGCTCGCACCAATGAATCGCATCGATCGCATCGGTGTCGCCTTGCTGGTATTTAACCTGCTGCTGATCGCCTTGTTTATTCGTGCTTATCTGCGTCATATCGTCTGGCCGATACGCGCAATCTCGGCGGGATTCAGACGATTTCAGGCGCATCAAGTAGAAGATGGGTGGCGGATGACCAAACAGGGAGCCGTGGGTGAAATCCGCGAGCTGGTCGATTGGTTTAATTCCTTTCTGGAAAGCACGGAGGCTAACAGGCAGGCACAGGTCTCCCTCCGTATTGCGGCGACCGCATTCGAATCCCAAGAGGGGATGCTGGTCACCGATGCAGATAGTGTGATCTTGCGGGTGAATCAGGCGTTCACCACCATTACCGGCTACACAGCAGAGGATGCTGTCGGGCAAAAAATGAAATTGCTCAAATCGGGGCGGCATGAGACATCTTTTTATGCCTCGATGTGGGAAATGATAGGTCGTACCGGCACCTGGCAGGGTGAAATATGGAATCGGCGCAAAAACGGTGAAATTTACCCGGAATGGTTAACCATCAGTTCGGTCAAGGGAAGCGATGGCGTTATCACCCATTATGTCGGGACCATGACCGATATCACGGCGCGCAAGGCTGCGGAAGCGGAAATCAAGCACTTAGCGTTTTACGATGCGCTCACGCAACTCCCTAATCGACGCCTGTTGCAAGATCGCCTGATCCATGCGATGGCGGGGAGCAAGCGTAGCGGACGGTACGGCGCGCTGATGTTCCTCGATCTGGATAACTTTAAGCCGCTCAATGATAATTATGGTCACGGGGCGGGCGATTTGCTGCTGGTAGAGGTTGCGCGACGCATCTTGAGCTGTGTGAGAGAAACCGATACCGTAGCGCGCTTTGGCGGTGATGAGTTTGTTGTGCTGCTGGGCGAGCTGGATACGGAAAAAGCACCGTCTGTGGCGCTGGCCGGTGCCATCGCTGATAAAATCCGTCAGGCGCTGGCCCGCACTTATAAACTGGACATTCCGCACGCTGATGAGGTCGAGCATCATTGCACGGCGAGTATCGGGGTGGTGGTTTTTTTCGATCACGAATGCGGTGTGGAAGATGCGCTTAAGTGGGCGGATATGGCGATGTATCGCGCTAAAGAGGCCGGGCGAAATTTGATTCGTTTTTACGAGTGAATGGCGTTGTTTTTTTGGATGAAGCGTCTGGGCGTATATGTTGTAAAACGTGGGGGAGAGAAGAAAGTGAGAACTACAAGATGGCATAAGGCCACGGTTCAGGGCGTGGCGTT
Organism: Gallionella sp.; assembly: GCA_041660905.1. Lineage (GTDB taxonomy): Bacteria > Pseudomonadota > Gammaproteobacteria > Burkholderiales > Gallionellaceae > Gallionella. The sequence continues at coordinate 28,862 of JBAZVL010000007.1, forward strand.
GGCAGGGTTGATGACCGCTTCAGCGGTGCAGGCGGTCGAGTGGAACGGCATTGAGGTGACGGGTTACGGGCGTAGCGGCGACTATGCCAGTCCGGCGGGCATGCCGCGCGGTAACTACACACTGGGTGGAGATATGCAGAAGTTTCGTCTGGGTAACGAGGGCGATCACGGAGCGGAACTGGGGTTGGGTAAAGCCCTGGAAATGAGCGGTGGCAAGAAACTGAATCTGTTCTATATGCCAGCCACCTGGGGTGGACAGTATTCGACTGCGCAGGCTTATGTGGCGTTGACCGGGCTTGATTTTGCACCGGAAGCCAAGGTGTGGGCAGGTCAGCGCCGGTTGCGTTTACAGGAAGTTCATGTCATCGACCGGTTTATGCTCGATTACGGCGATAATCTTGGTGTTGGAATTACCGACTACAATTTGGGCTTTGCGCGGCTGGGGCTGGGACTTTTTTCCAGTGCGACAGTTGATAACAATGGGACGGCAAATAATGCCAACCGTCTTAATGTGGATATCTCGGATCTCAAGGTGAATCAGGGTGGGGCGCTGCGCGTGCTCGCTACGGTGGTGAGAGGAAATTTCCAATCGGGTACTCAAGGGGCTGGTGTGTCGCTGGCACACACTCAGTCTGATTTCCTGTTTAGTGGTTTATCCAATACGTTCTACCTGCAAACATCAACGGGTCATGCCGCGCTGAGCGGACAATTCCGTGGGTTGGGTGATGGGGTGACGGGTGGTGCTGCCCAACCCGGCGTGCAAAGCTGGCGTATTGCCGATGCAATCAACTGGCAGCGTGGCGCATTCGGCGGGCAGGCGCTGGCGGGCTACCAGAGCGCGCGGGCGGAGGGCGGTAATGGTTTGCTAACCCGCGATGTCTCTTTGGGTGGTCGTGTCTCCTATGCGATCAATCAAAATTTCAAGTTGTTGGGGGAGGCGGGGGTGACCTCGCGCAACATGGACGGTCAGCCGGTGCAGAGGCTGAATAAATTCACGTTCGCGCCTACACTGGCGCTGGCACCTGAGTTTTGGTCGCGTCCGGAGTTGCGTTTTTATATTACTCGCTCCCAATGGAACAGCGCGGCGGCGTTGGCTAATTCAGCGGGCTTTGGTATTGCGGGGAAAACCTCCAGCACCATCGCCGGTATTCAGGCGGAAGCCTGGTGGTAGTTCGTTAACGATATGATTTTTTTGATAAACTGGAGATTTCATGAAGGCGTTTAAGCTGCTTTTTCTGATGTTGCTTGCGGTTAGTCTGCCGCTTTCTGCTGCGGGTGCCGAAAAGCGGATCATTGCCTTTGCACAGGACACGATGACCAATGATTTTCGCAAGGCTCAGGTGAACGAGGTGCGTGATGAGGTGGCGAAATATCCGGCTTTGTCCTTTATTTATTCGGATGCCCAGGGACAGACCTCGCTGATGATAAGGCAGATTGAACAATTCATAGAGCAAAAGGTGGATCTGCTGATTATCGGTACCAATGACGAAAGTGCCGTTGTCCCTGTGGTGGCCAAAGCTTACAAGCTGGGTATTCCTGTGATCGTGCTCGATCGTGGCATCAGCGGCACAGATTACACGACCTTTATTAATTCGGACAATATCAGAATCGGAGCAATGGGCGCCGAGTACATTGCCTCACAGCTGCACGGGGCGGGATTGGTGTTGCTGTTTGAGGGGCTGCAAAAAGCCGATGTGACGCAGTTGCGCAGCCGTGGTTTCATGGATGAGATGGCCAAACACAAGGGTATCAAAGTGATCAAGCGGACAGGAAATTATCTGCGCCGTGATGCAGTGGTTGAAATGGAAAAGCTGGTGGCCGACGGGATACAGGTCGATGCGATTTTTTCCGAGAGTGACAGCATGTTGAGCGGAGTGCGCATGGTGCTGAGCAAAAATAAGATCGATCCGCATTCGATTGTCATGGTGGGTTGTGATTACACCAGCGAGGCACAGGAGGCGATCCGCAAAGGAACGCAGAGCGGTTCAATATTGTTTCCGCTGGGCGGCAAAAAGTCAGTTGAAGTCGCGTTGAAGATATTTGCCCGTGAACCCGTTCCTAAACATATATACAATCCGGTCAAGTTGGTGAATAAAGACAATGTAGAGCAGGTTAAACCGATATTTTAAACTGCAGGAAATGAGTTGATATGCAGTGGATGAACATACCGGGCGGCAAATTCAGCCTGATGACCAGACTATCCGTGCTGGTTACCTTTGCCGTGTTGCTGGTATTGACGGTTCTGGGATTTTACTTTGACAGCTTCCTCAAGGATCGCTTCCTCGATGACACGCAGCAGCGTATGCAGCGCGGCTATCAGCGCCTGGCGTATAACCTGAAGGAAATTGAGCGGGAGTTGCGGGACGGTATTTCCTTTATCAAAACTGATGAGAAATTTATCGCCTCAATAGAGCTGGTTAATAACTATCAGGATAAAGACAATTACAACGCTTTTCTGATCGATGAAGAAAAGAAGAGTATTGCGCTGGAGTTGCTCAGTCGTGTAAAGCTGTCCTTCAATAGCGATATTGCCTTGTATGACCGGAATGGCGAGCTGATAGCCTATATCGTTAAAGATGATGCTGGATATCAGCTGAATTTCTTTTCTTATGAGGGGGGGCAGCAACGGGTTTTTCGGCGCTATGAGCAGCATGGAGTCTACAGCCCCGGATCGGCGCCCTTGCCGGGCGGCAATATTGCCTTGCTGCACAAAAACTATTACTCAGACAGCCAGATGTTGCGCGGCAGCATGATTACTTATCACCGGCAGGGTGAGGATGTCGTGATCAAGTCGCATCAGAGTATTTTTCAGGGTAATACCGGCAAAGTCATTGCGCACATAGAGATGTCCAATGTGCTGGACAGGGCATATTTCGAACGTTTGTCCAGCGATATCGATCTGGATATCAAACCCTCATTTGATGCAAGGTATGCGGCTCAGTCTGTGCTGCTCAATGACAGCTGGGAGGTGCCTGCCCTGCGTATCATGCAGAGTGACCAAGAGTATCTCGGCGTGCTCGGCAAGGAAATCGCGCAAGGCGGCGCGTATTTTGTAGCCAGACTGGATAAGAGCTTGTTGAATGCCGTGTTGAACGAGAGTCGCGGACAGTTGTTTATGCTGCTGATTTTTGTCGCGCTGAGTACCTTGCTGGTAATGCGCTTTGTCATTCGCCGCAGTATTGAGGTTCCGCTCGCGGGCCTGATGGGGCAAATTCGCAAGATCGAAAAGCAGGATTACTCCAGCTCGGTGGTCCTCGATACAGGGGACGAATTACAGGATATTTCGCAAAGCGTCAATCAACTGGCTACGGCAGTACAGGAACGCGAACACCTGTTGCAACTGGCTAAAAACGAGCAGGAGTATTTGTCTCATCACGATGCGCTGACCAATTTACCGAATCGCCGGTATTTTGCCCAGCGCTTGCAACAGTCGCTGGATGAGGCAAGACGCAGTCGTTCGCAAATGGCGGTTTTGTTTCTCGATCTTGATCAGTTCAAAGTGGTCAATGATACGTTGGGGCATGATGTCGGTGATTTGTTGTTGGTCGAGGTGGCCAAAAGGCTGCAAACTGACCTCGCTGCAAAGTTGACCCTTGCACGTATCGGCGGCGACGAATTTAATATTTTGTTTGAAGGTTTTGAGGATGTAAAGGTACTGAAGGCGCTGGTGGAAAATTTCTTGGCCTTGTTTCAGGAGCCTTTTGATTGCGCCGGCCTGGAGCTTAGTATTTCCGCCAGTATCGGCGTGGCGCTCTACCCTAAGGATGGCGAAGACAGCGTGACGTTGATTAAGCATGCTGACCTTGCGATGTATAAATCCAAGGACAAGGGACGAAATAATTACAGTTTTTATTCTGACGATCTGGCGGAATACATTCAGAAGCGTGCAGATATGACGCACGCGCTCAAGCTGGCTGTCGAGGCGTGCGATCAATTCGAGCTGTACTATCAGCCGAAAATCTCCACCGTGACGCATAGAATTAAATCTGTTGAGGCGTTGATACGCTGGAAACGGCCGGGATATGGGGTGGTGTCGCCCGTACAATTTATTCCGCTGGCGGAAGAAACCGGCCTGATTGTTCCTATCGGTAAGTGGGTGCTGGAGCAGGGGTGTTGCGATTTCGTGGCCTTGCAGGAAGAAGGGATACGTCTTGAGCATGTCAGCCTGAACGTGTCGAATGTACAGTTACGCAACGATGACATGATGTCAGTGTTGCGGCACGCGATTGCAAGCAGCGGTATATTGCCTACGCAAGTCGAGCTGGAAATTACCGAAAGTTACATTGCCAACGATGTGAATCATGCGATCGCCGTATTGCAGTCGTTCCGCGATATGGGTATTGGTTTGGCGATTGATGATTTTGGTACGGGTTATTCTTCCATGAGTTATCTGAAGAAGTTGCCGGTTACCAGGATCAAGATCGATAAGTCATTTGTAGATGGCTTGCCGCACAACAAGGATAGTGTCACGCTGACCCGTGCGGTAGTGGCGCTGGCGAAGAACTTTGGTTTGGAAATTACCGCCGAGGGTGTGGAGCAGGAAGAGCAGTTGCAGTTTCTGGAGCAGGAGAGGTGCGATGAGATTCAGGGTTATTTCTATGCAAAGCCAATGACTTTGAACGAACTGAGAACCTATTACCGCACAAGCCGGGAAGGGCAGTCCGGACCGGGTAATGTCATTCATTTAAATGGCGCAGCACATAAACTCTAAGCTGTAACCATAACTTCATTACAAGGCTTTGTCGCGGTCGTCAAGGCATCGCTTTGCGGGCTTTTATTATCTGGTCTGGCAATGCGGATGGTATTATCCGCGGTGCAGGACAACTTACCGGGGGGGAAGTATGAAGATATTGTTGGTTGATGACCATGCGCTTTTTCGTGAGGGCATGCGCTATGTGTTGCAGCAGTTGTCAGATGCAGTGACGATATTGGAGGGCGGAAATTTTCAGGAGGCTTTAACGCTGGCAGGACAGCATCCCGAGTTGGATTTGGTTTTGCTGGATCTGCATATGCCAGGTAGTGACGGTCCGGCGTCGGTTGGGTATTTTCGGAAACGTTATCCGTCTATACCCGTAGTGGTGGTATCAGGAGAAGAGAACAGCAGAAGTATGGAAAAGGTAATGAACTACGGTGCGTCAGGTTTTGTTTGCAAGAGTTCAAACACGCGGGTGATGTTGGATGCGTTGCAGCTGGTGCTTTCGGGCGGGGTTTATACGCCGCATGAAATGTTGCGTCATCAGACTGGTGGCGCAACGAGTGATAAACGCAGCGCGAACACCAACGGTTGCGGTCTGACCAGACGGCAGATGGATGCGCTGGAACATTTATGTGCAGGTATGAGCAATAAAGAGATCGCCGCTGCGATGCAGCTCGCTGAAGGTACCGTCAAGGTACATATTGCGGCTGTTTATCAGACTCTGAAGGTTAGCAGCCGTCTTGAGGCAGTCCGTGCCGCAGAACAACTGGGGCTGGTTGGAGTGCCGCATGGCTGAAGAGGGTTTGCAGGGAAATAAACTGTTAGATTTGTTACGAGAGTCGCGCTGGCTGCTGCTGGCGGCGGGGGCCTTGTACTTTGCTGCTGCCATGTATGGGTACGCCCCTGCCGATTCAGCCTGGTCTCACAGCACTGCCTCCGCGAAAATCAATAATCCCATGGGCGTGCTGGGTGCTTATCTTTCTGATTTGCTGTTTTATTTGTTTGGTATTTCGGCCTGGTGGCTGGTGCTTTTTATCGTACAACAGGTGTGGGCAGGATATCGACGGCTGCGTGCAGATAGCGTCTTTTGCCAGCGCACGCTATGGGTATCCTCCGTCGGGTTTTGTTTGCTGCTGCTCGCGAGCAGCGCGCTCGAATCCATACGCATGCACAGCTTAACCGTGCCACTGCCGCTGGAGCCGGGCGGAATGTTCGGTATGCTGATTGGAAATGCGTTAAACCGCCTGCTCGGTTTTACCGGCGCAACATTAGTGTTGCTGGCCTTGATGGCAACCAGTTTCAGTCTGTTCAGCGGCTTGTCCTGGTTGCGATTCATCGACTGGCTGGGCGCGAAGCTGGAAAATGGTTTTATCCGGGTGCAGCAGGCATGGCAGACGCATCAGGATAGGCGTATCGGTGTGCAGGCGGTCGGCGAACGCACGGCGGCTGTTAAGATAGAAAAGCAACGCGTCGAGGTTCATCAGCCCATCCACATCGAGATGCCCGTCGTGGAAGTGGTCAAATCCGTGCGTGTCATCGAAGAGAAGCAGATCACTTTGTTTCCTGAATTGCCTGATTCGCCGTTGCCGCCCTTGCATTTGCTCGATCCTGCCGTGCAGCAGGTGCAGACCGTCTCGGCTGAAACGCTGGAATATACCTCGCGCCTGATCGAACATAAGTTAAAAGAGTTCGGTGTGTCGGTCACGGTGGTGGCCGCGTATCCCGGACCTGTGATCACGCGTTACGAGATCGAGCCTTCCGTCGGGGTTAAAGGCAGTCAAATCACCAATCTGGTCAGGGACTTGGCGCGTGCGCTGTCGGTGGTCAGCATCCGTCTGGTCGAAACCATACCCGGCAAGGCGTATATGGCGCTGGAGTTGCCTAACCCTAAGCGGCAGATGGTGCAGCTGTCAGAAATTCTGAGTTCTCAGGTCTATGCCGATATGGGCTCTATGCTGACCATGGCGATGGGCAAAGATATTTCAGGGAATCCGATTGTGGCGGATCTGGCTAAGATGCCGCATGCGCTGGTGGCGGGAACGACAGGTTCCGGAAAATCGGTGGGGATCAATGCGATGATCCTGAGCATTCTCTACAAGTCCACCCCGCAACAGGTGCGTATGCTGTTGATCGACCCTAAGATGCTGGAGTTGTCGATCTATGAAGGTATCCCGCATTTGCTCTGTCCTGTGGTGACGGATATGCGTCAGGCGGCCTCGGGATTAAACTGGTGCGTGCAGGATATGGACAAGCGCTACCGGTTGATGTCGCACTTCGGAGTGCGCAATATCGCAGGGTTCAACCAGAAACTGCGTGAAGCTATCAAGGCCGGTGCGCCGCTGACCAATCCGTTTTCGCTCACACCCGATAACCCCGAGGCTTTGGAAGAATTGCCGTTGATTGTGGTGTTTATCGACGAGCTGGCCGATCTGATGATGGTGGTCGGCAAGAAGATCGAGGAGCTGATCGCACGGCTGGCACAAAAGGCGCGTGCCTCAGGTATTCATCTGGTCTTGGCGACGCAGCGCCCCTCCGTGGATGTGATCACCGGACTGATCAAGGCAAACGTGCCGACCCGCGTGGCGTTTCAGGTATCTTCCAAGATAGACTCGCGCACTATTCTGGATCAGATGGGCGCGGAAGCCTTGCTGGGGCAGGGCGATATGCTCTATCTGCCGCCAGGCACCGGTTACCCGCTGCGCGTACACGGTGCGTTTGTCTCCGATCAGGAAGTGCATCGCGTGGTCGAGTATCTCAAGGCGCAAGGCGAGCCGCAATATATCGACGGCGTGTTGACTGCTGTGGAAGAGTCGGGGGAGGGTGGTGATCTGGGCGGCGGAGGTGGCGGCAGCGGCGAGGCCGATCCGCTTTACGATCAGGCGGTGGACATCGTGGTCAAATCGCGCCGCGCATCGATTTCTCTGGTTCAGCGCAATTTGCGCATCGGTTACAACCGCGCTGCACGGTTGGTCGAGCAGATGGAAGCCGCCGGTATTGTCACGCCTATGCAGAGCAATGGCAATCGCGAAGTGATCGCCCCAAACAGGGAAGGGTAAAGGGATAAGGGGGAAGGGTGCTCGCGCTGGATTTTTTCCTTATCCCTTTTCTCTTTTACCCTTCATCAACTCAGGTATAAAGCATGTTAAAAAATCTAATTGTTGGCTTATTCATTTTCGTGTGTACGACAACTGCACACGCCAGTGCCATCGAAAAGCTCAAAAGTTATATCGCTGCGACGCATTCCGCGCAGGCGAATTTCACGCAGACCGTGTTCGATCAAAATGGTAAGCGGATGCAGAGCGCCTCCGGCGTGATGCAGTTTCAGCGCCCTGGCAAGTTTCGCTGGAACTACCAGAAACCGTATGAACAAATCATCGTCGGCGACGGGGCGAAATTTTGGCTGTACGACGTGGATCTGAATCAGGTGACGGTGAAAAAACTGGATGCTGCGCTGGGCAGTAGTCCGGCTGCCTTGCTGGCAGGCAGCAACGAGATCGAACGAGGCTTTTCGCTGAAAGAGGCTGGCGCACGTGAAGGCCTGGAGTGGTTGCAAGCCAGTCCCAAAGCGCAGGACAGCAGTTTTTCCGCCGTGCTGATGGGCTTTGATGAGCAGGCTAGTCTGGTCGCGATGGAGCTGAATGATTCCTTCGGTCACAAAACCGTGTTGCGCTTCTCGGGCATGCAACGCAACCCGAAGATCGCCGGCGCGCAATTTCAGTTTTCGCCACCTGCTGGCGCGGATGTAATAAGCAATTGATTTTTATAGTAAATATATGCAATTCTCTGTTCGGTGGCTGTGGTGAGGGAGAAGTGTAATGAAAAAACGTACTATTAACGTCAAAGGTAACGTCATTGCCATCGTGAAGCGCGAAGATCAGGATTACATCTCACTCACTGATATGGTGAAAAAGTTTGGTGACGAGAGTGTTCTTTACAATTGGATGCGCAACCGTAACACGATTGAATTTCTTGGCATCTGGGAGCAGTTGTACAACCCTTATTTTAACCCCCTCGAATTCGACAGGTTTAGAAGTCAGGCGGGACTGAATAGCTTTACGCTGTCACCCAAAAAATGGATTGAGGCTACCGGGGCTGTTGGGATATATGCCAAGTCGGGCAGGGGTGGGGGTACTTATGCTCACCGGGATATTGCCTTCGAGTTTGGTTCGTGGCTAAGTCCGGAGTTTAAGCTCTATCTCATCAAGGAATTTCAGCGGCTAAAGGACGAAGAAGCCAGTTCGAAGTCGTTGGAATGGAGTTTTCAGCGCACCTTGTCTAAAGTCAATTACAAGATACACACGGATGCCATTAAGGAGCGGTTGGTTCCATCGCGCTTAACCCGGGAACAGACGGGTATTATCTATGCCAGTGAGGCGGATTTACTGAATGTCGCATTGTTCGGGTTGACGGCTGCGCAGTGGCGGCAAGCGAATCCTGAAAATGAGGAAAATATGCGTGATTTTGCCACGCTGGAGCAGTTAGTGGTTTTGTCGAATCTGGAAAGCCTTAATGCCGTGCTGATTCATCAAGGGGTAGCGCAGGATGCGCGTCTGACACAGTTGAACAATATCGCCATCGGTCAGATGCACTCATTGCTGGATAATCGTATGGTTAAACAATTGGCCAGGCCGGTGGGAGCGCTGAATGAATGATTTATTCGCAGCAGCACAACCTGATGCGCCTTTGGCTGAGCGATTACGGCCGAAACATATCGATGAGGTGATCGGTCAGTCGCATCTGTTGGGCGAAGGGCGTCCGCTGCGCCTGTCGTTTCAGTCGGGTCGCTTGCATTCGATGATCTTGTGGGGGCCGCCGGGCGTGGGCAAGACCACGCTGGCGCGCCTGATGGCGTCGGCATTCGACGCTGAGTTTATGCCGTTGTCTGCTGTGCTCTCGGGCGTCAAGGATATCCGCGAGGCGATCGCCGAGGCGCAGCGGGTGTTGCAGCAAAACGGTCGCCACACCATTTTGTTTGTGGACGAGGTGCACAGGTTTAATAAGTCTCAACAGGACGCGTTTTTGCCTTTCGTCGAGCAGGGGCTCGTCACATTTGTTGGTGCTACTACCGAGAATCCGTCCTTCGAGGTGAACAACGCGCTGTTGTCGCGCGCTCAGGTGTATGTGCTGCATGCCTTGTCGGAAGATGAATTGGGGCAACTGTTTGATCGTGCTCAGCAGGTCGCGTTGCCGGGCTTGAGTTTTGCGGAAGATGCGCGTGAACGCATCATCGGTTATGCGGATGGCGATGCGCGCCGATTGCTCAATGTGCTGGAGCAGTTGCAGACAGCCGCTGAGACGGCCGGTGTGGTCTCGATAGACAGCGCTTTTCTCGACAATACACTGGCGCAAAACTTGCGTCGTTTCGATAAGGGCGGGGAGGCGTTTTACGATCAGATTTCCGCCCTGCATAAATCGGTGCGCGGATCGAACCCCGATGCCGCGTTGTACTGGCTGGTGCGCATGCTGGACGGCGGCGCGGATGCCCGTTATATGGCGAGGCGCATCGTGCGTATGGCGTGGGAAGATATCGGACTTGCCGACCCGCGAGCGATACAACTGGCCAACGATGCTGCGCAGACTTACGAGCGATTGGGTTCTCCCGAGGGTGAGCTGGCGCTGGCGCAGGCCGTGTTGTACTTAGCTTGCGCGCCCAAGTCGAATGCGGGCTATGTCGCGTATAATGCCGCCCGCGCGTTTGTCGCAAAGGATGGTTCGCGTGAAGTACCGCTGCACTTGCGCAATGCGCCGACCAAGTTGATGAAGCAGCTCGATTACGGGCGTGACTATCGCTATGCGCACAATGAGGCGGGCGGCTATGCGGCGGGAGAGAGTTATCTGCCCGATGGCATGCCTCCGGTTAGTTTTTACCAGCCCACCGATCGAGGACTGGAAGGCAAGATTTCAGAGAAATTAGAACGCCTGCGTGAGTTAGACGCGGCAGCAAAAAAAGGATAAAGCACCATGTTGGATATACAGGTTTTACGCAGTGATTTGGACGGTGTGGCAGCGCGTTTGGCGACGCGCGGTTTTGTGCTGGATACCGCGCGATTTGGTGAATTGGAAGCGCAGCGCAAGACCATACAGATGCGCACTCAGGAGTTGCAATCGAAACGCAACAGTGCCTCCAAACTGATCGGTCAGGCCAAGGCCAAAGGTGAAGACACCACCGCGATTATGGCCGATGTGGCATTAGTCGGCGAAGAATTGAAGCAGATCGAAGTGCAACTTTTTGAATTGCAAGCAAAATTGCAGGAGATGCTGGAAGGTTTGCCGAATATGCCGCACGAAACTGTGCCGGTGGGAAAATCTGAGGCGGACAATGTCGAAGTGCGTCAGTTTGGTACGGTTCCGGTATTCGATTTCGAAGTGAAGGATCACGTTACGCTGGGTGAAAATCTGAAAGGGTTGGATTTCGAGACTGCTGCTAAGATTTCCGGTGCGCGTTTTTCTGTTTTGAAAGGTGGGTTGGCAAGATTGCACCGTGCGCTGGCGCAATTCATGCTCGATACGCATACCGATCATCACGGTTACACCGAAGCCTATGTGCCTTATCTGGTGAATGCCGACTCGATGCGCGGTACCGGACAGTTGCCGAAATTCGAGGAGGACTTGTTCCGCGTGCCGCGCCAGATGGGCGAGGGCGGTGAGCAGAATTTCTATCTGATTCCCACCGCCGAAGTGCCGGTGACCAATATGGTGCGCGATGAAATCGTCCCGCTGGAACAATTGCCTTTGAAATTTGTGGCGCATACGCCGTGTTTCCGTTCAGAAGCGGGCTCAGCCGGTCGCGATACGCGCGGTTTGATCCGTCAGCATCAGTTCGATAAGGTGGAGTTGGTGCAGATGGTGCATCCGGATGAATCTTACGCTGCGCTGGAGCAATTGCTGGGGCATGCCGAGACGATATTGCAGAAGTTGGGGCTGCATTACCGAGTGGTGCGCCTGTGCACCGGAGATATTGGTTTCTCGTCAGCTACTACTTATGACATCGAAGTGTGGCTGCCTGCGCAAAATACCTATCGCGAAATTTCTTCATGCAGCAACTTTGAGGCGTTTCAGGCGCGTCGCTTGCAGGCTCGTTTCAGAAATGCCGCCGGCAAGCCCGAATTGCTGCACACCTTGAATGGTTCGGGACTCGCAGTCGGTCGCGCCTGGGTGGCTGTATTAGAAAACAATCAGCAGTCTGATGGAAGTATAGTCATTCCTGAGGTGTTGCGTCCCTATATGGGTGGACTGGAAGTATTAAGAGCGGGCTGATTGTTTCAGCGTAGACAAAAGGCTGAGAAGGCTTGTAGATAAAACTATCAACAAGCGGACGGTAGTATCGTGATTCCTGAAGTGTTGCGCCCCTTGTGGGCGAGCTGGAGCTTCTATCTCGATAGAGAATAGGTGGTGTCAGAGACTTCATCATCTGAAGTGATCGTGGGTGTGCGCAAAGCATGCAAGGCAAAGGCGGGGTTTTTTCGCGTACTGATGAGTTGATAGTCATGCGTTTGAGGCAGTCCCGATTCACTGCTGCTGGTGAGTCGTGAGAGCATGTCGTAGTACGCACGAATATTCTCAACGAAGATGACCGCCTCGCCGCCTCGCGCATAACCGTGTTTGAGGTTCTCAAAATAAACAGGATTATTTAGAGACGGCATCCATTTTTTTACTTCGACCCAAGTGTCTGTATTGCCGCCTTGCCGTTGAGTCAAGATGCGAGCATCTTCAAGATGGCCGAAACCTTGGTTGTAAGCGGCTAGAGCCAGCCAGGTTCGATCCGGTTCGTTGATGCGCGCCGGTAGTTGTTTTTTGATCAGCTCAAGATATTTAGCGCCAGCCAGAATGCTCTCACGCGCATCAAGACGGTTGGACACTTTCATGCGGTCTGCCGTCGCTTCGGTAAGCATCATCATGCCGCGAACATTGCTATCTGAGGTAGCCAGTGGGTCCCAGCGGGACTCCTGGTAGGCGATAGCCGCGATCAGTCGCCAGTCTTCGTGGATCAGTCGGCCCGCTTGTTTGAATAGCGATTGAAACCTGAACAGCGTTTTGCCGGATTGTTTGATAAATTCAGCAGCATCCAGCGGGGCGAGTCTGTCATTGTGGCCATAATAGCGATCCAGCAAGCTGTGCAATTCCCCGTTCTTTTCAATGTCTTTAAAAAAAGTCTCAGTCGCCTCGATTAAATCTTTATCTGCTTTATCCGGGAAAGCCCATGCGAGTCGTGAAGGCTTGCCAATATCGAATGCAACAGCAAGATTGAGATAAAAATTGAGCATCTGAGAAATTTGCTGGTGATTGGCCAGCGTAAAGTCCAGCGTGCCTTGAGCCACTTCTTTGAGTAAATCCTCTACGGTCTGTCCGGTTCGTGCTTCCCAATTCAGCGCAGGTAGTTTTTGCCGCAGATTGAGCAGGGTTTTCTCCTGGTCGGAGCCGGCTACCACGGCGATACGTTTGCCGGAAAGATCGGTAAGCCGATGAGGGGACGGGGTGTCTTGATTGAAAGCGACTTGTTCGCGTACGGTAAGATACCCCGGGCCAAATTGCAGTGCGTGATTTTTTTCATCCACTCTGAATCCTGATGCTGATAAATGTGCGCGACCCTTTTGTAGGGTGGATTCGATCTTGTCGGCTGGAACCAGTACAATTTTAAGCGGGACATGGAGGAAGTTGGCAAACTCTTGTGCCAATTGCTTGGAAAATTCCTCGTCGGAGAGAGTGGTGTCATCTGCAATGGCAACAATGAGTTGTTCATCGCGCCAGGACGGTAGCCTGTTGTTCAGGGCGATATAGACAATGTAGAGCAGCAACGACAATAAAATGCCGATTTGTGACAGCTTGCTCAGTGTGAGATTTGAACGCATAGTAATATTCTGCACGAAATTACTCGTTACTGGTAGAATTCGCATCCCGGAGAGGTGGCAGAGTGGTCGAATGTACCTGACTCGAAATCAGGCGTACGGTAACCCCGTACCGAGGGTTCGAATCCCTCCCTCTCCGCCAAAATTAAAAAGGGCACCCGTCAGGGTGTCCTTTTTAATTTGGTAGAGGGCGGGTGAGAAACCTCATGGGTTCGACAAGCGAGCACTGCTCGCGTAGGACGCACGAAGTGCGGTCCCGAGCTTTGCGAGGGATGAGGGCATCGCGGATGAAACGCGATGCGCGAACAATCCCGACCTTGTGAAATGTGGAGGGCACCCGTCAGGGTGTCCTTTTTAATTTGGGAGAACGGCGGGTGAGAAGTCTCCTGGGTTCGACCAGGAGTCCGACCAATGGGAGGGCGACGCAGGACGCGCAACGCGCGGTCCCGAGCTTTGCGAGGGATGAGGGCATCGCGGATGAAACGCGATGCGCGAACAATCCCGATGTGGTTATTCTCGTCATTCTGAGTTGTCATGCGAAAAAAAACAGGATGAGATAAAAATACAGGATTTCAACACGGAGGCTGAAAAAACTTCGAAAATTGGGCTGCATATAAAATATTTAAATATTTTCAGCAGCTTGCGCAGGTTTTTTTGCGAGCTTTATGAAGAAAAAAATAGCGGTTAAAGCGGAATTAATACCTTGATTAATAACTAAAATTCAAAAACTGAGCAGTTGTTTCGCACGTCAAAACGCTATCATCCTGTAGGAATGAACAATTGATATGTATCAAATTAAGGCCGCAATTTTTGACTATGATGCGCCCGTGCAATGGGGTGTAATTCCGACTGGTTTGATTGGGCAAGTGCGGCGTATTGACGCATTTTCGCTTTACTTAAACGTGATGGGTGTGCCATTATTGCGCAGCTTTTATAAGCTGTAAGAAGAGATGGGTAATTTGCACTGCGGTAAGAGGTAAATAGCCTGTTATTTTTTAACTTTGCTCTTGGGAGGAGATACTGTGGAAGCTAAACAAGCGACAACGGTAAAGTATGACATGGATGTAGTCCGGTGGTTTACCATCGCGGCAATCATCTATGCAGTAGTGGGTACTCTGATCGGTGTGTATGTTGCATCGGAATTGGCGTTCCCGTTTTTAAACTTTGACATTCCTGAAATCACTTTCGGGCGTCTGCGTCCACTGCATACTAATGCGGTGATTTTTGCGTTTGGTGGTTGTGTACTGATGGCGACTGGTTTCTACATCGTACAACGCACCGGTGCTACCAAGCTGTGGAGCAATACCATGGCATGGTTTACGTTTATCGGTTGGAATCTGATCATCGTTTTGGCTGTGATCACTCTGCCACTGGGTCTGTCCTCCGGTAAGGAATATGCCGAGTTGCCTTGGTGGGTTGACATTATGATCGCTGTGGTTTGGCTGTCATACGGTTTCAACTACATCATGACCATCGGTATCCGCAAGACATCGCATATTTACGTGTCAAACTGGTTCACGATGGGTATGATCGTCATGATCACTTACCTGCACGTGGTCAACAGTCTTGCGATTCCTGTGGATATGTATACTGCCTACTCCATCTACTCTGGCGTTCAGGATGCGATGATTCAATGGTGGTGGGGTCATAACGCGGTTGGTTTCTATCTGACTGGCGGTTTCCTCGGTATCATGTACTACTTCATCCCTAAGCAATCGGGTCGTCCAGTGTTCTCGTATCGTTTGTCTGTTCTGCACTTCTGGACACTGACTTTCGGTTACGTATGGCTGGGTGCTCACCATCTGCAATACACAGCGCTGCCTGACTGGACTGGTTCCTTGGGAGCTGCTGTTTCTCTTGCGATGATCATCCCTTCATGGGGCGGTGCGATGAACGGTATGATGACGCTGTCCGGTGCATGGGACAAGCTGCGTACAGACTACATCCTGCGTTTCCTGGTAACAGCGATGGCGTTCTACGCGATGTCTACATTCGATGGTCCTGTTATGGCGATCAAGTCTGTAAACGCATTGTCACACTACACTGACTGGACAGTTGGTCACGTACACGCAGGCGCTCTGGGCTGGATGTCCATGATCTCCTTCGGTGCGCTGTATCATCTGGTTAAGAAGCTGTGGAATACAGAAATGTACTCTGACAAGCTGGTTAACATTCACTTCTGGATTGCGCTGATCGGCGCTGTTACTTACATCGTTGCGATGTGGGTCTCCGGTATCATGCAGGGTCTGATGTGGCGTGATTATGATGAATACGGTACGTTGACCTACACCTTTGTTGAATCTGTTTCTGCTATGCACCCTTACTATGTAATGCGTGCGGTAGGCGGTGCGATTTTCAATCTGGGTACATGGATCATGTTGTTCAACGTGGTTATGACTATTCGTCAAGCTGGCGCTGTTCGCGGCGTGAACGCTGTCGCAGCTAGAGCATAAGGGGAGAGAAAACATGTCTGATCACGATCATATTTATTCAACCAAGCTACAAGACAAGATTGAGCGCAGTACGGTTCTGATGTTTGTCTTCACCGCAGTTGCAGTAGCGGTGGGCGGTATCGTTGAAATCGTTCCGTTGTTCTACCTGCCAAACACAGGTATGGCGGGTGGCGACGGTACATTTAACAATACTCAGCATAAGGATTTGCAAGGCAACGCAATTCCGATGGACAAGATAGTCTGGAATCCAACTACCTCGGCTCACAAGACCCTGGCAGACTGGCAGCCAGGTGATGGCGTGCGTCCTTACACTGCGCTGGAAACAGCCGGACGTCATGTATACATTCGCGAAGGCTGTTTCCTGTGCCACTCGCAGATGATTCGTCCGTTCCGTGATGAGAAGGATCGTTACGGTCATTACTCCATCGCTGAAGAGTCCATGTACGATCACACTTACCAGTGGGGTTCCAAGCGTACCGGACCTGATCTGGCTCGTTTGGCCGGTAAATACTCCGATGAATGGCATCGTAAACACTTAAAGTATCCACGCGATGTGGTGCCTGAGTCTGTTATGCCTAACTTCTTCTTCCTGGATAAAAATCCGGTTGATGTAGTTAAGACTGTAAAGACGATGGAAGTGATGACCATGATGCCTTTCAATCCTGTTCCTAAGACAATCTACACGGATGCCTACATTGCAGGCGCCGCGAAAGAAATCGAAGGCAAGACAGAAATGGACGCAGTTATCGCTTACCTGCAATCCTTGGGTAATCACGTGAAGTTTGAGGAAGGTGTCAACTACCGTGACTAAACTGATGGACTACTTTCACACAGACTGGGCTGCGATGAGCGGTAACGACTGGCAGGGTGTTTTCTTCACCGTTGCCGCCTTCGTTGCGATGATTGTGGTTTATGTGATGGTGTTCAATCCTAAGAACAAGGATGCATTCGACTCGCAGAGCGACATGGCTCTGCGGGAAGACGGCGAGTACAACAATTCAGGAGATAAAAAATGAGTGATAATCACAACTCCGCTGGTGGTGTGCCTACCACGGGGCATGTATGGGATGATGATTTGGCGGATTATGTCAATCAGCCGCCGAAATGGTGGATGCTTGGTCTGACTGCCAGTGCGGTTTGGGTGTGTCTGTACTTCTTGATGTATCCGGCTGTCCCTATGGCGACATCGGGAACATTCTTTGAAGGTATCGGCTTGCCAGGAACCGGAAAATGGACTGCGATCAAGGAATTGGAAGGTGACCAGAAGATCCTTGATGATGCCCGTAGCAAATGGGAAAACAAGCTTAAAGACATGACGCCAGCTGCGATTTTGGCTGATGCAGACTTGTCCGAGTACGTTACCCGTTCAGGTAAGGTATTGTTCAGTGATAACTGTGCTGCCTGCCACGGTCAAAACGGAGTCGGTACAGAGCAAGCCGGTGCTAAGTTCGCAGTACGTGAACAAGGTTTGATGGCACCACGTCTGAACGATGATGACTGGCTGTTCGGCGGCAAGATCGACGACATCCATACGAGTATCGTAGGCGGTCGTCAGGGTATGATGACGGGTCACAAGGATAGTCTGTCTGCACAACAAATTGACGATGTTGCAAAATACGTCAAGGCGATGAGCGAAGGCAATGGCGACTCAGAAGCAGCCGGCAAGAAGGTTTTTGCTGAAAGCGACTGTACGGCTTGTCACGGCGCAGATGCCAAGGGTGTTGCGGCGATGGGTTCTGCTAATCTGACCGATAAGATCTGGCGTTTTGACGGATCATTGGAAGGTATCAAGCACACCATCACTTACGGTGTTAACTCCGGCGATGCGAATGCACGTGTAGCGATCATGCCTAACTTCACAGCTGGCGGCAAACTGTCCGCTGTCGAGATGAAGAAGCTGGCCGTTTATGTGTACAAGTTCGGTGGTGGTCAAGCCGAAGCGCCAGTGGCACCGGTAGCAGTCGTTGCTCCTGAAGCGGCTTCTGCAGTTGATGCGGCTTCAGCACCAGCTGCCAAGTAAATGATCCCTGACTGCGCGGTTTGCCGCGCAGGCTTTATGAAAGGAAAATGAAATGGGCCACGACTTTGTATGGTGGAGTTTAATGATCGCTACAGGCGGTGCATTTGCAGCGGTAATAGCGGCATTGATCTTCTTGTTCATGAAAGCAACAACTTCAAAAAGCGGCGATAAGTAAGCATTGCTGTCAAAAGGGAGGAGGCTAGCCTCCTCCCTTTTTTATTTATGCAATAAAACCTTAAGAATTTCTCTGTGTAAATTGATGTGTATTAGAATAAGCTTATAATGCGCGTGTTTATACAGAGTAGTTTTTTCAATACGTATTCGGAAACATGAATATATGTACATTGGGAGTTGTAAATGAGCGAACCAGTCAAGAAAGCGCCTGCAGAAGTTGGCAATGTAACGGGTATATATAACGAACACGCAGAATGGGCGACCAATCTGGGTGATGCGACCATTCATGCGAAGCGCATGCCGGGACGTTTCCGTACGCTCAAGTACATCACTGAATCCTTCTGGTTAATATTCTTCTTCGGGGCCTATTTGCGCTGGAACGGCAAGCAGGCTTTGCTGCTGGATGTCAACAACCGTCAATTTCACATCTTCAATTTGACCATTTTGCCGCAGGATATCTGGATGGTGTCCTTATTGCTGCTGTTGATGGCGATGACCTTGTTTGCCGTGACGACAGTTGCATCACGTGTTTTCTGCGGTTTTTTCTGTTTTCAAACTGCCTGGGTGGATCTGTTTACTTGGATCGAAGGAAAAATAGAAGGCAATCCCAATAAGCGTCAAAAGTTGGATGCAGCGCCATGGAATTTTGAAAAGATTCGTCTTAAACTATTTAAGCATTTGATTTGGTTGGCTATTTCGGTGTTTACCGGGATTAGCTTCACGATCTGGTTTGAAGATGCCTTCGTTTATTGGCATGATCTAATAAATCTGAATCTGTCTATGATGGAAGTTGCAACGCTGATTGCCTTTACTCTGGGTACTTATATACTCGCGGGCTTTATGCGAGAGCAGGCATGCCTGTGGTTGTGCCCGTACGCACGTATTCAGGCGGTGATGGCCGATTCGCAGACTATCCTTCCCGCCTATGACGTGGCGCGCGGCGAGCCTCGCGGCAAGTTGCGCAACGCGGGTAAAGTAGTGGCGCAGCAGGGAGATTGTATCGATTGCTACCAGTGCGTACAGGTATGCCCGACGGGTGTAGATATTCGCGAAGGTCAGCAGTTGGGCTGTATCACCTGCGGTTTGTGTCTCGATGCCTGTGATTCGGTGATGGATAAGATAGGTCGCCCGCGTGGATTGATTCGTTATGCTTCACTCGATGAACTGGAAGGCCGTCCGGTCAAGAAGTTGTATCAGCATCCCCGTACCTGGGTTTATGTCGGGATTTTGCTGCTGGCCTTAGGCGGCATCATTTACGGACTGAATCACTTGGGAGCCCTGACACTGCGTGTTGCACCTGAGCGTCAGCCGTTGTTTGTGCGCATGAGCGATGGATCGATTCAGAATAAATATATCTTCAAGGTGCTTAACAAGACAGACAGCGATTTGTCGGTGATCGTCAAGTCCGAGGGCGGCATCAAGGGGCAGCAACTGATCGGCGCTGATACGCCCAAGTTGATTGCGCACGGCAGAGCCTCTTCCTTTACGATTTTCGTTAAGGCGCCGGAAGCAAATATTCAGAAGGAAGTAACGCCTATCGAGTTCAGAGTTGAGAACGCTGATAATCCGGGCATGGCTGCGGAATACACCACGATGTTCAGCGCTCCTTCACGTTGATACACGCATTGATTTGAGAGGCTGACGATGATTTCACAAAAAAATAGCAAGGGCTGGCGCAATCCGTGGGTATTTGGCCTGCTGGCAATTATTCTGTCAGGGGTTCTGATCAATGCGCGTTTTCTATGGGGGGTGATGCAGCATCCAGTGCGTGTACTGGACGACAATTACAGCGTCAAGGCACACAATAAATATGATGCGCAATGGGTCCAGCAGCAGGCCGAACGGTCCACGCTGGGCTGGAAAACCAGCTTGCATTCGGCTCAGCAGCTGCAAAATGATCCATTGGCCAAATCGATCGATGTGCATTACATACTGCTGGGCAACCCTGTCAGTTTTAAGTTCAGTTTAAACGATAAAGAGGGGCTGCCTATTGCAGGGGGAACGGTGGCGATTAAGGTGCAGTGGCCGGGTGACCCGTCGTTTGACTTTGCCCAGACACTGCATGAGACAGCATCCGGAGCCTACGAGGGAAATTTGACCTTTCCTAGAGCCGGAAACTGGGATTTATTGATTCGTGCTGAACATGACGGTCGTCAATACGACACAGAGCAAAAAGTTTTTGTTGCATTCGCTAAGTAATCTTGGTTACGCTTTCTTCGTCTGAAAATGATACCCCGCAACCTGCGGGGTGTTTTCATTGCGGTTTGCCGATTGAAGTTGATGTCGATTACCATCAACTGCTGGACGGCAGTCAGCGCAACTTCTGCTGTTTTGCCTGTCAGTCGGTTTGTGCAGCGATCTATGACGCAGGCTTGCAAGGCTATTATCAGCGTACCCCGCAGGGTGTGTTACTCGCGCCTCCGCCTACGCCGCCCAAAGACATTGAGATGTACGATCTCGATGAGGTACAACAAGATTTCGTCAGTTGTCAGGGCGAGTTGCGCGAGACTCATCTATTAGTTGAAGGGATACACTGCGCCGCCTGCGTCTGGCTGATAGAGCGCGGCATGATGCGCACCAAGGGCGTCGAGTCGGCTAATGTTAACTTGGCCGGCAAGCGGTTGCACTTGCGCTGGGATAATAGTCGCGTAAAGTTATCAAATATAATCAATATATTATCTAAAATCGGGTACGCGGGTGTACCTTACGATCCGGAAGCGGCGGAAGGGTCGATGAAGCGCACCAATCGCGCTATGTTGTTCCGCCTGTTCTTTGCAGCCTTCGCGATGATGAATTTGAATCTCATCGCGATCGCGCTCTACAGCGGCGCCGACCGCGGTCAGTTTGTGGGTTTCTTTCATTGGATGGCATTTGCGCTGGCGACCCCTGCGCTGCTGTATTCCGGCTATCCATTTTTTAAGGGTGCATGGAGCGGGCTGCGCAACGCCAGCCTCACCATGGATCTGCCTATCGCTATAGGCCTTACAGTGACATACAGTTATTCGCTGTATGTCACGCTCACAGGTAGCGGCCAGGTATACTTCGATACCGTCACTAACCTGACCTTTGTGATTCTGATTGGCAGATACTTGGAAGGGATGTTTCGCCATCAGGCGGTCGCGGCGACTAACCGTCTCATGGATCTGCAACCTCGTGTTGCGACAGTATTGACGGACGGTGTAGAAAAAATGACCTCGGTGCGAGCGGTTGGGGTCGGCGATATGGTGCTGGTTAAACCCGGCAGCAATATTCCTATGGATGGTTTGGTGCGAGAGGGCAGCAGTTCGGTGGATGAGTCCATGTTGAGCGGCGAATCTATGCACGTGAAAAAACATATCGGGGATCGTGTTGCGGCCGGAACCCTTAATGGCAGCGGCGCGCTGGTGGTCGAAGTGCAGGCAGCCTCTGCCGACTCCACTTTGTCTAAGATTATTCGTCTGGTTGAGGAGGCGCAGTCCTCTAAGGCGCCGATTCAGCGCCTGTCAGACAGTATCGTGCCTTGGTTTGTGCTGGTCACGCTGATACTTGCGTCAATTACTTTTTATCTATGGTCGGATAATTTTGAGATGGCACTGATGGCAGCGACCTCGGTGCTGATCATCACCTGTCCTTGTGCTTTGGGTATGGCTACGCCTATGTCGATAGCGGTTGCGTCAGGTTTAGGTGCCAAACACGGTATTCTGGTTAAAAATGGCGTGGTGCTTGAGACTTTGTCTAAGGTGACTCATTTTGTTTTCGACAAAACAGGCACCTTGACCGAAGGCAAGATGCGTGTTGATCAGGTGATTGTCGCCAGTGGTTGCGATGAGAATCATTCACTGGCGTTAGCCGCTGCGGTGGAGCGCTATTCAGAACACAGCGTTGCCAGAGCAGTTGTTGCAGCAGCGGAGTCGCGACAATTATCTTATCGCACCCTGAGCGTACTGAACTTTCATGCCACTGCCGGTGCGGGGGTCGAAGCGATGGTAGAGGGGATGCCTGTGTTGCTGGGTACCGCTGAATGGTTATTGCGTAACGCGGTGACTATTGAGCCCGCTTTAATGTTGTCGCTGGATGAATTGGAGTCGCAGGCCAAGACATGTGTGCATCTGGCTATCGACGGGCAGCATCGTGCTGTGCTGGTGCTGGGAGATACGCTGCGCGCCGATGCCCAAGCGTTGATAAATACCCTTAGGGCGAACGGCATCGGTATGACGCTGCTCTCCGGAGATCGTCGTCTGGTTGCCGAGGCGATTGCGCGTCAATTGGGCGGCATGGAGGTGATCGCCGAGGTGCTGCCGCAAGATAAGGATCGCGTGATACAGCAGTTGCAACAGCGCGGAGAATGCGTGGCGATGGTAGGTGACGGGGTCAACGATGCGCCGGCGCTGATACGCGCAGATGTGGGCATCGCGCTGGGCTCTGGTACTGACGTCTCTGTAGAGAGTGCCGACATCGTGCTGATGCGAAATGAGCTTGATAAGGTGCGACTGGCGACCTTGCTGTCACGCCGAACGTTGCGCACCATCAAACAGAATATCGGCCTGTCATTCGTGTATAACAGCATCATGGTGCCATTAGCCATCATGGGGCACGTTACGCCTCTGGTTGCTGCAATCACCATGCCGGTCAGTTCTCTGCTGGTCATCGGCAATGCCGCGCGTATTCGTAACCTGTTTAAGGAATAACAATGGAAGTAATCTACAGTTTGATCCCGGGCATGACTTTCTTCGGGCTGGTGTTTGTCGGTATTTTAATCTGGGCGGTGAAGCGCGGTCAGTACGAAGACATGGAAGGCAACGCCAGTCGCATTCTGCTTGATGACGATGAAGATGCGCTACTGCACAATGATGTCAATGATAAAGTTGCCAAGTAATTCCGTTTCGGAACGGTGCTAATGTTCTTCTGGCATCAAAGTTGGTGATTTTGATCAAATCGCATTTATAAACAGATAGTTAAAATAACTCAGTCGAGCCTACGTTCATGTTGGTCTGAGATACTGCGCTGCGAATCTTTTGCAGGTTACCGGAAATCCCCTTTACCTTGTCGTCTAATTTCTTGAAGCGATTTTGCAGACGCAGGATACCGTCCTTTTCATCTCCATCCTGTTGCACATGCAAAATGGTTTCAACCAGGTCTGACAATATATGCAAGCGTGTGCTGGTCTGATCCACCAGTTGTTTCACCATGTCATCGGACTGCAACGATATGACGACATCAACCACCATGCCCCTGACTTGTTGAGCGATAGCGGAAATTTCCCTTGCACGAGCTTGAGAAGCGGCTTCCAGGGTTTGTGCCTCAAGCCATAAAGTACCCATGCCGGATTTGGCTTCATCGACCACGCCCATATCGAAGGTTCCGAGCTGGTTGAGCGCGCCCCAAACTGAGCCTTGCACCTGACAGATACGTCCCAGCGCCTTTTGTACTTCTTTGGAAGAACTGTCGGCGCGGTTAGCGAGCTTTCTCACCTCATCGGCGACCACCGAAAAACCTCTACCCGCATCGCCCGCCCTGGCCGCTTCAATTGCCGCATTTAAGGCTAGCAGTTCAGTTTGTTTGGAAATTTCTGTCATGCCTTGCATTAAGGACAGAATCTGCTGCATTAAGCTGTCCATCTGAGTAAACTGGTCCACAGAATCGTGACTGGCCTTTTTGATTAGCGCCATTTGTAGTTCTAGGCCTTCGAATATAGCCCCCGCAGAATCTGCATAGCTGCCGATGCCTACGCTATGGTTTTCGTTCGCGACATCCGAGGACATCGTCACCAGTGAGTTGACCTGTTCTTGCAGGATTTCAATTTTTGCCTTGCCGCCTTGCTTCTGGCCGGCGATGTTCGAGCTGGCATCACTGACGATGCGGCAGACCTGATCTAGCGTTAAATTGGTTTCCGTGAATTGCTGAGTCACGAGGTCTCTGGCGTTGTCTGTGCATGTTTCGTAGGCGATTATGTGCTCTTCCATCTGCCGGGTACGAATCTCAGATTGTGCGCGCCAGGTGGAGCGGCCACTGTGACTGAGGTATGCGCCGGTGATCGAGGTGGCTAGTGCGGCTATAGCCAGCCACAAGGTAACTTCAATGCGCGTGCTCAGAAGCACGGTGATGATCAGGCAGCCTTGCAACAAAAGGCTGAGCGCTAGAAATTTATCGTCAAGTCGAACGCGCTTCATATTGTATTCCTCTGTCCGGGCGACAGCAGCCTCACTCGCTGCTGCCCATTTTTCAACCCGTAAGTGTATTGCAGATAGATGATACGTGCTGGATTAATACTATTGGAGTAGTTCTCCATTTAAAAGCAAAGGTGCGCGCAACAGCTCAAAATCCTTGGTCGGCAGATACTGAAAAAATGGTTTGGCATCCAGCACGACATCAAGGCCGTGTTGAGGATAGAGCCAATGTACAAGGCCGGATTTTTTCTCGCGTATACGCTGGTCGGGTACGCCAAAGCGTTTTATGATGATCGCCTCTTCCAGACGTGCGGTGGGCAAATAAGTTAGGCTGGCAATCGGTAGTGAACGCACGCGTTCCAGATCGTCGGCTGTCAGCGTGATGCGTTTGCCGCTCGGTGTGCTATTTACGCGCAAGCCTCGTGCGTACATGGTTTGCAGTTCCGCCTCGGGCACGGCTATGGTCATAACGATCTTGGCCTTTAATCCGTTGAAATTTACTTCCTCAAAAAATCCTTCAACCCCCATTTTTGCATCACTGGGTTTAAACATGCTGATCTCCAGTTCAGTTTCATACTTGTAGGTATGTGCAACTTCGTTCAGCGTGCTCTGACCCAGTGTAATGCCGAAAACGCGTGTGGTTTCAGGGGTGGGGTGGGTAATCTTCCAAGGTAGCGTCTCCGGCGTGCTGACGGAGTTGTCCGGTATCATCAAAATGGCGGTGATAATCACGATGATGAATGCGATGATGCTCAGGATGATTTTCTTATCCATATCAGGCTTTCTGAAGGGCTGAGTGTAGAGCCAGAGCTGAAGGGGGGATTTTTCCGCTCTTGCACTGATGTTCTGCATCAAACTCCAGAACTACCAGTACAAGCAAAACAACCATAAAGGGGAGTTGTCCCACACCGCCTGCCAGTGCCCAGCTGGTGATTTTGCTCATGCCGAATTGGGCGCCGCCGAGAAGCAAAATGGTAGTCAGCGAGCCGGTGACAATGAATAACAGCATAAAAAGTTTGGCGCGTTTTTCGGCGAGCAGGTTGTGGCACAGCACAAACATCGACGTTTCGCGCGTAACGGCGCGGCGCGCTTTGTAGATCACATTGCCCAGCAAGGCTAGTGACAGGATGGGCATGATGGTAATCGGCACAATACTTGTTTTTAACATGCTCAGAGCTAGCACGAAAATAAAAACATGGATGACGATGAAGTCAAATAAGAGTATGGAATGCAGGCTTTTTGCACGTTTTATTTCGGCTTCGGTGACGGTGTGTTCCATAAAAGTGTGCTCCGGTAATAAAATCAAGTTGCGAATAATCCGCTCATGCTGGTCGGCTGTCAAACGGTAAGCGGTTAGCGAGAGCTGTTGAGGCAGGCTTTGAGTGCCGCCAGGTCTTTGATTTCAATTGCGCGTACTTTGACGCTGATAATGCCGTCCTCCTGAAAGTGGGAGAACGCACGGCTGACGGTTTCCAGCTTCAATCCCAGGTAGCTGCCAATTTCTTGGCGTGACATGCGCAACTGGAACCGGGTTGCCGATAGGTTGCGCGCTGCAAAGCGCTGCGACAGATTGAGCAGAAAAGCCGCCAGCCGTTCTTCAGCGCGCATGGAACCCAACAGTAACATGATCCCCTGATCGCGTACGATTTCGCGGCTCATGATCTTGTGCAGATGACGTTGCAGTGAGGGAATTTCACGGCTTAGGGTCTCCAGTTTGTTGAACGGAAGTTCGCAAACTACGCTGTCTTCTAATGATACGGCCTCGCAAGCGTGGATATCGGTGCTTATGGCATCCAGTCCGATAATTTCACCGGCCATCTGGAAGCCGGTCACCTGCTCCCGTCCGTCTTCGTGCAGGATTTGGGTCTTGAAAGAGCCGCTGTGAATAGCGAACAGCGAGCGAAATTTGTCACCGCTGCGATAGAGGTAGTCGCTGCGGGAGAAGGTGCGCTTGAGTGGACTGAGTTCATCAAGCCTATGCATTTCACGTGCGCTGAGATCTACAGGCAGGCACAATTCGGCCAGATTGCAACTTGAGCAGGCCGTAGTGGCCGGATAGTTTAAAACAGGTGATAGCACGTTGCTTACCTATGATCATTCATTGCAGTGGGGAACAGACAGTTAGGCGTCTGTTGGGTGTGTTATCAGGATTTTCTGACGAGATTAATATAACTTATTGATTTTATTGTATTTTTATTGTGTATTTCGTTGTGCGTGCACTGCGACCTGCCCTGCAGTCGTTCGGCTAGACTTGCACCTGTGAGAATATGCCATGCTTTTTGATTTATATCAAACCACTTTCCTGTTCAAACTGGCAGTATGCCAGCCCATTCAAACAGTCAGATGGCTAAACTCATGTCGAACAACTCGGTTACTCAATTGGTCGTGGATCTGGAATTGATCCGCAGGCTGGATAAAAACGGCCCGCGTTACACCTCTTATCCGACCGCTGATCGTTTTGTCGAAGCATTCAATGCCGAGACTTACAGCCTGTGGCTTGAGAAGCGCGAAATAGGCGGCATCGCGCGTCCCCTGTCCTTATATATACACATTCCGTTTTGTAACACGCTGTGTTTTTACTGCGCCTGCAACAAGGTCATCACCAAGGATCGCAGCAAGTCGGCGGAATATGTGCGTTACCTGATCAAGGAAATGCAGATGCAGGCGAAGTTGCTCGGTGAGCGTCAGGTGGTCGAGCAGCTGCACTTCGGTGGCGGCACGCCGACATTTCTCTCCGATGATGAAATTCGTCAGGTGATGGCTGCGATCCGTGAAAATTTCAAGATGGTCGAGGATGGCGAATACTCTATCGAGATTGATCCGCGCAAGGTGACAGATGAAACCATCGCGCTGCTGGGTGCTGAAGGGTTTAACCGCATCAGCATCGGCGTGCAGGACTTCGACGACGCGGTGCAGCGTGCGGTGAACCGCATACAGAGCGAGGAAGAAACGCTGGGCATCATCAAGGCCGCGCGCGCCAACGGTTTCAAGTCGGTCAGCATCGATTTGATATACGGTTTGCCTAAACAGACGCTGGAAGGGTTCGGTGTGACACTGGACAAGGTGATCGCCGCCAATCCTGATCGCCTGTCGATTTACAATTACGCGCATATGCCGACTCTGTTTAAACCGCAGCGCCGCATCCACGATGAAGATTTACCTTCGGGACAGTTAAAGCTGGATATCCTGAGCATGGCAGTGAGCAAGCTGACCGGCGCGGGTTACGTGTACATCGGCATGGACCACTTCGCCAAGCCGGAAGACGAACTGGCGGTGGCTCAATGTCAGAGCCGTTTGCACCGCAATTTCCAGGGCTATTCCACCCATTCGGACTGCGATCTGATCGCATTGGGTGTGAGCGCCATCGGTAAGATTGGCCCTACCTACAGTCAAAACTATCGCGATCTGGAGTCCTATTACGATGCGCTGGAACGCGATCAATTACCTATCATGCGCGGCATGGAGCTGAACGCGGATGATCTGGTGCGCCGCGCCATCATTCAGGATTTGATGTGCCACTTCGAACTGGTTAAACAAACGCTCAATATCGCCTATTTAATTGATTTTGATAGTTATTTCGAAACGGAAATGGAAGAGCTGCGCGACTATGAGCGTGAAGGTCTGCTGGAGATGTCAGACGAAGGGATACGCGTGACGCCCAAGGGACGCATGCTGATCCGCAATATCTGCATGGTGTTCGACAAGTATCTGCGCACCCGCACCGAACACGCGCGTTACTCCAAGGTGATTTAACGACTGGCCGGGAATTTTTATGAGTTCAGAAGCTATGGAGCTATGGGGTCAGGCCTTTACTTTATAGTTTTTGCCGTAAATGCGCATCGAGAATAGATTAAATATTTACTAGAGTTGTAGGCGGTTTTGTTGCGATAACGTGGAACGGTTAATATGTATGCGGACTGGCTCTTGGTGGTGATCATGGTTTGGCGACTATAGATTCACACTAGACCAGCCTGTTTTTCATTTAACCCAAGCAGTTACGGCTTAAGTTTAGTGCCATTCAGATCTGCCCCGCAATTGACGTTTCTAGAAAAACTATAAAGTAAAGGCCTGACCCCGTATCTTTGCCCCGTATCTTTGACCCCGTATCTTGTATTTGATTGCCTGGCTGGTTTTTGAATATGGACGAGTGATGCGTGCCGAGTGTGCCGTGCACTGCGCTATACTGTACGCCAGCTTTTCTCGACGGGTGCGATCATGAACAAAATTGTAAAGTTTAGTTTGATCGGCGCAGGGGGGATAGTCGGCATCGTGCTGGCTGGTGCTTCTTATCTTGCGCTGACCTTTGATCCGAATGATTATAAAAATCAAATTATTCAAATAGTTAATAGTGAAAAGCAGCGCAATCTGCACCTCGATGGCCAAATAGGTTTAAGCTTCTTCCCTAATGTCGGGGTTAATCTGGAGCGTGTCTCGCTGTCTGAATATAAGAGCGAACAGCCTTTTGCCTCGCTTGAAACCGCGCGCGTTTCGTTGGCGCTGATACCCTTGCTCTCCAAACATCTGGTGGTCAATGAAGTGCTGGTGAGCGGCTTGAGTGCGACGCTCATCAAACATCGTGACGGCACCACCAATATCGACGATCTGTTGGGTAAAGATGAAAAGCCAAAAGACAGTAAGTCGCCGCTTACCTTCGATATCGCCGCGTTTAGGATTGAGAAAACCCGGCTGACCTATCGTGACGAAGGCTCGGGTGCGCAGTACAACATTGCAGATTTAAATCTGAAAACCGGGCGTATCGCTAATGGTGTGCCGGGCAACGTAGCGCTTTCGGCTCGCGTGCAGGCTAATCAAGCCAAGTTGGATATTACTGCGAAACTTAAAAGTGGGTTGACTTTCGATCTCGAGCGGTCGTCGTACCAGTTGACCGGGATGGATATGCAGGTCAATGGCGCGGTATTGGATGTGGCTAATCTGAAACTCAATGCCAGTGGAGATGCTCGTGCGAATCTGTCTGCGCAGGAGTTCGGCGCGAGTCAATTCAAGCTGAGTGCGACCGGCGTTAAGGCTAAAGATAATTTCGATGTTAGTGTGGCGGCGCCCGAGTTGAGCCTCAACCGTGATAAATACACCGGACGTGATTTGCAACTCAATGCCAAACTGGATGGCGCGCCGGGTCACGTGGTAGCCGCGTTATCCCTGCCTGAGTTGCAGGGCAATGAAAAGTCATTCAAGGTGGCCGCACTCAAGCTGGATCTAGATGTGAAGCAGGCGGAGCAAGCCTTCAAGGTGGCGCTTAGTTCGCCGCTGACGGGCAACTTTCGGGATAGGCAATTTGATCTTGGCAAGATGACGCTGGCGGTGCAGGCGACCGGTGATAAGCTGCCGAACAAGTCGGTGAACAGCCAGTTGACGGGGCGAGTACAGGTCGATGGGTTAAAGCAGACCGTGCAGGCGAATCTGGCCGGAGGTCTGTTGCAAAGCCAGATTGTGGCGCATGTTGGGGTGAAGGATTTTGAACATCCTGCGATAGATTTCGATCTGGTTGTCGATCAGTTTGACGCCGATCTGTATCTGCCGAAAAAGCCGGCTTCCAAAACGACTCAGCCTGAAACGCCTATCGATCTGTCGGCTTTGCGGCCCTTGAATCTGGACGGCAGCGTGCGCATCGGCAAACTGAAAGCCGCCAATATCAAATTGAGCGACTTGAAGTTTGTGCTGGCCGCGCATCATGGTTTGCTTAAGGTAAGCCCTCTGTCGGCGAATCTTTATCAGGGCGGTATGCAGGGGAGTCTGCTGGTGAATGCGACCGGGCTTCCAAACATACAAATAAATCAAACATTAAGTGCAATTAATGTGGCGGCGTTGACGCGCGATGCGGCCGACTTCGATACGCTGGAGGGGCGCGGCACGGTGTTGATGCATCTGTCTGTGCAAGGCAATACGGTAAGTGCGATGAAAAAGGCGATGAACGGCAGTCTGTCGCTGAACCTGACGGACGGGGCGATCAAGGGCATCAATATCGCCAAGAAGCTGCGCGATGCGCAGTCCATGTTGGGCAAGACGCAAACCCAGTCGGCCAATCAGAGCGAGAAGACCGATTTTTCCGAGCTAAAAGCCAGCTTTAAGGTCAACAACGGCGTGGCGCATAACGATGATCTGTCGCTCAAATCGCCGCTGTTGAGACTTGCCGGTAATGGCGATATCGATGTGGGGCAGGACAGCATGAACTATCTGGCGAAAGCCACGCTGGCCAGGACGCTGGAGGGGCAGGGCGGCCGGGATGCGGTAGGCGGGATCACCGTACCAGTGCGAGTTAGCGGCCCGTTCAGTGATTTAAAATATACGCTAGATTTCGGGGCGATGGTGAGTGAGGCCGCCAAGCAGAAAGTAGAGGCTAAGAAGCAGGAAGTCAAAACCCGCTTGCAGGATCAACTTAAAAATAGTCTCAAAGGTTTGTTTAAATGAAACATTTGGCGGCTGGTAGCCTGTCGCGCTTATGTCAGACTTTTCTTTAGCACTCATCGCCTGGCAGCGTTGCAATGGTCGCCATGATCTGCCCTGGCAAGGGGGCGATGCTTATCGCGTGTGGCTGTCCGAGATCATGTTGCAACAGACTCAGGTTGGGACCGTGATTCCCTATTATCGTCGTTTTATCGAGTTTTTCCCAAACGTTGTGGCGCTGGCCGATGCCACTGAAGAACAGGTTCTGGCGCACTGGAGCGGGCTGGGATATTACGCGCGCGGGCGCAATCTGCACCGTGCCGCGAGGATGATTGCCACGCAGCACGCGGGAGAGTTTCCGGATCAGTTTGAACAACTCTTGGCCTTGCCAGGTGTCGGTCGTTCAACTGCAGCCGCAATCTGTGCGCAAGCCTATCATCAGCGCCACGCGATACTCGACGGCAACGTGAAACGCGTGTTGACGCGCTACTGCGGCATTGCCGGTTCGACTGCGGTTAAATCGGTCGAAAATCAGCTTTGGTTGCTGGCCGAGTCGCTGCTGCCGGAGCGGGATATGGCGACTTATACGCAAGCCTTGATGGACATGGGTGCGACGCTGTGTACGCGCAGCAAGCCCAAATGCGAACAGTGTCCGGTGCACGGTGCTTGCGTGGCTTATCAGACCGGGCGGGTGGCCGAGTTGCCGACGCCGAAAGCGCGTAAGGTGGTGCCGGAACGGCATGCGACCTTCTTGCTGGTGATGGCTGGTCGCGAGATTTTGCTGGAAAAGCGCGGCCCCTCGGGGCTGTGGGGCGGGCTCTGGTGCTTGCCTCAGCGGGATGAGGGTGATGCTGAATATGAGCCGGGTTGGACAATAGGTGAACAAATCACCTGGCCGGTGTTCACCCATGTTTTCACCCATTTCAAATTGCACATCACGCCGCGCCTGCTGCGATTAGTGGATAAACCCTGCCAGATTCAGCAAACCGGCAGCGTCTGGATGGATGTGGATGTGGCTTTGAATGCCGCGATTCCGACCCCGGTACGGCAATTGCTGGAAAAACTAACGACAGGAATCTCATGATGATGAAAGTTCGGGTACTGGTCTTATTGATGGCATCTTGGAGTGCTTCCACGGCAATGGCGGGTGAGGAAGTCTCCACCGGTCAGTCTGTGTATTTGCCGATTTATTCGCATATCTGGCACGGCGATAGAGCGGGAGAAGAGAAGTCGCCTGCGAAGAGTCTGGTGTCGGTGCTGGTCAGCATACGCAATACCAGTCTGAAAACACCGATCCGGATTTTTTCGGCGCGTTATTACAGTACCGAAGGTCGCATGATCAGGGATTATCTGGCTAAACCGGCCACTCTCAATGCCATGGGGACGCTGGAACTGTTTGTCGAGCGTAAAGAGTCGGTAGGCGGCTCGGGCGCCAACTTTGTGATTCAGTGGGATGCTGCCGTTGCCACCAATCCGCCCATGGTGGAAGCCGTGCACGCCGATATCAGGGGGGGGAGTCATGCATTGACATTCATTACGACCGCTCACCCCATCGATGCCGATAAATAGAGGTGTGGAAAAATTTGACTCTTTGTTAAGTAAATTATTTTTTGTGCGGCTCTTTATTGCTCATACAGCGGTTTGGTGGAGGCGTCTTTCTGCAATTTCTAATTCTTCCGGCAAACCCAGCAATACTAATACGTCGCCCGCCTGCAAGATCATGTCCTCACTGGGTTGTGCGCCGTGTACGTTGTAGCGGCGCACGGCCTTGACTTCAATATTCAGCGCGTCGAGTTCAACCTCTCCCAGACGACGACCTGCAAAGGGCGAATCTTCTTTGATGAGCGTGTTCAAAAAGCGCGGCTGCATTTCGTCGCTGATCTTGGCGTCATCTTGTGCGGTCAGGTAACCACTGAACATGGTATAGCGGCGGGCGCGATTGGTCTGGACGTGGCGCACCACGCGGTTGATTGGAACGCCGGCCATCAGTAATGCGTGAGAGGCCAGCATTACGCTGCCCTCCAGTACCTCTGCAACCACTTCGGCTGCGCCTGCGTTTTTGAGTGTTTCTACATTCGAGTCATCGTTGGCGCGCACCACAACAGGCAGATCGGGGCGCAACTCTTTGACGTGGCGCAAGATGCTCAGCGCCGAATGCTTGTCTTTGTAAGTCACGACCAGTACTTTTGCTCGCATCAGACCAGCAGCAAGCAAAACTTCACGCTTCCCCGCATCTCCATATACCACGCTTTTGCGAGCTGCGGCCGCTTCCCGTACACGATGCGAATCCAGATCCAGCGCGATGAAGTTGAGCTTCTCATCTTCTAAGATGCTGGCCAGCTTTTGCCCGCTGCGTCCGTAACCACACAGAATGATATGGCGGGTGCTGGCCATGCTTTTGATGGCGATCTGGTGCATTTGTAATGCACGGTTCGTCCATTCGTCGGAGCAAAAGCGGCGGCTGATGGCCTCGCCGTATTGAATTAAAAATGGTGCGGTCAGCATCGATAACAGCATGGCAGCCAGCGTAATTTGCAGCATTTCACCGTGGATTAAATTCGCTTCGTCCGCTAAAGTCAGCAGCACGAAGCCGAACTCGCCGGCTTGCGCCAGACCAATGCCGCTGCGTAAGGCGACGCTCATATTTCCCTCGAAGGCGCGTGCTAATAGTGCCAGCAGCAGGGCTTTGAACAGGATGAGGGCAACTAGAGCTAGCAGTATCCAGCCGAAGTCGGCCGCCACGTCGGTCAGATTCAGCTTCATTCCTATGGTAACAAAAAATAGTCCCAGCAATACGTCGCGGAACGGTTTGATATCTTCCTCCACCTGATAGCGATATTCGGTTTCGGAAATCAGCATCCCGGCGACAAAAGCGCCCAGCGCCAGAGACAGCCCCGCCGACTCGGTCAAATAAGCCAGACCCAGCGTGATAAACAGCACGTTGAGTGAAAAAAGCTCGGAGGATTTCTGGCTGGCGACGATGTGAAACCAGCGGCGCATGATGTGTTGACCGAAGACTAGCAAGACCAGCAGGACGACGACTGCCTTGAGCATCGCCAGTCCCAGTGTGGTGGTCAGATTGCCTTGATCTGAGGCCAAGGCCGGGATGATGATCAATAGGGGGACGACGGCCAGATCCTGAAACAGCAATACGCCCATCATTTGCTGTCCATAGGGGAGATTGATTTCGGCGCGTTCCACCAGCATTTTGCTGACGATCGCGGTGGATGACATGGCCAGCACGCCGCCTAACGCCAGACCGGTGCGCCAGTCCAGGCCGAAAGTCCAGGCCGCACTCATCACCAGCAGGGTGCTGGACAGTACTTGTGCACTGCCTAAACCAAACACGGTGTGCTTCATGGCTTTGAGCCGCGTCAGGCTAAACTCCAACCCGATGCTGAACATCAAAAAAACCACGCCAAATTCGGCAAGGTGTCGGGTGCTAGGTGCGTCAGGTATCCAGCCAAAGGCGTGCGGACCGATCAATATGCCGACGGCGAGATAGCCTAACATCACCGGCAAACGCAGGATGCGGCAAACAACCACGACCATTACGGCGGAGGCAAGCAAAATGAGTACAGGGGCTAACGAGTTGTCCATCTGGTTTGGTGCTAAATAGGCGCCCCCCGATAATGCCGTACTCATGCGCACTTTGCAAACCGCATCTCCTCTCGACCTTGCTATAATGCGCCGCATGAATAAATCAATCTCTGCTGCGCCGCGTGCGCTAGAACTGGGACGACAGGTCCTGAATATTGAAGCGGCTGCTGTGCAGGCCTTAAGTTCACGCTTGGATGATAGTTTTTTGCATGCGTTGGATTTGATACTGCGCTGCGAAGGTCGTGTCATCGTCAGCGGTATGGGCAAATCTGGGCACATCGCGCGCAAGATCGCCGCGACCATGTCCAGTACCGGTACGCCCGCCTATTTCGTGCATCCGGGTGAGGCCAGTCACGGGGATCTTGGGATGGTGGTTGCTGAGGATGTGTTTATCGCGCTGTCTTATTCAGGCGAAAGCTCCGAGTTGATGACCATCGTGCCTATCCTCAAACGTCAGGGCGCTAAACTGATCAGTATCACCGGATTCCCGTCCTCTAGTCTTGCGCGTGTTGCCGATGT
Organism: Gallionella sp.; assembly: GCA_041660905.1. Lineage (GTDB taxonomy): Bacteria > Pseudomonadota > Gammaproteobacteria > Burkholderiales > Gallionellaceae > Gallionella. The sequence goes on from JBAZVL010000007.1 coordinate 63,718, forward strand.
GCATCTGAATGCGGCGGTGGACAAAGAGGCTTGCCCGATGGGGCTGGCGCCGACCACCAGTACGACGGCGACGCTAGCGCTGGGTGATGCGCTGGCGGTGGCACTATTGGATGCCAAGGGCTTCAGTGCGGAAGATTTCGCCCGTTCTCATCCGGGCGGTAGTCTGGGGCGACGTTTGCTGACGCGGGTCTGCGATATCATGCGCAGCGATACCCGTATCCCCAGCGTGCAGGAAGACGTGATGCTGAGTACGGCGCTGCTGGAGATGTCGCGCAAAGGCGTGGGCATGACGGCGATTGTCGATAAGAATGAGGTGGTTCTGGGTATTTACACCGATGGCGATTTGCGCCGTACGCTGGAGAAACGGCTTGATTTTAATACCACGCCGGTCAGGAGTGTGATGTCGGTGCATCCCCGCTGCATCAGCGCAGAGAGTCTGGCGGTCGAGGCGGTGCAGTTGATGGAGCAATACAATATCAATCAGATGCTGGTCGTTAATGAGCAGCACCAACTGGTCGGCGCATTGAATATGCACGATTTGCTGCACGCCAAAGTGATTTAAAGCTTCCTTGCTATTCGCTAGCCGCTCATTCATTAAGGAGATTATATGTTTTTAAGTCGCGCAAAATTGATACGCCTGATGGCCTTTGATGTAGATGGCGTGATGACCGATGGCGGTTTGTATCTGTCCGATTCGGGTGATGAATTTAAACGCTTCAACTCGCTGGACGGACACGGTATCAAGATGTTGCGTGCCAGCGGTGTTGAGGTGGCGATCATCACCGGGCGCACTTCGCGTTGCGTTGAGGCGCGCGCTAAAAATCTGGGTATCACCCATGTTTATCAGGGCGCTGAACACAAGTTGGAGGCAATGGTGGATCTGCTGGGTAAGTTGAATTTGTCTCGCGATGCGGCGGCTTATATGGGCGATGATGTGGTCGATCTGTGCGTGATGCGCCATGTGGGACTGGCGATCAGCGTGCCGGATTCGCCCGACTTGGTGCGTGAACACTCCAACTATGTGACCAAAAGCAGCGGTGGTCACGGTGCGGTGCGCGAAGCCTGTGAGTTGATCATGTCGGCGCAAGGCACGCTGGATGCGCAATTGGCCCCATATTTGAAATGACCGTTGCTACGCGGACTCGCTACTGGCTGCCATTGTTGCCTTTGCTGGGTCTGCTGGCGTTCGTCTACTGGCTGGATAGCCAGGTGCAGCAGGAGGTCGTCGCCGCCATCAACAATCAGCGTCACGACCCCGATGTCATTATGGACAATTTTTCCTCGGTTAAAATGGACAAGTCGGGTGTGCCCGGAGTACTCTTGAACGCCAAACAATTAAGGCATTATCCCGATCATGACACGACGGAGCTTGATTTGCCTCATTTAACGATGTTGAGCGATACGCGTCCTGTTGTGCACATGCGCGGTAATCGGGGCAATATTTCCAGCCACGGTGACGAGGTGGTGTTTCAGGCAAATGTCAGCGTGCTGCGCGAAGCAAGTAAAAACCAAGATGCGATGACCATGACGACGCATTATTTGCGCGTCCTTCCCGAGCAGGAGAGGGCAAATACGGATAAAGCGGTCACGATAAAAAATGCCTCCACCACGATCCATGCTATTGGGCTGGAAATGGATAATAAAGCTCAAACCCTGAAACTGCTCTCTCATGTTAGAAGTGAGTCTTTGCCAAATGTTAAATAAGCTATTGTTTTTATTGTTTTTTGTTTCTTTTTCAAGCTACGCGGAGCGTGCTGATCGCGATAAGCCTATTAATATCGATGCGGATCAGGTGCTGGTCGATGACGCGAAGCAAACCAGTACATTTACCGGCAAGGTGGTATTGATTCAGGGCACGATGGTGATACATGGTGACAAGGTGGTCGTTGTGGAGGATAAGCAAGGGTACAAGCAGGGTACTGCATATGGGCACACGGCCAGTTTCAGGCAAAAGCGCGAAGGTCTTGATGAGTACGTTGAGGGTTACGGTGAGCGCATCGTCTACGATACACGTCTGGATACGGTAGATTTTTATGTGCAGGCACGGGTTAAGCGCGCTCAGGATGAGGTGCGCGGCGAGCATATCACCTATAACTCGAAAACAGAAATTTTCCAGGCGGACGATAAAGGCGCAGCATCCGAGACGGGGGCACCTAAACGGGTGCACGCAGTTTTGCATTCTAAGCCCAAATCTGGCGATGATGCGGATGTGTCTAAAGCAGTTCCTTCAGTTCAGCCTGCGGGGGTCAAATGAGTGAGTTGCGTGCGCTTGGTTTGAAGAAGAAATATGGTTTGCGTACGGTGGTGCATGACGCCTCGCTGTCGGTAAAGAGTGGTGAGGTGGTCGGTTTATTAGGGCCTAACGGTGCGGGGAAAACGACTTCATTTTATATGATAGTCGGACTGGTGGCGGCTGATGGTGGAAAAATTTTTATAGATAATCAAGATATTACGCATATGCCCATACACCGCCGTGCGCGACTTGGCTTGGGGTATCTGCCGCAGGAAGCGTCCATCTTTCGTCGCATGACCGTGGCGCAAAACATTCAGGCGGTGCTTGAATTGCAAGGTTGGCCTGAGGAAGAAATCAGTCGTCGTCTGGAGGCTTTGTTGCAGGACTTGCATATCGAAGCGATACGGAATAATCAGGCGATCAGTCTGTCAGGCGGTGAGCGTCGCCGTGTTGAAATCGCCCGTGCGCTGGCGACTGCCCCCCGATTTATTTTGCTCGACGAACCGTTTGCGGGTGTTGATCCGATTGCAGTGTTGGATATTCAAAAAATCATTCGATTCCTCAAGGAGCGCAATATAGGGGTGTTGATTACCGATCACAATGTTCGCGAAACGCTGGGAATCTGCGATCGCGCGTATATTATTAACGCCGGAGCGGTGATGGCTGAAGGCAAACCAGATGAAATCATCTACAATGAAGGCGTGAGGAAAGTCTATCTGGGTGAAAACTTCAAGCTTTGAAGTGGTCTCAGTAGAATTTTTCCAGGTAAGACATTAAGTAATGAAAGCATCCCTACAACTTCGCCTTTCTCAGCAACTGACGCTTACTCCTCAGTTGCAACAGTCTATACGGCTACTACAACTCTCCACTCAGGACATGCAGCAGGAAGTCGCGCGCCTGATCGAAGAAAATCCTATGCTGGAACTGGCCGAAGAAGTCGCGTTCAGCAACTTTGCCGCCGAGCCGCGCAGCAATGCGGAGTCTGCGGTGTCTTCTGAACCTTCCGAGCCTGAGGTGGAGCGCAACGATGAGGCAACCGAGTCATGGAATGTCGCCACGCACAGCAGCGACGATGAAAACGACAGTTTCCCTGAACAGGCATCGTTGCAGGCGAGCATGCGTGAGTATCTGCATAGTCAGTTGTCGGTTAGTCAGTTAAATCAAAAAGATATACAAATTGTCGGGATGCTGATCGATGCGCTAGATGAGAACGGCTATCTGGCGCAGGATTTATCGGAACTGGTGGACCTGCTACCTGAAGAGCTGGAGATTACACTTGACGATCTGGAAACGGCGCTGGTGCAGTTGCAATATCTCGACCAGCCGGGGCTGGGTGCGCGCAATTTAAGCGAATGTCTGGCGCTGCAACTTAAAGCCTTGCCGGAGGGGACGCCGCAACGCGATCTGGCGATTACGCTGGTCTGCGATCATTTGGATCTGATCGCCGCGCACGATTTTGCTAAAATTAAAAAGCTATTGCGCTGTTCTGATGATAATCTGCGCACCGCGCAGAGTTTGATCGTCAGTCTTAACCCTAAACCGGGTGCCGAGTTTGACCTGAGCGTGGCCGATTATGTGATTCCCGATGTCATTGTGGAGAAGCACAAGAATAAATGGCGGGTCAGATTGAACAGGGAGGCGATGCCCAAGCTGCGCGTTAACCAGATGTATGCGAATATATTGCAACAGCGCGACGAGAAGAATGGGTCTCCGCTGACGGCGCAGTTGCAGGAAGCAAATTGGCTGGTCAAAAGTTTAAGGCAGCGGTTTGAGACGATCTTGCGTGTCGCTCAGGAAATTGTCGAACGCCAGGGCGCTTTTCTGGAACACGGTGATATCGGTATGCGCCCGTTGGTGTTGCGCGAAGTTGCCGATGCGCTGGAGTTGCACGAATCGACCGTTTCACGCAGTACTACGCAAAAGTTTATGCGTACCCCGCGTGGAATTTATGAATTTAAATATTTCTTTGGCAGCGGCTTAGTCACTGAAAGTGGTGATGTCTGTTCTTCCGCCGCAATACGCGAACTGATTAAGCAGTTGGTCAGTACGGAAGATACATGTAAACCATTGACGGACGGACGTATGTCAGAAATCTTGGCACAGCAGGGCATAGTTGTCGCCCGGCGTACCATAGCAAAGTATCGGGAAGCGTTACACATACTCCCGGTGAATCTCCGTAAATCACTCTAAAACAAGGAGCATAAAATGAACCTCCATATAACCGGACACCACCTGGAAATTACTCCAGCTATTCGTGACTATGCGACTGGCAAGTTCAGCAAGATCAAACGCCATTTCGATAATGTCATGGATGTGAACATCATTCTTTCGGTAGAAAAACTGAAACAAAAAGCCGAAGCAACGGTGCATATCAGTGGAAAAAATGTTTTCGTTGAATGCGAGGACGAGAATCTGTATGCCGCTATCGATGCATTGGTCGACAAGTTGGATCGTCAGGTGATGAAGCATAAGGAAAAATTGTCAGCTCGCCGTCACGATGATACGGGTAATCAGGTTGCAGTAGACGAGTAACAATCAACCTTTCTGGGCGGCAGTAATGCCGCCCTTTGCTTAAGGCATTACGACGATGAACTTAATCAGCAAAATTCTGTTACCCGGCAATATCTTGCTGGATACTGAATCAACCAGCAAAAAGCGCGTCTTTGAGCGTGTAGGTTTGCTGTTCGAAAATCAAATGCAAATTGCGCGCAGCCAGGTGTTTGACAGCTTGTTTGCACGTGAAAAATTAGGTTCGACGGGGCTGGGGCAAGGAGTGGCCATTCCGCATGGTCGTATTCCCAAGTTGCGTGACGCAACGGCTGCTTTTGTCAGAGCCACTCATCCGATTCCGTTCGATGCTCCAGACGGACAGCCGGTATCACTGATTTTTGTATTGCTCGTTCCCGAGTTGGCGACAGATTTACACCTGCAAATTTTAGGTGAGCTGGCTCAGATGTTCAGTGACGTCAATTTCCGTAAACAATTAAATGAGTGTACTGATGTTGACGGCATTCATCGCCTCTTCCATGGCTGGGAAGGTGCTGCATGAGTCAGGTTGATATCCGGCAGTTGTTTGAAGATAAGCAAGCGCGGCTGGAGTTGACTCGCGTAGCCGGAATAGATGGTATAGACCGAATTATAGATAGTGAAGCGGTCGAAGGATCAAATCGCGAGATGGTCGGACATTTGAGTCTGATCCATCCGAGCTGGGTGCAGGTATTGAGCGAAAATGAACTCGATTATCTGCGCAACCTGAGCGCGGTAGAAAGAAATAACGCTTTTGAGCAAATAGAGCAAAACGGCACTACCTGCCTTATTGTCGCCGGAGCGGCCAATATCCCGCAAGAGCTGATCGATTTTGCGAACCGATGCAGTATTCCGCTTTTTGCCTCCCCTAAACCCAGCGTGCACCTGATGTGGTTGATCCGGCATTATCTGGCCAAGGAGCTGGCTGAATTCACCACGCGTCACGGAGTGTTTCTGGATGTGTTGGGCGTAGGGGTGATGATTACCGGTGAGAGTGCGGTCGGTAAGAGTGAATTGGGACTGGAGCTCATCACGCGCGGTAGCGGCCTGGTGGCTGATGACGTGGTCGAGTTGCACAGAATTACCCCCGATACGCTGGAGGGACGTTGTCCCGAGTTGCTGCGCGACTTTTTGGAAGTGCGCGGCTTGGGCGTGCTGAATATCCGCACTATGTTCGGTGAAACTTCGGTGCGGCGCAAGAAAAGTTTGAAACTGATCGTCTATTTGCACCGGACGCGTGATGGTGAATTGTCGCAAATCGAGCGACTGCCGCTGGTGTCCACACATCAGGAGATACTCGGCGTGAAAATCGACGCAGTCAATATACCTGTGGTGGCAGGACGCAATCTTGCCGTGCTGGTGGAAGCCGCTGCGCGTAATTTCGTTTTACAGCAACGCGGCATAAACACGATGCAAGAATTTATTACCCGTCACGATCAGATGTTACTTGGCGATTGACGGATATGATAAATAGACTCTATCTGGTGTGTCGGTCATGTTTGTTCCACCACTTCAATCCTCACCCGCAAGCCGGGGAGACGATGAATGCATCGCTACGCGGGTATCACACATAGTATGCAGCTATTTTTGTTAAGCGGTTTATCAGGCTCGGGCAAGAGCGTTGCCTTAAAAGTGCTCGAAGACAGTGGCTTTTACTGCGTCGACAATCTGCCGGCAGAACTTTTGACCGGCCTGGTCGAATATTTGATCGCCGGCGGCTACGATAAAATGGCTGTCAGCATCGATGTGCGCAGCGCAAACAGTGTGCAGATACTGCCGGAGATTTTGCAGGAGCTCAGGCAAAAAAATCTGGCGGTGCATGTGTTGTTTCTGGATGCGAAGTCCGATACGCTGGTTAAGCGATTTTCAGAAACGCGACGCATGCATCCATTGAGCGACGGCATGAGAACTCTGCCAGAGTGTGTGCAGGCCGAGCGCGAGTTGCTGGCTGGTATCAGTAATATCGGCCACCATATCGATACCAGCGAACTGGGTGCGAATGCGCTCCGTGCGTGGATCAAGCAGTTTATTAAGCTAGATCGCGCTCGACTGACGTTAATGTTTGAGTCTTTCGGCTTTAAGCATGGCATCCCGCTCGATGCCGATTATGTTTTCGATGTGCGATGCCTGCCGAATCCTTATTACGATTTGACCTTGCGTCCATACACGGGACAGGATGAGCCGGTTGCGAGATTTTTGGAAGGTGCGCCAGCTACTCAGCAAATGTTCGCTGATATCGCTGGTTTTGTTGAGCGTTGGCTGCCCAGCTTTATTGCAGATAACCGCAGTTATTTAACGATCGCTATCGGTTGCACCGGAGGCCAGCATCGCTCGGTCTACCTTTGTGAAAAACTCACGCAGTACTTTGAATCCCGCCAGCAGGTTATATTGCGACACCGCGAATTGACTTAACGATGGCCGTGCTGCAGCACATCAAACTAGGGGACTGGCTGACGCTGTTGCTGGGCGGTGTCTGTGTGGTATTGCTAACCTTGAAGTTATGGAGTGGCGATCTTGCTGATAAAGCGGTAATCCGCAGCGGCGGCAAAGTGTTTCGCGAGGTGGCATTGTCGAAAGACCAGCAGATTGAAGTCCCGGGGCCGCTGGGTATCAGTGTCATCGCGATTAAAGATCGGCGTGTGCGCATCGCCTCTGACCCTAGCCCACGTCAATATTGTGTGCGACAGGGTTGGTTGCAACAGGCCGGCGAGATTGCTTTATGTTTACCAAATCAAGTCAGCGTCGAATTAACTGGCAGCCATAAGCGCTATGACAGCCTCAACTACTGAGAAGCGGGAAGTGAGTAGTGGGAAGTGGGGAGGGGAAAATCGTTCCACGATTCTGCTGCATGCCACTGCTGAGGACCACCATGTCGCGCGGATGGCGGCGGTGGCGCTCGGGTTAACCATACTTGAAGGCGCAATCCCCTCGCCCCTGCCGGGAGTCAAGCCAGGGTTGGCTAATATCGTGACCTTGATCGTGCTGGCGCGCTATGGTTGGCGCACTGCTGTTTGGGTGTCATTGCTCCGGGTATTTGCCGGCAGTTTGCTGTTCGGTAATTTTCTTACGCCGGGATTTTTTCTTGCTTTGTCCGGTGCGCTGTTTAGTCTGCTGGTGTTGGCTTTCGCGCGGCATTTGCCCTTATGCTGGTTTGGTCCTGTCAGTCACAGCATTTATGGTGCCTTTGCGCATATTGCGGGGCAGATGGCGGTGGTCTATGTTTGGCTGATTCCAAACCCCGGTATCGCCTATCTGATACCGATTTTTACAGCTGCGGCGCTGGTATTTGGTGCGCTGAACGGCCTGATTGCCGCGCGTTTCATGGATAATGCGGAAAATATTTAATCTGGATACGTGGTTGGTAAGTAGTGGCTCGCATCAATGTATAGACTCCTATGAAAATAGACCGTAGGTTGCTTCACTTCTTTTATCTGCAAGCAGTAAAGTAGAGGACGCGCTTCGTGTAAATGTTGTGCGAGTTTTACGTTTGCTGTACTGTTTCAAATTGATTGCCAAAGCCAAATATACATTGGCTATTCCTGCTAAGGTATGAAATGTATAGTCGCCAGATGTGTGTGCAAAACCGAGTAGCGTGGCTTGTGTGAGTTGAGAAAGTTATAACGGAAATTATATGAAAATCAAACAATTATCGAGTGCCGATGCAAATTTTAGCGCTGAGCTGACCGCTTTGCTGGCGTTTGAAGAAACGGCGGATGAAAAGCTGGAGGCGACGGTAGCTTCCATTTTGGCGGATGTGAAAGTGCGCGGCGATGCCGCTGTTCTGGACTACACAGCCAGATTTGACCGTTTGTCGTTGACATCGGCCGGTGAAATGGAGTTGCCGCGCGAGGAATTGCGCGCGGCTTTCGAGGGCTTGCCGGAAGAACAGCGTCTGGCGCTTGAAGCGGCTGCCGCGCGCGTGACTGAATACCATCAAAAACAAGTTCAACCTTCGTGGAGCTATACCGACGCGGATGGCACGCTGCTGGGCCAGCAGGTTACGCCGCTGGATCGCGTAGGGCTGTATGTGCCGGGCGGTAAAGCGGCATATCCCTCGTCGGTGCTGATGAATGCCTTGCCGGCTAAGGTAGCTGGCGTGGCTGAATTGATTATGGTGGTGCCGACTCCGGATGGCGTTAAGAACCAGTTGGTGCTGGCGGCAGCGTTCTTAGCTGGTGTGGATCGCGTGTTCACAATAGGCGGGGCGCAGGCGGTAGCCGCGTTGGCTTACGGTACTGCAACCATTCCTAAGGTGGATAAGATTGTAGGTCCCGGTAATGCTTATGTGGCAGCGGCCAAACGTCGCGTGTTTGGCATCTGCGGTATCGACATGATCGCAGGCCCTTCCGAAATTCTGGTGATTTGCGACGGGAAGACCGATCCTGACTGGATTGCGATGGATCTGTTCTCGCAGGCCGAGCACGATGAGCTGGCGCAGGCAATTTTGATTTCGCCTGATTTGGAATTTATCAAGGCGGTCGCGGCAAGCGCGGATCGATTACTCGAACAGATGCCGCGCCGTGAAATTATTAAAACGGCGCTGGAGAGTCGCGGTGCATTGATACATGTGGCAAGTCTCGATGAGGCCTGTGAGATCAGTAACCGCATCGCCCCTGAGCATCTGGAGATGTCGGTGGAAAATCCTGCGGCATGGTTGCCTAAGTTAAAGCATGCGGGTGCGATCTTCATGGGACGCTACACCTCTGAATCATTGGGAGATTATTGCGCAGGACCTAATCACGTGCTGCCTACCTCGGGTACGGCGAGGTTTTCTTCACCGCTGGGCGTGTACGATTTTCAGAAGCGCAGCAGTCTGATACAGGTGTCGCAAAAGGGAGCGCAGGGGCTGGGAAAAATTGCCGCAACGCTGGCTTTTGGCGAAGGATTGCAGGCTCATGCGCAATCTGCGTTGTACAGAACACAAATAAAATAGCATTTATTGAAAATAATAGTTGACAGGGTGCTCTGTTATTGGAATAATGCTGCTCCAGTTTTGGAGGGGTGGCCGAGTGGTTAAAGGCAGCAGACTGTAAATCTGCCCTCTCAGAGTACGAAGGTTCGAATCCTTCCCCCTCCACCAAAATTAAGTCTGAATCTGCGGTGCTTTGCGGATTTGACAACGTTGTTTGATAGGAATGCTTGCGGGTGTAGCTCAATGGTAGAGCAGAAGTTTTCCAAACTTACGACGAGGGTTCGATCCCCTTCACCCGCTCCAGTATGAATCCCGCCCATGTGGCTCAGTGGTAGAGCACTCCCTTGGTAAGGGAGAGGTCGCGAGTCCGATTCTCGCCATGGGCACCAAATAAAGTAGCTATTGTTAACGTTTGACTAAGGAAAAAGTCATGGCAAAAAGTAAATTTGAACGTACAAAACCCCACGTTAACGTCGGCACGATCGGCCACGTGGACCATGGTAAGACTACGCTGACAGCGGCGATCACTATGGTATTGTCGAAGAAGTTTGGTGGCGAAGCGAAGGCTTACGATCAGATCGACGCAGCACCGGAAGAAAAGGCGCGCGGTATCACGATCAACACAGCTCACGTTGAATACGAAACTGCAACACGTCACTACGCGCACGTTGACTGCCCGGGCCACGCTGACTATGTTAAGAACATGATCACGGGTGCTGCACAGATGGACGGTGCGATTCTGGTTTGTTCTGCTGCTGACGGTCCTATGCCTCAGACTCGCGAACACATCCTGTTGGCTCGCCAGGTTGGCGTTCCATACATCATCGTGTTCCTGAACAAGTGCGACATGGTTGACGATGAAGAGTTGCTGGAATTGGTTGAAATGGAAGTGCGCGAATTGCTTTCCAAGTATGACTTTCCAGGCGACGATGTGCCTATCATCAAGGGTTCTGCAGTATTGGCAGTGAAGGGTGATCAATCTGATATCGGCGAGCCAGCAATTCTGCGTTTGGCTGATGCCTTGGATTCATACATTCCTACGCCAGAGCGCGCTATCGACGGCACGTTCCTGATGCCGGTAGAAGATGTATTCTCGATCTCAGGTCGCGGTACAGTTGTAACAGGTCGTATCGAGCGCGGTATTGTTAAGGTTGGCGAAGAAATCGAAATCGTTGGTATTAAGCCAACTTTGAAGACGACTTGTACAGGCGTTGAAATGTTCCGTAAGTTGCTCGATCAAGGTCAGGCAGGCGACAACGTCGGTGTTCTGCTGCGCGGTACCAAGCGTGAAGAAGTTGAGCGCGGTCAAGTATTGTGCAAGCCAGGTTCAATCAAGCCGCACACGAAGTTTACTGCTGAGATTTATGTGCTGGGTAAAGATGAAGGTGGTCGTCATACACCATTCTTCCAAGGCTATCGTCCACAGTTCTACTTCCGTACGACTGACGTAACTGGTGCGGTTGAATTGCCGGCTGGTACAGAAATGGTTATGCCAGGCGATAACGTCAGCATCACTGTTAGTCTGATCAACCCGATCGCGATGGAAGAAGGTCTGCGTTTCGCGATTCGCGAAGGTGGTCGTACTGTTGGCGCAGGTGTTGTTGCCAAGATCATCGAGTAATAACAGGATTGAGGGTGCGGGATGTAGGATGCGGTTTTTACTGAATCCTGATTCCTACATCCTGTTTCCTGATTTATAGGCCAGTAGCTCAATTGGTAGAGTATCGGTCTCCAAAACCGAGGGTTGGGGGTTCGAAACCCTCCTGGCCTGCCAAATACTAAGTAACAGTTAATCGGAACAATCGCGAATGTCGGACAAAATTAAGTTGCTAATTGCATTTCTGCTGGTTGTGGCGGGAATTGGCGGCTACTATTACTTGCACGACAGTGCGTCGGTATTGAGGTTGCTTTCCGTTCTCGCTGGTGTGCTGATGGCTGCGGTCGTTGCCTCAAAGACAGTATCCGGTATGCGTTTTATCGCATTCGGTCGTGATTCTGTTGCTGAGGCTAAGCGCGTTGTGTGGCCTTCTCGTAAAGAAACCTTGCAAACAACCGGTGTGGTGATTTTGTTTGCCATCACAATGGCCTTGTTCTTATGGTTAGTTGATGCAAGTTTAATGTCGTTAGTGAATAGATTGATGGGGCGGGCTGAATAATGGCGATGAGTTGGTATGTTGTTCACACGTATTCCCAGTTTGAAAAAAGCGTAGCGCGTGCCTTGGCTGAGCGTATCTTGCGCGAAAATATGCAGGAAAAGTTTGGTCAGATTCTGGTTCCGGTAGAAGAAGTGGTCGAGTTAAAGAATGGTCAGAAGACCATTACTGAACGCAAGTTTTTTCCGGGCTATGTTCTGGTTGAAATGGACATGACGGATGATTCCTGGCACTTGGTGAAGAACACCCCCAAGGTAACGGGTTTCTTGGGCGGTTCGGCTATGCGCCCGACACCGATCAGTGAAAAAGAAGTTCAAAATATCATGCAACAGATGCAGGCCGGCGTTGAAAAACCCAGGCCCAAGATTCTGTTTGAAGTGGGTGAGTCGGTTCGTGTTAAGGAAGGTCCGTTTACAGACTTTACCGGCATGGTCGAAGAGGTCAATTACGACAAGAATAAGATCCGTGTTGCAGTGACCATTTTTGGTCGTGCTACACCGGTAGAGTTGGATTTTGGCCAAGTAGAAAAAGGCTAAAGCGGGAGAAACAAGCAAGGGGAACGCAGTCTGCAGAAACGCAGGCGCTGTTTCCCGTTGTGTGTTTCTCGTGATTGGGGAGAGAGATAATCTCGCATACCCGTTAAAAGGAGAAAAAAATGGCAAAGAAAGTCATAGGCTACATCAAGCTGCAAGTGCCTGCAGGTAAGGCAAATCCAAGTCCACCAATTGGTCCAGCACTGGGTCAACGTGGTCTGAACATCATGGAATTCTGTAAGGCGTTTAACGCCGCAACCCAAGGCGTTGAAGTCGGTTTGCCTATCCCAGTGGTGATCACTGCGTTTGCAGACAAGAGCTTCACCTTCATCATGAAGACGCCACCTGCAACCATTCTGATCAAGAAGGCTGCTGGCATTACTAAGGGTAGCGCGACACCGCACACTGCTAAAGTTGGTCACCTGACCCGCAAACAAGCAGAAGAAATTGCAACAACAAAGATGCCTGATCTGACCGCAGCTGACATGGATGCCGCAGTGCGCACCATCGCTGGTAGCGCTCGTAGTATCGGTATCACCGTGGAGGGCGAATAATGTCTAAGCGCTATAAGGCTATTGCAGCCAAAATCGATCGTAACAAGCAATACGCTTTGACTGATGCTCTGGCTCTGGTTAAAGAAAACGCAGTTGCCAAGTTTGATGAATCTATCGATGTTGCCGTGAATCTCGGTATCGATGCACGTAAATCTGATCAGCTCGTTCGCGGTTCCGTGGTTTTGCCACGTGGCACAGGTAAGACTGTACGCGTTGCTGTTTTCGCGCAAGGTGCTAAGGCAGACGATGCTAAGGCTGCGGGTGCTGATGTTGTCGGTTTCGACGATTTGGCTGAATCTATCAAGGCCGGTAATCTGGACTTTGACGTTGTGATCGCAAGCCCAGATGCAATGCGTCTGGTTGGTCAATTGGGTCAGATCTTGGGTCCTCGCGGTCTGATGCCTAACCCTAAGGTTGGTACAGTTTCTGCTGACGTTGCAGGTGCTGTTCGCAATGCCAAGGCTGGTCAAGTTCAGTACCGCAATGACAAGAACGGTATCATTCAATGCACTATCGGCCGCGCTTCATTCGCGCCTGAAGCATTGCGTGAAAACCTGTTGGCACTGGTTGACGCGCTGGCTAAGGCTAAGCCGGCAACTTCAAAGGGCGTCTTCATGAAGAAGATGTCTCTGTCCAGCACGATGGGTGCCGGTGTTCGTGTTGATCAAACAACACTGAACGCATAGTTTTAAAATATTGGGCGGCAGCGTGTAAACGTTGTCGCCAAATTTCTTTGCACTGCTGGCGGTAGTCAGCATCAAAGACCGGTGGGGCTGTCAGGAATCGGGATCCAGGATGCAGGATGCAGCTTGAATTCAGATGAATGGCAGCTTAATTGAAGGCATGGTATTTGGCTTTAGGTTTTGCTGAATCCAGCATCCTGATAGCTTGCCTTAACCCCCCGCAGATGGTGTGCCCGCGAGCAGGAATAGCAGTTCTCCTGACTCATGGTCGCTGTTGTAAATGATGGGGTGAATGAAAGTTCGCCCTGGAAAATGGAGGAAGACTTGAGTCTCAATCTGCAAGAAAAACAAGCTGTGGTAGCGGAAGTTAGTGCACAAGTTGCGCAATCGCAAACCATCGTTTTGGCAGAGTACCGTGGCATCAAAGTTGCCGATATCACAAAGTTGCGCGCTACGGCACGTAACTCAGGTGTATATCTGCATGTGTTGAAAAACACTTTGGCGCGTCGTGCGGTACAAGGCACTTCATTTGAAGTTCTCGGTGACAGCATGGTCGGCCCTCTTGTGTATAGCATGAGTGCGGATCCTGTCGCTGCGGCTAAAGTGATGTCTGATTTTGCTAAGACGAATAATTTGTTGGTAATCAAAGCTGGCGCAATGAGTGGTTCACTGTTAACAGTGGCTCAAGTTGCTGTGTTGGCTGCTACCCCAAGCCGTGATGAGTTGATTGCTCGCTTGATGGCAACAATGAATGCGACAACTGCGAAGTTTGTCCGTACATTGGCTGCGATCCGTGATGCAAACGGCCCAGCTGCTGAAGTGATTGCTGAAACTGCTGCTGAAGCGCCCGCTGAAGCTGCTGCTGTTTAATTTTTGAAATAACGAACAAGGAGAACAATATGGCTATAACCAATGCTGAATTGATGGAAGCTGTTGCTGGCATGACCGTGCTGGAACTGTCTGAACTGATCAAACAAATGGAAGAAAAGTTTGGCGTATCTGCTGCAGCTGTTGCTGTTGCAGGTCCAGCTGCAGGCGGCGTTGCCGAAGCTGCTGCTGAACAAACTGAATTTGACGTTGTATTGACCGGTATCGGCGATAACAAGGTTAGCGTTATTAAGGCTGTTCGCGCTATCACTGCTCTTGGCTTGAAAGAAGCTAAGGACTTGGTAGATGCTACACCTAAGGCTGTTAAAGAAGGTGTAACAAAAGCTGAAGCTGATTCGATTGCTAAGCAATTGATCGAAGCTGGCGCTACTTGCGAAGTTAAGTAATACAGTCTGTTGTCAAAAGGCTGACGGCGTACCGTCAGCCTTTTGGCGCTTTAAAAAGCCAATGGACAGGAAGTCTGACCAAATGCTTCCTGCCCCCTGTCTTTTTGCCTAGTCGTGGAGATTAAATGAGCTACTCTTTTACCGAAAAAAAACGTATTCGTAAAAGTTTCGGCAAGCGTATCGGTGCATTGCCGATTCCTTTCCTGTTATCCACCCAGTTGGAATCTTTCGCTGCTTTTCTTCAGGAGGCTACGGCCCCTGAAAAACGCAAAAATGAAGGCTTGCAAGCCGCCTTCAACGGAATTTTCCCGATTGAAAGTCATTCCAAGAACGCGCGTCTTGATTTCGTCAGTTATATGCTGGGTATGCCCGCATTTGACGTGAAGGAATGTCAACAGCGCGGTTTGACTTATGCATCGCCACTGCGCGCACGCGTACGTTTGACGATCATGGACAAGGAAGCTTCCAAGCCGACGGTAAAAGAAGTTAAGGAGCAGGAAGTCTACATGGGTGAAATGCCTCTGATGACCAATACCGGTTCTTTTGTGATCAACGGTACAGAGCGCGTTATCGTGTCTCAGTTACATCGTTCTCCAGGCGTGTTCTTTGAGCATGACCGGGGCAAAACCCATTCTTCCGGCAAGCTGCTGTTCTCCGCACGTATCATTCCTTACCGTGGCTCATGGTTAGATTTTGAGTTCGATGCGAAGGACTATGTCTACTTCCGTATCGATCGTCGTCGCAAGATGCCGGTTACCATCCTTCTGCGTTCATTGGGTTTCAACAACGAAGAGATGCTCAAGATGTTCTTTGAGTTTGATACCTTCCAGTTGGGCAAAAAGGGCGGCATCCTGTTCGAAGTGGTGGCTGAACGTCTGCGCGGTGAAATCGCGCGCTTCGACATCAACGACAAGGCTGGTAAAGTCATCGTTGCAAAGGATAAGCGCATCACCGTGCGTCATATTCGTCAGATGCAGGAAGCCGGTATCGATAAGCTGGCAGTAGCCGATGATTTCTTGTTGGGCCGTGTGGTTGCCAACAACGTCGTCGACAAGGACAGCGGTGAAATCATCGCTAATGCTAATGACGTGATCACAGAAGAGCTGCTGAACAAGTTGCAGGAAGCTGGCATTACCAAGTTGCATACGCTGTACACCAATGATCTGGATCACGGCGCGTACATCTCTCAAACATTGCGCACTGATGAAACAACGGACAAGTGGACTGCCCGCGTTGCGATCTACCGCATGATGCGCCCTGGTGAGCCTCCAACCGAAGAATCTGTTGAAGGATTGTTCAATGGCCTGTTCTTCAGTGATGAGCGTTACGATTTGTCTGTAGTCGGTCGTATGAAGTTCAACCGCCGCGTAGGACGCGAAGAGTTGACAGGTTCTCCTATCCTCTCCAACGAAGATATCGTAGCCGTAGTCAAGATTCTGGTTGAATTGCGTAACGGTCACGGTGAAATTGACGATATCGACCATTTGGGTAATCGTCGCGTCCGTGCGGTGGGTGAATTGGCTGAGAATCAGTTCCGTGTGGGCTTGGCTCGCGTTGAACGTGCAGTCAAAGAACGTCTGGGTCAGGCTGAGTCTGACAATTTGATGCCACATGATCTGATCAACGCAAAGCCGATTTCTGCTGCCATCAAAGAATTCTTTGGTTCCAGTCAGTTGTCGCAGTTTATGGATCAGACCAACCCGCTGTCAGAAGTCACGCACAAGCGTCGTATTTCAGCACTGGGACCTGGCGGTCTGACACGTGAGCGCGCAGGCTTTGAAGTCCGCGACGTACATCCGACGCATTACGGCCGTGTCTGTCCTATCGAAACACCGGAAGGTCCGAACATTGGTCTGATCAATTCTTTGGCGTTGTACGCTCGCACCAATGAATACGGTTTCATCGAAACGCCTTACCGTAAAGTAACCAACGGTAAAGTTTCCAATGACGTGGATTACCTGTCTGCGATTGAAGAGAGCACATATACGATCGCTCAGGCGAATGCGGAACTCGATAAGAAGGGCCACTTCACCGATGACATCGTCTCGGCACGTCGCCACAATGAATTCGTGCTGGCAGCCCCTGACACCATCAATTACATGGACGTGTCTCCATCTCAGGTCGTATCGGTCGCTGCTTGTCTGATTCCATTCCTGGAACACGATGATGCGAACCGCGCTTTGATGGGTGCCAACATGTCACGTCAGGCTGTACCTTGCCTGCGTGCTGAAAAGCCGTTGGTCGGTACCGGTATCGAACGCACGGTTGCGGTCGACTCGGGTACGGCTGTACAGGCAATTCGCGGCGGTCGTATCGACTACGTGGATGCTGCGCGTATCGTTGTGCGTGTTAATGATGCTGAAACAACAGCCGGTGAAGTTGGTGTAGACATCTACAACCTGACCAAGTACACCCGTTCGAATCAAAACACCAACATCAATCAGCGTCCGCTGGTTAAGGTGGGTGACATCATCGCTCGCGGCGACGTGGTAGCGGATGGTGCTTCGACCGATATGGGTGAATTGGCGCTGGGTCAAAACGTGCTGGTCGCGTTTATGCCATGGAATGGTTACAACTACGAAGACTCGATTCTGATCTCCGAACGTATTCTGATGCAAGACCGTTTCACCTCTATCCATATCGAAGAGTTGACTGTTGTTGCTCGTGATACCAAGTTGGGTACTGAAGAAATCACCCGCGACATTCCTAATCTGTCTGAATTGCAATTGGGTCGTCTGGACGATTGCGGTATCGTGCATATCGGCGCTGAAGTCGCTGTAGGCGATGTATTGGTTGGTAAGGTAACGCCTAAGGGCGAAACACAACTGACACCGGAAGAAAAGTTGCTGCGGGCAATCTTCGGTGAGAAGGCGTCCGATGTTAAGGACACCAGCTTACGCGTGCCAGCCGGTAGTACCGGTACGGTCATCGATGTTCAGGTATTTACCCGCGAAGGTCTGCAACGCGATCGTCGCGCTCAGCAAATCGTTGACGATGAATTGAACCGCTACAAGAAGGACTTGGCGGATCAGATGCGTATCGTGGAAAGCGATGCCTTCACCCGTCTGGAAAAGCTGTTGCTCGATAAGGTCGCTAACGGCGGTCCTAAGAAGCTGGCTAAGGGGAGTGCGCTGACTGCGGCGTATCTTGCCAGCGTTGAACATCATCAATGGTTTGACATTCGTGTTGCCGATGATGAACTCGCCGCGCAAATGGAACAGGTCAAAGAAGGTTTGGCGCAAAAGCGTATGGAATTTGATGCCGCTTTTGAACTGAAGAAGAAAAAGATGACACAGGGCGATGAGTTACAAGCCGGTGTACAGAAGATGGTTAAGGTTTACGTGGCAGTTAAGCGTCGTCTGCAACCAGGGGATAAGATGGCGGGTCGTCACGGTAACAAGGGTGTGATCTCACGCATTGTTCCTGTTGAAGATATGCCGCACATGGCTGATGGTACGCCGGTTGACGTGGTATTGAATCCATTGGGCGTTCCTTCACGGATGAACATTGGACAGATTCTGGAAACGCATCTGGGTTGGGCTGCAAACGGTCTGGGCAAGAAGATTGATCAGATGTTGCAGGCGCATGCCAAGGTGGTCGAGTTGCGTAAGTTCCTGGAAAAGATCTACAACCATAAAAATGGTCAGTCAGTTGATTTCGCGACATTTACCGATGATGAAATCATCGAGTTGTGCCGCAATCTGCGCAAGGGTGTTCCTTTTGCAACGCCAGTATTTGACGGGGCGTCTGAAGAAGAAATCAAGTACATGCTGGAATTGGCTGAATTGCCGCTTTCAGGTCAGACGACTTTGTTTGATGGTCGTACCGGCGAGGCTTTCGATCGTCCGGTCACGGTGGGCTACAAGCATGTGCTGAAACTGCATCACTTGGTTGATGACAAGATGCACGCGCGTTCTACCGGTCCATATAGTCTGGTTACACAGCAACCCCTGGGTGGTAAGGCTCAGTTCGGTGGTCAGCGTTTCGGTGAAATGGAAGTCTGGGCTCTGGAAGCGTACGGCGCGGCTTATACCTTGCAGGAAATGCTTACCGTCAAGTCGGATGATGTGGCGGGACGTACCAAGGTTTATGAAAATATCGTCAAGGGTGATCATAAGATTGATGCCGGTATGCCGGAATCCTTCAACGTGGTCATCAAGGAAATTCGTTCCCTGGCGATTGATATGGATTTGGAACGCAACTAGTTGCAGGGAGTAGGTCGGGCTTTAGCCCGACTCAGTGCCAGTGTCGGGCTAAAGCCCGACCTACCCACTCACCAGATTTAGGAGTTACACATGAAGTCGTTGTTAGATTTGTTCAAGCAGGTCACACAAAAAGAAGAGTTCGATGCCATTAAAATCGGCCTCGCATCACCGGAAAAAATCCGTTCATGGTCTTATGGCGAAGTTAAAAAGCCGGAAACCATCAACTACCGTACCTTTAAGCCTGAGCGCGACGGTTTGTTCTGCGCCAAGATTTTCGGACCGGTAAAGGATTACGAATGTCTGTGCGGTAAGTACAAGCGTCTGAAACATCGCGGTGTTATCTGCGAAAAATGCGGCGTTGAAGTCACTTTGTCTAAAGTTCGTCGTGAACGCATGGGTCACATCGAACTGGCATCTCCAGTTGCACACATCTGGTTCCTGAAGTCACTGCCATCCCGTTTGGGTATGGTGCTGGATATGACGCTGCGCGATATCGAGCGCGTGTTGTACTTTGAGGCATATGTCGTTACCGAGCCTGGCATGACGCCATTGAATCGCGGTCAACTGCTGTCTGAAGACGACTATTTGGCCAAGACCGAAGAGTACGGCGATGAATTCGTCGCCTTGATGGGCGCTGAAGCGGTTCGCGCACTGCTGTCAGGTCTGGATGTCACCAGCGAAATCGAAACCCTGCGCGCTGATTTGCAGGCTACCGGTTCGGAAACCAAGATCAAGAAATACGCCAAGCGTTTGAAAGTGCTGGAAGCATTCAATGCCTCCGGTATTCGTCCTCAGTGGATGGTTTTGGAAGTTCTGCCGGTATTGCCACCTGAGTTGCGCCCATTGGTGCCGCTGGATGGCGGTCGCTTTGCGACCTCCGACTTGAACGATCTGTATCGTCGCGTAATCAATCGTAACAATCGTCTGCGTCGCCTGCTGGAACTGAAGGCGCCGGACATCATTGTGCGCAACGAAAAGCGCATGCTGCAAGAAGCGGTAGACTCATTGCTGGATAATGGTCGTCGCGGTAAAGCCATGACAGGCGCAAACAAGCGCCAATTGAAGTCATTGGCCGACATGATCAAGGGTAAGAGCGGTCGCTTCCGTCAAAACTTGTTGGGTAAGCGCGTCGATTACTCCGGACGTTCGGTTATCGTGGTTGGACCTCAGTTGAAACTGCATCAATGCGGTTTGCCTAAGAAAATGGCGCTGGAACTGTTCAAGCCGTTTATCTTCAGTCGTCTGGAAGCCATGGGTTTGGCGACTACGATCAAAGCATCCAAGCGTATGGTTGAAGCTGAAGAGCCGATCGTCTGGGATATCCTGGAAGAAGTGATCCGTGAACATCCGGTGATGTTGAACCGCGCACCTACACTGCATCGTCTGGGTATTCAGGCTTTTGAACCTATTCTGATTGAAGGCAAGGCGATTCAGTTGCACCCGTTGGTTTGTACGGCATTTAACGCCGACTTCGACGGTGACCAAATGGCGGTACACGTTCCATTGTCGCTCGAAGCGCAGATGGAATGCCGTACCCTGTTGCTTGCATCGAACAATGTGCTGTCTCCGGCCAATGGTGAGCCTATCATCGTTCCTTCACAGGATATCGTTCTGGGTCTGTATTACATGACTCGTGAAAATATCGGCGTTAAGGGCGAAGGTTCGATGTTTGCTAACATCGCCGAAGTTTCGCGTGCCTATGAGTCTCGTGAAGTCTCCCTGCAAGCCAAGGTGATCGTGCGTCTGAAGGAATTCCACAAGGATGCGGACGGTGTACTGGCCGAAAAGTTGGTTCGTCACGAAACAACCGTGGGTCGTGCTCTGCTGTCTGAAGTCTTGCCAGCCGGCCTGCCTTTTGCTCTGATCAATAAGGCATTGAAAAAGAAAGAAATTTCTAAGCTGATCAACGCGAGCTTCCGTTTGTGTGGTCTGCGCGACACCGTGATCATGGCTGATAAGCTGATGTACACCGGTTTCACTTATGCGACTCGTGCCGGTATCTCGATTTGCGTCGACGACATGTTGATGCCTCCGCAAAAGGCAGATCTGATCGGCGCTGCAGAAAAAGAAGTCATGGAGATTCATACACAGTACACCTCCGGTCTGGTGACAGACGGTGAGCGTTACAACAAGGTGGTGGATATTTGGGGTCGTACCGGCGATATGGTCGCTAAGGCGATGATGGATCAGTTGAGCACAGAACCTGTTATCGACCGTCTGACCGGCGAAGCGCGCATGGTTAATGGCAAGCCGATGATGCAAGAATCTTTGAACTCGATCTACATGATGGCTGACTCCGGTGCGCGGGGTTCTGCTGCACAGATTCGTCAGTTGTCCGGTATGCGCGGTCTGATGGCTAAACCGGATGGTTCTATCATTGAAACACCGATCACGGCGAACTTCCGTGAAGGTTTGAGCATGTTGCAGTACTTTATTTCCACCCACGGTGCACGTAAGGGTCTGGCGGATACGGCGTTGAAGACAGCGAACTCGGGTTACCTGACACGTCGTCTGGTCGATGTGACGCAGGATTTGGTGGTGGTCGAAGAAGATTGCGGTACAACCGAAGGCGCGATGATGAAAGCGATCGTCGAAGGCGGTGAAGTTATCGAAGCGTTGCGCGAGCGTATTTTGGGTCGAGTGATCAGTCGCGATGTGGTCAATCCGGAATCCGGCGAAACCATGTACGAGACAGGTTACCTGTTGGATGAAAATGCGGTTGAGCGCATCGAAGCGCTGGGCGTGGACGAAGTTGAAGTTCGCGCGCCATTGAAGTGCGAAACACGTTTCGGTCTGTGCGCCAAGTGTTACGGTCGTGACTTGGGTCGCGGTACCATGGTGAATGTGGGTGAAGCTGTCGGAGTGATCGCTGCACAGTCTATCGGTGAACCAGGTACTCAGCTGACTATGCGTACCTTCCACGTTGGTGGTGCGGCATCTCGTAACGTCGTTGCCAGTCAGATCGAAGGTAAGTCTAACGGTATACTGAAGTTAAGCCCGAACATGCGTCTGGTTACCACCTTGCGCGGTGAGTCCATCGTCGTTGCACGTAGTGCGGAAATTATCATCTCCGATGACTACGGTCGCGAGCGCGAGCGTCATAAAGTGCCATACGGCGCGACCTTGACCATCAAGGAAGGTACTGAAGTGCGCGCCGGTGAAGTGCTGGCGACTTGGGATCCGCATACCCGTCCGATTATTACGGAATACGCCGGTCGTGTCAGCTTCCAGAACGTCGAAGAAGGCGTTACCGTTGCTAAGCAGATCGATGAAGTAACCGGTCTTTCGACACTGGTGGTTATCGATCCTAAACAGCGCACTGGTACGCAGAGCAAGACGATGGTTCGCCCTATGGTTCGACTGTTCGACGAAAACGGTGAAGACGTCAAGCTGACAGGTACTGAGACAGCGGTTAGTGTGACCTTCCAGACAGGCTGCATCATTACGGTTGAAGATGGTCAGCATGTTGGTATCGGTGATGTATTGGCACGTATCCCGCAAGAATCGTCCAAGACTCGCGATATTACCGGCGGTCTGCCACGCGTTGCTGAATTGTTTGAAGCGCGTATCCCTAAGGATGCGGGTATGCTGGCAGAATGCACCGGTATGGTGTCATTCGGTAAGGAAACTAAGGGTAAGCAGCGCCTAGTTATCACCGATGTTGAGGGCATCACCAATGAATTCCTGATTCCTAAGGAAAAACATGTGCTGGTGCACGATGGCCAGATGGTGACTCGCGGTGAAATGATCGTCGACGGTCCGGCCGATCCGCATGACATTCTGCGTTTATTGGGCGTAGCAGAACTTGCGCGCTACATCACAGACGAAGTTCAGGAAGTTTATCGTTTACAAGGCGTAAAGATTAACGACAAGCACATCGAAGTGATCGTTCGTCAGATGTTGCGCCGCGTTCAAATCAGAGAAACAGGCGACACTCGCTTCATCGTGGGCGAACAAGTGGAACGTGCTGATTTGTTGGAAGAAAATGAAAAAATGATCGCGGCGGATAAGATTCCGGCTACATTTGAATTTATGTTGCTGGGTATTACCAAAGCGTCTTTGTCTACCGATTCGTTTATTTCTGCGGCTTCATTCCAGGAAACGACTCGTGTGCTGACCGAGGCGGCAATCATGGGCAAGCGCGATGACCTGCGCGGCCTGAAAGAAAATGTCATTGTGGGTCGCTTGATTCCAGCTGGTACCGGAATGGCGTATCACAATGCGCGACGTAAGCAGCGTATGGGTATAGATATGGCTGAAGGTCGTGAGTTGCAAGTCTCAGATTCTGCTTCGTCAGGCGAGTTGCTTGACAGTGCGGTGATTTCTGAATAGAATCTGCAACCTTTTACCGTCGCTGGGGAGGGGGATTCGCCTTTCCGCGACGTTATGTCTTTGTTTAATTTGAATTTAACGGAATTTCAGAAATCATTTTAGGATGTGTAGATAATGCCAACCATTAATCAGTTGATCCGCAAGCCGCGTGTCGCAATTGTAGAAAAGAGTAAAGTGCCAGCGCTTGGCAGTTCCCCACAAAAACGTGGTGTGTGTACGCGTGTTTATACCACAACTCCAAAGAAGCCTAACTCAGCGTTGCGTAAAGTGGCCAAGGTTCGTCTGACGAATGGTTTTGAGGTAATTAGCTATATCGGTGGTGAAGGCCATAACTTGCAAGAGCATAGTGTGGTTTTGCTGCGCGGTGGTCGTGTAAAGGATTTGCCGGGTGTTCGTTACCATATGGTGCGCGGTAGCTTGGATACAGCTGGCGTGAAAGATCGTAAACAGTCTCGTTCCAAGTACGGTACAAAACGTCCTAAGAAATAATTGTTAGTGACTGTATTTATTAGTAAGTAATTTATTTGAGGTTGATATGCCAAGACGCAGAGAAGTACCCAAACGTGAAGTCCTGCCGGATCCAAAGTTCGGTAATCAGGATTTGTCCAAATTCGTCAATGTGCTGATGACCGCAGGCAAGAAGTCTGTTGCTGAACGCATTTTGTACGGCGCGCTGGAGCAAGTAGGTAAAAAGACTGGTAAAGATGCGATTGAAGTTTTCAATCTCGCTTTGACCAACGCTAAGCCGCAAGTTGAAGTTAAGAGCCGCCGTGTCGGTGGTGCTAACTATCAGGTTCCTGTTGAAGTTCGTCCTTCCCGTCGTATGGCGCTGTCCATGCGTTGGTTGCGCGAAGCTGCACGTAAACGTGGCGAAAAGTCCATGGGTATGCGTTTAGCTGGCGAATTGATCGACGCATCTGAAGGTCGCGGCGGCGCTGTTAAGAAACGTGAAGAAGTTCACCGTATGGCTGAAGCCAATAAGGCGTTCTCGCATTTCCGTTTCTAATTTTTGCATTACTAATCAAACTAGTTAGGTATTCAACGTGGCTCGTAAAACACCCATTAACCGTTATCGCAATATCGGCATTAGCGCGCACATCGATGCGGGCAAAACAACGACAACTGAGCGTATTTTGTTCTATACCGGTGTAAGTCATAAGATCGGTGAAGTGCATGATGGCGCAGCTACCATGGACTGGATGGAACAGGAGCAGGAGCGTGGTATCACGATCACTTCTGCTGCTACCACCTGTTTCTGGAAGGGCATGGAAAAGCAATACGAAGAGCATCGCTTTAACATCATCGATACTCCAGGCCACGTTGACTTCACAATTGAAGTAGAGCGTTCCATGCGTGTGCTAGATGGCGCATGTATGG
Organism: Gallionella sp.; assembly: GCA_041660905.1. Classification (GTDB taxonomy): domain Bacteria; phylum Pseudomonadota; class Gammaproteobacteria; order Burkholderiales; family Gallionellaceae; genus Gallionella. Next base: position 88,500 of record JBAZVL010000007.1, read on the forward strand.
TTTATTGCGCGGTGGGTGGTGTTCAACCGCAATCCGAAACTGTCTGGCGTCAGGCGAATAAGTATCATGTTCCCCGTTTGGCCTTCGTCAATAAGATGGACCGTCAAGGTGCTAACTTCTTCAAGGTTGTTGAACAGATGGCTACACGTCTGCGCGCAACCCCTGTGCCGATTGTGATTCCCATTGGCGCTGAAGAGAAGTTCGAAGGCGTTGTTGATCTGATCAAGATGCGTGCGATCTACTGGGATGAGGCGTCTCAGGGTATGAAGTTTGACTATCGCGAAATTCCAGCTGATTTAGTTGAAAGCGCAAAAGAATGGCGCGCGAAGATGGTTGAAACAGCAGCTGAAGCTTCTGAAGATCTGATGAACAACTACCTCGAAAACGGTGAGTTGACAGAAGAAGAGATCATCCTGGGTCTGCGTACACGTACTATCGCTTGCGAAATTCAGCCTATGTTGTGCGGTTCTGCATTCAAGAACAAGGGTGTTCAGCGTATGCTGGATGCTGTCATCATGTTTATGCCGTCACCAGTTGATATTCCTGATGTAACGGGTGAAACCGAAGAAGGTGAGCATATTACACGTAAGGCGGATGATAGCGAGAGTTTCTCTGCACTGGCATTTAAGCTGATGACAGATCCGTTTGTCGGTCAGTTGACTTTCGTTCGCGTATATTCAGGCGTCCTCAAGAAGGGTGACACTGTTTATAACTCTGTGCGTGGCAAAAAAGAACGTATCGGTCGTATCGTGCAGATGCACGCGAATGAGCGTCTGGAAGTCGATGAAATTCTGGCTGGCGATATCGCGGCTTGTATCGGTTTGAAGGATGTTACAACGGGTGAGTCGTTGTGCGACATCAATAAGCCTATCATTCTTGAACGCATGATCTTCCCTGAGCCGGTGATTCACGTTGCGGTTGAGCCAAAAACCAAGGCAGATCAGGAAAAGATGGGTCTTGCGCTGGGTCGTTTGGCTGCTGAAGATCCTTCGTTCCGTGTTCGTACCGATGAAGAGTCCGGCCAAACCATCATGTCAGGCATGGGTGAACTGCATCTGGAAATTCTGGTTGACCGTATGCGCCGTGAGTTCGGTGTTGAAGCGAACGTAGGTGCGCCACAAGTGGCGTACCGTGAAGCGATTCGCAAGACAGTTGAAGTCGAAGGTAAGTTCGTCAAGCAGTCCGGTGGTAAGGGTCAGTTTGGTCGCGTTATGCTTAAGATGGAGCCAAACGAGGCAGGTAAAGGCTTTGAGTTCGTCGATGCCATCAAGGGCGGATCGGTTCCTCGCGAATTTATTCCTGCTGTTGAAAAGGGTCTGCGCGAAACATTGCCAAATGGTGTCTTGGCTGGCTTCCCTGTTGTCGATGTCAAGGTTACCTTGTTCGACGGTTCGTACCATGAAGTTGACTCGAACGAAAACGCCTTTAAGATGGCCGCTTCCATGGGCTTCAAGGATGGTATGCGTAAGGCAAATCCAGTGCTGCTGGAGCCTATGATGTCTGTCGAGGTGGAGACGCCTGAAGACTATGCTGGTACTGTAATGGGTGACTTGTCATCTCGTCGCGGTATGGTGCAGGGCATGGACGACATGATGGGTGGTGGTAAGTCCATTAAGGCTGAAGTTCCGTTGGCTGAAATGTTTGGTTACTCGACTTCTTTGCGTTCAGCTACGCAGGGTCGTGCGACTTACACGATGGAATTCAAGCACTATTCAGAAGCGCCTAAGAATGTTGCTGAAGCGATCATGAACAAGAAGTAATAGTAGTCTAGACACTAGTCGCTAGTTGGTTCATGCCAGCTGGCGATTAGCCGTTAATAACACAGATAATTATTTGATAGAGGCTAAAATGGCAAAAAGTAAATTTGAACGTACAAAACCCCACGTTAACGTCGGCACGATCGGCCACGTGGACCATGGTAAGACTACGCTGACAGCGGCGATCACTATGGTATTGTCGAAGAAGTTTGGTGGCGAAGCGAAGGCTTACGATCAGATCGACGCAGCACCGGAAGAAAAGGCGCGCGGTATCACGATCAACACAGCTCACGTTGAATACGAAACTGCAACACGTCACTACGCGCACGTTGACTGCCCGGGCCACGCTGACTATGTTAAGAACATGATCACGGGTGCTGCACAGATGGACGGTGCGATTCTGGTTTGTTCTGCTGCTGACGGTCCTATGCCTCAGACTCGCGAACACATCCTGTTGGCTCGCCAGGTTGGCGTTCCATACATCATCGTGTTCCTGAACAAGTGCGACATGGTTGACGATGAAGAGTTGCTGGAATTGGTTGAAATGGAAGTGCGCGAATTGCTTTCCAAGTATGACTTTCCAGGCGACGATGTGCCTATCATCAAGGGTTCTGCAGTATTGGCAGTGAAGGGTGATCAATCTGATATCGGCGAGCCAGCAATTCTGCGTTTGGCTGATGCCTTGGATTCATACATTCCTACGCCAGAGCGCGCTATCGACGGCACGTTCCTGATGCCGGTAGAAGATGTATTCTCGATCTCAGGTCGCGGTACAGTTGTAACAGGTCGTATCGAGCGCGGTATTGTTAAGGTTGGCGAAGAAATCGAAATCGTTGGTATTAAGCCAACTTTGAAGACGACTTGTACAGGCGTTGAAATGTTCCGTAAGTTGCTCGATCAAGGTCAGGCAGGCGACAACGTCGGTGTTCTGCTGCGCGGTACCAAGCGTGAAGAAGTTGAGCGCGGTCAAGTATTGTGCAAGCCAGGTTCAATCAAGCCGCACACGAAGTTTACTGCTGAGATTTATGTGCTGGGTAAAGATGAAGGTGGTCGTCATACACCATTCTTCCAAGGCTATCGTCCACAGTTCTACTTCCGTACGACTGACGTAACTGGTGCGGTTGAATTGCCGGCTGGTACAGAAATGGTTATGCCAGGCGATAACGTCAGCATCACTGTTAGTCTGATCAACCCGATCGCGATGGAAGAAGGTCTGCGTTTCGCGATTCGCGAAGGTGGTCGTACTGTTGGCGCAGGTGTTGTTGCCAAGATCATCGAGTAATAAGTAGTCCTGAGTCGCTAGCTGCGAGTCATAAGTTTGGAGTCGGTCGCTAGACTGCCTGCTAAACTTAAGTCTTGCGTCTAGCGACTTTTTGCTTGCATTTGTATTTTATTGAGAATACAATGCGCCCCCTCACGTGAATGAGTTTGCGTGAGTTCGTTCTTTAATTAGCGGCATTGCCGCAGTCGCCAGAGAAAATATATGCAAAGTCAAAAAATTCGCATTCGCCTCAAAGCGTTTGATTATCGTTTGATCGATCAATCCGCTGCCCGTATTGTTGAAACAGCCAAGCGCACTGGCGCTGTCGTTAACGGCCCTGTTCCATTGCCTACCAAGATTGAGCGTTTTGATGTGTTGCGTTCACCGCACGTCAATAAGACATCTCGCGATCAATTCGAAATTCGTACCCACTTGCGTTTGATGGACATCATCGATCCTACTGATAAGACAGTGGATGCGTTGATGAAGCTCGATCTGCCGGCTGGTGTGGACGTAGAAATCAAGTTGCAGTAAAAAGTCATTGGCCGGTAGCTGCTAGCAGAAATGCTAATAGCTGCAAGCTAAAGGCTGGTTTGTAGTACCTAATCGGCTGACCAATTGTAGTTGGCCCCTTAACAAGAGGAAATTAAAATGAGCTTAGGACTTGTCGGTCGCAAGATTGGCATGACCCGCGTATTTACTGAAGACGGTTCATCGTTGCCGGTAACTGTGCTGGAAGTGTCCAATAATCGTATTACTCAGGTTAAATCCGTTAGTACTGATGGTTATACTGCTGTGCAAGTTGCACACGGTGTACGTCGTGCAACCCGTGTCAGCAAAGCTGCTGCCGGACACTATGCTAAGGCTGGTGTGGAAGCTGGTAGTGCGCTGAAAGAATTTACTGTCACCCCTGAACAATTGAACGATCTTCAGCTTGGCGCAAACGTCAGTGTTGAAATCTTCCAAGTGGGTCAGTTGGTTGATGTAACTGGTACGACTAAGGGTAAGGGCTATGCCGGTACCATTAAGCGTCACCACTTCAAATCCGGTCGTGCTTCACACGGTAACTCAAAGTCACATAACGTACCGGGTTCTATCGGTATGGCGCAAGATCCTGGTCGTGTTTTCCCAGGTAAGCGCATGACGGGTCATCTCGGTGATGAGCAGCGTACCGTTCAAAATCTACAAATCGTGCGTGTTGACGTTGCTCGTCAATTATTGCTGGTTAAGGGCGCCGTTCCTGGTTGCACTAACAGCAAGATTATCGTGCGTCCCGCAGTGAAGGCAGGTGCCTAATGGAACTCAAAGTCATTAATGATAAAGGTCTGTCATCCGCTAATCTGGTAGCTTCTGACGAAGTTTTCGGTCGTGGTTACAACGAAGATCTGGTGCATCAGCTGGTAACAGCTTATCAAGCAAACGCTCGCGCTGGTAACAGCAAGCAAAAGAGCCGTTGCGAAATCGCCAAGAGTACTCGCAAGCCGTTTGCCCAAAAGGGTACTGGCCGCGCGCGTGCCGGTATGGCCTCCAGCCCGTTGTGGCGTGGTGGTGGTAAGATTTTCCCTAACACAGGCGAAGAAAACTACTCGCAAAAGGTTAACCGTAAGATGTATCGCGCAGGTTTTGCAGCGATTCTGTCCCGTCTGGTTGCTGAAGAGCGTTTGGTTGTGATCGAAGATCTGACTGTTGATGCGCCTAAGACCAAGCTTTTGGCTGACAAAATCAAGGGTTTGGGTATTGCTGGTCGCGTTCTCGTGATCACAGACAGCATGGATGAAAATCTGTACTTGTCTTCACGTAATCTGCCTAACGTACTGGTTCTGGAAGCATATCAGGCTGATCCTGTCAGCTTGGTTCGTTTTCCAAATGTCATCGTGACACGCGGTGCGGTAGCTAAAATTGAGGAGATGTTCGCATGAGTGCACAACCATTTAGTCAAGAGCGTTTGATGAAGGTTTTGGTCGCGCCGCTGATCTCTGAAAAAGCAACTTACGTCGCTGACAAATATGAACAAGTTGCTTTCAAGGTAACTACTGATGCGACTAAGCCAGAAATCAAGGCTGCCGTTGAATTCATGTTCAATGTCAAAGTTGACAGTGTTCAGGTTGCTTCCGTTAAGGGCAAAGTAAAACGCTCAGGTCGCTTCGTCGGTCGTCGTAATAACTGGAAGAAAGCTTACGTTTGTTTGGCTTCCGGTCAGGAAATTAACTTCGCTGTAAGCGAGCAAGGATAATTATCATGGCATTGATTAAACTAAAACCAACGACCCCGGGTCAACGCGCAGTAGTTCGCCTTGTTAATCCTGAGTTGCATAAAGGTAAGCCTTTAGCTTCATTGCTCGAAAAGCAAACGAAGACTGCTGGTCGTAACAACAACGGTCATATCACGACTCGTCATATGGGTGGTGGGCATAAGCAACATTACCGTCTGATCGACTTCAAGCGCAATAAAGATGGCATTCCATGCACAGTTGAACGTCTGGAATACGATCCTAACCGCACTGCGAATATCGCATTGTTGTTGTATGTAGACGGCGAACGTCGCTACATCATTGCTCCTAAGGGTATTTCAGCTGGTGCTGCACTGATCAGCGGTTCCGATGCACCTATCAAGGCCGGTAATGCTATGCCTTTGCGCAACATTCCAGTCGGTTCGACGATTCATTGCATCGAAATGTTGCCAGGCAAGGGTGCGCAATTGGCACGCTCAGCCGGTACTTCGGTTCAGTTGTTGGCACGTGATGGAAGCTACGCTCAGTTGCGTTTGCGTTCAGGCGAAATCCGCAAAGTTCATATCGACTGCAAAGCGACTTTGGGCGAAGTGGGTAACTCTGAGCACAGTCTGCGTTCTATCGGTAAAGCTGGCGCGATGCGTTGGCGCGGTGTTCGTCCTACCGTTCGCGGTGTGGTCATGAACCCGGTCGATCACCCGCACGGTGGTGGTGAAGGTAAGACTGCAGCTGGTCGTCATCCGGTCAGCCCATGGGGTGTTCCGGCTAAGGGCTTCCGTACACGTCGAAACAAGCGCACAAACAATATGATCGTGCGTCGTCGTTTTAAGGCTTAAGGGGTAATTAAACATGGCACGTTCCATTAAAAAAGGTCCATTTGTTGACGCACATTTACTCAAGAAAGTTGAGACTGTGCGCGCAACGAATGATAAGCGCCCGGTAAAAACCTGGTCACGCCGTTCAACGGTGTTGCCTGAGTTTGTCGGTTTGACGATTGCAGTACACAACGGTAAGCAGCATATTCCTGTGTACATTTCTGAAAACATGGTTGGTCATAAGTTAGGTGAATTTTCCCTGACTCGTACCTTCAAGGGTCATGCTGCTGATAAAAAAGCAGTGAAGAGATAAGGGGATATGATGACTACGACTACTGCAGTTGCAAAAAACATACACCTCTCCGCACAAAAGGCTCGCCTGGTTGCGGATCAGATTCGCGGTTTGCCAGTTGCGCAAGCGCTTAACATACTGAACTTCAGCCCTAAAAAAGGTGCTGGTATCATCAAGAAGGCTCTGGATTCAGCTATTGCTAATGCAGAACACAATGACGGTGCTGATATCGATGAGTTGAAGGTTAAGGTCATCTACGTTGACAAGGCATCATCGCTGAAGCGCTTCATGGCTCGTGCGAAGGGTCGCGGCAACAAGATCGAAAAGCAGACCTGTCATATCACTGTTAGTGTCGGAAGCTGAGGATAAATATGGGACAGAAAATTCATCCAACCGGTTTCCGGTTGAGCGTTCGTAAGAACTGGGATTCCAAGTGGTATGCAAACAGCGAAAATTTCGCAAGTTTGCTGTTGAAAGACATTGAAGTTCGTGCCTATCTGAAGAAAAAGCTGGCTGCTGCTAGCGTTTCCAAGATCGTTATCGAGCGTCCGGCTAAGAGTGCAAAGGTTACGATCTACACAGCACGTCCTGGTATGGTTATCGGCAAGAAGGGCGAAGATATCGAAATCTTGCGCGCTGAATTGCGTAAGCGTATGGGTCTGCAATCTGTTGATCTGGCGATTGAAGAAGTTCGCAAGCCTGAAATTGATGCACAATTGATCGCAGATAACATTACTGCTCAGTTGGAAAAGCGCATTATGTTCCGTCGTGCGATGAAGCGTTCTATGCAAAACGCAATGCGTCTGGGTGCTTTGGGCATCAAGATCATGAGCGCAGGTCGCTTGAACGGTATTGAAATCGCTCGTACAGAATGGTATCGCGAAGGCCGTGTGCCATTGCATACACTGCGTGCAGATATTGATTATGGCACTTCAGAAGCTCAAACCACGTACGGCATCATCGGCGTTAAGGTTTGGGTTTATAAGGGTGATTACGGTACGGAACTGGTAGCACCAGTTGCTGCTGAACCGGAAAAACGTGTAAAGAAGCCAGGAGCTAAGCATGCTACAGCCAGCTAGAAGAAAATACCGTAAGGAACAAAAGGGCCGTAACACCGGGATTGCTACTCGTGGCAACAAGGTCAGTTTCGGTGAATTTGGTCTGAAGTCTGTTGCTCGCGGTCGTTTGACTGCGCGTCAGATCGAAGCCGCTCGTCGCGCAATGACTCGTCATATCAAGCGTGGTGGTCGTATCTGGATTCGCGTGTTCCCGGACAAGCCAATTTCCAAGAAGCCAGCTGAAGTTCGTATGGGTAATGGTAAGGGTAATCCTGAGTACTACGTCGCCGAGATTCAACCTGGTAAGATGTTGTACGAAATGGACGGCGTTAGTGAAGAGCTGGCCCGTGAAGCGTTTAAGCTGGCATCTGCAAAGTTGCCGCTTGCGACTGTTTTTGTCGTTAGACAGGTAGGTGAATAACATGAAGGCTAGTGAACTTAAACTCAAGTCTAAAGCGGAATTGCAAACTGAACTGCTCGCGCTGACCAAGTCTCAATTTGGTATGCGTATGCAGGTTGCAACTCAGCAAATGACCAAGACCAGCGAATTGCGTAATGTACGTCGTGATATCGCGCGTATTAAAACCGTAATGAAGCAGAAGGATGCACAGTGATGAGCGATTCTAAACTTAAGCGTACCCTGACCGGTACTGTAACAAGTGACAAAATGGACAAGACAGTCACTGTCTTGGTCGAACGTAAGGTTAAGCATCCTTTGTTGGGTAAAATTATTCGCGTATCTAAGAAGTATCACGCGCATGATGAAACTAACGAATGCCATACCGGTGATGTCGTTACGATTGAAGAGTGCCGTCCTCTGGCTAAAACCAAAGCATGGCGTGTCGCTAAGGTTGCATAGACACAACTTCAATTTTATTGAAATATAGCTTGCAAGTTTTTTTAACTTGCATATAATACGCGGCTTGTTACATCGCCGCTAGCGGCGTCCTTAACCCGAACGGGTTCCAAAACTGGCCGCTGTTAGCGGAAAAAGTTGGAGATTAAATAATGATACAAATGCAGTCTGTTTTAGATGTGGCTGACAATACCGGTGCGCGTTCAGTAATGTGCATCAAGGTTTTGGGTGGTTCAAAGCGTCGTTATGCTTCCGTTGGTGATGTTATCAAGGTAAGCATCAGAGATGCGGCTCCACGTGGTCGTGTAAAGAAGGGTGAAGTCTACAATGCTGTTGTTGTTCGTACAGCGTTTGGTGTTCGTCGTTCCGATGGTTCCTTGGTTAAGTTTGATGGTAATGCTGCAGTTTTGCTCAATGCAAAGCTTGAGCCTATCGGCACACGTATCTTCGGACCAGTCACACGTGAGTTGCGTACTGAGAAGTTTATGAAGATCGTTTCGCTTGCGCCAGAAGTGGTTTAAGTGATAACGGGTCGATTCGAGGAAAAACATGCGTAAGATTAAAAAGAACGATGACGTAATCGTCATTGCTGGCAAAGACAAGGGTAATCGCGGTAGCGTACTGCGTGTTCTTGGTGACTACTTGATGGTTGGTGGTATCAACAAGGTCAAGAAGCATCAAAAGCCTAACCCTGTTAAAGGTGTTGCTGGCGGTATCGTCGAAAAAGAGGCACCAATTCATATTTCGAATGTAGCTTTGTACAATGCTGCAACAAATAAGGGTGATCGAGTCGGTATTAAAACGTTGGAAGATGGCCGCAAAGTGCGTGTTTTCAGATCTAACGGCGAAGTTATTGACGCTTAAGGGGTATTAGATGGCTCGTTTGTATGAGTTTTATAAAGATAAGGTCGCTGCTGATCTTATGGTGCAATTCGGTTACAAGTCAGTAATGGAAGTGCCTCGCATCGAAAAAATCACACTCAATATGGGTGTTGGTGAAGCGGTTGCTGATAAGAAGGTCATGGAATTTGCTGTTGCTGATATGCAAAAAATCGCAGGTCAAAAGCCTGTTGTTACATTGTCGAAGAAGTCTATTGCCGGCTTTAAGATTCGTGAAGGTTACCCGGTTGGTTGCAAGGTAACGCTGCGCAAAGAGCGTATGTATGATTTCCTGGATCGCCTGATTACGATCGCGATTCCACGTATTCGTGACTTCCGTGGTATTTCTGGTAAGTCTTTTGATGGCCGTGGTAATTACAACATGGGTATCAAAGAGCAGATTATTTTTCCTGAAATCGAATATGAGAAGGTTGATGCCCTGCGTGGTATGAACATCACTATTACGACTTCGGCGAAGACTGACGAAGAAGCGAAGGCTCTTCTGTTGGCTTTCAAGCTCCCATTAAAGAAATGAGGGATTAGCAATGGCTAAGATGGCAGTAATTAATCGCGATCTAAAACGTCGTGAAATCGTAAAGAAATTTGCGGTCAAGCGTGCAGCTTTGGTTGCAACTATTTCCAACTCAAAGGCAAGTGATGAAGAGCGTGCTGCTGCACGCGCTAAGTTGCAAGCATTGCCACGGGATTCAAGCCCTGTGCGTTTGCGTAATCGTTGTGCGTTGACTGGACGTCCTCGCGGAACATTTAGCAAATTTGGTTTGGGCCGCACCAAGGTTCGTGAATTCGCGATGCGTGGTGAGATTCCCGGTGTCGTTAAGGCTAGCTGGTAGGAGAAAAAATTATGAGTATGAGTGATCCAATCTCCGATATGTTGACGCGCATTCGTAATGCGCAGATGGCGGAAAAAGCTACTGTTTCAATGCCTTCTTCTAAGCTGAAAGCTGCTATCGCTGAGCTTTTGAAAGAAGAGGGTTATGTTGATGGCTATAAAGTAAATCAAGGTGAGGGCGGTAAAGCCACTCTGGAAATTGGTTTGAAGTACTATAGTGGTCGTCCAGTTATTGAAAAGATTCAACGCATTAGTCGTCCTGGTCTGCGTATTTACAAGGGAAACAATGATATTCCTAAGGTAATGAACGGCTTAGGTATTGCTATTGTTTCTACTTCGAAGGGTTTGATGACTGACCGCAAAGCTCGCGCCAATGGTATTGGTGGCGAAGTGTTGTGCGTCGTCGCGTAGTGAGGTAAATATGTCTAGAGTTGCCAAGAATCCTGTCGTAGTACCTAGTGATGTAGAAGTTGTCCTAGCTGCTAATGAAGTGTCTGTTAAAGGTCCTTTGGGTGTGCTTACTCGCAGTTTGACTGCTGATGTAAGTGTTGTTCGTGAAGGCGATAGCCTGATGTGTTCAGCTACTAGCGCTTCTAAGCAATCCAATGCAATGTCCGGAACAATTCGCGCTCTGCTGGCGAATATGGTTGAAGGCGTGAGCAAGGGTTTCGAGCGTAAGTTGACGCTGATTGGCGTGGGTTACCGTGCACAAGCAGTCGGTGATGTTCTGAACCTCACTTTGGGTTTTTCTCATCCTGTCGCTTACACAATGCCAAATGGTGTTGTGGTCACTACCCCAACACAAACAGAAATTGTTTTAAAAGGGGCTGACAAACAGCGCGTCGGTCAAGTTGCTGCTGAAATCCGTGCATTCCGTTCTCCTGAGCCATATAAGGGCAAGGGTGTTCGTTACACGGGCGAAGTTGTAGCTCTGAAAGAAACCAAGAAGAAATAATTGAGGCGGATATGTTGAATAAAAAAGCATCTCGTCAGCGCAGAGCACGTAAAACTCGTGCACGTATTGCTGACCAAAGAACCGTACGACTGTCAATCAACCGTACTAATCTGCATATTTACGCGCAAGTGATTTCTGCTTGTGGCGGTAAAGTACTTGCTAGTGCTTCCAGTGTTGAAGTTGATGTTCGCAAGGACATGGCAAATGGTGGAAATATTGCGGCTGCGACTGTCGTAGGACAGCGTATTGCTGAAGCTGCCAAGAGTGCGGGTATTACTCAGGTTGCGTTTGATCGTTCCGGTAATCGTTATCATGGTCGTGTTAAGGCGTTGGCTGAAGCTGCGCGTGAACATGGTCTGCAGTTCTAATTGGAGTTGAGCAATGGCTAAGCCGCAAGGAAAAATGCAACAACAAGCCGATGACCTGATCGAGAAGATGATCGCTGTGAATCGTGTCACCAAGGTGGTTAAGGGTGGACGTATCATGGGTTTCGCTGCTCTCACTGTAGTAGGTGATGGTGATGGTCGTATCGGTATGGGTAAGGGTAAGTCTAAGGAAGTTCCAGTTGCCGTGCAAAAGGCAATGGAAGAAGCTAGACGCAACCTGGTTAAAGTGAATCTCAAGAACGGTACTTTGCATCACGCCGTTATTGGTACTCACGGCGCGGCTAAAGTGCTGATCCGTCCTGCTGTTGAAGGTACGGGTATTATTGCCGGCGGCGCGATGCGCGCTGTGTTTGAAGCTGTTGGTGTGCGTGATGTATCAGCGAAGTGCCTGGGTTCTAGCAATCCGTACAACGTTGTTCGCGCTACGCTCAATGGTCTCAAGGCGATTAACTCTCTTGCTGAAATCGCTGCAAAGCGCGGCAAGAACCTTGACGAAATTTTGGGGTAAGAAATGACACAAGCCAAAACAATTAAAGTGACTCAGGTCAAAAGCGTGATCGGCACCAAGCAATCACATCGCGATACTATTCGCGGCTTAGGTCTGCGTCGTATCAATCATACAGTGCAACTGGAAGATACACCTTGTGTGCGTGGCATGATCAACAAAGTGTTCTACCTGGTTAAATACGAGGCTCAATAATGCAACTTAATACTATTCAAGCAGCCCTCGGCGCTAAGCATTCGAAGCGTCGCGTAGGACGTGGTATCGGTTCCGGTTTGGGTAAGACCTGTGGCCGCGGCCACAAGGGTCAAAAATCTCGTGCGGGTGGTTTCCATAAGGTCGGCTTCGAAGGCGGTCAAATGCCTTTGCAGCGTCGTCTGCCTAAGCGTGGTTTCGTGTCTCTGACTCGTAACGATACAGTTGAAGTTCGCTTGTCTGATCTTGAACAAATGCCAGTCGATACTATCGATCTGTTGGCTTTGAAGCAGGCTGGTGTCGTTCGTGCTGGCGCGATTTCTGCTAAGGTATTCCTGGCTGGTGAAATTACCCGTGCAGTTAATCTGCAGGGTTTGCTGATCACCAAGGGTGCACGTGCAGCGATTGAAGCTGCTGGCGGAACCGTAGCAGAGTAAGAAGGTTCACGTGAGCTCAGTTGCTAAAGATGTACCTAAGGCCAGATACGGTGATTTAAGTCGGCGTCTCTGGTTCTTATTGGGTGCTTTGATTGTGTTTCGCATTGGCGCTCATATCCCTGTTCCGGGCATTGATCCTGTCGTACTGGCTGATCTTTTCAAGACTCAAAAGAATGGCATCCTGGGCATGTTTAACATGTTCTCAGGTGGTGCTCTGTCGCGTTTTACTATCTTCGCGCTGGGTATTATGCCGTACATTTCTGCATCGATCATTATGCAGTTGGCGGCCATTGCTGTTCCTTATCTTGAGCAGCTGAAGAAGGAAGGTGAGTCAGGCAAACGTAAGATGACTCAGTACACTCGCTATGGCACTTTGGGCCTGGCGGTGTTTCAGTCTTTCGGGATCTCTGTGGCTTTGCAGGCGCAACCTGGCTTGGTGTTAAATCCGGGTAGTATGTTCCAGATGACGACGATGATCACGCTGATTACCGGGACTATGTTCCTGATGTGGTTGGGTGAGCAGATTACAGAGCGTGGTTTGGGTAACGGTATTTCGCTGATTATTTTCGCAGGTATCGCAGCAGGTTTGCCTAGTGCGATTGGTAGCACGCTTGAACTTGCACGTACCGGTGCTTTCTCTATACCGCTGGTGTTGTTCCTGTTTGTTGGTGCGATCGCTGTGACTGCATTGGTTGTGTTTGTAGAACGCGGTCAACGCAAGATACTTGTCAACTATGCGAAGCGTCAGGTCGGTAATAAGGTTTACGGTGGTCAGAGCTCGCATCTGCCTTTGAAATTGAACATGGCTGGTGTAATTCCTCCCATCTTCGCTTCAAGCATGATCCTGTTTCCTGCAACCATTGCGGGTTGGTTCGGTAATACGCCGGGACTCAGTTGGCTAAAAGATGTTAGCCAGATGTTGTCTCCAGGTCAGCCAGTTTATGTGTTGGCCTATGCTTCTGCAATTTTGTTCTTTTGCTTCTTCTACACGGCGCTGGTTTTCAGCCCTAAAGAAACAGCAGATAACTTAAAGAAGAGCGGTGCGTTTTTACCAGGGATCAGACCCGGGGAGCAAACAGCAAAGTACATCGAGAAGATCATGTTGCGTTTAACACTGGTGGGTGCGGTATATATTACCGGCGTCTGTTTGTTGCCAGAGTTTCTCGTTGTGAAATTTAATGTTCCATTTTACTTTGGTGGAACCTCGTTGTTGATTTTGGTTGTCGTTACTATGGATTTCATGGCACAAGTGCAGTCTTTTTTGATGACGCACCAGTATGAAAGTTTGCTCAAGAAGGCTAATTTTAAAGGTGGGTTGTCGCGCTAATGGCAAAAGAAGATGTAATTCAGATGCAGGGTGAGATTGAGGAAGCGTTGCCAAATGCAACTTTCCGTATCAAACTGGAAAACGGTCATGTAGTACTGGGTCATATTTCCGGAAAAATGCGTATGCACTATATTCGCATTTTACCTGGCGACAAAGTGACGGTGGAATTGACGCCGTATGATTTGAGCAGAGCGCGAATTGTGTTCCGCGCCAAATAGTTAATCGAGTTAGGAGAAGCAAATGAGAGTACAAGCATCAGTAAAGAAAATCTGCCGTAACTGCAAGATTGTCATTCGTAAACGTGTAGTACGTGTTATTTGCACCGAAGCACGTCATAAGCAACGCCAAGGTTAATTGTATTTAATTGGTTGTTAGTGTTATAATTTTTTATTTTAATGATAGGGTAGCTGCATGGCACGTATTGCAGGGGTAAATATCCCAAACCATCAACACACCGTAATCGCTTTGACTGCGATTTATGGTATCGGTCGTATTCGTTCGCAAGGAATTTGCGCGTCAGCGGGTGTAAACCCCAGCACAAAGATGAAGGACCTGAGCGACGCTGAAGTAGAAAAGTTGCGCGACGAAGTTGCTAAATTTACTGTCGAAGGTGATCTGCGTCGTGAAACGACAATGAACATCAAGCGTCTGATGGATTTGGGTTGCTATCGTGGCGTACGTCATCGTCGTGGTCTGCCATGTCGCGGTCAGCGTACACGCACCAATGCGCGTACTCGTAAGGGTCCACGCAAGGCAATCGCCGGCGCTAAGAAATAAATTTGCTGTATAGCGAGAGGATTTAATTATGGCTAAGCCAAGCACGAAGGTGCGCAAAAAAGTTAAAAAGAATGTAGTTGAAGGCATTGCACACGTGCACGCGTCTTTCAACAACACGATTGTTACCATTACCGACCGTCAAGGCAATGCGTTGGCATGGTCTACCAGCGGTGCGAACGGTTTCAAGGGCTCACGTAAGAGTACTCCTTTTGCCGCCCAGGTTGCTGCGGAAGTCGTTGGTAAGTCTGCTGCTGAATGTGGTGTTAAGAATATTGAAGTGCGCATCAAGGGTCCAGGCCCAGGTCGTGAATCTACAGTACGTGCATTAAATGCAGCTGGTTTTAAGATCACAAGCATTTCTGATATTACGCCGGTACCGCACAACGGTTGCCGTCCGCCGAAAAAGCGTCGTATCTAATTATTAGGAGTTGATCTTGGCTAGAAATCTTGATGCAAAATGCCGTAAATGCCGTCGTGAAGGCGAAAAGCTTTTTCTGAAGGGCGAAAAATGCTTTACTGATAAATGTGCAGTAGAACGCCGCGCTTATCCACCTGGTCAGCACGGTCAGCGTCGTAACACACGCTTGTCCGAGTACGGTGGTCAGCTGCGTGAAAAGCAAAAAGTTCGTCGTATCTACGGCGTGCTTGAGCGTCAGTTCCGTCTGACTTACAAGAAGGCTGATAGCGCTCGCGGTATCACCGGTGAAAACCTGCTGCAATTGCTGGAATCCCGTTTGGATAACGTAACTTACCGTATGGGTTTTGGTGCTTCACGTGCCGAAGCGCGTCAGGTTGTACGTCACAACAGTTTGTTGGTTAACGGCAAGCGTGTAAACATTCCTTCCTATCAAGTGCGTCCTGGTGATGTGGTTGAAGTGGCTGAAAAGTCTAAGGCTCAATTGCGTATCAAGGCCGCTCTCGCAGCTGCTGAATCACGCGGTTTTCCTGAATGGATCGAAATGGATACGAAGGCATTCAAGGGCACCTACAAGGCCAACCCTCAGCGTGCTGAACTGCCTGCAACCATCAACGAGCATCTCGTGGTTGAGTTGTATTCCAAGTAATCCACGCGGAGTAGCTTATGTATAACAATGATTTTTTGAAACCTCGCATTATTGATGTTCAAAAGATATCCGAAACGCAGGCTAAAGTGGTCATGGAACCATTTGAGCGTGGTTTCGGCCATACTTTGGGCAATGCCTTGCGTCGTATTCTATTGTCTTCAATGGCAGGTGCTGCACCTACCGAAGTCAAGATGGCGGGTGTTTTGCATGAATATGCAACGATCGACGGTATTCAGGAAGATGTCGTCGACATTCTTCTGAATCTGAAGGGCGTTGTATTGCGCTTGCACGGTATCAAGGAAGTAGTTCTGACACTGAAGAAAGAAGGTTTCGGTGTTGTAACTGCGGCTGATATCAGTGCAAACGCCGATGTTGAAGTTGTTAATCCTGAACACGTGATTGCTCACCTGACTGCCGGCGGTAAGCTGGATATGCAGATCAAAGTTGAACAAGGTCGTGGTTATGTTTCTGCAATTTCTCGTCAGTTGCCAAATGAAACACGTGCTGTTGGCCATATCGCTCTGGACGCTTCGTTCAGCCCGGTTAGTCGTGTCAGCTATGCTGTTGAGAGCGCCCGCGTTGAACAACGCACCGACCTCGACAAGCTGATCATGACGATTGAGACCAACGGTGCAATTGATCCTGAACAAGCGATCCGCAATGCTGCGCGTATCCTGGTTGATCAATTCTCTGTGTTCGCTGCCTTAGAAGGTACTGAGCCGGTTGTAGAGAAAGAACATGTACCGCAAGTTGATCCTATCTTGCTGCGTCCGGTTGATGATCTGGAACTGACACCTCGTTCTTCGAACTGTCTCAAAGCCCAAAGTATTCATTACATTGGCGATTTGATTCAGTACACAGAAAACGATTTGCTGCGCACGCCGAATTTGGGTCGTAAGTCTTTGAATGAAATCAAGCAGGTTCTTGCCGAGCACAATTTGTCGCTGGGTATGAAACTGGAAAACTGGCCAGTTGCCGCTGCTTAAAGCTGCGCTCGCCATTAGTGGAATAACTGAAGTTTAAGAGAGGCAAATTATGCGTCACCGTTTAGGTTTAAGAAAACTCAACCGTACCAGCAGTCACCGTCTGGCAATGTTCCGTAACATGACAGTTTCTCTGTTGCGTCACGAAGTCATCAAGACTACACTGCCTAAGGCTAAGGAACTGCGCCGTGTTGCAGAACCTATCCTGACGCTGGGTAAGACTCCAACTCTGGCAAATCGCCGTTTGGCATTCGCCCGTCTGCGTGACCGTGAAATGGTTACTAAGCTGTTCGAAGAACTGGGTCCTCGCTACGCTACACGTAACGGTGGTTACCTTCGTGTTCTGAAGTTCGGCTTCCGTCAAGGCGACAATGCTCCTATGGCATTGGTTGAATTGATGGATCGCCCGGCTGATGCTGAAGTGGTTGATGCTGAGTAATACTTAGTTGAGTATTTGAATAAACAAAAAGCCGGATTTATCCGGCTTTTTGCTATTATAAGCACCCACAGCTAATAGCTGGTCGCATTGTAGAATATCCCTTTCTTATTTGGAGTCCGCATGTCAAAGTGGTTCGAAGATAACTCATTATCCATAGGGCGTACGCCGCTTGTTCGTTTGAATCGCATCACTGATGGCGCTCCGGCTACCATATTAGCCAAGATTGAAGGTCGTAACCCTGCCTATTCTGTCAAATGCCGCATCGGTGTCGCCATGGTAGATGATGCGATGCAGCGTGGCTTGATACGTCCGGGTTCCCATCTGGTTGAACCTACTAGCGGCAACACCGGGATTGCGCTGGCCTTCGTGGCTGCAGCTCGCGGCATACCGCTTACGCTCACTATGCCTGAAACCATGAGTATCGAGCGACGCAAACTCCTGCTGGCTTTCGGCGCTAACTTGGTTCTTACCGAAGGTGCGAAAGGGATGAGCGGAGCTATCGCCCGTGCCGAAGAAATTGCAGCTTCCGATCCTGACAAGTATGTTCTTCTGCATCAGTTCAAAAATCCGGCTAACCCAGCTATCCATGAAAAGACTACGGGGCCCGAAATCTGGAACGACACCGATGGTCAAATCGATATTCTGGTATCCGGTGTCGGTACGGGTGGGACGATCACCGGTATCACACGTTACCTTAAAAATACCTGTGGTCGTGCTATCACTTCAGTCGCGGTAGAGCCCTCAGCCAGTCCGGTAATGACTCAGACTCGCGCTGGAGAGGCTATCAAACCCGGTCCTCACATAATACAGGGTATCGGTGCCGGCTTCGTTCCGGCCATTCTTGATTTGTCTTTGATCGATGAAATCGCTCAGGTCACCAATGAAGAGGCGGTTGAATATGCGCGGCGTCTGGCGCGTGAAGAAGGAATTCTGTCGGGTATTTCCTGCGGTGCAGCCGTGGCCGTCGCGGTCCGACTGGCTCATCGCCCGGAGAACGCAGGCAAGACCATCGTGGTAATCTTGCCCGATTCGGGAGAACGCTATCTAAGCTCAGTCCTGTTCGAAGGGATGTTCGACGATAAGGGCGTTGCAGTTTAGTTTCAGGCGCTAATTGTTTATTTGGCGCTTGCAGCCCCCAGCGTTAGTTTGACGGGTACGTTTTTATCGTCGCTGGCCAGTTTGGCCGATTTCTGTAACTGAATGCGCGCTGCGGGTGCGCCGGCAGTGGTCAGGGCGTCCATGGTGGCGTGACCGCGATTGTCGGCCAGTTCATCCAGTGTTTTGTCTTCAATTTCAACCTTGCTGCGCATGCGTTCAAACAAGACCGTATAAAAGTCTGTGCCTTTTAATTTAGCAATTTCTGACTCCGTCAAAGTTTTCTTTTCCCTGAATAGTCCGGTTAGTTTGCCCATCGCCATTTTCGTCGCACTCACTTCGAGCTTACCGGGATTAGCCTGTCGATACCCATCCCGCAATGCGGTCAATTCTGCACCACTCAAGCGTTCAGCGAACAGAGACTCTATCGCGTCCTGAATTTTCTGGTTGTGCATAGGCAGCGGACCGGGATCTTCATTGGCTTCCAGATGTTGTCCGCTCTTGGTTGCCACCGCAGTACGCAATTTGAGGTCCTGCAAGGCTAACCTATCTGAGTCAGCATATTGTCCTTGTATGGCAACCGTCAGCGCTGGACGTTTGTTCAATGCCGCTGCTATTTTGACCAATTTTTCTCTTTCAGGTGGCGTCAGTATGTCGCTGCCGGATTCAAAAGCGATATCCTCAAACTTATCTCCGCTGCCAAACAGCGCACCCAGTGCCCGGAACGGAGCGCTGGCGATCTTGGAGATGACATTGCTGATAATTTTCCAGACTATCCCGCCAACACTGAACTGTGGATCGCTGAGGTTGCCGGTCATCGGCAGTCCAAGATCGATACGGCCATCGGAATCCTGTAACAGCGCGATGGCAAGATCCAGAGGCAAGTCATGCGCTTGCGCACTCGCCACGCGATCGCCCAGCACTAAGCGGTCTATCGTTACCTGATTCTTCCCTTCCAGCTGACGCTGCTTGATCTTATAGTCCAAATCTAACGAGAGTTTGCCTGAAGTGATTTTTCTTCCGGCGAACGTGGCCGAATAGGGTGTAAGACGATTCATGTCGATGTTTCTGAACACGACTTTTAAATCCATAAAATCTGTTGGATCTAAGAGATTGAAGCGCCCAACTGCACGGGCCACTCCAAAGTCATCAACCTGACCGTCGAGTTTGATTTGCCCCATGCTGCCGGGTTCGGTAGACAGGCCGCTGACAGTGCCTCTGAGATCCATAATGCGGGTGCCAAAGGGCATCGCCAGAGATAGATCTGAAAAATCCATCTCGCCTCGGCTAAACTTAACCTTGTCTATGTTGACAATAAACTTGCTTTTTTCGGACTGAACGGCGGGCTTTGAACCATCGTCGATCAAAATGTTTTTTACGCTGATTGATTTGTCCTTGTGGATATGCAATTTTGAATCCAGACCGTCGATGGACAGTTCATCCATGTTCAGTTTAGTAGCGCTGACCTTGAGTGTATTGCTCGATAGCTTTTTCCATGCAAGGAATAGATCACCTGTCTCCGCCTCATTGAGCCGCAGGTCGCGCAGGGCAAAGCTTCCGCTAAAGCCGGCGTCCTTGGGCGAGTAACTCGCATTGCCGTCAACCGATAGCAATCCGTTGGAGATCTTAAGTTTCGCTACCTTGGATAGATAGCCCTGTGCTGGCTTTAAATTGAGATCGCTGAGTTTGAACTGAATATCCGCCGCAGGGAGAGCGGGTGTGATCTTGCCTGTAGCGTCGAAGCTGCCGCCATCTGCCACTTTAAATGCGGCTTTTAAGGGTAGCGCGATACTCTGATCATCGCTGATGTGCTCGACTGATATGCCGATGTCTTGCAGCGCCAGTCGTGCTGTTCCGTCATCCAGTCCGGCATTAAATCCTTTAAGCTCAAACTTGCCGAGTTGGTAATGCCATGGCGATTGAGCTGCTTTCGGTGCGGGAGAAGACTTTGGTAAAGCCGCTTGCAGGGCAGTCACAACATCCAGTTGTCCGCTGCCATCCCTGACTATATTGACTTGCCCGCCATTCAAGGAGATCAGCCCCAGCTTGGCCTGCTGCGTAGTCAAGTTGACCTTGATGTCATCAACGGCGATGGATTTGAGTCCTATGGATTTTTTTGCCGCCTGCGGCAAATTCAAGTCGCCACCGGTGAGGGCAAACGATTCCAGTTCGAGATTATTCTTCATCAGGTCGTAATGCCCTCCCTTCGCCTCGATGGCGGCGATATTAAGGCGCGGTCCTGCATTGCTTTTGATGACGATGTCGCTGATGCGCGTCTTCATGTCGTCCAGTTGCAGCTCCAGTCGTCCCTGCTGATAGGTCATACGATATGCCGTCGAGGCGGACACAATACCGGCGGGCGCTGAGATGGGGAGTGCGCCTTTTAAATAACTTGATAAATCAATAAGTTGCAATTTATCGAGCGCCAGCGTTCCAACTGCTGACAAGGGTTGCAGTGTCGCTGTCCCTTGCCATACCAGGCTGGTGCCAGTCGCTGTTTTGGCGCTGAACTTGTACTGTCCACGTTCGCCGATAAATGAAGATAATTCGGTGATGTCCAGATCAACCGGTTCGATGCGGGTGGCGAAGGCCGGGTTTATGCGCTGGTCGGAAAAATCCACTTTAGTCCCGGACACGATCAGATGATGCACATCGAAGCGCGGCATGCCGCTCTCCGGCTTACTGTCTGGACTGTTCAGCGCGTCCAGCAGAGGTGACCAGTTTAATTTTCCTTCGGGCAGCAGGATGGCGGTCGCCTCCAAACCATCCAGTTTGATCGAGTCAAAAATAGGTGCGCCCCGATAAAAACTGTAGGCGGATAAATCGACCACCAGTTCGCCAAACGCCAGCAGCGGTTTGTCATCGGGTTTGCTCAGGCGCAGTCCGGATAATCTCAGGCTCAGGGTGAGCGGATTGAACTCCGGCTTGTTCATCACCAGGTGGTGCCCGGTCTTTTCCGTAATGTATTTCTCCGCCTGCGTTTGAATGATTCCCGGCAAGGCCAGCCAGAGAAACAGCAAGCCGGCTGTCAGCGCCAGAGTAAAGGACAGCATCAGTTTCTTGAAGGAGAGTCGGCGAAGATTCATCGTTAGATCTTTCGTATTCTGATGTAACTAATTGTTTTAATGGTGTAAATTTATGTGATTATTCTGCAATCCTGCCGCGCAGCGATTTTAATTCGCCTCGTTTGATCTTGCCTTCCAGGCGCTTCTTGTTCGAGCTTCTGGTGGGGCGGGTCGGCGTGCGCTTTTTTGCGGTAAAACCTGCGCTGGCGATCAATGCTTTTAACCGGTTCAGTGCATCTTCACGGTTTTTATCCTGGCTCCGATAGCGCTGGGCCTTGAGGATGATCACATCGTCATTTGAGATGCGTCTGTCGGCCAGATGGCGCAGTTTTTCTTTGTATTCTTCCGGCAGGGACGACGCATTAATGTCGAAGCGCAGATGGATCGCGCTCGATACCTTGTTGACGTTCTGGCCGCCCGCGCCCTGTGCGCGTATGCCGTGCAATTCTATCTCAGAATCGGGGATCTCTATGTCAGCCGTTATTTGCACGCCGCCAGCACTTTCTTCAAATACACGCCCGTCACGCTGCGCTTGTTTTTGGCGATATCCGCCGGCGAACCTTCCGCGATGATTTGTCCTCCGCCATCGCCGCCTTCCGGCCCCAGATCGATCACCCAGTCGGCGGTCTTGATCACGTCTAGATTGTGTTCGATCACCACCAGCGTATTGCCCTGATCGCGCAGCTTATGTATCACGCGCAGCAGCAGTGCAATATCGTGGAAATGCAGTCCGGTGGTGGGTTCATCCAGTATATACAGCGTGCGCCCGGTGTCGCGCTTGGATAATTCCAGCGACAGTTTGACCCGTTGCGCCTCGCCGCCGGATAAGGTGGTGGCCGATTGTCCCAGCGTGATATAGCCCAGTCCCACATCCAGCAGGGTTTGCAGTTTGCGGGCGATCAGCGGCACGGGTTTAAAGAATTCGTGCGCGGCCTCGACGGTCATCTGCAAGATTTGCTGGATGTTTTTGCCCTTGTATTGCACCTCCAGCGTTTCGCGATTGTAGCGCTGACCGTGGCACACATCGCAAGGTACATAGATGTCCGGCATGAAGTGCATCTCTACCTTGATTACCCCGTCACCCTGACAGGATTCGCAGCGTCCGCCCTTGACGTTGAAAGAGAAGCGCCCCGGTCCGTACCCGCGTTCGCGCGAAGACGGCACACCGGCAAACAGTTCGCGTATCGGCGTAAACAGGCCGGTATAGGTGGCGGGATTGGAACGCGGCGTGCGTCCGATAGGGGATTGATCGACGTTGATCACCTTGTCGAAAAATTCCAGTCCGCTGATCGCGGCATAAGGCGCGGGTTCGATGTTGCTGCGATACAGATGATGTGAGACGGCCGGATACAGCGTGTCGTTGATCAGTGTCGATTTGCCGGAGCCGGACACGCCGGTGACGCAGACCAGCAGCCCTACCGGCAGATTGAGCGTAACGTCTTTGAGATTGTTGCCGCTCGCACCTTGAATTTGCAGCATACGCTCAGGATCGGGCGCTAATCTTTTCTCCGGCATGGGGATTTGCCGCCGCCCGGTCAGATAGTCGCCGGTCAGGGATTGCAGGTCGTTGCATATTTCTTCCGGCGTGCCTTGAGAGACCACCATGCCGCCGTGCTCGCCCGCACCTGGTCCCATGTCGACCACATAGTCCGCGTGACGGATGGCGTCTTCATCGTGTTCAACTACGATCACGCTGTTGCCCATGTCGCGCAACTTGTGCAGCGTGGTCAGCAGGCGGTCGTTGTCGCGCTGATGCAGGCCGATGGAAGGCTCATCCAGCACATACATTACACCGGTCAATCCTGAGCCGATTTGCGAGGCCAGACGGATGCGCTGCGCCTCACCGCCGGACAGGGTTTCCGCCGAGCGTTCCAGCGTCAGGTAATTTAAGCCGACGTTATTCAAAAAGGTTAGACGGCTGGCGATTTCGTGGACGATTTTTTCGGCGATCGCCAGTTTCTGACCGTGTAAGGTGAGGCTTTGAAAGAATTGCAGCGCTTGCGATAGTGGCAGTGCGCTGATTTCATAGAGATTTTTATCTGCGAATCGGACGTGGCGCGCCTCCAGACGCAAACGCGTCCCTTTGCACTCTGGACAGGTGCAGCCGTTAAGGTATTTGGACAGCTCTTCGCGCACGGTGGGGGAGTCGGTCTCCTTGTAGCGGCGCTCCAGATTGTTGACGATGCCTTCGAACGCGTGCTCGCGCAACATCGGTTTGCCTCTGTCGTTCATATACTGAAAAGCGATTTCATCGCGGCCGCTACCGTACAGCACGACCTGTTGAATATTTTCGGGCAGGCTCTCGAATGATTGTTCCAGATCAAAGTTGTAGTGGCGGGCAAGTCCTGCCAGCAGTTGATGATAGAACTGATTGCGTTTGTCCCAGCCTTTGATGGCGCCCGAACTCAACGATAACGAGGGGAGGGCGACGATGCGCTTGGGGTCGAAGAAGCTGATGGTGCCCAGTCCGTCGCACTTGGGGCAAGCGCCCATCGGGTTGTTGAAGGAAAATAATCTCGGTTCAAGTTCCGGCAGCGAGTAGTTGCAGATCGGACAGGCAAACTTGGCCGAGAACATATGTTCCTTGCCTGTGTCCATCTCGGCGGCAACTGCGCGCCCATCGGCATGGCGCAGCGCGGTCTCGAACGATTCGGCCAGTCGCTGTTTGGATTCGACGTTGACTTTGAGCCTGTCCACCACGATTTCGACCGTGTGCTTTTTGGTCTTCTGCAGGGCGGGCAGCGCGTCGATCTCGTACACCGTGCCGTCTATGCGCAAGCGGGTGAAGCCCTGAGCGCGCAGTTCGTCGAACATATCCAGTTGTTCGCCCTTGCGATCCACCACCAGCGGCGACAAGATCATCACTTTGGTGCCTTCGGGCAGCGCCAGTACATGATCGACCATCTGTCCCACGCTTTGCGCCTGCAACACCAGATCGTGCTGCGGGCAATAAGGGTCTCCCGCACGGGCGAACAGCAGTCGCAGATAGTCGTGTATTTCGGTGACCGTGCCCACGGTGGAGCGCGGGTTGTGCGAGGTGGCCTTTTGTTCGATCGCGATCGCAGGCGACAATCCTTCGATCAAATCCACATCCGGCTTTTCCATCAGTTGCAAAAACTGGCGCGCGTAGGCGGAGAGCGATTCCACATAGCGGCGCTGCCCCTCGGCATACAGGGTATCGAAGGCGAGCGAAGATTTTCCTGAACCCGACAGCCCAGTGATTACCACCAGTTTGTGGCGCGGCAGATCGAGATTGATGTTCTTCAGATTATGGGTGCGCGCACCGCGTATCTTGATGCTTTTCATGCTGGATAGTGGTTCTTAAAGTCGACCCGTCAATATACGCGATTTTCTGCACATTCCCAACCGGCCGAGTGAGGTAATCACGACGTTTAACCGTGACGGCTAGGGCGGCGAACTGATAAAATGCCCGACTAATTCATTTTTTGCAAAAGACTGCCATGCAAACTGCGACCGATATGATGACTGCAACTGAGCGCCGTGCCAGTCTTGGCCTGGCAAGTATCTATGGCCTGCGTATGCTGGGGCTGTTTATCATCCTGCCGATTTTCGCCCTGTACGCGGCCAAGTTGCCCGGCGGCGAGAGCCACCTGTTGATGGGGATCGCGTTGGGTGCTTACGGCCTGACGCAGGCGGTGCTGCAAATTCCAGCAGGTTGGATGTCCGACCGTTACGGGCGCAAGCCTATCATCTACGCGGGTTTGCTGATCTTCGCGCTGGGCAGTTTTGTTGCCGCTTCGGCGGACAATATCTATTGGGTGATTGCCGGGCGTGCGATTCAAGGCGCGGGGGCGATCAACGCGGCGGTGATGGCGCTGACTGCCGATCTGACCCGCGAGGAGCACAGAACCAAGGCGATGGCGATGATAGGGATGACCATCGGTATTACCTTTTCGATTTCGCTGATCTTATCGCCTATGCTCAATGGTGTGTTGGGCGTGCCTGGGATCTTCGCGCTGACCGGCGTGCTGGCCTTGCTGGCGATGGCGATCGTGCGTTTCGCTATTCCGAATCCGGCGATCACGCGTTTTCACAGCGACACGGAAGCCTCCGGCAGTAAATTTGCCGAGGTGTTGAAAAACCCCGAGTTGCGCCGTCTCGATTTCGGTATCTTCTCGCTGCACGCCATCCTGATGTCGGTGTTTATGCAAGTGCCGTTCGTCTTGCAAAACGACGGGCTGGAGGCTTCGTCACACTGGAAGATCTATCTGCCGGTGATGCTGATCGCCTTCGTGTTGATGGTGCCGCCGATTGTCATCGCTGAGAAAAAAGGTAAGTTAAAACAGGTCTTTATGGGTGCGGTTGCGCTGGCCTTGTGCGGGCAGCTGATGCTGATGTTTATGCAAAACAGTCTGTGGGGCGTGGCGGGCGCGTTGTTGATTTTCTTTACCGCCTTTAACGTGCTGGAAGCGACCCTGCCGTCGATGATCTCCAAGATTGCGCCGCTGGCCGCCAAAGGCACGGCGATGGGCGTGTATAGCAGCGTACAGTTTCTGGGTGCGTTCTTCGGCGCGGCGATGGGTGGTGCGCTGATGCAATATGTCGGCCACGACGCCGTGTTTATCTTCGCCATCGTTCTGCTGGTCATCTGGCTGATCGTCGTCTCCGGTATGCAAGCGCCCGCTGTGGTGCGCACCCGTATGTACCATCTTGAAGCGATGAGCGGGGCTGCAGGGGCTGCGTTGCAGCAACAGTTGATGAAGGTGCAAGGCGTGCGTGAGGCGCTGGTGGTCGCCCCCGAGTGTATGGCTTGCATCAAGGTTGATATGCAGGGATTCGATGAAATTACCGTGGATCGATTGCTGACGCCAGCGGCGAATGGCCCGTTGACCGACGACTGAGTTCACTCTCGACAAGATAAGCCGCTATAATTCGCCAGATGAAGATTTAGTAAGACGGACACAACATAGGAGCAGGACATGTCGGTAAATAAAGTGATTTTGATCGGGCGTCTGGGCAAGGACCCGGAAACCCGTTACATGCCTAATGGCGAAGCGGTGACCAACGCGACGCTGGCGACTTCTGAAAATTGGAAGGACAAGAGTGGCGTCAAGCAAGAAAAGACTGAGTGGCACAATCTGACCTTCTATCGCAAGCTCGCCGAGATTGCCGGTGAGTACCTGAAGAAGGGTTCAATGATCTACGTCGAAGGCAAGCTGCAAACCCGCAAGTGGCAAGACAAGGAAGGTAAGGATCGTTACACCACCGACATCATCGTCAATGAAATGACCATGTTAGGCGGCAAGGCGACTGGCGGTAGTTTCGAAGTGGTCGACGATCAGCAGCAGTCCGCACCGCAACGTGCGCCGGCTCCGCAAAGATCGGCGCCTTCTGCCCCGCCCGCTACCAGTCAGGCCCGCAGCTTCGATAATTTCGATGACGATATTCCGTTTTAGTAGTCACCTGCGACCTAAGTATAAGGGCTTGCATTAACGCGGATACGTTAATGCAAGCCCTTGCTTTTTTATTGTTCTTGGATAACTTCAAAGTCGTGAGTGACGGCGGCTGTTGCGCCCAGCATGATGGATGCTGAACAGTATTTGTCAGCGGAAAGTTTGATGGCTTTTTCTATGACTTCAGGTTTCAAATTTTTGCCGGTGACCACAAAGTGCATGTGTATTTTGGTAAATACCTTGGGGTCGGTCTCGGCGCGCTCGGCTTCCAGCTCCACGTAGCAGTCGGTGACTGCCTGACGGCTCTTCTTTAGGATGGTGATCACATCGAAACTCGTGCAGCCACCCGCGCCCAGCAGCAATAACTCCATCGGGCGAGGGCCGAGGTTGCGTCCGCCAGCGGCAGGGGCTCCATCCATCAGGACCGCGTGATTGCTTTCTGTTTCACCTAAGAAGGCGACATTTTCGACCCATTTAACGCGTGCTTTCATGTTAATTCCTTATGTTTTGAGTGATGAGTGATTTTGCCTGATACCAGAGCAATCCGATGACTTCGTGTACAAATATTTTGCTGTCGCGCAAAGCTTCGGCTCGCGGCACGAAGGCGAGCGCGTCGAGCTGGTAACGGGTGGTGAATGCGGTCGGCGCTTCAATCACTTCGAATCCGGCGCTTTTAAACGCAGTCGCTGAGCGCGCCATGTGCCAGCTATGTGTGACCAGATAGATTTTGCTGATGCCGGCTTTTTGCAAGGTGGCATACGAGTATTGCGCATTTTCGAAGGTGTTGTCCGATGCGCCTTCGGTCCAGCGCACGGGAACACGGAAATCTTCTTCGAGTGTAATCTTCATTTGTTTGGCTTCTGACACGGCGTTGCCCAGCGGCTTTCCACCAGTTACCAGTATCGGGAGTTTAGACTCTCGTGCCAGACGGGCGCCGTAGCGCAAGCGGACCAGCGTTGCGTCACTGATGGTGTCAGCTCCTGAGTATTCCGGTGCCTTGAAATATGTGCCGCCGCCCAGAATGACGATGGCGGCAGTTCCTTGAGGTGTGGTCTTGAGTGCGGCGGTCTTCGCCTCCAGCAGGTGTAATGAGCCTTCTGCAAGATAGGGCGTGGACGCCAGCCAAAGCAATGCGAAGGCGATAAATATCAGCGCCTTAGCCGCTTTAGGGTGGCGGAAAAACATCAGGAAGCC
Organism: Gallionella sp.; assembly: GCA_041660905.1. GTDB lineage: Bacteria > Pseudomonadota > Gammaproteobacteria > Burkholderiales > Gallionellaceae > Gallionella. The sequence goes on from JBAZVL010000007.1 coordinate 116,331, forward strand.
TATCAGCGCCAGAATCAGCAGGCTGAAGGGGGGTGATAACAGGGAGCTGATCAGGTTGGTGGTAAACCAGTTCATGAGGCGGCTTTCAATTTTACAGTCCGCCATCTTATTATAAAATCGCGGAAATGCAGAACTTGACCTATAGAAATAGACGCGCCCCATCCCTCGTAAAGTCAAAGTCTGCGTGGCTAAGTGAAATACTGTTTGACAGGCTTTAATTCACTGTATATCATTCGCGCCCTTCGAGGTTTCAATATAGAATTTTAGGGTTAGTGGATATGAAAACATTTTCCGCAAAAGCACACGAAGTCCAGCACGAATGGCTTCTTGTTGATGCTGCTGATCAAGTGCTCGGCCGTCTGGCAGCACAAATTGCTTCGCGTCTGCGTGGCAAGCATAAAGCAATTTACACCCCACACGTTGATACCGGCGATTTCGTCGTTGTCATCAATGCGGATAAATTGCGAGTAACAGGTAACAAGGCTGAAGCTAAACTGTACCATCGCCACACAGGTTATCCTGGCGGTCTGTACACAACAAACTTCACCAAGATGCAAGGCCGTCACCCGGCTCGCGTTCTGGAAAAAGCTGTTAAGGGCATGTTGCCTAAAGGCCCTCTGGGCTATGCGATGTTGCGCAAAATGAAGGTATACGCAGGTCCTGCGCATCCTCACGAAGCTCAACAACCGACACTCATTAATTTGTTGAAGGCGTAATCATGACTGTTAGTTATAACTACGGAACAGGTCGTCGCAAGAGCGCGGTGGCACGTGTGTTCATCAAGGCTGGTAAGGGCGATATCATCGTCAATGACAAGCCTGTTGATCTGTATTTCTCACGTGAAACCGGCCGCATGATTGTGCGTCAACCACTGGGCCTGACAGAAACTCTGGGTCAGTTCGATATTATGGTTAACGTATCAGGCGGCGGTGAAAACGGCCAGGCTGGTGCAGTTCGCCACGGTATCACTCGCGCTTTGATCGACTACAACGCAGACTTCAAGCCAGTCTTGAAGGCCGCCGGTCTGGTCACTCGCGATGCTCGTGAAGTTGAACGTAAGAAAGTCGGTCTGCGTAAAGCTCGCCGCAGGAAACAATTCTCCAAGCGTTAATCGCTGGGTCGAATTACAAAAACCGCCTTCGGGCGGTTTTTGCTTGTATGATGCCGTGTAATCAAGAAAGGGGCAGCGATGATCAAGGTTGGCATAGTAGGCGGAACGGGGTACACCGGCGTGGAGTTGCTGCGCTTGTTGGCTTTGCATCCACAAGTTAAATTGCAGGTGATCACTTCCCGTGCAGATGCCGGGACGCGTGTCGATAAGATGTTCCCGAGTCTGCGTGGCTTCGTCGACCTGTTGTTCGTGCACCCTGATGAAGCTAATCTGGAGTCGTGCGATCTGGTGTACTTCGCGACGCCGAACGGGATCGCCATGCAGCAAACGCGCGCGCTGCTCGATGCGGGTGTCAGAGTCATCGATCTGGCGGCGGATTTCCGTCTTCAGGATATCGCTTCATGGGAAAAATGGTATGGTATGACCCATGCCTGCCCTGATCTGGTTGCAGAAGCGGTGTATGGTTTGCCTGAAGTCAATCGTGAAAAAATCAAATCAGCACGCCTGATCGCCAATCCGGGCTGTTATCCGACCGCCGTGCAACTGGGTTTCATTCCTCTGATCGAAGCGGGTGCAATCGAGACAGGCAGTCTGATCGCCGATGCCAAGTCGGGTGTGTCGGGGGCGGGGCGCAAGGCGGAAATTCCAGCCCTGTTCGCCGAAGCCGGGGATAACTTCAAGGCTTACGGCGTTGCCGGGCATCGTCATCTGCCTGAAATTAAACAAGGTCTTGCAAATGTTCTGGGCGCTGATGTCGGGCTGACTTTCGTGCCGCATTTGACACCCTTGATACGCGGCATCCATGCAACGCTGTACGGCAAACTCACGCGCGACGTCGATTTGCAGGCTTTGTTTGAAGCGCGTTACGCGAATGAGCCTTTCGTCGATGTGTTGCCGGCAGGCAGTCATCCGGAAACACGCTCGGTCAGAGGTTCCAATCGCTGCCGTATCGCGGTCCACCGGCCGCAAGGCGGCGATACCGTGGTGGTGTTGTCGGTGATCGATAATCTGGTCAAAGGGGCGGCCGGTCAGGCTGTGCAGAATATGAACATCATGTTCGGGCTGCCTGAAAACACCGCCTTGAACATCGTGCCGCTGCTGCCGTAATGAGATTTTTTGGCCATCTCTTGCGAACAGGGCGGTTAATGCGAGGCTATCATTAAAATCTGGCGCCGTACCAAGCGAAGATTCAGTATTGCAGCACCGCGTTTGTCGGTGCGTCCGCATATCGCCTGGTATTTTCGCTGGGGCATGATGTTGCCATTTGTGCTGGCTGCCATGGCGCTGGTGTGGTTCGCTTATGACAGCGGCTTGGAGTTCGCCGGATTTCAGCGCGGTGAAACTCAGCGGGAGTTGGATGAGCTGCATGGCAGGGTTGTCAAACTGACCGATGAGAATGTTCAGCTCAACACCAGTCTATTGAAGCTACAGCAGGAAATTATGATTGAACAGGGCGGGAGACAGGAGACCGCTCGCCAGCTCAAGGGTATGAGTGAAGAAAATGCTCGCTTGCAGGAAGACTTAAGTTTCTTTCAGAATTTGACCGCGACGCGAGGCAAGGAGGGCGAGCTGTCTATACTGCGCCTGCGATTAGAGCGCGATAAAATTCCGGGCGAATATCGGGTGCGGATGTTGTTGGCGCAGAGCGGTCAGCGTGTCAAAGAATTTACCGGCGGCTACCAGCTAGTGGCGACTTTTGTGCAAAATGGACGCAAGATAACTCAGCAATTCCCATCCGAGCAGTCCGGACATGGCCAGTTTTCGCTAAATTTCAAGTATTATCAGAACTTGGAACAAAACATTCGGTTTCCTGCCGATGCGCAATTACAAAATGTACAGGTACGATTGTTCAAGCAAGAAGCGCGTGAGCCCAGTGTGCGGCAGAGTGTGAATCTTTCTTAAGTCTAGGAGAAGCGGTTGTTCAAGAAGAAGTATAGCAAGCCACAGAACCGCATCGATACGCTGATCGGTGCGGGTACCGTGATCGACGGGGATGTCAGTTTTACGGGCGGAATGCGCGTTGACGGTCGTGTAAACGGAAACGTCATCGCTGTGTCCGGTAGTCCGTCTACGCTTGTGCTCAGTGAGCAGGGCTGTATAAATGGTGAGGTGATCGCCACGCACATGGTGTTAAGCGGTGAGATCAACGGTGCTGCAACGGCCAGCGAATACCTGGAATTGCATGCCAAGGCGCGTGTTCTGGGTGATGTTCATTATAAAATGCTGGAAATTCAATTGGGTGCCATTTTGGAAGGGCGTCTGATACATATCAACGATGGCGATCAGGAGCAACTGGTGCCTTTTAATACGCATGCTAATCAATAATTTAGAGGAGAAATCATGAATGCAATGACTGAAACTGCTGTAACTGAATCACAAGATCTGCTGGTGTTTACCGATAGCGCGGCTAACAAGGTGAAACAACTGATTGAAGAAGAAGGTAATGCTGATCTTAAACTGCGCGTTTTTGTCAGCGGGGGCGGATGTTCAGGTTTTCAATACGGTTTTACCTTTGATGAAGTGTGCAACGAAGACGATACCGTACTGAACAAAAATGGCGTTCAATTGCTGATTGATCCGATGAGCTTCCAGTATCTGGTCGGTGCTGAGATCGACTACACCGAAGGTCTGGAAGGTTCGCAGTTTGTCATCAAAAATCCAAATGCCACCACCACCTGCGGTTGCGGTTCTTCATTCTCAGCTTAAAGTGAGCCTTGCTCTGACCAGAGGTGCTTTTTTGCCTCTTGGTCAGGCGGATTTATTGGCTTACGCCGATCAAGTTGATGGACGTAATACGTACCGGTTCGCCGTTTTGGTGGTGTGTACGCCTGGCTAACTTTTTGTTAATCAGTGTTAATCTGCAAATTGAGCGTCTGTTTTTTTGCGTGATCCTTGGATGTGCGGTCAACTTTGGCTGTTAATTTTTGTAACTTATTGTAAATATTGGGTATTTTAAATTTCAGGTGAAGATTTTCTTGCTGTGCTTTTTGCGCGATAACTTATCCTGATATATAATGCCGACATGAATTACCCTTGGTTCTCCTCTTCTTTGCTCAGTTGCTGTCTCGCCGTTGTGCTGTTGTTCAGCCTTTGGCTGGGTGGCACGCAGGATTTGGCGCAGCACGATGTTCACGGCGATATCGCAGCCATGTTTGATGTGGATACTCACGGTGATGATCCTGTAGAGCAGTTCGGTATTCTTACGCGCCATGCGCTCGCTGTATTTGTCCCGTCTACGCGCAATTACCGCAGGGTATCTGCTCAACTTGTTCTGTCCAACAGCGCCCCGCCCCCTGATCGCCCACCTATCGAATCCGTTTGATTGATAAACGGCATCTACACGATGCTCTCGTCGTCACGTCTGTGATGTAACCTGTGGATTTAAAAAATGAAATTTAGTAACCGTTATCTGATTGCGGGTGCGATATTGCTTCCCGGTCTGTTTTCAATTTCTGTTAATGCGCTGCCATTGACGCTGCCGCAAGCGCTGGTATTGGCTGAGCAATACAGCCCTGCGCTTAAAGTGGCCGGTGCTCAGGCAGCCAATGCCGATGCAGCACTCGATACGGCGCGCGCGTTCCCGAATCCGGATGTTGAATTCGGCACGGGGAATTCCCTGCTTTTACCCGCGCAACGTGGACACAACAGTGCCGTGACGATCGCTCAGCCTGTCGAATTTCCCGGTTTGCGCAATTCGCGCAGGCAAGCGGCTGAAGCCGGTGTGATGTCCAGTGTGGCGCAGCGCGATGAAGCGCGCATCAATTTGTATGCGCAAGTCAAGCAGGCTTTTTTTGAGGTGTTGCGCAGACAGGATGAAGCGCAACAGGCAAATGAGAATCATGTTTTGTTGTTGCAAATTCGTAATCGAGTGAAGTTGAGAGTGGAAGTGGGTGAGTCACCACGCTATGAACAGGTGAAATCGGATGCGGAGGCGCTGACGGCAGAAAATGCGGCCAGAAGCGCTGAAATACGTGTTGCTCAGGCTAAAGACAGGTTGCGTGCTTTGCTTGGAGCTCCGTTAGGTGATGATTTTGAAATTACTCACAGTATCAAAGAGGTTGCCAACATTCCTGCGCTTGCACAATTAAGGTCGGAGTTGTTGGCCTCTCAACCTGTACTTAAGATTGCTGACGCCGAAACGCGGCGCGCGGAGGCTAGGCTTGAACTGGAGCGCAGTTTACGTATTCCTCAACCGACGCTCAAATGGAGTGCAGAGCGTCATCCAGATGTCAGCCTTTGGCGTGTGAGCGTAGCGATGCCGTTGCCACTGTGGGATCAGCGCAAAGGTCAGGTGGGAGAAGCGTATGCTAACAGAGAGCGTGCGGTGGCCGATCAGGACCGCATTCGTTTCGCTTTGCTCGGGGAGCTAGATCAGGCGTATGGTCGTTATCAAATTGCCCGCCACCAAATGACAGTTTTTGAGACAGGTTTGATGCGTGAGGCAGAGGCTGCTCTGAAAGTGGCAGAAGCGGCCTATCGTTACGGTGAACGAGGGATACTCGATTATCTTGATGCGCAGCGCGTGTTTCGAAGCACGCGCATGGATTATCTGAATGCACGTTATGAATTGCAATTTGCGTTGATCGACATAGAACGATTGCGCGCAACGGCCGGAGAAAATAAATGAATTTAGTTAAACGATATTTGTTACCTGTACTACTGATGAGCGCACTGCTGGTAGGCTGTCAAAAAAAGCAGGAGGCTCCGGTACTTGCTGCGGCCGATGATCCTTCTATCGTCAACGTAACTCCTGAATTGCTTAAAAGGCTGACTATCTCTGCCGTCGGCGCGGGAGAAATCGCTGAAATCGTTCGTGTGCCAGCGCGGGTAGAGGTGGATGAGCAAAGAGTGGCGCGTATCGGTGCCGCAGTGACGGGAAGATTGACGGAAATTCGTGCCGAAATGGGGCAGAGGGTACGACGAGGCGATGTGCTGGCGACACTGCATAGCGCGGAGCTTTCATCGTCGCAACTTGCTTATCTCAAGGCTGTCTCGCAGGAGGGCTTGCAACTCAGAGCGGTGACACGCGCCAAATTGCTGTTTGAATCGGATGTGATCAGTTCAGCTGAATTGCAAAAGCGCGAGAGCGAGTTATTGCAGGCTCAGGCCGAGCGGCAAACTTCGCACGATCAGCTAAAAGTGCTGGGGATGATAGACGCGGATATTAATAAGCTGACCGAGACACGTTCCGTTCATTCACTCTCATCGGTGATTGCCACGCTGGACGGCGCCGTCATCGAACGCAAAGTGACGCAAGGTCAGGTGGTGCAGCCCGCTGATGCGCTGTTTACCATTGCCGACCTGTCACATGTCTGGCTGGTTGCTGAAATCCCGGAACAACAGGCGGGTCTGGTCAGAACTGGCGGCGTCACGGAGGCTGAGATTTCGGCGCTGGTCGATCAGGAAATCAAGGGTAAACTTATTTTTGTATCAGATACCGTCAAGCCCGATACGCGCACGGTGACGGTGCGCATGGATGTTGAAAATGCGGACCGATTGATTAAGCCGGGTATGCTCGCCTCTATGCTGATACGCGGCGCACCTCACAAACGTGTGATGTTGCCGGTGGTCGCCGTGGTGCGCGAGGAAAATCGCGATTATGTTTTTGTTCAACTGGATGCGCATCGCTTCCAGTTGCGTCAGATCAAACTGGGACCCGAAAGCAATGGTGTTGCACCTGTTCTGGAAGGGTTGCTTGAGGGTGAAAAAATTGTGACAGACGGTGCGTTCCATCTCAATAATGAGCGCCGCCGCAAAGAACTTGAAGGCTGATTTTTTGCGTAAAACCATACGTCCTCGCCCGTAGGCGAGTCATGTCATATCGAGGTTGAAATGCTGGAATTTTTAATACGTACCGCGCTCAAGCAGCGTTTGGTACTGGTTGTAGTGGCAGTGTGTCTGGTGATGTTTGGACTGGATGCGACGCGCAAATTATCGGTGGATGCTTTTCCGGATGTCACCAATGTTCAGGTACAAATCGCGACAGTCGCGCAAGGGCGTTCGCCTGAAGAGGTTGAACGCTTTGTGACCGTCCCGCTGGAGATGGCGATGACTGGTTTGCCGGGGCTGGAAGAAATGCGCTCGTTAAACAAACCGGGGCTGTCGCTGATTACGCTGGTGTTCACCGACGTCACCGATGTGTATTTTGCCCGTCAACTGGTGATGGAACGACTGATCGAAGTGGCTGGCCGGATGCCGCAGGGGGTTGCTCCCACCTTAGGACCGCTCTCTACTGGATTGGGGGAGGTATACCAGTACACGCTGGAATTACCCGCCGATGCCAACAAAGCCTTGCCGGTTGAAGAGTTGACCCGCCGTCGAATTGCACAGGACTGGGTGGTACGCCCGCTATTGCGCGGTATTCCAGGTGTGGCGGAGATCAATTCACAGGGCGGCTATGTTAAGCAGTATCAGGCCTTGGTAAATCCTGACCGGATGCGCCATCATAAACTCACCCTACAGGATGTTTATCAGGCACTCGCGCGCAATAATGCAAACGCGGGGGGCGGGGTTTTGCCGCACTATGCCGAGCAGTATCTGATACGCGGTGTGGGTCTGATACGCGATGTTGAGGATATACGCAGCATTGTGTTGAAGGAACAGGACGGGGTGCCTGTGCTTGTGCGCGACGTGGCTGAAATTAGTATCGGCCATGAAGTGCGTTATGGTGCGCTGCTTAAAAACGGCGTGACTGAATCGGTAGGGGGCGTGGTCATGATGATGCGCGCCGGAAATGCCAAAGAGGTGGTGTCGCGCATCAAGGAGCGCGTCGCCGAGATTAATGACAAGGGCATGTTGCCCGACGGGCTGAAAATTGTCCCTTACTATGATCGCAGCGAACTGGTCGATGCCGCACTCCACACCGTGGTAAAAGTGCTGATCGAGGGTGTTGTGCTGGTGGTTATCGTGCTGTTCCTGTTTTTAGGCGATGTGCGTTCTTCGTTGGTTGTGGTGGCCTCACTGGTCTTGACGCCGCTGATCACCTTTATGGTAATGAATCATTATGGATTGTCCGCCAATCTGATGTCGCTGGGCGGTTTGGCGATCGCTACAGGATTGATCGTGGATGGTTCGGTGGTCGTGGTGGAGAATGCTTTTCAGCGTTTGGCGGAGAATAAGGGGAGGGGGCTGAGCCGGGTCAGGGTGGTGCTGGACGCGGCAGTCGAGGTGGGCACGCCGGTAATTTTCGGGGTTTCTATCATCATACTGGTATTTTTGCCGCTGATGACCTTGCAAGGGATGGAGGGCAAGATGTTCGCCCCGCTGGCATTCACCATCGCGATCGCCTTGTTTGTTTCTTTGATTCTGGCGCTGACACTCACGCCTGTGCTGTGCTCCTACCTGCTGGTGGGTAAAGATGAGCACGATACATTCCTGGTGGCGCTGGCTAAAAAGCCCTATCTGCGTTTGCTGGACTGGACGATGATTAATGGCAGCAAGACGATCTTTGCAGCTGCCGCCGCATTTGCCACCGCAGTGTTATTGTTGCCGCTGCTCGGTACCGCTTTTATTCCGGAAATGAAGGAAGGGTCGATTGTGCCGGGGATTAACCGTGTGCCGAATATATCGCTGGAGGAGTCGCTCAAGCTGGAGATGGAGGCGATGCGTCGTGTGATGGAGGTGCCGGGAGTTAAATCGGCTGTCTCGGGCGTAGGACGCGGGGAGAGCCCGGCAGATTCACAGGGACAAAATGAGTCCACCCCTATCGTCAGTCTGAAACCACGCAGCGAATGGCCGGAAGGCTGGAATCAGGACGATATTGCGGCTGCAATACGCGAAAAGTTAATGACGTTGCCGGGCGTGCAGATCGTCATGGCACAGCCGATTTCAGATCGCGTGGACGAGATGGTGACCGGTGTGCGCTCAGATGTGGCGATCAAGTTGTTCGGGGATGACATGGATGTGCTGAAACAGAAAGCAGACATCATCGCTAAAGTGGCCGCTTCAGTTCCTGGTGCACAGGATTTGAAGGTGGAACGGGTAACTGGTCAGCAATACCTGTCCATCGAAATTGATCGCCAGGCCATTGCAAGGCATGGTATCAATGTTTCGGATATTAACGATGTGATCGAGGCCGCGATAGGCGGTCGCATGGCGACCGAGATCTATGAAGGTGAACGACGCTTCGGTGCCGTGGTGCGTTTGCCTGAAGCATTTCGCAGCGATGTCGCTACTATCCGCAGCATGCTGGTCAGTTCGCCGAATGGCGCCCTGGTTGCACTGGAAAATCTGGCGCAAATCCGCGTAACCGACGGACCGGCTCAGATCAGTCGCGAAAAGGGCAGGCGGCGTATCGTGATCGGGGTCAATGTGAAAGACCGGGATCTGGGTAGCTTTGTCACTGAGTTGCAGCAGGCGGTCGACAGCAAGATCAAGTTGCCTGAAGGATATTATCTGGAGTGGGGCGGGCAATTTCAGAATATGGAACGCGCCATGGGACATCTGAAAATTATCGTTCCAGTGACTGTCGCGGCAATTTTCTTCCTGCTGTTTCTGTTATTTGGTTCTTTGCGTTATGCGGCGCTGATTATTTTAGTGTTGCCTTTTGCTTCGATCGGCGGGGTTGTGGCGCTGTTTGTGACCGGCGAGTATTTGTCGGTGCCGGCATCGGTGGGCTTTATCGCGCTGTGGGGGATTGCCGTATTGAACGGCGTGGTGCTGGTTTCCTACATACGCAATTTGCGCGATGAAGGAATGAGTCAGACCGAGGCTGTGGTGCAAGGCTGTAAACAGCGTTTTCGTCCGGTGTTGATGACGGCGACCGTGGCGATGCTGGGTCTGATCCCCATGTTGTTTGCCAGCGGGCCGGGGTCGGAGGTGCAGCGACCACTGGCGATTGTGGTGATTGGCGGCTTGATTACGTCTACCTTGCTTACACTGGTGGTGCTGCCAACGCTGTACAAATGGTTTGAAGAAAAATCTATTGAGGCTTAGGTGAAAAAATGAAAGAAATCAAAGCAATAGTTCGGCCCTCCCGCTTGCATAAAATTCGTGATGCCTTTCGTCTGCTACCCGGCTTTCCGGGTATGAACATCAGCCATGTGGAAGGGTGTTCGGCGCATTCCGGTGCTGAACTGCACGGTACACTCAAGGAAGAGTTGACCGACTTTACTAAAAAACTGCGCATAGAAATCGTGGCGCCCGATGAGATGTTGGCCGATATTCTGGCTGTCATACATCGTCATGCCTACACGGGGCAGACCGGAGATGGTGTGTTATGGGTCACGGAAGTGCAGGAGTTCCGTCGTCTATGTACATCGCTGGCAAAGCCATGAAATATATCAAGGCTGAGTTTCCTGTCGCCATTGCGCTGCTGGTGCTAGGCATGGGTTTCTTGCTGGAGCATGCGGTCGTGGCACATGGCGGGGCGTTGTTGTGGGGGGCGTTGCTGGTGATCCTGGCAGCGATCATCGGGGTGGCGTTTCGTATCGCCCATCACGCTGAAGTGCTGGCGCTGCGTTTTGGTGAACCTTATGGCACGTTAACCCTGACACTCGCAGCCGTTTCGGTGGAAGTCGTGATTCTGGTTGTGCTATTGCAGGGGGCGCCCAATCCGACGCTCACCCGTGATACGGTCTTTGCCGCAATCATGTTCGATATCAACGGTATTCTCGGCTTAGCTGCCATCGTGGGCGGCTTGAAACACGGCAGCGCCAAATATAATGTGGATTCCGCCAATTCCTTCATCGCGATGCTGCTTGTGGCCATCGGTGTCGGTATGTTTATTCCCGACTTCGTGCCGGATGGCAAATGGCAATTCTATTCGGCATTTTCAGTCTGTGTGATGGCGGTGATGTATATCGCTTTTCTGCGTTTGCAGACAGTCGAACATCGCAAATTTTTCGAGTATTCGGCCGAGTCGGAAGAAGAAGCGCACGATGAGGTGCATAGCCCTAACAGCCTGCATGTGACGATGATGCTGGGCGCTATTGTGCTGGTGGGGCTGTTGTCCGAAGTGCTGTCTGTGTTGCTCGATGCCGGCTTGTCGGGGAGTAGTCTGCCGCGTGCGATACCCGCTGTGTTGGTTGCCCTGATTTCCGCCAGTCCGGAGATACTCACCGCCTTGAAGGCGGCTCAACAGAATCGTATGCAGACTACGGTCAATATTGCGTTAGGCGCCTCGCTGGCCACTGTATTGCTGACTTTGCCTGTGATCGAGTCGATCGCCTTGTTTAGCGGTGAGCGCATCGAGATGGCGCTCACGCCGGTGCAGGGGGGGATGTTGCTGCTTACTTTTCTCACTGTGATGAATAATTTGCACGATGGTGAGACTAATGCCATCGAAGGTATCAGTCATTTTGCGCTGTTTGCCGCGTTTATCGCGCTGGTGGTGATGGGCGTGATGTAGCTAGTGTTAGAAATGCAGTTACACGTCTGGTAACTGCAACGCGCTTAGAAAGGCTGTGGCAGGAAGCATTCCAGTCTATCCAAAGTTTATTCGTATTTTTGCACACCTTACAATTCCGTTGGGGGTAGCTTGGGCTAAATGATGCGTTGCGTGGGTTGCCTAATGCTGCCTGGGAAACGGTGAGTTTTGTTTTTGCTCTGGCGTACTTCGCGCGATTGAACTCGCTAGGGTTGGTCTGATGGGAGGGGTGATGAGGCTGGTGCCGATGCGGCAGCGCTTACCGCTTCTTGTGATTGTACGATTTGATTTTGTTTAATAATTTGTTTTACTTGTTCGCGCTTTTCATGCGGTAACTTGTTGAATGCATGATATTTTTCTCGTGCAGCCTGGCGCTGAGCGGGGGTGAGTTGAGCCCAGGTTGCCAGTCGCGTCAGAAAGCGACGTTTGGCATTAGCGTCAAGATTGTGATAGCGCTGGGCGAGGCGTCGTAAGTTGTTTTGTTGTGTCTCGGGCAAGTTTTGCCACTGCGGATACAATGGCGCCAGGGCGACCTGTTCTGCCGGTGTTAGTTTTTGCCATGGGGTAGGCGCGGCCGAGGCTTGCGGTACGTTAAGCCCGCAGAGTAGCGTCAGTGCGATGAAAAGAATTTTCATGCGCCTACTGGTCAACAAATACTTCGATAGGCAATTCATCTGTCAGTATATCGATGTCAAGGTTGTGCTGATCCGGCGACTGTTGCAGGTAGTCGGCTATGCTGAAGGCGATCGCAGCCAGCAAAACCGTTGTTGCCAGCCATTGGTTGGCGGAGTGGGGCATTATTTTGTGAGCGCGATGACCGATGGTGCTCAACGAAAAGGCGTGCTGGTGCGCGCCTTGCTTCTGCAGGGCCGCAGCGCTCGCCTGGTGCAGTGAGGCTACAATCTGCGGGTCGAGTTGACTTGCACTGCGATTGAGTAACTCGGCAATGCGGCGATGGTTAATGTTATGTGTATCTTTGTTCATGATAAATCAACTCCTTTTGCTTTGAGAGACTCCGCCAGTGCGTGATTAGCTCTCGAACAGTGGGTCTTAACGCTTCCTTCTGTGCATCCCATGGCGGTGGCGGTTTCGGCGGTATCTAAACCTTCCCAGTAACGCAGCAGAAACGCTTCCCGTTGACGTGCCGGAAGATTGCTTAGTGATTGCTCAATCAATGCGATGGTTTGCCTTTGCGAAAAATCTGCATCCGGGGTGGCAGGATTGCTTTGATTGTCTTTGTCTTCTAACACATCCAGCGGATCAAACTCTTCTTCCGCTTGTTTTGAAGTAAAGGCGGAAAACAGTGTGGTCCATGTTGAGCGAACTTTTTGCCGCCGGCAATAATCGCGTATCGTATTTTGTAATATACGATGGAAAAGCAGCGGCAATTCTTCGGCCGGCTTGTCGCCATATTTGGCAGCTAATTTACTCATGGCGTCCTGAACGACATCCAAAGCGGTATGGCTGTCATGCATGGCAAACACGGCATGTTTGTAAGCGCGTCGCTCTATACGGCCAAGAAATTGGCTCAATTCGGCTTGGGTTGCCAGTTTTTTCTCCTTGCATGAGCGCCAATAGTAGCAAATTTCAGCCTATTCTGCCATGAATCATGCGGATATATGCCGTAAGTGGTTGACCAAATGGCTGGTTGCCATTATCTTACGCAGTTCTTTTCGAAATAATTATAGGGTGTTTGTCATGGAAATGACTGGCGCGGAAATAACCATCCGTTGTTTGCAAGAGGAAGGGGTCGAATATCTGTTCGGTTACCCCGGCGGCGCAGTGCTGCATATTTACGATGCAATTTTTCAGCAGGACAAGGTTAAGCATATTCTGGTTCGCCATGAACAGGCGGCTGTGCATGCGGCCGACGGCTATGCACGTTCCTCCGATAAGGTGGGTGTGGCGCTGGTGACTTCGGGCCCCGGTCTGACCAATGCGGTGACAGGTATCGCCACAGCTTATCTGGATTCGATCCCGATGGTGGTGATCAGCGGTCAGGTGCCAACCTTTGCCATCGGAGAAGATGCGTTTCAGGAGGTCGATGCGGTCGGTATCACCCGTCCCTGCGTGAAGCACAATTTTCTGGTCAAAGACGTCAAAGACATCGCTTCGACCCTGAAAAAAGCCTTTTATCTGGCGAAATCAGGCCGTCCGGGTCCGGTTCTGGTCGACATTCCTAAAGATGTCTCCAGCCATAGAACCGAGTTCGTTTATCCTGCCACGGTCAATATTCGCTCCTATCACCCTAAGGGCAAAGGCGACAGTCAGCAGATTCGTCAGGCTGCGCAAATGTTGCTTGAAGCCAAACGCCCGATGATCTACGCCGGTGGCGGAGTGGTGTTGGCCAGCGCTGCCAGTCAGTTGACTGAACTTGTGCAATTGCTGGGTTTCCCATGCACCAATACGCTGATGGGCCTGGGCGGCTATCCGGCCAACGACAAGCAATTTGTCGGTATGCTGGGTATGCACGGCACTTACGAAGCGAACATGGCGATGCAACATTGCGATGTGCTGGTTGCGATCGGTGCGCGCTTTGACGACCGTGTGATCGGTAATGTCGAGCATTTTGCGCAAATACCTAGAAAAATCATACATATAGACATCGACCCGTCTTCGATCGCCAAGCGCGTTAAAGTCGATGTGCCGATAGTCGGTGATCTGAAGCTGGTACTCGATGAATTGCTGACGGTGTTGCGCAGCAGTCGTCAAAAGCCGGATGTTGCTGAGATGGCTAACTGGTGGAAACAGATCGATGAGTGGCGTGTGATCGGCGGCGGTTTACGCTACAAGAATTCCAGCGAAATCATCAAGCCGCAATTCGTGATCGAAACGCTGCATAAGTTAACTTTCGGTGAAGCGTTTGTCACTTCCGACGTGGGGCAGCACCAGATGTGGGCGGCTCAGTACTACAAGTTCAATCATCCGCGCCGCTGGATTAACTCGGGCGGTCTGGGAACGATGGGCTTTGGCTTGCCGGCTGCGATGGGTGTACAGCTCAAGCATCCGGGCGAGACGGTCGCTTGTGTGACAGGTGAAGGCAGTATCCAGATGAACATTCAGGAACTCTCGACCTGCAAGCAATATCACTTGCCGATCAAGGTGTTGTCGTTGAACAACGGTTATCTGGGTATGGTGCGTCAGTGGCAGGAATTCTTCCACGGCAACCGTTTCTCCGAATCCTATATGGATGCCTTGCCGGATTTCGTGAAGGTGGCAGAAGCGTACGGCCATATCGGTATGCGTATCGATAATCCTGCTGATGTTGAGCCGGCGATCATCGAGGCCTTATCTCGCAAGAACGATCTGGTGTTTATGGATTTCCGCACCGATCCGACTGAAAATGTGTTCCCTATGGTCCCGGGCGGTAAGGGTTTGTCTGAAGTTGTTCTGTCGGAGGACTTATAATGCGTCATATTATTTCTTTGCTGATGGAAAATGAGGCGGGTGCCTTGTCTCGTGTATCTGGATTATTTTCCGCACGAGGATACAACATCGAATCGCTGACAGTTGCCCCGACCGAAGATGCCACTCTGTCGCGTATGACCATCGTTACGCACGGCTCGGATGCGATTCTTGAGCAGATTACCAAGCAACTCGACAAGCTGATCGATGTGGTGTCGGTGATGGACTTGAGCGAAGGTGAACATATCGAGCGCGAGTTGATGCTGGTTAAGACACGCGCGGAAGGCGATGCACGTGAAGAGCTGAAACGGCTGACCGACATTTTCCGTGGGCGTATCCTGGACGTGACGGATCATACCTACACCATCGAGTTGACAGGTGCACGCGTCAAGCTGGACAGTTTTATTGATGCCATCGGTCGCGATTTGATACTGGAAACCGTACGTACAGGTGCTTCGGGTATCGGGCGCGGCAACAGAATCTTAAGCTTGTAGCACGTAGCTTGTGGCTTGTCGCTGGCCAACACCGGGCTAGCAGCTAGTAGCTAAGCGCTGTTTTTATTTTTTATTTTATTTTTTATAGAGGGCAACATGAAAGTTTTTTACGATAAAGATGCAGACCTGTCACTGATCAAAGGCAAGCAAGTAACCATCGTAGGTTATGGTTCACAAGGCCATGCACACGCACAAAATCTGCGCGATTCAGGCGTCAACGTTACGGTCGGTTTACGCCGTGATGGCGCGTCCTGGGCTAAGGCTGCCGCTGCGGGTTTGAACGTGGCGGAAGTGGCTGACGCGGTCAAGGCTGCTGACGTTGTGATGATTCTGTTGCCGGATGAAACGATTCCTGAAGTGTATCACCGCGATGTTGCGCCTAACATGAAGGCTGGCGCTGCGCTGGCTTTTGCACACGGTTTTAACGTGCACTACAATCAAGTCGTTCCTCGCGCTGACGTCGATGTCATCATGATTGCACCTAAGGGCCCTGGCCACACCGTGCGTTCAGAATACTTGAAGGGTGGCGGCGTACCGTCACTGATCGCTGTATTCCAGGATAAATCGGGCAAGGCTCGCGATATCGCGTTGTCCTATGCGGCGGCTAACGGCGGCACCAAGGGTGGCGTGATTGAAACCAATTTCCGCGAAGAAACTGAAACTGACTTGTTCGGCGAGCAGGCTGTTTTGTGCGGCGGTGCGGTTGAACTGGTTAAGGCTGGTTTCGAGACACTGACTGAAGCCGGCTATGCACCTGAAATGGCTTACTTCGAGTGTCTGCATGAACTGAAGCTGATCGTCGATCTGATGTACGAAGGCGGTATCGCTAACATGAACTACTCGATCTCCAACAACGCAGAATACGGCGAATATGTCACCGGTCACCGCGTGATCGCTGATCAGGCTCGTGCTGCGATGAAGGAATGTCTGACTAACATCCAGAACGGCAATTACGCTAAGCAGTTCATTCTGGAAGGCCGTACCAACTATCCTGAGATGACTGCACGCCGCCGTCTGAATGCTGAACATCCAATCGAAGTGGTTGGTGGTCAGTTGCGCGCGATGATGCCTTGGATCGGTAAAAACAAGCTGGTTGATCAGTCTAAGAACTAATTTAGCTCTTAGCCGCAAGCTGGTAGCGGGTAGCCAAAATCTGACCCTGTACAGGGGTTGGCTACAGGCTGCTCCCTACCAGCTTTTTTCATTCTGCCGCAACTTGTTCAGGCTTATGCTGGCAGTATTGGCACAAAACGGTTAATCTCCCGCTATGGATGAATACAATACAAGAAAACCGATGAATTTGCGCAGACGCGGCATCTATCTGCTGCCCAATTTGTTTACTACCGGCGCGCTGTTCGCAGGTTTCTATGCCATCGTTCAGGCGATGAATGGAAAGTTCGAATATGCTGCGGTAGCCATTTTTATCGCCATGGTGCTCGATGGACTGGACGGGCGCATAGCCCGTATGACCCATACGCAGAGCGAATTCGGCGCACAGTACGACAGCCTTTCAGATATGGTGTCGTTCGGTGTGGCTCCCTCTCTGGTGATGTATGAGTGGGCGTTGAAGGGAATGGGTAAATGGGGTTGGTTTGCCGCCTTTATTTACTGCGTAGCGACTGCGTTGCGCCTGGCGCGTTTTAATACCAATATCGAAGTGGTCGATAAGAATTATTTTCAGGGTTTGCCAAGTCCCGCAGCGGCCGCGCTGGTAGCGGGATTTGTCTGGATGATGTTCGATTACGGCTATACAGGGGAGTCGTTGCGCTGGTATGCCGCGACATTAACTGTGTTTGCCGGGCTAAGTATGGTGAGCAATTTACCCTTTTACAGCTTCAAGGGCATCAATATGCGCAAGAGTGTGCCTTTTCTGGTGATCTTTCTCGCGGCGATGTTCTTTGTGTTGATTTCAAGTGATCCGCCACGCGTGTTGTTCGGTTTATTTCTGTGCTATGCCCTGTCGGGTTTTGTGATGTGGTCTATCCAGCGTCGCGGCAAACCGCTACGCTGAGTCGTTGCAGTTGTTTCATTCAGCCTGCCCACCCCCATTTTATTGAGCGCTAATCGCGCGACCTATTTTTTCAGGAGTTTTGCATGACCGAAAAATTGATCATTTTCGATACAACCTTGCGTGACGGGGAACAAAGCCCCGGAGCTGCAATGACGCGCGAAAAAAAGATACGCATCGCACGCCAGTTGGAAAAGCTGGGTGTGGATGTGATCGAGGCGGGTTTTGCCGCTGCCAGTCCGGGGGATTTCGAAGCGGTCAAGGCGGTCGCTGAAAATGTAAAAAATTCAACCGTGTGTTCCCTGGCGCGCGCCAGCGAAAACGATGTGCGTCGCGCCGGTGAAGCGATCACGCCGGCTAAATCGGGGCGTATCCACACCTTTATTGCGACCAGTCCGATTCACATGCAGCACAAGTTGCGCATGAATGAAGACCAAGTGGTCGAACGTGCCGTGGCGGCTGTCAAATGGGCGCTGGAATACACCGACGATGTGGAGTTTTCCGCCGAAGATGCGGTGCGCTCCGATATGGATTTTTTGGTGCGTGTGTTCGATGAAGTGATTAAGGCGGGTGCCAAAACGCTGAACGTGCCCGATACGGTCGGTTATTCAATTCCGGCAGCCTGGGGCGAGCGCATCGGGCAACTGATACAGCGTGTGCCCAATTCAGACAAGGTGATCTGGTCTACGCACTGTCACAACGATTTAGGGTTGGCTGTCGCGAACTCTCTGTCTGCGGTGATGAACGGTGCGCGTCAGGTTGAATGCACCATCAACGGTTTGGGCGAGCGCGCCGGCAATGCTTCGCTGGAAGAGGTGGTGATGGCGGTGAAAACGCGTCGTGATGTGTTCAATCTGGATACGCGCATCGACACCACGCAGATCGTGACCACCTCCAAGCTGGTGTCCAGCATCACGGGTTACCCTGTGCAGCCGAATAAGGCGATCGTGGGGGCCAATGCCTTTGCGCATGAGTCCGGGATTCATCAGGACGGCGTGTTGAAGCATCGCGAGACTTACGAGATCATGCGCGCCGAAGACGTGGGCTGGAACACCAATAAACTGACGCTGGGCAAATTGTCCGGGCGCAACGCTTTGCGTCAGCGCTTCGATGCCTTGCACATTGAATTTGCCACTGAAGACGCATTCAATGCAGCCTTTGCCCGCTTCAAGGAGTTAGCCGATCGTAAGCATGAAATCTTTGATGAAGACCTGCAAGCGCTGGTCAGCGATGAAGCCATTGCTGAGGTGAAGGAGCATTATAGTCTGGTCTCCTTGCGTGCGCATTGTGAGACTGGTTTGCTGCCTGTTGCTAAGATATTGATTAATATCGGAAATATTGAAAAAGAAGCGGAGATGCACGGCGGCGGCCCGGTGGATGCCACGTTTAAGGCGATCGAAAAGATTGTCCATAGCGGTACCGAGTTGCAACTGTATTCGGTGAACAACATCACCAGCGGTACAGATGCGCAGGGCGAGGTGACAGTGCGCCTTGCTAAAGGCGGACGGATTGTGAACGGGCAGGGCGCGGATACCGATATCGTGGTGGCTTCCGCCAAAGCTTACTTGAATGCGCTGAATAAGTTGCACAGCAACGAGGAGCGTGCGCACCCGCAGGTTTGAACTTTCTTGACATTAATTGTCAGAGAAGCGGCGCGCTCAATGGTGCGCCGTTTTTTATTATGGAGAAAACTTTGAAAAAATTGTTGCTGGGTTCTGCATTACTGTTTATCACGATGTCCACAGCCGGGGCTTGCACGCTGGCGCCCAATACTAATTGCCTCAATGCCCAGATGTCTGGCCAGAAGATAGAGCCCAAGGACCTGCATGGTATTTTGTTGAGTGGAGCCGATCTGACCCGTAGCGATCTGAGCAAATCTAATTTAAGCCGTGCCAACATGAATAATGCCAAGTTAATGGGCGCTACCTTGAATGGCACTGATTTGAGCTATGCGACGCTGTTTTTTGCGAATCTGACCGGTGCAAATCTGACGGGCGCTAATTTTAGTAATGCAGGGCTGAAGGGAGTAAATTTTTCAGAAGCGAACCTGACCGATAGTAACTTCAGCGGTGCGCGTATGGAAGAGGCGATTTTCTCTCCTAAGACGGTTTTTTGTCGCACATTGATGCCTAACGGCATAGTGCAAAGTCAGAATTGTCAGGCAGCTGCGGTCGGGCAGGTTGGCGTCTCCGATGCACTGGCGATTAACGGTTGCGTCATTGCACCGAGCACTGTCTGTCTGAAGGCTTCGCTGGCCGAAGCAAATTTGGGCACGGCCAATCTGGCGAGTGCTCAGTTGTATATGGCGAATCTGGCACAGGCAAATTTGTTTAAAGCGAATCTTAACCGTGCGAATCTGACGGAGGCGAATCTTGCTCGCGCTAATCTGTCTCGTGCCAATCTGATGCAAGTTAACCTGACCGATGCCAATCTGAATAAGGCGATACTGCGCGGTGCACAGTTACAGCGTGCCAATCTGAACGGTGCCATTTTGCTGAATGCTGATTTGACCGATGCGGATATGTCGGGGGCTAATATCAGCGAAGCGACACTGACGGGCGCGACGTTCTGTAATACGGTGATGCCGGATGGAAAGTTGAACAACAGCAGTTGTGTCGCTGAAGTCAAGCCGGTAGTGCAGGAGAGCTTGGGGAAATAAGTCAGGTGGCGAGGGAAGGCGACTGGCTTTTCCTCGTCGTGTAGCGGCAGTATTATCTAACTTAAATTTCTCCGCCGTAATGCATCAGTAAATCCAGCATGGCAGATGCTTTGTCCAATGTTTCCTGATATTCGGCATCGCATTGCGAATCGGCCACCAGGCCGCCGCCCGCCCAGCAGTGGATTTTACCCTTGCTGTACACCAGCGTCCTGATCACGATGTTGCTGTCCATGTTGCCATCGAAGCCAAGATAACCGATTGCGCCGCAGTACAGACCGCGCGGATCGGGCTCCAGTTGTTCAATAATCTGCATGGCGCGTCTTTTGGGCGCGCCGGTGATCGAACCGCCCGGGAAGCATCCCTCCAGCATATCCAGCGCATCGCGGCCGGCTGCCAGTTTTCCCTGCACCGTGCTGACCAAATGGTGGACGCGCGCGTAGCTTTCCACTTCGAACAGCTTAGGCACGCACACCGAACCGATTTCACAATTTTTCCCCAAATCGTTGCGCAGCAAATCCACGATCATCAGATTTTCGGCTCTGTCCTTGGGGTGGCAACGCAATTCATCAACCAGTTGCCGGTCTTGTTCCGCATCTTCTGCGCGCGGGCGCGTTCCTTTGATCGGACGTGTTTCAACCTGTCCGTTGCTAACGCGGATAAAACGCTCCGGTGAGGCACAAAGTACCTGTCCCTGCGGCAGGCTGAGGAAGGCCGAATAGGGGGCCGGGCTGATGCGTCGCAACTGGAGATAGGCGGGCAGGGCGTCTCCTGTGGCAAGAGCCGAGAAGCGCTGCGCCAGATTGACCTGATAGCAGTCTCCAGATTGCAGGTAGTCCTGCACGGCGGCAAATGCCTGAGCGTAACTGGATCGGCTAAAGTTGCTGGAAATCTTGCCGTGTACGCGAAAATGATCGCGCGTCGGGCTGCGACCCGATTGCAGTCTCTGCAATATTTCGGGTAGTCGTTGTGCCGTTTCCGGGTAGCGCAGATGAGAGACCAGTCTGGCTGTTTGAGCCTGATGATCCAGTACCAGCGCCCAGTCGTAAATGCTCAGGCTCATCTGCGGCAAGGCGTCGTCATGGGCAGCTGGCTGGCAGGCAAGGTCGTAACTCCAGTAGCCTAATGCGCCGCCGGCAAAGGGCACGTTCTCTATGGGCGATACGTGCTCCCCCAGTGCATCTCGCACGGAGGTAAAAGAGGACGATGTCAGGCTGCGTTGCGGTGCTGCCGTGATAATGTCGAATCGTCCCATGCCTCCGCTGTCCAGCCATGCCGGGCAGGGCAGATCAGCCAGCGCTGCAAAGTAGCTCGCTGCATCGTTCAGATAAGGGAGTGACCGGCTGTAGAAGCTCATAATAGGGAGGATGTAAAGTGCAAGGGGCTACGCCTAAAAACACAGTCAAGACTTGCGCTTGCTGTTTTGAGGTGAGGATGCGGAGTGCAATCGTTTCCGCCTATAAACATCGTCGCGTCTTGCAATCGTTGTTTTGAGCGAAGGATGCAGGATGCAGGAGGCAGGAAGCGCATCATCATGGCACCGTGCGTTCCATGCGCTTTTCAGCTTCTATCTTCTGCAGCCATTCTCGTATTTGCGGCATGGCCGCAGTGGCCGCGTCCTCGCCTGTTTTGATCAGACGCAACTTGCTGTTCGCATCAATCTCAGGGGTGATGTCGATTTCAGGGCGTATGACGACCTGCGCCGTTTCCAGTTCATGTGAGAGGATCGATTGGCGCATGATGCGCAGGCTTTGTTTGAGAATGTCGATGATGTCTTCCGGCGCGGGGTGATGGGCGGGTTGTTGCGAAATATCCACGGCGATAATGAAATCGGCACCCATTTCCCGCGCTAACGTCACCGGCACGGGTTTTTTCAGGTCGCCGTCCACATATTCTTCTCCGTCTATCATGACCGGATAAAACACCCCGGGTATGCTGCTCGACGCGCGGACCGCCATGCCGGTGTTGCCGTGATTGAAGGCAACGGTCTTACCCGTCCGAAGTTGTGTCGCCGTGGCGATAAAAGGTCTTTCCAATTGTTCGATGGAGCGATTCTTCAGCGCGCGATTGATAAAGTCCTGTAACTGTTCGCCTCTGACATAGCCGCGCCGGGAAAAGTCGTAGTCCTTAAGTTTTTCCCTGTCCATCTCCAGCGCCAGTTTCTCCAGCTCTATGCCGTTGTAACCGCCTGCATATAGTGCGCCTACCACGCTGCCCGCACTGGTGCCCAACACCATATCTATCTTGATTCCGTTCGCTTCCAGTACTTTGATGACGCCGATGTGGGCAAAACCTCGGTCTCCCCCGCTGCCCAGCGCCAGAGCGACCACAGGTTTGTCGGATTGCAGCGGCGCCATGAAAAGCGCCTGAGGTTGTATCACCTCTTTGTATTGGAGGGGCGGTGTGGCGCAGGCAATCAGCAGCAGCGGTAGCAAGAGCGAGCAGAGTTTATTCAGCATGGATCTGTTTCGGATAAGTCTTATGCAGGGTTGGTCTGGTTTTTGTCGTCCGCATCATACCCCAAACACCGATATTCAGCCTCGGTAATGGTATAGCTTTGCGGTAGCCTGCTAGAATGTGCCGTGTACTAAATGAGGGAAAATTCAATGTCACGACTTACTGAACAGCAGGCGCACGAGTACATCATCAAATTGTTGACCGCCATGAGTCGTGCAGGCGGCTCGGATTTGTTTATCGCCTGCGATTTTCCGCCCAGCATGAAGTCGCATGGTGAGATGCAACCGATGACTACGCAGAAATTGAGCGGTGACATTACGCGGCAGTTGGCTCATGCCCTGATGAATGAAACGCAGCGTGCGGAGTTCGAACGGGAAATGGAATGCAATTTCGCTATTTCTGTGCCCGAGGTTTCCCGTTTTCGCGTCAATGTATTTGTTCAGCAACAGCATGTCAGTATGGTGATACGCACCATCGCCGCCGAAATTCCCAACTTCGAAAAACTCGCGCTGCCGGAGATTCTCAAACAAGTCGTGATGAATAAACACGGTCTGGTGCTGGTGGTCGGCGGTACAGGATCGGGTAAGTCGACTTCGCTGGCGGCAATGATAGATCACCGTAACCGTACTGCGCGCGGCCACATCATCACGGTCGAAGATCCGGTGGAATATGTCCACCAGTCGAGGTTGTCGCTGATCACTCATAGAGAAGTGGGTGTGGACACGCACAGTTGGCAGCACGCCCTTAAAAATACACTGCGTCAGGCACCGGATGTCATTCTGATTGGCGAGATACGCGATGCGGAAACGATGGAGCATGCGATTGCCTTTGCCGAGACGGGGCATTTGTGTCTGGGGACTTTGCATGCCAACAGTACCAACCAGACTATCGATCGCATCATCAATTTTTTCCCTGAGGAGAGACGCAGTCAGTTGCTGATGGATCTATCGGCGAACTTGCGGGCACTGGTTTCGCAACGACTGGTGCGCACGGTGGATGGCAAGGGACGACGCGCGGCCATTGAGATTTTACTCAATACGCCCACGATTGCCGACAAGATATTTAAGGGCGAGTTTAATGAGATCAAAGCGGTGATGGAAACATCGCGCGAGTTGGGGATGCGCACTTTCGACTGGTCTTTGTTTGAACTGTATAACGACGGTCAAATCTCTTACGAAGAGGCGATACGCAACGCAGATTCTGCCAATGAATTGCGGCTAAACATTAAGCTCAAGAGTCAGCGCGGCGAGCCCGCCTCGGCTGCGGTTTCCGGAGCAGATTTGACCTTGCACGATTATACGGTTGATTTGGAAGAGGAAAGACAGCGTGAACTGGCGGTTCAACGCGAGAAAAAGCGCCGGATTGAGGCTGAGTTATTCGCTAAATTACAACAAGAGAGTCAGTTGAGGAGTGAAACGCCTCACGATGAAGTTGCTCCTGTCATTGCAGAAAAGTTGCAGCTCTCGCTCGAATAGTCGTGCTTGAGTCGATATCCGGTGGCGTGCTACCCAATTCCGCAGCAGGCGTGATCTTGAAAATTGACTACGGTATGGAGGTTGTTCTCATGAAGGCTCAATCCGCATCCAAAGAATTTTTTTCCGGTCTGTTATTGGCCATGTTGTTGATCACTCCGGCGTACAGCGCGCAAGGGGCTGCCACTCAGCCGGAAGCTCGCACGGTCAGGTATTTTCAGTCGGTCAAACAGCAAGCGCCGTTGTTATGGGCGTTTCTCAAGGAAATGCCCAAGGGAGGCGATCTACACAATCATTTATCCGGCGCAATATACGCGGAATCGATGATAAATTGGGCCGCCGAGGACGGACTCTGTGTGGACAAGAGAACTTTTTTTCTTTCTGCTCCGCCCTGTGACGAGGTGCGAGCGAACGTGGTGACGGTGCTACGCGATGCGCAATTGTACCGTCAGGTGGTAGACGCCTGGTCGATGCGTAATCAGGCTATTTCGGGACAGAGCGGACACGATCATTTTTTTGATACCTTTGACAAATTTGATCTGGCCGGAGAACGCCGTGTCGGTGAAATGCTGGCCGAAGTGAGTAGTCGTGCGGCTGCGGGGCGGGTCAATTATCTCGAACTGATGCTCACGCCGGCTTTTCCGGAAATCGTCAGGGCTGCGCCCGTGGCGGGTTGGCATAATGATTTGGCGGCAATGCGGCAGGCTATTAAACAGCCGGCTTTGGCTGAGGCCGTCCGAAAGGCAGCGGATACGCTGACGCTGGCCGAAACAAAGCGCCGCGAAATTCAGCGTTGCGAGACCCTGGCGGCAGATCCAGGTTGTGCGGTTACGGTGCGTTATCAATATCAGGTATTGCGCGGTTTGCCTGCGGAAATCGTGTTTGCACAAATGCTGCTGGGTTTTGAGTTGGCAAGCATTGATCCGCGCGTGGTCGGGCTAAATCTGGTGATGCCCGAAGATGCATTTGTGCCTATGCGTGATTTTTCCTTGCATATGCGCATGCTCGATTACCTGCACCAGAGCTATCCCCGGGTACATATTGCACTGCACGCAGGGGAACTAACGCCGGGGCTGGTGCCGCCGGAAGGCTTGCGTTTTCATATTCGTGATTCGATTGTTATTGGGCATGCCCAGCGTATTGGTCATGGCGTGGCGGTGATGCAGGAAGATGAGGCGATGGCCCTGTTGCGCAAGATGGCGCATGACAAGGTGATGGTGGAGATATGTCTGACCAGCAATGAGGGGATTTTGGGGGTGCAAGGCGCTCGGCATCCGTTGTCTGTGTATTTAAAACAGGGAGTCCCTGTCGCGCTGGCGACCGACGATGAAGGCGTTTCGCGGTCGGAGATGACGCATGAGTATCTCAAAGCCGTGCAGGAACAAAATGTCGATTACCGGCAGTTAAAGGCAATGGCGCGAAATAGTTTGCAGTATTCCTTTGTGGAAGGGGCGTCGTTGTGGAAGGATTTTGAGCGACGTCGCCGGGTGAGGGAATGTTCAGGAGACAGCCTGAGCGCGAACTGTCAGGGTTATCTGGCTCGCCACACGCGCGCACGTCTTCAATGGGCGCTGGAAGAGGCATTTACAAAATTCGAACGGAAGTACTAAGGGGCATGATAACAATGCCACCCCTGACAATGAAGTGATCCTCGCAGGGTTATTCCCCGAAGGGCAATAGCTCGCAAATTCGCCATGCCCGGAACACTCTCTACGTTCTCACCCATGTATGCGGGTGAAAGGGAAAACGAATCGCTACGCGAGCTTCACGTTGAACCGCAATAGTTACCGGGACGAACGCGATATCTTAGGAGTTTTGATTATTCAGTCTGCTCGCTGGATATCGGCAGTTCTTTGATAATAAAAGTAAATTTTTCTCCGAGCGAAGTGACGGTCAGCGTCATCGGCAAAGACAGATCGGCGCTGTGGTAAACCAGTCCTGCGATTTCAATGCCGCCCGGCGTGATCGTGTGCCTGTCCTTTAGCCAGTTTGAATTCGCCCAGTCAATTTTTTCCTTGGCGGAACGGCTGTGTTTGTCATGGATAAGCTGACGACTGCCTTTTGCAGGCGGTTTGGTCATTTGTCCGGCCAGTCTGAGAAATTGCTTCTTCGTATAGCCGCTGACACGCTGGCCTTTTTCATTTTGCAAAGTTACTTTAGGCTTGATGACCGTGCTGCGTGCCTGTAGATTTCTAAATATCAGGGTTAGCTGAATTAAGTAATCATCGGTGTTGCGCACTGTTTTTACGCTATAGCTGACAGATAAACCGGCCTTGTCGATGCTCTGGTTAGGTGTGATGACTTGTTGCGGCTTGAAAACATTGGTTTCGGCTGATTTTTTTGCGGCTTGATTATCTGCTGCTTGTTCTGAATGTGCAGGTGCAGCTGTCGTGCTGTTGGCAGGTAACGCAGGGCGCTTAGTGCTGCATGAACACAGCATCAGAACAGCCAGCGCAGCGATGATCCGGGTAGCGGTAGTAGAAAATTTTTTCATTATAAGTTGCATACCAAACTGTATATTTGATTACATAGAACTTGCGGAACGGGGCGCTTGCGTCAGATCCGCTGTCTGTAGCGCATTATACCCGTTCGGGAGGCTTGTATTGGTGCGTAAATAATGAATCTCTAACATGTAAAGTGAGGTAAGCGGGTGCCTAGCCTTAAGTTCGATCAAGCACCGCGTCCCTATCTTCTAGAGATATAGAATATCGCCCTTTCATGGCGGCAACATGAGTTCGAATCCAATCGCTTATAAAATATCCCGATCGGAAAAATATGCAGAAAAAGAAGGCTGTGTGGTGAAATATTTCCGAAAGGTAAAATGCCGCTTTTATGCACCAGCCTTCAGTGAAATAACAAAATTATGCAAACCGGTTAAAGACACATCGTTTAGGTGATGCGTATCAGGAAGTCGGTATTTCAAACCCGTCTGCTTTAACCGGTGGATGTTTAGTGCGCTCTGATCGGGCTGTGGTTTACAGGCTGACCGCACGCATCCGGTCAATTTTCTCGATAACAGCCTGATAAAGATCATGGTCGGAATCGTGGTTATTGCGGTCTGGATGGTGGGCGCTGCGGATCTTTTTCAGTTGAGTCATGCAGTCTGGCAAGTCATGAACCTTGGTCACCCGGTCACCGTTTTTGTCCATCAGGCGCTGAAGTTCAGCTTCTGCACCTTCGCGCGTGTCATATAACTTCTTGCTGCCCAGACGCCAGCCATCCTGGTTTTTGCGCGGGGATAGCTTTTCTTTGCCATCAAACCAGATCCATCTGCCGGTATCGGCATCCTGTTCAAAATTAATGGTGGTGATGATATAGGTGTAAACGGGAGGCTCGATGTCCGTGGCAAGTAAATTGATGACCTTGCCGACTGTTCCCACCGTGGCAAGATAGTATGCGCCTGCCTCATGCGGGCAGAACCCGCTGCTTTGCGTTGGTGCCGGCTTGATTTCGTTACTCGATGCGTTCATTGCTGCCATGCGCAAGAGTGCTTTGCGTTGTGCGTTGGTCATTGGTATTGCTCCTTATATTGGTTGAAACCCACTGAGTTCACCCCTCGCTGAAGGGATCACCCGCTGGACTCCTGAGTTGCACAAAATAGCTTCGATGTGATCATCTCTGGAGATCGGGACGTTCTTTAACTCATCGTAACCGGCAGTCGGGGATATATCCGTTTGAAATAAAAAGGCCATCTCAGATGGATGGCCTGATTGTTTGCTATGACTGGCTCTATGCTTCGAGTTTGCAACCTGCAAATTAACGGTCGTACTCTTAAGCCGCCACTGTGATAGAAATCAATTAAATTAATCAAATCAAGTCTGTAATTATACTGTACCTGATGCAAATATGCTGCACATTGCCGAGTCTTGTGCAGAAAATAAGATTGTTGAAGGTTGCTGCAAAGATGATGGCGCATGAACTGAACGTCTGGCTATTTGCCCATCACGTTGGTGCTTTGAGCACGGTGCGTGCGGGAAGTCAGTTCATCCAGCGCTTGCTCCGCTAAATTAAGTGTGCCAATTGCTATGATTTTTCTGCCAACCACCACAGCCATGCGTATCCAAGTAAACCTGCCAGTAAAGAAGCGGCCAGCACGCCGGTCTTGGCCATGAGTAAATATTCGTCTTGCCCAGCAAAAGCGAGCTCAGCGATAAAGATCGACATAGTGAAGCCGATGCCGCCCAGTACAGATACAGCAGCGATCTGGCTGAAACGTGTGCCGCTAGGTAGCTGCCCCACGCCCAGCTTGAGGGCGATCCAGCAAGCGCCGGTGAGAGAAGTATTGGGGACAGAGAAGTATTGGGGACAGACCACGGTTTTCCGACCGCACGACATCGTCGTGGCGGGTGGTGGGACGTGGTAAGCAATAATTCTATTTATAATCAAAATACTGGGTTGCCACGCTTGCGCTCGCAACGACAGTTTTGACGAATAAATCAGCCTGCTCCCTAGCAGGCTGCTGAACTTGATGTTTTGCAAGCCGCCTCTCGCTGAGCAACACTGCATTGTCGCGAAAGTCGATGAGCTGATGGCGCTGTGCGATCAGCTAGTGCCTTGATTTAACTGGATTCCTGCCTGCGCGGGAAGGATGGTGCGACTTTATCGCGTAGCGTCCTGCAACCGAAGGGAGCGTGCTCGACCGTAAGTTTATGTTTCACCACGGTTTCCTAAATGTACAGCCGTGGTCTGCCACCAGTTTTTCCTTCCTTTAGCCGGCAATATTCAAGTTGGTAACCGTCATGATTATTGAACCAATGTCAGTGTGTGCGTCTTCATGAAGATTTTCATTGTTGCGGAAGTGTTTTTTCGCCAGATTCTTTGTGAATGTTGGCAAATGGCAGGTGCTGTAAGTTCTGTGTAAGGTAATAGTGTTAGTCTTGCCAAAGCTCACTTGCCTGGCCGGATATAAGTCCCGAACCATTTTTCTGCGCTCTGAGTTCTTTCCATACACTTTTGAGAATTTATATGAAAAAAATTATCACTGCATTTTCCATTTTAGCGCTTAGCGCTTGTTCTACATTCACCCCGCAACGTTACAATATTTCGGCCGATAACAATATGGCTCTAAAGGCGATTGGTGTTGCCAATATAAATGTGGGAACCTTTTCAGGGCCAATATCATTTGATAAGAACTGCAGGGCAGTGGGGCCAATATCACCCCCTGATAACATGAGTTTTGAGGCTTATATTCAAAAAGCACTCGCGGACGAATTGAAAGTTGCCGGTTTGTTTGATGAAAAGACACCTAAGGCAACACTCTCGGGCGTTATTGAGCAATTGAGTTTTTCATCATCGCGTGGTCTGACAGGAGGTGAGTGGGATATTAGCTTGCGTATTAACTCATCGACCGGGAAATCTATTTTAATATCAGAACACTACGAATTTGAAAGTGGATTTATTGCTGAGACTGCTTGTAAGCAGACTGCTGAAGCCTATCTGCCTGTCGTGCAGAACATAATTGGAAAACTCATTAAATCTCCAGAATTTAAATCGCTTGTAATGCCAATTTAATTAAAGGATACGGCTACTTGTATTGGCATGCTGGAGGCGGTGTAAAGTTGCGTCATATTTATGCAGATTTACACTGTCTCCAACAGCTGTTTTTTCTTTCGGTGTCACGGGACGGAGCTTGGGCGGCTGAATCCTGTAGTGCATCGACCACTGGGGTGTAAAGTACCCGGCAGCGTACCGTGTCCGCCAGTGCAGGAGAGTGGCAAGAGCTGTTGTGCTTCGTAGTCAAATGTTCTGAGTATTCTCCCTGCAATCTTGTGATTGCTGGACACCACCCCAGACGCCTTGCATGCACTATCGACCTAAGTGCATAATCAACCCGGGAGTAATATAAATATAATCGTCCGGCGCTGTTCGTTTCTTGATGCTGGCAATATGGTGGAGTGTATGAAACCCTCAATCGAATCTCGCCAAATCGAGGTGGCGGAAGTCAAGTGCGACGATGCTTTCCAAGTAATTTTCGAAAGAATGGGCGATCCGACCCTGTTGTTGAAGGAGGGGCGTTTTACCGATTGCAATCTAGCCACGCTCAAATTGCTCGGTTACTCATCAAAGAGTGAATTCCTGAACAAACGTCTCAGCGATATATCCCCGACTTATCAAGCCGACGGTCAATCATCAGAAGAAAAAGCATCAAGGATGATTTCGCTGGCTCTTGAAATTGGATTCAATCGCTTCGAGTGGGATCACACACGCTTTGACGGGACGATCATCACGGTCGAAGTTATGTTAACTCCCATCATCCTGAACAACGAAATTATCCTGCACACATTATGGCGAGATATCGCGCAACGGAAGCAGATGGAAGCCAGTTTGACCCGCCAAGTCGAGATGCTGAAGATGCTGAACGACATCGTGGCAATTTCTGGTTTGCAGCCGCGCGAAACTTTGCGTGAAGCGCTTAGGATAGGACTTAAATATCTAAAGTTAGATTTCGGCATCGTCAGTCAGATCAGAGGCAGCGATTATGAGGTGGTCGTACAGGCTTCCCCTCCAGATACCATGTCGGATGGCCTGCATTTTGTTACCGAGAACACGTATTGCAACGAGACCCTCAAGTTGGGGGACGTGCTCGCCATTCCGAATGTTCCTCTTTCCGAATTCTCCAACCATCCTTGTTATCGTGATTTTGGTTTGGCATCTTATATCGGCGCTCCGATATGGGTGAACAGGGAAAAATTTGGCACAATCAACTTTTCCTCACCGTCCGTACTCGCGCGTGAATTCGGTCCCGATATCGATTTCGTCAGACTGCTTGCCCGCTGGGCAGGGGCATTCATCGAGCGCATGCAATTCGAGGAAGAACTCGCGCTGGCCTCTGCCATCTATAAGAACAGTAGCGAGGGCATGCTGATCACCGATAAAGATAACAATATCGTTGCCGTCAATCCTGCTTTTGAACAAATCACCGGTTATTCAAGCGCCGAAATCGTCGGGATGAACCCGAGGATACTCGGCTCCAAAAAACATGACCGGGTGTTCTATCAAGACATGTGGCAAGCCATTGTGGAAAATGGGTGCTGGCAAGGAGAAATATGGAACCGGCACAAAAGCGGTAACGAGTTTGTTGAGAATCTAAGGATAAACACGATCCGTGACGAAAAAGGCGCTGTCAGAAGGTACGTTGCTCTGATCTCAGACATCACCGACAAGAAGCGCTCCGATGAGTTGATATGGCACCAAGCTAATTATGACTCTCTCACCTCCCTGCCGAACCGACGTTTGTTCCTGGATAGATTGGACCATGAAATCAAACTGTCGAAACGCACCAATCTACCCTTGGCACTACTCTTCATCGATCTCGATAAATTCAAAGAGGTCAACGACACGCTGGGGCATGACATGGGAGATGTATTGCTGAAGGAGACCGCGCAACGTATTTCTTCATGCGTTCGCGAATCCGACACGGTCGCACGTCTTGCCGGAGATGAATTCACCGTCATCATGACAGGTGCGGAGGATCGCGCCAGCGTGGATCGTATCGCCCAAACCATCGTGGAAAAATTTCATGTGCCATTCAAGCTCGGCACAACTGAAGTTTTTGTTTCCGTCAGTGTTGGTATCGCCCTCTATCCAGAAGCAGGGGATGACATCGACTCACTGATCAAGAGTGCCGATCAGTCGATGTACTCTGCCAAGCGAGCACGATCAGGTGTGCCCCCCGCTTCTGACTTGAGGTGACGCGGGTAAAACAGCATCCTGAGTTTCAGCTTAGGCTAAGTTGTCACATTTGCGCTCGTTGGCTATGTCGAGTTCGACCTCGGGTTGTATTTCCTGACGGTCTGCCACTTCAGATGAGCAGGAGGTCGAGGAGACGGGACGGCAGAAGAGATACATCTTGCCTAAACTATCTGTACTGCTTTTTCATAACTGCGGGTGATGTATCACGTTTCCCTAACGTCTTGCATCATGGATGCCAGCCGATTGCAGCAGAAGCTGGCGGATGTGCTGGTCGAGCAAGCGGTGGAGTGAGTTCGTTGAAACAATGGCTTGCCGGTATGCGCTATACTTGCCGCCGATAAGGAGAAAGTAATGACCACTTTAACACTATCTCAAACGGATGCTCGTCGCCTGGAGAGACTGGCTAATGAGGCGGGACGGGCCCCTGAAGACGTACTCAAACACGTGCTGCGTGATGGCTTTGATGCGACCGAATATGCGATCATGGCTGTCAAAGCGCGGATGCAAAGCGTTGAGCGCGTCTCACACAAGGACGCAATGCAACAACTCGACAACATGATCGAACATCATGCGCGGAGCGAGAAACAGGCAGCTTGATTGGCACCCGGACGCAATCGCTGAACTGGCGGAGTCGCTAGCCTGGTATGCACAGCGCAATCCTCATGCCGCCAAGCGAATGCGCAGTGTTATTGAGGATGCCGCACAATCGCTGATTGCCTTACCTATCGCAGTTTCTGGTCGTCCTGGCTTGGTTGCGGGCACTCGCGAACTGCCCGTCGGTCAGAAAGTTCCTTTTACGCTGATCTTTGTGCGTCATCGTCAAGCAGGTGATTGCACTATCTTTCACTGCATGCACCAACGGCGCAACTACCCTGACGAAGTGCATTCAAACGGCGAGCGGAATTAATCACAAATCGTTCATTGGCAAAAAATCAGGTTATACCGGCGAAGGCTGGTATCCAGATTATTGAATAATGCCCACGAAGTGGGACATAAGCTCGGTTTTCTCCGCTTCGCGGGCATTTTTTACTGGATTACCGCCTGCGCGGGAATGACGGCGCGAGGGTGTAAGAAATTTTGTGTAAACGGTCATTTGGTAGGAAACTGCCGCCACTTTGAAAGGAGTTGCAATGACCGTAGCAAAAGCATTACCGAAAGACCTGATCGACAGCCTGCTTGCCGGCTAT
>JBAZVL010000008.1:0-148169 GCA_041660905.1 Gallionella sp.
GCCGGCAGGGTCGAAATGGCGGATCTTTATTCCGTCTGCGCAAGCTTATGCCGAGCGCGGAGTAGGCACCGTGATCGGCCCGAACGAGACGCTGATCTTTGAGCTGGAATTGCTGGCTGTTAAGTAAATCGTTGTTTTTTATAATTATTGTAATTAAAATCGCATCGTAGTCAGCGCTTTTAGCGATAACTTACCCCGTGGTTTATAGGTAAATATACCTATAGAGCACGGGGTTTATTTATTGCACAATCCTCTCCATAAGGTGCGACAAAATGTCGCAGGGTTTGCGATGCTGCCGGCATCAAAAGCTTATAGAACTTAATCAGGGGAAACAAAATGCATAAGACTAATTCGCGTGAATTTAAGCGTAATGCAATTTCAACGGCGGTTGTGCTGACATTGGTGCTGCCGCTGACTGTCAATTCCGCTCGGGCGGGTTCCGGGTGGGGCGACAATGCCAATCTGGTTGATAAGGTACAAACCTATTATGCGAATAGTCCGAGCGGTTTGCGCGCAGCGTGCTTTGACGCAAATGGCCTGGCAGCTACGCCGGTGCCCGGTGGTTTGTGCGATTCGGGTCGTGCGTTGCGCAAATTTGTTGATACCTTGCCGGGTCTGACAGCGGCGGGTGCTAATAATCTGGGGCAATACATTCCTGTTGCGGCGGCTCAAAAGTGGGTGAATGCTCAAGGCGTTACCACTGCGGATGACTATTACGAACTGGCTGCGGTCGAGCATGAAGAGCGCATGCACAGTGATCTGGTCAAAGGAACACGTCTGCGCGGTTATGTGCAGCTTGAAACGCCAGCCAATGCCGCCACCAGTCGCCATATTGCGCTGACTTATCCGGATGGCACGCCAATACTGGATGCTAATGGCGTGCAAGTTTTCGGCTATGACCATCCGCATTATCTGGGGCCGGTGATCGTTGCGACCCGTGGTGTGGCGGTGCGCATCAAGATGACCAACTACCTGCCGCTGGAATCTCAGGCCAGTTTCTTTTTGCCGGTAGACAAGACGGCGCAGAGCGCAGGGGTCGGTCCTGATGGCGTGACCCCCTACACGGATAACCGCATCGCGGTGCACTGGCACGGTGGCGATGCGATCTGGACCAGCGATGGCACAGCGCACCAATGGTTTGCGCCGGCAGGTGAGACCGTCTCCTATGCGGCCGGCATGGGCAAGGGAGCGGCTGCCGCGAATGTGCCCGATATGCCTGATCCTGGCGCAGGCGCGTATACCTTGTACTACCCGAACAACATGAGCGGGCGACTGATGTGGTATCACGATCATGCGTCCGGCATCACTAAGCTCAACGCTTATGCGGGTGTGGCAGCCGGTTACCTGATCGTCGACTCGACGGAAGCTGCGATGGTGGCGGCGGGAACTTTGCCCGCTGAGAATATCCCGTTGATCTTGCAGGACAAGACCTTTGTGCCGAACGACATTGCACAGCAGGATGCCAAGTGGGATATGACACACTGGGGCAAACCGGGTGATTTGTGGTTTCCGCATGTCTATGAAACTAATCAGGATCCCAATTCGGT
Organism: Gallionella sp.; assembly: GCA_041660905.1. GTDB lineage: Bacteria > Pseudomonadota > Gammaproteobacteria > Burkholderiales > Gallionellaceae > Gallionella. The sequence continues at coordinate 1,548 of JBAZVL010000008.1, forward strand.
TGACGGGACTAACCCTGTGGGGCGTTGGGACTGGGGCCCCTGGTTCTGGCCGGTTTTCCCTGCACAGTATTCGCTGCCATCGGGGGATTACGGTGATGCAACAGCCACCCCCGAAGCCTTTATGGATACGGCGATGGTCAATGGTACGGCTTATCCGACCATGACGGTAGAACCCAAGGCTTATCGCCTGCGTATACTGAACGGCAGCAACGACCGCTTCCTCAATCTGGGTTTCTATGTGGCGGATACCACCTCGCCCGAGGCGCTGGCGATACAGGCGGCGACCGGCGTGTTGGGCGCGGAAGTTCCTATGGTGCCGTTTGTTGCAGGCGGTGCGGCCTTCCCGACCACGGGCGGATTGATGGGTACGGGTTGGGGTACACCGGATTCGATGATGCACGCAGCCGGTGTGCCCGATCCTGCCGCCATTGGACCTGCTATCGTGCAAATCGGTACCGAGGGTGGTTTTCTGCCCAATGCGGTGACGATACCGTCTACGCCTATCAACTTCGAATACAACAAGCGCAGCATCACGGTGCTGGGTGTGCTGGAGCACGGACTGTTTCTGGGCGCTGCCGAGCGCGCCGATGCAGTGGTTGATTTTGCGCCGTTCGCCGGCAAGACGCTGATCCTGTACAACGATGCGCCCGCCCCGCTCCCTGCCGGTGATCCGCGTATCGATTATTACACGAACGGCCCGGACAATACGGGTGCGGGTGGTGCAGGGTCGCCCCTGCCGGGCTATGGGCCAAATACGCGCACCATGCTGCGCGTGGTCGTGGCCTCTGCGGTGACAACGCCGTCAACATTTAAGGGGGTTGCTGCTCTGGTTAGTGCGCTGCCCCCCGCTTATGCGGCAGCGCAAGAGCCGCCTATTATTCCTGAGTCGGCATACAACCTGGCGTTCGGCACCTCGAATGCCGACAACTACATGAAGATCTCTACAGGTGCGCTGACTCAGCCGACGGTGAACTTCACGCCTTCCGGCGCACAGAGCATCACCTCGGTTACGCTGGTCGGAGGCGGCACGGGTTATCTGACGATGCCAGCGGTGGTCTTTACTCCGCCTGCGGGTGCTGCGGGTGCCGGTGCGACAGCAGTGGTGGGCGCCGGTATCGGCGGTGTAGTGCTGACCAGTGCCGGTGCAGGATATAAGACGGCGCCTACGGTCGTCTTTAGCGGCGGCACCCTGCCTGACGGCACGCCGGTAAACTGGGCGGCTAATCCCGGTTATGCGGCGGCGACAGCGATCGTGATTCAGAATGCACTGACTAAGCTCTACACCGTGACAGGCATCACGGTGACGAAAGCCGGTTCGTTCAAGACTATGCCGAACGTTGCCTTTGTCGGCGGGACACCCACCAAGGTGGCCACGGCGACCGTAAAGTCGACCGGGCAGCTCAACAGCATCACGCTGACCAGTGCGGGCGCGGGTTACACCGCCGCACCTACCATCAGTTTTGTTGGCGGCGGCGGGATAGGTGCGACGGCGGCGGTGAAGACCTCGCTGACCACGACGCTGCCGGTGCTGAACAAGGGCATACAGGAGTTGTTCGATCCTGTCTATGGACGTATGAATGCGACCTTTGCCATCGAGTTGCCGTTTACCTCTGCGGTTACACAGACCACCGTGCCGCTTGCGTATCTCGATCCGGCCACCGAGACGATTACGGATGGTGAAACGCAGATATGGAAGATCACTCACAATGGGGTGGACAGTCATCCTGTGCACTTCCATCTGGTCAATGTACAGGTGATCAATCGTGTGGGCTGGGATGGTACGATCAAGCCCCCTCGTGATAATGAAATGGGCTGGAAAGAAACGGTGCGGATGAATCCGCTGGAAGACATCTACGTCGCGGCGCGTGCCAAGAAACCCGTGACACCGGGCTTCGGTTTGCCTGAGAGTGTGCGTCTGAGAGACCCTTCGCAACTTCAGGGCTCGACACTGGGTTTTTCTCAGTTTGACTTTACCGGCTCTCCAGTTGCGGGTTCAGCCAATTTCAACCCGAATTTCGGCAAGACCGTTCCTGCCGGTACCGTGTTTAACGACTACGAAAACTTCGATAACGAATATGTCTGGCATTGTCACATTCTGGGCCACGAGGAATTCGACTTCATGCGTCCGATAACCTTCCATCCGTTCAAGCAGGATGCAAGCGGTCAGTGGGTCGTGCCGGGTACGACGATCTCGGCGATTCCTGCGGCTCCGCTTTCAGTCTCTGCGACCACGGGGGCTGCTGGCGTGACGCTTGCGTGGGTGGATAGCTCGACGACGGAGTATCAGTTCCGTATTGAACGTGCGACAGTCAGTAATGGTCTGGTTAGCGCTTATGAAGCATTGGCTACGGCACTGGCCAACGCAACCTCATATACGGATGCAACAGCAGTTGCCGGAGTCGGATATGCTTATCGCGTGGTAGCGGTAGGTGCCAAGGGAGAAGGGGTTTCGGCCGTGGTGTCCACCGCGCCACCCGTGGTTGTGAATGCGCCGACCGCATTGGCTGCGGTGGCTACATCCCCCGCAACGGCGAGATTGAGCTGGAATGACAACGCGGTGAATGAGACAGAGTATCGGGTGAGTGTCAATGGTGCGGCTCCGCTTGCTATTGCCCGGAATGCGGCTCAGGGTGCGACAACCGGTGCAGTGTCAGTCACGGTGCCGATTGCAGGCCCGGGCACTTACACCTTTGTGGTGACGGCGGTGAGTGTGAGCGGCGGCGTGACGACCGCTTCTACGGTTGCCAGTCTGACGTCAACCTTTGCGGCTCCTGCTGTTCCTGCGGCACCGACGGCGGCGTCTGTGACAAGCTCAGGTTTGACCCTTAACTGGACGGCGGTAACCGGTGCAACAGCATATACGGTTTACCAGAATGGTGTGCAGGTCGCGACTGTGCCCGGCAATACCAGGGCAATGACGGGGCTGACTGCCTCTACGGCTTACACCTACACGTTGACGGCCAATAATGTGGTCGGTGCCTCGGTTCAGTCAACTGCGCTGAACGTGACCACCCCTGCCGCAACGGTTGCAATTCCTGCGACGCCCAGAGCGCCAACGGCAACGCGTGGTGCAAGGGGTAGTCTTTCTGCGATAGTGACATGGCGTGCCGCGACCAGGGCAACTGCGTACACGGTGCAAATGGCGAGTTCTGCCAATGGCAGAAACTGGAGCGCGCCTGTGAATGTGGCGGTTGGCGTTACGTCACTGACTTACACGGCTACGGGTCTGACTGCCGGAACTCGGTATCGCTTTGCTATCATCGCGACCAATGCGGGTGGGAGTTCCGCCGTCAGTCCGACTAGCGGTTCAGTCACTGCGCGGTAATCGTGTAGCGCCCCTCGTAGGAGGTGGCTGGTCGTCAAATGAAATCAGGGGTCGTCTCGAAGTGTCTGCATTCGAGTCTGCCCCTGATTTTTCGTCTGTTTTTTGGACGTTGCAATATTGGTGTGCGTTGTGTAGTATCAGCGCGCTGTGAAGACAGTTTGTTTTTACAGTCGCTTACGTGAAGGTGGGTAACATGCAAAAGAATTTTATGAAAGTGGCAACGGGCTTGCCATGTGCGCTGATTTTGGCTGCCGTGGTTTCATCGGCTTGGTCGGGGGCTGTGTGGGCGGAAACCGGGCATGAGCATATGAGCCACGAACAGATGGATCATTCGACAATGGACCACTCAAAGATGGATCACTCAAAGATGGACCATACGACAATGGACCATTCTAAGATGGGGGCCGATGCGCAGGATCATACGCAACATCAGGCAATGCTGGATCAACGCGGTGTGCTCTCCCTGACAGCCAAATCTTATACGATTCCGGATATCAAATTGACCGACAGTAACGGACGTGCCGTTGCATTGCGCAGTCTGTTGGATGGTAAGGAACCGGTTATTTTGAACTTCATTTTTACCACCTGTACGACGATATGTCCTGTGATGAGCAGTACATTCGAACAGGTTCAGGAGCAGTTAGGCAGTCGCCGCAATCGCGTGCGGCTGGTGTCCGTGTCGATAGACCCTGAAAATGATACGCCGGCCAAGTTGAAAGCCTACGCGCACAGATATAACGCAGGTCCGCACTGGCAGCTGTTGACCGGTAGCGTAGCTAACAGCTTTGCGGTGCAGAATGCCTTTGAAGTTGCCGTGGGGGATAAAATGAACCATAAGCCGCTGGCTTTTATTCGTGCGCGGGGGCGTGATGCCGGTTGGGTGCGTATGGACGGTCTGGTGGGGGCTTCCGATATCATCAACGAATTGAACAGGCTGGAATCCGTTAAATAACAAGGTGCCGGTTATCGGCGCTCAGGTGTAACTATGAAATTCTCGTCTCTCTCGCCGCGTTCCACGGTTTGGCAAAAAGGATTTACCTTGCTGGAGTTGCTGGTGGTGATGGTGATCATCGGCCTATTGGCAGGCTATGTCGGCCCCAAGTATTTTGCGCAGATTGGTAAATCCGAGGTGAAAGTGGCGCGCGCGCAGATCGATGCGCTGAGTAAGTCGCTGGATCAGTTTAGGCTGGATGCCGGGCATTATCCCTCTGCGGAAGAAGGGTTGGCTTCTCTGGTGACGCGTCCTGCCAATGAAACAAAATGGGACGGGCCGTATCTGAGTAAGTCTGTCCCTCTGGACCCCTGGGGGAATGCGTATATCTACAAATTTCCCGGCGAACATGGCGAATTCGATTTGATTTCCAATGGTCGGGACGGGCAGCCGGGTGGAACAGGCGATGCTTCGGATATTACCAGTTGGTAGTTGTATTGATTTAATGGGTTTTTTGGGGAATCGATGCAATATGAGGTAAAGGCACTGCGCGGGACGGAGGGTATGGTCGTTCTCCTGATGGAGGGGCTGGACGTCATCGACGCCGAGTCGCAGGCCAGAGCGCAGGGTTATACCGTTATTTCCAGCAAGGCTAAGCGCTCCTGGTCTCAGCGGTTGCGCGTCGGGAAGTCCGCCTTTCCGCTGGTTTTGTTCAGTCAGGAACTGGTGGCACTGTTGGGCGCCGGCCTGTCCCTGATTGAGGTGCTCGAAACGCTGGCGGAAAAAGAGACGCAACCTGAGGTCAAGAAGACGCTGGACTATCTGATTTCCCTGCTATACGAGGGGCATAATTTATCTTATGCGCTGGAACAGTGTCCGAATGATTTTCCCGCCCTTTATGTCGCTACCGTGCGTTCCAGTGAAAAGACCGGTTCGCTGGTCGAGGTGTTGTCGCGCTATATCGTTTATCAGGCGCAAATGGAAGGGATTAAGGGTAAGGTGATTACCTCGTCCATTTATCCTGTGTTGTTGGGCGTAGTGGGGCTGCTGGTGGTGTTATTTCTGATGGTGTTCGTCGTGCCTAACTTCAGTCATATTTACGAGGAAATGGGCGGGGAAATGCCTTTTTTGTCGCGCGTGCTGATGCAGTGGGGACAGTTTTTAGATGCGCATCTGAAAATGTTTCTGGCCGGGGCGGCGACGCTGGCGGTGCTGTTGTTTCTGGCGGCGACGCAACCTGCCAGCCAGCGCTGGTTGAAAGAAAAAATATGGCAACTGCCCGGGGTCGGCAAACGCATCAATCTTTATCAGATGGCGAGGTTTTACCGTTCGCTCGGGATGCTCTTGCAAGGCGGTATGCCGATTATGGTCGCACTCAAGCTGGTATCCGGGCTGCTCGATGAGTCCTTGCGCGAACAACTCAAATTGGCTTCGGTAAGTATCCATGAAGGGGGTTCGATTTCTTCCGCTATGGGGAAATACGGTCTGGTTACCCCGTTAGCTTCCCGTTTGCTGCGGGTGGGTGAGCGTACCGGCCAGATGGGCGAGATGATGGAGCGTATCGCATCCTTTTATGAAGAGGAAACCGTGCGCTGGGTCGAGCGCTTCGTTAAACTATTTGAGCCTTTGTTGATGATCTTTGTCGGTTTGATCGTCGGTGCGATTGTGGTGTTGATGTATTTCCCAATTTTTGAACTGGCTGGAAGCATAAAATGAAACAGGCCACTCCCAACCATCAGGATCCCTTATTCACGCCGCAACAAGTGCGTGAAGCGCGCGTGATCGCGGCGCAAACCAAACGCGGTGTCGCCGAGGTGCTGGAAGATCAGGTCGAGTTGGATGAGCCGCGCTTTATCGCTGCGCTGGGGCGAATGTTTCATTACCCGGCCTTAAGCATGGCGCAGATCAATACGCTGAACCGGGATTTCGACACGCTGGATTTTGCCAGCTCCATGGAACGCGAGTGCCTGTCGATGCGCGATGAAAACGGTCATCTGATCATGGTGATCAGCGATCCATTCAATATCGGGCTGCAAACCTGGCTGGAGCGCGCGATCCCTGCCAATTTTGTTATCGCCATCGCGCATCGCACCGATGTGCTGGCCTATCTGATGCATTACGAGAAGTCGCTGTATGCGATGGACAGCATGCAGGACGTCGGGATCAAATCCGCTTCATCCGATGATGAACAGGTTGAGGATCTATCGTTTAAAACCATCAGCGAAGAAGTCAGTCTGGTGGTTAAACTGGTGCAATCCACCGTTTACGATGCCTTAAAGGCCGAGGCTTCCGATATTCATCTGGAAACCACGCCGGCGGGCCTCGATATCAAATACCGTATCGACGGCGTGCTGGTTGCGGTCAGTTCGATGGACGGCCTGGAGATGGCCGAACAGGTGATCTCGCGCATCAAGGTTATTTCAGGGCTTGATATCACCGAGCGGCGCATTCCGCAGGACGGTCGATTCAAGGTGTCGATGCAGCGCCACGAAGTGGATTTGCGCGTCTCCATCATGCCCAGCGTGTTCGGTGAGTGCGCCGTGCTGCGTATTCTGGATAAACGCACTTTATCCGACCAGATGAAGGGCTTGCGGCTCGATCACTTAGGTTTCGATGCCAAGGCGATGGCATTCATCCGCCGCCTGTCGAGTGAGCCTTACGGCATGGTGCTGGTGACGGGGCCGACGGGTAGCGGTAAAACCACCACGCTGTATGCGGCGATCACCGAGATCAACCACGGTCAGGACAAGATCATCACCATCGAAGACCCAGTCGAGTACCAGTTGCCCGGCGTGTTGCAGATTCCGGTCAATGAGAAGAAGGGCCTGACCTTCGGGCGCGGCTTGCGTTCAATTTTGCGCCACGACCCGGATAAGATCATGGTCGGTGAAATTCGCGACAACGAGACGGCGCAGATAGCGGTGCAGTCGGCGCTGACCGGCCATCTGGTGTTCACCACCGTGCATGCGAACAACGTGTTCGACGTGATCGGGCGCTTCATCCACATGGGTGTCGATCCATATAGTTTTGTGTCTGCACTGAACGGTATCGTTGCCCAGCGTCTGGTTCGGGTGAACTGCCAGCACTGTGTGGCGGACGACGTGCCGGATGAGGCGTTGATCGCCGAATCGGGTATCGCACCCATGGAGGTGAAAAATTACCACTTCCGGGCGGGCAGCGGTTGCGGTCACTGCCGAGGTACGGGATTTAAGGGGCGCAAGGCGATCGCCGAGGTGCTTTATCTGAATGATGAAATTCGTGAACTGATTATTGCGCAGCAACCGGTGCGGCTGATACGCGAAGCCGCACGACGCAATGGGACGTGTTTTTTGCGCGATGGTGCGCTGGACCTGGTCGCCCGTGGCGAATCAACCTTAGAAGAGATCAATCGTGTTACTTTCGTTGCGTGATCAAATAACCGTTGTACTATCGCCTGAGCAGGTGATGCTGGTGCGCAGCAAAGCTCAATGGACGCGTCGTGGTTTGAACGAGTGCGTGCTGGAGAAGAAATCGATAGCCTGCATCGCAGACGGAGAGTACGCCTGGAGTGCCGCCTTGCAAACGCTGCAAGCGGAGCTGGGCGGTATGAAGCCGTTTAGCGCGCGGGTGATTCTGTCCAATCATTTTATGCACTACGCGATGGTGCCGTGGAATGAGGCGCTGAGCAACGATAAGGAAGCGGCTGCGCTGGCGCGACACAGTTTTGTTCAGTTATACGGCGCGAGTGCCGATGTGTGGGTGTTGAGCACCAATCAGGATGCACCGGGGGCGGAGTTGCTCGCCTGCGGTATCGACCCTCGTTTGCTGGCGTCATTGCGTGCGGTGTTTGCCGGTGCGAAAATCAGACTAAGATCGGTGCAGCCGGCGTTGATGGCGGCCTATAACAATGCCAAGTCGTCCCTGCGCGGGCGCAACGGATGGTTGGTGCTGTACGAAGATGGTTGTTTGTGTCTTGCGCTGCTGCAACAGGGGCGTTGTCGCAGTGTGCGTACCTTAAGGGTGGGGGAGGACTGGCAGGAGGCGTTGCCGCTCATACTGGAACGCGAGGTGTATTTGACCGAGCTGGATGTGAGCACTGACGATATCTATCTGTGGGCGCCTGAACAAGGCCGGGTAAGCCTGCCGGTGGGCGGGCGCTGGCATTTGACGCGCATGCAACCGGTGATACGACACGGCCTGATGCCGGAATATGAGGGGCGCTATGCCATGGCGATGATGAGTATATGATGACGACACTACGCTTGGATTATCAGCCCTACCGCCCCTTTCCCCTTGCGGGCTGGCTCTTGCTGGTGCTGGTTTTGCCCGTTGTGCTGATGGCAGGACGGTATTATGCCGGGTTGAACGAACAGGCTGCCGAACTCGAATCGAAGGCGCAGCGCATCAGGAGTTCAGCTCATCAGGCTGTGAGCAGGCCGCTCGAACGCAATTCGGTAGACCGCACACCTGAAGTCAAACGCGCGAATGAAGTGTTGCGTAAACTCACCGTGCACTGGGAGGAATTGTTTGTCGGATTGGAGTCCGCTGCGGTGGAGAAAGTGACGCTGCTGGCTTTGACGCCGGAGCTGGAAAAGCATACGGTCAAGATCAACGGTGAGGCGGACAATTTTGCTTCGCTGATGGATTACATACGCTCGCTGGAAGAACAGAGCGTGTTTGGTGCCGTGCATCTGCAAAGCCATCAGGTGCAGTTGCTGGATCCGCAAAAGCCGGTACGTTTTTCCCTGCTTGCCAACTGGCGGGAGCAACCCTGATGCGCCGCCTGATCAACCGCTTTAGTCATTTATATCAGCGGCCCGCTCAAGTGCAGGCCGTGTCCTTTTCCGTCCGCCTGCGCTGGGCGCTCGGCCGCTGGCTGCCGTCGTTTGGCTGGCCGGGCGTGTTGTCAGTCGCGCTGCTGATCATGCTGATTCCGTTTTATTTCTCGGCGATACAACAGGCACGCGAGAGACTGTCCGCAGCGCAGCGTGATTCTATTTCGACACGCGAAAAAATACAGTTGTCGAGTCGCGCGGTGAGCGCTCAGGAGGGAACTGCTGAGGAACAACTGGTCGAGTATTATCGAATTTTTCCGGGTGAGCTGGATTCGCCCGAATGGCTGGGCAAGATGGCGGTGATCGCCGAAAAAACCGGTCTTAAATTGAACGAAGGCGAATACAAGACGACACGCGATAAAGTAGGACGTTTAATGCATTTTCAGATTACCTTGCCGGTCTCCGGACAGTATCCGCAAATACGTGAGTTTGTCGCTGAGGTGCCCGTGCAAATCCCGGTGATTGCACTGGAAAGCGTCGAGTTTGAACGCAAGACGGTGAGTGACCCTGCCGTGGAAGCAAAAATCGTCTTCCGCCTCTATCTGGAGCAGGCGCAATGACGGCGGCCGCTGGCAAACCGCTGCTCAGGTGGGGCGTGTTGGGCAGTGTGCTGCTGGGCGTTTTGCTGCTGGCCTTTAACGGCGAGGAGGAACAGCTTGCGCAACCGGTCGAGAAAGCGCGCAAGGTCAGCAAACAGAAGGTCGTGGCACCGGTACGCGAGGTGTTAACCCATGTCGAACTTGAAAGACTGGCCCCTCGCGAAGAGCCGGAGCCGCCGGAAGTTGGCAATGTGTTTAAGGTGACTTCCTGGTATGTCGCGCCCCCGCCGCCCCCGCCCCCGCCGCCGCAACCCTATATGCCGCCGCCGGAACCCACCGCGCCGCCCATGCCCTTTACTTATCTGGGGCGCTACGAGGATGCTCTGTCGAAGATCGCTGTGTTGCTCAAAGGCGACAAGGTCTACAACGTGACGGCAGGTGAGTTGATCGATAATACCTACCGGTTTGACCGGTTTGCCGCAGGTCAATTGGAATTTACGTATATTCCTATGAATATAAAGCAAAATATACGAACAGGTGAGGCGCCGTGATGCACTACTTAAATCATTTGGAGAACGCATGCATAGTATGAGAATGAAGTTCAAAGACAATGCCGCGTTGTTATTGTTGCTTATGCTGGCCGGTTGTGCCGGAGACAAGCTGCACAAGGAAGGTATTTCTCTTATACAGGAGGGCAGGGTCGAGGAGGGACTGGCGACGCTGGAACAGGCAGCCGAGGCTGAACCGGATGATCTGTCGATACGCAAAGACTTGATCCAGAATCGCGGGCAGTTCATTAATCGCAGTCTGTCCATGGCGAACAGTGAGCGCGCCGTCGGCAATCTGGATGCCGCCGAGGTGCTATACCGGCGGGTGCTCAAACTGGCGCCGGATGATTTGACGGCCAGAGGCGGCATTGAATTGCTGGTCATGGACCGGCGGCACAATGTGCTGATGGACGAGGCAAGCGAGTTGGTCAAGAAGGGGGAGTTGGATGCTGCCAAGTTGCTCAGCCGGCCGGTGTTGCTCGAAAATCCCAAAAATAACCGGATGTTGAAACTGCAACGTCAGATTGAAGAACTGATTGCCAAGGAACAAAGCTCGGTGCAGACCTTGCAGTCCAAATTCAAAAAACAGGTCACCTTGCAGTTCCGCGATGCGGATCTCAAGATGGTGTTCGAGGCCTTGTCGCGTGCCAGCGGTATCAATATTCTGCTGGATAAAGACATCAAAGCCGGCGTTAAGGCATCGATATTCGTCAAGAATGTCTCTGTGGTCGATGCGATCGATCTGCTGCTGATGCAGAACCAGATGGTCAAGAAGGTGATCAGCGATGATACGCTGTTTATCTACCCGAATTCGGCGGCTAAGCTGAAGGATTATCAGGATCTGAAGATTCGCAGTTTTCATCTGGTCAATGCGGAACCCAAGCAGATGATGACGCTGATCAAGGAGATGCTCAAGACCAAAGATATTTACATCAACGAAAAAACCAATTCGCTGGTGATGCGGGATACCCCGGAAGCGATCCGCCTGGCTGAGAAGATGATACACGATCAGGATATCGCCGAGCCCGAGGTGATGCTGGAGGTCGAAGTGCTGGAAATCGGTCGTTCCAGACTCAGTCAGATCGGGGTTAAGTTCCCTACGCAGCTGTCCTTCACCGCGCTGGGGCAGGCTGTGGCGGCTGGCACACCCACGCTGACCGAGTTGCGTACGCTCAATTCAAATAGCATCGTGACAGGCCCGGCCTTAAGTCTGGCGATCAATGCCATGCTGCAAGACGGCGACACTAATATTCTGGCCAGCCCGCGTATCCGGGTGCGCAACCGCGACAAGGCTAAGATCATGATCGGTGAACGCGTGCCGATGATCACCAACTCGCTGACGCCTCAGAACACGGGATCTGCGGTGGTGACCGGCACGGTGCAGTATCAGGATGTGGGGCTGAAACTGGAAGTTGAGCCGGATATCCATCTGGATCATGAGGTGTCGATCAAGATCGGTCTGGAAGTCAGCTCGCTGGGTACTCCGGTGACCAATTCGGCAGGTTCTCTGGTATACCGGGTGGGGACGCGCAACACCTCGACCGTCTTGCGCCTGAAGGATGGCGAGACACAGATTCTCGCCGGTCTGATCAATGACAATGAAACCAATACGTTGGACAAAGTGCCGGCGCTGGGTGAGATGCCCTTGCTGGGGCATTTGTTCTCCAGCAAGAACGGCAACAAGGTGAAGACGGAAATTATTCTCTCTATCACGCCGCATATCGTAGGTAATGTGCGCGTGCCGGATGCCCGCGAAGAGGAGTACTGGACAGGCACGGAGACGACGCTGCGCAGTGAGCAGTTGATGCTCAAGAGCCGTCCGGCCGCCACGCTGCCTGCTGCGCCGCGTCCCGCAGCGCGTCCTGCGCCCGCCGTTGCACAACCCGCTGTCGGACAACCCGTAGCACAAGTGGCTCAGCCTGTAGTGTTTTCCTGGGACGGGGTGAGTCAGGCACATGTGGGGGATCTGATCAGTCTGTCCTTCAATGCGCAGACGCCTCAGCCGGCAGGCAAATTCGGTTTGCAGATGAGTTTCGATCCCGCCGTGCTCAAAGCCATGGATGTGGTGGAAGGCGGATATATGAAGCCGCCTGCGACGCTTGTTAAGCACATTGAACAGCAGGCCGGTGTGATCACCGCCGACTTGTCAGGGGAGAGCGGTGGCGGCTCGGATACCTTGTTGACGTTGATGTTCGAAGTGATCGCGGAGGCGCCGCAGACTGCAGTTTCGGTCACCCGTATTACGGCAAATGCAACCGGCGGCGCACAGATGGTGCCGGTTGCGCCGGCACCCCATCAGATCGCTGTGACCAAATGACCGCAGGCAGCGCGCGTGGTTTTACGCTGATCGAACTGATGATGACGGTGGCGTTAGTCGGTTTGCTCTCGACCATGGTGCTGCCGTTGACCGAGTTGACGGTGCAGCGCAGCCGTGAGCAGGAATTGCGTGCCGCCTTGCGGGAGATACGCATGGGGTTGGATGAGTACAAGAAGGCGGTGGACGATAAACGCATCATCGCCAAGGCCGGGGATTCAGGCTATCCGGAATCGCTTGAACTGCTGGTCGAAGGGGTGGACGATGCCGCATCGGCGGAAACCTCGCGCCGGATTCGCTTCTTGCGACGCATTCCGCGTGACCCGATGGCGACAGATGAGCATCAGTCTGCGGCAGAAACCTGGGGGCTGCGCAGTTACAAGAGTGATGCGGACTCGCCCTCCTCGGGTGATGACGTGTACGATGTCTACTCGTTGTCAGATAAAACCGGTCTGAACGGCGTGCCCTATGCCCAATGGTGACTCGATGAAATACATGCATAGAGGGTTTACTCTGATCGAGCTGCTGGTGGTGATGGCGATCATCGGCGTTCTGCTGACGATTTCCGTGCCGCGCTATATGCACAGTGTTGAGAAATCACGGGAAGCCGTGTTGCACGAAAATCTCGCGCTGACCCGGCAGGTGCTCGATAAGTACTATGGTGATTACGGCAAGTATCCGGAAAGTCTGGAGGAACTGGTCAGCAAGAAATACTTGCGCGCGCTGCCCTATGATCCTGTGGCGGGCAACTCGGATAGCTGGATCATCGTGGGTGCCGATGAAGCGGACAAGGGGGCCGTGTTCGATATCAAGAGTGGCGCGCCGGGTGCTGCGCTGGATGGCACGGAGTACAAGGATTGGTGAGGCGCTCGCCCGGCGTGATCAAACGTGCACGCGGCTTTACCTATATCGGCATGCTGGCCGCGGTCTCCATCATGGGTGTTTTTATGATGGCCACAGGGGAAGTCTGGCAGTCGGTGCAGCGGCATGAAAAGGAACGCGAGCTTTTGTTTATCGGCAATGAATATCGCCGTGCGATCAGCGAGTATTATCGTCATACACCGGGCAATGCGCCGCGCTATGTGCTGAAGCTGGAAGATTTGCTCAAAGACGCGCGTTATCCGGTGACACGGCGTTACCTGCGTAAACTCTACAAAGACCCGCTGACGGGCAAAGACGAGTGGGGGTTGTTGAAAAATCCGGCCGGGCAGATTTATGGTGTCTATAGCCTTTTCGAAGGTGAACCCTATAAGAAAAGCAATTTTAAAAAAGAAGACAAGGATTTTGAAGATAAAACCAGATATGCGGATTGGGTCTTCAAGTATGCGCCGGTGCAGGCCGCTCAGATGAACACGATGGCGACTGTCCCAGCCGTAGCGGAGACGCCAGTCACGCCGTTTGCTGCACCGAAGAAAAATGCAATAAGCAAACCGGTTAACAGTTTTTCAAACAGCAATAGTTTTTCCAATACGCCTAAAACGCCGATCAGGCGATAGGCTGGTGAGAGGATGTATGAAAAGGATAGCGATAGCACTGCTGGTGCTCGGATTGAGCGCTTGTGTCAGTCACAATGTTTACTTTCCGGCTGCGGCTGTGGAAAAGGGCGCCGACCGGATCATTGCGGATGTCTGGTCTTTGAAAGACAAGGCCAAGGAGAAAAAATGAAGACCTTTTTCGCACGACTGTTGACTCTTTTTTTGCTGTCAGGTGCGCTTAACGCATATGCCGTGAGCGAGCGCGAATTCAACACGCCGGGCATTAATGTCGTTAAGGCGCGTATGCAGGCGCGTCACGGGCAACTGCAGGCTTATTACAATAGCGGTGCTGTGGGATTAAATCTTGACGGTACGATCGAGTTGCGCGATGAAGCCTCCGTGCCGCTGGTGTTTAGGCGCAAATTAGCCGCCCTGGTCGATGCGGAAAATCAGGACCGGGAAACGCTATACGGTGAGATCAGCAATGCCTATGCACATCCCGAATGGCGGGTAGAAGTACGCGAGGTTTTTGCGAAGCGCTGGTTAAAGCATGCGCATCGCGGCTGGTGGATAATGAGCGATCATGGCTGGATACAGAAATAATCATCATCAGGGATTCACAAAATTTGGGCCAAAAAAATTGGGGTCAAAAAATTGGGGTCAGGTCTTGCATTAACACATACTCCAAGGGTACGTATTTAGGGGGTCAGGTCTTGCATTAACACGTATGTGTTAATGCAAGACCTGACCCCACCCTTTCCACTAGAACTGACTCGCGTACCTTTGTATGTTTCCCGTCGCATTTTAGAGATGGATGCGGAAATTGAAATTATTAAGCTGAATGTAATCTGTTGTATATTGATTTTTAAGGATAATTTGTGACTCCTACCCTGGTTTTTGACATCGAAACAGTGCCTGATATCAACGGCTTGCGTATCTTGCACGGCATGGAGGCTGGCGTGAGCGACTGGGAAGTGGCCGAGATGGCTTTTCAGCAGCGCCGTCAGTTAAACGGCTCGGATTTTATTCAGCATCATTTGCAGCGGGTAGTGGCGATTTCCTGCGTGTTGCGCGAAGGCGATAACTTCAAGGTCTGGTCGCTGGGCGAGATTGATGAGGATGAAGGTAGTCTGATACAACGTTTCTTTGACGGCATCGATAAATACACGCCGCAACTGGTGTCGTGGAATGGCGGCAGCTTCGATCTGCCGGTGTTGCATTATCGCGGACTGATACACGGCGTGCAGTGCGCCCGCTACTGGGATATGGGCGAGGATGACAGGGAATTCAAGTGGAATAACTACATCAGCCGCTACCATACGCGCCATTTGGATTTGATGGATCTGCTGGCGATGTACACCGGACGGGCCAATGCGCCGCTGGATGATCTGGCCCGGTTGATGGGTTTGCCCGGAAAACTGGGTATGGATGGCTCGCAGGTGTGGGAGGCCTATCAGCAGGGACGGCTGGCTGAGATACGCCAATACTGCGAAACCGATGTGGTGAATACCTATCTGGTCTATGCGCGCTTTCAGCTGATGCGCGGTGTGTTGAGTCGCGCCGCTTATCAAAAGGAATGCGAATTGGTGAGGGGGGAATTGGCTAAACTGAATCTGCCGCACTGGCAGGGTTATCTGGATGCCTGGCCGTGAGGCTAAAATCCATCTGGTTAACGATCGCCTGGGGATTGGTGATGCTGGTGGTGTATTTTTCGCTGACCCCGCATCCGCCCGAGCCGGTGAGCTTTGACCATGCAGATAAATTGGAGCACGCACTCGCCTACGCCGCGCTCTCCTTCTGGTTTGGTCATATTTACCGGTCAGCCGGCGCACGAGTAATCGTGATGGCGGCGCTGGTGGGGCTGGGGGTGGGATTGGAATTTGCTCAAGGGTGGACCGGATACCGTATGTTCGATGTGATGGATATGCTCGCAGATAGTGCCGGTGTGCTGTTTGGGTGGCTGATGCTGTTTACGCCTGCCGCGCAATTATTTGTTTATATTGAAAATTATTTAAAGGCGCGCTGATTGCGCCATATGTGAAATGGAATTGAAATGACGACAAGAGTAACTATAGAATCGCTGGATCAGGAGGGGCGCGGCATTGCGCATGCGGACGGTAAGGTGATTTTTATCGAGGGTGCATTGACCGGAGAGGAGGTGAGTTATGCCTCTTACCGTAAGAAACCGGCCTTTGAGCTGGCGCAGATGACCACCTTGCATCGTGCCGCGTCCATCCGCGTCGAGCCCAAGTGTGCGCATTACGGCGTGTGCGGCGGTTGTTCGATGCAGCATCTGGACGCACGGGTTCAGGTCGCGGTCAAACAGCGCATATTAGAGGACTCTCTGGCGCGTATCGGTAAGGTCAAACCGGAAAATATCATGCCGGCTATATACGGTCAGAGCTGGGGCTATCGCGAACGCGCACGTATTTCAGCAAAGTATGTGATTAAAAAACAAAAAATGCTGGTCGGTTTCCATGAGCGGCGCAGCAGCTATGTGGCAGATATGCAAAGCTGTGAAATCCTGGCGCCTAAAATCGCCGGCTTAATCAAACCGCTGGCCGATTTGTTTGAAGGTTTGACTATCCGCGAGCAGTTGCCGCAGGTCGAAGTGGCTGTGGGTGAACATGTCGATGTGCTGGTGCTGCGTATCATGGCGCCGCTGTCTGCCGGTGATGAAGCGGGGTTGCGCGATTTTGCCGATCTGCACAAGGTGCAATTCTGGCTGCAAACCAAGGGGCCGGAAACCGTCAAAGCTTTTTACCCGCTGGATGCACCTGCGCTCTCTTATAGTCTGCCGGAATTCGCCATCACCATGCCGTTTGCGCCGGGTGAATTCACTCAGGTCAACAGCGAACTCAATCGCGTGATGATCAGTCGTGCGATCCGCAGGCTGGAGCCAAAAGCGGGCGAGCGGATAGCCGACTTTTTCTGCGGGCTGGGTAATTTTACGCTGCCGATTTCACGCAGCGGCGCCGAGGTGCTGGGTATCGAGGGCAGTGATGCGCTGGTCAAACGTGCGGCGCAGAATGCGGCCTTTAATGGTTTGTCTGCGAACACGAAGTTTCAGGCGATGAACTTGTTTGAAATGACCGAAGAGCTGCTGCTCAGCATGGGGAAATACGACAAATGGCTGATCGATCCGCCGCGCGACGGGGCAATGGAGTTGGTTAAATCGATCACGCCTGCCATCGCGCCTGAGCGTATCGTTTATGTCAGTTGTAATCCGGCGACGCTGGCGCGCGATGCGGCCGAGCTGGTACAGCGCGGGTATGTGTTGAAGTCAGCCGGCGTGATGAATATGTTCCCGCAAACCTCGCATGTCGAGTCCATCGCCGTATTTGAAAGGATTTAAATGCAACGCTATGCCGATCTGGTCGCCGATGCGCTAACCCGTGTCAAGGAAATTCAACCCTGGGATTTGAGTAAGCTTTTGGCGGCGGGCGATGCGCCCTTGCTGCTGGATGTGCGTGAGCCGGCGGAATTTGCGGCGTTGCGTATTCCCGGTTCCATCAACGTGCCGCGCGGCGTGCTGGAGCAGTCTTGCGAATGGGATTTTGATGAGACAGTGCCGGAACTGGTTACCGGACGGGATCGCGATATCGTGGTGATCTGCCGCTCGGGTTATCGCTCAGCCCTGGTCGCGGATGTGATGCAGGCTATGGGATTTAGCCGGGTGGTTTCGCTCAAAACCGGGGTGCGCGGCTGGAATGACTTCGAACAACCGCTGGAAGATGCGGCGGGTAATCCGGTCGATGCGGATGCAGGTGATGAAATTCTCGCCTCCAGAGTGCGAGCCGAGCAGCGTAAACCTAAACCCGCTTAATAAAACGGTAGGTCAATCAGCCTGTCTGCCGACTGGCTGCAGCCGCTATTTCAACGGTTGCAGTCACTATTTTTTCTTGATGAGCTTCATGCTTACGCCAAATTCCTTCGCGAATTTGCGCATTTGCTGTGCTGCTGTTTTTTCGCTGGTCGCTCGTTCGAGCGAGTCTGCCATGGATAACAGCGTCTGGTGATAGAACTGTTTCATTTCGTCGACCATCATCTCTTTGGTCCACAGGTCTATGCGCAGGGTGTTTTTAGCCTCGCTGTCCCAGACCGACAGCATGATGGCTTTGCTGGCGCTGCTCACCGCACCATCCGATGCCTGCCAGTCGATTTTTTGCGGCATATTTTTATCATCCAGCGTGACGGTGAATTTAATTTCTGATTGTTTCATGTTATCTCCTGCCTGAGGCTGGCTAGTTTTTAAGTTTAGCAAATGCCGATGCCATGGCGCCGGTAGCGGGATTTGAATTGGCCGTTTTCGCCCGGCTAAGGGCTGGTCTTTGTTCGTGACGGGGTTTTGCATCCGGTGACGTATCCGTCAGGCGCATGGTCAGGGCGATGCGTTTGCGCTGAATATCCACTTCCAATACTTTGACTTTGACGATTTGCCCCGCCTTGACTACGCTGTGCGGGTCTTTGACGAAAGTATTGGACAGCGCCGAGATGTGCACTAACCCGTCCTGATGAACGCCGATATCGACGAAGGCGCCGAAGGCGGCAACATTGGTGACCACGCCCTCCAGAATCATGTCGGGCTGTAAGTCGGAGAGCTGCTCCACACCCGCACGGAAGGTCGCTGTGATAAATTCGGGACGCGGATCTCGCCCCGGTTTTTCCAGTTCCCTGAGTATGTCGGTGATGGTGGGCAGGCCGAACTGCTCGTTGACATAGGCTGCAGGGTTGAGCGATTTTAATAATGCGCTGTTGCCGATTACCCCTTTGATGTCTTGTTTCAGCTCGGACAGGATGCGTTTTACCAGAGGGTAGGATTCAGGATGCACGGTCGACGCATCGAGAGGATTGGTGCCGTTCATGATGCGCAGAAAGCCGGCCGCCTGTTCGAACGCTTTTTTGCCCAGACGCGGTACGTCCAGCAAGTTTTGCCGGGTGGCAAATTTGCCCTGCTGGTCACGGTAGGCGACGATGTTCTGTGCCACGGTGCTGTTCAGGCCGGAAACGCGCGCCAGCAGCGGGGCAGAGGCAGTATTCACATCCACGCCGACCGCATTGACGCAGTCTTCCACTGTCCTCTCCAGCGAACGCGCCAGTTGTGTCTGACCGACATCGTGCTGGTACTGGCCGACACCGATGGATTTCGGATCGATTTTAACCAGTTCCGCCAGCGGGTCTTGTAAACGTCTCGCGATCGACACTGCGCCGCGCAAGCTGACATCCAGATCGGGTAATTCTTTCGAGGCATATTCAGAGGCGGAATACACGGAAGCCCCGGCCTCGGAGACGACCACGTTGATGAGTTTGAGTTCGGGGCGCAGACGGATTAAATCCAGTGCCAGTTTGTCGGTCTCGCGCGATGCCGTGCCGTTGCCGATGGCGATCAGCGAGACGCGGTGTTTCTCGGCCAACTTTGCCAGCGTCTGCAGCGAACCGTTCCAGTCGTTGCGCGGCTGGTGAGGGTAGATGACGGCGGTATCCAGAATGCGCCCGGTCTCGTCCACCACCGCGACCTTCACGCCGGTGCGGATGCCGGGATCGAGTCCCATCGTGGCGCGCGGCCCGGCAGGGGCTGCCAGCAGCAGGTCTTTCAAATTGCGCGCAAACACGTTGATGGCTTCCGTTTCGGCTTTGGCGCGTAGTGCGCCCATCAGTTCTGTCTCCAGATGCAGAAAACACTTCACTCGCCAGGTGTAGCGCACCGTTTCAGCCAGCCAGGCATCGGCGGGGCGGTTCTTCTGTTGAATGCCGAAACGTGCCGCGATGCGCATCTCGCAAGGGTTGTGCGGCGCACTCATCGAAGGTTTCTCGGTTTCCGTGTCCAGTCTTAACTGCACGTTGAGCAGCTCTTCGCGCCGGCCGCGCAAAATTGCCAGCGTGCGGTGCGAGGGTATCGTCTTGATGGATTCGGAATAATCGAAATAGTCGCTATATTTTGCAGCGTCGGCCCTTTTGTCTTCGATGACTTTGCAGTCCACCACGCCGTGATCCAGTAAATACTCGCGTAAAGATTGCAGCAGGGCGGCATCTTCTGCGAAACGCTCCATCAAAATCTGTCGTGCGCCATCCAGTGCCGCTTTGCTATCGGCGACCCCGGGGTTGTCGCCCAGTTCAGAGCTAAAGGGCGCACTCAGATACTTGGCCGCTTCCTGTTCAGGTTGCAACGAGGGATTCCCCAGCAGTGCATCAGCCAGCGCGTCGAGTCCCGCTTCGCGTGCAATCTGCGCGCGCGTTCTGCGCTTTTGCTTGTAGGGTAAATATAAGTCTTCCAGCAGTGTCTTGTCCGCAGCATGGCTGATGGCATCCAGCAATGCGGGCGTCATCTTGTTCTGCTCGACGATCGCCGCGATGATGCTAGTGCGTCGTGCTTCCAGTTCGCGCAGATAGACCAGCCGCTCTTCCAGTAGTCTCAACTGAATATCGTCCAGTCCTCCGGTCGTTTCTTTGCGATAGCGCGCAATAAAGGGCACCGTCGCGCCTTCGTCGAGCAAGCCGACGGCGGCGGTAATTTGGGCAGGTTTGGCGTTGAGTTCCAGGGCAAGGCGATGTTCTATAGAGGGGAGCATAGGCGGTGTGTTTAAATCAATTGTGGGGCTGAGGTAAAAATGGCGCGGCGTGACATTATCCCAGATAAGTCCTCACGCCGTCATACGCTGTAGCGATTTAAGGCAAGCCGGGTGCGGTATCCTTTTTTCGCTCAGAAAGGCAGTTCAAGGTGCGGGGCGGCGAGTTGAAATACGCGGCGAAAATCGTCCTGTATGCGTTTGAGGGCAACCTCACTATCGGCTTCAAAGCGCAGCACGATCGCAGGCGTGGTATTGGAGGGCCGCGCCAATCCGAAGCCGTCGGCATACTCTGCGCGTATTCCGTCTAAGGTAATGATTTCTTTGGTATTTGTGAATTCACCTGACTTTTTAAGTGTCGCCATCAGCGTGTGATTCTCGCCTTCAGCCGTGTGGATGTGCAATTCCGGTGTGCTGAATGCGTCGGGCAAGTCGTTGAGCGCAGCACTAGTATCGGCGACACGGCTTAGTATTTCCAGCAGGCGTGCACCGGCATACAAACCGTCATCGAAACCGTACCAGCGTTCCACAAAGAAAAAGTGCCCCGTCATCTCCGCCGCCAGCAGTGCACCTGTCTCGCGCATCTTGGCCTTGATCAGCGAATGGCCGGTTTTCCAGATGGTTGGGATTCCTCCGTGAACGCGTATCCAGTCGAACAACTGGCGGGTGGATTTGATGTCGAAGATAACTTCCGCGTTCGGGTTGCGGCTCAACATATCGGCGGCGAACAGCATCAGCAGGCGATCCGGGTAGATAATTTTTCCCTCTTTGGTGACTACGCCCAGACGGTCGGCATCGCCGTCGAAAGCCAGTCCCAGTTCGCTGTCATTGTCCTGCAACGCGGCGATTAAATCCTGCAAATTCTCAGGCACCGACGGGTCGGGATGGTGATTGGGGAAATTGCCGTCCACCTCGCAGTACAGCTCTTCGACTTCGCAGCCTAATTGTCGATATAAATCAGCAGCATACGCGCCACCTATACCGTTGCCGCAATCGACGGAGATCTTCATCGGGCGCGCAAGTTTAATATCTGAGACGATGCGCGAAAGATAAGCCGGGCCGATGTCCTGCAGTGAGTAACTGCCCGCGCCATGCGATAGGTCGTTTTGTTCGATGCGGATGCGCAGTGCCTGAATATCCTCGCCCGACAGCGTCTGGCCTGCCAGCACGATTTTAAGTCCGTTGTAATCGGGCGGGTTGTGGCTGCCGGTCAGCATCACGGCGCAGTCCGTTTTAAGGTGGAAAGCGGCGAAATACACCATGGGCGTGGCGACAGCGCCCACATCGATCACGTCGATACCGCTTTTGACGATGCCGCGCGCCAGTGCCGCGAGAAGTTCTGGTCCTGACAGGCGGCCATCCCGTCCGATAGCGATGGTTTTTTGCCCTCGCGCGACCGCTTCCGAGCCGATGGCGTGGCCGATCAACTCAACGATTTCGGCGGTGAGGGTTTTACCCACGATACCGCGTATGTCATAAGCCTTGAAGATTTGTGCGGGGATATTTTGCATGGTCGTACCTGTTGTATCAGCGAAACGGGGTGTGCCAATTTCGCTTGAATTGTTATCTATCCAGCGGACTGATCACGCCGCGCCCACCCTTATTCAAGACGTGAGTGTATATCATCGTGGTGGAAACATCGGAATGACCGAGCAACTCCTGCACGGTGCGTATGTCGTAGCCGCTCTCCAGCAGATGCGTGGCGAAGGAATGGCGCAAGCTGTGCGGTGTGGCCGGTTTGGCAATGCCCGCCTTTCGCACTCCAAGGCGGATAGCCCTTTGAAGATTCTGTTCATAGATGTGATGTCGGCGGTGAATACCTGTTTCCGGGTCATCCGATAGCCCCGGAGCGGGAAACACCCAAAACCAGCCCCAGCTTTTATCCGCTTCCGGATATTTTCTGTTCAACGCATCTGGCATTGCCACGCCGGGAACGTCATTTTTTCTATCCATGTCGAACAACACGCGCACCTTTTGCAAGTGTTCCTGAAGTGATGGCACCAAGGATTCCGGCAACATGGTCACGCGATCTTTACCGCCCTTACCTTCACGCACCAGAATCTCGTGACGATCAAAATCAACGTCTTTTATACGCAACGTAACGCACTCCATCAAGCGCATCCCGGTACCATAAATCAACCTTGCCATGAGTGCATAAACACCATCAAGACAAACCAAAAGGCGATGTACTTCATTGACAGACAGCACGGTCGGCATCCTGACAGATGCTTTTGCGCGAACCATCCCGCTCATCCACGGAACTTCCATCCCGAGAACTTCCTTGTACAGAAATAGCAAAGCAGACAAAGCTTGGGTTTGCGTGGCAGCTGAAACTTTGCCGTTAACTGCAAGGTCGGTCAAAAACGCCTCCACCTCCGGGGCCCCCATATCGCGCGGGTGTTTTTTGTGATAAAAATGCACAAAACGCTTAATCCAACCCGTGTATGATTGCTCCGTCCGCCGACTATAGTGTTTCGCCCGTATGCGTTCGCGCACAACTTCCAGCAGCATGGGCACATGAGGTGCTGAGTATGCAGGTGCACTTGACATATAATATCCCCTCGGATTATTAAAATCAGTGGGTTGCAGTATATCAGGACAGCTTATACAGAACACTATCCTGCATATGTTTGAATAGTTCTGTCTATTTAACGTTATGCGCTATGGAGAGTACAGTGAAGCAAATTGAATTACACGGCGTTTCTTCTGGCGTGATGCATATGGGCGGGGTGGATTGGTTAAAAAGAGAAATTTTGCTTTATGACAAAATCGGCCTGATTCATCTTGAGCTTTGCAAATCTATGCTTCGGACGGATAGCAGCGTTAAGGCACTAAGAGCCGACACGTATGAATATCTGCAAAGCGTAGGCGTCGTTTATGAACCGGAAATACCCATTAACTCGAAACATTCCGATGTGCAGGCTTGTTTAAAGCACGCATCGGAGGCGCGTGAACGATTCGAATATGAACACCCTTCTGACATGGCGAAGTATCTTGAGCGAGAGCGAACTGGTCGAAAGCCAGCGGCAAATTCGTTGGATCATCATGTAGACACGGAAGCATTTCTATCCCGTGCCGTAGCCATTGAGGAAACGCAATCTAGAGGTGTAATTGCAACGCCAATTATCGATCCAATCTCGTTAGTAAATGAAGCCCCATTTCTAAAAAGAGGCGCGGTCATGCAGGCAGTAATACACGAGTTCCCTGTTCCTAGTG
Source organism: Gallionella sp. (assembly GCA_041660905.1). Classification (GTDB taxonomy): domain Bacteria; phylum Pseudomonadota; class Gammaproteobacteria; order Burkholderiales; family Gallionellaceae; genus Gallionella. The sequence goes on from JBAZVL010000008.1 coordinate 25,276, forward strand.
ATGTGGTTCCTTTTGACGATCTTCTTATGTTGCGTGCCGAGAACGAATTTGTCCTAAAGAGAAATTCATTACGGTCGTGGATTCGCAAACTTTCGGCGGAAGACTGGAATCAAAATGAAATGACGGAGGAGATTAGGCATCTTCTTAACGAGTACGAAGAGTACATGCGCATTCAGGGCATAAAGCACTGCCGATCAAGCTTGTCCGCGATTGTCATTTTTTCTGCAGGCCTTCTTGAAAATGCTGCAAAACTAAATTGTAAAGAATTGGCAGAGTCGATATGTTCCATATTCAGCGAGAACATAAATCTCGCAGAAGCGGAGTTCAATGCACCAGGCCGTGAGTTGGTGTATATATCAAGCCTCAATTCTCGGTTACGCGCATAACCTAACATTCGAGAGGGACAGGCCAGAAGCGGCCTGCCCCTCAATTTAACGTTATGTTTTTCTTTGACTGGCAGCGATGAGTCCCACGAAACTCGAAGTTCGTAAATTTCGAGCACTGTATACATACGTGCTTGATGACACTCGACTTCATTTTTCTTTTAAAAAGGGGAGGAAGCAGATTCAAGAATCACATTCCCTTTCTGATCTTTCAAGCACACTCGGGTACTGGAAAGGCTATCCCCAATCGACCAAGCGCAATTTCGCAATGACCGCAACCCTTCTGGTAGTGGCATTCTGCTTTCTCTATTTCGCTTCTGCGCTATGGATGCTTATTTGTTCAATCATCATGTTTTATATCGCGCTTGAAGTTATTTACGGAGAGATAGGTTTCTTTCTCCCGAACGAATATACGGTTATTAGTTTTCGAGATGGAAGTGATTGCTTGTATTTGCAACGAACGCCCGCTACTGATATTGAGCGAGCAGCTTTTGAGATGGCCTTGCGTGATGCAATCGTTATGGAGGTGGGGCAAGAGAAACATAACCCGTCATTCAACTCGGACTGGCACGATAAAGCCGTGCCAGCCGGTTAATTTTACGTTAGGTCTCCGAGAACGAACATGTCCGATCCGCGCCTTGTAAAAAAAGTTTACAACCTTCACCTCGCTCTCTATCGCGAGTTGAATGATATCCACATCTTCTTGGCTCACACTCTTCCGATACTGGTCGAGACGACTGCACGATTTCAAACAATGAAGACGAAATCGGACAAAACGTTCCTAGTGCCGAGTCGCCAAGGCAAGAAAGGTTTGGCAAGGCGAACGCCTCAGGAAGTGTCCAAGATAATCCAACGCTTCGCTTCGCGCGACCTTCACGCCAACTTGCTCGTCGCCTGTGTTTCTCGTTCAGAATCGCTTCTGAACGACGTGCTGCGTGCTTTTCTTACTAAGTACCCAACAAAGCTGACCGTCGGCCTAAAGGGAGGCGACTCCAGTAAGAGTGTCCCCATTGCAGTCGTCATCGCGGCAAAAGATATTGATGAGGTCCTTTCCTCGATCATTGATACGAGACTCCAGGGTGTGTTCTACGCAGAACCCAAGGAATACCTCAGCTACTTTGAGAGCATCACGGGCGTAAAATTACCGGAGGAGTCTTTTCTGAAGTTCGCTGAAATTAAAGCGACACGGGACTTGGTAATCCACAATAATGGTCTTTCGAACGAACTTTACGCCCGCAAGGCTGGAACGCTTGCGCGAGCCGAAAATGGCGAACCTGTTGAAATCGACGAAGTATATTTTTCGGCGGCAATTTCGACCATGAAGTCCATTTCAAGTGAGATTGAGAAGCAAGTTCGGGCGTCGCATGCGAAAGCCTAACCTGTCGTTCGAGAGGGACTGCGCAAAAGCGCGCAGCCCCTCAATTTCACGTTAGAGATCACGATGGCAAACGACAACTATCGCCCATCGAGCACAGTCCTATGCTTTGAAAACTTCAAAGAAGCATCCCTGTACTTTGATCGCGTGCTTCCTTTGAACATGGGACGGATGCGTGGCGATCACACTGTCGGCGACATTCTGGTGGGCTATCCAGAAGAAGTGCCATCTGCCGCCATTTCCCACCTCATTGACGGGATCGAAGGAAATACAGTTACCTATAGCCACGCCACTCGCGTAATGGAATTCACCGCTAATAGGTGGGTTGAATTCGCTAAGGAGGTGGAGCCATACGCAAGGCTATGGTCACCGGACCCCAGACGTCCCGACGATGATGACGTTCGAAACCAATACCGCAAGCTCCAAGAAGCCTATTTCGCAGATGCTTCCATTTCTGGGATAACTCCGATTCGCGAGGCATTTCGCCGCTATGCGAAGGGCATGGGCTTCGACCGATTCTCTGTTGCCGTTCCTTCGGCAACCGAGGACGGTGGAAGTCAATGCGACCCTAGCATTACCTTGTCAAAGCTAAACCTTGTCGATCCTAGCCAAGCCGAATGGCGGCAAATCATCGAGCTGCGGAAAGACACTGAGTCGCATCGGAAGTTAGCCAGGTTGAGGCTGTTTATTCACAAGAATTACGCTGACTGCTCATTCGCCTACATAGAAGACGATCTTTCACAGCGCATTGAAGAGTATGAGCGCGTGACGAGAAAGTTCGGACTGAAGACCACCCTATCCTCACTGTCGCTGCTGCTTGACGCTAAAGCTCTTCAAGCGTCCGCTGGAGCGGGGCTTGTTGCTGGGCTATTTGGAGGCCCACTTGTTGGGCTATCCGCTGCCGCCGCGATCGAGATCGGGAAAATTGCTGTGAATATCGCGGAGAAGCACCACGATCTGAAGGATTGGCAGTCTGGACATGAACTCGCGTTTATCTTTGACACCAAGAAGGCCCTGTCGTGAGCCCTGGTGTAATCTCTAACCCTTCGTTGCAGGGGAAAGGAAGCAGAAATGGTGTCTGAAGATTGGATTGCGAACCTAAACAAAGAGTTTCGCGATGCGCGCATAGATCAACGTCATCGCCCGTGGGAGGCAATTCGTCGTTATTCCGTGGAGTTCAATACTGCAGTAGATATTTCCTCTGACGTCGCCAAGACGATTTTTAAATGGTTTGAGGACCATTCAAAACCAGGTGTGCACCAAGTCGGTAGCCAGTATGAAGCCGTTTATTCCTATGATTCCCAATTTTGGGTTGTATCAATCCCAATCATGTATGGCACGGTTCAGTTGAATGCCCTCGATTGTCTTCATGAAATGCCAGATGGCATCAAGGAAGAGATGATGGCGGATCATAAGGGGGCTTGGGAGTACGCAATCTATTGGGCTGACTGTCTAGATTATGGAATGGGCATAGATGATCTACGAAAAACGCAAGGTCTAGATGCGTTTGGCTATCAGCTACTCATGTCAGCGGATCAAGAACTAAGGGCTGCCACATCAATACTTTCCCAACATCGTCCAGATCCTCGTGCAATCCTTAATTGCAGAATGGCACTTGAAATATTCTTTAAGTCATACATTGCGTTGAAAAACGGTCTTACACAAAGTGAGGCAAAAGCTATTGGTCACAACCTAAATAAAGGGCTAGACAGGTTTATCGAAGTATCAGGGCTGGATGATTGGGAAAGGATAAGGCAACTTTTATCAGTATTTCCGGAAATACATGAGCGCTACAAAGAGCAAGATATCACCTTCCAAAGACTTTGGGATGGCTACTCACTTGCGCACTCTGTAGGTGCGGTGATTGTCAGAGAGTTCACTGACAGAAATACACTTCAACAAGTGATGGCCTCTAACAATGCAAATTAACTCGGACCGCAAAAATCGCTACGCGCTTTTCGCGTCCGGTTATTTGCGGCGTTATGCGCTATGGAGAGTACAGTGAAGCAAATTGAATTACACGGCGTTTCTTCTGGCGTGATGCATATGGGCGGGGTGGATTGGTTAAAAAGAGAAATTTTGCTTTATGACAAAATCGGCCTGATTCATCTTGAGCTTTGCAAATCTATGCTTCGGACGGATAGCAGCGTTAAGGCACTAAGAGCCGACACGTATGAATATCTGCAAAGCGTAGGCGTCGTTTATGAACCGGAAATACCCATTAACTCGAAACATTCCGATGTGCAGGCTTGTTTAAAGCACGCATCGGAGGCGCGTGAACGATTCGAATATGAACACCCTTCTGACATGGCGAAGTATCTTGAGCGAGAGCGAACTGGTCGAAAGCCAGCGGCAAATTCGTTGGATCATCATGTAGACACGGAAGCATTTCTATCCCGTGCCGTAGCCATTGAGGAAACGCAATCTAGAGGTGTAATTGCAACGCCAATTATCGATCCAATCTCGTTAGTAAATGAAGCCCCATTTCTAAAAAGAGGCGCGGTCATGCAGGCAGTAATACACGAGTTCCCTGTTCCTAGTGATGTGGTTCCTTTTGACGATCTTCTTATGTTGCGTGCCGAGAACGAATTTGTCCTAAAGAGAAATTCATTACGGTCGTGGATTCGCAAACTTTCGGCGGAAGACTGGAATCAAAATGAAATGACGGAGGAGATTAGGCATCTTCTTAACGAGTACGAAGAGTACATGCGCATTCAGGGCATAAAGCACTGCCGATCAAGCTTGTCCGCGATTGTCATTTTTTCTGCAGGCCTTCTTGAAAATGCTGCAAAACTAAATTGTAAAGAATTGGCAGAGTCGATATGTTCCATATTCAGCGAGAACATAAATCTCGCAGAAGCGGAGTTCAATGCACCAGGCCGTGAGTTGGTGTATATATCAAGCCTCAATTCTCGGTTACGCGCATAACCTAACATTCGAGAGGGACAGGCCAGAAGCGGCCTGCCCCTCAATTTAACGTTATGTTTCAGATAGCGCTGGATGTTCGGTGCTCTTAAGGGGTAATAAATGAAACTCGAAACATTTGACGATGTCTTGCGCTCGATTGAAGGCAACGACGACCGGGATTTCCACCTTCTGTTGGGCAACGGCTTCAGCATGGCGTATGACCCAACCATTTTTTCTTACAACGCACTTCACGATTTCATTTCAAATCTCAATGACAAAGATCTATCGACGATTCTCAAGGTAATTGAAACGAAGAACTTCGAAGTGATCATGCAGCAGTTAGACAATTTCTCTGCATTGATCGAAGCCCTTGGCGGAGACCCTGACCTGAAAGCGAAGGTCGATTCAGCCAGCGCCAAACTTAAGGAAAGCTTGCTTGATGCAGTTCAGTCACTTCATCCAGAGCATGTATTTACCGTTCCAGAAGAAGAGAGCGCAGCGTGCTCTCAATTCCTAAAGACTTTCTTGGACTCGAACGGGAAGATATTCTCAACAAACTATGATCTGTTGCTTTACTGGATTCTCATGCGCAACGCCGTCGTTGAGCATAGCGATGGATTCGGGAGAGAGCTTGAGAATCCGGAGGACCTTCCGCCACCAGAAGATCAGCAATGGTCAGAGTTGAGATGGGGCAAATACAAAAAGAAGCAAAATGTTTTCTACCTTCATGGCGCTCTCCCGTTTTTTGACGCGGGGATCGACATTGTCAAAGAGGAATACGATCAGAGAAATTATCTTTTGGAAAAAATAGGCAGGCGAATGGATAAGGGCGAGTATCCAATTTTCGTTACCGCTGGAAACGGCGACGAGAAGCTAGCGCACATTATGCACAACCATTACCTATCCCATTGCTACGACAGCTTGACTGATATAACCGGTACTTTGGTCACATTTGGTTTTAACTTTGGCCCATATGATGAACACATCATCGAGGCTATCAATAGAGCCGCGAAGTATGGCAAAAAGGATTTTCCAAAACTTGTCAGTGTTTATATCGGCGTCTATTCAGACGAAGACCGCCAACATATCGAGGACATCAGGAGCAAGTTCATGTGCAAGGTCAGAATATACGATGCCAAAACGGCCAACGTCTGGGGAAGAAACTGAAACATAACCCGGCGGTCGACCCCGCTCCTTTCAGTCGCTGGACGGTGCGCGATAAAGCCGCGCAGCGCCGGTCACCTCTACGTTAGAGGGCAGCATGCGAGCGCTATCGGTTCAAGTACAACCAGCCCGGTCGCCCGGTATCGACATGGCCGAGGTCATCGCCAAATTTGAGGCTATCGCAAATATTTCTGCACTTGTGAAGCATCATGCTTTTGATAGCGGTCATGACAATGGGGAGTATTTCAATTTCACATTTGGCACGCCGAATGCTGGCGATCTATGGATGATGATTCAGAGTAACTTGTATGGTCGTGACAACGTCGGCGGTCATATGCGTAAGGCGTCAATGGCGATGTGCTCCAGTGAAGAAGGATGGGATGAATACCTGCTGCTTTATCACTTCGACCCCACGGTTGCGGTAGATGATGATGCCGCCCTCTAACCCTGCGGTCCACCGGACGCTGCGCGATAAAGCCGCGCAGCACCGGTGACCTCCACGTTCGCCTTCTTGATCCTTTGCTCCGGAGACCACCTTGAAAACTTTTTTCTTGCTGTTGTTGGCTTTTCTCTCAAACGCCACTTACGCACAGACACAAAACACACCTGTCACGAGTGCAAAGGAAATTACGGGCTGTTGGGAGCGAATCGATTTTTCCGATGAGGCCAAAAAGATGTTGAACGAAATTGAACCCTGGCCTAGTCGATATCAATGGTTTTGCTTTGAGCCAGATGGAACGCTATTGACCTACATGTCTACCAAGCCAGCAAACATGACAGCGGCTCAGTTACGCGAGTTGTTCAAACCGCTACCAAAGACGTTCACCTACTCCGTTCCTGTAAAAGGCATCATCCAAACGGAAGCATTGTCTGGAAAGGAAACCTTGCCTTGGGGTGCGTCGTTTCTTGGGATTACTAGGGCTTTCGATCAAAAAGTAATTGAGAAAGGCACATTAATAATGATGCTGGTTGATCAGAAGAAGAACAAGCCAGTGTACTGGCGCTACCTAAAGCGCATTCAGTAAGTGACTGCATTAGAGCATTTACCCCTTGATGGCGAACCCATCATTCCAGCGGACTCCGAAAAAGCTTCGCTTTTTCTCCGCCGCTGAATTCAAACGTTGTGCGTAAGGAGTCGAGCTTGCATGAATAACTTTAAGAATTCCCCTCTTTGGCTGATTGCGTTCTTTATGACGATCGCCGAAGGTGCTGCGGGTTACGCGGTCACGCAGACCAGCGGAAACCCGCAGGTTGCCTTGCTCACATTCTTTGTCGGTTACGCCATAGTCGTAACGGGAGTCTTCTTTGCATTCCTCTGGTTTAAGCCGGCTAACTTCTACGCGCCTTCTGAGTATGGGAGTGTTGCGCCTGGCGAATACGCCCAGGCTCTTGCTGGCCTTCCAACAGAAACAGCGCACGCCGTGGAAGCGGCTAGATTAAACCCACTAGACGAAGATGCTGTTTTCAAAGTGATGGACACGCTATTGCCTGAAGAGACAAAGCAGCATTTAATATTCATGGCAAAGAACGGCAACGAGTTGATTTTGCCAGATTTGGATGAAATGGGGTTTACGCATAGGTACGAAATCATCCTTCGTGGCCGTGGGATGTCTGTGGGTCTATTTTCTCCTCAAAAGTTTCTTTCAAACCTAAACGGCACAGGACTGGTCACGTTTACGAATACGGGTAAACGACTTTTTCTTTCGGACCGAGGTCAGAGATTTGCGGGCTGGCTACTTAAACATGAGCGGGACGCGGAAACATTCGAGTCAGGTCTTGGGCGTTGGGGAAAGAAGCAATCAATCAAAGATGTAATGGCTAAACAGATAGAAACGCACAGCAAGTCGCTTCAGGCGACCGCCGAAAGCGGCACCTGAGCTTCGCGTTAGACACACTTGCTTCAAAAGGTGACAATAGGCACACATCAAGATAAACTAGCCGCATGAAACCATTTCGCTGGAATCCAGTTAAAAACGAGACGCTGAAAGTTGAGCGTGATATTTCGTTCGAGATAATTTCACTTGCTATTGAGGCGGATGGCCTGCTGGATGAATTGCGCCACCCGAACACGGAGAAATACCCAAACCAATCCGTTCTTGTCGTGGCATTTGATGGCTATGTTTACTTGGTGCCTTATGTTGAAGAGCCGGATCACTATTTTTTGAAGACAGTGATTCCTAGCAGAAAGGCTACCAGAGATTATTTGCTGAGGAGCAACCCTGATGAAAAAACTTGATGCATTTGAGAAAGATATTTTGAATGCCTATGAAAATGGTGAACTCAAGTCCACCTCTCCTTCAAAGACTGAATTGGCAAAATTCAAGGCTGCTGCCACAGCTACTTTTCTCAAGGAAAAGAGGATCAACATTCGCCTGTCCACGCCAGACTTGATGGATATTCAAGCGCGCGCACTTGAAGAAGGCATGCCATATCAAACGCTAATCGCCAGCGTACTTCACAAGTTTGTGTCGGGGCGGCTTGTAGAACCTTCGTCCAGTCTAACCCGGCGCTCAACTCGGACGCGCGCAAAAGTGGTGCGCGCCGGTTAGCTCCACGTTAGGGGTACCAGTGAAAACACTACGCTTTGCACTTATCGTACTTACACTATTGGTGGCTGGCTGCACCAACATGTACTCGCACGCATTCCGTGTCGAGCCAGTGGAGGTGTTATCTCAAGAAGAACTTCACAATGTATTTGCTAACTTCAAGCTGTATCTCTCCAACAAAGGAATGAGAGAAGTCGCACAACCGGAAAACAAAAATCCAGATTACGTTGCATTTGAGCTAGGTAGTGGAAAATCCGGTCTCTTGCGTGAGCCCTTTGAGGAATATTTGGAACTTTCTTACACTCCTGAAAAAGGCTTCATAATGACAATTACGCGAGTAATAAGTCACCCAGTCGATTTTTCTGACCAATATATTTCTGACTTTAAGATCAAGACCGAAGAGTTTATTCATGAAGCCACGTCAAAAAATGTTCGGCTCCAAGTTATTAATGGGCACCCCTAACCCTGCGGTCAAGTTCGCCCTTCGGGCTGGGACTGCGCTAAAGCGCAGCGCCTTACCTTCACGTTCGGCCTCAATTCCCCATGCCGTCGCCGCCCACGCCTGAGTCCACAAGCACCTCCCTGTCAGCCAAGTATTGGCTGGGGCCATACGCAATTGTGGTTTCCTCACTGTATCTGTGGGGCTATTGGGGTGCGTTCGAAGTAAATATTCTCGAGTACATTGGCATCTCAGAAATTGTCAAATCCGCCATTTATCCGATTGCTTCCGCATTCGCCTTTTTCGCTATAGGTGCGGTCCTTGGAGAAGCCCTTGCTCCAACCCTGCATCTACCTCCAGGCGGCGGTGCCAACACCACAGTAGGCAAGCTGCTTCGCAGGCTTGCACCTATTCTTGTCACAACATATCTCTTGGCTGTCACACTCCTGTTTCTCACGGGGCCAGTTGAAAAATGGCGTACTTTGCCTGTTCTCTTTGCCATTGCGGTATATCTTCCACTCAAATCGACAGACCTTCTCCGCAGTGAATTCAAGTCTGACGGGGCAAGATCAATTGTCGTCTTTCTTATTGCCGCCCTTGTCCCGTTCGCGTACGGCCGAGGGGTGCTCGAAGCAAATGACGTATTGGAGGGAAAGAAGTTCTCCTATTCCGTGGCTGATCTACCGAGCCTTCCTGTCGCGGCAACAGCAAGGGCAAGTGAGCGTCCCCGGTATGTTGGTAAGGCGAATGACCGCTACGTATTCTTCGACCCGGTCGGTAAGTCCACATCTTTCATTGCCACGACAGAACTGAAGACACTCACCCTGAAGCGGCAAGAACCCAGTTCGGGCGTTTCAGCCGCCATACCAGCAAGCGGCCCAGCGAGCGCGCCGCCAAGTCCTTCAAGCCCAGCAAAGGGTGCAAATTGAGGCCGAACCCGACGCTGCGCGATAAAGCCGCGCAGCGCCGGTGACCTCCACGTTGGGCCTCACTTAACCGCGCCATCATGCCCTCACTGAGCAGAAGAGCTATTCCATGAAACCGCGCATCACAGTTATTACCCTCTGCGTTGACGACCTGGAGCGGGCGGTATCTTTCTACCATGACGGTCTCGGACTACCAACGCAAGGAATCATTGGCAAAGAATTTGAGTATGGGGCCGTTGCCTTCTTCGATTTGCAGCCGGGCTTGAAGCTCGCAATTTGGCCGCGCAAGAGTCTCGCACACGATGCAGGAATATCGATAGGTATTCCAAGCTCCACCGAACTTTCTATCGGTCACAACGTGTCGTCCATAGCCGAAGTCGACATCGTTATGGTGCAGGCAAAAAGCGCAGGTGCCGTTATCGTTAAGCCGGCGCAGAATACTTTTTGGGGTGGTTACGCTGGCTACTTTCAAGACCCCGATCATCATCTCTGGGAGGTCGTGTGGAACCCACAGTTGCTGCCCGAAGAGTGAGGCCCAACCCGGCGGTGCAGGGGACCTGGCGCATAAAGCCGCGCCAGGCCCCCGACCTTGAACGTTAGCGCTCATCAATCCTCCACTCATGCACGCTTATCAAATGCTCCGCTTTGCTCTCGTCACAACAATTGGTGAAGTCTTCGGCGCGTCCGGTTTGTTTGCTATCGGCGCATCCTTATCGACGGTTTCGCCAGCGGACACCCGAGTAATTTACAAATCAGTCGGCCTAACTGAGCGTGCCGGAAAGCTTTTCAACGCCTGCGGGGAAATCGTTCTCCCTGAACTTGAAGCCGTCGACCTTAACTCCGACGGGCAGCCGGAAATATTCGTAACTGTTCCGGGATCGTGTCAAGGTGGCGCGGCGGGAGCCGAACTGTCTTTGCTCATTAAAAGTAGCAAAGGGCATTGGAAAGTTAATCTTGGCTTTCCCGCCGGTGGCTATAAGTTGCTCACCACAAAAAACATGGGCTTTCCCGACATCGAAATCGGAGGCCCTGGCTTTTGCTTTCCTGTATGGCGCTGGAACGGTAATCAGTATGCAATCTTCAAGCGCTGTGATCGCTAACCCTGCGATCGAACTCGCTCCCTTCGGTCGCTGGACGCTGCGCGATGAAGCCGCGCAGCTCCGGCCATCTCCACGTTAGAACTACTATGCGCCATCTTGCTATCGCTATTAGTATTCTTACATTGTGCTCATGTAGCTCAAGCTCAATTCAGCAATACCCCAGTGACTGGCCTAGCCAGCCGGTCATGTCGAATGATTGCTCAGAGGTTACCGGTAGATATGCTGAGGCAAAGCCAACTGCTCTAGGGGCTGCACCGCCAGGTGTATGGGCATTCATGTTTCCTCATTCACAAGTCCGACTTAATGACAACACTGTGAAGTTGCGTGAGATGTCTGTTTATTTTGATGTCGAAAAGTCGTTGCATATCGACTATTTGATTGATGGCAGCGCAGTTTCCTCAAAAATATTTACTCCTTCAGAGTATGTGTGTGAAAAGGCAGGGCTGCGACTTTCGATCAACAAACGCACTGGGGAAGTTTTCGATAAAGTTCCAAACCGGGGAACACTTACAATAACGGCTATCATGTTTCGAGTGAAAGACTATCTCTATGTCAAATCCACATGGGACACCAAAGCACTTATCTTCTACATCATTTCAGACGCTGCGTTTTCAGAATGGTGGTCGCGTTTCTCGGTTCATCAGCCATGATCCGTTCAACGATTAAGGTTATGTCGTGATCGCGAAGCGAACCACGACCTGAACCGTTTGTTGGACGAGCCCGGTTAAGCACACGGGGTCTCATTAGGCAAAATTCCGCAAGGCGCGCTAGAATTGCCACTCGTAATAACTGAACAGGACTACACCCATGAATACACAACTTTTACAACAAGCAAGTGTGCTCGACCTTGACGAGCAAATTGAGCTGGTTGAGGCCATCTGGGACGGTATCGTTAATCGTAACGCCGCGCCATCGTTGACAGAAGCTCAGAAAATTGAACTCGACCGCCGCCTCGCAAACCATCTGGCAAACCCTGATGATGTGATACCGTGGAGCGAAGTAAAAGCGGCTGCTCTAGCCAGAATCGGGCAATGAGCCTACCCATTGTTTTTCATCGTGCCGCCAGTGCAGAGTTCATCGAAGCGAGTGCATGGTATGAGAGCAAACGATTTGGCCTTGCTCTTGAATTCATGGCCGAGATCGATCGTTGTTTATTACTGGCATCTGAACATCCGCTCCAGTTTGCTGTTGTTCGAGAAGACATTCGGCGCGTCGTTGCGCGTCGTTTTCCGTACAGCGTTTATTTTCGCGCGGAGGAACATCGAATCGTTATCTTGGCGGTATTTCATGGTAGTAGGAATCCTGCTATTTGGCTGACTAGAGCCTAACCCGACATTGAAGAGGTGCGCGCAACAGCATGTTTTCGGCTATCGGCCATGGTCGAGGCCACTTAATCCGCTAGGTTAACCCTACAGTAAGCGTTCATGTCACAAGACAAGCGTCTGGATTTTTTTCCAGACCAGATCTGGGGTGAGGTGATTCATGCAGTTGAAATGTCCCAGCGGGCACTCGCGCTTAAAGCACGGGCTGCACTTGATATTCAGTTGAACGACCTGTGCCTGCGCCGATAAGGGCGGGGTGAACTGCGGGCTGCTGGAACCGAACAGCGCCAGCATCGGGCGGTCGAGCGCGGCGGCCAAGTGCATCAAACCGGAATCGTTGCTGATAACCAGTTGTGCGCAGGAGAGCAGGGCGATGGCGTCATTCAGATCGGTTAATCCGCACAGGTTGCGCGCCGCCGGATTGCCCAGGGCGACGATGTTTTCCGCCACTTCCCGGTCTTTGTTCGAACCGATCAGCCAGACGGCAAAACCCTGCTGGTGCAGGCGTTGTGCAGTTTCGGCAAAATAAGCGATCGGCCAGCGCTTGGCCGGGCCGTATTCGGCGCCCGGGCAAAAAACGACGACCGGTTGCTTGAGCGTTAAATTTAGTTTTTGCAGGGTCGCATTGCGTTGGGCCGCGTTCACCGAGAGTTTAGGATTGGCCAGCGGGCGAGGGATTTTACCCAGCGGCGCTTCGGCCAGTTGCGCGAAGCGCTCCACCATCAGCGGCAGAGCGGTCTTGTCCAATTTGCGAGCGTCGTTCAGCAGGCCGTAACGTACCTCACCGATAAATCCGGTGCGGGACGGGATTTGAGCGAAGAACGGCACCAGTGCCGACTTCCATGAATTGGGTAATACGATCGCCTTGTCGTATTTAGCCTCGCGCAGTTGCAAGCCTAGTTCATAGCGTCCACGAATGTTGAGTGCGCCGTGCGGGAAGGGATTGACGATGGCCTGATGGACTTCGGGTAAGGCATTGAGCAGACCTGCCGTCCAGGCGGGGGCTAACACGTCGATCTGGCAATCGATATGGCGCTGCTTGAGGCGCATCAGCATCGGTTGCATCAGCATGCAGTCGCCCACCCAGCTGGGGCCGATGACTAGAATTTTTTGCATGCTGATTAACCTGACCGTAACGGACTAGTGATGGCCCTTGGGCATCTCGCCCTTGAACTGATACTCGGTGCTGCAATACGGACAATGCGCCACACCGTGCTCATCCAATCGCAAAGCGACTTTAGGATGAGAATTCCACAGCGTGGAGGACGGCTGCGGGCAGGTCAGCGGCAGGTCGTGCGCCGTGATTTCAACGTGTTTACGGGCGATTTGATTCACGGTGCATCTCCTTATACGTAGTCGAGCCAGTCGGTATGGTTTGGATGTTTTCCTGCCACGCAGTCGAAGAAGGCCTGTTGCAGAAGGGTGGTAATCGGGCCGCGTGAACCTGCGCCGATCTGGCGTTGATCAAGTTCGCGGATCGGTGTCACTTCAGCCGCCGTGCCGGTGAAGAATGCTTCTTCTGCACAGTAGATTTCATCGCGGGTGATGCGCTTCTCGATCACTTCGATGCCCATTTCCTTGGCTAGCGTGATCACGGAGTCGCGGGTAATCCCTTCCAGACAGGAGGTCAGGTCCGGCGTGTACAGTTTGCCCTTCTTGACGATGAAGATGTTTTCACCGGCGCCTTCGGCCACGTAACCGTCTACATCCAGCAGCAGCGCTTCATCGTAGTTGTCGTTAGCGACTTCCTGATGAGCCAGAATCGAATTGGCGTAAGTGGTGACCGACTTGGCGCGGCACATGTTCACATTGACATGGTGACGGGTAAAGCTGGAAGTCTTGACGCGGATGCCTCTTTGCATGCCTTCGTCGCCCAGATAAGCGCCCCAAGGCCAGGCGGCGATGGCCACGTGGGTGGAGAGGGTCTTGGCGGCGATGCCCATCGCTTCTGAACCGTAGAAGCAGATCGGACGGATGTAGCAGGATTCGAGCTTGTTGGCGCGCACGACTTCGCGATGCGCTTCCATGATGGTTTCCGGATCAAACGGCATTCTCATCTGGAAGATCTTGGCCGAATTAAAAAGTCGTTCGGTGTGCTCACGCAGTCTGAAAATCGCCGTGCCGTTGGCCGCCTTGTAAGCGCGCACGCCTTCAAATACGCCCATGCCATAGTGCAGGGTGTGGGTCAGCACATGGGTGGTGGCATCGCGCCAGGGCACGAGTTTACCGTCGTGCCAGATAAAACCGTCGCGGTCGGACATGGACATATTCGAATTCCTCAAGATGGGTCGGTTGCAAAGGGTGGATTCTAGCAGCCTGACGGACTTTTTGCATGGGTCCAGAAGGGGTCAGGCCTTTACTTTATAGTTTTTTGCACGAGCAGGAGGTGGGCAGGTGAGCGCTGAATGCAATTCTGCCACGAGCAAATGTCATGCAACGCAAGCGCCCGCGTTCCGTTGCGCCCGGCTTATCTGACAATGATCCGTTTAATAAATAGGCTGGCCAGCCAAATGGCGAACGCGGCCAGACTGCCTGCGGCCAGACTGACCGCTGCATTCCCGGAAAAATGAAATAATTCACGCATCAGCGGTACGCTCAGCACCAAGGCTAGTCCGCTGATACTGCCCAGCAAAATCCAGCGTAGCGCGGGGTTAGCGGGAGCGCCGGCTTCTCGTGTTCCACGATTACCCAATACCAGGGCGATGTTGCCCCCGACCATGGCTGAAAATACGATGGCGCGCACGGTGTTTTCATCCTGTCTCAGAAGATGTGCTCCGGCATAGACTGCGATCACCACAGTCAGGGTGGCTACGCCTTGCAATAGACTGATTGCCAGTCGCTTGCCGCTGAAGAGTGCTTCTTGAGCCGCTCTGGGAGGTCGTTGCATGATGTTCTTTTCTTCCGCCTCCGCTTCAAAAAAAATCGAGCAGGCCGGCCCGATGATGAGTTCGAGAAACATGATGTGGGCGGGTAATAGCAAAAGCGGCTGACCCAGCAGCACCGGCAGCATCGCCATGCCGACAATGGGCAGATGCACGGCCAGGGTATAGCTCATGGCGCGGCGCAGATTGTCGTAGATGCGCCGTCCCAGTCGCACGGTGGTGACCAGCGAAGTGAAGTCGTCGTGCAGCAACACCAGTCCGGCTGATTCACGGGCGACATCAGTACCGCGTTGTCCCATTGCTACGCCGATATGCGCTGCTTTGAGCGCCGGGGCATCGTTGACGCCATCGCCCGTCATCGCAACAATTTCACCGTTGTTTTTGAAGGCTTCCACCAGACGCAGTTTCTGCCGGGGAACGATGCGGGCAAATACCTGAACCTCGTGCAGTCGAGCGCGCAATGCCTCCTCCGACAATTCATTCAGTTCCCCGCCTGTGATGACGTGCTCCGCAGGTAATCCCAGTTCGCGGGCAATAGCCTGTGCAGTGCGGGCATGGTCGCCCGTGATCATCACTACCCGGATGCCTGCGTCATGGCACTGTCCGATCGCGTCTTTGACATCGGGGCGCAGCGGATCTTGCAGGCCGAGCAGACCGACAAAGGAGAATTCTATGTCATGCTGGTGCTCCGGCCAGTGCGCAGGTTCGTGCGGCAATAGCGTTGCGCGGGCAACCCCCAGCACACGGAGTCCTTCATCGGCCATTTGGTTGGATATCTGACCGAGTGTGCCGGCCTGCGATTCGGACAGGTGGCACAGATCGATAATCGCTTCGGGTGCACCTTTTGCGGCCACCAGATGAGGGCCTTGCCCAGTACCCCGCCATACATGAGACATGGCCAGCAACTCGGGAGACAGGCTGTATTCGTGGATGATTTCCCATTCGGTATGCAGATGCCGGCTGCCATTCAGGGTGCGATTTCCCAGTTCGTGCAAGGCGCGTTCCATAGGATCAAATGGCTCGCGCTCGCTGGCTAAAATGCCGAACTCCACCAGTTCATGCCAGGGTTCGGGTAATTCGTTGAGCCTGTGTACCTCCAGCATCTGCCCGTTGCTGTAAAGTTTTTTGATGACCATGCGGTTTTCGGTGAGCGTACCGGTTTTGTCGGTGCACAGCACGGTGGTTGCACCCAGTGTTTCAATGGCATCCGTTCTGCGCGTGAGCACGCCATGCTGTGAGATGCGCCAGGCACCCAGCGCCATGAATACCGACAGAATCACCGGGAATTCTTCGGGCAGGGTAGACATTGCCAGGCTGATGCCGGCCAGCAGCGCACCCAGCCAGTTTCCCCGCGAGTAACCGTAGATGAGTACCAGTGCAGCGCACAGCGTGATGGCAATGATCGCCAGACGTCGCACCAGTTGCCCGGTCTGGAGGCGCAAGGGTGAGCTGCCTGACTGGGTTTGTTCCAGCGATTTGCCGATTTGCCCGATAGCGCTATTTCGTCCGGTGGCCGTGACCTGTGCGATGCCGGCTCCTTGTACCAGCAGCGTTCCCGCATAGACATAGGGTTGATCGTCTCCACCGGGTTCCGCGATCAGCGCCGCGCGAGTCCCTGCCTGTTTGCGTACCGCAACTGATTCTCCGGTCAGCATAGATTCGTCGGCCATCAGATCGTTGCAACTGAGCAATACGGCATCTGCCGCAACGCGATCCCCCTCGGTGAGCAGCAGCAGATCGCCCGGCACCACTTCACGGCCGGCGATGCGTTGCTGTCTGCCATCGCGTCTGACCAGCGCGCGCGGGCTGGATAAATCGCGCAGGGCTTCCAGTACCTTTTCGCTTTTTTGTTGTTCGAATACGGTCAGTGCGATGATCAGTATGACGAAACACAGCAGCATCAGTGCATCAGCGACATCGCCCAACAGTAAATATATGCCGCCTGCGGATATCAGCAGCAGGAACATAGGCTCACGCAACACCTCGGCGGCGATTTGCCACAGGCGGCGCGGTTGGGGAGGCTCGATTTCGTTATAACCTTGCTCCTTTAGAAGCCGTTCGACTTGATTGTGAGTCAATCCTGTTGCGGGTGTGGTTGGAGGTGCTGAAGTCATGGCGGCGATTCCCTGCGGGAGTTAGAGGTTGAGCATACTGCGATCGTGTATTTTTCGTAAGCACGAATAGCCAATCGGATTGTCTTCTTTGCGCAAAGTTCAGAGAAAAGTGCTGCGCGACGGCTGTGTTTCAGGTAAATTTCGCGTCCTGCGCAAAGGAACTTTTCTGAATCGGGTTAATCGGATAAACTTTGCAACTAATTGACAAGGGGAAATTTATGAAGCATTACAGCAATCGCATGATATTGGTACACTGGCTGACTTTGGCTTTTCTGGTCGCCGCCTGGTTTTTAGGTGAGGCTGTGCATGATGCGCGTCATGAAGGCGGGGCGACGCTGGCGGGCTATCTGGTGCACTCGCTGGTGGGCGGTGCGGTGTTGCTGTTGACGGTCGCCCGTTTGTTTTTCCGCAGCAAGGACGGCACGCCTCCTGCGATCGGAAATACGCCGATGGATAAAGTCGCCAAGGGTATTCATCATATGCTGTATCTGGGCCTATTCCTGCTGCCCGTGAGCGGTATGATGCAGGTGTTGAACAGCGATGTGAGCAAAGCCTTGCTGGCGGGAGATCCGGCTTTGCTGCCGGCGAAGTTTACCGGGGTCGTTGCGCATGAGGTGCACGAAGTTCTGGTCACCGCCGTGATTTTGCTGGTGATTGTGCATGTGCTGGGTGCACTCAAACATCAGTTGGTTCTCAAAGATGGATTGATGGAGCGCATGTTACCCCGTCGCAAGTAAGCGGGACGATTAAAAGACACTTCGGTGTCTTTTTTTTGGATTGATAAAATGAAATTTTGCGCAAAGTGCTATAAAAATATCCGTCAATACAATGGCTTGTCGTCTGTTTGTGCGGGTTGTATATAACCCGTTGTTTTGTATGGTTAATTTTTTTGTGTCCGCGTAAGGTTAGTGTAAGGCGAATAGATTATAGTATCAGCGGGTCGCGTTCAGAATGCGGACTGATACGAACCAAAGTGCGGTCTGACAACGCTGGTTCGCAGCAGGTTTAAAGCGTAATTGCTATATTTTTCGAGGGGATATCATGAATAAGCAACCAGCCATCTTGCTCGTTGACGATGACGAGTTTGCTGCTGCCGTGACGGCAGAAGTTTTGGCTGCCGAATACAAGGTGCAGCATGTTACCAACGGCGCGGAAGCCTTGCAGGCGGTCCTCAACGAACAGCCTGCACTTGTGCTGCTGGATATCGATATGCCCGGCATGTCGGGCTATGAAGTCTGCCGTACGCTGCGTGATGAATATGCGCTCGGCGATTTGCCGATTATTTTTCTCTCCGGCATGGTCAGTGATGACGATCGGCTGGCAGGATACGAGGCCGGTGGTGATGATTATTTGACTAAACCGGTATCGGCAGAGCAGTTGCGCGCCAAGATCAGAGTGGCACTGGCCAGCTATGAAGAGCGCCGTCGTCTCAAGGCGGATCTGTCCAATGCGTTTTCCACGGCGATGACGGCCATGTCCAGTTCTGCGGAGATCGGTGCCGTACTGCAGTTTATGCGCGCTAGTTTTAATTGCCCTGATTATGCAAGCCTGTGCCGTGAAGTGCTCAATACCATGAGCTCTTACGGGCTGGAGGCGAGTGTGAAAATTCACGGGCAGCAGGGCATGGTTGCAATTTCAACCGGGGGGGCTTGTTCACCTCTGGAAGAATCGGTATTGACGCATATGTCCAGTCAGGGACGTCTGTTTGAGTTTGGCACGCGGACATCCTGCAGCTATGAGCACATCACTATTATCGTTAAAAGCGATGGGCGTCATGATCCTGAACGTCACGGTCGTATGAAAGATAATCTGGCCTGGCTGGCTGAAGGCGCGAATGCCCGTGTCGTTTCACTGGAGAGCATTGCCGAAGTAGTCAGGCAGCATAAGGCAAATAAACTGTTGCTGGAAAGCACGCGCGCGGCTTTGCAACGGATAGACCGGCGACACCGCAGTCAGGCGGAAAAAAACAATCAGATATTTCTTGAATTGCAGAGAAACTTCGATCGATCCATGTTGAGTATAGGAATCACCCATTCGCAGGAAGAAGAGCTGGCCGGCATGCTGGAGGGGGCGGGCGCACGAGCAAAAGGATTGTACGATGAGGGGTTGGAGATCGGTGACCACATGGCCAACATTTTGCTGCAACTGGATGGCGCGGTTAAATAAGGCGCTGTTGCACTGAGTGAGCGAACGTTTTAAACGAGGGTTGAAACCGGGAAAAGGTGATGCGAATATTGAAATTGCTGCTGGTCGACGACGAGAAACTGACGCAGGCAATATTTACTCAAAGTCTGTTTGAGCCCGGTGTTGAGGTGGTTTTTTGTGAGAGCGGGCGCGCGGCACTGGAATTGCTGGCTCAGCAACATGTCGATTTTATCGGTGTCTCTTACAACCTGCCGGACGGAAACGGCCTGGAACTGATCCGGAAAATTCGCACCTTGCATGATTTTCGTCATGTGCCCGTTGCACTGCTCACTTACGAGGATACTGAAACGCTGCAGGCTGCCGCCGTGCGGGCTGAGGTGACGGAGATTTTCCTAAAACAGGAAATTAACCAGGTGCTCAGTTTCTTCTCCCGGCTGATTGAGCAATCACGTCCCATCAATGCCCATATTCTGTATGTGGAGGATTCGACAGCACAGGCGCAGGTGACGCTTGCCCAGTTGCGTCTGCGCGGTTTTAGTGTGGACTGGCGCTCCGATGCCGAAGCTGCGCTGTTTGAAATTCCGAAGAATAACTATGATCTGGTGCTCACCGATGTCAATCTGGGCAGCGGCATGGACGGCTTGATGCTCGCTAAGCGGATACGCCGTCTGGCTGACGGTCCGGGGGACGTGCCTATCATCGCCTTGACTGCAAATGATAACGCAGCTCAGCGTATTGCCCTGTATAGCATAGGTATCAACGACTACCTGGTTAAACCGGTGCTCGAAGAGGAATTGATGGTGAGGATACGCCGTTTGATCGAGCGCCAGCAGATGTTGCGCGCGGTCAAGGCGCACAAAACCGGTTTGAAAGCACAGGTGGCAGAGCGTACCGAACAGTATTTGCAGGTTCAGACGCAGTTGCTCAATGCGGCCAAAGGGATGCAGGAACTGTTGGATTCGATGGTCGAAGGGGCGTTTGGCGTCGACAGGCAAGGCTGTTGCACCTTCGTCAATCGGGCATTTTTAACGATGTTAGGTTATCAACGTGCTGAAGAAGTGCTGGGGCAACCTATGCACAGGCTGATCCATCATACCCGGCCGAATGGTGAGCCTTACTCTGAACATGATTGCAAGATGTTGGTCCGTCAGGAGGTGAATCAGCCGCTGCGGGTTGACGATGAGGTGTTCTGGCGCCGTGACGGGACTTCGATTCCCGTTGAATATCGCGCCAATCGCATCGTGCAGGATGGTCGCACGGTGGGCGCCATTACTACGTTTGTCGACATCACCGAACGACGCCACAAGGAAGGGGTGTTGCTCAACAGCGAGCGTCAGTCGCGCGCCGTGACCCATGAACTCTTGCTGCAAAAATTTGCCATGGATCAGCACGCCATCGTGGCAACCACCGATGTCGCCGGACGCATCACCTATGTCAACGACAAATTTTGTGCGATTAGCGGTTACTCGCGCGAGGAGTTGATGGGGCAGGATCACATCATGCTCAATTCAGGCCATCATCCGCGCGGCTTTTTCAAGGAGATGTATCGCACCGTGTTCAGTGGTCAGGTCTGGACCGGGGATGTATGCAACCGGGCTAAAGACGGCAGGCTGTTCTGGGTGAATACCACCATCGTGCCGGACATGGGCGGCGATGGCAAACCTCAGCAGTATGTCGAGATCCGCGCCGATATCACCGCACGCAAGGAAAATGAAGCTGAATTGGAGCGTTACCGGGAAAATCTGGAAGGGCTGGTTCTGCAACAGACCAATAAATTGCTGGAGAGTCAGCAGCTTTGGCGATTCGCGGTAGAAGGTTCAGGCGACGGGGTGTGGGACTACGATTTTGCCACCGGACTGAATACCGTTTCACTGCGCATGAAGGAAATGCTGGGTTTTTCGGCGGCAGCGTATGAGGGCGATAAACAACTCAATGACTTGCAGAGCCGGCTCTCACCCGAGAGTCTGATTGTGACGCAGGCGGCCTTTCAGGACGTTTTAGATAATAAAACTGACACCTACTCGGTCGACCAGCAGGTGCGCTGTGAAAACGGCGAATATATCTGGCTGCACACGCGCGGCATCGTCATCGGCCGCACTGACGACGGTAAGCCTGTGCGCTTGATCGGTACTTCGGGAGATATCACGGCGCGTAAACGCATCGAAGATGCGGCGCTGGCCGGTAGTCGTGCCAAGTCGGAATTTCTGGCCAATATGAGCCACGAAATACGCACGCCGATGAATGGCGTGATCGGCATGGTCGATGTGCTGCTGCAAACCGAACTGGATACGGCGCAAAAGCGCATCGTACGCACCATTCACGATTCGTCGTTAGGGCTGCTGCATATTCTCAACGATATTCTGGATTACTCCAAGATCGAGGCCGGCAAACTGGATATGGAGCGCATCCCCATTCATTTACGTGAAGTGGTCGAGAGCGTGGCTCAGCTGATGATCAATGTGGCCAGCGGGCGCGATGTGCAGCTGAGTTTGTTTGTCGATCCCGCCTTGCCGGTCTGGATATATTCGGACGGAACCCGTTTGCGACAAATCCTGTTTAATCTGCTGGGCAATGCGTTGAAATTTATCAGTCAGGGAGTGGGGCATGCCATGCTGCATGTGCATCCTGTGGTGCGTGCCGATGGCGTGAATTGTGTGCAATTTCGCATCATCGACAACGGAATCGGGATGAGTGAGGAGGTGCTGACCCGCCTGTTTCAGCCTTTTACTCAGGCGGATGAAACCACCGCGCGCAAATTCGGCGGTACCGGGTTGGGCTTGTCGATAACTCATCGTCTGGTCGAAATGATGCACGGGCAGATACAGGTGGAGAGTACGCCGGGTATCGGTTCTGAATTTATCGTCGAACTGCCGCTACAAGCGGCACCGCCCGGGCAGGTTTTGCCGGCTGAACCCGATCTGCAGGGCGTGACCGTGCTGGTCGTGACCGCAGAGCTATCAACCGCAACGCTGTTGCAAATCTATCTGGAATCGGCCGGCGCCCTCGTCAGTCTGGTGTCTGATCGTTCAGCCGCTCGCGCTCGTTTGCAATCGTTGCCCTTGGATACCGTGTTGTTGCTGGGTGTGGATGAGGAGGCAGGGATATCAGTTCAGGTAGATCCGTTGCGTACTGTCCAACTGGTGAGGCGAGGTGTCAGCAGCTCATATGGCGGTATCACGGTACAGGCGCGCCCCTTGTTTTTGCATGATTTGCTCTGCGGTGTCGCTATCGCCTGCGGCAGGTTAAAAGCGGGCGACAGCCTCTCTTCCCTCGAACGGCGTGAGCAGCCCAGAATTTCTGCGCCCACTGTCGAGATGGCGCTGGCGATGCACAGTTTGATTCTGCTGGCCGAGGATAACGAGATTAATCGCGAAGTGATGCAGGAGCAGTTGCGTCTGTTGGGTTATACCGCCGAAGTGGCAGAGGATGGTCAGGTGGCGCTACAGATGTGGCGCAGCGGCCGGTATGCGCTGTTGCTGACCGATTGCCATATGCCGAATATGGATGGCTTTGAATTGACGGCGGCGATCCGCCAGGAAGAAAAAAACGGCGCGCGCCGGCCTATCATCGCAGTGACCGCCAACGCCATGGAAGGCGAGTCGGATCGTTGCCGGGAGTACGGGATGGATGATTATTTGGCTAAACCGTTGCGTTTGCATGAGTTGGGGGCGATGTTGAAAAAGTGGCTGCCTCGTGAAAACCGGACGGAACAGCACGCCGCCAGCGAGGCAGGCGTGCCCTTGCAGGACGACATAATGCAGTGCTCACTTCCTGTTTGGGATGAGCTAGCGTTAACCGTGATCGTGGGGGACAACCCCCAGATGCACCGGCGTTTGCTGGATAAATTCTTGGATAATTCCCGTGTGCGCATGGATGAAATTTTGAGCGGTTCGATGTCAGACGAACAGCTCGCCCGCTCGGCGCATGCGCTTAAATCGGCTGCGCGTACCGTGGGCGCGATGCAGTTGGGTGAATTGTGTCATGAAATGGAGACGTCCGAGCGTTGTGCCCCGGGTAGCGGTCGGGAATTGGCAGGCAACTTGCATTCGGCTTATGTTGCGGTTGAACGTCTGATTAAAGCCTCTCTGGAGTCCAAAAATGTCTGAGAACGGCTATAAGAAAAATATCGATGCCTTGTTTTTTGAAGCTAAATCCCTGCCGGTGATAGACCGTGTCGTGCAGGAGTTGATCGCAAGTTTTAGCAATGAGGGGGTCTCGGCCGACTATATTGTCAGTCGTATCGTCAGCGATCCGGTGTTGAGTGCAAAGTTGTTGCGTCGGGCAAATTCGGCGTATTTTAAGGTTGCGCGTCAGGTTGCAACGGTGTTTGAGGCGATGCATGTGCTGGGTTTTGTCAATCTGCGCACGCAGATCATCAGCATCGCCCTGACGGACTGCTTTAAAAATGCCGAAGGGATAGACCTGAAGCGCTTCTGGCGCTACAGCCTGCACACGGCGGTGGCCTCGCGATATTGGGCGAAACAGGCGGGGCTAAATCCGGAGCTGGCATTTACGATCGGATTGATGCACGCCATCGGTCATCTGGTGATGTGTATGACCATGCCGCAGGCGATGCAAAAAATAGAGCAGGCTATGCCTTTGATGACGCCCGGTCGCGCCCAATTCGAACAGGATCAACTGGGCTACTGCTATGCGGAAGTCGGGGCGGAACTGGCGCGGCGCTGGAATTTTCCCGAGACTTTCGCCATCGCGATCGCGGGGCTTGTTAATCCGGCAGCGTGTGAGGAACCGCTGGCCGCGCTAGTGCATCTGGCCGCCTGGCGTGCGCAGGCCCAGGAGTGCGGTCTGAGCAATCTTGCGGGCGTCTGGCCTGCCGACGTGGCGGCGTTGATCGGCTTGTCGGGGGCAGAGGCACTGCAATCCTTGCCTGACTGGGAGGTGCTTTGTGAAGGCTTGCAGGATTTGATGGGCTAAAAGGTTTACCCACACTATCTGTGGATAACTGTGTGGGCTGCTGTTGAGATTGTTTGGTTAACTTATTGAATAATAAATATTTTTTAGATTTTGCTTGTTTTTGTGGCATCCGGGCTTTAAGCCGGATCCCGGTGTCGCTAAAACTCTGTTGTTTGTATTACCCAAACCAGACCACCCAGCGCGCCTAACAGCATCGTCAGATGTGCCCAGCTCCACAGCAGATAGCGCTGCGATAATTTTTCAGGTGCCAAATTGCTGATCAGATAGGGTTTGCCATCGGGTGGTTTGCCTACCATGTGCATATCTGCATTGGCGGCCATTTCCCGCTGGCTTTTTGCCACGACACGTTTGGCGGCCTGACGCGCCAGCGCCCATTCTTTTTCATTGAGTTCGCCGTCGTTGTCCAGATCAAAACGACGGTGCAGCGCAGGCTTATCCTTTTTCCATTCGGACAGCAATTCGTTGAGTTCAACGCGGCTGTTAAATTCGAGCGCGCAGTTTTTAGTGCGAAATTCACCGATCACATACAGCCTGTCATCCAGATTCAGCGTCCATTCGGTGTAACGATGATCGCCTTTAGTCCAGCTATCCTTGTGGCGGGTGGCGATTTCCGCCTGTTCAGGATCGATCACGCACACGCCGCTCTCATCGCGCAATAAAAATGAATCGTAGCTCTCGCCTTTGTCTTCAGTTTTCCAGTCTTTCTCCGAATCGCGCCGTTCGATTTCGTAGCGATACCACAGGCATGGGCGCAACTTGAGTTTGCTGTACAAGTGGGTGTCGCCAAACGCCGTGCCGCGCCCGTTCAGTTCCACATAGCCTTGCGCTGCCGAGGCGACTTTAGAGGTGGGCGTATCGCGCACCGCGCGCAGCCGTTTAAGTGCGGATAGCCAGGCGGCAAGACTGATTGCGGCCATCAGTCCTAAGCTTGCCAGCCAACCGGTGCGTGAATGGAGTTGGACGCCGACAAATAGCAGTACCAGTTGTGCGCCGGAGGTGACCAGTATCGCATAACGGCGGCGCAGCGAAGCTAACATGAAGTTTAGCCGAACAGCGACTTGATGTTTACATCGGCTTTTTCGCTGCTGGAAAATTCAAGCAAGGGCCGTGCTTCATAGTGGAACATATTGGCGATCAGTACGGCGGGGAATTGCTCGATGCCGACATTGTAGATATTGACCGATTCGTTATACAACTCGCGGCGATCCGCGATGCCGTTTTCAAGACCGGTGATGCGCGTTTGCAATTGCATGAAGTGCTCATTGGCTTTGAGCTCAGGGTATGCTTCCGCGACAGCAAACAGTCCGCCCAGTCCTGCACGCAACAGCCCCTCCGCCTGACCTAAAGCTTCGATATCCTGATCTTCGCGCGCTGCCTGCACCTGCGAACGCGCGGCGATGACCTTTTGCAGGGTGGATTGCTCAAACTCCTTGTATTGTTTGCACACCTCGACCAGCTTGGGCAGTTCGTCGTGGCGCTGCTTGAGCAGTACGTCGATATTCGCCCACGCCTTGGCGACTGCATGTTTGATGTTGACCAGATGGTTGTACAGGCTGATCCCATAGATCAGGGTGATCGTCGTCACTGCTAATAAAATCAAGGTATTCATCGTATTCTCGCCGGGTTTTTGAAAGTTATTGCAGTTCGATGGTGCCGTTGATCTGCACGGTTAGGCGCGAGTCGCCTGCGGCAAATTCGGGAGCGGGTATCGCGCTGTCGGCTGCGGCGCGCATCAGAGCGACCGGAAAATGCTGCGGCATACCATTTTGATTGATGGAAAAATGCACCGTTTTGTAGGATTTGGCCCCGGTTGCCGTGCGTATCGCCTCGCTGCGCAACTGGAAGGCTTTGATGGCTTCCGTGATCAGCGTATTTTCAGTCTGGCTGCGCGTCTCGGTCGAGATGGAAAATTGCACGCTGCCCAGTTGCATCGATGTTTGCAACAGCATAATCAGCTCACCGGCGGCCTTGAAGTCGCGGCTTTCCAGACGTATTTCGCCCCGGCCGCGCCAGTCGCTGATCTGATTGTTTTTGCCATAGACGGGATAAGTGCGCTGATTGCCGCTGCTCACCTTGACGCCGCTAAACGCAGCGGATAGACGTAGCGCATCGTTCAGTATGCTGTTCAGTTGTTGCGCGACGCGGGCGGGTTGTTTGTCCTGAATTTCCGCACTCAAGGTCGCGGTCAACAGATCATTGGCGATTTCGCGTGACGCCTCCACCTGAAAATCTACGCGGTTATAATTCTCACTGTCAGCTCTGGCCGATAGGGTGAATGACAGCAAGCCGCACAACAAGACGATACGCCACATGATTATTTCCTCGCGAGGATGAGCCTGAATAATAATGCAAATTGCGCCTGCGTGTTTCAGACGATGAGATTTCCGTCAGATGCTCAAGGTGTTGTCTTTGCAAAGACCTGATTCGATCAGCCTGTCCAGCGTGGTCGAAAGATTCATTCCGGTTTCTTCTTTGAGTGTGGCAATCTTGTCACTCAAATCATCCAGATTGATGTTTATGCGTTCGCCCTCGGTGGCAAAGCCGATGGTGTTGCCGCTTTTGCAGGAGGGGAACAGCAGCGCACGTTCATCGAATGCGGTGAGGATGTGTGCAAAACCACCCTGCACGCCCTTGCATAGTCCGAGCAGATTCACCGCCATCACGCCCTGGTCGTTTAAACAGCTACGGCAGGCCTGATAGAAAGGCAGCGAATTGAGTTGTCCGGGGTGGGCGTGTTCGTTGAAGCCGTCGACCAGGATTAAATCGAACTTCTTAGTGGTCGAGAGTACGAATTCCGCACCGTCGCCCACCACCATGTGGATGCGCTTGTCATCTTCAGGCAGTTTGAAAAAGTGACGGGCGGCAGCGACCACATCGGGTTCGATTTCCACGATGGTCAGATGCGCCAGTGGCCGATAGCGATACAGAAATTTGGTCAGCGAGGCGGAGCCCAAACCGATCAGCAGTATTTTGCGCGGCCAGCGCGCTTCGTCGCGCAGCAGCAGCGAGGCCATCATTTCGCGGGTGTATTCAAGTTCCAGATTCCACGGGCGATTGATGCGCATCGCGCCTTGCACCCAGGTGGAGCCGAAGTGCAGGTAGCGCACGCCGTCTTGTTCGGAAATATCGATAGGTGTCGTCATCTTGTTCGTGTGTTGCTGTTTTTTGATGTGTTGTTCATCTGTGTAATCTGCCGTGCTTCGCCAGACAGGCGGATTTAACGGCGATTTAAAGGATGAAAACCGGTGGTTAGATTTTTCCGCTGTCCTGGTCGTGGCCGTGGCGTTTATACAGCGCGGTCATGATGCCGGAGAGCATCAGGCCGAACACCAGTATGATGAGGTAGATGCTAAAGTCCAGTTTCTGCATCACGGCATACAGGCCCAGCATGGCGAAGATGCTCAGGTTTTCATTGAAGTTTTGCACCGCGATCGAGCTGCCCGCGCCCATCAACAAGTGGCCGCGATGCTGTAAAAGCGCATTCATCGGCACCACGAAGTAGCCGCCCATCGCGCCGATCACGACCAGCAGCCAGATGGCCAGCGTGCTGTTGGTGACCGGGATCATGATCAGCACCACCAGTCCCATTGCGATGCCGATGGGTAATACCCGGACAGAGTGCTCCAGTTTAACGAAGCGGGCTGCCAGTATCGAACCGATCGCGATGCCCACTGCGACCCAGGCGGTCAGCATGGCTGCATGTGCCATGTCGTAATGCAGCGCGACGGCCGCCCAGCCCAGCACGATCAGCCGCAATGTCGCACCGGTACCCCAGAACAGCGTGGTCACTCCCAGCGATACCTGACCCAAAGGGTCTTTCCACAGCAATTTCTGGTTATGCCAGAATTCGGAGAGCAAAAAGGTCGGGCTGTGGCTGAGCGGTTTGTGGTCCAGCGCCACGCGCGGGATATACAGATTGAACAGCGCAGCCAGACTGTAGACGATGACGATGATGGCGATGGCCAGTTCCGCCGAGGTGTCGATGCCGGTTTCTAAGAACGGGACATCCCACCATAGCAGCATGGCGCCGCCGATCTTGGGGCTGATCAGCACGCCGCCGACCACCGCGCCCAGTACGATCGCGGCAACCGTCAATCCTTCCATCCAGCTGTTTGCCAGCACCAGTTTGTCCGGGGGCAGATACTCGGTCAGGATGCCGTATTTGGCGGGTGAATAGGCCGCAGCCCCTAAGCCTACCAGTCCGTAGGCGAGCAGGGGATTGACGCCGAACAGCATGGCGACACAGCCTAAAATCTTGATGTTGTTGCTGACAAACATGACGCGCCCTTTGGGCAGCGAATCGGCGAAGGCGCCAACAAACGGGGCTAACACGATATAGGAAAATATAAACGCTTCCTGCAACACAGGTGTGTGCCAGGCGGGCGAGTTTAAGTCCTTCAGCAGAGCAATAGCGGCGAACAGCAACGCATTGTCGGCGAGCGCGGAGGTGAACTGCGCAGCGAGTATGATGTAGAAGCCGAGTTTCATTCAACGTTGGTGTTTTTAATGAGGGCGTTTTATATCACGAAAGCATTGCCCCTGCTATCATTACGTACTTCAATAACCCAAGAATTCAGATTCATGCCGCGTCCCATACAAGCTTACATCGATCAAAATGCGCTGGAGAACAATTTGCATGTCGCAAGACGTGCCAGTTCTGCGCGCATCATGGCGGTGATCAAGGCGAATGGTTATGGACACGGCTTGTTGCGCGTGGCCGAAGCCTTAAGCGGCGCGGAGGGCTTTGCCTTGCTCGATATCGCCGATGCGGTGCGCTTGCGTGAAGCGGGTTTTCGCCAGACCATCTTGCTGCTGGAAGGCTTTTTCACGGCGGAAGATCTGGAACTGGTTGCCGAATATGATCTGACCTGCGCCATCCACAGCACCTGGCAGATCGAGTTGCTGGACGCCTATCCTAAGCGAGCTGCGCTGGATGTCTGGCTCAAGGTCAACAGCGGTATGCATCGTTTAGGCTTTGCACCGGGCGAGGTGGGCGTTGCGATGGAGTCCTTGCGTCGCCATCAGGCGGTGCGCGAAATCACGCTGATGAGCCATTTTTCCAATGCCGATGAGGTGCGCGGCGTGGCTGCGCAACTGCCGATATTCAATGAGGTGGCAGCGGGTTATCGCGTAGCGCGCAGTATTGCCAACTCGGCGGCGCTGCTGCGTTATCCTGCGAGCCATTACGACTGGGTGCGACCCGGTATCATGCTGTACGGTGCCTCACCGTTTGCGGATACCACCGCGCAGCAACTGGGCCTTAAACCCGCGATGACCTTAAAGAGTCGTATCATCTCGACTCAGGATTTGCAGGCGGGCGATGAGATCGGTTACGGCGGGTTGTTTCGTGCCGATCGCGCCATGCGCATCGGTATCGTCGCCTGTGGTTATGCCGACGGTTATCCGCGCCATGCGCCGACCGGTACGCCCGTGCTGGTGGACGGATACCCGTCGCAGTTGCTGGGCCGGGTTTCTATGGATATGTTGTATGTGGATCTGACCGCGTTGCCGCAGGCGCGCGCCGGCAGTGTGGTGACCTTGTGGGGCGCGGGCATGCCGATAGAGCAGGTGGCTAGTGCGGCGGGCACCATCAGCTATGAATTGATGTGCGCTTTGGCGGCGCGGGTGCAGAATGTTAGTTAGCATGTTGAATATAAAGTAAATTTTATTTATTTTTCGCTTCATTCAGCTCATCGAGCGAGGTGCCGGAGGATAGTATGGACGATTCATTGCAGCCAGTTAAATTGAGCGATATTCAAATCGGCAAACCACTCGTATGGTCGGTATACGATAAGTTTGGACGCCTGTTGCTCGGAGAGGGCGCGTTGGTCGAGTCGCAGCGCCAGCTCGACGGGCTGTCGGATAACGGTCTGTTTCGTGAAGGGCGCGGAGAGTTGGCTGAGCGAAAAGTAGTCCGGGCGGAGCCTGTACAAGGCAAGTCGCCGCCGGTAGAACAGATCAACGATTTGCTTTCGCTCAAGTTGAATATCGGGGATGCGGTGCAATTGCAGGACTTTTCCTCCGACAAACAACGCGCTTATGTGAAGCTGATCGGTTTTATGAATAAGCGTAGTGTGCTGGTCTCCCATCCTAAACAAGAAGATAAGCTCACTTTTATCAAGGAAGGCCAGAGTTTTCTGGTGCGGGGGTTTTCCGGCACCAAGACCTACGAGTTCAACAGCAATGTGATCAGTGTTAATTTAAGTCCCTATCCCTATTTGCATCTCACTTATCCGGCGCAGGTCAAGACGACCAATATGCGCGGCGCGGTGCGTATCAAAATCAAACTGGTGTGTTCTATCGAACTCAAGGAAACCGGGCAAAAAGTCCCTGCGATCGTGGAAGATATGAGTATTTCCGGCGCGCGTATTCATGCCGCGAAAGCGTTCGGCAAGGTCGGCGATGAGGTGATGGTCGGGTTGCGCATGAAGGTTGAGGGCGAAAATCAGGTGTTTCTGGTGTCCTCGGTGATACGTAACGTGCATGCCGAAACGGACGGCCAGACTGGCGAGCATTTTGTGATGCACGGTATGCAGTTTTTGCAAACTGTCAGCGTGGATTTAATGTTGCTGCAAAATTTCATCTATAAATCCATGGTGGGTCACTAAATGTTGGGCATTATTGGCGGTAGCGGTGTTTATCATATCGAGGGACTGGAAAATTCCCGTTGGGTGCGGGCAGCGTCGACTTTTGGCGAACCCTCGGACGAGATTTTGCTGGCCGAACTGGCAGGTGTAACCATTGCGTTTTTACCGCGCCACGGGCGAGGACACCGGATTTCGCCGTCTGATATCAATTTTCGAGCCAATATCGATGCGATGAAGCGGTTGGGGGTGACTGATATCATCTCGGTGAGTGCGGTGGGCTCTTTGCGCGAACACCTGCCGCCGGGCACCTTCGTCATCGTCGACCAATTTATTGATCGCACCTTCGCCCGCGAGAAGAGTTTTTTTGGTACCGGGTTGGTCGCGCATGTGTCGATGGCACATCCTGTCTGTAACCGGCTGGGCGATCATTTGTTTGAGGCCGCAGCCTCGCTGGATATTCCTGTTGTGCGTGGCGGCACCTATCTGGTGATGGAGGGGATGCAGTTTTCCAGCCTCGCCGAGTCTGAGTTATATCGCTCATGGCAGTGTGATGTGATCGGCATGACTAATATGCCCGAGGCTAAGCTGGCGCGCGAGGCAGAGATTTGCTATGCCACGGTGGCGATGGTGACGGATTTCGACTGCTGGCACCCGGAACACGATAACGTGACGGTGGACGCCATCGTCAAGGTGCTGCTGGCTAACGCCGACAAGGCGCGCGCGCTGGTCAAGGGCGTGGCGGCCGCCGTGCAGTCCGATGACAAGGCGTGCGGTTGTGCGTGTCGCAGTGCCCTGCAGTATGCGATTTTGACTTCGCCCGAGGCGCGCGATACCGTCATGCTGGACAAACTCTCCGCCGTGGCCGGTCGTATGCTGAAAACTACGGGGAGTGGAGAGTAGGAAGTGGCTAGTTGAAAAGCGCTCACCACTCACCACTCACCACTCACCACTTCCAACTTCCAACTGTCTTTACCATGCCTATAAAATCACTTATCCGCACCGTTCCGCATTATCCTCATCAGGGCATCATGTTCCGCGACATTACCACCTTGCTTAAAGATCCTGTCGGGCTGCGCGCCATGACCGGTAAACTGGCCGCACGTTACAGGGAGGTCAAAATCGATAAGCTGGTGGGCATCGAGTCGCGCGGCTTCATCGTCGGCACGCCGCTGGCCTACGAGTTGGGGTTGGGGTTTGTGCCGATCAGGAAGCGAGGTAAGTTGCCATCTGAGACCATAGGTCGGGATTATCAGTTGGAATACGGCAGCGATCGCATCGAGATTCACGTCGATGCGATACAGGAAGGCGATCGTGTGTTGCTGGTGGATGATCTGATCGCCACGGGAGGCACGGCTGAAGCGGCAGTCAAGCTCATCGAGGATATGGGCGGTATCGTGGTCGAATGTTGTTTTGTGATTGATTTGCCCGATATAGGCGGGCGAGCAAGGCTAGAAGCGATGGGGCAGACCGTGTTTGCATTGTGCGAGTTCGAAGGGGACTAAAATTAACCGTTTGAAGCTCGTAAGAGGAATTAACGATGAACGTTAACGGTATCTCTACTCGCACCATCTGGCCCGCTTCCGACGATGCGGCGGTCGAAATCATCGATCAGACCCGCTTGCCGCACGAGTTCGTCACTGTCCGCCTGGAAAATATGCGCGACGCGGAACATGCGATCCGTTCCATGCAGGTGCGCGGTGCGCCCTTGATCGGTGTGACGGCGGCTTATGGTGTCGCGCTGTCGATGAAACACCATGCGTCGGATGCAGCTTTGCAGGCCACCTGCGACATGCTGGTCAAGGCTCGCCCGACTGCGGTGAATCTGCGTTGGGCGGTGGAGCATATGCGCGAGTTTTTGTCGCCGCTGACGGCCGGACAGCGCAGTGAGGCGGCCTGGATTGAGGCGGCTCGCATGGCGGATCAGGATGTCGCGATCAATTGTGCGATCGGGCAATGCGGTCTTGCGATCATTCGTGCGATACATGAAGAAAAATTGGCGCAAGGGCGCAGCGGCATAGTCAATATTTTGACGCATTGCAACGCGGGTTGGCTGGCCACGGTCGATTGGGGGACAGCGTTAGCGCCCGTCTATGCCGCACAGGCCGCCGGCATTCCTGTGCATGTGTGGGTGGATGAAACCCGTCCGCGCAATCAGGGGGCGAGTCTGACCGCCTGGGAGCTGGCGCAGCAATCTGTGCCGCACACCGTGATCGTTGATAATGCGGGCGGACATCTGATGCAGCACGGACAGGTGGATGTGGCGATAGTCGGCACAGACCGCGTCACCGCAACGGGCGATGTGTGCAACAAGATAGGCACTTACTTGAAAGCGCTGGCGGCGTTCGACAACGGCGTGCCTTTCTATGTGGCGATGCCCGTCTCGACGCTGGACTGGACCTTGCAGGACGGTGTGAAGGAAATTCCCATCGAGGAGCGTGGTGAGGACGAAGTCACGCATCTGTCCGGTTTGTGTGATGACGGACAGATACGTCGAGTTCAGCTGACGCCGACGGGTTCGCCTGCTGCCAATTACGGTTTTGATGTGACGCCTGCGCGCTTAGTCACCGGGTTGTTTACCGAGCGCGGATTGGTTGCTGCGAATGCGGACGCGATACGTACATTATATGATTCCCCTCGCCCGCAAGCGGGAGAGGGGTTGGTGGAGAGGGTGTGAAAATGAATGAGCAAACACTGCGCGCCGAGCTGGTGCGTATCACGAAGCAACTGGATGCGCAGGGTTTGAGTCACGGCACATCGGGAAATTTGAGTGTGCGCTACGGCGAAGGTTTTCTGATTACGCCTTCCGGTTTTGGCGCGGAAGGGCTGACTGAAGCTGATATCGTCTTTGTGCACTTATCGGGACAGGCAACGGGGCGATGGCAACCGTCCAGCGAATGGCTGTTTCATCGCGATATCTATGTGCAGCGCAACGAATTCGGGGCGATCATCCATACTCATGCCACTGCGGCGACCACGCTGGCTAGTCTGCGTTACGATATTCCGCCGTTCCATTACATGCTCGCCCTGCTTGGCGGCAATAGTCTGCGTTGCGCCGATTACGCGACTTTCGGCACGCAGGCCTTGTCGGATAACGCGTTGATGGCGATGGAGGCGCGCAAAGCTTGTTTGCTGGCGAATCACGGCATGATCGCGGCAGGAGAAAATCTGGCGGAGGCTTACCGCAATACGATCGAGGTGGAAAATTTGAGCGAGTTGTATCTACGCGCGCTGGCTATCGGTGAGCCGGTATTGCTGACCATAGAAGAATTTGCCGATGCGCAGCAAAGGTTCGCTAGCTACGGTAAGCCAGTAGTTTAATTGTTGATTATTAACATTTTTTTCTGCTATATCAATCTTGCAACAAATAAACTTCGCCGGTGGCAGACCGGCTGCTGATTACCTTTCTTGTCTTGTCAAGAAAGGTAATCGAAAGAAATCGCCCCCGGTTTGCCGCGCCTGCGGCGTACCCTCTGTGGTTCGTAAACAGGCGGGGCTGCGCAACTCGCCTTGGTTGGGCATACACCACACGCCCAACTGCGGAGCTCAAACAGTGCTCGCCTAAAGACACCGCTTTTTACGAACCGCATTCGGCGGCGCACAGGGGAAAATGGAGGTGCAGAAGGTGTGCCTTGCCGAAAAAATGTACGATTGGTGGCTGTGTATCAGCAATTTATAAAGTAAAAAAGGCACGCCGAAGCGTGCCTTTTTTTGTTCAAGCTACTGAATTACTTGTTGCCGTTGCGATTGCCGCCGAAGCTAGGACGGTTGCCGCCAAAGCTTGGACGATCACCGCCACGTGGAGCGCCGTTGCCGCCGAATGCTGGACGGTCGCCACGCGGTGCGCCGGTGTTAGCGCGAGGTGCATTGCCGAAGCTACGCTCCTGGCTGCGTGGTTGCTGAGACTGGCCGCCGAAAGCCGGACGACCTTGACCGCCGAAACCAGCGCCTTCGTTGCGAGCAGGATGGCTGTGACGGCTATCCGGTGCGCTGTGATGGAAACCTGCGCCGCCGTTGTTGCCGTTGCCAGCGAATGCCGAGCTGCGATTGCCGCCGCCGAAACCGCCACCGTTGCCGCCACCAAAACCCCCACCGTTACCGCCGCCGAAACCGCCGCGATTGCCTGCGTATCCGCCGCCGTTACCGCCACCAAAACCATTGCCGCGACCAGGACCGCCGTTGCCGCGTGGGCGCTCGGATGATGGGCCGGTGCGAAGTTTGTACTTAGGCTCCAGACCTTCGATGGTGTGCATCTTGATGCTTTGTTCTGTGTAACGCTCGATACGCTTCAACAGTTGTGCATCGCGGTTAGATGCGAAAGAAATTGCAATCCCTGTTGAGCCGCCACGACCGGTACGGCCGATACGGTGAACGTAGTCTTCTGCAAACTTAGGCAGGTCGAAGTTGATCACGTGTGAGATGCCGCGTACATCCAAACCGCGAGCAGCCACGTCAGTTGCAACCAGAATACGCACGTTACCGTTACGCATGTTCAGCAGTGTGCGGTTACGCTCGCGCTGGCTCATGTCGCCGTGCAAAGCTGCAACGGAGTGACCTTGAGCAGAGAGTTGGTCGGCCAGGCCGTCCGCATCGCGCTTGGTAGCAGTAAATACAAGTGCTTGATTAACTTCAGTATCTGTCAACAGGTGGCTCAACATCTTGTTCTTGTGTGCTACGTCATCAGCGAACATCATGCGTTGTTCGATGTTTTCGTGCTTGTCTTTAGCAGCAGAAACATTGATGCGCTTAGGTGTCTTGAGCAAACGTGAAGCCAGATTGCCAACCACGCCTTCCAGTGTTGCCGAGAACAGCAGCGTTTGGCGAGTGGCCGGAGTTGCTGCAGCGATGCGTTCTACATCATCCACGAAACCCATGTCCAGCATGCGATCCGCTTCGTCCAGAATCAGCATTTCCAGACGCGAGAAGTCGATGCGGCCGCGTTCCAGATGGTCGATCAGGCGACCTGGTGTGGCAACCAGAATATCAACGTGGCTGGAGAGCAAACGGTTTTGTACCGGGTATGGCATACCGCCCAAGATGCTGATGATCTTGAAGCGCATGTTTTTGCCGTACTTGGTCGCAGCGTCACAAACTTGTTGTGCCAATTCGCGAGTTGGAGTCAATACCAGTACGCGCGGGCCTTTGCCTGGCATAGCCGATGGGGTAGCCAGGCGGTTCAGCGCTGGCAGGATAAATGCTGCTGTCTTGCCGCTACCGGTTTGCGCCGAAGCCATCAGGTCGTGGCCTTCGATGATTTCCGGGATGGCTTGTTCCTGAATCGGGGTAGGCTGGGTGTAACCAGTTTCCGCGATTGCCTTCAGGATGGATGTGTTTAAATTCAGTTCTTCAAATGTCATGTTGCTTTCCTTTTAAAATCAAAGGGAAACTACTTCGTCATCAGGATGCGGCGCGCGTAAAAACGTACGCCGGTAAAATCCGGAAATGGCGAACTATGTGTAGTTCCCTAAAGTAAGCGCAGGTGATAGAGCTACCCGAAAACGGGTAGAGGATTAACCGGCGCACAAAACATCGTTGCTAACCGGGAAACCCTGGAAATTCGTTAAAAACGAATCGTAGTAGAGTTCTTTAGACAGGTGCACCAAGGGTGCACGAGAGGTAGGTCGGAAACGATGAACTAATGCCGCATAGCGTGCGGCAAGGCGCGCATTATACGTAGATTGAAAATAAAAGCCAGTTAATTTTGTTGAATTATTTATTCAACTTAAGGATTGTTCTGCCTGCTATCTACCCTATAATTGAACCCAATTTATCTGCCCTGACTCTTTGATGAAACTGTTCGATATTTATAAGCAAATCAAAGCATTGCGATTTTTGTGCGCCATGCTTTTTGCTTTATCGATATGGCCTGCAAAGCCGGTAGCCGCCGCCGAGGTGATTGTTCACCCCGGTGTGCAGGATCAAATTCTGACGGTCAATCTCGCGCGCGCCATGTTCGGTATGCGTCAGGCTCAATGGCCGGACGGAACGCCGGTGCGGGTGTTCGTCATGCCTGAGCAATACTCGCTGCATACTAATTTTTGCAGGGAAGTTTTGAATATTTATCCTTATCAGTTGCGTCAATCCTGGAATCGGCTGGTTTATTCCGGAACCGGGCAGGCGCCCATCGAGGTGGCTTCTGAGCAGGAAATGGTACAAAAAGTGTCGGTCACACCGGGTGCGATCGGCTATATCAATAAGGTTATTAGCAA
The DNA here is from genome assembly GCA_041660905.1 of Gallionella sp. Taxonomy (GTDB): domain Bacteria; phylum Pseudomonadota; class Gammaproteobacteria; order Burkholderiales; family Gallionellaceae; genus Gallionella. The sequence continues at coordinate 62,307 of JBAZVL010000008.1, forward strand.
TGATCCAGTCCGCCCCATGTCTGTTCGTTAATCCGCAGTTAGCGCGAAATTGCGTTTCTCTGTTCCTCGCCCTGAATTGTCTGGCGACTGCCGTTGCGTCTGAATTATCCGAAGGCGTGCAGCTGCATGGTTTTGCCAGCCAAGGAGTGGTCTTAAATACGCAGAACCAGTTTGCCGGCAGTACTCCGGGCAGCGCGGGTTTTGATGCGCGCGAACTGGGTGTCAATATGTCATGGCAGGCGACGCCGGATTGGCTGGTGTCCGGACAATTGATGTCGCGCTGGGCGGGGCCCATGGATAACGGCGCGCTGCGGGTCGATTACGCCTTTGTCGATCACCTCCTGCTGGGTAATGAGCAGCGGAATTTGGGGGTGCGTATCGGCAAGGTGAAGAATCCCTATGGTTTTTTCAATATGACACGAGATGTGGCGCACACCCGTGCCGGCATCACTTTGCCGCAGTCCATCTATCAGGATCAGATCCGCAATTTCTTCCTGGCGGCTCCCGGTGTCTCGCTCTATGGCAACGAGGAATACAGCGCCGATCTGGTTTCCTGGCAGGTTAGCGTGTTGCAGCCTGAGGTTAACAGTCCGCATATCACGGCGTATGTCGTGGACAGGCAGGCCGGCCACTTCAAGGGACGCACCTCCATGCTGGCTCAGGCGCTCTGGGAGCAGGATGGCGGCAAGTGGCGTGCCGGGCTGTCTTTGGGTCAGTTCGGCATACATTTCAATCCGGCTCCGACGGATTTTTTCGGCATGGGTAGCTTTGCCGGTGCAGGCGATATCACGCTCAATACCGGAGTGGTGTCGCTGGAGCACAATCGCGAAGAATGGAGCTACACCGCTGAATATGCCAGCACGCGCCAGTTGCGCAATGGCTTTAACGTGCCATTTTTGGCTATTCTGGATAAAGACACCACGATCGAAGCGTACTATTTACAGTCTCTGTGGCGTTTTGCGCCGCGCTGGCAGGCGCTGGCGCGCTATGACGCGGTCTATCTGGATAAACAGGACAGAAGCGGGACTGCTTTTGCTGCCGTGACGGGTTTGCCTGCCGCGCAGCGTTACGCACGCGATGTCACCATCGGAGTGCGTTACGAACCGTCTCATGACTGGTCGCTGTTTGCCGAATGGCATCATGTGAACGGCGGTGCCTGGTTGTCCAAACTGGAAAACACGCCGGCCAGTCTGAAAGGTTCCTGGGATATGTTGCTGTTGCAGGCCGCCTGGCACTTTTAGCGCGATTCCTTGATGAACTATCTGAGTGTACGCTGGAAAATCATCCTGTTAGCCGGTTTGGTGCTGGGTGTGACCAGCGCTTTATTTATCTGGCAGCAGCATAAGCTGCAATTGCGCGAATTTGAAACGGATCAGATTTCATTCCGCGAGCGTTCCCGTTTTATTGTGGAGTACTTGTTTGAATCGCAAGCCGAGCGCATACAGGTGCTGGCTAATTTGCTGATTGCACCGCCTACGATGCGTGAGGATATTTTAAACCGGCGTGCCGACAGGCTGGCAGGGCGGGTTGAGGAGATTGCCACCGAGCTGAGTTTCGATCAAGGCGTGTCGACCGTGGTGTTTCACGATGCGGATCAGGCGCAGCTGGCGGTCTGGGGCGATCCGGGATTCTCTCATGAAGTGCTCACTTACTCCAGGCTGGCGGTAAGCACTGAAAAGCCGCAGACACATATACTCTGCCAGCAGACCTGTGTGCAACAAACGGTTATTCCGGTCAGTCATCATGGTCGCACCATCGCAACGGTCGCGATTATCAGCAATCTGGAGAGCATACTGAACGACTTGCATCGCCTGAGCTATTCGGATGTGGCCGTTTTGAAGGGGCAGGAATCGGATGAGCGTGCCCCGCTCGCAGCCATGAGGCTGGTCTCTGCCAGCGGCGGAGCGCCTATCCGTGCGGTGCTCGACGCTTCGCGACGGGGCGTCTGGTCGCAGGGGCATTTTGAGTGGCGGCATGAGAATCGCGTGCATCAGGTGGTGCTGATTCCCATGCCCTTGAATGTGGACGGGCAGACTCACTTTGCGGTTGTTCCTGATGTGACAGATCAGATGCAACTTATTGATTTAAATGTAAAAAATAATTTGCTTCGCGGCTTTTCCCTGCTTGCGCTGGCCGTGATGCTGCTGTATGTGATGTTGCGTCCGACCATGAGACGTATCGGTCATGTCAGTCATATTTTGCCGTTGCTCGGACAGGAAAAATTTGCCCAGGTGCGTGAAGATTATGCGGTGCGCCCCCGCGTGAAATGGCTGGGGAACAAGTGGCTCGATGAAGTCGATGAACTCGAAGGTCTGGCCTTAGCGCTGGCAGCACAGTTGGAGCGGCTGAAGGCTGAGGCAAGTTTGCAAACGGATACGCTTCATTTGAAGGCGCTCGAACTCAAACACGAGCGAGATTTTATCTCCGGTCTGCTGGAGACAGCGCCGGTTCTGATCTTGAGCTACACCGGCGATGGCGTCATTCAACTGGCCAATAAGTACGCCATGCAGTGCAGCGGTTTGACGCGGTTGGTTGGCCGGGGTTATTCCGAACTATTTTTGGGGCACAGTCAGGATGAACATGCCGATACCTTGTCGCGCATCAATGCCGGTGAAGTCTGCCGCATGGAATCGCGTCTTGCCGGGGAGGAGGGGGGGAGTCGAGATGTGCTTTGGTTTCATACGCGACTGGTTGATGAGATGGCTGAGGCGGCGACTTTCCTGTCGGTGGGCATGGATATCACCGAACACAAGGCCAACGAAATTAGGATACATAATCTCGCTTTTTACGACAGCTTAACCAAACTGCCTAACCGGCGTCTGTTGAACGACTATATTCAGCATGCCATGGCGTCCAGTGCGCGCAACAAGAATCACTGTGCGCTGGCGTTCATCGATCTGGATCATTTCAAATCTTTTAATGACACGCAAGGACAGGCGCATGGTGACCGGCTGCTGATAGAAATGGCCGGGCGTCTGCGCGTGAGTGTGCGTGAGTTCGATACGGTGGCGCATCTGAGCGGGGATGAGTTTGTTATTTTGCTGGAGGAATTGGGCGAGGATGCCTTGCTTGCCGATGCGCAAGTCAGGCTGATCGGTGAGAAGCTGCGTTCGGTAATCAATCAGCCTTATTTGTTGCCTGAGGACAGTTGTCAGTTAACCTGCAGTGTCGGCATCTGTCTGTTCAGCGGTCACGAGGCGAGCGCGGATGAGTTGCTAAGACATGCCAATATCGCCATGTCGCATGCCAAAACTGCCGGGCGTAATGTATTGCGTTTCTTTGATCCTGCGATGCAGTCTGGTCTTGAGGCACGCAGTGCGCTGCATGCTGACTTGCGTCACGCCTTATCATTGGCACAGTTCCGCCTGTTTTATCAGGTGCAGACCGGTGCGGACGGCAAGCCGCTCGGTGCGGAGGTGCTGTTACGCTGGTTTCATCCCGAGCGAGGCATGGTATCGCCCCTGCATTTTATCCCTCTGGCCGAAGAGTCCGAGCTGATTTTGCCTATCGGTTTGTGGGTGCTGCAAACCGCATGTGCGCAGATCAAGGTATGGGAAGGGAATGAGTTGACTTGTCAGTTGCAGATCGCGGTGAATGTCAGTGCCAGACAATTTCAACAACCCAACTTTGTCGAGCAGGTGCTGCAAACCCTTGAGCAGTCGGGGGCTGATCCGGCACGGCTTAAACTTGAATTGACCGAGAGCATGGTGCTCAACGATATCAATGATTCTATTGAAAAAATGCTGCAACTAAAGGCGCTCGGTGTCAGTATTGCGATCGATGATTTTGGTACTGCTTATTCCTCGCTTTCCTATCTGACGCAGTTGCCGCTGGATCAGTTGAAGATCGATCAGTCGTTTGTGCGCAATATTGGAATCAAGTCCAGCGATGCGATTATCGTGCAGACCATCATCAATATGGCAAATAATCTGGATATGCAAATTATTGCCGAGGGCGTGGAAACGCAAGCGCAGCTCACCTTTTTGCAAGGCGCGGGCTGTCTGACCTATCAAGGTTATTTGTTCAGCAAGCCGCTGGAATTGGACGCTTTTATGGATTATCTGGCTGCGGTTCGCGACTCGGGCGCGGAAGGCGCTAATTAACTTCTGCCCACAATCGATTTCGGTTAAGATGTGCCACGCGATGACATAAATTTGATTATGGCTATTTCCTGGAATATTTCGCTGGTGATGTTGTCCGTGCTGGTCGCGATGATCGGTTCGTTCGCCGCCTTGACGCATGCGCAACGCATGCGGGACAGCTCCGGGCGCATAGCGACGTTGTGGATGATCGCAGGCGGTTCGACGCTGGGTGTAGCGATCTGGTCTATGCATTTCATCGGGATGCTGGCTTTGCATCTGTCCATCCCCCTCTCCTTTGATAAAACGCTGACGCTGCTTTCCGTGTTGCCCGCCGTTGCTGCAGCCCTATTGGGCTTCAAGGTGCTGCGTCAGGCCAGTGTCAGCTATGCTCGTATTGCAGTCAGCGGCCTGTTGATGGGGGCGGGCATTAGTTTGATGCACTACACCGGAATGACTGCGCTCAAAATGAGCCCGGCGGTTACTTATCACCCCGCGATGTTCATCCTTTCGGTCGCCATTGCTGTTATCGCATCCTGGGGAGCGCTGCTGATGATGTATCAGGGCGAGCGTGTCAGGCTGCGTCCATTAGTACGCTTTGTCCTGGGAGCGGTCATCATGGGGCTGGCCATTTCCGGGATGCACTATACCGCCATGCTGGGGGCGGTCATCCAACCGGGTAGCTTGTGTTTGGCAGGCGACGGTAAGATGGATCACAATCTGTTGACCTTGCTGGTGTCGGTGACGTCTTTGCTGTGGTTTGGCGGGGGTATCTTTGCCAGTCTTTTTGACCGGCGCATGGCGCAGCAGTGTGCGCAGGCGCTCGCCGCACTGGAGCAAACACACCGGCAGTTGCTGGCGGAGGCGGAAAAGCAATCCGCTGCGATCACACAATCACTGCGCGATAGCGAGGAGCAGTTGCGCACTACCTTGCGCAGCGCGCCCGATGCGGTATTTATCTGCGAACGGGACGGACGCATAGTCGATATAAACGATAAGGTGCTCGATGTTTTGGGCTACAGCCGGGATGCGCTGTACCAGATGACGGTGTTCGATCTGGTGGCCGCCGACTGGCAGCCTGCCTATCGTGAAATCTTAGCGCAGATACTGGAAGATCACGACCATCATGTGCATGAGGTCAGGCTGCTCAGAAAAGATGGCAGCAAAATTGCGATGGAAATGAATGCGGTGCTGCTGCCCAACGGGCGTTTGTACGGTTCTTGCCGTGATATTACCGAGCACAAGCTGGCCAAACGCGCGCTGCAGGATTCACAGGAAAATTTGCACCGTCTGCTCAATTCCGTGGCCGAGGGAATCTACGGCGTGGATACCGAAGGGTGCTGCACTTTTGTCAATGCTGCCTTTTTGCGCATCCTGGGTTTTGACAGTGCCGAGCAGGTGGTCGGTCGGCACATCCATACCTTGATTCATCATACCCGCGTGGACGGTACGCCCTATCCGGCACTGGAGTGCCAGATGTATAAGGCCTTCAAGGCGATGCAGGCGATCCATGTCGATAGCGAAGTGTTCTGGCGTCGTGATGGTACGGCCGTTCCGGTTGAATACTGGTCTCATCCGGTGATAAAAGACGATGTGGTGGTCGGTGCAGTTGCGACTTTTCTGGATAGTACCGATCGCAAAGTGGCCGAGCAGCAGGTGCATCAACTGGCATTTTACGATGCCTTGACCGGGCTGCCCAACCGTCGCTTGTTGCAGGATAGATTGAATCAGGCGATCGCGGTCAGCGAGCGCAACGAGCGTTACGGTGCGCTGATGTTCCTCGATATGGATAACTTCAAGACGCTTAATGACACCAAGGGCCACGACGTGGGCGATTTTCTGTTGATCGAGGTAGCGCGGCGTTTACAAGGTTGCGTACGGGATGGCGACAGCGTTGCGCGTTTGGGGGGCGATGAGTTTGTGGTCGTGCTGGAGATGTTGAGCAGCAACGTGAATGAGGCGGTGACTCAGGCAGAACTGGTCGGTGAGAAGATCCGTGAGGCGCTCAATCAACCCTATCATTTAAGCCAGCATGTGCATCGCAGCACCTCCAGTATCGGTATTGTGCTGTTTAAGGGTTACGGTGAGCGCATCGATAATCTGCTTAAATATGCTGACACCGCGATGTATCAGGCCAAGGCGGCGGGGCGCAATGCGATTCGTTTCTATGATCCGGGAATGCAGGCTGCACTGGAGGCGCGCGTTCAGCTTGAGGGGGAATTACGCGGCGCGCTGGAAAAGCATCAATTCCGTTTGTACTACCAAATTCAGGTGGACAGTTTACGGCGTGCCGTCGGTGCAGAAGTGCTGTTGCGCTGGGAACATCCAGAACGCGGACTGGTTTCTCCGCTGCAATTTATTCCTCTGGCGGAAGAGACCGGCTTGATTATTCCGGTTGGATTGTGGGTGCTGCAAACCGCCTGCGCTCAACTTAAGAGTTGGCAGAACAATCCGCTGACACGCGATCTGGTGCTGGCGGTGAATGTCAGCGCTAAACAGTTCAGGCAGACGGATTTTGTTTTTCAGGTGCAGCGTGCGTTGCTTGCAAGCGGGGCCAAGGCGTCTCATCTGAAGATCGAGTTGACAGAGAGTATCGTGCTGGAAAATGTCGAAGATACGATTAAAAAAATGCGTGAAATCAAAATGCTGGGAGTTAGCTTTTCGATGGATGATTTTGGCACGGGGTATTCCTCGCTGCAATATCTAAAACGGCTGCCGCTGGATCAAATAAAAATCGATCAGTCGTTCGTGCGCGATATTACGACCGATCCTAACGATGCTGCGATTGTGCAGACGATTATCGCTATGACGGAAGCGCTGGGACTGAATGTGATCGCCGAGGGCGTGGAGACCGAAGCGCAAATGGAGTTCCTGGAATTGCGCGGCTGCCATGCTTTTCAGGGGTATCTGTTCAGTAAGCCTGTACAGTTGCCCGAATTCGAGGCGCTGATGGTCAAGCTGCAATAATTTTTCCGTATTCGATCCAAGGTTCAGAGAAATGACGATTTTTAACATCAATCTGCACGAGGCGATCTATTCGCTGTCGGATGCGCTCGATCTGGTCGGCGTGACGCATATCCATCACGGTAAGCGCGTGGCCTATATGGCGGCCGAATGCGGCAAACGCATGGGGTGGCGGGAGCAGCGACTGGACGATTTATTTCAGGCTGCCATCCTGCACGACAGCGGGGTGTCCAAAACTGTTGTCCATACGCGGCTGGCGCAGTTTGAGTGGGAGGAGGAACAGCAACACTGTGTGGAAGGGGAGGCGTTGCTCAATTCCTGCCAGCTTGTCGCGCATCTTGCCCCTATCGTGCGCTATCACCATACCCACTGGTCGGAACTCAAGGATCTCGATTTGCCGCTGGAGGTCAAGCTTAGCGCGAATTGTATCTATATGGTGGACAGGGTCGATGTGTTGTCGCTGGCGTTTTTAGTCGATCAGTCCAATTTGTTGTTAGGGCGCGACGAGATACGCAAGAAAATTATCGACAAGCGCGGTGACTGGTTCTGCCCAGAGTTAGTCGATGTATTTATCGAATTGTCGCGTTCCGAGGCCTTCTGGTTGTCGCTGGAAAATGAGCATGTGGACGGCTATGTTTCAGTCTGGCTGGCTGAAACTCGTGCCCAGGCGATGAGTTTTGAGGAGCTGCGCAGTATCGTGCGAATATTTTCTTATATCGTCGATGCCAAGAGTCCGTTTACCAAATCGCATTCCGATGGGGTGGCGCGACTGGCGCGATACCTCGGGGAGACCTTGAAGTTGTCTGAGGACAGTTGCGAGATGCTGGAGCTGGCCGGTTTATTGCATGATATCGGCAAGTTGCGCCAGCCGGATATGCTGCTGGATAAGCCGGGCCGGCTGACTGAGGAAGAATACGCGCATATTCAGCGCCACAGTTTCGATACCTATTCGATCTTGCGCAATATCAAGGGGCTGGAAAAAATAACCCAGTGGGCAGCGCTGCATCACGAACGGGTAGATGGCTCGGGTTATCCCTATCATCTGCACGATATCGGTCTGGCGCTCGAAGCGCGTATCGTGGCGGTGGCCGATGTGTTTCAGGCGCTTGCGCAGCATCGTCCTTACCGTGATTCCCTGCAGCCCGATGCAATCATGGAGATACTCAACGAGATGGTCGATGACGGCAAGCTGGATCGCGCTGTGGTGGGGTGTGTCGATGACCATCTGCAAATTTGCTGGAAAGTCGCTTTGTGCGAGTAACTATTTTATATGTCAGTCTTTAATCTGCCACCACGACCTTGTTGCGTCCGGTTTCCTTGGCCTGATAAAGTGCGCGATCCAGTCGGTCCAGCATCATTTCCTGAGACTCGCCGCGCTGATATTCAGCAGCGCCTATGCTTATCGTAATCGATTGATTATTGATTTTGCTCTGAGATATATCTGCGCGAATCCGCTCTGCTAGAATGCGTGCCGAATGTATGTCGGCGGTAGGCAGTAAAACGACGAATTCTTCCCCTCCCCAGCGAGCCAGCAGATCTGACACGCGCAATAGGGCTTTCACTTTGATGCACAGGTATTTGAGCACCTGGTCGCCGAAGGGATGGCCGAAGGTGTCATTGATTTTTTTGAAAAAATCTATGTCCAGCAGCAGAACTGAAAAAGCTTGCATTTCGTGACGATAATAGCGGCCTATTTCGGCTTCGATGGCTTGATTGATCATGCGTCGATTGCCCGTTCCGGTTAGCGGGTCGGTCAGCGATTCGTGCTGCAGTTTTATATTTTTTGATTCCAGCACCTGGACTAGTTCGCCCAGTTCATGTGCATGCAATTTCATCAGTTCAGCCCAGCGGCCGTAAGTAATGCCGATGAGTTCGAGTTGGGTGATGACCCCGTTCAGATTGCCCTCGTCATCGACCACGATGGCGCGTTTGAATTTTTTCTCTTTCAGGTAATCTATCGCCGTTTTGATGGTTTCCAGATGGTTGATCGTATAGACGGGTGTTGTCATGTGGCAGCGTATCGGTAATGTCAGATCGACGCCATCGCGTATCATTCTGACAACGTCGCGGGTGGTGACGATCCCGGCGAGTTTACCGCCACTTGCAATCAGCATGGCATCTTCCGCGTGGATCAGTTGATCGAGCACGACTTCCGTTGCGGTCGATTCATCGATCATTTCTACACGGCCATTTTTCAGAATTTCAGCCAGCGTTTTGTGTTCCATCATCACGATGGGGTCTACCGAGGCCAGTACATCGGTATAGGAAACAATGCCGTCCAGCTTGTCGTCCAGATTCTTGACGCCCAGATAACGGCTTTTCTTTTCGACAAAGTAGGCAAGCAGATGCAGAACATTCTCATTCTCGTTGACATAAGCCAGCCGGTGATGATTCAGATCGATCAGGCGCATCGACATGCTCAGGCCATGCCGGCGGTGGCGAATCAGATCTTCAACGGTGAAAATGGCGTGTCCGGACTCCACTTCATAGACCACGTCGCTCAGGTTGTTGGCCTCCATCAGCAAGATGGCCTCGTCGATCAGGGCTGAGCTGGCGATTTGCACGATGCCCTTATGGGCGATTTCGCCGACTTTCGGAAAAAATGTACTGTTTCTATGCATCGAGCATCCTGTTATTTGTTAGGTAATCATTCTGGCTAAGGGATGGGCGAGGCGGCACACGTTAGCAGCGGAACGGTGGCGATATGGTACTGCAAATCATCCGGGCTGAATTGAAATGTTAACGGGAAAAGCACGGGTGACAATCTTGGCGATCAAGCGACGCTGCTCACCCTGTTTCTTCCCTCTTGCTTTGCGTGATACATCGCCTGATCCGCCTCGCGCTGGATATCCTCGATGGCATGATGGTGCGGTAAGTTGCGTGCAACACCGATGCTGGCGGTGATTTTTAGGCGAGTATCACCCGTGGCGGGCATCAGTTCTTCAATGTCCTGCCGCAGTTTTTCCGCCAGCGTCAATGCGCCTTGCAAGTCGGTGTCGGGCAAAAACATGGAGAATTCCTCGCCGCCGATACGTCCTAGCGCATCACTGTGGCGGGTGTTGCGTTGCAGGCAGGCAGCGGTTTCGCGCAATACGGCGTCTCCAGCCTCATGTCCGTAAGTGTCGTTGATGCGTTTGAAGTGATCCAGGTCGATAAACAAGACGGCGAACGGGGCGCGGGTACGCAGTGCGCCGCTGATCAGCTGTTCACAGATTGCATAATAGGCGCGTGCGTTCATCAGGCGTGTGAGCGGATCGGTTGCGGCCAGTTCACGCAATTGGCGGTTGGCATCAATCATGCGCAGAAAGAAGGAAACCGAACGTTTGCTATAGGCATAGAAAAATATACTGGCATAACTAAAAGTCAGCACCACAGTGGTGAGTGCATTGTCCGAGTAGGGGGCGGATACGTAGCGGTTGGCAGCAAAAATGCAGACAAATGAAATCAACGTGACCAAGATGCCGGCGGGTCGTCCAAGCAGAATGTAGACGGCGGGTAAATTGATGTAATACCACAGGATACGCATAGGATCGTCCGGTACCAGTATCAGGGCTGAAAGATAGATCAGTAAGCTTGCGCCTTCGGTCAGCAAAGCGATAACGAGAAAACGTTCCTTATGCCCATACAGTGCGAACGCTAATGCAATGCTGAGGAAAAAATAGGCGATATTGTTGCGTACGTGCAACTGGGAGAGGTGATTGATTTGCAGGTGGTCAGTCAGGATGAACAGCCCTGAAAATATAATTCCCATCAGTAGTAATACATACAGCAGTCGGAACTGGAAGCGCAGGTATTCCTCGTTTTCGGGAAAATTAACGCCGCCGTAGAGGAGTGATTCGAACTTGGTCATCGCATTGCATCGTTCTGTGGATTGTTGTGCAGACTATGACGGGCGATGAAATAATGCAAGTTTTGCGCAAACAATTTGTTGTTAATAAAGGAAAATATTTTAGTTTGGCAAGCTTTTAGGGGTGAACAGTAAAACACAAATTGCTCAGAATAACTCAGCTTTGGTGCAAAGGTTGTGTATTGCGCTTTCCTCATCGGCGGCAATCACCAGCACCGGAATGGAGTTCAGGTGATTGATTTTGATGGCCGCTTCCCGATTGGCCGCATCGTCGAGTGCAATCCCCATAAAGGCCAGCGGCGCGCAGATTTTGTCCCGTATCAGGCTGGCGTGTTCGCCTATTCCGCCGGTAAATACCAGCGCGTCGACACCGCCCGCCTTGGCGGCAAGATTGCCGATAGCCCCCGCCACGTCCCGGCAGAAGTAGTTCACGGCAAACTGCGCTGCACTGCTTGTAGACGACAACAAGTCGCTCATTTCGCTCGATTCACCGTCCGACAAGGCTAATAGCCCCATTTGGTGGAACACGATGTCGCGCAAAGTGGTTGTGTCGTGGCGTTGTGCCAGCTCCAGCATTACGCCCGGGTCCAGATCGCCGCTGCGCGTGCCCATAGGAATGCCGCCCGCCGGAGTGTAGCCCATGGTGGTGTCTTGAGACTTTAACTCGCGCATCAGGCACAGGCTGGCACCGCTGCCCAAGTGGGCGACGATGACATTGCCGCAGGCTGCATCGCTCAATATCTCCGGCAAAAGGGATGCGATATGCGCGTAGTTTAAGCCGTGGAAACCATAGCGGCGCAAGCCATAGGAGGCAGGAATGGGCAGACGACGGGCGAGCTCCGGCATTGTGGCATGAAAGGCGGTGTCAAAGCAGGCGATCTGCGGCACGTCGAAGTGTTGACGGCATAGTGCGACGCCCATCAGGTTACCCGGCAGATGTAATGGTGCCAGATCCACGATGGATTCGAGCCTCGCCAGTTCGCCGCTGTCGATGACGCGCGCCGCATCAATGATATCGCCGCCGTGTACGAAGCGATGGCCGATGCGTTCAGGTGTTTCGCCTTGCAGGTCGCGCATCAGTTGTTCGAAGGCCGGTGCGTGATCCCGCAAATGCTCGTAGCGAAAATTGCGTCGCGAGCCGTCGCTGCCGAACAAGCTGGCCTTGATCGACGATGAGCCGCTATTGATGGTCAGGATACGGGTCATGCTTAAAGCGGCCAGGTCCAGTTGTCCACTTCAGGCAGGTCGATGCCGAACTCATAGGCATAGTTGCGACACTCGATCTGTTTGTTGAGCATCTTTTCCTTCACGTGCGCACCGGCCACATGCAGCGCGGGGATACGGTCGATGATGTCGATCACCAGACTGAAACGGTCGATCTGGTTTTGGATCGCCAGCTCCAGCGGTGTGTTGATGCTGCCTTTTTCCTTGTAGCCGCGCACATGGAAATTCTTATGGTTGTTGCGGCGGTAAGCTAAGCGGTGGATCAGCCAGGGGTAACCGTGGAAATTGAACATCACCGGTTTATCCAGCGTAAACAGGCCGTCGAAGTCGCGGTCGGAGAGGCCGTGCGGGTGCTCGGTAGACGGGGTCAATTTGTACAGATCGACGACGTTGATGAAGCGGATTTTCAAGTCTGGGAAATATTCGCGCAGTATCACCACGGCGGCTAACGCCTCCTTGGTCGGAATATCGCCCGCGCTGGCCATCACCACATCGGGTTCGAAGCCCTGATCGTTGGAAGCCCAGTCCCAGATGCTGATGCCCTTGGCGCAATGTTTGGCGGCGGCATCCATGTCTAAAAACTGCAAGTGCTTCTGTTTATCGCAGACGATCACGTTGATGTAATCAGTGCTTTTCAGGCAGTGATCGGCGACGTTTAGCAGGCAGTTCACATCGGGCGGCAGATAGATGCGGGTGACAGCCGGACTCTTGTTGACCACCAGATCTAAAAAGCCGGGATCCTGATGGGTGAAGCCGTTGTGATCCTGACGCCAGACGGTGGAGGTGATCAACAGGTTGAGCGAGGAGACCGGTGCGCGCCAGGGCACATCCTTACACATCGCCAGCCACTTGGCGTGCTGGTTAAACATCGAATCGATGACGTGAACGAAGGCTTCGTAGGTGGAGAAGAAGCCGTGGCGGCCGGTGAGTAGATAGCCTTCTAACCAGCCTTCCAGCGTGTGTTCGGAGAGCATTTCCATCACGCGCCCATCGGGCGAGAGTTCGCCGCCATTCGCATCTTCCGGCAGATAGTCCGCCAGCCAAGTCTTCTTGCTCACCTCGTAGATGTTGTCCAGCTTGTTTGAACTGTTTTCATCCGGGCCGAACACGCGGAAATTTTGCATATTATCGCGCATGATATCGCGCAAAAACTTGCCCAGAGGCCGGGTGTTTTCCGCCACGGTGGTGCCGGGTTTGATCACCTCGACCGCATAGTCGCGGCAGTCCGGCATGCGTAGCGCGCGGCGCAGCAGACCGCCGTTGGCATGCAAATTGGCGCTCATGCGGCGTATGCCCTTCGGTGCCAGCGCCTTGAGTTCGGGTAGGAGTCGTCCGGTTTCATCGAATAACTCTTCGGTGCGGTAGCTCTTTAACCACGTTTGCAGCTTATCGAAATGCTCAGGCGTCTTCATGTCGCCGATCGGCACCTGATGCGAGCGCCAGAAGCCTTCCATTTTTTTGCCGTCGACTTCGGCCGGTCCCGTCCAGCCCTTGGGGCTGCGCAATACGATCATCGGCCAGCGCGGACGGGCAGGGATGCCGCTGTCGCGCGCTTCCGTTTGAATGCGGCGGATTTCCAGTACGCATTCTTCCATCACGGCGGCCATGGTCTGGTGCATGGTCGCAGGATCGCTGCCTTCGACGAAATGCGGTGTCCAGCCGTAACCCTTAAACAGATTTTCCAGTTCTTCATGCGAGATGCGCGAGAGGATGGTCGGGTTATTGATCTTGTAACCGTTCAGATGCAGGATAGGCAGCACCGCGCCATCCCGAATCGGATTGAGAAATTTAGTCGAATGCCAGGAGGTGGCCAGCGGCGCGGTTTCGGCTTCGCCGTCGCCCACCATCACGGTGACGATCAGATCGGGATTGTCGTAGGCGGCACCGAATGCGTGTGACACGCTGTAGCCTAATTCACCGCCTTCGTGGATAGAGCCTGGTGTCTCGGGCGTGCAATGACTGCCGATGCCACCGGGAAAGGAGAATTCCTTGAAGAATTCGCGCATGCCGTCCAGATTTTCACTCTTGTTGGGATACACTTCGCTGTAACGGCCTTCCAGATAGACCGGGCCCAAAACGCCAGGTGCGCCGTGTCCGGGCCCTGCCATAAAGATCGCATTCAGATCGTATTTGACGATCAGACGGTTCATGTGGATGTAGCCGAAGGATAAGCCGGGGCTCGAACCCCAGTGACCTAACAGGCGGCTCTTGATGTGTTCGAGTTTGAGCGGTTCCCGCAGCAGCGGGTTGTCGCGCAGATAAATCATCCCGGCGGACAGATAGTTGCAGGCGCGCCAGTAGGCATCGATGTGTTTGATCTCTTCCGGGGTCAATAGGGCAGTGTTTTGGGTCTTCATGATGTTAAAGGGTCCGTAATGAGGGAGGCGATGTCTCTATGATGAGTCAGTTGCGTTACATATTTGTAACTAAACGACACTTTAGGGTTCTGGCGCGTCCTGAGGTGCCGCTGTAATCAACATCTGTACCAGTTCAGCCGCAGAATTGATGTCCAGTTTTGCACGAATGTTCTGGCAATGAACTTGGACTGTTCGTTCGGAAATATCCAGCTGTAGGCCTATCACCTTATAGGCGAGTCCTTTGGAAATCAATCTGGCTACCTCCATTTCGCGCATGGACAATTTGTTAAGACGATCCGATAGCACCAGTTTGGTGGCATTTTCCTCGCGCATCAGTCGGCTGCGCCGCACGGCCTGACTGACCGCATCGAGCAGGGTTTGATCTTTAAACGGTTTTTCGATGAAGTCGCAGGCACCGAACTTCATCGCCTGAACCGCGATGGTGACATCGGCATGCCCGGTCAGAAAAATCACCGGCAGGGGAATCTTACGCTCATTTAAGGTGCGCTGCAGTTCCAGCCCGCTCATGCGGGGCATGCGTACATCCAGAATCAGGCAGCCGGCCAGCATGTCACCTTCGGCGAGAAACTCTTCTGCCGAGGCGTAGGCAATTGCACGCCAACCGGCTGACTCCAGCAAAAAAACCAGCGCGAGGCGGAGCGAGGCATCGTCATCGACGACAACGATGAGCGGATTTTGGTCATCATTCATGATTATTCAATTCCGGAAGATTGAGCAGAAATACCAGTCCCTGCGAGGGGTGGCGGGAATAGACCTCCAGTCGGCCGCCGTGCGCTTCGACGATGCTCTTGCAGATGGCCAGCCCCAGTCCCAGTCCATCCGCCTTGGTGGTGAAAAAGGGTTCAAACAGATGCGCCAGCGTCTCGGCTGAAATCGGCGGCCCCTGATCGATGACCGCGATGGTGTAACCGCTCTCGCTACGGTCAAGGATGATATTGATTAAACGCTGTTCAGCGGGTAAGCCCGCCATGGAATCAGCCGCGTTTTTCATCAGATTGAACAATACCTGTTGTAGCTGCAAATGATCCGCCACCAGCATCGCATCCGGCGGAAGATGGTTCTCCAGGGTCACTTTGGGGAAATCAGAGCGCATGGTGGAGAGTGTGTCTATCGCCTCCTGTACGGTGAGGGCAAGGGCTTTGCGTTCGCGTGCAGCCATGCGTTTGCGGGCAAAAGCCCGTACGTTTCGGATCACTTTGTCTGCGCGCTCGGTCTGCGCGACGATTTCACTGTTGACGGAGCTGACCATCTCTTTGGTGAGCTGCCCGCTAGCGCAATGGCGCGCCAAACCTTGCGCATAGCTGGCGATGGTAGCCAGCGGCTGGTTGAGTTCGTGCGCCAGGGTGCTGGACATTTCCCCTAAAATGGACAGCCGCGCCATATGCTCGGCTTTGCGTTGCAGATCGCTGGCGATGGCCTGAGAGTGGTGTAATTCGCTGGTTCTACGCTTAACCAGAATCTGCACGCGGACAAAGTGGGCGATGACACCGGCCAGCAGAAGTAAGACGGTCAATAAATAAGGCCGGTAGTTTTTTAACAGCCCCCTGAAGGTGCTGGTTCGCAGTTCGGCGTACGGTCCTATCATCAGTTCGCGATCGAGTTCCATGATGGACTGATAGTCGGCAGGTATGCTCCAGGATAAACCCATCGCTGACGGGGGCATGGACAGCAAGGCGACCGCTACTGCTTTGGCCAGTTGACGATCCGTGCTGCGTGCTGCGGCCAGCGGCCAGTCAGGGTAGAGGCGCGATGAGGTTACGCAGGGGAAGCCACTGACGGGGCGCGGCGAGACAAGCTTGTAATCGGCCATGCGCAAAGCACCCCGTGCGGCCAGATGTTCGAGCAAACAGGTGCGCACGATGGCTACATCCGCCCGCTTGTCGCGCAGTGCAGCTATGGCTTTTTGCATGGGGAAACCCACAAAGACAAGTTGCGCATCGCCCGCTTCAAAATCGACCCCCGCACCCAGCAACTCGCGCTCTGCGGCCAGATAGCCGCCGAAGGCATCGGTGGCGACCACCGCCACACGCTGTCCCTTTACCTCTGATAATTCGCTGATGTCGTGCCGATCGGCCAGGGTTAAAATTGCCGAGCCTAGCGCCTGTTCAGGCGAAACGGCTTCGGGCAGCATGACGGTGGCGATACGCTGAATACCAAACTCGCTCGACAGGGCAACATACTGAGTCCCGTTGGTCAGCACAAACTCCAATTCGTTTTTTTGCACGGCCTCACGCAACTGTGGGCCACTGAGCGGCCGCAGTTCGAATCGAACCCCCGGTATCGTTGCGGTCAGACGCGCTTTGAGTTCGCTCCAGTTGACGCCGGCTCCGTCTATCTCGCGATACGAAAGGAAGCCGATACGCACGATATCGGAGGCTGCGGCTGCACCTGCCCAACAGAGCGCAAAGCAAAGCAGCACACGATATGCGAGGGGGGGTAGCGCGGGTTTAACGGTGTGTGTCATCAGGGCCATGGTGCGTCAGCAGAACAGATGGATTATATACGCACCGTGCTGTGTCGCCACGCCTGTCCGTTTTTTGATGCGTGGAGACAAAATTTCGGTCGTGATGCGGAATTGTTTAAAAAATATATATTATTAATCAGTGTGTTGAATTGAACATCGAACTGTGCGGGCGGTTACTACGTACAAACACGTAGTCGCTTACGAGAATCAGCCAGTTTACTTTGCGGTAAAGAGTCATTATTCTGCGTCAGGGTTGCAGAAAATCCATCTCTGTGCGCGTTTTGCAGAAGCCGGGTAACGGCAGCCTGTTCCATCAGAAAAAGGGACGACATGTACTTGATCCTTAAAAAGCAGTTGTTCGCAGATGATATGGATTTACGCTGATTAAACAAACAGATGCATGTTCAAGTTGATTCACCGTTTGGGTGACGTGTAGTTGCCTGATAACTTGTCGTTAATCTGTGCGAATCTGCGGATTGAACTGCTGATTTTAGGTTTATCCTTACACAAATTTAATTGGGGCGATTGATGAATAAGATGAATCAGACGATAAACCTGGGGCGTAGAACAGCGCTTAAGGTGGGCGGTAGTGCAGGCTTGCTGGCCTTGTTTGGCGCGGTAGGTTTGTTGCAATCCGGGCTTGCGCAGGCGGAATGGAATAAGACGGCTTTTTCTGCTAAGTCGATGGACGAGGCGCTCAATGCAATGGGGGTGATCCTTCCTGAAAATTCGGCATCGATCAAACTGACAGTTCCTGAAATCGCTGAAAACGGCTCTGTCGTGCCGGTTACTGTGGAGAGTTCGCTGACCAATGTAGAGCAGATTTCAATTTTTGTAGATAAAAATCCCAATGTGCTGGCCGCTAACTTTTCGATTCCCTCCGGGACTGAAGGGATGGTGACTACCCGTGTAAAAATGGGACAGACGGCGAATGTGATCGCCCTGGTTAAGGCTGACGGTAAGTTTTACCGCGCATCCCGTGAAGTCAAGGTGACTGCCGGTGGTTGTGGCGGTTAAGGGTACGCAATTTAATCGAATGAGGATGGGAAAATAATGGGCAATCCAATGAAAATTCGCGCTGCGGTCAAAGACGGCGTGACTGAAGTCAAAATTCTGATGCAACATGAAATGGAAACAGGCTTGCGTAAAGACGCAGACGGTACGCTGGTGCCCGCCTGGTTTATTACCGAAGTCAAGGCGCAATATCAGGGGCGCAGTGTGATGGAGGCGCAGTTTGGTCAGTCCGTCTCCAAGAATCCCTATCTGCTGTTTCGTTTCAAGGGCGGTGCGGCTGGAGAAAAGATCAATGTCAGCTGGATGGACAATAAAGGCGACAAGCGCAGCGACGAGGCGGTCATTACCGCAGCATAATAATTTGAATGGCCGTGTAAAGCACGGTCATTTTTTTGGGGGATATAGATGAATATCAAATCAATCTTGCTGTTGGCGCTGGCTGCGAACGGGGCTGCATATGCGGCAGAGGCTGAAGTCTCGGATTCGGATCGTATCGCACAATATCGCGAAATGATCAGCGATGGTAATCCGGCTGACTTCGATGAAATGCGCGGTGAGTCGCTGTGGAAGGCGGTTGCGGGTCCTAAGCTGGCTACACTGGAACAGTGCGACCTAGGTAAAGGTGCTGGTGTGGTGAAGGGCGCTTACGCCGAACTGCCTAGATTTTTCAAAGATACCGGCCGGGTTCAGGATCTGGAATCCCGATTGTTGACCTGTATGAGCACGCTGCAAGGCTTGAATGCCGATGAAATCGCGGCAAAACCGTTTGCTAGCGAGAAAAAGCCTTCTGATATTTCCTCGCTGGCCACTTATGTGGTCGGGCAGTCTAAGGGAATCAAGATGGCGGTTTCCGTCAAGCATCCCAAGGAAAAGGAAGCCTACGAAATCGGTAAGCGCATTTTTAACTACCGCGCAGGACCTTACGATTTTGCCTGTTCTACCTGCCATGCGACCAGCAATGTGCGCATCCGCATGCAGGATTTGCCCAATTTGAACGTTAAAAAGGATGCTCAGGCCGCTTATACCACTTGGCCTGCCTATCGCGTTTCTCAGGGTTTGACCCGTTCTTTCCAGTGGCGACTGAATGACTGTTTCCGTCAGCAGCGTTTTCCTGAACCCAAGTTCGCTTCCGAGGCGACGGTGGATCTGACGATGTATCTGGCTGTCAGCGCGAACGGTGCGGCTTTTGCCGGCCCCGGTCTGAAACGATAGGAGAGGATGAATATGAAAGCGAAATGGATGATAGGCACGGTGCTGACAGCATCGCTGGCGGGTTTTTCGGTACAGGCTGCCGAATCGAAACTGGATGCTAAGACGGCCGAGATCGTTAAGCGCGATTTTCAGGACAGGGGCATCGCCCGGGCTGATCGGGTTGTTCAGGATGAGTTGCAGGCCCTGTGCAGCAAGTATCACGATAAGCTGCCGGCTAAACTGAAGTCAAAAATGGAAGGTGAGCAGGCGGAAGCCATTAAATTGCCCGCCGATGATAAATACATGGGAGACTGGAAGGCCGGTGAAAAACTGGCGCAGAGCGGTCGCGGGATGACCTGGAGCGACAAGGCGGAAGATCCTGCCGGCGGTAATTGCTATAACTGCCATCAATTGTCAGCCAAGGAAATCGCCTTCGGTACGATAGGCCCCAGTCTGTTGCACTACGGCAAGATACGCGGCAACAGCATAGAGGTGCAGCGTCATACTTACGGACATATCTACAATGCGAAAGCCTTCCAGGCTTGTGCCAATATGCCGCGCTTTGGTCACAAAGCGATTCTGTCTGAAGCGCAGATCAAGGATTTAGTCGCCCTGCTGCTGGATCCTGAGTCCCCCGTCAACAAGTAACAGTAAATCGGCCTTCCCCCAACGGGGAAGGTCTTTTTTTGATATTGAATTTTAGGGTTTTTTTATGGATATGAACCGTCGTGAGTTTCTCCAGTTGTTGGCCATGGCTTCGGCTGGGGGTTTTATGCTCAATAACAGTTATGCGGCAAGCGATGCGCAGCATGTCTATGATATTCCCAAGGCCGGTAATGTCAGTCTGTTGCATATTACCGACAGTCACGCGCAGCTCAATCCGATTTATTACCGCGAACCCGATATTAATCTGGGGGTGAGCGGTACCAATGGCCAGCCGCCGCATCTGGTGGGCATGGCCTTGCTTAAACATTTTGGCATCAGAGCCGGGTCGCATGAGGCGCATGCGCTGACCAGTTTGAATTTTGTAGAGGCGGCGCAAACTTACGGCAAGGTGGGTGGTTATGCGCATCTGGCCACGCTGGTCAAACAAATTCGTGCCTCGCGTCCCGGTGCGCTGCTGCTCGATGGCGGGGATACCTGGCAGGGCACCGGTCAGGCACTGTGGAGTCGTGGTCAGGACATGGTCGATGCCAGTCTGGAACTGGGGGTCGATATCATGACCATGCACTTCGAGTGCATGTATGGCGCGGCGCGGATTAAAGAGATCGAGGAAGGTGCACTGAGCGGCAAGATCGAGATGGTTGCGCACAACGTTAAAACCACCGATTTTGGTGACGCGGTGTTCAAACCCTATGTGATCCGCGAAATCAACAAGATACCGGTGGCGATCATCGGTCAGGCTTTTCCGTACAGCACCATCGCCAATCCGCGCTACTTTGTACCGGACTGGTCATATGGCATACAGGAAGAGAATCTGCAAAAGGTCATCGATGAGGTTCGGAAAAAAGGTGCGCAGGTGGTGGTGCTGCTCTCGCACAACGGTATGGATGTCGATCTTAAACTGGCGTCCCGCGTCAGCGGACTCGATGTGATTCTGGGCGGACATACCCACGATGGTATTCCTCAGCCCATTCCGGTGAAAAACCGTGCCGGAACCACGCTGGTGACCAATGCAGGTTCCAATGGCAAATTCCTCGGGGTGCTGGATTTTGAGGTGAAGGCCGGACGTGTGGCGAGTTTCAGTTACAAGTTGTTGCCGGTGTTCGCTAATTTATTGAAGGCTGACGCCGGTATGACGCAGGTGATGCAAAAACACCGCGCGCCATTTGAGGCGAAGCTCACCGAGAAGCTGGCGACTACCGATGGTCTGTTGTATCGACGGGGTAATTTTAACGGCAGTTTCGATCAGTTGATTCTGGATGCGCTGATGAAGGAAAAAGATGCGCCGATCGCTTTCTCGCCGGGTTTCCGCTGGGGGACCTCTTTGCTGCCGGGTTCTGCGGTGACGATGGAAGATGTGCTTAACCAGACGGCCATCACTTATCCTACCACTACGCTCACCAATATGACCGGGCAGCAAATTAAGACGGTGCTCGAAGATGTGGGCGACAATCTGTTTAATCCCGACCCTTACTACCAGCAAGGGGGAGACATGGTGCGCGTGGGTGGGTTGGAATACACTTGCGAGCCGGGAGCTGCGATGGGAAAACGCATACAGGATATGCGGCTGGACGGAAAACTGATCGAAGCGGATAAGGTTTACAAGGTGGCCGGTTGGGCGCCGGTGACCGAAGCGGCGCGCGATAAGGGGGGAGAGCCGATCTGGGAGCTGGTCGCACGCCATCTGCGTCACGAAAAGGTTGTCAGAACGACTACCCCGAATACGCCCAGACTCAAGGGGGTAGCCGGCAATCCGGGGATGATCTAAGTACGATAGATTTTTGTTAAATTACAGGAGTGAAGATGAATAAATTGCCTTTGGTTTTATCGTTGTTGTCGATGCTGGCCTTGCAACCTGCGCTGGCCGCAGCACCGGTCGACCCGTTAAGCTACACCGAGGTGAAATTGCAAATTGCAAAGATTCAGGTGCAGGATGGCGTTAGTTTTGATGACGCGATTGAGTCACTGAAGTTACGCGCCAATCAGCGCAATTTGAAATTTGTCGGTGGGCAGCCTTTGTATAAAGAGCTGGAGGCGTTGACCGGTAAGCCCTCCAAACGGATGGAAATATTTAATTTCTGTGACGGTATCGCTGCTGGAAAATTATTGTCGGCCGACCCTCAGATGATCGCTTTTATGCCTTGCCGCATCGCGTTGATCGAAGATGCACAGGGAAAGCGCTGGGTCATTTCTATGATGATGGATCTAAAGTTGATCAAGGCGATGCCGGCGGAAACCCGTCAGAGTGCTGAACAGGTGATGGCTGCGATGAAAGATATGATGGTGGCCGCGAGTCGCGGTGATTTGTAAATAATAAATAATAACCAAATGCTTAAAAAAATATGCTCGATATTGTTGCTGTTGCCCGTGCTGGGGCAGGCAGTGCCGCTGACAGTCGAGCAGGCAGCTCCGGGGGTTTATGTTCATCACGGTCAGCATCTGAATATCGAGGCAGGCTATGGCGGCGACATCTGCAATGTCGGGTTTATCGTCGGCAGCAAGGGGGTGGCGGTGGTCGATTCCGGCGGGTCGCCGAAGGTCGGGCGCGAGCTGCGCGAGGCGATCCGAAAGGTGACGGATTTGCCGATACTGTATGTCATCAATACCCATTTTCATCCCGATCATGTTTTTGGTAACGCGGCTTTCAAGGGAGATCAAGCGGAATTTGTCGGTCATCACAATGTCGCGGCGGGCATGATGCAGCGGCGCGATGCCTATCTGAAAAATCAGCCGGCCTGGGTAGGCAAGGATGCCGAAGGGAGTGAGATGATTCCGCCTACGCTGTCGATCAGCGGCGTGCAAACGTTGGATCTGGGTGGACGTGTGCTGCAATTGAGTGCGCAAGCGGCCGCTCATACCAATAGCGATTTGACGGTATTCGATCTGCAAACCGCCACCTTATGGACCGGAGACTTGTTGTTCATCGAGCGCACCCCTTCGGCGGATGGCGATATACGCGGATGGCTGCAGGTGATAGAGCAACTTCGCCGGATTCCCGCACAGCGTGTCGTCCCCGGGCATGGTCCGGTTGCTTCGGACTGGCAGGGGGCGCTGGATAACGAGCAACGCTATCTTGCCCTGTTGCTGGGCTATGTGCGTGAGTCGATTAAACAAGGTCGCTCCATGGAGCAGACGATAGCCGGATTTCCCGCCTCAGAAAATGCCCGCTGGGTGTTGTTCGATTCCATCAATAAACGCAATATCGCCCTGATTTTTCCTTTGCTTGAATGGGAGTGAGGACGGCAGCCTCGCGTATCCTGTTGCAACGTCCTTAGAATATTCCCCGCCAATTTGTTATCATGCCCCTTTGGCATCTGAAGCCGACCGTATCGCCCTCAGTTTGCATGGGCGCATCAATGCGCCGTGTTTTTTCGACTGAACGGGTGCGCGGGTGCTTTCGAATCCCGTTTTAGCCCGGCTTGTTGTTATTTATTCAAATTAAACAGATACTTATTTCATGCGCATACTGATTAGTAACGACGATGGTTATTTTTCTACAGGCATTGCTTGTCTTGCTCTGCACTTGTCCAGGATTGCCGATGTGGTGGTGGTCGCACCCGAACGGGATCGCTCGGGTGCTTCCAATTCGCTGACGCTCGATCGCCCGCTTAAATTGCGCACGGCGGCCAGTGGCTTTTATTATGTCAACGGAACGCCGACGGATTGCGTCCATCTGGCTGTGACCGGGATGCTCGATCATCAACCGGATATCGTTGTGTCGGGGATCAATGCCGGTGCGAATATGGGGGATGATACGATCTATTCCGGTACCGTGGCGGCGGCGACCGAGGGTTATTTGCTGGGCATACCGGCGATCGCGATCTCGCTGGTCGGGCATGATTTAACCCATTACGAGACTGCGGCGCGCGTGGCGGTCGATCTGGTGCAACGTTTCTCCGGGCAGACGCACGCTCAGCCCTGGCTGATCAATGTCAATGTGCCGGATATTCCCTACGATTTACTCGAAGGCATGGAAGTGACGCGCTTAGGCAAACGCCACAAGGCGGAGCCTGTGATTAAGGCGAAGAGTCCGGGCGGTGAGACGGTATATTGGGTAGGTGCGGCGGGCAAAGCGCAGGATGCGGGCGAGGGAACGGATTTTTATGCGGTGAGCCAGAATCGTGTATCGCTGACCCCGTTGCAGATCGATTTAACGCAATACAATCAACTCGAAGCGGTGAGTGAGTGGTTGGGGCAGAGTTGTATATGAATATGCGTGTCAACGGCATCGGGATGACTTCCCCGCGCACTCGACTGCGCATGATAGAGCGTTTGCGAACTCAGGGAATACGCGATGAGGCGGTGCTGGCGGCGATGTATGAAGTGCCGCGTCATTTGTTTGTCGATGAGGCGCTATCGAGCCGCGCATATGACGATGTCTCGTTGCCGATTAATTTTGAGCAAACGATATCTCAGCCATATATCGTCGCGCGCATGATAGAGGTGTTGCGCGCCGTTGTGCCGAATGGGCGTCCGATTCGGCGCGTGCTGGAAATCGGCACCGGTTGCGGTTATCAGGCTGCAGTGCTGGCGCATGTATTTCCAGAAGTCTACAGCATGGAGCGTATCCAGCCTTTACATGAGCGCGCCAAAAAGCAATTGCGCGAACTCAAGATTAACAACGTGCAGTTGCGCTATGCGGACGGCAGTGGCGGCTTGCCTGAAGGCGCTCCGTTTGATGGCATCATCATGGCTGCCGCAGCGCCAGCGATGTCGGCGACCCTGCGTGAACAGTTGACGGTCGGCGGGCGTATGGTGTTGCCGATGGGACGGCAGGAACAGTGGTTGTATCTGGTCGAGCGGGACGCGAAAGGTTTTCGTGAGTCCCGACTGGAACCGGTGAAATTTGTACCACTCTTGATGGGAAAAGCATGAAACAGATTTTTACAGGGCTGGTTGCGGCGATGCTGCTGGCCGGTTGCGCTTCAAATGGCAAACATGCACCGGTGGTTGAGCGCGGAACCGCGATGACGAAGCCGGCTGCCAAAGTGGTGGTAAGATCAGGCGATAAGGACTGGCGTCCTCGGGTGCATACCGTACAAAAGGGAGATACTTTGTATGGTATCGCCTTCAATTACGGACTTGACTATCGTGACCTGGCGCAGATTAACGCGCTATCGGATGTCAATCACATCGAAGTCGGTCAGCAGCTTAGTTTGTTCAATGCGGTCGTGCGTCAGCCGGCGGTGGTCGACAGTCGGCCTCTGCAGGCCGCGCCTCCTGTCGCGACCGTGTCACTGCTCAAAGATCAGCCGAAAGTGGTTAAGTACGCCTACAGCGAGACGGCAGTGGCCAAAGCCGAGGCCGTTCAATCTCACTCGAACGTGAGCGGCGTCGCCCGGGTTGATGCTGCGCCTAAAGGGGAGGCTCCTAAGACGGATACAGTGCCTAAAGGGGATACAAAATCCGATGTTCGCGCGCAGGCTAAATCAGACAGTCGTTCTGAGGCGCGTCAGGAAGAAAAAGCCGAGACGGTGGCCGATAGCGGGGAAGAGGCGATGGAATGGAGTATGCCGACTCAGGGTAAACTGGTGGCAAGTTTCTCTGAAGCGGATAATCGCAAAGGCATTGATATTGCAGGAAAAATGGGCCAGCCTATTTTTGCCAGTGCGCCGGGTAAGGTGGTATACAGCGGCAGCGGTTTGAGGGGTTATGGTAAGCTGTTGATTATTAAGCATAATAAAACCTTCCTTAGCGCCTATGCCCACAATGATCAGTTGCTGGTGAAAGAAGGTGAAACCGTCACGCGCGGTCAGAAGATTGCCGAGATGGGCAACACCGATACCGATCAGGTTCAATTGCATTTTGAGGTGCGTCGTCTGGGTAAGCCGGTTGATCCGGCAAACTACCTGGCACTCAACAAATCCTGAGTGCTACGGGCGAGCCGCAGGTAGCGTATTCGCGTCGGGTTTTTAAAATGCCTTAGTTGTGTTCGGCCAGACGCACGCAATTGCGGCCTGCATCTTTTGCCGCATACAGTGCTTTGTCGACTTGCTGCAACATGGCATCCAGTGTTTGCGGACTATTGGAGTGGTGAGCGCCTATGCTGACGGTGAAAGTCACACACTGTGTGCCAGTTTCGATGCGCAAAGCTTGTACCGATACACGGATGCGTTCGGCGATCGCCATCAGATCCTGTTCGCTGCACGCTGGCAATAGCAGTAAAAATTCTTCACCGCCCCAGCGCCCCGCATGATCGTAACCTCGCTTGGAGGAATGCAATACGTTGGCGGTGGCGCAAAGCGCTAAATCACCGGTGGCGTGTCCATGTAAGTCATTAACTTGTTTGAATAAGTCAAGGTCTAGTAGCAGTAGTCCCAATTCGCCGTTCTGGCGCGCCTGACGTGCGATTTCCTTGTCGAATCTATCCATCATGCCGCGACGATTGAGCAAACCGGTCAAAGGGTCAGTTTCTGTCAGTCTTTGCAAGTCTTCAGTGCGCTCGGCCACTTTTCTTTCAAGATCCTGCTTGGTGTGTTGCACAAAGCTAACCATTTGTCCGAAGGAGTTCGACAGCGCCGCAATCTCGCCATTACCCAGTTGCGGCGGTTCAATATCATAGTTGCCGCGTTGAATCGCTTCTGTCGCAGACTGGAGTTTGTAGATGGGTTTCAATATCCAGCTATGGAGTAAATAACCCAGAACCAGCAGCGCCAGCAGGAAGAAGGCGCCGAAGACGAGCGGCAACCAGGCGTAACCGTGCAGCACCATCAGGCTCTTTTCGTCCATCAGGGTCAGATCATACCAGCCGATTTCAGGCAGATATGCAATGCCCAGCAGGTGTTGCTGTCCCATATAATTCACCCACATCGTGGTGACTTCATCGCCCTGATTTTTCTCGATGCGACGCGCTGCTTGTCTGAGTCGTTCCACATCAGCTGGATTATTGAATAAAACGTCTATCTTGGTGCGGTCGCTGACTTCTTTGGCGATACTGGCATAATCGATCAGTCTGCGGTCGGTCGAAAGTTGTATCGCCATGCTCTTGTCGACAAAAAAGTTGTGTATGCCGGGCTGATCGATGCTGACGCTTTCCCTGAGGAATTCGCTCAGATCGATGCCTGTGCCTATGATGCCCAGTACCTGATTGCCATCTTTCAGGAGCACATTGATCCATACCTTGACCACGCCCAGATGGCTGTCAGGGTCGAGGTTAACCTGGTAGTCCACGCCATCTTTGAGTGTCGCATAGAACCACTGGTCATTTTTTTCTGTCCGTGAAAGTGTGTAACGGTAGGGGTTATCCGCATTCTTTCCGGAAAGATCGTTGAAATAGTACTTTCCCGAGTTTGCCATTGCGGCAAAATAGCTGTGATCACGGAAATTAATGCGATATTGTTCCATCACCCTGAATGCGCGATGTTGGACTTCAACATCATCTTCATGCAAAGCCATTTCGATTAACGCGGGTTCAGCCGCCATTTGCCTCGCCAGACGAATTTCACGGATCAGCGGGGAGAGGGTGCGATGCTTGTCGAACAATACCTGACGCTCGGCGAACTGGTTGCCCCATTGCTGGTTGATTTCACGAACCATTTCGCTGAAGGACAGCCACGTAATCAGGGCGAATACTAAAAATACGCCAGCCATCAACAAAAAAAATCGAGTCTTAAGTTTCATTGGCTTTTATCGGTTGGCATCAAAAATTCGGCATCTACGGAAAAGTGATCTGGCCGAATCGGTAGCGTCGCCGCTATATTACGCCTGTTATACGGAGAGAGCTAGCCCCGGTTTGGCAGCGGTTTGATCATGGCAAAAAACGGATTTGCTAGGGTCTGCTTTCTTGGCTGCGCGGTTTGAAGTTTAAGGGGAGGCAAAATTAAAAAGGCGACCCAGGGCCGCCTTTTTGGTCAGATTAAAACAGCGTCTAATCCTTTTCGCCGCTGAAGGCCATCAGCAGTTGCAGCAGGTTGACGAAGATGTTGTAGATGTCGAGGTACAGCGTCATGGTGGCCATCACATAGTTGGTCTCGCCGCCGTGGATAATCTGGCTGATATCGTAGAGGATGTAGGCGGAGAAAATCATCACCGCAATCGCCGAGATGGTCAGTGACAGCGCAGGTATCGCGAAGAAGAGGTTGGCCAGCGAGGCTACGATCAACAGAATGACGCCGATGAACAGGAACTTGCCCATGAAGCTGAAGTCCTTTTTGGTCACGGTTGCGATAGTGGCCAGACTAAAGAAGATCAGTCCGGTGCCGCCTGCGGCCATGCCGATCAGTTGTGCGCCGTTGCGCAAATGTAGCGCGACTTGCAGGATGGGGCCCAAAAATACACCTGCGACCAAGGTGAAGCCCAGCAGGGCAACGATGCCCCAGGCACTATTGCGCAGGGCGCTGACGGCGAACAGCAAGCCCATCATCGCACCGAACATCAGCAGCGCACCCATGATCGGGTGTTCGGCCATAAAGGAGAAATTGATCGATGTGCCGATGAAGGCGCCGATCAGGGTGGGCACCATGGTCAACGCCAGCATCATGTAGGTGTTGCGCAGCACCTTGTTTTGTTCGGTCGCGAGCGCGCCGGTAGTGGCGGTAAACTGATTTTGAAATTGCATGTTATAGACTCCTAGGGATTAAACGATTTACAACAACAGGCATGAGACTAGCGAATTATTGTAAAAGTTGCAATCTCGGAATAAATTAGTCGGATAGATAGGCGGGGCAGCAACAGGGTTATTGTGGTGTATTCTGTCTGACATTCTCTTTGCGCAGGTTGCGGCGGTAATCCATCCAGCAGGCGACCAGCGGGAGCATGAGAATTCCTCCCGGCATCAGCAAAGGGATCAGATAGGGACTAAGATTGGCTACGGCGCGCAAGTCGCGCAGCAGGGCGGCGCGCTCGTCGGCACTCCAGCGCTGACCGTTGCGATGTTTCATCAGCAACGGGATCAAACCGCGTATTTCGTTGAGTTCCTTGCGGATGAGCCGGCGATGCGTGTCGCTGGTCGTACGCAATCCTGACCAGCGGCGTTTGAGCATCGCCGCATACTTATTGCTGACACCTGCCATGAGCTTGACCTGTCGAATCGTACTTTTATTAAAAATTGTTAATAATCAATTGGTTGTAAATTCAGCGGGGCTTTGTTACCCTTGCCGGAATACTTCGTGCAGCAAATTTTCCCTGCCGGTGGGCAGTTTACAGAACACGGCCTGGTTTAACAAATTAGCGTGGATTAAAAATTTAAGGATTTAATGCATCGCGGGCATTAAATAGCGCTTTTACAATGCGGGTAGCTTGCCGGATAATGTGCAACTATTTTAATAAGGGTAAAGGGTATGTCACGACATCGCTTGCGTCGAGTGGGTGCAGTGCTGTGCGCGCTGGGTATGCTGTGCGGCTGTGGCGGTAGAGCGCCTTCAGAACCGTTGCGTATCGCCAGCAGCCCCTGGCCCGGCTATGAGCCTATCTATCTGGCGCGGGAAATCGGTTACCTGCCCGCACAGCTGGCAAATATTCTTGAGTTGCCCTCAGCCGATATCACCCTGGAATCCTTTCGCAATCGTTCCGTCGATATGGCGACGCTTACGCTGGACGAAACGCTGGAGTTGCTGGCCTCGGGGGTCAAGCTGCGCATTTTGTTTGTGATGGACGGCTCTAATGGCGCGGATGCCGTGATGGCGACGCCCGCCGTGAAAACGCTGGCGAATCTAAAAGGGCGGCGCATTGCGATCGAAAATATTCCTCTCGGCGTATATATGTTGAGTCGCACCTTGAATGCGGCGAAGCTCAAGCGTGACGATGTGCACATCGTTTCCAGCAGCGAAAACAAACAGGTCGATCTGTATAAATCGGGCAAGGCGGATGCATTTATTACTTTTGATCCTTTCAAATCACAGCTGGCCGAACTGGGGGCGCATGTCATTTTCGACAGCAGTCAGATTCCGAATGAGATCTTCGATCTGATGGTGGTGCATGAAGATGTGTTTTTGGCGCGCCGCAAAGAGGTTTGCCAGATCGGCAAACAATGGTTTCGCACCCTCGACTATACCCGGCTTGACAGAGAGGATGCACAGGCGCGCATGGCTAAACGTTTGGGCGTGAGCGTGGCGGAGTATCAGCAGATGTTAGCCGGTATCACCACACCGGACCGGCAGGAAAATCTGCGCCTGTTGG
Source organism: Gallionella sp. (assembly GCA_041660905.1). Classification (GTDB taxonomy): domain Bacteria; phylum Pseudomonadota; class Gammaproteobacteria; order Burkholderiales; family Gallionellaceae; genus Gallionella. The sequence continues at coordinate 92,247 of JBAZVL010000008.1, forward strand.
CAGGGAAAACGCCTGCGATCGTCGCGCCGGCGACTAGTCTGCTGCAAGTGATGTTGCAAGAGCGGCAATTGAAACAGCCTGCGGATATTCACCGCGCGCTCGATGACAGTATTGAAGCGTGTCTGGCTCAATGAAGAACCGTCTTTCTCTGCTGATCCCTTTAATCCTACTGCTAGTTACGCTGGCCAGTTCCACGCTGATCTATTTGCAGGAGGAGCGTGCCAGTTACGCCGCCATCGAGCATGAGGCGATGGATGAGGCTAAGCTGCAAATGGCCAGCTTGCAGAATATACTCTACAACCGCCTGACGGCAGGCGAAGAGCAGGAGGCTTTGCTGAGTTTGTCGCTGGCTGCCACTTATCCCACTGTGCGCACGTTGATGCTGGTCGATGAGCATCATCGCGTGTTGATGGCCAATCGCTATATCTGGAAAGGGGAGCGTGCCGCGACGGTTTCCGGTTTCGGAGATTTCGAGTCGGACAAAGTGATATCAAGCGGCGTGCCCGGGCTGGCGTTCAATGGACACAGGAGCAGTTTGCTGCAGGGATATTTTCCGCTGATCACGCAATACCGCAAAGGTGGGCTGGATAAGGATATGGGCATGCTGTATGTCGAATATGACATCAGTCATGCCTTGCAGGTGGCGCGGCAGTCTTCGGTAAACCAGGCCATGATCTTTGCCATGATCAGTTTGCTTGCCGCTGCGCTGATCGGTGTGCTTTTGCACAGGCTGGTGACGCGGCGGGTGAATTTGCTCACTGTCATTTCGCTTCGTCTGGCAGCCGGGGACTATAGCGCACGAACCGGACTCAACGGGGTGGATGAACTCTCGCAGCTGGGCGGGGCATTCGATCTGATGGCACAGCGATTGGCGGAAAATATCGAGCGTCAGGAGCGTCAACGCGCCTTTCTGGCGGAAGCACAGAAGATCGGACACTTTGGAAGCTGGGAGCTGGATTTGCCTGCGCAAAAATTGATCTGGTCGGATGAGGTGTATCGGCTTTTTGAAATTTCTCCGGCATCGTTTACCCCCTCCTATCAGGCTTTCCTCGATGTGATACATCCGGAGGATCGTGACGCGATCAATCAGGCGTACGCGCGCTCACTGGAAGATAAGTTGCCCTATCAGATTACCCATCGTCTGCTTATGCCGGATGGTCGTATCAAATGGGTGGAGGAGCGTTGCACGACGTATTTTTCCGACAGCGGCCAGCCGTTGCGTTCGGTGGGTACGGTGCAGGATATGACGGCCTGGGAGGAAATTACGCTGCAGATGCGTATCGCGGCGGTGGCGTTTGAAACTCAGGAAGCGATTCTGGTTACCGATAAAAATGCCAATATCATCAAGGTGAATCATTCTTTTGAAATCACCACCGGCTACCAACAGCACGAAGTGCTCGGGTGCAATCCCAAGATGCTGGCTTCCGGACGTCATATGCCCTCTTTTTATCAGGATATGTGGGCGGCGATCAATAGTGAGGGGCGCTGGTCTGGGGAAGTGTGGGACAGACGTAAAAACGGTGAGATTTATCCGAAATGGCTGACTATCACCGCCGTCAGGACGCGTGGAGACGTGAGCCACTATGTGGCCGTTTTTGTGGATATTACCGAACGCAAAAAGGCTGAGGAAGAAATTCGCAATCTGGCCTTTTATGATCCTTTAACCCGATTGCCCAATCGCCGTTTGTTGCTCGATCGTATGTCCCTCGCGCTGGGCCAGAGTGCACGCAGCCGGCATTACGGCGCGTTGATGTTTATAGATCTGGATCACTTCAAGGTGTTGAACGACACCAAGGGGCATGAGTTCGGCGACAAGATGCTGGTTGAAGTGGCCAATCGGCTGACACATTGCGTAAGAGATACCGATAGCATTGCGCGTTTTGGCGGAGACGAGTTTGTCGTGTTGCTGGAGAATCTGAGTGCGAATCGAGATGATGCAGTCTCACAGGCAGGTTCGATCGCCGAGAAAATGCGCGAGGCGCTGGCGCTGACTTATACACTCAGCGGCTATGTGCATGAAAGTTCCTCCAGTATCGGGGTGGTGTTGTTCCATGGCGAAGAGGTGGAGATCGACGATCTATTCAAACGTGCCGATATGGCGATGTATCAGGCGAAGGAAAGTGGCCGTAATATGGTTAGATTCTTCGAGCCTGAGATGCAGTCGGTGCTGGAATCACGCACCTCGATGGAGCGCGCCTTGCGTCAGGCGCTGCCGAACGGCGAGCTCGAACTGTTTTATCAGGTGCAGACCAATCAGAATAATGTATTGCTCGGTGCCGAGGTGTTGTTGCGCTGGCACAGTGCCGAGCTGGGGCGGGTGTCTCCCGCTCAATTTATCCCGCTGGCAGAACAAACCAGATTGATTTTGCCTATCGGGCGATGGGTGTTGGAGAGCGCTTGTGCCCGTTTGAAAGAATGGCAAAACCATCCCGTGCTGGGAAAAATTCACCTGGCCGTGAACGTCAGTCCTGTGCAATTTCATCAGCACGATTTCGTGCGTCAGGTGAAGGAAATTCTCGCCGGCAGCGGGGTCGATCCACGGCGGCTTGAACTGGAGTTGACTGAGAATCTGGTGCTGGAAGATGTTGAAGAGGCTATTGCGAAAATGACTGAGCTCAAAGAGATCGGTGTGCGCTTTTCGATGGACGATTTCGGCACAGGGTATTCTTCCTTGCAATATATCAAGCGACTGCCGATTAATCAGTTGAAAATTGACCAGTCCTTCGTGCGCGATATTCTGACTGATAGCGGGGATGCGATGATGGTGCAAACCATCGTGGCGATGGCGCACAACTTCGGCTATGAAGTGATCGCCGAAGGTGTAGAAGAGCATGCGCAATTATCACCACTGATTGCGCGCGGCTGCGAGACCTTTCAGGGGTATTTATTCAGTCGTCCTGTGGCGCTGGCTGAATTTGAACGGTTGATTGACGGCTGGGATGATTCCGGGGCGAAGGTGGGCGAGGCCGGCTGAGCGACCCGGGTGAAGTTGCGGATGGAGCGGGCTAACACAATGGTCATTGCAAGATGACGGGGCACGCCGTATGATGGACGCCACTGGTATGGCGCAGAATTAAATCGGTGCAGGTCATCGATTCTGATTTTTACCTTTGCTTGTGCAGGTTGGAGTCAGTGTTTTTGCGTTAATTGAGTTTGGTAAGACCGCTATATCTGAGTGTTTTTTGTTGAGAATTTGATTCGGCACGTTGTTATTTCAAATAACCTAAAGGAGCTAGCATGGCAAATATTAAATTAAATACCCGGTTTGGTGAGTTAAATATCGATTCGTCAAGAGTCATTACTTTTCCAAGAGGAATACCTGGCTTCGAGCAAAATACTCAGTGGACTTTGTTTCATGAGGTCGATGAAAAGGGGGAGCGAGTTAGCGGCGTGGTTGTTCATCTGCAATCGATAGATGACGAGACGGTTTCGCTGCCATTGACCGAACCTAGTTTATTTGGCTTTAACTATGAGCTGGTGCTGACAGACAGCGAAGTGGCCGAACTCAAACTGGCTGATCCGGATGATGTGCTGGTTCTCGTGACTTTATCCAATAAAAATGTTGTGCCGCAAAGCGGGAATAATATGCACCCGGCCAATATGCACGCCAACATTTCAGCGCCGATTTTGATCAATACTAAATCCTGTATCGGGATGCAGAAAATACTGGTTGGCCGTGAATCCAAGGTCGATTATCGTCCGACAGTGATCGCATAGCTGCTGGTTAAAAGACAGGCGGGGGAAATCCCCGCCTTTTTGTCGTCTATCGTGTTCATACCGTTACGGCTAATGGCTTACGGCTTACGGCAGCGGCGTGACAGGGATGCGCTGGCGACCGAAAGCCCCGGTATACTTTTCAAAATATCCGGCGATGCTGGCCTGACAGTCGGGGCAGTGACCGTCAGGCGTGACCCGGTACTGCTCGATGTTGTACCAGTCGCGCACGATCAGCGGGCTGTGACAGGATGGGCAATAGCTGCTATCCCCGGCGCGGTCGTGCACATTGCCGACATAGACGTAACGCAGGCCTGCGTTCTGTGCAATTTTTCGGGCACGGACTAATGTTTCAGGCGGCGTGGCGGGTATCTGCGTCATCTTGTAATCCGGGTGGAAGGCGGTGAAGTGCAGCGGCACATCCTCCCCTAGCTCCTTGGCGATCCATGCACTCATCGCCGCGATTTCTTCGTTGCTGTCATTGAGTCCCGGGATGAGCAAGGTGGTGAGTTCCACCCATACTTTGGTTTCACGGCACAGATAGATCAGCGTGTCCAATACGGGTTGCAGATGTGCGCCGCAATATTTGACATGAAATTCATCGGTAAACGCCTTCAGATCGACGTTGGCGGCATCCATTTTGGCAAAGAATTCGCGGCGCGGCGCATCGTGGATATAGCCTGCGGTGACCGCCACCGTCTTGATGCCGAGTTCGTGGCAGGCATCTGCGGTATCCATCGCATATTCGGCGAAAATCACCGGGTCGTTGTAGGTGAAGGCCACGCTCTTGCAATTTAACTGTGCTGCGGTGCGTGCGATCGCTTCGGGACTTGCCTGATCGGCCAATTTATCGAAGCTGCGCGACTTGGAAATGTCCCAGTTTTGACAGAATTTACAGGCCAGATTGCAACCTGCCGTGCCAAAAGACAGGATGGAGCTGCCCGGATAAAAATTGTAGAGCGGTTTCTTTTCGATCGGATCGATGCAAAATCCCGATGAACGCCCGTAGGTGGTGAGCACCATGCTGTGCTCGACATTGCCGCGCACGAAACACGCACCGCGCTGTCCCTCGTGCAGCTTGCAGTCGCGCGGGCACAGGTCGCACTGGATACGTCCGTCGTCAAGCCGATGCCAGTATTTGGCCGGATAACGTTCCGCCTGGCTGATGCTCTCGTCCATGTTATTGTTCCTCTGTAAATTTTTTAACGGTGTAGCGTGACAGCCGTAGGCCCGTCGCCCAGAAATCTTCCGGGAGCCCTGCTTTTTGCTTTAAGTGCGCCATAAACTCATGCGGAGTGGGGAGTTGTTGCCACACCTGCGGTAAAAATGTGCTGCGATAGCGGCCAAATTCGAACACGACCCCGTCGATCCCCGGGCGTAGCTGAGCCAGTGCATCGGCTTCATCCTTGAATTGCATGGGTTCTGGCGATGTGAGCAGAGAAATCTCAATTTTTGTGTGCTTCAATTCCTCTGCTGTCAGCGGCACAAAACGCGGGTCATATAAGGCGGCGGAAACGGCATTGCTTTTGAGGTCGTTCAACAGTGAGCGGTGTGCGACCAGAGAACCGATGCAACCGCGCAGCTGACCGTGTTGAGTGAGGGTGACGAAACATGCGCCCGGTTCAGACAGCCCGGGTGCGGATTCATCCGCAGTGCGCGGAACATTCAGCGCATTGGAGATCGCTGCACGGGCAATCTGCAGTAATACTGTTTCATTGTGTGTCACCTTGATTCTCCCCGGTGAAAGCGAAGGACGCGTAACCGACCACAGCATCGCGTGTGCCTGCCGTGTCGCCTGAATTGCGCAGATCGAGCAAATGCGCTGTTAAACGGTGATGCTGTGCGGCGAGGAGCAGACCGCTGACCGGTGTGCCGCCGCAGGCGCGGTCATGTGATATCGGTTGCTGCAAATTCAGTATAGCCCGCGCCGTCTCGTGATCCACCCGCTGGCAGGTCTCGTAGGGCAGATAGTGCGACAGATCGGAGCTGATGACAATCAGAGTTTCCTGACCTCCCCACAGGATTTCGAGCACCTCTGCGACTTCTTCAGGGCTTGCCATGCCGACCGCCAGAGGCAGCAGGGTGAAGTCGGTCAATATGCTTTGCAGGAAAGGTAGTTGTACCTCCAGCGCATGCTCCATGGCGTGCACCGGTGCGCTGGTACAAACTTGCGGCAAATGGGCGATGCGTTTTGCCGCTTCAGTATCGATTTTTACACAACCTAGCGGGGTGGAAAATGCCTCGGCACCGGGTAGCGCCAAGCCTCGCACAGCGACGCGATGCGTGGGGCCCAGCAATATCACGCGACGGATTTGGGCCGCAATCAGTGTGGCGTAAGCGGTGGCTGCAATGGGGCCTGAATAGAGGTAGCCCGCATGGGGGACGATCAGTGCCTTGATGTTCTTTAGCGTAATGGTTTGTGCAGCAGACAGAAAATCCTGCACGGTGCGTGTGAGTTGTTCTTTATTGGCGGGGTAGAATAGCCCTGCGACAGCAGGCGGACGGATGGCGTTCACGATAATCTCCACTCATACCCGCGCAGTGCAGGCAATGTGGTCATTATGAGGGTGGCTGATTCAGAGTCAAGAAACTAATCAAAACTACCGGACTTTAGCCTTAAAAATCCGGCAGCTAGTCGTGGTTTAACCCAGCAGGTGCTTGATCAGCTCGAGTTCTCCGGTCAGCTCTCTATGACTCTCGTCCATGTGTTGTCTCCCCAGTTCGCTGATAGGCAGGCCTTGCACGATGCTGTACTGACCGTGTTTGCAGGTGACGGGGAATCCGTACAGTACCCCTTCAGGGATGCCGTAGCTGCCATCGGACGGAACGCTCATGCTTACCCAGTCGTTGTGATGTGAACTTAACATCCAGTCATGCATGTGAGAGATGGCCGCGTTGGCCGCGCTCGCCGCACTCGACAGGCCGCGTGCTTCGATGACCGCAGCGCCGCGTTTTTGCACGGTAGGAATGAAGGTGCTTTCCACCCAGCTCAGCTCAGGCAGGATGTCCGTGACCAGACGGCCGCGAATTTCTGCATGGTCCAGATCAGGATATTGCGTGCCGGAGTGATTGCCCCAGATGATCATCTTCTTAACATCGCGGATAGGCTGGAACAGCTTTTGAGCAACCTGGGCGATGGCGCGATTGTGATCCAGGCGCATCATGGCGCTGAAGTTGCGCGGGTTGAGATCCGGTGCATTCTTCATGGCAATCAATGCATTGGTGTTGGCCGGATTGCCGACTACCAGTACTTTCACATGGCGGGCTGCCAGTTCGTTTAGGATTTTTCCTTGTGTTGAGAAGATGGCGCCGTTCGCTTCTAGCAGGTCACGGCGTTCCATCCCCTTGCCGCGCGGACGGGCGCCGATCAGCAGGACGACTTCGGTGTCCTTGAAAGCGACTCGCGGATCGTCGGTGATGATGATCTGTTGCAACAGCGGAAAAGCACAATCTTCTAACTCCATCATAACGCCGCGCAGCATAGGTTGTGCCTGCGGCAAATCGAGTAATTGCAGAATGACCGGTTGTTCGCGTCCCAGCATGTCGCCATTGGCGATTCGGAAGAGCGTAGCGTAGCCAATTTGTCCGGCAGCGCCGGTCACTGTGACACGAATAGGTGCTTTCATTATTAACTCCTTATATGATTGAGTTCGGCTATCATAAATCTTTTACTTTTCTTGTGCTATAGAAAAGGTGTAATATTCTTCTCGGTCTCTTCGTTATACAAAGGTTGGTAATGAAAAAACAGCGTCCGAAACACCTAGCACTTCATCTCATCAAATTGCCACTTCCGGGGTTGATTTCTATCTTCCATCGCGTCAGCGGTTTGGCCTTGTTTTTAGCACTTCCTCTTTTGTTGCTTATGTTGCAGTACAGCCTGCGCTCCAGTGTGACTTATGAACAGTTGCAGGAGATGCTCGCTTATCCGTTGCTCAAGCTGGTGATGCTGGGGCTGCTCTGGTCATTTATGCACCACTTCTGTGCCGGTATTCGTTATCTGGCCATCGATCTGCATTACATCAGCAATCTCAAGCAGGCACGCGACAGCAGTAAAGTCGTGTTGGCGGTGAGCCTGTTATTGACTGTCATTATCGGGGTGAAATTATGGTAAACCGTGTAATCGTCGGCGCTCATTATGGTCTGCGCGACTGGCTGGTTCAGCGCGTGACGGCTGTGGTGATGGCGCTGGGTAGTCTGGTGCTGGGCGTTTATCTGCTGCTGCATCCTGATATGGGTTACGACCGCTGGACAGGCTTGTTCTCCAGCCAGCCGGTGCGCGCCTTTGCCCTGCTGTTTTTGCTCAGTCTGTTTTATCACGCCTGGATAGGGATACGCGATATCGTGATGGATTACGTGAAACCCGCCGCTGTGCGTCTGGTCATTCATGTCCTGGTGGTATTGGCATTGCTGCTGTATTCGATCTGGTCTGTGCAAATTTTGTGGGGTATGTAAAAAATGGCAATTGCTAAACGAACATTTGATGTGGTGGTGGTCGGTGCCGGTGGCGCAGGCATGCGTGCCGCGTTGCAGCTGGCTCAGGCAGGATTGAAAGTGGCTGTGCTCTCCAAGGTGTTTCCCACCCGTTCACACACGGTTGCGGCGCAAGGCGGCATTGCGGCAAGTTTGGGTAATGTCAGCGAAGACAACTGGCTGTGGCACATGTATGACACGGTAAAAGGATCGGATTTTCTGGGCGACCAGGATGCGATCGAGTTTATGTGTCGTGCAGCCCCTGAAGTGGTCTATGAGCTGGAGCATTTCGGCATGCCGTTTGACCGCTTAGATTCAGGCAAGATTTATCAGCGTCCGTTTGGCGGTCACATGCAGGATTTTGGCAAGAATCCGGTGCAGCGCGCCTGTGCGGCAGCGGATCGTACCGGTCACGCGCTTTTGCACACCTTATATCAGCAGAATGTGAAAGCCAACACCAACTTCTTTATTGAATGGATGGCGCTCGATCTGATTCGCAACGAAGATGGTGATGTGTTGGGCGTTACAGCACTGGAAATTGAAACCGGTGAAGTGATGATGTTTCATGCGCGCGCAACCTTGTTCGCCACCGGCGGTGCGGGTCGTATCTTCCATTCGAGCACTAATGCGTTTATCAATACCGGCGACGGTTTGGGGATGGCGGCACGTGCAGGGATTCCGCTGGAGGACATGGAGTTTTTCCAGTTTCACCCGACCGGTGTGTACGGCGCGGGTGTGCTGATCACTGAGGGCGTGCGCGGCGAAGGCGGCTATCTGATCAATAAGGATGGCGAACGTTTCATGTCGAAATATGCGCCCAATGCCAAAGATCTGGCCAGCCGCGATGTGGTCTCGCGTGCGATGACCATCGAAATCAACGAAGGACGCGGTTGCGGTCCGGACGGCGATCACGTGATGTTGAAACTCGATCATCTGGGCGACGATGTGATCAAACAGCGCTTGCCCGGTATCCGTGAAATCGCCATGAAATTCGCTCACGTCGATCCTGCTAACAAACCGATTCCGGTGGTGCCTACCGCACACTATATGATGGGCGGTATTCCGACCAATTTCCACGGCCAGGTTGTGGCTCCCTATAAGACAGGTCCTGACGAAGTGGTGCAGGGTTTGTATGCGGTGGGCGAATGCGCCTGCGTGTCGGTGCACGGTGCGAACCGTTTAGGTTGCAACTCATTGTTGGATTTGATCGTATTCGGTCGCGAAGCCGGTCGCCAGATCATCGAAGACTTGAAGCTCAATCCGCATGTTAAACCGCTGCCTGCGAATGCGGCTGAGATGCCGTTGACTCGTCTGGCGCGTCTGGAAAGCCAGAAAAACGGTGAGCGAGTTCCTGAAGTGGGCGATGCGATGCGCAGAAATATGCAAAAGCATTGCGGCGTATTTCGCTTCCCGGAGTTGCTCAAAGCCGGTGTGGTCAATATCAAGGAAATCGCCGAGCGTGTAAAACACACCGAGATTACCGATAAGAGCCGCGTGTTCAATACCGCACGTATCGAAGCCCTGGAACTGGATAATCTGATCGAAGTCGCTCAAGCGACCATGGTTGCCGCAGAAGCGCGTCAGGAGAGTCGCGGTGCCCATGCGCGCGATGACTTCCAGGATCGCGACGATGTGAACTGGCTCAAGCACAGTCTGTATTTCAGTCAGGATCAACGCTTGGATTACAAGCCGGTTCGCTTAAAACCGCTGACCGTCGACTCGTTCCCGCTCAAACCTCGTGTTTATTGAGCTGGTATAAGGAAAAATTATGAAATTCCGTATCTATCGTTACAACCCTGAAACCGATGCTGCGCCGCGCATGCAAAGCTATGAATTAAACATCGACTCCGGCGGCAAGATGCTGCTCGATGCGCTGGTGTTGCTCAAAGAACAGGATGACAGTCTTTCTTTGCGCAAGTCGTGCCGGGAAGGCGTGTGCGGTTCTGACGCCATGAATATCAACGGTCGCAACGGATTGGCTTGCATCACGCCCTTGTCATCTTTGCAAGAACCCGTAGAATTGCGCCCCTTGCCGGGACTGCCGGTGATCCGCGATCTGATCGTGGACATGACGCAGTTTTTCAAGCAGTACCATTCGATCAAGCCGTATCTGATCAACAATGAGCCGCCACCGGAAACCGAACGTTTGCAGTCGCCGGCCGATCGTGAGCATCTGAACGGGCTCTATGAATGTATCTTGTGCGGTTGCTGCACGACTGCCTGCCCTTCATTCTGGTGGAATCCGGACAAATTTGTCGGCCCCGCAGGCTTGTTGCAGGCTTATCGTTTCATCGCCGACACGCGCGATCAGGCCACTTCGGCGCGACTGGATGATCTGGAAGATCCGTATCGATTGTTCCGTTGCCACACCATCATGAATTGTGTGGATGTCTGTCCTAAGGAATTGAATCCGACCGAGGCGATAGGCCATATCAAGGACTTGATGATTAAGCGCATGGTATGACGAATCAGGACGCAGAATGCAGGATGCAGGATGCCGCCATGCTGCAGCGGGTGCGCTGGCGCTGCCGGCGCGGTTTGCTGGAGCTGGATATTATATTTGTGCGTTTTATAGAAGCGCAGTATCTGCAATTGTCTGTCGTGGAGCGTCAGACTTTTGAGGAGTTGCTGGATTTGCCGGATAATCCCCTGTGGGATATGGTGTCGGGCAGAATGGCCGCCGGATCGGCTGCGCAGGCTGCGCTGTTGTTGAAAATTAATAATTTGTAATCAATGAGTTAGTTGTAATTTAATTTCAGGATTGGAAGCCAGATGGATAAAGAACTCGGGTTGAAAAAACGTGTCGCTACACTCACGCTAGACGATGGCCGACAGATCGAGCTGCCGATGATGTCGGGCACATTGGGGCCGGATGTCATTGATATCCATGCGCTGAGCAAACTCGGGATCTTTACTTATGATCCTGCTTTTTTCTCCACGGCCAGTTGCACATCCGAGATTACTTTTATCGACGGTGAAGCAGGACTTTTGTATTACCGTGGCTATCCGATCGAGCAACTGGCGGGTCAATCCGACTTTCTGGAAGTGTGTTATCTGCTGCTCAATGGCCATTTGCCGGATGTACAGCAGAAAGCCAGCTTTGTTCAGAATGTCAAATCGCACACTATGGTGCACGATCAGTTAGCCAGATTTTTCAGCGGCTTCCGTCGTGACGCGCATCCGATGGCGGTGATGGTGGGGGTGGTCGGCGCTTTGTCGGCGTTTTATCACGATTCGCTGGATATCAATAATCCTGCTCATCGAGATTTGGCGGCGATGCGTCTCTTGGGTAAGGTGCCGACGATTGCGGCGATGGCGCATAAATACCATACCGGCTATCCGTTTATGTATCCGCAAAGAAAATTCAGCTATGTAGAAAATTTCTTGTATATGTTGTTTGCCACCCCAGCCGAGGATTACGTGCCTAATCCGGTGCTGGTTCGCGCGCTGGAGCGCATCTTTATTCTGCATGCCGATCACGAACAAAATGCGTCCACCTCGACGGTGCGACTGGCCGGTTCCAGCGGCGCGAATCCATTCGCCTGTATGGCTTCCGGTATCGCTGCTCTGTGGGGACCAGCTCACGGCGGTGCTAACGAAGCGGCGCTCACCATGCTCGAAGAAATCGGCGACACCTCTCGCGTAGCGCAATTTGTGCAGGATGTGAAAGACAAGAAGCGCCTGTTGATGGGTTTCGGTCATCGCGTCTACAAGAACATGGATCCGCGCGCCTCGGTGATGCGTGAAACCTGTTACGAAGTGTTGAAAGAGCAGGGGCTGGAAAACGATAAGTTGTTCAAGCTGGCGATGGAGTTGGAGCAAATCGCCCTGCACGATCCTTACTTCATCGAACGCAAGCTGTATCCGAACGTGGACTTTTACTCCGGCATCGTGTTGCGCGCGCTGGGTATTCCGACCAATATGTTTACGGTGATCTTCGCCGTGGCTCGTACCATCGGTTGGGTGTCGCAATGGAACGAAATGATGGCAGCATCGGACCGCAAGATAGGCCGTCCGCGTCAGCTCTATGTCGGTGCGACCCGGCGTGATTATGTTCCATTGATAAAAAGGTAAAATAATCAATGACTTACAATCAGGCAATGCGGGATAGCTCCGCGCTGTTCGGTAGCAATGCGGCTTTCGTCGAAGATTTGTACGAGCAGTATTTGCAAGATCCTGCCGGTATCTCGGATGAGTGGCGCCGCTATTTTGATGCTTTGCCGCTATGGTCTCAGCCTGAACGAGAGCAGGCGCACAGTCCGATATTGCAGGCCTTCGAGGCGTTGACCCGTCAGAGCGCCGATGTGGTGGCAGCCTCTTCAGGACACGAGCACAAGCAGGTTAAAGTATTGCAACTGATCAACGCGCACCGATTCCTGGGCTTGCGTGTCGCTAATCTTGATCCGCTCAACCGTCATGCCAAGCCGCTGGTGCCTGAATTGGACCCGTCCTATTACGGTCTGCTTGAATCCGATATGGCGACCACCTTCGAAACGGGTTCGCTGGTGGCTGCACCGCGCCTGAGCTTGCGGGAAATATTGGCGCTGTTGCGGCAGACTTACTGCGGCAGCATCGGTGCGGAATATATGTATATCAGCGATGTGCCGCAAAAGCGCTGGATACAGAATCGCCTGGAAGGTGTGCGCGGGGTGGCCGGTTATAACGCCACCCAACGGCGTCGTTTTTTGGGGCGATTGACCGCCGCCGAGACGCTGGAGCGTTATCTGCATACCAAATACGTCGGGCAAAAGCGCTTTTCGCTCGAAGGCGGTGACACGCTGGTGCCGCTCTTGGATCATCTGCTGCAACGCAGCGGATCGCAAGGCGTCAAGGAAGCCGTCATCGGCATGGCGCATCGCGGACGCTTGAATGTGCTGGTCAATATTTTGGGCAAACAGCCTTCCATGCTGTTTGCCGAATTCGAGGGGATACATGCCGATCATCTGACTTCGGGCGATGTGAAATATCACCAGGGTTTTTCTGCCGACATTGAAACCAGTGGAGGCAAGTTGCATGTGGCGCTGGCCTTCAATCCGTCGCATCTGGAAATCGTCAATCCGGTCGTCGAAGGTTCGGTACGTGCGCGTCAGCATCGCTTAAAGGATATCGATGGCACCAAGGTGCTGCCTATCCTGTTGCATGGCGATGCGGCTTTCGCGGGGCAGGGCGTGGTGATGGAAACGCTGGCCATGTCGCAGACGCGCGGCTATCACACCGGCGGTACGGTGCACATTATCATCAACAACCAGATTGGCTTTACCGCGTCTGACGTGCGCGATACCCGTTCCAGCCAGTATTGCAGCGATGTGGCGAAGATGATCGATGCGCCGATATTTCATGTAAACGGCGATGATCCGGATGCGGTGATGCTGATCACTGAGATTGCACTTGATTACCGTATGCAGTTCCACCGCGATGTGGTGATCGATATGGTGTGCTTCCGCAAACTGGGGCACAACGAGCAGGATGAGCCGCTGGTCACTCAGCCCTTTATGTATCGCTTCATTCGCCAGCATCCGGGCACGCGCACCGTTTATGCACAGCGGCTTGAGGCGGAGGGTGTGATAGAAGCGGGCGAGGCGGATGAGCTGGTGGCGAGTTACCGCCGTGCAATGGATGAGGGGCGCAACTCCATACAACCTGCTATCGAAAACCTGAACAAACCGGTATCGAACTGGGCTGTGCTAAAAAGCCCGACGCCATGGAACACGCCGGTAGATACTGCTGTAACAGTGCAAAGATTGCAGCAGTTGTCGGTGGCATTGACGCAGATACCTGAAAAGTTTGTGTTGCAATCTCGCGTGCAGAAGATAGTCGATGATCGCGTGCAGATGGGGCGCGGTGAGTTATCGCTGGACTGGGGGATGGCGGAGAATTTAGCGTATGCGAGTTTGCTGACTGAAGGTTATCCGGTGCGTCTGTCAGGCCAGGATTGCGGTCGGGGTACGTTCTTCCATCGTCATGCGACCTGGCACGATCAGAATCGCGTCGAGTGGCATACCGGTGTGCACATACCGTTGCAGCATCTGGCAGCCGATCAGTCTGATTTTGTGGTGATCGATTCACTGCTCTCCGAGGAGGCTGTGCTGGGTTTTGAGTACGGTTACGCAACCGCAGAGCCCAAATCGCTGGTGCTGTGGGAAGCGCAATTCGGCGATTTTGCCAATGGCGCGCAAGTGGTGATCGACCAGTTTATCGCCGCCGGTGAAGCCAAATGGGGTCGTTTGTGCGGACTGGTGATGTTGCTGCCGCACGGCTATGAAGGGCAGGGGGCTGAGCACTCCTCCGGACGTATCGAACGCTATTTGCAATTGTGTGCGGACTATAATATTCAGGTTTGTATTCCTTCAACGCCATCGCAGATGTTCCATTTGCTGCGGCGTCAGATGTTGCGTTCTACCCGTCATCCGCTGATTGTGTTCACACCCAAGAGTTTACTGCGCAGCAAGGATGCGGCGTCCCCCTTGAGTGAATTAACCGATGGCTGTTTCCGAGCGGTGATCCCTGAAGTGGAAGCGCTGGCAGTCGACAAGGTGCGTCGCATCATCGCGTGCAGCGGCAAGGTCTATTACGATCTGGTCAATGCGCGCCGCACCAAGGGAATAGACGATATGGCGATCATCCGTATCGAACAAATATACCCCTTCCCGCATGAAGATTTTGCGGCTCAGGTTGCCGCATATCCCAATGCGACCGAGATGCTTTGGTGTCAGGAAGAGCCGGGTAATCAGGGTGCATGGCATCGTATTCAGCATTACTTGTTGCGCCATCTGCGCACCGGTATGCGTTTGGATTACGCGCTGCGTCCTTCGTCCGCAGCACCCGCCGCAGGTTATTTGTCCGTGCATATAGAACAACAGAAAGCGGTGATCGATGCCGCATTCCGTCCCGATCTTGATGTTAAAAACATTCCAGGAGTACACCATAATGAGCATCATTGAAGTTAAAGTTCCGCAATTGTCCGAATCCGTTTCTGAAGCAACGCTACTGGTTTGGCATAAACAGGTCGGCGAGGCGGTGGTTGAAGGTGAAAACCTGATTGATGTAGAAACGGACAAGGTGGTGATGGAGCTGCCGGCTTCAAAGAGCGGCGTGCTGACCAAAATTTTGAAGGGGAATGGCGACCTGGTGGGCAGCGAAGAATTGATCGCGCTGATCGATACGGACGCCGTTAAACCTGTTGCAAAGGCGGCTGCCGACGTGAAAGTCATGGCGGCTGTTTCGCCTTCGGTGCGCAAGTTGGCGCACGAGCACGATGTCGATGCGGCGAGTTTGCAAGGCAGCGGTCGTGCCGGTCGTGTCACCAAAGAAGACGTATTAGGCGCGTTGGCGCCAGCACCTGCCGCACCGGTGGCTAAAGTTGCGGCTAAAGCCGCTGCACCTGCACCGCAGGGCAATCGTCCGGAGCAACGCGTGCCGAT
This sequence comes from Gallionella sp., assembly GCA_041660905.1. Lineage (GTDB taxonomy): Bacteria > Pseudomonadota > Gammaproteobacteria > Burkholderiales > Gallionellaceae > Gallionella. The sequence continues at coordinate 107,852 of JBAZVL010000008.1, forward strand.
GACGCGCATCCGTCAGCGTATCGCCGAGCGCCTGATTCAATCGCAACAAAATGCAGCAATCCTCACCACGTTCAATGAAGTGAACATGCAACCGGTGATCGATCTGCGTACCAAATACAAGGATGCCTTCGAGAAGAAGCACGGTGTCAAGCTGGGTTTTTCCTGCTTCTTTGCCAAGGCCTCAGTCTACGCGCTGCAAAAATTTCCTATCGTGAATGCCTCGGTGGATGGCACGGATATCATCTATCACGGCTATTTCGATATCGGTATCGCAATCGGCAGTGAGCGCGGGCTGACGGTGCCTATCCTGCGCGATGTGGATAAGCTGAGTTTTGCCGATATCGAACGTCAGATCGCTGATTTCGGCGCACGCGCAAAACTAGGCAAGCTGACAATGGAGGAGTTGACAGGCGGGACTTTCTCTATTTCCAACGGTGGCACCTTCGGTTCGATGTTGTCCACGCCCATTATCAATCCACCGCAGTCCGCGATTCTGGGCATCCATGCAACCAAAGACCGCGTGGTGGTGGAAAACGGTCAGATGGTGATTCGTCCGATGAATTATCTGGCTGTGTCCTACGACCACCGCATCATCGACGGCCGCGAAGCGGTGCAGTTCTTAGGTGCGATCAAGGAAGCGCTCGAATCCCCTGAGCGCCTGTTGCTGGATCTGTAATGTTTAGCGCCTATCGCATCATCGAAGCAAACGGACAGTCGGGCGGGCAGTTTACCCGTTTGACGCTGGATGATCTCGATCCCGGTGAAGTGGTGATCCGCTCGCATTATTCCAGTGTCAATTACAAGGATGCCTTAGCCGCAACCGGCACGGGGAAAGTGATACGCCGCTTCCCTTGTGTTGGCGGCATCGATGTGTCCGGTGTGGTGGTCAGTTCAACAGATGCGCGCTTTAACGCGGGAGACGAGGTGCTCGCGACCAGTTACGGGATGGGCGTGTCGCACGATGGCGGGTTTGCCGAATACGTGCGCGTGCCGGCTGATTGGGTGGTGCCAATGCCTCAAGGGCTCACCCTGTTCGATGCGATGGCCTTGGGTACGGCGGGTTTTACCGCTGCGCTCTCGATACACCGGATGGAGCAGAACGGGCTGACGCCAGCTGCCGGTCGTGTGATCGTGACGGGAGCTACCGGCGGCGTGGCGAGTCTGGCAATTACCATGCTGGCTAAACGCGGTTATCAGGTGACGGCGCTAACCGGCAAGGACAGCGAACATGAATATTTAACCTCGCTGGGTGCGACTGAAATTATCTCGCGTCACCAGCTCGCAATGGGGACTAGGCCGCTGGAGAAAGCCTTGTGGGCAGGGGCGGTTGATTCAGTCGGTGGCGAAACGCTGGGATGGCTCACGCGCTGCATGCAGCAAAACGGAGTGATCGCCAGTTTTGGCAATGCGAGCGGGATAGAGTTGCACACCACGGTGCTGCCTTTCATTCTGCGCGGCGTGTGTCTGCTCGGTATCGATACGGCGGCAACTGAAATGACCTTGCGTCGTGAAATCTGGCAACGCATGGCGACAGATTTACGGACAGATAAATTGTCCAGCGTGGGCCACATCGTGCCCTTCGATAAACTGGACGAGGTATTTAAACCGTTGCTGGAAGGTAAATCGTCCGGACGTGCGGTCATTCAATTTTCGGCAGCTCTCGTTTAATCGAGTTTCATTTAAGCGAGCGTAATTGTTCGGAGTGGTGCTATAATTCGCGCCCTTGCGAAAGTGGCGGAATTGGTAGACGCACTGGATTTAGGTTCCAGCGCCTCGCGGCGTGAGAGTTCGAGTCTCTCCTTTCGCACCAAAATAGTAAAAAGCACGAAACTAAGCCCCTGATCCCAGGGGCTTTTTTATCGCCTGCAATATAAAAAATCAATGATCGTGTTCCTGAAAATTGAGTGTATGCGACCTATCTCTTGGATGTCGAGAACGTCCACGGATATTTAAAGCATTATTAATCAATACCTTACCAGCGCTCGCCACACTCAAGAACAGTCTCAGACAACCACAGGAAGCTCTTCGAATTTTCAAAGTGGCACGGTACTTACTACAGCAATCACTTAGCCTAAAGCCGCAGTAACCGCTTCAGGAGCATGCTGAATCACATTCAGCAGCACCAATGAAGCACCATTAGGAGAACGATCCCCTCGCTCCCAGTGACGCAGTGTTGAGACAGAAAATCCAAACCTTGCAGCAAATTGTTCTTGAGTCATGCCCATTTCCTGACGCAGTGCAGAAACATCCACCGTTCGCGGTTTATAAACCTTAACAGCGACATCAGCACCTTGTGCGTGTGAAATGGCCTCATTCAAACCGCGAGCAATACTTTCAAAAGCAGATCCCATTATTCACCTCTCAATCCATGTCGCAACTAAAATATCTACAAACTTCGCTAAATCGTTACGCTCAGCCTTACTCAAGTTATCCTGTTCGTTTTTGGCAAATAGCGTTAACAGGTAGAGCGGCATCAATTCACTGTGGTAATAGAAAATCACCCTGACACCACCACTTTTACCGCGTCCACCTCGACCCCAGCGTAACTTACGGATACCGCCTGTCCCTTCGATCAAGTCACCAGATTTAGGATGCGCCGCCAAATAACTAACGATATCTTGCCGTTCAGTTGCACTCAGGAGCTTTTCTGCCTGTCGGATGTATTCAGGAACTTCCGCAATCGTAATCATGCTCATATAATAATCCAATGGATTAGTTTATACAAAGATATTCATACTCAGCAACAGTAAACATGGATATCCGGAGCGACATACTAGAAAACGATCCAACCAGGCGACTCAAAAAGGACGATTTCGGCAAAAAAGTAGAACGCGAGCGCATCTTGAGCAGCGCGGAAATCAAATCACTACCTGAGATGCTCAATGCTGCGCGACTGGCCGAAACAAGCAGGTGCGCCGTCTGGATCATGCTTTCGACCTGCTGCCGTGTTGGGGAGATTACCCGCCCTTGTCGGATTGAGTTGGTCCCGTGGCCGGTACGGGGTGGGGGTGTCCCTGAGTATTTTTCATGCGCTGGGGTTGGTTGGCGGGGGCGTTGCGGTGCTGCTCATGGCTGAGTTGTGCTGCCCACGCGAGGTGCTAATGCATTGCTAAAATGCGATAATATTATGATTTAATTGATTATTTTATTGATACTGGCGAGTTTCAAGCGTGCCATATCAACTCTTGCACAAGGCAAGAAAACGGCGGCAAAGGTGCGCTAACACCAGAGCCGCCTGACCACAACGAACTGACGGGAGTTACATCATGGCTAATTTGAATTCTACAGCACCCCACAATACACTCAACCACCTTGCCAGCGCACCGATTGCGCAACGGTTTATCGATGATCAAGATTTGTTTGCCCTAGCGCGTGCCGAGGATTGCGCCGATATGTCGGATGCCGAGCTTGCTGCGATGGATGAGCAGGTCGAATATCAGATGTATTTAGATCGACGCATAACAGCCGCCGAGCTAGACGAGGCATTAGAGCGAGCAGTCACGAAATAGATTTTTAAAATATCTGAAGATAGTCAAAATCCGCCGAGTGCGGGTTTTGTTTTGGGTGTGTGCAGAAAGAGGGATTTTGAGACAACTGCAAAGTGTTCCCCTGATCGTTCCCCCAGAGCCAGCAATTGAAAAGGACTTACAGCCGTTAAGCTGTAAGTCCTTGTTTTGTTTGGTAGGAACGAGCAGACTCGAACTGCTGACCCCTTGGATGTCGACCAAGTGCTCTAACCAACTGAGCTACGCTCCTTTTGAAGAGGGCGCATTGTATATGAATCCTCGTGCAGCTTCAAACTATTTATGCGATTTGTCCGGTGAGCAAGCCGGATTCATTCGAGGGGAGTCGCTTTGTGTTAATCTGGATCCCATGAAATCAATATCCGCTTATTTGGCTTCGCTTGCACTCACCGCCTGGGTTGGCAGCTTGTGGGCGATCGGTTATCTGGCTGTACCCGTGCTCTTTTACGCGCAGCCCGATAAACAACTCGCTGGCAGGCTAGCTGGCGAGATGTTCAGTGCGGCAGGATATCTGGGCATCGTTTGCGCGCTGTATTTGCTGGGTTTTTATCTGGCTCAGTCGGGTCGGGCGGCGATGAAGTTGCGCCTCTTTCAGTTGGTTTTATCCATGCTGTTGATTACGCTGATTATTTCTTTTGGTATTCAGCCTGTGATGACAGAGCTAAAGGCGCAGGCACTGCCGCTGGATGTGATGCACAGCGCGCTGGCCGGTCAATTCAAAATGTTGCACGGCATTTCCAGCATCTGTTATCTGATCGAAAGCCTGCTGGGTGCCTTCCTGGTAATTAAGAGTAGGCAGTAGGACTATAATGTTGCGGTAGTTCCGGAATCCATTCCAGTGAAGAACCGAGATGAATCATAGTTCACAGAATTTAGGTGTAGTCGTCTCCGTGCGCGGTAGCGTGGTGGATGTACGTTTTGCTACGGCCTTGCCGCCGATTTATTCTTTACTGCGCACGGGACAGGACAATAACATCGCCATCGAAGTGCTGGCGCAGCTCAATGCGCATATGGTGCGCGGTGTCGCACTGACCCCGACTCAGGGTTTGGCGCGCGGCATGACGGTTTTTGATACCGGCGGACCACTGAAAACCCCGGTCGGTCGCGCCATCCTCTCGCGCATGTTCGATGTGTTCGGCAACGCCATCGACCGCCAACCTTCCCCTGTCGATATCGAATGGCGCAGCGTTCATCGTGCGCCGCCCCCGCTGGCACGGCGTTCCACTCAATCTGAAATATTTGAAACCGGCATCAAGGTGATCGATGTGCTCTCGCCGCTGGAGCGCGGTGGTAAGGCGGGATTGTTTGGCGGTGCGGGGGTGGGGAAAACCGTCCTGCTCACCGAGATGATCCACAACATGGTCGGTCACCACGAGGGCGTAAGTATCTTCTGCGGCATCGGCGAGCGTTGTCGTGAAGGGGAGGAACTCTATCGCGACATGAAGGAGGCGGGCGTACTGCCGAATATGGTGATGGTGTTCGGCCAGATGAACGAGCCGCCCGGCAGCCGTTTTCGTGTGGGGCATGCGGCGCTGACCATGGCCGAATATTTCCGGGACGATGAGCATCGCGACGTGTTGCTCTTGATCGACAATATTTTCCGTTTCATACAGGCAGGTTCCGAGATTTCCGGGTTGATGGGGCAGATGCCGTCTCGTCTGGGTTATCAGCCGACCATGGGCACGGAACTGTCGGGGCTCGAAGAGCGCATCGCCAATACCGACAGCGGTGCAATTACGTCTATTCAGGCGGTGTATGTGCCGGCGGACGATTTTACCGACCCTGCGGCGGTACATACTTTCTCACATTTGTCGGCGTCCATTGTGCTGTCGCGCAAACGAGCCAGTGAAGGGCTTTATCCTGCTATCGATCCTTTGCAATCCGGCTCCAAAATGGCAACGCCCGGCATCGTCGGTGAACGACACTATGCGCTGGCGCAACAAATCCGCAGCACACTTGCGCAATATGCTGATTTAAAAGATATTATTGCGATGCTGGGGCTGGAGCAGTTGTCGGCAGTCGATCGTGCCGTGGTTGCCCGTGCGCGCAGGCTGGAACGTTTTCTCACTCAGCCTTTTTTTACCACCGAACAGTTCAGCGGCATCAAGGGCAAACTGGTGAGTCTTGCCGATGCGCTGGACGGTTGTGAGCGTATCCTGAAAGATGAATTCAAGGATGTGCCGGAAAACGCGCTGTATATGATAGGTGCGATCGACGAGGTGTATGCAAAGGGTGGTGTGTCATGAAACTCAAGATACTCCTGCCGTTTCAGGTTTTTGCCGAAATCGACGATGTGACGCGCATCGTGGTGGAAACGAAAGAGGGTTCGTACGGTTTGCTGCCGCAGCGGCTAGACTGTGTCGCGGCATTGAGCGCCGGCATACTGACTTACCAGAGTGCATCGCAGGGCGAAATTTATCTGGCGGTCGATGAGGGTATCATGGTCAAGACCGGCAATGAGGTCAGGGTGTCGGTGCGCAACGCGATCGGCGGGATGAGTCTGGGACAGTTGCGCGCCGCCGTGGCGCAGCAGTTTGTGAATCTCGATGAAGGGGAAAAACAGGTGCGTGCGGTGCTGACCAAGTTAGAGGGTGGTTTCGTGCGTCGCTTTGCGGAGTTTCATCGTGGCTGACGCACCCGATAGCGCATTTATCCGCGAGGTGGGGCGCCGTGAGGCGCGCAAGCTGCAGGTGCAGGGTAAAGTCACGCAGACGGTCTGGTCTGGTTTAGGCATGATGGGGCTGGTCGGCTGGTCGGTGGCGGTGCCGACTCTGCTGGGGGCGGCTTCAGGGATCTGGCTGGATAAGAACTATCCTGACATCCACTCCTGGACGCTCACGCTGCTGATCGTCGGCCTGTTTATCGGTTGCCTGAATGCCTGGCACTGGGTGGCCAAAGAAGACAGGGCGATGCGTTGCGATCTGGAGGTAAAAGATGAATGACGTTGTGATGATGGCGTATGCTTTGAGTGGCGGTTTAGTGCTGGGCATCGTGTTTTTTGGCGGGTTATGGTGGACGGTCAACCGTGGATTGACGGCACGTCAGCCGGCAGTCTGGTTTATCCTGAGTTTATTGCTGCGCTTAAGTGTTGCGCTGGCCGGATTCTATTTTGTCGCAGGTTCTGACTGGCGACGACTGCTGGTCTGTCTGGCCGGCTTCGTCATCGCACGGCAGATCGTGACCCGGGCAACGCGCGTCAGGGGAGGTGCAGAATGCATTTGAGTTCCGATGAGTTGATCCTGTGGCAGTACGGATTTTTAAAGCTCAACCTGACTATCGTCACCACCTGGGTATTGATGGGGGTGATGGTGGTGGGCGCGAAACTGATCACGCGAAATCTATCGGCCGAGGTAAAAATCACCCGCTGGCAGAGCATGCTGGAAATCATCGTCGTCACCCTGCGCCGGCAAATCGGTGAAGTCGGTCTGCATCACACGGAAAACGGCATCAGCTTTCTGGGCACGTTGTTTCTGTTTATCGCGGTGTCCAATCTGTGCACCATATTCCCCAGCTTCGAACCACCCACCGGTTCGCTCTCGACTACCGCAGCGCTTTCGCTGTGTGTGTTTGTCGCCGTACCTATGTTCGGCATCGCCCAAAGCGGTCTGGCAGCTTTTCTGTCCTCCTATTTGAAACCGACCGTCATCATGCTGCCGTTCAATATCATCAGCGAACTCTCGCGCACGCTGGCGCTGGCTATCCGTCTGTTCGGCAATATGATGAGCGGCACGATGATACTCGCCATCCTGTTGACCATCACGCCGTTGCTGTTTCCGGTGGTGATGAGCATGCTGGGTTTGCTGACCGGCATGGTACAGGCTTATATTTTTACCATACTGGCGACCGTCTATATTGCGGCCGCGACAAGAGTTAAAGAAGAACTTTAGTATATACAAGGAGTTATCATGGATAGCGCAACCCTAATTGCAGTCGCTTCAATTATCACGGCAGGTTTGACCATCGCCATCGGCGGTATCGGCCCGGCACTGGGCGAAGGACGGGCGGTCTCCACCGCGTTAAGCTCGCTGGCTCAGCAACCGGATGCGGCGGTGACCATCACGCGCACCCTGTTTGTGGGACTGGCGATGATCGAATCCATCGCGATTTACTGTTTTGTGGTGGCGATGATCTTGATTTTCGCCAATCCGTTCTGGAGCCATGCGATCGCACAGGTTGCAAAATAGCCATGTTGATCGATTGGTTCACCGTTGTCGCTCAGACGGCTAATTTCCTGATTCTGGTGTGGTTGTTGAAGCGTTATCTGTATCGCCCGATACTCAACGCGATCGATGCGCGCGAGCAGGGGATCGCTGCGCAGCTGGCGGATGCGGCGGAGAAAAGTACGCAGGCTCTGGAAGAGCGTGAAGAATTTGTACAAAAAAACAAGGAATTGGATGCTAATCGCGGCACAGTGCTGAGTCAGTTGACCGCTGAGGTAGCCGCTGAGCGTGAGCGTTTATTTGAGGCCGCAAGGCGGGATGCGGACAGTTTACGAGCCAAACAGCAGGGTGGCTTGCAGCGCGAATATCAGAGCCTTTCCACGGAGCTCGCGCGGCGTACCCAGAGCGAAGTGTTTTCGATTGCCAGGCAGACGCTGAAGGATCTGGCCGGAGTGAGTCTGGATGCGCGCATGGCGGAGGTGTTTGTTGTGCGTTTGCAGCAAATGGATGCGGAAACGAGGCAGGCATTGAGTTCGGGAGGCGCGCTGGTTCGTAGTGCCTTTGAGCTGACGGCAGACCAACACGCGAGAATTGAGTCTGCGGTAAAAGCCGTTCTGGGTGCGGAGACTCAAGTTTCCTTTGAACTGGCGCCGGGCTTGGTGAGCGGTCTGGAACTCATCGTGCAGGGGCAGAAAATTGCCTGGAGTGTGAACGATTATCTGGCTGCGCTGGAAAAGAGCGTAGGCGTCCTGCTCAAAGGATCACAGGGTAAGTAATCATGGATACCCATCTTGCCGGAATTTTCGATAACGCCTTTGCCAATATAGCGGAGGCGCGCGAGGCCCATGTGCCGCAACTCAAAGTGCGCGAGACAGGGACGGTGACCAGCTTATCCACCGGAATTGCACGCGTTTCGGGGCTGCCGGGTGTGTGTTTCGAGGAAGTGGTCAAATTTCCCGGCGATTTATACGGTATCGCCTTTAATGTCGATGAGGATGAGATCGGCGTGGTATTGCTGGGCGACTACTGGCAATTGCATGCAGGCGATGAGGTGGAGCGACGCGGGCATGTGATGGACGTGCCGGTAGGAGATGGACTGATAGGGCGGGTAATCAATCCTATGGGGCGACCGCTGGACGAGCGTGGGCCGGTCATTTCGGAAAAACGTCTGCCGATAGAGCGGCCAGCACCGAACATCATGGATCGTTCGCCGGTCACCGAGCCGTTGCAGAGCGGTATCAAGGTGATCGATGCCTTAGTTCCCATCGGACGGGGGCAGCGCGAGCTGATATTGGGCGACAGGCAAACCGGTAAGACGGCGATTTCCATCGACACCATTCTCAATCAGCGCGGCAAAAATGTCTTGTGTGTGTATTGTGCCATTGGTCAGCGCGCGTCATCGGTGGCGCGCGTCGTCGCCAATCTGCGCGACAACGGGGCGATGGACTACACCGTGGTGGTGGTGACCGAGGGTAACGATCCGCCGGGGCTGGCCTATATCGCCCCTTATGCGGCGACCAGTATCGCCGAACACTTCATGGAGGCGGGACGCGATGTGCTGATCGTGTATGACGACCTGACCCATCATGCGCGCGCCTACAGGGAATTGTCGCTGCTGCTGCGCCGTCCGCCCGGGCGCGAAGCCTATCCCGGCGATATTTTTTATATCCATTCACGCCTGCTCGAACGCGCCACCCATCTGCTGGATGAATTAGGTGGCGGCTCGCTCACCGCCTTGCCGATTATCGAGACCGAGGCGCAGAACATCGCCGCCTATATTCCGACCAATCTGATCTCCATCACCGACGGGCAGATATACCTCTCGCCGGTACTGTTTGAACTGGGTCTGTTGCCGGCGGTGGATGTGGTCAAATCCGTCTCACGAGTTGGCGGTAAGGCGCAGTTAGCAGCTTATCGTGCTGTGGCGGGCGATCTGAAGCTGGCTTACGCACAATTTGAAGAGCTGGAGACCTTTGCCCGCTTCGGGACGAGGCTCGATGAAAATACCCGCAAGATCATCGCCCATGGCCAGCGCATTCGCGCCTGTCTCAAACAAGCGGAATTTGAACCGGTGACGGTGACAGGGCAAATCACGGTATTGCTGGCGCTGACCGGCAAACTCTTCGATGGCGTGGCGCTGGAAAAAATGCGTGATGCACAACAGGCTCTGTATGCGGCAGCGTTACCCGCCGAATTGATTGCACGACTGATTTCGGCTGATCAGTTGAGCGAGAATGATCGCAACACCGTGTTGAGTATTGCACGGGAAACGCTCACCCCGTTTATAGGCTTGTCATGACCGAAACGGCCGAAACGCTGCGCCGCAAGATCAGCAGTGCGGCCGACTTGCAATCGGTGGTGCGCACCATGAAGGCGCTGGCGGCCTCTGGCCTCACCCAATACGAACGCGCGGTGCATTCGCTGGATGATTATTGCCGGACTGTGGAGCTGGGTTTGATCGCCTGTTTGGCTCAGCCTGGTACGCAGAGGGAAGAGGTGCGAGCAGGTTCGAATCGCGGTGCGACAGGGGCGGTGGTGTTCGGTTCGGATCTGGGTTTAGTGGGGCAATTTAATGAGGTGCTGACCGATTTTGCCATGGAGCAGCTCAGTGCGATGCCCGGCAACAAGCGCATTATGGCGGTGGGTGAGCGTGTACTGGGCTATCTTCCCCGTGCAGTGATGACGGGCAATGCGCCCAATTCTATCGCAGCGATCACGCAGCTGGTCGGGCATATTCTGCAAGACATCGATGCGCAGCGCGGAGAGGTTGCGGAGGTTTATCTGTTTCATAACCGTCCACGTTCCGGTTCGCTTTATGAGCCTGTTATGCAGCGATTGTTGCCGTTCGATGCTACCTGGCGTCAGCAACTCGCTGCACAGCCCTGGCCGACGGGTAATTTACCTGAGGTGATTCATGCGATGACGGAGCAAGCCTTGATACGGGAATATCTGTTTATTTCGCTGTTTCGCGCCTGCGCCGAATCGATGGCGAGCGAAAATGCAAGCCGCCTGGCCGCGATGCAGCGCGCCGAGAAAAATATCGAAGAGCAACTGACCGATCTCAATCAGGATTTCAATCAACTGCGGCAGAGCAGTATCGATGAAGAATTATTTGATGTGATTGCAGGATTTGAGGCATTGCAGAGGTGTTGAGGCTGGGATTGGTATGTTTGTAAATATTTATTTAGTAATCAATGTGTTGTAATGATCTGATGGTTGCTTTTGCGCGGCTGGCATGAGTGACGGTGAGCTTGCATCATTGCCTTGCCGTGGAAATTGGCTCGAATAACCCCTTGGGGTTATATTGTATACTCTTCGTGGGTATGGACGCTTGCAGGCTAGTTATCTTCTAATGCGCGTTGACTTGCGCTGTCTGCGCAATTTTTGAGTGATGTAAATAATAACCAACAGGAGTGGGAAACAATGAATTTCGATAAAGAGTTTGATGCGAGTGGTTTGAATTGTCCTTTGCCTATTTTGAAGACTAAGAAGGCATTGAACGACATGACTTCCGGTCAGGTATTGAAAGTGATTGCGACTGACTGCGGCGCCGTAAAAGATATGCAGGCTTTTGCCGATCAGACTGGCAATACGCTGTTGTCCAACACCGAGGCTGGCGGCAAGTATATTTTCTTCATGAAGAAAAAATAATAGCGGGATCTGAGCCTGAGCGGTATTTGTTCTGAATCCGACTCTGCTTAAGGCCGCGACCTTCAGGTCTAAACTCACCAGCCTGAAGGCTGGTGGTAAATTGTTAAATTGTAAAGGGAAAACATGACCACCAAAAAAATGGCCATCATCGCCACCAAGGGCACGCTGGATATGGCTTATCCGCCGTTCATTCTGGCATCCACCGCTGCTGCGCTCGGTTACGAAGTGCAAATCTTCTTCACTTTTTATGGTTTGCAATTGCTGCGTAAGGACTTGTCCGATGTGATGATCAGTCCACTGGCAAATCCTGCTATGCCTATGCCGATTCCTATGCCGGTGATGGTGCAGATGCTGCCAGGCATGGAATCCATTGCCACTATGATGATGAAGCAGAAGCTGAAGAAGCATGGCGTGGCCTCTTTGGAAGAGTTGCGCGACCTGTGTCTGGAAGCGGATGTGAAATTCGTCGCATGCCAGATGACGGTCGATCTGTTCGAGTTCGATAAGAGCGAATTCATCAAGGATGTTGAATATGCAGGCGCGGCAGCCTTCTTCGGCTTCGCGGGCGATACAGATATCTGTCTGTTCGTTTAATACCGCAGTACCCATCATAAATCAAACTCAATACAATAAATAATCAGGGAGAACCGCATGAAGTTGAAGAAAATCGTCGTATCGATGTTCGCCGTAGGCGTAATGGCATCACCGCTGGCGCATGCTACCAATGGTATGTTGATGGAAGGTTATGGTCCTATCGCTGCAGGTATGGGCGGCGCTTCGATGGCCTATGATAACGGTAATGCGGGTATGGCTAACAACCCTGCTACATTGGGTTTGATGGCAGATGGCGACAGCCGTCTTGATTTGGCAGTAGGTGGATTGCAGCCTACCGTATCAGCAACATGTCCCGCTGGATGTAATCCTGCTGGTGGAGCTGCAACAGCAAATTCAGGTGGTACGGCATATTACATGCCAGCCGGTGGTTGGATTAAGAAGAGCGGTCAGTTAGCTTATGGTGTTGGTATTTTTGCTCAGGGCGGTATGGGAACTGAGTACGCGGCCGCTGATTGGGTTAGTGGTGGTACGGGTAAGCCAACTCGTTCTGAAGTCGGTGTTGGTAATTTGATTATTCCGCTGGCCTACAATGTCACCCCTGATTTGAATATCGGCGGTTCACTGGACCTGGTGTGGGGCGGGATGGATATGCTGATGGCGATGAGCGGTGCACAGATGGGTTCTATGATGGCGCCGGGTGGAAGTGCGGCGGGGAGCATTACCGTTAGTGCTCCTGTTCCGACCATGACTATGCTTGGTACCTATTTGGGGGCTCCTGGAGGTGCGGGCTATTTTAATTTTTCTGATAATAGCAAGTTTACCGGGAAGGCTAAATCGACAGGTTATTCGGGTAAATTGGGCATGACTTACAAGGTCAATCCAAAATTGACAGTTGGAGCTACTTACCACAGCAAGACGAGTTTAGGTGATTTGAATACGGGCAGTGCTAGTATGAGCGTCAGTGCAACTGGTATGGCGACTCAAACAATGTCGGGTAATGTATCAGTTATTAATTTTCAATTTCCTGAAACATACGGATTCGGTTTAGCTTACCAGGCTAAGGACGACCTTATGCTGGTTGCAGACTACAAACGTATTGGCTGGGCAAAAGTGATGCAGAACATGCATATGAGCTTTACTTCTACTGATGGTAGTGGCGTGATTATGGACATGAAGTTAAACCAACAGTGGGTTGACCAGAATGTGTTTAGTTTTGGAGGTTCTTACAAGGCTACTGAAGCGCTGACTTTGCGTGCCGGTGCAAGCATTGCTAATAACCCAGTGCCTGATAGTACAGACAATCCTTTATTCCCTGCTATTGTAAAAAATAGCTACACAATGGGTGCAGGTTATGCCTTCAGCAAGACTAGTCAGGTTAACGGATCATTGGCTTATGTGCCGAACGTAACTAGCAATACACCGGCTACTGCGGTTTCGCCGGCTTACAGCGTGAGTCATAGCCAGTTGAATTGGCAGTTGATGTACAGTCACGGTTTTTAAGTTGCAGTTTTAAAATAAAAAACGACCGACTTGTGCGGTCGTTTTTTTTTCGTCACGCTATTGCTGAGGACGCACTGATCGATTCGCTAACTGCGAGCGCGAACGAGGAGTGGCTGGTGTCTCCAGTGTCTCGATCTAATAGCGATTCTTATCTGCCGTATCCCGTCATGCGTCACGTGCGGAGAAACACAGTTCCTCGCGTAACGATTAAATTTCTCTAGGTCAAAGCCGAAGTAGATTCGTCGCGTTACCAGAACAGAAATCATCTAAATGGCTGCTGTCTCTTTGGGTGAAATGTTCGGACTGACTATATTTCTAATTTGAAGGTAATGTGCCTTTTAGTATTTAGGTAAAAATCTATCAATATAATCAAATGCTTATAATGCGTTCGTGTTGAAGCCTGCCTCTGTAAAAAGACTTTTGATTTTATTGCGCTATTTGGATTTCAAATTCATCTGTCTGATGCACCTGTTCATTCCTTCCGTAATCCAGTAAAGTGTCAACCCAACCCTAAAAAGAAGAGCAATAACATGAGTGCAAAAGGACAGCAACTGCAAGATCCCTTTCTGAACACCCTGCGTCGGGAGCACGTTCAGGTCGCGATATATCTGGTCAACGGCATTAAGCTGCAAGGTCAGGTTGAATCGTTCGATCAGTATGTGGTACTGCTGAAAAACAATTCAGTGATTCAGATGGTCTATAAACACGCCATCTCCACGATCGTCCCCGCGCGAGCAGTCAATATTTCTTATGACGATGCTGCCGAGTAATGCAGCAAACTTCTGAAGGAAAAGAATCGGCCATACTGGTCAGCATAGATCTGGGCGATGCGGACTATCGCGAAAGCCTGGCTGAGTTGCGCCTGCTGGCTGAGACTGCGGGTGTACGCACCCTGGCGACCATAGAGACACGTCGTCAACGCCCCGATGCTGCGCTGTTTGCCGGCAGTGGTAAGGTGGCAGAAATCGCTGAAATCGTCGAACGCATGGAAGTGCCGCTGGTGATATTCAATCACGACCTGTCGCCCGCTCAGATGCGCAATCTCACCGCGAAATTGAACACGCGCGTGATCGACCGCACCATGCTGATCCTGGATATTTTTGCGCAACGCGCGCAAAGCCATGAAGGAAAGGTTCAGGTCGAATTGGCGCAACTCAAGTATCTGTCTACGCGTCTGGTGGGGCTCAATACCGACATGGGACAGCAGAAATTTGCGGTGGGCGCACGCGGTCCCGGTGAGACTCAGTTGGAATTAGACAGGCGTAAGCTGGATAAACGGGTGCATTTGCTCAAAGAGCGTCTGGAGAAGCTCAAAGCCCAGCGCGATTTGATGCGCCGGTCGCGCAATCGCTCAGGTGTATTCTCCGTCTCCATCGTAGGTTACACTAATGCGGGTAAGTCCACGCTGTTCAATCGCCTGACCAAGGCCAATGTTTATGTGGCGAATCAATTGTTTGCGACGCTCGATACCACATCTCGCCGTATGTATACGGAAAGTGCTGGGGATGTCGTAGTGTCCGATACGGTCGGATTTATCCGTCATTTGCCGCACGGTCTGGTCGCCGCTTTTCGCAGCACGCTGGAAGAGACGATACAGGCCGATTTGTTGCTGCACGTGGTGGATGCCAGCAATCCCAATCGTGACGATCAGATTGCCGAAGTCAACAAGGTGTTGAAAGAAATCGATGCGGGTGATATCCCGCAAATGATGGTGTATAACAAAGTCGATTTGACGGACATGCCTGCGGGTATAGAACGCGATGACTGTGATAGAATCGCCCGCGTTTTTCTGAGCGCAGTCCATGGTGCAGGGTTGGATGACCTGCGCCGGATCTTATGTGAAGCCAAAGATGCGAAAATGGAAGCAGAACAGATTGAAAATCAAATTAAACAAGCGAGAAATCAGCCATGGGATTGAATGACCCGCAATGGGGTAATAAGAACAACAATGGCGGCCCGCCGGACCTTGAAGAGTTGCTGCGCAAATTGAAGGCGCAACTGGCAACGATGATGGGGGACAAGGGGGGCGGCGGTAAGCGCGGCAGCGAAGGCGGCAGCCCACAAATGCCACATATCGGCGGCGGCGGTATCGGGCTGATGGCGGTGATCGGTGCGTTGATCTGGCTGGGCAGCGGATTCTATATCGTCGATGCGAGTCAGCGCGGCGTTGTGCTGCGTTTCGGTAAAATGGTCGAGACCACAGAGCCTGGCCCGCGCTGGCATATGCCGTATCCGCTGGAAACCGTTGAGGTGGTCAACCTGAGTCAGGTTCGCACGGTCGAAGTCGGTTATCGCGATAACGTCAAAAACAAGATGCCGAAAGAGTCCTTGATGTTGACGGACGATGAAAATATCATCGACATTCAGTTTGCGGTGCAATACTTCCTGCGCGATCCGGGTGAATACCTGTTCAACAACCGCAATCCTGATGAAAACGTGCGTCAGGCGGCGGAAACGGCGATACGCGAAGTGGTCGGCAAAAGCAAGATGGACTTCGTGTTGTATGAAGGGCGTGAGGCGGTTGCTGCCAGTGCCACCAAGTTGATTCAAGATGTTCTCGACCGTTATAAGTCGGGTATCGTGATCAGTAAGCTGACCATGCAAAATGCACAGCCACCGGAGCAGGTGCAGGCGGCTTTTGATGATGCCGTGAAGGCAGGTCAGGATAAAGAGCGCCAGAAAAATGAAGGTCAGGCGTATGCCAACGATGTGGTGCCGCGTGCCAAGGGAACGGCTGCGCGCCTGATACAGGAATCGGAAGGTTATAAGCAAAGCGTGATTGCCAATGCCGAGGGTGATGCGAGTCGCTTCAAGCAGATTCTCGTCGAGTATGAGAAGGCGCCAGCGGTCACCCGCGATCGTATGTATCTGGATATGATGTCGCAGGTGATGGGCAATATCAGCAAGGTGATGGTCGATCAGAAGAACGGCAACAGTCTGCTATACCTGCCTTTGGATAAATTGATCGAATCCAGTCGTACAACGGGCGCGCCGGTGGATGTAGCGACTAAGACGGATGCCCCTGTGACGTCTCAGGGAAATGATAACAATGCGGCGCAGAGGGCACGCGATTCGCTGCTCAGTCGTGACCGGGAGGCTCGTCCATGAAAACCAATGTAGCGAATATCCTGGTGGGTTTGGCGTTAGCGCTGATCCTGTTGAGCTTGAGTCTGTTTATCGTAGATCAACGCCAGACCGTCATCGTGTTTCAGTTGGGTGAAATGGTCAGCGTCAAGACTGCACCGGGTTTGTATTTCAAGGTGCCACTGCTGCAGAACGTGCGTTACTTCGATTCGCGTATCTTGACGCTAGACACCGGAGAGCCAGAGCGCTTTATTACGGCTGAGAAGAAAAACGTTATGGTGGACTCTTTCGTTAAATGGCGCATCGTCGATGTGAAACAGTATTACATCAGCGTAGGCGGAGACGAGATACGTGCCAACACGCGATTGATGCAGACCGTCAATTCCAGCATGCGTGAAGAGTTCGGTAAGCGCACTATCCATGAGGTGGTGTCCGGCGAACGCGAGGAAATTATGAACGTGTTGCGCAATAAGGCCGATATCGATGCGCGCAAGATCGGTGTTCAGGTGCTCGATGTGCGTCTCAAGCGCGTGGATTTCCCGTCCGAGATCAGCGATTCCGTTTATCGCCGTATGGATGCAGAGCGTAAGCGCGTCGCCAATGAGTTGCGTGCGTCAGGCGCTGCCGATGGCGAAAAGATCAAGGCCGATGCCGACAAGCAACGCGAAGTGATTTTGGCTGAGGCTTACCGCGATGCGCAAAGCACCAAGGGTGAGGGTGATGCAAAGGCTTCTTCTATTTATGCAGCCGCCTTTGGCCGCAATGCCGAGTTCTATTCCTTCTATCGCAGCCTGGAAGCCTATAAACAAAGCTTCAAAAACAAGAGCGATGTGATGGTGATGGATCCTAGTTCTGCATTCTTCAAATATTTGAAGAGTTCGGGTAAGGCGGGGAAGTAGTGCTTTCTTGCCGGCTGACCGGTGATGATGCTGGTGATAGAGGGATTGATACCGTTTCTGTTTCCCGATAGGTGATGCGAGACCTTTGCTCGACTGGTCTCGCTCGATATCGGGCAACTTCGATTTATCGGCATAATCGCGATGCGGCTTGCCGATGTTGTACTGGATTTAAATATGCAAAATTGGTTACTACCTGAATACATACAAGACATGCTGCCCGATGAGGCGTGGCGTGTCGAGCAGCTTCGCGCACAACTACTTGATTTAATGAGAAAGTCAGGTTATCAGTTGGTGTCTCCTCCGCTGCTGGAATATGCGGAGTCGTTGCTGATAGGCGACAGCCCGGACATGGATCTGCGTAGCTTCAAACTGGTGGACCAGTTAAGCGGTCGCACCCTGGCGTTGCGCGCCGACATCACACCGCAGGTCGCCCGTATCGACGCGCACCTGCTCAACCGTCAGGGCGTTGCGCGTCTTTGTTATGCCGGCAGCGTGTTGCATACGCAACCTGCGGGACTCAATCGCACCCGCGAGTTGTTGCAAATCGGCGCCGAACTGTATGGTCACGCGGGTTTGGAAAGCGATCTTGAGATACAGCAACTGATGCTCAAGTCGCTGGCCTTGATCGGTGTTACCGGTGTGCATCTGGATTTAGGGCATGTCGGCGTATTCCGTGCGCTGGTCAATCACGCCGGGATCGGTAAGGAGCTGGAAGCTGAATTGTTCGCCGCGCTGCAAAGCAAGGACAGCACGACCTTGCAGGCGCTGGTGCAAGCATTGGATGAGGTATCACGCCGCGCGCTGCTGGTACTGCCTACGCTGTATGGCGACTGCACAGAGGTTCTGGCGCGTGCGCGCTGCGAACTGCCTGATTTCCCTGAAATTACTGCCGCGCTGGACAGCTTGCAAACCGTCTCCGGCCTGTTGCAGGTGGCTAGCATAGGTATCGATCTGGCCGATTTGCGCGGTTACCATTATCACAGCGGCATGGTGTTTGCCGCCTATCACGCTGGCAGCCACGATGCGATCGCGCTGGGCGGTCGTTACGATGATCTGGGCAAGAGCTTCGGGCGCGGCCGCGCTGCGACCGGCTTTAGCATGGATTTGCGCCAGTTGTATCGCCTGTTGCCCGCTCGTGCTGAACTGCCCGGCATCCGTGCTCCCTATCACGATGATGTCGCGTTGGCCGCTGTCATAGTAGAATTGCGTGCCGCAGGTGAAATGGTTATCGTAGACTTGCCCGGCAGTGTGGATTTCCCGGCTGAGTCGCAATGCAATCGCAGTCTCGTTTCTCGGGACGGTGTCTGGCAAGTAATCGCAATCTAACATTCTTAACTATTGAAAGCTTAGTAATGGCTAATAACGTCGTAGTAATTGGTACCCAATGGGGTGATGAAGGCAAGGGGAAGATTGTTGATTGGCTGACGGATCACGCGCAAGGTGTGGTGCGTTTTCAGGGCGGACACAATGCCGGACATACGCTGGTCATCAACGGCAAGAAGACGGTGCTGCACCTGATTCCATCCGGCATACTGCGCGACGGCGTGATGTGTTATATCGGCAACGGTGTGGTGCTGAACCCGCAAGCATTGCTCAAGGAAATGGACGAGCTGCAGGCCGCCGGTATCGATGTTTACGGTCGCCTGAAAGTATCCGAAGCCTGTCCGTTGATACTGCCCTACCATGAAGCCATTGATAAAGCACGCGAACTGGCTAAGGGCGATGCGAAGATCGGCACTACCGGTCGCGGTATCGGACCCGCTTACGAAGATAAGGTAGCGCGCCGCGCCATCCGATTGCAGGATATTTTCTACCGTGAGCGTTTTGCAGCCAAATTGGGCGAAGTGTTGGATTATCACAACTTCGTGTTAAAGAATTATTTCAACGCGCCGACCGTCGATTTCCAGAAGACGCTGGATGAGACGCTGGTGCTGGCCGAACGCATCAAGCCTTTGGTGATGGATGTGCCGCGCGCCTTGTATGAAGCCAATCAGGCCGGCAACAGCCTGTTGTTTGAAGGTGCGCAGGGCGCATTGCTCGACATCGATCACGGCACTTATCCATTCGTCACTTCCAGCAACTGTATTGCAGGCGCGGCTTGCGCCGGTGCAGGTGTCGGTCCGCAGATGCTGAACTACGTGCTCGGTATCACCAAGGCTTACACCACGCGCGTCGGTTCCGGTCCGTTCCCGACCGAATTGTACGATGCCGTGGCGAAATGCGATCCTATCGGCGAAGGCCTGGCCAAACGCGGTCACGAGTTCGGTTCAACCACCGGTCGTGCACGCCGTTGCGGCTGGTTCGATGCGGCAGCTTTAAAGCGCTCGATTCAGATCAACGGTGTTTCCGGACTTTGTGTCACCAAGCTGGACGTGATGGATGGCATGGAAACCGTGCGTCTGGGCGTGGCATACACCATCGATGGCGTGAAGAGCGACATCCTGCCGGTAGGTGCCGATTTATTGGCCGATTGTCAGGTGGTGTACGAGGAAATGCCGGGCTGGAGCGAGAGCACGCTGGGTATTCAAAAGTACGAAGAATTGCCGCTTGCCGCGCGCAACTATCTGGAACGCATCGCCCAGGTTTGTGGCGTGCCTGTCGACATGGTGTCTACCGGTCCTGATCGCGATGAAACCATCGTGCTGCGCCACCCGTTTGAGTAATTGCTGAAATTCGCTGGCGGCATTGCCGTCAGCGAGTCAATCGCAAGGGTAGTTCGAGTCAGCAGGCTGTATTGACGTTTATGACCCTTGAAAGTATGCCTCCCTTGTCTGGAATTCCCAACGAATTTTCTCCCGTCATCACTGACAGTCTGCAAAGGCCGTTAAGGGATCTGCGCATCTCGGTGACCGATCGCTGCAATATGCGTTGCACATATTGCATGCCGCGTGCAGTGTTCGATGAAAATTACGCCTATTTACCCCGTGCCGAGCTGCTGACCTTCGAGGAGATTGAACGGGTGGCGCGTGTATTTGCCGATCTCGGTGTGCAGAAAATTCGTCTGACTGGCGGCGAGCCCTTATTGCGTCGCGGTATCGAAAAGCTGATCGAGCGACTGGCCTTGTTGTGCACCCTGCAGGGCGCTCCTGTTGAAATCGCACTCACCACCAATGCCGTGCTTCTGGCGCAGAAGGCCGTCGCGCTTAAGGCTGCGGGCTTGAGTCGTCTGACCGTGAGTCTGGACAGCCTGAAGGATGATACTTTCAAACGCATGACCGATTCAGATACCACCGTGGCGACGGTGCTGGAGGGGATAGCTGCGGCAAAGCAGGCCGGATTTGCCGGTATCAAGGTCAATATGGTGGTGAGACGCGGTGTGAACGATGCCGAGATCCTGCCTATGGCAGCGCATTTCAGACACAGCGGTGTCGTGCTGCGCTTCATCGAATATATGGATGTGGGGTGTTCAAACGACTGGCGCAAGGATGATATGGTCAGCGCATCCGATATTCTGGCTGTTTTAGCTTCCCGTTATCCAGTCACCCCCGTCGCTCCTGATTTTCGCGGTGAAGTCGCCGAACGCTGGCGCTATGACGATGGTGCTGGCGAAGTCGGTGTGATCGCTTCCGTCACTCAGGCGTTCTGTCGCGACTGCACGCGCATGCGCCTGTCCACCGACGGTAAGCTGTTTACCTGTTTGTTTGCCTCTAATGGCACCGATATCCGTTCAGCTTTGAGGCATGATTCGGCAGATGCGTCGCTGGCCCGTATTATCATCGAGCGCTGGGGTGGTCGAGACGATCGTTATTCTGAGCTTCGTCACCTGGAAAACGGACGGACCAGGATAGAGATGTCCTATATCGGCGGATAGTTTGTAACTTATTGATTATATTTATTTATTATGAATGAACTAACGCATTTTTCCGAAAGTGGCCGGGCGCGCATGGTCGATGTGTCGGCTAAGACAGATACGCAGCGCATCGCGGTCGCCAGCGGCGTGCTGCGTCTATTTCCCGAAACGCTGGCCAGAATACGCCAGGGCAGCATCGCCAAGGGTGATGTGCTGACGGTGGCCGATGTCGCGGCGGTGATGGCTGCCAAGCGCACCGCCGAGTTTATCCCGATGTGTCACACCATTCCCTTAACCGGCGTGGAAATTGTCTTCGAAGAGTTGCTGGAGCCGGACACTGAGGGTTGTGTCGGCTTGAAAGCCATGGTGTCGGTTAAGTGCACGGGGCAGACTGGCGTCGAAATGGAGGCGCTGTCAGCCGTGAGTATGGCGCTGCTGACCGTCTACGACATGTGCAAGGCGATCGATCGCGGCATGCGCATCACCGCTGTCCAGCTCGAAGAGAAGCAGGGTGGCAAGAGCGGTCACTGGCAGCGCAAAGGAATGGCCGCATGATGAAGATTTTGTTTTTTGGCCCGGTGGCCGAGCGTGTGGGGCTGCGTGAAATGCAACTGGACCATCGTTCCGGCATGGTATTGCAGGATGTGGTGGCTCAATTGAAAGCGGCTTACCCTGCTGCATTTGAGATCGTCTGTTTCACCGCCGTCAATGAGACTCAGACGCGCGATATGCAACAGCTGCTCAATGACGGTGATGAAATCGTATTTATGGCAAAGTTTTCCGGGGGCTAAGATGAGCGATGCTGTGCGTTTACAGGTTGATGATTTTTCGGTGGATCAGGAAATGACCGCATTGCGCGCTACTTCGCTGCGTATCGGCGGCATTGCCAGCTTTACCGGTTGTGCGCGCGACTTCTCCGAAGGGCGCAACGTGATGAAGATCAGCTTCGATGCCTACGGCAAGATGGCTCTGGCGGAGCTGAACCGTTTGCGCACGGAGGCGATAGAGAAATTTCAGCTGATTGATGCGCGCATCGTGCACCGTGTTGGCACCGTGCTCGCGGGCGATCAGATCGTGCTGATCGTGACCGGCTCGGAACACAGGGTTGCCGCGCTTGATGCCTGCCACTGGCTGATCGATGAATTAAAGGCGCGCGTGCCGATCTGGAAAAAAGAGATCACCCCTGAGGGGGATAGCTGGGTCACGCCTCATCCCTGATAATTCGCGTTTCGTCCGATCTAACCGGCTGAGGTCTATATGTCTAAAGTGATATCCATCGTTGGCCACTCCGGTTCCGGCAAGACCACGCTGGTCGAGAAGCTGGTCGCGCGGCTTGCCGCACGCGGCTTGCGCATTGCCACCATCAAACACGCGCACCACAAGGTAGTGTTAGATACGCCAGGCAAGGACAGTTGGCGTTACAAGCAGGCGGGTGCGGCGATGAGCATGCTGGTGACCTCTAATGAATTGCAGCTGGTGTCAGATGCCGTCGACCGGCGCGAACCGGCTCAATTGGCCGAGCGTTTTCTGGGGGAGGCCGATCTGATTTTTGCCGAAGGCTTCTCACATGCGCCAGGTGCCAAGATTGAGGTGTTGCGCCGCGCCTGCAAGGGCGTGCCGCGCTGCACGCTTGAAGACGGGCTGGTTGCGATGGTGACCGATGTGGATGAGGCGCATCCGGGTTTGCCGCATTTTGCACTCGATGACATCGATGCGATCGTCGAATTCGTGTTGCTGCAAGCGGCGTTGTGATAACAGACTGCACTGCGCTGATTCTGGCTGGCGGCGAGTCGCGTAGGATGGGGTGCGACAAGGCTCTGTTAATGCTGGATGACAAAACGCTGCTGGAGCATGTGGTTTTCAGTATGCAGCAGATTTTCCCCAAGGTTATCGTCAGTGTGCGCGAGACGCGCGCCGGTGTCGAATTGTCACAGGTTTGCGATGAACAAACAGGCTCCGGGCCGCTGGCAGGACTGGTTGCGGGGCTTGCAAAGGTGGATACCCCCTGGGCGTTTGTAGTGGCTTGCGACATGCCTTATATTTCAGCACAACTCATTAAATATATAGATAAATTCAGAAATGATCACCAGGCGGTCGTGCCGGTGGTGGGCGGTTACCCGCAGCCATTGGCGGCGTTTTATTCGGTCAGTTGCCTTGATGTGATCCGCAAGGCATTGGCAGGACAGGATAAGAGTATGCGCGGATTGCTGCGGCAACTCGATGTGTGTTACGTCGATGAGGAGGGAATGAATGACGCCGCACTGCGCAGTTTTGTTGATCTGGATACGCCCGAAGACTATGCGGCGGCTTTAAAAAATGGCCAATTTGCATCGTGAGGTTGGGAAATTGGTTTCAATGGCACATCATAGAATTGGGGACAGATCCCGATTGTTTTGTACAGACCCGCGTGTAGAATTGGGGACAGACCCCGATTGTTTTGTACAGACCCGAATGGCGCTAAGTTAAGCGGTTAGTGGTCAATCTGGGGCATATCCCGGTTGTTTTCGGGCAACCATTGGTAGTTGAAAACTTCGCTCAATATGTTGATTATTAATGTTATTTTATTTTTAACCGTAAATCTAAGGAACACATGTAGCCTTTGCTTATGAAAATCCATATATTTAGAAACGTCTGATTACTATTGATTATGGTGGGACTGGGTGCTATGATTTGCGTGTAAAAATGAGCGATAACTAAATTGCGTATTTTTAAAACAGCATGGTTTGCAAAAGCGGCCCGGAAAGCCAGTATTCCCGATGTTGAATTATGCGCCGCTATTGAACAGGTGCTGGAAGGCAAAGCTGACGATTTAGGCGGCGGAGTATTCAAAAAACGTCTGAACGATAATATGCATCGTTCCATTATTCTTGCGAGAGGCAGGTATTGCTGGGTGTTTGAGTATCTGTTTGCCAAAAAGGATCGCGACAATATTGATAATAATGAGTTGTCAGCCTTCCGCGATTTGGCTAAGGGATATGCCGGGCTTGCGGATGAACAGATTGCCAGGCTGATACAGAACCAGCAACTGGAGGAGATTTGCAATGAGCACAAAACAAAAGTTTAAGAGTGATGCCTTTGAGGCAATTCATGCGTCGGCCACTGCATTGATGGAAGTTGGTGCGATAGATAAAACGACAATGCGTAAGTTTGATGACTCATGCCTTGTGGCACCGCATGAGTTTGAGCCTAAACAGATCAAGCATCTTCGCGAAATCAATCGGGTGAGTCAGCCTGTGTTTGCGCGCTATCTCAATACAAGTGAATCTACGATTCAAAAGTGGGAAGCAGGTACCAAGCGTCCAAGCGGTATGGCGCTCAAGTTGCTAGTTACGGTCGAAAAGCATGGATTGGAAGTGCTCGCCTGATGCTGCAGTGTGTTTGAACCAACGGGGTCAGACTGTTCGCAGTAACAGCAGTAAATCTAGCGGGTTAAAGCCCTGTCCGGGGAAGTTGTCCGTACACCCCGGTAATATGAGCAGAGTCAATTGGGGACAGACCCCGATTATTTTGTTCGGGCTGGCACTTGAACATCTGGTGCCAGCAGTTCAGCGGCCATCGGCGAGTAGAATTATTTGAAGAGTTGATATGAACGCCTTGAGCGTGTTGCGGTCATGCGGGGCTCTCCAATTTAGACGTTATTAAAGTAATCGACATGTACACGCCAAAACAATTTGAAGAGCATCGAACAGAAGTAATGCATGACCTGATTAAAGCTCATCCGCTTGCGACACTCATTACACTTAAAGATGGCAACATAGAAGCAAATCACATACCTATGGTGCTAGCCAGCCACGATGGAATGTTTGGCACCCTGCGTGGGCATATGGCACGTTCAAACCTAATCTGGAATGAACATCCAAAAGAATTTGACGTTCTTGCTGTTTTTCATGGGCCAGAAAGTTATATCACGCCATCATGGTATGCATCAAAGGCCGAATCTGGAAAAGTCGTTCCAACTTGGAATTACGTAAGCGTTCATGCAAAAGGGAAGCTCCGAGTTATTGAAGAGCCAAGCTGGATTCGTTTTCAGTTGGAAGAACTAACATCGAACAATGAAGCTGGATTTGAGCATCCTTGGGCTGTTTCAGATGCACCAGAAGAATTTACAGCCAAGCTCATTGAGGCAATCATTGGCTTTGAGATAGTTATTTCCGAACTTCAAGGGAAGTGGAAGGTAAGCCAAAATCGCCCTGCGCACGATAGAGATTCTTTATCCAGAGGGTTAAACAATCATGGTGACCGTGAGATGGCTAAACTGGTCAAGAGCTGAGTGTAGTGGTGCGACCGCTTCGGATTATCAACAGGCATTCACGCTCACGAATTTTCATTAGTTTGACGGTCTGCTGTCAGTCTAAAGCGGGCATAGACATCAGTGCAATTCCAATCTATTGGACTTTCTAGGAAAATGCACACCGAAATGCTGATCAGAACCTATGTATGAAGCCGAGTTTTTCTCTGAAAGTTTTTCTACCCAATCCAAGATTGCAAATAGCCAAAAAATGGAGTGAAACAATGAAATATTTAACCGTGACGGATGCGCAGGCGTGCATATTGGAAGTCGTCAAAACGCTGGGAATTGAAATGGTCGGCATCGAGCGTTGTCTTGGGCGCGTGCTGGCGGCGGATATCCTGGCTAACCGCGATCAGCCGCCTTACGATGTTTCGGCTATGGACGGTTTCGCGTTAAGAAGCGCGGATCTTGCGCACGGCGCGGCCACGCTGGAGATCGTCGAGGATATCAGGGCGGGCGAGATGCCGACCAAGATATTAGCTGCCGGGCAGTGTGCACGCATTATGACCGGTGCGCCGGTGCCGCAGGGTGCGGACGCGGTGATACGCGTCGAAGACACCGAAGCGTTGTCCGATAATCAGACGAAAATTCTGTGTGCGGTGAAACCCGGCAACGATATCCGGCAGCGCGCCGAGAGCATGCGCAACGGTGCGGTCGTGCTGACGGCGGGTACAGAGATCACGCCGGGCGTCATCGGTATGCTGGCGATGGTTAAATGCGGCAACGTCGCGGTGTATCGGCAGCCTCGTGTGGCGATCTTGTCCACCGGCGACGAGTTGGAAGGCTTGAACGATCCCTTTGATGCCAATAAGATTCCCGATGCTAATAGCTACGCGCTGATGGCTCAGGTGCAGGCGCTGGGGATTTCGCCTGTCATGCTCGGTATCGCGCGCGATGATCCGGATGAGTTGCGCCGTTATTTGCAACAGGGGCTGGAATACGATGTGCTGTTAGTCTCCGGCGGCACATCGGTCGGGGTGCACGACTATGTGCGTCCGACCTTAGAAGCGCTGGGTGTGGAGATGAAATTCTGGCGTGTGGCGATGAAACCCGGCCACCCGATGGCGTTCGGTGTCGCGAGCGGGCATGGTAGTGGCGCTTTTGTCTTCGGTCTGCCGGGTAATCCGGTCTCCAGCATGGTGTGCTTCGAGCAGTTTGTCGCCCCCGCGCTGCGCCGCATGACGGGTAAGGCGAAACTTTACCGTCGCACTGTCGAGGCCAGACTGGCCCGAGACGTCAAGCACCAGCCAGGACGCACCGAATTTATCCGCGTGACGCTGCACAAAGAGGAGAGCGGCTATGCGGCGATGTCCACCGGTGCGCAGGGCAGCGGGATATTAGCTTCCATGGCGCATGCCGAGGGTTTGATGGTCGTGCCCGCAGAGAGCCACGGTTTGCTGGCGGATACTTATGTGACGGTGCAGTTGCTGGACGGCATGTCATATCAAGCTGAAATCGGGGGAGAGTGGTGATGGAAGCGCGCATCGGTATTTTGACCATCTCAGACAGAGCCAGTCGCGGGGAATATGAGGATAAGGGTGGGCCTGCCATCCACGAGTGGTTTACGCGCGTGCTGACCAGTCCCTGGCAGGCGGTGGCGCGGGTGATCCCCGATGAACAGCTGGAAATTGAAGTTGCGCTCTGTGAACTGAGCGATGTCGAAGGGTGCAGCCTGATCGTGACCACAGGCGGCACAGGGCCTGCGTTGCGCGATGTGACGCCCGAGGCGACCGAAGCCGTGTGCAGCAAGATGATGCCGGGTTTTGGCGAACTGATGCGCACCGCCTCCTTGAAATTTGTGCCCACCGCGATCTTATCGCGTCAAACTGCGGGCATAAGAGGTCGCAGCCTGATCGTCAATCTGCCCGGCAAGCCTTCGGCGATCGACGATTGCCTGAGTGCAGTGTTTCCGGCTATCCCTTATTGCATCGATCTGATCGAAGGCGCGTATCTCGAATCAGATCCTGAACAATGCAAGGTGTTTCGCCCGGCTCATGCCAAACGCTGACCAGATTTAATTCGAATGTCGCGGTCCGGGTTGAGATGGTATTTAACAAATTGATTTTATTTATTATTTTTAATTTCGTTTCACCCTGAACCAGACTGCATACAAGGCGGGCAGGTAGAACAGGGTCAACAGGGTGGCGACCAGCAAGCCGCCCATGATGACGATGGCCATCGGCCCCCAGAAGACGCTGCGCGTCAGCGGTATCATCGCCAGAATCGCGGCTGCGGCGGTCAGCATGATGGGGCGGAAGCGGCGCACGGTCGATTCGACGATGGCGTCCCATGGGCTCATGCCGGCCTCAATGTCCTGGGCGATCTGGTCGAGCAAAATCACCGAGTTGCGCATGATCATCCCCGAGAGTGAAATCATGCCCAGCATGGCGACAAAGCCGAACGGAACATTAAACAGCAGCAGCGAGCCTGTTACGCCGATGATGCCTAGCGGCGCGGTCAGCAAGGCCAGCGTGACTTGTTTGTAGTGTTTTAACTGCAGCATCAGCAAAGTGACGATGATAAAACCCATCAACGGCAGAATTTCGATGATGGAATCCTGCGCCTTGTCATTACCCTCCATCGCACCGCCTGTTTCGATCCGATAACCCGCCGGTAGTTTTGCGCGTATCGCCGCCAGTTTCTGATCGATGGCGGCACTGACATCCGGTGCGCTCACCTCGTCCGGTATATCGGCACGCACTGTGACCACAGGTTGACGATTCATTCGCCAGATGATGCCGTCTTCTTCCGTGGTGTTGATTTTGGCGATTTGACTGAGCGGCACGAACTTGCCATGTTCGCTATAGATATTCATCTTGCCCAGGGCTTCAGGATCGCTGCGTTCGTTCGCTTGAGCGCGGGCAATGATTTCGATGCGCTTATCGCCCTCACGCAAATCCGATATGGTCAGACCTGAAAGAAAGGCCTGCAGGTTTCTGGAAATGAGCTGTGAGGATAAGCCATAGGAGCGACCTTGCTCCTGATTCACGTCGACATTGATCACGCGTATTTTTTCGTTCGAATCCAGACTGATATTTTTAGTGTTGTGGTTTTCTCTGACCACGGTGGAGACTTCTTCGGCAATGCTGCGCAGTGTGTCAGGGTTGGCACCGATCACGCGAAACTGTATCGGATAGCCGACCGGCGGGCCGTTTTCCAGGCGCGCGATGCGTATGCCTAATTCTGCGTAGTTTTTATCGATGGTGGCGCGGATGCGTTTGAGTACGGCTTCACGCGCTTCGCCGTCGCGAGCCGTGATGACGATCTGTGCATAATTGGCGGTCGGTAGTTGTAAATCCAGCGGCAGATAGAATCTAGGCGTGCTGTCACCGATATAGCTTGTGTAATTGACAATGCCCGGATCGGTTTTTAACTTACTTTCGACATCCAGCGTCAGATTCTCCGTGGTGGCAAAACTGGTGCCTTCCGGCAGCCAGATATCGAGCAATAGTTCGGTGCGCTCGGAGGGCGGGAAAAATTCCTGTTCGACACGGCTAAAACCTGCCAGCGCCAGGGCGAAGAGCAGGGTAGTGACGGTCAGCACCGTGTTTCTGTGATCCAGACACCAGGACACCGCCACGCGAAAGCGTGCGTAAAATCCCCGCCGGTAATGATCCGGATGGTCGTGGGCGACAACCTGGTCATGCAGCAGTCGATAACCGATGAAAGGGGTGAAAATAACGGCGACCAGCCAGGAGACCAGCAGGGCGATGGTCACCACCGCACAGATCGAGTAGGTATACTCACCGGCAGACGATTTGGCCAGGCCTACCGGCAAAAACGCGGCGGCGGTGATCAGCGTGCCGGTCAACATCGGAAAGGCGGTGCTGCGATAGGCAAAAGTGGCAGCCTCCATGCGGCTATAGCCTTGTTCCAGTTTAACCTTCATCATTTCCACGGCAATCATGGCGTCGTCCACCAGCAATCCCAGGGCGATGATTAAAGCCCCCAGCGACACCCGCTGTAAATCGATGCCAAACAGATGCATCAGCAAAAAAGTTCCGGCCAGTACCAGCGGAATGGACAAGCCGACCACCAGGCCGGCACGCAGGCCGAGACTGAAAAAACTCACGACCAGCACGATGGCCAGCGCTTCGAGCAGTGCGCTCATGAAGTCGTGTATGGATTTTTTAACGACGGCGGGCTGATTGCTGACCTGATGTATGCTGACCCCGGCGGGTAACTGCTGCTTGATGCGCGCCAGTTCCTGTTCGAGGAGTTGACCCAGTCGGGTGACATTGCCTTCCGGTGACATGGAGATGGCCAGGCCTATAGCCTCTTGTCCCATGGTGCGCATTTTAAATTCAGCCGGGTCGGCGTAGGAGCGATAGACCTGACTCACATCGCCTAAACGGTAGATTTTGCTGCCGGCTTTAATGCCGATGTCGCGTATGCTTTCTACCGACTGAAAATCTCCGCTGACGCGCAGTCGGGTCACGTCGTATTCCGAGAGCACCTCTCCTGCTGGCTCCATCGCGTTTTGCGCCCTTAAGGCGGCGGCGACCAGCAGCGGGTCTATGCCGAGATCGGCCATTTTTTGACCGGAGAAGTCGATGTATATTTTTTCCTGCTGAACGCCTATCAGCTTGATTTTGCTGATATTTTCAATTTTAAGCAGCGCTTCACGTATCAGGGCGGCCTGAGCGGCCAGTTCACTGTTGCTAAGGGTGGTAGAGGTTAAGGCATAGATGGATCCATAGGTTTCGCCGAAGTTGTCATTGATAACAGGGTCGCTCACCCCTTCAGGCAAGTGATGTCTCAGGTCGGAAAGCGCCTTTCTGACCTGATTCCAGCTGTGCTCCAGTTCAGTCGGCGGCATCGCGTCTTTGAGGGTGACGAAAATGACCGTCTCACCCGCCTTGGAATAACTGCTGACATTATCCAGCCAGGGCGTTTCCTGAAGCTTTCTTTCGATCAGATCGGTCACTTGCTGTTCGACTTCACGCGCGCTGGCACCCGGCCACAGCAGTTTGACGGTCATCACCTTGAAGGTGAAGTCGGGGTCTTCCTTTTGCGACAATTGCGTATAGGAAAATACGCCGGCCAGCAACAGTGCGCAAAGCGCGTAGAGCACCAGTGCCTGATGTTTAAGCGCCCAGGCTGAGAGGTTGAATTCCTTCATAGGGAATGTTCCTGATAGAGAGTCCGCATGATACAGCCTGACTGGACTGTGAGGGAAGCGGGCTCAGGATTTTTTGTTGATTTAAATTATTTTAATCAATAACTTAAATTTTTTATGGCTTGTAGTTAGTGGCGATTAATACTGCATTGGTGCCGCCAAAGGCAAATGAATTGGACATCACCGCCTTGAGCGGCACATCGCTTCTGCCCTGATTGGCGACATAGTCCAGATCGCATTCAGGGTCAGGCTGGTGCAAGTTGATGGTCGGCGGGATAGCCTGTTGTCGCAAGGCCAGTACGGCCGCCATGAACTCAACCGCGCCGGTTGCGCCCATCAGATGACCGTGCATGGATTTGGTCGAGCTGACTGGAATGCGCGGTGCGTAGTCGCCAAAGGCTAGCTTGATGGCGCGGGTTTCTTCAATGTCACCGGCCAGCGTGGCTGTGCCGTGGGCGTTGATATAGCCGATGTCTGAAGGTTGCAAGCGGGCGTCCTTCAAGGCGTTCAGGATGGTGCGCGTCTGTCCGGCAGAATCGGGCTTGGTGATATGGCTGGAATCGGATGAACAGTCATAACCTGCCAGTTCTGCATAAATTTTTGCGCCGCGAGCCTCGGCGCGCTCCGCATCTTCCAGTACCAGTACGGCTGCGCCTTCGCCCAGCACCAGTCCATTACGGTTTTTTGAGAACGGTTTGCAGGAGGCACCGGGGTGGTCCGGATCTTCCTGAGCCAGTGTGCGCAGTGCCTCCCAGGCTTTCATCGCGCCCAGCGTCAGCATCGCTTCCGCACCGCCTGCCAGCATCACATCGGCGTAACCGTGTTTGATTTGACGATACGCTTCGCCTATGGCGATCGCCGACGAGGAACACGCGGTCGCAAAAGTGATATTGGGGCCTTGCAGATGATATTTGATGGAAAGGTGGGACGCCGCCGCATTGTTCATGCTGAGCAATACGCTAAGCGGTTTGATGCGTGGATTGTCACGCTTGAAAACCTCGGTATAGCCGTCTTCCAGTGTGCCCGCTCCGCCTAAACATGAACCCATATACACCCCAGCGCGGTGATATTCTGCTTCGCCCAACACCAGTTGCGCATCCTGAACGGCCTGTTCGGCAGCTACCAGGGCAAACTGGCTGAATCGTTCGATGCCGGTGAGTTGTATTTTTGAAAAATGCGAGGACGGATCAAAATCGGTCACCTGGGCGGCGATGCGCACAGCAAGTTGATCGACAAAGGGGGCGGTTAGTCGTCCGATTCCGGATTGACCGGCCAGCAGATTGCTGAAAAATTTTTCAGGTGTATTTCCGCTCGGGGAGATGATGCCTAACCCGGTGATAACAACGCGCCTGGTCATGTGGCTACTGCTAGGCAGATTGTTCGGCGACGATGCGATCGACCAGGTCGGTCACATCCTGCAGGGTCTTGATGTCGACCCGTTCATCCGGCAGTTTGATCTTCAGCTCGTCTTCAAGATTGAACATGAATTCGATTACGGACAGGGAGTCCAGACCCAGACTTTCCAGAGTTGCATCTGGTGTCAGGCTTTCAATTTTCAGGTCGAATTGTTCGACCATCATACGCTGTATGGTGGGGAGTGAGCTCATGGTAGTTATAGTCAGAGTTTAATTTGTGGCGATTATAACCGAAACCCTATGGTCAAGATGTGTGTTGCTCAGGTTGCTCGGCTAGCTTTTAGCGGGCTGTAATGCGTTAAAAAAGCGTATGGTCTCACTCGCGACGAGTTCGCGGTCATTGTCCACCGTGATCATGTGATAGCTGTTGTGTAACATCACACTTTCAATGTTGCTAGAGCCCAGATGTGCTGCCACATAGCGGGCATTGCGCGGCGAGGCGACGTCGTCATCGAGGGCATGGATGATGATAGCGGGCGCGGTAACACGAGGCAGGGCGCGTTTTACGGATTTAATCATTCGTTCGGCCTCCTGGATGGCAGGCAGATTTAATTTGCTGGCACCGACGATAGAGGAGTCTTTGTGGCTCATCTCGCGGGCGATCCATTTGCGCAGTTGCTCATTTTTCAAGCCGAAGGGCTCGCGCTCGCGATAGCTGTATAGATAGCGCACCGGCGAATAGTAGCCGATGTAGCGTAAAAAACGATACCAGGGGATGCTCCAGCCGTCATACCACAATGTCGTGGCCAGCAGCGTCAGGGCCGATACTTCATCGCCCAGTTCGGCGGCAATGCTCAGCGACAAGGTAGCTCCTATGCATAAACCACCAACCGCGACGGTGCTGTGCTGCTGTTTGAGTGCGCGGAATTCTGCCAGAGCTTTTGCGTGCCAGTCCTGCCAGCGGGTGACTGAGCGCGGGGTATCACCCTGCATGTAACCATAGCCCGGTATATGCGGCACATGTACGCTGTAACCGGCCTGATGTAAGCGTTTGGCAATCGGTTGGAGTTCGGCGGGGCTGCTTTGCAGTCCGTGCAATAACAGCACGGCATGTTCGCCCCCTTTTAATGTAATTGCATTCATAAGGTTGTCCTGAATGTTTCTGTTAGATGCGCCGTATTTTGTTTGCTAATAAACAAAACGGCCATGCAGTTCATCCAGATTCAACTCGTGCAGGATAGATTCCAGCCTTTGTTTTGCGTCCTTGCGCGGTTTGCCCAGGTGACGGGCGATGATCAGCTCGTTTTTCATGGAGTGTTCCCAGCCTACCAGTTCGGTGACGGTAACCTGATAGCCATGAGATTCGAGCAGTAAACAGCGCAACACATTGGTCAGATGGCTGCCAAATTCACGGCTATGAATGGGGTGGCGCCAGATTTCAGATAGCGGTGTTTTGCTAAATGACTGATTTTTATTTTTATTTAGCACGCTGGCGACTTCTGCCTGACAACATGGAACCAGTACGATAAAGCGGGCTTTTTTGTGTAAGGCAAAGCGGATCGCATCGTCGGTCGCTGTGTTGCAGGCGTGCAGTGCCGTTACTACATCGATCTGCGCCGGTAGTGCTGTTGAATGTATGGAATCTTCCACCGACAGATTGAGAAACGACATGCGTTCGAAATTGAGCTTCTTCGAGAGTTCCTGTGACTTGCTGACCAGCGCCTCACGCGTCTCTATGCCGTATATATGTCCTGCTTCGCGCGCTTTAAGAAATAAATCGTAAAGAATGAACCCGAGATAGGATTTGCCCGCCCCGTGATCGGCCAGTGTCAGCTCAGGTTTTCCGGTTAAAACCTCAGCCAGCAGGGGTTCGATAAAATGAAAGAGATGGTAAACCTGTTTGAGCTTGCGGCGGCTGTCTTGATTGAGTTTGCCATCGCGCGTCAGGATGTGTAATTCTTTGAGTAACTCTATGGATTGATTAGGTTTTATTTCTGGGATTGCAGGCATATTCAATTTTGTCGTGGGGGATTGTTGGGGGCACGGCGCTCTCATGATGCAGGAGCGCCGTAACCGGCTTGCGTTGTGTCACTGTTCGTGCGCGTCATCGAGTGCCCAGAGTTGGTGAGCATCCAGCAGCAAACGATAGCGCGCCTCGTTGGCGTCCAGTTGTGCCTGATTTTCTGCCATGGAGGATTCAAGGGCAAGGCGGCGCGCTGTCAGACTATCCGATAAACTCATTTCACCAAAGGAGTATGCGCGTGCGATCAGTTCAGCGTTGTTGCGGATTGCCTGTGCGGCCTCATGGGCTTGCAGCCAGGTTTCGTAACTCTTTACGGCCTGAATATGGGTGGCATAGATATCTCCTTCGACGCGGCGCGTGACAAAAGCTTCCTGATCTGCCGTGATGGCGGCCTGCTGTGTTGCGCCTTCAGCGATCGCGCTACGCTGGCCGAATGAAATCGGCACGGTTAAATACACGCCGGTTATTTTTTCGTTGCCCCCCATTTCGTTGGCGTAGCGCAGACCAACTGTCGGGTCTGGGAGGTGGTCTGCATGGCTGCGCTGAGTCAGTAACTGTTGCACGCGATTTTGCGCCTGTATCATGGCCAGTTCGTGATTGTCATCGAATATCTTAGATTTCCAGAATGCGAAATCGTGTTCAACGGCTTCAGGCGTGGCGGGTGTGAGGTTATCAGGTAACTTAATGGCAGGATACTGGCGTGTTAGATCGTTTGCGGCCAGCTGAGCGCGTAATTGAGCCTGATGCAACGAGACGGCTGACTGAGACTGGATCGCTACAACTTGATTTAATTCAAGTTTTGGCGCGTCACCGGCCTTTACCCTTTTTTCGGTCATCTGGGCCTGTAACTTGAGGATGTCGAGCTGCCGTTGCCAGAGAGCGGCCTGAGCCTGTTCACGTTGCCAGACATACCAGAGCTTAAGTAAGGTACGGCCGGCTTCATGGCGCGCGTCACCGAGGGCGAAGGTTGCACGCTGCATGCTCGCCTCACCGATATCCTGATCTAGCGCTACCTTGTTGGGTAAACGCAACGCGCGTTCCAATGCGACATCCCACTCCTTCAGTGTTTGTCCTGCATTGATAATTTTACGCTGTGATGAGCCTGCTCTCAGGTTGAACTCGTACGGGCCGCTATTCCATCTGCGCAAATTGGCCTGTTCCATCTTTAGGTTGCTGGTAGCATTCTTCACCAGCAAGTGATTGCTCAAAGCCGACTCAACCTGCGCTACGGGCGGTAAATCTGGGCGACTGATCTCCGCCGCACTGGCAAAGCCACTCAATGAAATAAGCCCTAGCAACAAACTACTTTCAACTTTCGACTTCCAGCTTTTAACTGTTTTTCTCATTCCAGTCTCCCGAACTCGATGACCGGCGTGATCCAGTAGGCCACCTCGGGGTTGCTCTCTTCGAGCTTGAGATGGTTGATCAGTGCACGCGCATCTTCCAGATTCATCACCGATTGCAGGGCGACGCGCTGCGAGCGGCCGCGCACCTGTTCTATCATGCTGGGTAGTCGTTCCTTCTGGCTGCCTCCCTCGGTCTTGAAGATCGAGAAACCGTATACCCACTCGGGGTGACTCAACAGATGGTCGATCAGGCGTTCTTCCAGCAAGCGGTGGCAGACTAGCGTCAGGCAACAATTTAAATCTTTCATAGTGAATTTCCGTGTGGATCAATGCCAAAGCGACGATATAGGATAGGCAGCATAAATAAGGTCAGTATGGTCGAACTGACCAGCCCGCCGATCACGACGATCGCCAGTGGTTTCTGAATTTCCGAACCGGGGCCGGTCGCAAACAGCAAGGGCAGCAGACCGAAAGCGGTGATGCTGGCAGTCATTTGCACCGGACGCAGGCGTCGTTTTGCACCTTCGAAAATGACCTGAGTAATATCCATGCCTTCGGTGTGTAGCTGGTTGAAATAGCTCACCATCACGATGCCGTTAAGCACCGCGATACCAAGCAGCGCGATGAAACCGACCGAGGCGGGGACCGATAGATATTCGCCGCTGATCCACAGGGCGAACACGCCGCCCATCAGTGCGAATGGAATATTGGTTAGCACCAGCGCGGCCTGACGGACAGAACCGAAAGTGGCGAACAAGAGCATAAAGATCAGGCCCAGCGCGATCGGTACAACCACGGACAATCGAGCTGCGGCACGTTGCTGGTTTTCAAACTGACCGCCCCAGGTGAGACGGTAGCCTTGCGGGATTTCAATCTGTGCGGCGACAGCGGCTTTGGCTTCATTGACGAAACCTACCAGGTCGCGGTCGCGTACATTGGTCTGAATCACCACCATGCGCTGGCCGCTTTCGCGGTCGACTTTAACTGGCCCGTCGGTGCGCTCCAGTTTCGCCACCACGGCCAGCGGTACGCTTTGACCGTTGGCCAGAGGCAGGGTCAGCGCGGCAAACAGGGCGGGGGATTGTTGTACGTCAGCCTCGCCGCGTACCAGCAGCGGGGTGCGTCGCCCTTCCTCGATTACGATGCCCAATTGCTGACCTTCGATCTGACTGCGCAAGGTATTGCTGATCTCGTCCGCGCTTAAGCCTAAACGACCCGCGGCTAAACGGTCGATGATGACGCGGTAATACTGCACACCATCGTTTTTAACCGTGTAGGCATCTTCGCTTCCCTTGATTCCGCCGACCACTTTGACCATTTTGTCAGCCAGTTCGCTGAGTTTGGTGATGTCGGAGCCGAAAATCTTGATGGCGACATCACCGCGCGTGCCGGTGAGCATTTCTGAGACGCGCATGGCAATCGGCTGCGTGAAGCTATATTCCAAGCCTGGAAAGTCGAGCATTACCTTGCGGATTTCATCGATGATCGCATTCTTGTCTTTAACTCTCCATTCTTCCAGTGGCTTTAGCACCAGGAAGTTGTCCGTTTCATTCAGGCCCATCGGGTCAAGCCCCAGTTCATCGGCCCCGGCGCGTGAGACTACTCCTTTGACTTCGGGTACCGCCTTGAGAATGGCCGCCTGTACGCGCAGGTCAATATCTGCGGTCTGAGCCAGATTGATCGAAGGCAGTTTCGCGGTCTGCATGATGATGTCACCCTCGTCCATTTCGGGCATAAAGGTCTTGCCGATCTGGGTGTAGACGATGCCGGTCAATATCAGGGTTATCACAGCGGTGACCAGCACGACGCGCTCTTTGCGTAAGGCGAGCGTGAGTAGCGGGATGTAAATTTGCAGCGATTTGCGCACCAGCCAGGGATCCTCGTGATGTGCACTTTTGAGCATAAATGAGGCCAGCATAGGAACAACGGTGAGTGAGAGTATCAACGAGGCGGCCAGAGCAAACACGATGGTCAGCGCAACGGGAATGAACAGTTTTCCTTCCAGTCCCTGCAGTGTCATCAAGGGGAGGAACACGATGATAATGATGGCGACACCGGCTGAAACGGGGGTAATGACTTCCTTGACTGCACGATAGATGATGTGCAGATGTGGAATATGCTGTCGCTTTCTGCCCAGGTGGCTGATGATATTTTCAACGACGACGACGGCACCGTCCACGAGCATACCGATCGCAATGGCCAGTCCGCCCAGTGACATCAGGTTGGCTGACATGTCGAAGCGCTGCATCAGGATGAAGGTAACCAGCACGGCGAGCGGCAGGGTGACTGCGACCACCAGGGCCGCACGCAGGTTGCCAAGAAATAGCACCAGCAGGATGATGACCAGGACGATCGCTTCGGTCAGGGCTTTGGATACCGTGCCGATGGCGCGTTGCACCAGCGTGCCACGGTCATAAAATACCTTGGTGGTTACGCCTGTCGGTAAGGTGGGAGCGAGTTCCGCCAGTTTTGCCCGGACGCCGTTGACCACTTTCTGAGCGTTAGCACCGCGCAAACCGAGTACCAGACCTTCGACCGCTTCGCTTTTGCCATCCATCGTGACCACGCCATAGCGTGTCAGGCTGCCGATACGCACCTGTGCAATATCGCTTACGCGGATAGGATTGTTTGCCGGGCTGGCAATAACGATATTTCTGACGTCCTGCAAGTTTTTGATGCTGCCTTCGGTTCTGACCAGCAGCGCCTCATCACCATCATTCAGTCGACCGGCTCCGTCGTTGCGATTGTTAGCTTCCAGTGCCTGTTGCAATTGCAGCATGGAAAGTCCGCGTGCCGCCAGTGCGGTGTGGTCGGGAATAACTTCAAAGGTGCGAGCTAAGCCGCCTAATGAATTGACATCTGCCACGCCGGGCAAGGTGCGCAGGGCGGGGCGTATGGTCCAGTCCAGGATGGAGCGGCGCTGCTCCAGCGAGATGCCTTCACCCTCCACGGTGAACATAAACATTTCACCTAACGGTGTTGTGATGGGAGCGAGGCCGCCGGAAGCGGTGGCCGGCAAATCGCGCTGTGCGTTGTTCAGTCGTTCAGTGACTTGTTGACGAGCCCAGTAGATATCGGTGCCGTCGATAAAATCGATCGTGATGTCAGCGATAGCATATTTCGACGTGGAGCGCAGCATGCGCTGGTTGGGTATGCCCAGCATTTCCAACTCTATAGGTGTAACGATACGCGCTTCAACTTCTTCGGGTGTCATCCCCGGCGCCTTCATGATGATCTTGACCTGTGTGGATGAGACATCAGGGAATGCATCTATAGGCAGTTCCAGAAAAGAAAGTACACCCGCACCTATTGTCAGTAAGGTAAGTACGGAGACCAGAAGGCGCTGAGTAAGCGCAAATTCAAGTAGTTTCGAGAACATTATTCGCCACCGCCGATGCCAAGCAGGCTGGCTTTGAGTGCGGATACACCACGGATGGCGATTTTCTCGTCACCTTTGAGCGAGCCGCTGATCACACTATTTGTAGCGCCTTCGTTCAGCATGTTGATGTGTTGAATGCGGAAGCCTTGTGGGGTTACTACGAATACCGCTGTCTTTCCTTCTATATGAGCGATCGCGGTATTAGGAACCTCCCATTGTGCCGCGCTATTCGCCGTGGTGCTGATTGTCGCTTCAACGTATTGGCCGGAGCGAAGATTTTCTGCGCCGGTTGTAATAGTTGCGCGAAGTTGCAGTGTCTGGTTGGTGCCGGTCAGGCTATGGCCGATCGCAGTCAGCTTGCCGCTGGCGGAATAACCCGGGACAGAAACTGTAGCGCCTACTTTAAGATCGTGAGTGAAAGCGAGCGGGGCCTGAATTTCCAGTGCGAGTGGAGTAAGTTTGGCAATTTTAAAAAGAGGTACGGCGGCATCAAGACGTTGACCCGCACTGGCGGTTTTTTCGAGTACCGCTCCATCGATAGGTGAGGTGATGGTCAATAGGCTGTTCAGATTATTGCCTGATTGCAATTGGCTGATCGCGGCGTCGGACATGCCTGAGAGTCGCAACATCTGTTTGCGCTCAGATAAGGTGGCCTGGGCTTCCAGAGCTGCACCGCGACTGGCGCGATAGCGACTCTCGGAGATGATGCCGTCTTTAAACAACGTTTCATCCCTGCTCAGATTTTCTTTGGTAAGCTGGTTTTGAACGCCGGCTTGTAATAAGCCGCGTTGAACCTCGGCCAGAGCCGGGCTTTGCAGATAAGCGATAGGTTGTCCTTTGGTGACTCTGTCGCCGACGCCAACCAGTGTTTGTTCTATCATGGCGGGGAGAGGGGCGCTGACTACATAGAGTTGGTTGCTGGGAATTATGACCAGAGCAGGGAAACCTGATGACTCACCAAAGCGCTTGGTCGGGAGTGGGCCGGTGGTGATGCCAAGCGATTTCATTTGCTTGGCGCTGATAAGCACTGTTTCCTCTGCGTGGCAAAGCGGAATGGCAGAAAGGGCAATCAGCCCGAAAATGAGAGACGCTTTATTCATATATTGCTCCGGTGTACGCGGTGAAAAATTTGGAACTCGGACAGTGCTCTGTATCCTCGTGCCCCGCAGTTAAAGCGGGAGTTAACATGAGGAAGCGCCTTCTTCGTATCTCATTATATATAAGGGGTGACGAGTGTTGTTAAACTCGGCAGTGCATATTCTACAGTTTGCGAACAGATAATACATAGTCGTAGTCAGCTGATAAGGTGAATGGTTCATTTATCAACCAATATTAAAATAATATGAAAATAACTGTTGACGGTATGAGGGTGCTTTGCTATAGTTCGTTTTCTGACGCGGGGTGGAGCAGCTCGGTAGCTCGTCGGGCTCATAACCCGAAGGTCATAGGTTCAAATCCTGTCCCCGCAACCAGTTTTGTAAGTCGTAGAATAAACGCTGCGATGAGTTAAAAAATATTTAAAATGTAGTTGACAAGAAATAATAAGTCTCTATAATGCTGGACTCTTCGCTGCAAGCGAAACGCTCTTTAAAAACATAAATTAAACAATTGACGAGTGTAGGTACTTGATTTTTGGTAGTTA
>JBAZVL010000009.1:0-126131 GCA_041660905.1 Gallionella sp.
TAGGCGTGAATGCAGTTGCCGACAGCAAAGTTTACGATGGCAGCACGACATCGACGGGACTGGTGAATGTGACCGGTCTGGTTTTAGGCGACACCGTCAGCGGGGCAATTCAGTCATTTGCCAGCCGAAATGTACTGGGCTTGAACGGCAGCAGCCTGCTGGTGACCCCGGCCAGCTACACCCTAAACGATGGCAATGCGGGCAATAACTACGCCATCACGGTTAACGCGGCGACGGGGACGATCAGCAAAGCGGCGCTGGCTATCAATGCGGTGACCGACAGCAAAGTTTACGATGGCAGCACGACATCGACGGGACTGGTGAATGTGACCGGTCTGGTTTTAGGCGACACCGTCAGCGGGGCCATCCAGTCATTTGCCAGCAGGAATGTGCTGGGTGTGAACGGCAGCAGTCTGTTGGTGACTCCTGCCAGCTACACCCTGAACGATGGCAATGCGGGCAATAACTACGCCATCACGGTTAACGCAGCGACGGGGACGATGATCCCGCAGGTGATCATCGGTAGCATTACTGTGGCCAACAAGAACTACGATGCATCAATGGTAGCGACGATAACCGGCCGCAATCTCGTTGGCGTTGTGAGCCCAGATCTGGTGAATTATAGCGGCGGCACAGTGAGCTTTGATACGCCTAATGTGGGGGTTGGCAAGACGGTAACGGTCATCGGGCTGAGTTTGTCTGGCGCGGATGCGAGCAACTACACTGTCAATACCATCGCGACTACAACAGCTAATATAATTGCTTTGCCAATGGCAGTGCCTTTCGTTGTTCCATTAGTGATGCCTATCGTTGTGCCAGATGAAATTTCGTACGTCACCACTGTTATAGCACTGCCTGCTAATCTGCTGACTTTCGCGCCGGCTGAGACAATGGTTACACAACTGCCCACGCCACAGCCAGTCCTGCACGACCCGAAGTCGAATATCTATATACCCACCCTCTTCCCACCAAAACAAGACAGAGACTAAGAGTTGAATCCCTACTTTAGTCAGCGTTCTACGCCAAGGCCATACCATGACAAATCATAAAAGAAGTCTCGAGTTGGGTGTACGCGCGGCGATGTCTTGCGCAAAGCGCTTGATGATCGTACACCAGCACCGATTTAGCGTAGGCATAGTTCTTCTGACAGCCACCATTTTTACTCAGCAAGCATTCGCGGTGAACGATGATGAGCAATTGTCCAGATCAAGCTTTTTATTATCTGTGAAACGAACCGTCCCGACCTCCTACACTACAGATTTGAAATCAGTGGATGAGCCGCATGGAAAAAGGGTTAACTTGGAGCATGAAGTTGCATCCCAGGACACTCGGAATTTGGCGGATTGGGTAGTCAATATTGGCGACAATCACGGCATGCCATTCATGATCATTGACAAGATTGAGGCCAAAGTTTTTGCATTCAATGTCGAAGGGAAGTTGCTTGGTACGTCCCCAGTGTTGCTGGGCTTAGCACGAGGCGATGACTCCGTTACAGGTATTGGGGAACGGAAGCTGGCGAGCATTCGCCCGGAGGAACGCATAACGCCTGCGGGTCGTTTCGTGGCTTCTCTGGGGCGCAATCTCCATGGGGATGAGATTCTATGGATAGACTATGCTGCAGCCATCTCCTTACATCGGGTGGTTACAGCCCGGCCTGAGCAACGCCGCTTGGCGCGATTGGAAAGTCAAACGCCGCTCGATAATCGTATTTCATTTGGCTGTATTAATGTACCGGTGAAGTTCTATGACAATGTAGTCAGTCCGACTTTTACAGGAACGAACGGTATTGTATACGTACTGCCTGAAACTCGGTCTGCACAGAAAACTTTCGGGTTTATTGATGCCAAATAGCGGAAATTATTTTAGGTTGCTGGGTAAGCAACAGTTAATAGATTGAGTGGCGTGATAATTTTTCTGCTTAGCCATTGAATTGAATCAGGGGATATTCTCTTTGCTGAAAATTCGCATTGCTTGCCGCTTAGTTTGTTGCCGCACAGAAAACGCTGTACCCGGAAGGCATACTCGAATGCAACGATTTGTTGTATCCGGTTTGTCACACAGTGAACATAGATGCGGAG
Organism: Gallionella sp.; assembly: GCA_041660905.1. Classification (GTDB taxonomy): domain Bacteria; phylum Pseudomonadota; class Gammaproteobacteria; order Burkholderiales; family Gallionellaceae; genus Gallionella. The sequence goes on from JBAZVL010000009.1 coordinate 2,079, forward strand.
AAAAATCATGAATGAAACTAATGAATATGGCAGTACGCAGTTGTTTAAGGTCAGGCCCGGCCTCAACGAGATGAAGCTTGAATTGAATGAGCACCATTTTTATCTGGAGCGCAATGTCGCACTCAGATCCGATCATTTATTGAAACGCATTGCGGTGCTGGAATCATGCCATCTGACCTTGTGTGCCAAGTTGGCCCGGGTTCCACAGCCCGATCGTGATCCCTCGGTGGCTGTCAGCTGGTCAGACAATGTGGCGCTCTATACCGTGTAGTGGGACGGATTTGATTTCTCATAACAACACGTGTGCCCTACACAGAGGCATGCATGGCAAATATTTTTTAAGGAGGCGGTATGTCTACTCGCATTAAAACGATTTATGCACGGGAAATTCTAGATTCTCGCGGTCATCCTACCGTGGAGGTAGACGTGACGTTAAACAGTGGTGCTCACGGCCGGGCGGCGGTGCCGTCGGGTGCCTCAACCGGGGTGCACGAGGCGCTGGAATTGAGAGATGGTGATCTGAATCGATATGGCGGCAAGGGCGTAAAAAATGCAGTCCGGCATGTGAATAATGAAATTTCCCAGGCCATTTCCGGTATGGATGCGCTGGATCAGGGCGGCGTAGACCGTGCCATGATAGCGCTGGACGGGACGGCGAAAAAGGAACAATTGGGTGCGAATGCAATTCTGGGCGTCAGTCTGGCCGTCGCACGCGCTGCAGCGGAGGCCAGTGAGTTGCCGCTGTTCCGTTATCTGGGCGGTGTTGCCGCCTGCCGTATGCCGGTGCCGATGTTCAATATTCTTAACGGCGGTGTTCACGCCAACTGGCAAGGGACTGATTTCCAGGAATTTATGATCGCACCTATCGGTGCGCCCTGTTTTGCTGAGGCTTTGCGTTGGGGAAGCGAGATTTATCATGCGCTCAAAGCGGTGCTTAAAGCTGGCGGCTACACGATCGGCGTAGGGGATGAAGGGGGATTTGCCCCGGCGTTAAAGCGCAATGTAGACGCTGTCGAGTTGATCCTGCGAGCGATAGAAGTCGCGGGTTATCGGCCGGGCGAGGATGTGGTGATCGCCATTGATCCTGCATCCAGCGGATTCTATGAATCGGGACAATATCATCTGCGTACCGAAGGGCGTCATGTGGATGCGGCAGAAATGGTGGCCATGTATGCCGAATGGGTGGCGAAATATCCGATCGCCGTACTGGAAGATGGCCTCGCCGAAGATGACTGGGCGGGCTGGAAATTATTGAATCAGGTCTTAGGAGATAAAATCGAGCTGGTCGGTGATGACCTGTTCGTTACTAACGTTGATCGTATCCGGCGCGGTATCGATGAAAATGTGGCCAATGCAGTGCTGATTAAACTCAATCAAATCGGTACGCTGACAGAAACTGAGATGGCAGTAAATCTGGCTTACAGTGCCAACTGGGGTGCGATGGTTTCGCACCGTAGCGGTGAAACGGTCGATAGTTTTATAGCCGACCTGACAGTGGCGTTAGGCACCGGACACTTGAAAACCGGCGCACCGTGTCGTGGCGAACGCGTGGAGAAATATAACCAGTTGATGCGAATTGAGGAATATCTGGGAGGGACGGCCCACTTTGCCGGACGCGGAGCATTTGTGAGGTGAGTCGCCTCGCGCTGACGTATGCTTATTCCAGTTCAAGCGGGAAGCAGGGCGATGAATTGCTCCACGGGAACCGGCTTGCTGAACAGATAGCCCTGGCAGGTCGGACAATTATGTTGTTCCAGAAACGTGCGTTGTTGTTCGGTTTCAACGCCTTCCGCAATCACGTCGATGCCCAGATTGCGTGCCATGCCGATGATGGTTTGTACGATGGTGGCATCTGTCGGTTTGATCCCGATATTGCGCACGAAGGACTGATCGATTTTCAGCTGGTTCAGCGGCAATTGTGTGAGGTAGGCCAGCGATGAAAAACCGGTGCCGAAGTCATCCATGGAAAACCGGACTCCTATGTTTCTTAAGGTATTCATCTTGCTGATGGCATCTGCAACATTGCCCAGCACCAGACTTTCGGTGAGTTCCAGTTTGAGGCGCGCCGGATTGATGGCGTGTCGCTGCATGGTCTGTTCGACCAGACTGACAAAATTGGCTTGAGCGAACTGGCGGGCGCTGACATTGACGGCCAGTTGTAAAGTACAGGTTTTTGTTTGCGATTCCCACAGCTTGAGTTGAGCGCATGCGGTGTCCAGCACCCACTGCCCGATAGGCAGGATCAGGCCGGTTTCCTCGCACAGTGGAATAAAGTCTGCGGGGGAGACCATGCCGCGCTCGGGATGATGCCAGCGTATCAGGACTTCCGCGCCGAGGATCTTGCGCTCATGAGTGGACTGCGGCTGGTAATAAAGCTGAAATTGATTTTGCTCCAAGGCGTGGCGTAAGTCGCGTTCCAAAGCCGCCCGCACACTGACGATAGACTGCATGGTGGGGTCAAAAAAGCGCACGGTGTTGCGCCCGGCGTCTTTGGCCTGATACATGGCAAGATCCGTATGTCTTAGCAAATCCTCGGCGGTGGCGCTATTTTGACAGTACATGTCGATGCCGATACTCGCCGAGCAATAAAATTCTCGGTTGTTGATGTAATAAGGTTGCGCCAAGGCATTCAGTATTTTTTGCGACAAGTATTTAACCTGGGTTGCAGCCTCTTCTGCGTCCTGGCTTAAGCCTTCGAGCAGCATGACGAACTCATCGCCGCCTAATCGTGCGACCGTATCTCCCGCGCGAACCAGCACATGCAACCGTCTGGTGACCTCGATAAGCAGTAAGTCACCTGTGTAATGTCCGCTGGTGTCGTTGACGATTTTGAATTTGTCCAAGTCCAGAAACAGCAGTGCGCCATACAATTTAGTGCGTACCGTTGCCAGCAGCGCCTGACCTAACCGGTCTTCCAACAGTCGTCGATTGGGTAATTGGGTGAGTGGATCGTAATAGGCGAGCCGGTGAATTTCAGCCTGCGCCACTTCATTCTGGGTGATGTCGGAAAAAGTGCCGACATAGTGAGAGGTACTGCCGTCCGGGGCGATCACGGCGGTCAGGGTGAGCCACTCGGCGTATAGCTCTCCGTTTTTGCGGCGGTTCCAGATTTCACCCTGCCAGTAGCCGGTTCTGAGCAATTCCTCCCACATCAGTTTGTAAAAAGCCGGATCGTGGCGTCCTGAACTTAAAAAGTGCGGCGTTCTGCCTAAGGCTTCTTTCGCGCTATAGCCGGTCAGCGTGGTGAAGGCACGGTTGACGCGCAGGATGATCGCCTTCGCATCGGTGACGATAATGCCTTCCTGAGATTCAAAGGCGATTGCGGCGATGCGCAATTGTTCTTCCCTTGTCTTATGCTCGGTAATGTCGCTTGATATTCCGGCGATGCCGACGATGCGATTAGCTTCATTGAACAGGGGGAATTTTTGCGACAGGTAGGTATGTATACCGTCTGCTTGTGGATTTTTTTCTTCAAAACTGAGCGGGATAGATTGATTAATGACCAATAAATCATTTTCTCTGTGCTGTTCGGCGATGTCTGTCGGCATGCAGACCTCTCTGCTTTGCCCTATCATCTGCTGAGTATCCAAGCCAAACAGTGTGGCGAGAGCCTTATTCACCAGCGTAAAACGCCCGTCCAGATCCAGCGCGTAGATGAGGGCGGCGCTGCCATCGATGATGCTCTGAGTGAGTTTTCTGTTGAGTGTTAAGGCGTTTTCAGCCCGGTATTTCTCGGTGATGTCGCGCACGCCGATGACAAAGGCCGATCGACCATTCCAGGTGATCGGTGTCGAGCGCAACTCCGCCCAGCCTATGCCGCTTTTTCTGATCAGGTTGATGTCCTGAAAATCGTCCTCTGTCGTGAAGGGAATGGCCAAGTCATGCCCGGTCAAATCGCCGCGTTCAAAAATACGCTCGGCGCTGCGATTGGCATATAAAACGATGCCTAGTTCGTTCACAACGACGATGCCGTCGGTAATGGCGGTTAAAATCAGCGATAAATTGGCCTGATTTTCATTCATGGTGTCGGACTATATAACGACTGTTCCGCTGCTATGGCCTGTTTGTGCCGTGATGGCGGCGAGTACGGAGTGCATTTTCGATAAATCCCCCAGCAACTTTAACACGGGTTCGGGAATTTCCCTGACCAGCATCGGTGTGGCAAACACATCTTTCTCCAGCGCCTTTTCGGGCATGCCCAATACCTCGACTACGCTCAGCGACCAGAATCCGGGTTGGTAGGCGGCGCTCAGCACTTCGCTCAATTGGTTTAAAAATTGTTGTACTTTGGCATTGATGGAAACGACATAAAGTGTCAGCGTGATTCGGTGCGGTTCGTTGGTAATATCACTGATGCTATGTGCCGACTTGGCGATATGGCGGATCTGGGAGGAGGAGAGCGGCTTATTGGCTAACTGAAAATTCATGCCTTCGGCTTGTGCAGCCTTCAAATCCAGCAAATACTCATGCGAAAAGGCGGTGACGATGTAGATGTTCAGTGTGTTATCCCGTGCCAGCAGGCGTCGCATGGTTTCTACGCCGTCGATGCCGGGCATTTTCAGATCGAGGAAAATAAGATCCGGACGCTCTTCTTCGGCCATCGCGATGCCTTGTAAACCATCCTCTGCAACTCGTACCGCACAGCCTATATCGCTCAAAATGAGTTGGAAAGCACCTCTGATGGCGGCATCATCGTCAATTACCAGTATTTTTTGTATCATTTCAGTCTCGACTATCGGTTATAGCTGTGCAATTATTACATTAAAACAGGCCCCTACTTTGACATTCTCATCATAAATGAGGCTGCCGCCTGCATCCTCTATCAGTTGTCTGGATACCGCCAACCCCAGTCCGGTTCCTTTGCCGACCGGTTTGGTGGTAAAAAACGGCACGAAAATTTTATGCCTGACCTCAGGGCTCACTCCGGTGCCATTGTCGCACACCGAAAGGGTGATTTTGCCATTGTCCGAGTGTAGACGTATGGTAATGATTTTCTCAGTCTGCTCTGCCACCGCATCCCGTGCATTGAGCAATAAATTGACCAGGACCTGCTGGAGTGTGCTGGCGCTGCATTTGATATTGACCGTGTTGTCCGCTATTTCAATGTGCAGTTGGATAGCGTGTTTTTGCAGTTCACCGCCGAGCAGGTTCACGGTATGCTGCACGGCTTCTGCGACATTGCAGCGGGCCGCAGCATTGTTGTCTACGCGTACGAAAATCAGCATGTTCTGGACAATTTTCCGGATGCGTTCTATTTCGTGCATGGCCATGTCCAGCACCTCAATAGTCTTGCACTCCGTTGATTTATCTTTCGCATATTCCACATAGTTCATCAAACCCATCAGCGGATTGTTGATTTCGTGAGCTACGCCGCCCACCATGGTGCCCAGAGAAGACATTTTTTCGATCAGCACCATGCGCTCGCGCGCTTCCATCGCCTGACGATGGTGGATGACGAGTTGCGCATCGTCTTCACGCAATTTTGTGGCCAGCGCTTCCAGTGCTTTGTTCTTGTCGCTCAGCATTTTTTGCGAGAGTTCCTGTATGGTCAGGTGTTGCCGGGTTGCGCGATAAATCAGGTAGGCACCGGACAGGGCGATGAGCACGGCGAGTCCGCTCAGCAGTCCGATCAGGGCTAGCAGGGTGTGGAATTTTTCGTTGAATACGGCTTCATGTTCAGTCAGTATGCGCTCTTCGAGCTGTATTAAACCCGAAATTTCCAGGCGAAAATCATCCATAAGCGCCTTGCTTCGCGCCAGTTTTACCACGGCGATGGCGCCTTCCATATCGCCGCTGCGATAGCGCACGATGGTGTCCTCCAGTATGGCGAGACGGGCCTGTGCCAGTAGCCTGAGCCGCGTGAGCCGTTGCTGTTGATCGGGGATGGACTGAGCCAGTTGCGTCAGACCGGTCAGTTTGTGCTCAAACTCCCGGCTGACAGCCAAATAAGGTTGCAGAAAGTGCTCATCTCCGGTGAGCAGGTAGCCGCGTTGACCGGTTTCTGCGTCTATCATGGCGGACAATAACGCTTGTGCCGTATCGATGACCACGTGAGTGCTGGAGCGCTGATTTTTGGCTACACTGGCCTGTTGGTAGAGTGAATAAATCAGCGTCAGCACCACCCCGACCAGCAGGATAGCGCTGAAAAACCACAGGTATGTTTTTTGAATTTCTTTCAAGCTGCTCCAGATCGCAGGGGCTAGGATTGCTAAAAAATCATGCTGTCAGATTTATTGCTTAGGGCATTCTACACCTGTCAACTTACACAGACCTGACGACAGACAAAAATATTCATAGACCAGCGGGTTGTTTTTTATTGGAATGTATTGAATATTATTTGGATTGACAGGTTGCGGTTGCGCCGGTCAGAGAGCTATGGCGGGTAGGGAAAATTGTTCAGCTAACCTCTGCCTATCATTCTTAAAAAAATGTTGTCGGCATCAATTGAGTGCAACCGCAAAGCGTTTAGCAAGCTGTGAGTTGTTTCATCAGACAATTCAACACCTTTATTTTATTTGGTTTTCACCAGTGCGGGATAAAACAGCGCTTAATGCTGGCAGCGTTTTCCTGCAGTTCAACGGTTATTCATCTTGCCACCTTGAGTTCAGGTGAGTATCGATAATCAGGTTGTTGTACCGTTCTATGGCACGCATTCTTTTCTGTTGGGTGTTCGCACCGGCAATGCTGCGCTGCATGGCATCCTTCGCAATCTTTTTGCAGTTTGCCTGGCTGCTCCGGACATCGCATTTTTGCAGTGCTAAGGCATATTCGGTGTCTCCTCTGGCGAGATTGACCTTGTAATCAGCCTCATTCGACGGGGCATACGCCGCAGCGAGTTCAGCCTTTGCGGCCTTACTCTGGCTTTTCGCCACCATCATGCAAATATTTTTATCGTGACCTGAAAATGTGCCGCAGTCGGTCATTGCGGTATCGTATTCCGTCGTGATGTTTTTGATGGCCGTTTGATATTCATGCTCAGTCATATTTTCAGCTATCAGACCTTCGGAAAAGGCCAGACTGCTGATGGCCAGAATTGCTTGTAAATATTGATTCACGCTGTACTCCCTTGGAGAGGCATTGCTTGCCGGGTCCTGTTCGCTAATTTCCCATTTTTTCAATATGTTATCTGTGCGCCAGAGCACAGAGCTCAGATGTTACGCCCGACTTCTTGTCGGTGACGGGAGGGACTGTGCGATACCAGACATACCGTTTAAGGGGTACTCGCGATAATTCAGATTCAATGAGCGCGGGTGCAATGGTGTACCTGCCGTCATTCCTGCACAGGTAGACGATATGGAACTGAAACCACAAAGGCGTCCTTGTCACGCTAAACACGGCAAGATGGTCAGTGCCGCTGAGGCGGTGCGCCAGATTCGTGACGGCGATACGATCGCGACCGGCGGTTTTGTCGGCATAGGTTTCGCTGAAAATATAGTCACTGCCCTGGAACAGCGCTACACGGGAGAGGATCCGCTATCCGCCGCGGGAAGTCCGCGCAACCTCACGCTGGTTTTTGCCGCAGGGCAGGGTGATGGGCGCGAGCGGGGATTAAATCATCTGGGACATGAGGGACTGGTGTCGAGGGTGATCGGCGGTCACTGGGGGCTGGTTCCTAAATTGCAGCAACTTGCCGTTGCTGAAAAAATTCAGGCTTACAACTTGCCGCAGGGGATCATCTCGCGCCTGTTTTGTGATATCGCGGCGAAGCGGCCCGGATTGCTGTCGCGCGTGGGGCTGGGGACGTTTGTCGATCCGCGTTACGGCGGCGGAAAATTTAATGCGATCACGCAAAACGAGCTCGTCGAGCTGAAAATTGTCGATGGAGAAGAATATCTTTTCTATCGTACTTTTCCCGTCAATGTCGCCATTCTGCGCGGCACCACCGGCGATCCGGACGGAAATGTCACGATGGAGCGCGAGGCGTTGACGCTCGACTCCCTGTCCATCGCGATGGCAGCCCACAATTCGGGTGGCATCGTCATCGTTCAGGTTGAACGTATGGCAGAACGAGGTTCTCTGAATCCGCGTCAGGTGAAGATTCCCGGCATTCTGGTCGATTACGTGGTGGTCGCGGAAAAACCTGAACTCCACATGCAGACCTTTCATGAGCAATATAACCCCGCGTATTCGGGTGAGATCAGAGTGCCTGCCTCTTCTGTATCCACCATGCTGTTATCCGAACGCAAGATCATCGCACGGCGTGCGGCGTTCGAGTTGCGAGTCGACGACATCGTTAATCTGGGGATAGGCATGCCCGAAGGGGTGGCCGAGGTCGCTGCTGAGGAAATGATCAGCCATCTTTTGACGCTGACCGCAGAGCCCGGCGTGATAGGTGGAATCCCCGCAGGCGGGCTGGATTTTGGCGCGGCGACCAATGCCGCAGCCGTCATCGACCAGCCCTATCAGTTCGATTTTTACGACGGTGGCGGCCTCGATATCGCATTTCTGGGTCTGGCTCAAGCGGATGCCGCCGGCAATATCAATGTAAGTCGGTTTGGCGCACATCTGGCCGGTGTCGGTGGCTTTATCAATATCAGCCAGAACGCAAAAAAGGTGGTGTTTGTCGGCACGTTCACCGCTTTTCATCTGGCAGTAGCCGTCGAGCGGGGTGTTTTGAAAATCATCCGGGAAGGCGAGCTGAAAAAGTTCGTAGCGCAAGTCGAACAGCGCACCTTCAGCGGCACGCATGCCTTTCAATCGGGTCAACAGGTGCTGTATGTGACGGAGCGCTGTGTTTTTCGCCTGATCGCAACCGGGTTGGAGTTGATCGAGATCGCGCCGGGGATCGATATGGAGCGGGACATCATGGCGCAGATGGATTTTCGCCCCGTAGTCTCGTCGTTACTCAAGCTGATGGATGCGCGCATCTTTCTCGACGCAACCATGGGGCTGCGCGATGAGATGCTCAATGAATATTCTGGCAAGGATATATTAATCAATAAAAACAATATGTTGATGTGATTGTTTGCCGCGCAAAAACTACACCGTTCAACCATTTTGAAAAAAGGATAGAAGAGCAATGAAAATCGATGAGATCAGGGCGAATGCCTTTGCGATGCCGTTGACCAGCCCGGCATTTCCGCGCGGCCCCTACCGCTTCACAAGGCGCGAATTTTTGATCATCAGCTATCTCACCGACATGGATGCCTTGCGTGCGGTGGTGCCCGAACCGCTGGAAATTACCGAACCGCTGGTCAAGTTCGAATTCATCCGCATGCCCGATTCAACCGGCTTTGGCGATTACACCGAGTCGGGACAGGTGATTCCGGTCAGTTTTCGCGGTGTGCAGGGTAACTATGCGCATGCGATGTACTTGAACGATCATCCTCCGATTGCTGGCGGGCGTGAGTTATGGGGCTTTCCGAAAAAGCTTGCCTCGCCGAAACTTGAAACGGAAATCGACACGCTGGTCGGCACACTAGACTACGGACGGGTGCGCATCGCCAAAGCGACGATGGGTTTCAAGCATCGCACCGTTGATCACAACGCGGTGCTGGCGGGACTGGCCGTGCCCAATTTCCTGCTGAAAATCATTCCTCATGTCGATGGCACGACGCGCATCTGTGAACTGGTGCGCTATTACACCTCAGAAGTTACCTTGCATGGCGCCTGGAGCGGCCCGGCTTCACTGGAACTGCACCCGCACGCCTTAGCGCCGGTGAACGATCTGCCCGTGCTCAAAGTGGTTTCCGCGCTGCATTTTGTTGCCGACCTGACGCTGGATTTGGGTGAGGTGGTGTACGACTATCTTGAGTCGTGAGTGCTGTTAATGGTTTTTTATAACTATATGTTTTTAAATAATTTTAAGGATTATCGTGCTAAAACTTAGCGGTAAGGTTGTCTTTGTCACCGGGGCGGCCAGCGGTATAGGGCGGGAAATCGCATTTGAATTTTCCCGTCAGGGAGCGAGTGTGGTCATCGCGGATCTGAATCTTGCGGGGGCGCTGATGGTAGCGGCAGAAATTCAAGAGAGCGGGGGACGGGCGATCGGCGTTGCTGTGGATGTGAGCGACGAGACCGAAGTCGATGTAGCGATACAGGCAGCCGTTAGAGCCTTCGGTGGCATCGATGTTTTAGTCAGCAATGCCGGTGTGCAGATCGTCTCACCCATCGAAGACTTTCGCTTTACAGACTGGAAAAAGATGCTGGCGATACATCTGGACGGCGCCTTTTTAACCACGCGCGCCGTGATGAAACTGATGATTGCCAATAAAAAGGGCGGCAGCATTATCTACATGGGTTCGGTGCACTCCAAGGAGGCGTCAATGCTCAAGTCTGCCTATGTCACCGCCAAACACGGCTTGATCGGTCTGGCCAAATCCGTGGCCAAAGAAGGCGCTAAGCACAACATACGTGCGAATGTCATTTGTCCGGGTTTCGTCCGTACTCCGCTGGTGGACAAACAGATTCCAGAGCAGGCACGGGCATTGGGCATCAGCGAGGAGGCCGTGGTGCGAACCGTGATGCTGAAGGAGACGGTAGACGGCGAATTTACCACCGCCGCCGATGTGGCTCAGGTGGCGCTGATGTTCGCGGCCTTTCCCAGCAATGCGCTGACCGGACAGTCGCTGGTGGTCAGTCACGGCTGGTTTATGCAGTAATTCATTGAATTAATACAATACATGAAAAATAAGGATTATTACCAGATCATCGGCGTTCCGCGCACGGCGACTCAGGAGGAGATCAAGCTGGCCTATCGAAAACTGGCTCGTAAATATCATCCCGATGTGAGTCAGGATGCGGATGCTGAACTGCGCTTCAAGGAGATTGGCGAGGCGAATGCCGTTTTGAAAGATCCTGAGAAACGTGCGGCCTACGATCTGGCCGGTGATACCGGTCAGGACTTTCAGCCACCACCCGAATGGGGAGGCGGTTTCGATTTCGGTGACAGCGGCGGGAACAGTGACTTCATCGATTCGCTGTTTGGACGACACGCTGACAGGCGCGGGCAAGATCAACACGTCAAGGTGGAGATCGCGCTGGAAGAGGCTTATTCGGGTGTGGAACGGAGTATCACACTGCGAGTGCCTGCCATCGATGAGCAGACCGGGCGCGTCGCGATGCAGGAGCGCGTGCTGAATGTGCGCATTCCACGCGGCATGCATGCCGGTCAGCACCTGCGTCTGACAGGGCAAGGCGCGCCGGGAACGGGGAAGGGCGCTGCGGGGAATTTGTATCTTGAAATCGCTTTTCAGGCTCACACACGATTTCGCGCCGAGGCACGCGATGTGTTTATGGACCTGCCGCTAGCCCCCTGGGAGGCGATGCTGGGTTGTACGTTGCCGGTAGATCTGCCGGAAGGCTCCGTGAATATCACCATACCGGCAGGTTCTGTCGCCGGTCGTCAGTTGCGGCTAAAGGGCAGAGGAATACCCGGCCAGCCGCCGGGCGATCTCTATGCGGTGTTGTCTGTCGTGCAACCGCAGGCCGTCAGCGAAGCCGAAATACAGGCTTATCGCAGCATGGCGGAAGCTTTCAATCGTTTTAATCCAAGGTCAGCCATGAAAGAGAATTCGCTATGAACAATATCCTCGCAGGTTCAGTCATCGAGGAGGAAAACTGTCTGACCCTCGTCGAGTTGTGCGCGGCCAGCAGCGCCTCGGAAGAGCATGTGATTTCCTGGGTCATCGAAGGGGCGCTGGAACCGCGAGGGGATACGCCAGAGGACTGGCAATTTCCTGGGCATGCGTTAAGGCGCACCCGACTGGCGCTGTCGTTTGCCTGCAATCTGGAGATTAACCCGCCGGGCGTGGCCTTAGCCCTCGATTTGCTGGATCAGATCGCCGATTTAAAAGCCCGTCTGCGCAGATCCGGGTGTCACTCCCCAGCGGGGCGCAGGTTATGAGTCCCATATATCTTGGCAAACTGTCCGAAGGCGATCCCTTGCACGGTTATCTAAAGCACGATATTCAGCCGCAGATCAGCGGCGAGTGCGGCAGTGCCGGGTATCGCGTGTTCCGTTTAAACGGTTCAAATGACGTTTATCTGTATGAAAACCGCGATGACGGCAGCAAGGTGGTCGGCAAGTTCTTTCGCTCTTTACGGAAAAGGGGGGTTGTGAAGGCCGCCTCCAACCTGAGCCGTGAATTCGCCAACCTGTGCAAGATGCGAGATTTCGGGATGACCGGCTATCCACACGATGTCGTCAGACCCTTGGGCTGCAATTACGCGATGAACGCGTTGCTGGTGACCGAATGTTGCGAGGGCGAATTGTTGAGTCAGGTGATATTGGATGCGCTGCAGTATGGCGACTACGGCAAGCTGTATCGCAAGCTGACCGCGCTGGCCTATTTTTTAGCGTCCTTTCACAACAAAACCGCCACGGGTGCCGGGGTCGATTTCAATCAGGACTGCAGCTACATGGACAGCCTGATCGCCAAGTTGCGCGGGATTTCGGCAATAGGCGGGAGCGAGGCGCAGGAATTGTATGGCTTGCGCGATCAGTGGCGCAGGACGCCACGCATGTGGGAAGACCAGAGGGTGCTGGTGCACGGCGACGCGACGCCTGAAAACTTTATGTTTGGCCGTGGGCTTAAGGTGGTGACCTTCGATCTGGAACGGACTAAATACGCGGATCGCGTCTTCGACACAGGTCGTATCGCAGGCGAGTTGAAGCACTTCTTCATGCGCGCCACGGGCAGCCGGCATGCGGCCGACCCGTTTATCGGTCATTTTCTCTGGGAATATGCCTGCCATTTTCCGAACCGCGACAGCGCCTTTGAATCGATTTCCGGCAGAACACCGTTTTATATGGGGATTACCCTGTTGCGCATTGCACGCAACCACTGGATAGACAACGACTATCGACGTCGCCTGATCGATGAGGCTCGTGAATGTCTGGTGAGGCGCTGATGATCATCAAAGCGATTATTTTCGATGTCAATGGCACGCTGATTGATATTCGCACCAATGAATGGCACGACGAGGTGTATCGCGTCATCAGCAATCTGCTCTCGTATCAGGGCGTCCTGCTCAAACCCGAGATGGTCAAGGAATTGTATTTTCAGCTGATGAAGGCGCAGCGTAAGGCTTACGGCGAGCGGCACCCTGAATTCGATGCCATCGATATTTTTCGCCGGATTATTGTTTTGCAAGCGAGCGATTTTACCCGCAGCCTGCCGGCCGAGAAGCTCGAACAATTGCCGAGGTTGCTGGCCGAAGCTCACCGCGCCGCCTCTTGCCTCAGTTTGCAGACTTATCCGGACGTCATCGAGGTCCTTGAGCAACTACATGAAAGCTATCGTCTGGCGATTATCACCGACGCACAGGTCGCCTATGCCATTCCGGAACTCAATGCCGTCGGCCTGTCGGGATATTTCAATCCTGTCATCATCTCGGAACACTTCGGTTACCGTAAGCCAGACAAGCGTCTGTTCATGGCGGCGCTGACCGATATGGGTTTAAATGCCTCGGAAGTGGTGTATGTCGGCAACGACATGTACCGCGATGTATACGGGGCGCAGAGTATGGGGATTAAAACGGTATTCTTCAAATCGAATCAGGGCACACAGGAAAAAGAGGGCGTCAAAGCGGATTACATTATTTACAATTTTTCCGAATTGCATAACGCCATCCGTTTTTTTGAGCGTCGTTAACCGGGACGAAATCGTCTCTGAAATTTAAGCTATGCGGAGCAATCAATGTTGAATGTTTATCAAAAATCCGAGCGCGTGTTGATCGTCAAAAAGATCAGGCGTGAGATGAATAATCTGCGGGAGGAGCTGCAAGAATGCCGTTACCATTTCGAGCGTAAGGTTGAGCTAAGAACTGAGCACTTGTTAAAACGCATCGCGGAACTGGAGTCCTGCAATGCCGGTCTTTGCGATCAGCTTGCCGGAACGAGCCCAACAAGCTGATGTTTTCAGTTGAGATAAATTATTGTTTTTTCTTAATGTATTGAATTTATTGTTATTTTGCAATTCCACCGGGATAGCAAAGCCCGCCGGTAATCTCTATCGTAGTCGCATTGAGGGCTTCATTCTCGACGCAAAAAGCGATCATGGCGGCAATTTCATCCGGCTCCAGCAGACGCCCCAGATGGACATCTTTGACGATCGCCTGCAGCGCATCCTGATTCATTGCGGTAAGCATGGGCGTCGCGGTATAGCCCGGGGCAATACCGACACAGCGAATGTGACGAATGCCGCGCATCAGGAATTCACCGATGATAATTTTCGGCATCAGCGCATCGGCCACCTTGCTTGCCGAGTAGTTGATCTGACCTACCTGACCTACCTTGTTGACCGAAGAGATCGGTACCAGGAGCCCGGGCCAGCCGCCGTTCACCATCGCCTCGGCTGCATCGCGCAGCGTCAGAAACGTGCCGGTGAGATTGACATCGATTACCGCTTGCCAGCGATCCAGCCCCATCTTGCGAGAAACCTGTCCGGTCTCATGGTCCAGTGACAGCATCAGGCCATCTCGTATGATGCCGGCTGCGCTGACCACTACGTTCAGTTTGCCGAAGGCTTCCAGCGTACCTCTGATGAATTTAGCGGTGTCCGCTTCGCGGGTCACATCGGCCTGTATGCCGATCACCTCGCCACCTGTCTGTTTGATGTCGGCGACGACGCGATCTATGTTTTTCTGCACGCTGTCGATGATAGCTACTTTTGCCCCTCGCCTTGCAAAGTAACGGGCTATCGCTTCACCGATTCCGCCGGCACCGCCGGTGATGAGTACAACGCAATTTTTGATTTCCATCGTTTTTCTCCTGTTATCTGATTTGAAGTGCGCGGCTGCGGCGTTATCGTGTTTGTTGGGCGCACGAGCTGCTGTCGCCCGGCCAGTTGATGAAATTGGGATGTGTCACGTCAGGACCTACCATTTTCATTCCGCTCACCAAACCGGGATGTGCGACATCCGGCCCGACAATATTGACGCCCACCGGATAAATGATCCGTATCAACGCCTCGGCCTGAGCCATGGCATCGCAATCGCTCTGCGTGCCGAACAGTGCCGCGCCCACCTGGGCTGTTTTGCCATTGGCAAGTTGGCGGCTGATATTCCAGCCGGTGCCGGTCGTGGTGATAGAAAATTCGATATCGTTGTAAGTAAAGGTTTTCATGGTTGCCCCGGATTAACGTTTTCTTAAAACTGTCACGCAATTGGTGACAGAGGAGCCGCCGACATTGAACACCACGCCGATGTCGGCTTTTTTGGCCTTGACGCCGATTGCCTCACCGATGAGTTGTTTGTAGATCAGCGTGTGCATGGAGGCTCCTGTCGCGCCCACCGGATGCCCCTTGGACTTCAGGCCGCCGGACAGGTTGACCGCGATGCGGTCGTCTCTGGTGTATCGACCGTCCAGATAGTCATAGCCTGCGCGTCCGTCCTGTGAGAAACCCAGCGCTTCGACACAGAGAATCTGGTTGATGGTGAAGCAGTCGTGCACTTCGGCTAAATCGATGTCGGATGCGCTGATACCCGCTTCCTTGTAAGCCTTGGCAACGGCGTCTTTGCCTGCCATCAGTTCGTGCATATTGGGGCGCACGCTTTCGGCTAACCGTTCAACCGAATGGCCTATCCCCGCGATTTCCACGGCGCGGTGCGGGTCGCTGACCGCTGAAGTCAGCGTGACAACCAGCGCTGCTGCGCCATCGGAAACCAGTGAACAGTCGTGCAGGCGCAGCGGATCGGCGATCATCATGTTTTTGCACTTGCCGCGCGCATCGGGTTGATTGAGGCTGATGATCTCCTCGACGCTGGCCGGGCCGTGTTTCATGTGCGCGAGCGGGTTTTCCGCACCGTTCTTGTATCCCAATGCGCCGACCGTCCAGAGCATGCGTTCGAACTCTTCGTTTGCTATGCCGTAGTGATCCCGATAGCCACGGGCGTAGGCGGCAAACAGCATCGGAAATGACCAGCCCTTGGAACCCTCGCTGGGCCAGTGTGAACAGCAGGCCAAAACATGCGTCATCTGAGGCGTGGGCAGCAGATTCATTTTTTCGACACCGATAACCAGCACACGGCGCGCTCGTCCCGCCTCCAAAGCGTAGATGGCGTTGTAGAGCGCCACCGAAGATGAGGCGCAAGCGCTCTCGCAGCGCGTCATCGGTTTGAAGCGCAGCGCCGGATCGATCTCTGCCGCAATGGGCGCGACATGCTCCTGATTGACGAACAGGGCAGGGGAGGAAGAGCCTATGTAGATGGCGTCGATGTCTTTTGCCTCTAAGCCAGCATCCGCGATGGCACCGCGCCCGGCTTCGATCAGCAGCTGATAATAGGTGCGTGTATCGGTAACCAGTCCTGTCTTTTTATCCCTGACGACAAAGGCGCCGAACTCGGTGTTATAGGCACCGATAATGCTGGCTTTGCTCATAGTGTCCTTTCGATACAAAACTTATTAATAATCAGATTATTATCTTTAACCTGCTTCCTGCTTCCTGCTTCCTGCTTCCTGCTTCCTGCTTCCTGCTTCCTGCTTCCTGCTTCCTGCTTCCGGCTTTCAGCTGTCCGCGCACTCGCCGCTCAGGGCGGGTGCGCTGTTGAACAGTACCGCTTGTCGCAGTGCGGGATAGTGCGCGAACGCACATAGCGAAGAGGTATTCCGGTTTGTTGCGCACAGTAGCTGTCTGGTCAATGGTGTGCTTTGTGCGCCAGGGCACCGACCGGGCAGGACGATCTCAAGCAAAGTCCGCCCTCACGTGAACTCTGCCCCCGCAGGTTTGCGGGGCTGTCACCTTCGGAGGTTGTCGTGCAAAAAAACAGATGGATCGCCTGTAGCCTGCTGCTCTTTAGCCAGAGTCCGCTGGCTGCGCAACCGCCCAATGCGGCGAGTCAAATTCAGCAAATTCCGGCTTCGCCAGTGCGGCAGCCGGCCTTAGAGGATACGGCGATTAGCCCGGTCGAACCGGCTGCGATTGAACAGGCTTACGAGGATAAAATTCGTGTGGACGTTCTGAAAATTGCCGGCGCACAGGCTTACCCAGAAGAAGTATTGCTGGGTGTTGCCGGTTTCAAAGCGGGGGATGAATTGACGCTGAACGCCTTGCGATCCATGACCAAAAAGATCGCAGATTATTATCACCGCAACGGTTATTTCGTGGCGCAAGCTTATCTCCCTGTACAGGATATCAAGGAGGGGCGAGTGATCATCGCCGTGCTTGAGGGGCAATACGGTGACCTGATGCTGCGCAACCGGAGCACGCTCACTGACGATCTGGCACACCGGATGCTGAACGGTCTACACCATAACGATCCGATCACCGCAGCGCCTCTGGAACATGCATTGCTGTCGCTGTCAGACATACCAGGCATCAAAGTTCAGTCCACCCTGATTCCGGGCACTAATCAGGGGTATTCAGATTTGATCGTTGAGGTTGCGGACGGTCCGCGCATCTCGGGCAGCATCGATGCCGATAATGCCGGCAATCGTTACACCGGTGAGGGTCGTATCGGCGCGACGCTTAACCTCAATAATCCGGCGGGACTCGGCGATCAGGCCACACTGCGCGGCTTGACTTCGATATCCGGGCTGAACTATCTACGCGCCGCCTATCAGTCCCGCATCGGTAATGCAAAGGCGGGCATCGCGTACAGCCGCTTAGATTACGCGCTGGGGCGCGATTTCGCCGGTTTATCCGCTCATGGCACGGCCAGCATCGTGACGCTGTATGGCAATTATCCGCTGATCCGCTCGCGCAATAACAACCTTAACACGCAGATTTCATTGGAGAGTCGCGCCTTTCAGGACAAGGTCGATCTCACCTCCAGCGTCACCGATAAAAAATCTCAGGTATTGATGCTCAGTCTGTACGGCGATCATCGCGACAACCGGGGCGCGGGCGGCTTCAACGCCTATACCCTGAGCTGGACTACGGGACAGCTGAATTTGCAAAGCCCTGCCATGCAAAGCCTGGATGCCGCAACGGCGCAGAGCAATGGTCGTTACAACAAACTGGGTTTTGGTGCGATTCGTTTGCAAGGCGTGAGCACCGCTGCTTCGTTGTACCTCTCGTTCAGCGGGCAACTGGCCGGTAAGAATCTGGATGTGTCGGAAAAAATGCAGCTGGGTGGCATGAACGGCGTGCGCGCCTATCCTGAAGGCGAAGCTTATGCGGATCAGGGATATTTGATGAATCTGGAGGCCAGATATCAGCTGAATAATTTTTCTTCAGGGGTAATGCAGTTGATCGGTTTTGTCGATGCAGGCAGCGTGAACAGCAATAAATACCAGTGGGCTGCGGGTGCCAATCGCACCACTTTAAGCGGTGCGGGTGTCGGGGTGAACTGGAGCGCTACCCGTAGTTTGGTGGTGAAAGCGTTTTACGCTCGCAAACTGGGTAATGCAATCGCGCAGTCCGCGCCGGATAGCGCAGGGCGTTTCTGGATACAGGCCGTCCAGTATTTTTAAGATGGCACACCTTGGTAGGGGTGATGAAATGAATATACGATTTGAATTAAATAATATATTGAAAAATATAGTATTTTTAGAGTCTCTGCTGATTCCGTTGCAAGTTTCTGCGTTGCCCTCAGGCGGCGTGGTGTCGGCAGGCTCTGCCAGTATCAGCGCGTATGCCAGCGGGTTAACCATTACCCAGACCACGCAGAATGCGGCGATCAACTGGCAGCGTTTCAGTATCGGGACCAACGAGGCGGTGCGTTTCATTCAGCCAGCGTTCAATTCGGTGGCGCTTAACCGGGTGGTGGGGCAGGATCCTTCCGCCATACTGGGCAGCCTGTCGGCCAATGGCCGGGTGTTTTTGATCAATCCGAATGGCATCCTGTTCGCGCCCGGCGCCTCGGTCAATGCGGGCGGTTTAGTTGCTTCCACCTTGAATATGACCGACGGCGACCTGATGGCTGGCCACTACCAATTTTCAGGCAACAGTAGCAGCACTGTCGTGAATCGGGGAAGCATCAACGCGGACGGCAGTTTTGTCGCCCTGCTGGGCGGCACGGTGAGGAATGAAGGTGTTATTTCAGCCAGGTTGGGTAGCGTTGCGCTGGCTGGCGGTACGGCGATCACGCTGGATATCGCGGGCGACCAATTGTTGAATGTGGTGGTTCATCAGGGGGTGATGAATGCCCTGATCGAAAACAGCGGGCAGATTTTCGCCGATGGCGGGCAGGTACTGCTCAGCACGCAAAGTCTGGGTAATATGCTCTCCGGCGCGGTGAACAACACCGGCGTGATTCAGGCGCAGAGCCTAGCGCAGCAAAGCGGTACGATCAAACTGCTGGGCGATATGCAAAGCGGCGTCGTGAAGGCGGGCGGCATGCTGGACGCCAGCGCGCCCTATGGCGGCCACGGCGGTTTTGTCGAAACTTCCGCAGCTCAGGTTGCCGTCAGTGACAGCCTGATCCTGACCACCGCAGCCACATCAGGAGTAACGGGACTTTGGCTGATCGATCCAAAAGATTACACCATTGCTGCGTCTGGCGGCGACATCACCGGAGCTTTGTTAGCCCAAAAACTGCTGACCTCGAACATCAGCATTTTAAGCGGTGACGGATTCTCGGGCACGCGGGGCGATATCAACGTCAATACCCCTGTGCATTGGGCGGCAGCCACCACGCTGACCTTGAATGCGGTTCACGATGTACTGGTCAACGCGCCGGTTACGGCGGATACGGCAGGTGCTCATCTGGCGTTGATCGCCGGCAACGATATCGCTACCACTGGCACACTGAACGTAGTCGCGGCAGGTTCAGGCATTGCGCTTGCCGCCGGCCACGATGTGCGCATCGGCGGCGACATCACGGCAACCGCCGCCAATTCCGTTCTCGATATCAGCGCCGCCAACAACCTCGTCAACAATGCGGCGATCATGGCGGTGGCAGCGGGTACGACGATGACCCTGCATGCGGGCAACGATTTTAATTCGGCCGGCGCGATCACGGCCGTTGCGGCCAACACCACCCTCAATGTTACGGCAGGGCGAGATGTGATCGTCGGTGCCGCCATCGCGGCGGTCGCGGCGGATTCGGTGATCAGATTGGCGGCCGGTCGGGATGTGCTCACCATGGCAGCAGTTTCGGCGGGCGCTGCAACTACGCTGATAGAAATGAATGCCGGACATCATGTGACGATTGTTGCCGCCGTTAGCGCACCTGCCGCAGGTGCCTCCATCCGGTTGATTTCAGGATTGAACGGCAACGGCCCGGGGAGCGCCAATGGCACTGTCGCGCTGGCTGCTGCGGTCACATCGCCTAATTTGACCGTTCGTTTCAATCCGGACGGTTATGCCAATACCGCCGCCGAAATCGCCGCCTATCCGGCACTTGCAGATGCAAAAGCCTGGGTGTATTTGCAGGGCAACAATAAAATTTACGATGGCGGCATTGCGGCCAGTCTGAGTTTGAGCGGCACGCCATCCGCCGCCTTGCTTCCCGGTACCGCCAGTTTTAACGATAAAAATGCGGGTCTGGCCAAAGCCATCAATTTTGCCAATTACGCCTTGACGGGTAGTGGTCAGTATTCCCTGTTCGCAACGACAGGGACTACCACGGCGAACATTGCTCAGCGTGACTTGAGCGTCACCGCCACCGGCAGCGACAAGGTCTACGACGGCACGACAGCGGACAGCGTGTTGTTACGCGATAACCGGATCGCGGGCGATACACTGAATTTAAGCTATGGGAGCGCGAATTTTACCGATCCGAACGCAGGTGCTGGCAAGTCCGTTATCGTCGGCGGACTCAATCTGGCCGGCCTGGATGCGGCCAACTATCGCCACAACAGTCTCTATGTCGCAACAGCCAATATCACCCCGGCGCAGCTGGACATTACCGCCGCCAATGCCAGCAAGACATACGGACAGACGCCGACGCTGAGTGCCTTCTATGCGCGAGGGCTGGTCAACGGTGAAACCATAGGCGGAGTGACCGAAACCAGCCCCGGTACAGCTGCCGATGCAGGGGTGTCGGGCAGCCCGTATGCGATTACTCCGGGCCATGCCTATGGCGGGAACTTTGCTGCCGCCAACTACCGCATCACTTATGTAAACGGCGCTCTGGCGGTGATTCCGGCAGGACTGCTGGTGACAGCCGCTGATGCAACCAAGATTGCCGGACAGCATATGCTCTTGAGCGCTTTTACCGCCGATGGTCTGGTGAACGGTGAAACGATAGGTGCGTTTACCGAATCCAGTCCGGGCGAGGCTGCCAGTGCCCTGCCGGGTTCCTATGTCATCAAGTCAGGGCCCGCCGGAGGAGGGGGCTTCACTCCATCGAATTACACCATCGTTTACATCAACGGCACCTTGACGGTATTGCCGCTCACCGTGATACCCGCACCGTGATCAGGACTCACTAACACGCTGCGTCAGCGACCTGCCTGAATGTGTGCCAGCGAACAAACAGCAGTGCAAGTAAAGGCGAATATGACCACATCGTTACAAGGGAGTCATCACATGTTGAATAAATCCGCTTTACGTCTGCCGGTTGCCGCCTTGATGCTGGCAGCTTCGGGGATGGCTAGCGCAGCCTCGGCCAGCACCTATTTTCCGGTCACCGCTTCCGTTTCGCAAAACTGTTCGATCAGCACCACTTCCGCGCTGGCATTTGCCGCCTATGATTCGGTGGGCACTAATGCGACGGCGGCATTAAATTCTACCGGCCAGATCAGCGTCACTTGTTCCAAAGGTGCGGTGGGTTTGACGATAGGGATGGATGACGGCACGCATGGGGTAGGCGGCCAGCGCCAGATGATAGGAGGATCGGCAGCCGGCTTGTTGCAATACAACATTTTTCAACCGCCCGGCAATGCACCCGATACGGCCTGCACCTTTCCCGGTACCACGGCGTGGACGGCGATCGGCACCGGCTTGCTGACGCTCACCAGAGCTCCGACCAATGTTTCTCGCCTTTACAACGTGTGCGGCACGATTCCCGGCGGTCAGGATGTCGCTGCCGATTCTTATACCGACACGGTCGGCGCAACCATTAATTTTTAGTCATGGAGGCTGCTTTGAAGAACTCAATCTGTAATCCGAATATCACCGCTATTTTGCCGTTCAAGGCTCGCCAAGTTTGGCTGCTGACGCTACTCATGCCGTGTCTGGCTGGCGCTGCGGGCTGGGAGATCGACCCGATACGCGTTGCGTTGTCGGCAAAACAACCGACTGCGACGGTCACGGTCAAAAACGAATCCGATCAATCCACCACGATACAGATACAGGCGGTCTCCTGGTCACAAAAGGAGGGTAAAGATATCTATAGTCCAAGCAGTGAATTGATTGTTTCGCCGCCTATCGTCAGCATAGCCGCGCACGGGGAACAGGTGATACGCGTAGGTTTGCGCCATAAAGTCAATAACACGATCGAATCGGCTTATCGCATCAATTTGCAGGAACTGCCATCGCCTTCGAGTCCGGAATTTTCAGGCGTCAAAGTCGCACTGCGCATCGGTTTGCCGGTATTCGTGCAGCCTAAAGCCGGCAAGGCTACACCGAAAACCTCGTGGTCGGCGGTGCGGGGAGATGCCAGTGTTTTAAAAGTATCTGTTTTAAATCAAGGAAATACGCATATACAGGTATCTGATTTTTCTGTCTATGCAAAGGGACATGACGCGGCGATCGCGAGTGAATCGGGTACAAATTATGTGTTGGCGGGCCAGGCTCACGAATGGCTGCTGAAGATCAACGCATCAGAGCAAATTAACGACGGTCTTTTACATCTCAAGGCCTACACCGATGCGGCCATCATTGAAACAGAGCTTGTGCTGGATCAACCGTAGCGCGGCAGGATGGCTGATCAGCACCGTTTGTCTGGCCTGTAGTGCTTTTGGCGCCGCTCTTCCACAGGAACCGGCGGCGGTACAAGCAGCTCCCCTGAAAGAGCGTCTGTTGCAGGTTGATATCGATCTGCAACAGCTCAACGAAACCGTGCTGGTGCTCGAAGATGAGACCGGCGCTTTCTATTTTCGTGATCAGGATCTGCAGCGCTGGCGACTTCGCCTCCCTAAAGCGGATACGCTCATCGCTTATCTGGGCGAGCACTATTATCCGCTCTCCGCGATTTCAGAGGTGGTGCCCGATTACGATCCGAAAACACTGACGCTGATGATTAAGGTTAAACCCGAGGCATTCACCGACACCACGCGCGTCATACGCTATGGACGTATTCCCGGTGCGGTTAAACCGGATCCGGGCGGTTTTTTCAATTACGATCTGTTTGTCGCACAGTCAGCGGGTCTGATGCAGCGTGCCGGTCAACTGGAACTGGGTTGGTTTAATCGTTCGGGTGTGCTCACCAGCACGGTGCTGGCAGAAGCGATCGGCAGCGGCGCTAGCCTGACACGGCTCGATACCAGCTGGACTGCGGACAATCCGCAAAAGTTACAAACCCTGACGCTGGGCGATGCGATCACATCGCCTGGCAGTTGGGGGCGTTCAGCACGTTACGGCGGCATCCGCTTTGGCAGCAACTTTGGCACACAGCCCGGACTGTTAACCTACACACCGCAAAAAGCGGTCGGGCAGGCGGTGCTGCCTTCCACAGTCGATGTGTTTATCAATAACGCGCTGGTTTCGCGCCAGCGGGTGCCTCCCGGCCCGTTCGCTATCAGCAATCTGCCGGTCGTCAGCGGTTCAGGTCAGATTCTGCTGGTGGTTCGCGATCTGCTGGGACGCGAACAGATTATCAGTCAGCCGTTTTATGCCAGTCAGTCGCTATTGCGTGCAGGGCTTGAGAGCTATTCGTACGAACTGGGCAGGGTACGCAATAACTTTGCTCTGAACAGCAATGATTACGGCGGCGCGATTGCCAGCGGCACTTACCGGCGCGGAATCAACGAACATCTCACCGGGGAGTTCCACACGGAAGCGATGCAGGGGCAGGCGACCGCAGGGGTAGGGGCGGATGTATTGCTGCCGAAAATCGGTACGCTCAATAGCCATATCGCAGCGAGTTACCGCAATAAAATTCAGGGGGCGATGGTCATGCTGGGGCTGGATCGGCAGGCTGATCCCTGGAGCGCGGGCGTGCGCACGCAGATCAACAGTGCGACTTTTACACAGATCGGTACGCTGGCGGCGCAATTACCCCCGATACACCAGAGTCACGTCAACCTGAGTTATCAGGCGCACCGTGGCGGCTCCTTTGGCGCGGTCTATCTCTGGCAGCGCAATCGCAATCAGGCCGATATGCGCTTCGCGAGCTTCAGTTACAGCGTAGCACTTGGGAAAATCGGTTCGTTTACCCTGTCCGCGTTGCGCAATTTGACCGGGGAGGTGAGCACCACGATTTTCGCCCTGTTAAGCATCCAGCTGGAGGCGGCAACCAGTTTGAGTGTGAGTTCCCAGTCCACCACCATGGCGGGCAATCTGTACACGACTACCTTGCAGCGCAATCTGTCGCCCGGCGTAGGGGATGGCTACCGGCTACAGTCGCGCAGCGACGGTATGCGAAAAGCGGGCTATCTGATACAGAATAACGCCGGTACTTATAGCGCCGATGTCGCGCAGAGCACGGGGGAGACGGCGACGCGCCTGAATGCGACGGGCGGTATCGCGGTGCTGGGCGGCAATGCCTTTATCAGCCGTCGCATCGAGCAGAGTTTTGCCGTGGTGCGCATTCCGGACTACCCGGGTGTGCGCGTGCTGGCGGATAATCAACCCGCAGGCCGCACCGATGCCGATGGCAATGCGCTGATTCCGCGACTGCGCGCCTACGACAGGAACGTCATTTCGATCGATCAGCGGGATTTGCCGCTGGATGCGGAAATCGGCACGCTGAAACTGGAAGTCGTGCCTTATTACCGCAGCGGCATCAGCGTTCCATTCCCTATCCGCAGGTCACGCGCGTCGACCTTCACCCTGCGACTAGCAAATGGAAACTCTGTTCCGGCAGGGGCGTTAATTAATATTAATAATCATATATATACAGTTGGTTATGAAGGTCAGGCCTATGTTGCAGGTCTGAATTCGGCTAATCATCTGGACGTTTCCTGGGGTGACCAACACTGTGAGCTGGATGTCCCCTATATCGCGACGGACGACCCGCTGCCCGATCTCGGTATTTTTGTCTGTAAAGGGGAGGGTGAATGAGTCTGTTTTCGTGTCAAATCCGGCTCTGCTCAGCCAGTCTTATCGGGGGGCTACTGGCGGTTACCCCGGTCTATGCCGCGCCCTCTTGTTCGTTCAGGTCGGTTTCATCGGTCAGTTTCGGTGCGTATGATGTTTTTTCAACCCTGGCCAATAACAACGGGGTCGGCAGTCTGAGCATCAAATGCACGGGCGGGGCAAATTCTGTGGTCTCATTGAGCGCAGGCCAGAGCAATAATTTTGCGAACCGGGTGATGCGCAGCGGTGTGAATCTCTTGAATTACAACCTGTATACCAGCACCGCACATGCGCTGGTGTGGGGAGATGGTTCGGGCGGCAGTCGTGTTATTTCCCCGGGCAATAACGGCACGATCACCCTGAATATATTCGGACAGATACCCGCCGGTCAGGATGCCGCCGTCGGTATTTACACCGATAACATCACACTAACAGTCAGCTTCTAATCGACTATTTTTCTCGATTTTGGCCAGATTTTGAATTCGCTATTCGCTATTCGCTATTCGCTATTCGCTATTCGCTATTCGCTTGTGGCAAGATTGCGCGCAGCCGAACTTCAGCGAGGAGCAGGTGGAGGGTATCAAGCGACAGTTGCGCCACGAATACCGGGGCGAGCGTGTGTACATCGCCAAATTCCCGGACAAGCTGCACGACATCATCCGGTCGCGCTTTACCGGTCGCTGTAAAAACGGCATAAATTACCGTGAACCAACAATGCACTGCGTGGGCGGGTAGTCATCGGGCAGAACGGCCATTGACCAGTAATTAATTTTGATGCATAGTGACCATTATGACCAGAATGGTGAGATGACATGATTACTCAAACAAGCGCAGTGACTTTTAGACAAAATCTGGGCGAAATGCTCAATCAGGTGCAGTACAGACACGACAGCATCGTAATCAACAAAGATGGCAGGCCGGTTGCTGCATTGGTTGATGCCAGGTTGTTCGAGCGTATTCGGCGCATGCAAGCTCGTTTTGATGCGCTATGCCAGCGTATTGAATCAGGGTTTTCAAACGTACCTGAGGAAGACGGGATTGCTGAAATTAATGCTGCTATTGAACTTGAGCGGGCATTAGCACGCACACCTAAGCGTTGAGTCGTCATGGCCACGTTGCGTGTAGTTCTGGACACAAATGTGCTTCTCTCGGGTATTGCTTATCCGGCAAGCGTGCCGGGTAAAATAATGTCCGCGTGGCGATATGGCTCGATAGAGGTTTTACTGTCTGTTTATATCCTGGAAGAGTTGCGCCGCGTGTTGCCCCGACTGACTAACCGTCATGGTTTGACATCGGCGGAGATAGAAGACTTAGTTGATGCCCTGTCCTTGCAAGCGGAAATCATTGAACCGCTCCCTGTCGCAGATTCGGAGTTGCGTGATATTAACGATCAGCCTGTACTGGGCACTTTGCTGGCCGCACTTAAATTATCTGACGTGAACTACCTTATCACCGGTGATAAGGATTTGCTGGTGCTGGCTGAACGCTACCCAATCGTGACCCCGGCAAATTTCTGGGCATTACATGCGGGATTCTGATAGGGAAGTGTTGTGAGGCGTGGAAACTGAGACAAGAGTGAGCAAAAAAAATCAATGCTGCTGTAACTCACCATGATCGTGAGGTTGCCGAATTACGTGCAGATCGCGAACTTACTGTTGAATACATGAAAGTCGCCATGGAGTCGCTCGATAATCCTGATGACCGTGCAACTGGACTCCTTGAGCTACGCACGGTCGCCGAAGCTTATGGCGGGCTTGGAGCTGTTGCTGCTGAAGCTGGATCAGCCGGGAAACACTTTGTCGAACCCTGTCTGCCAGAGGTAATTCGAACCTAAAAACCTTACTGGCAGCCATGACCGGCTGAACTTTGATTGCGGCCGCAATGCATGATCGTCACTGGTGCGCCCCCCTGATAAATCCCACAACTCTTTGTACACCGTTGGAATGCCAACTTGCTCTGCAACGAAGTAGGTTTCCGAATCCAAACTGGCGAGTAATATCGTGATGTCATTTTGTGATGGGACGCCTGACAGAAGAATCTCCCCCTAAGCCTTGTAGTTGGATGCATCACGATAAAGGTACTCAAAAATACAATATTCATTTGTACCGTCACAGGATGTCACGGACCGTTTTATAGTGAGTTGCATGATGCCTACATCCTATTGTCTACGAATAATATGTTTCTATGCCAAGCGATAAACTCGACTTGCGGCGCGAAGCGCTCTGGCGGCTCAATCGCTCGCCCATTGAGCGGCAATAGAACATTCCTTACGAAAGGCTCATCGCGCCGCCTCAGCTCATCTGAAACGATGATCTTGAAGTCATCGCTAAGCGTTATCAGTCCTTTGTCGAATGCTCTGTCGTGGATCGCCGAAAGGCATAATCCATTGCTTGGGTTTAGGCGGTTCGCCTTGTCTTTGCTCCACGGCACAATGTGACTGGCAATTAACAAGCGAGGTTCGGACAAGCCTGACATACAGCAACGTCCACGATAACTACTCAGGACGGCACGGCGGAAAAAGTGCTGCTTGATCCTTTGTTCGGTCACCACACGTCTAGTTTCACCAGTAAAATCAAGAAGTTCCTCTTGCTCGGTAATGTCCAATTCAATAACTGGTTCGGCTCCGGCTGCTTTGTTGAGTTGAGCGTTTAACAATGCACATTCTAATGCGAGCTTCTCCCAATCGGCGTGAAATTCTGACCATATCTCTCGGTCAAGATTTGACGCACCATCGAGGCCTTTGCGTCCTGTGCTTGTGATTGCCGGGTCTAAGCTGGCAAAATTGACCAGTTTCATGGCTACTGCTCCGGGCGAACGGCCAATTAGTGTGGCAAGCTGGATAATTTCCCGATTGCGGCTGTGAAGTTTGCCAAAGGGAAGTTGGCAATAAAGATAAAATGCCAGTTTTAGTTGCTCGTTAGTCCAGCGGTTTATAGCCATGACGTTTTTCGGCACTTCGAGAGCTTGCGCTTGCGGTGCCTACCCCTTAAGTTAATCTGACCGCATCAGTGTAGACGTATATTTAACTATGTGTGCGGCGTTTTTAAATGGTTGGCGATGTCAGGTCAGGCGTATGGATAATTCTTCTGTCGTGGTTGTGACCGATGTGCTCAGCAGAACTACGTAGCTCAGGCTTCGCACGGCAGCTTCCAGCGTGGCGGGGTAATCACCGGCAGTGCCAGATTACATCAGGCCAGATCATGGAGATGCTCATATTGATTGGGCATAGCGTGTAAATCCGGGCTATGGATATATGGAATATTGATGTAATATCTATTCATTATTAATTCAATATACTGGCGGGTTTATCCAAAATGGCACTCCCTGAATCTGTTTTCAAATTGCTGAGGGACGGTCCGAAGTCCGCCAGAGCATTGTGTGAGCAGCTTGGTGTCAGTCAGCCGACATTCTCTCGATTGATGGCAGGGCAGGGAGTATCCATTCTCCGCTTCGGTAAGGCGCGCCAGTCACAGTATGCACTCCGGCGCAAGCTGGGTGCGCACGCAGATTTTCCACTTTACCGAGTCAGCGCTTCTGGAGAGTTGCAGCAGTGGGGCGTGCTTTATCCGATCATGCCTGAAGGATATCTGGTTGAAACTTGGCCGACATCAACTTGTGAAGCAAGGTTTGATCTCCATCCGGGGCTGCCCTGGTACTTGCAGAACATGCGTCCGCAAGGATTTCTGGGTCGTTCTTTTGCGCGTTTTCACGGGCCAATGTTGGGATTGCCCGCTGATCCTACTCGCTGGAGTGATGATCAGATGTTGCTCGCATTGGCAAATAACGGGTACGACACGCCGGGCAATCTGATGGTCGGTGAAGAATCCGCTTCTCATTTTCAGACGCGCGCGCTTTTTTCATCTCAGGAAGAATCTGCGGCGCCGATTCCGGCAGAGCAGCGGTTGCAGCAGTATCCAAAATTAGCACGACTGGCGTTGGCAGGTGAGGTGGTCGGTTCATCGGCGGGGGGAGAGCAACCTAAGTTCAATGTTGAAGTATTGCGTGAGGGTCTGTCCGTTCAGGTTATGGTCAAATTCACCGCACCGCAGGACAACGCAGCGACGCTACGCTGGCGCAGTCTGCTGATTTGCGAATACATCGCTTCTCAGGTGCTGGGTGATTTATTTCCCTGTAGTGAAAGTGAATTGTTGAGCGCAGAGGTGGATGGATCGCATCAGTTGTTTTTGCAGACTTTGCGGTTTGACAGGGTAGACCGGCTGGGGCGGTCAGGTGTCGTTTCGCTCAAGTCACTCGATGATGAGTTCGCGGGGCTCGCAGCAGAGTGGCCGAAGATTACCGCCGAGTTGGTGCGAGCGGGGAAGCTGAGCGCGGATGTGCATCAGCAAGTACAAAAGTTGTACGTATTTGGCGTGCTGATCGGCAATGCCGATATGCACACCGGTAATCTTTCGTTTTTTGTGGATGATGTCACTAAAGCCGCGCCTGAATATACTCTGGCGCCGGTGTACGACATGTTGCCTATGTCGCTGGCACCGCGCCCGTCCGGGCAGATTCCTGATGCTTTACCTATACCGAAAGTGAACATGAATCCGCCATTAGCCATCTGGCTGGAATTGCTGCCGCTGGCAATCCGCTACTGGCACCTGGTGGCCGCGCATCCTGATATATCAGAAGATGTAAGGGGTATGGCGCAGAAACAGGCAGAGCTTTTATCGCGTAGCGCCATTTTTTGATGACTTAGATGCGTAAATTTTCTGTGGATTTTGTAAGCGCAACCCGTATGTTGCCAAACCATCAACTCGCGGGTGTCCAACGCGATCTACACCGGTATCATGCCGGCGCAGCCCTAAGGGCAGGAACTCTGGCATAAACAGACAACCGGGTGTACCGCAGACGGTTAGCTCGACTTGCCCGGTATGCGCAGGTCAAACAGGCAATGATGGCCCGTTTATTTTGCCAGTTGAATCGCGATATCACCCAATGAAGAAAACATCGCCGTCAAAATAAGCTTGTCCGTATCACGCTGGTTGTATTCCGGCATATCCCAATTCAATTCTTTGCGATATTTGCCTACCAAACCTAACATATCCGCGACAATTTCACGGCGGTGTGCATCCAATTCCTGCTGCTGAACTTTGCTCATGATGTTTCCTTGTTTGTGAGTGGGTGACCGACCATTACACCGGAGGAATACCTCTGGCGTTGCCGCAATTTATTGGATTGCCAAACGTCTTTCTGTACGTTAACGCACGCAGTTTGCTGTGCCATCGATCCCTGACGGGTATGTGCGCTGACGTACAGAGCCTGATCTCTGCCTGCGTATACTCCGTGAGGAATCACAGGAGATTAACGATGCGCTTGCCGGAAATATGTGAACTACCGTTGCGCAAAGTACCCGGCGCGGCTTGGGGCGTCTTCATGTGGCGCGTACTGGCGGTGCTGGTGATCGTCACCCTGCTGGTTCACTGGCTTTGGGTGCTGTTCGCGCCGCGCAGCATATCGGTATTGCCGGCCGTATTTCCACCGTCCAACGCTCATGCAGAACAACTGTTTGGCAGCGCGCAGCCGGTTTCTGTGTCAGCCGTGGCAAGCGTGATGCCCAATGTCAGGCTGGTTGGGGTGTTTGCCGGGACGCCGGGCTTTGCGGTGCTGGAACTGGATGGCAAGCATCAGCTGGGTCTGGCGACGGGGCATGACATTGTCGCCGGAGCGAAACTGGTCGAAGTGGCTAAGGATCATGTGGTGATTGAACGTGCCGGGGTGCGTCAGCAGATACTGCTGGTACGCCCTGAATTAAAAAATATTGAATTAAAACAGAATATTGCATTGAAATAGTCGCATGTTTAGCATTTGCCGCCCGGCAGTGTTTGAATCGTAAATTTTCTAGGGGTATTTGATGAATTGGTTGGCACGATGGGTGTTATGCGGTGTGCTTGTCGTGTCGGCCATGGCGAGCCAGGCGGAAGAAATGATTTCGCTGAATTTCGTGAATGCGGATATCGAAGAGGTGATACGCGCTATCTCGCAAATTACGCAGCGCAATTTTCTGGTCGATCCTCGCGTTAAAGGCAATATCAATATTGTCTCGGCTACGCCGATTCCGGCAGGTTTAGCGTATGACACGCTGCTGTCCGCCTTGCGTTTGCAGGGATTTGCGGCGGTAGAGTCGAACGGGGTGACTAAAGTCATGCCGGAGGCGGATGGCAAACTTTATATTCCCGGTATCGGCGAGAAAAACGGCAGCAGCGATAAACTGATGACGCGCGTATTTATGCTGCATCACGAATCTGCGGTGCAGATGGTGCCTATTTTGCGTCCCCTGATCGCGCCCAATAATATAGTGCTGGCCTATCCCAATAACAACGCGCTGGTGGTGACCGACTATGCCAGCAATCTCAAACGCATCGAGCAAATTGTCGCTACGCTGGATCAGGCCCCGGTATCTGCCACCCTGGTCATTCCGGTGAAATATGCTTCGGTGATGGATCTGGCGCAAACCATCAACCGCTTGATGATGGATGGTTCGCTGGTCGCGGCAGGATCGACCGATGCCAGTCAGCGCTTTATGCTGATGGCGGATGCACGCACCAATAGTCTGTTGCTCAAAACCGATAGTCCGGTGCGCATCAAGCGGGTGCAGGAGCTGGTGGAAAAGCTGGATATGCAGACCAGTGCGCCGGGCAATATACACGTGGTCTATCTGAAAAATGCTGAGGCCGCGAAACTGGCGATCACGCTGCGCGCCGTGCTGAGCGGGGATACCGCGTCTGCGGCAGCGACTCCGGGCACGTCCAATTTAACAGCTGGTTCGCAGGTTGCGCCGACAGCGCCGGTGATGACGGGGGGGATGATACAGGCGGATACCGCCTCGAATGCCTTGATCATTACCGCGCCGGACGCCGTTTATAACAATTTGCGCGCGGTGGTGGAAATGCTGGATATACGGCGGGCGCAGGTGTTTGTCGAGGCGCTGATCGCCGAAGTGACGGCCGATAAGGCGGCAGAATTCGGTATTCAATGGCAGGCGCTCAACGGCATCAATAGCCCCGGTGCCAACATCATAGGCGGCACGAATTTCGGCACGACGGGAGCCGGGGGCGCTGCTGGTGCCGGTGGCGGCAATATCATCAGTGCGGCGGCCAACATCGGCACGGTGGGGCAGGGGCTGAATGTCGGCATCGTCCGAGGCACCACGACCATCCCGGGGCTGGGCACCGTGCTCAATTTAGGGATGCTGGCCAGAGTCCTCGAAAACGATGCCAAGGCCAATATTCTCTCTACACCGAATTTGCTGACGCTGGACAACGAAGAGGCGAAGATCATCATCGGGCAAAATGTTCCTTTTATAACAGGCAGTTACGCGCAGACCGGCACGGCGGCGACCGCGTCCCCGTTTCAAACCATAGAGCGCAAAGATGTCGGGCTGACCTTGCGCATCAAGCCGCAGATATCGCAGGGGGGCACGGTCAAGCTGCAGGTCTATCAGGAAGTCTCCAGCGTGCAGTCCCAGACTATCAACAATGCCGCCGGTGTCATCACCAACAAGCGCTCGCTCGAATCCACCGTGCTGGTCGAGGAGGGGCAGATCATCGTGCTGGGCGGCCTGATACAGGATTCGGTGACCAATGGCGAGGACAAAGTGCCTGTGCTGGGCGATATTCCGCTGCTGGGCAATCTGTTCCGTCATGAAACCCGCCAGCACTCCAAGACCAATCTGATGGTGTTCATCCGCCCCTATGTGATGCGCGATGCTCAGTCGCATCAGGGGCTGACACAGGATCGTTATGAATATCTGCAGGGCGAGCAAAAGAAGAGTCAGTTGCCATCACGCATGATGCTGCCGGATATGCAGGCACCTACTTTGCCACCGCTTAGCAACGTTAAACCTGCGCCGGGAGTTGGCCTGTCGGCTGCGGTTAATTGAAATGAGCACAGAGAGCCGTTTTTCCCCTAAAAAAATACCCTATTCCTTTGCTAAAAGCCGGGGGGTGTTGCTGTGCAGTCTTAGCGCCGATCTGGCCGAAGTGAGCGTGCGCGCGGATGCGGCGGCAACTGTTCTGGCGGAGGTGCGTCGGGTGCTGGCGGTGCCGGTGCAGGCCCAATTGATCTCAATTGATGTGTTTGATCATGAGCTGGCGCAGGCCTATGGACAGGCCGATGGCTCGGCAGCCTCCATGGTCGATGATGTCGAGCAGGATATGGATTTGTCGCAACTGGTGAACGATCTGCCGCAAATCGAAGATCTGCTGGACGCCGACAGCGATGCGCCGGTGATCCGCATGATCAACGCGCTGCTCACCCAGGCCGTGCGCGAAAATGCCTCGGATATACATATCGAACCGTTCGAGACGCGCTCCGCCGTGCGCTTTCGGGTGGACGGCACCTTGAAAGACGTGATCGAGCCGCACCGCGCCCTGCATGCGGCGATGGTGTCGCGCATCAAGATCATGGCGGAACTGGATATTGCCGAAAAGCGTCTGCCGCAGGATGGACGCATCACCTTGAGGCTGGCCGGCAAGCCGGTCGATGTGCGCGTCTCGACCCTGCCGACCGGACACGGTGAACGGATTGTGTTGCGTCTGCTGGACAAGGCGGCGGGGCGGCTGGAACTGACCCGTTTGGGGATGGAGGGCGAGACGCTAGCCGCGATGGATGCGCTGGTGCATCAGCCGCACGGCATCGTGCTGGTCACGGGACCTACCGGTTCCGGCAAGACCACCACGCTGTATGCCGCGCTGTCGCGCATCGACGCTACGGTGACCAACGTGATGACGGTGGAAGATCCGGTGGAATACGATCTGGACGGTATCGGTCAAACTCAGGTCAATCCGCGCATCGAGATGACGTTTGCCCGTGCCTTGCGCGCCATTTTGCGTCAAGACCCTGACGTGATCATGATAGGTGAAATCCGCGATCTGGAAACCGCTCAGATCGCGGTACAGGCCAGTCTGACCGGGCATCTGGTGCTGGCCACCTTGCACACCAATGACACCGTCAGCTCGATCACCCGCCTGACCGATATGGCAGTCGAACCCTTTCTGTTGTCCTCCAGCCTGCTGGGCGTGCTGGCGCAACGTCTGCTGCGCACCCTGTGTGGCGAATGCCGCAAGCCTTATCAGCCGGATGCGATTGAGCGCGCGATGTTCGAGGCTAACGCCGTGCCCGAAATGCTTTACCGTCCCGTTGGCTGTGCGGCCTGTAATCAGACAGGTTACCGGGGGCGCAGCGGTATTTACGAGTTGCTGACCATAGATGACGGGATGCGTCACTTGATCCACGAGCGCGCCTCTGAACAGGAGTTGCGCGAATACGCCATGCAACACGGCATGCGCAGCATGCGCGAGGATGGGATGCGCTTGGTTGCAACCGGCAAAACTTCGCTGGAAGAGTTGCTGCGCGTCACGCGTGAATAGCGATGGCCGCTTTCAGTTATCAGGCGCTCGATAGCAAAGGGCACAGGCTCACTGGCGTGGCGGAGGCGGATACCGTCAGGCAGGCGCGCGCCGCTCTGCGCGAATCGGGTTTGACCATCGTCGCCATTGCCGCCGTGTCTCAAGAGGCGATGAAGAACACGTCGAGCGGTCGCTGGCGGCGCGGCAGCTTATCGGTCGCGCAGCTGAGTCTGATTACCCGCCAGTTGGCCACCTTGCTCTCCGCCAGTCTGACGCTGGAGCAGGCGTTGAGCGCATTGATAGAGCAAAGCGAGAATGAAACGGCGCGTTCCGTGCTGGCCGGTGTGCGCGCGGAAGTGTTAGGCGGACAGACTTTTGCCCGCGCACTGGGGCGCTATCCATCGATCTTTCCCGAGTTGTATCGTGCACTGGTCACTGCGGGGGAGTCATCCGGGGAATTGGGGCGCGTGATGTTGCGGCTGGCCGATTACACCGAATCCCGTCAGGCCTTGCGGCAAAAGGTGGTGTTAGCTTTCGTTTATCCTGCCATCGTCACGCTGGTGGCGCTGCTGGTGGTCGGCGGCTTGCTGATCTATGTGGTGCCGCAGGTGATAGGCGTGTTTGAACAGTCGCATCAAACCCTGCCGCTACTGACCCGTTCCCTGATCTGGGTGAGTGACGCCTTGCAGCAGTCCTGGGGATATTTGCTGCTGCTGATACTCGCAGCGGGCGTCACTATCCATTTTGTGCTGCGTCAGCCACGGCTGCGCTATCAGGCTCATCTTTTTCTGTTGCGACTGCCGGTTTTAGGGCGGCTGGTGCGCGGCATCAATACCGCGCGCATGGCCAGCACCATGGCGATCTTAGCCGGCAGCGGCGTACCGTTGATGGCGGGCTTGACCGCTGCCGCCGGGGTGGTCAGCAATTTGCCGATGAGACAGGCGGTGGATGAGGCCGCCAAAATGGTGCGCGAAGGGGTAGGTCTGAGTCGTGCGCTTAGCGTTTCCGGATACTTTCCACCCTTGCTGGTTCATCTGATCGCCAGCGGCGAGGCCAGTGGTCAACTGGATGTGATGCTGGAACGCGCGGCCGCCCAGCAGGAACAGGAGGTCGGAAACTACACCACGATTTTGACTTCGCTGCTGGAGCCGGTGCTGATATTGACGATGGGCATCGTAGTGCTGCTGATCGTATTAGCCATCCTGATGCCTATCATCGATATGAATCAGATGGTCAGATAGATATCGTTAATAATCATATAGTAATAATGGTTGCTGGCGCTGTGTTTTGCAGGCGCGAGCGTATTTGTTCATCACGGTTATGTTATTTACCGCACCGTGATGGTTTTGAAACAGGCACATAGTGACCTACGGTATCGACTGAATGGAGGCTATGTATGCAAACCCCGCAAGATGTGGAAATTTATGCCAGGCGTGACTACGCGCTTGAATTGCTTAAAATTTCTGAAAGCCGATACCGCAGGCTATTTGAAACTGCACGGGACGGAATTTTACTGCTCAATGCCGTGACCGCGCAGATCGAAGATGTGAACCCATATCTGATCGAGATGCTGGGTTACTCGCATGAGGAGTTTCTGGGTAAAAAACTTTGGGAAGTCGGTTCATTCGCGGATATTGCGCAGAGCAAGGAAATGTTCTCCGAGTTGCAAACCGATGGTTACGTCAGATACAAGGATCTTCCGCTCAAGACCAAGGCCGGGGCGAAAATTGCCGTGGAGTTCGTCAGCAATACTTATGACTGTGCCGGAATTTTGGTGATTCAATGCAATATCCGCGATATCACCGAGCGCAACAACGATCAGGCCAAGATACAGCGCAATATTCAGCTCTATGCGGCGCTCAGCGAATGCAATAAAGCGATCGTGCATTGCGTCAGTGAAGAAGCTTTATTCCTGCAAGTGTGTCAGGCAGCGGTGAATTTCGGTGGTATGAAGATGGCCTGGGTAGGTTTGATCGCGCCGGAGACTCAGATGGTGAACAAGGCGGTCAGTTTCGGGGATGACACCCGCTATCTGGATGATGTAATGATTTCGCTGGATTTGAACAGCACCTTCGGGCACAGCCCGACCGGCACGGCTATCCGCGACAATCAACCTTACTGGTGTCAGGATTTTCTCAATGATCCCCTCAATACGCCCTGGCATGAACGGGCGATGAAGGCTGCGCTGGCCTCTTCCGCTTCGTTGCCACTGTACCGTCATGGCCTGGTGATTGGTGCTTTTATTTTGTATTCAGGTGAGGCGCGCGCTTTCGATGAGCCTGCCCGCAACTTGCTGGTTGAAATGTCTCTGGATATCAGCTTTGCGCTGGACAATCTTGCCCGGGAAGAACAGCGCAAGCTCAATGTCGATGAAATACAGTTCAGAAACACCATTTTGCTGACTCAGCAGGAGACGTCGCTCGATGCCATATTGGTGGTCGATGAGAACGTGGTGATCATCTCGTTTAACCAGAAATTTCTGGATATGTGGCTGATGTCACCCGACAGTGCCCCTACCTGCCTGAACGACTTTAAGCTCGAATCCGTGGCCGGGCAACTCATGTATCCTGAAATTTTTATCGCACGGGTTCAGTATCTCAACGAACAACGCGTAGCCAAGAGCCGCGAGGAAATTGTGCTCAAGGACGGTCGAACCATCGATCAGTATTCCGCACCGATCACCTGTGTAGACGGGAAATATCACGGGCGGGTCTGGTATTTTCGCGACATTACCGAGCGCAAAGTGGCGGAAAACAAGATTGAACAACTGGCCTTTTACGATCCGCTGACCAGTCTGCCCAATCGTCGTCTGTTGCATGATCGTTTGCAGCACGCCCTGGTGGCCAGTGCGCGTCATGACAGTCACGGTGCGATCCTGTTTATCGATCTGGATAATTTTAAAACGCTCAATGACACGCAGGGGCATAACGTGGGCGATCTGTTGCTCACCGAGGTGGCAAACCGCTTGCAAGGGTGTGTGCGTGAACGGGATACGGTGGCTCGGGTGGGCGGCGATGAATTTGTCGTCATACTCGAAGAGCTTAGCGCTGATCTTTTGTTTGCTGTGGCACAAACGAAAGCCATCGGCGACAAGATACTCGCCAGCATCAGTCAGAAATACCTGCTCAATAGTTTCGAATATTATTGCTCGACCAGCATCGGCGTAAGCCTGTTTCTCAGTCAGGAAGTGACGGAAGATGAACTGTTAAAGCGTGCTGATACGGCCATGTATCAGGCGAAAAGTGCAGGGCGAAATACCATGCGTTTTTATGATCCGGCCATGCAGGCCGTTTTGGAAATCCACGCCGCTTTGGAGAGAGATCTGCGCCGCGCCGGTGAAAGAGACCAGTTCAAAATTTATTACCAGATGCAGGTTGATGATAAGGATCGTATTATTGGTGCGGAGGCATTGATACGCTGGCAGCATCCGCAACGCGGGCTGGTTTCTCCGCAGCAGTTTATTCCGCTGGCGGAAGAATCTGACCTGATACTATCCATCGGGCAGTGGGTTTTGCAGGCTGCATGCATTCAGCTCAAAGCGTGGGAAGCTGATCCGCTTACCTGCGATTTACATCTGTCGGTGAATGTCAGCGCGCGTCAATTTCAGCAACCTGATTTTGTCGATCAGGTCTGTCAAACGATCCAACAACACGGGGTCAACGCCAAGCTGCTCAAATTAGAACTCACGGAGGGGCTGGTGCTGGGCAAGATTGATGAGGCGATCTTCAAGATGAATGCGCTGCAGGAGCTGGGCGTGCGTTTCTCTATGGATGATTTCGGTACCGGGTATTCTTCCCTGGCGTATCTGACCAAGTTACCGCTCGATCAGTTGAAGATAGACCAGTCCTTTGTGCACAATGTCGGGGTGAAAAAAAGTGATGCACTGATCGTGCAGACCATCATCGGCATGGCGCAAAACCTGGGGTTGGAGGTGATTGCAGAAGGGGTGGAAACCCAGGCACAGCGCGACTTTTTGCAGCAGCACGGTTGCCAGCTTTATCAAGGCGCACTATTTGGGAACGCCGTTCCGGTGGAGGAATTCATCGCAAGCTTGAAGGCATTATTCATCACGCCAACCGCTGAACGCTATTTTTAAAATTCCAACAATTAGCTACATCATCAAGCGATAATCAAAATATGCTTAACTTCACCTATTACAATCCGACGCGCATCCTGTTTGGTCAGGGGCGAATTGCCGATCTGCCACATGAAATTCCTGCCGGTGCGCGGGTGTTGATCACCTATGGAGGTGGCAGCGTAGTCAAGACTGGCACGTTAGCCGAAGTGCGTACTGCACTCAAAGCGTACACGGTCTTCGAGTTCTCCGGCATCGAAGCCAATCCAACTTATGAAACATTGATGCGGGCGGTTGAACTTGCCCGCCGCGAAAAAATCGACTTTCTGCTTGCTGTCGGCGGTGGTTCGGTGATCGATGGCAGCAAATTTATCGCGGCGGCGATTCCCTTTGCGGGAGAACCCTGGGACATCCTGGCGCACCACGCCGTGGTCAATAGCGCAATCGCTTTCGGCTGTGTACTGACCCTTGCGGCGACCGGTTCCGAGATGAATAGCGGTGCCGTGATTACCCGGCGGGAGGGGCGCGATAAGCTGGTCTTTTCAAGCCCGCTGGTCTTTCCCCGATTTTCGGTATTGGATCCGAGTAAAACGTTCACGCTGCCGCCGCGTCAAATCGCCAACGGGGTGGTTGATGCGTTCGTGCATGTGCTTGAACAATATCTGACTTATCCGGTTGATGCCAAGGTGCAGGATAGATTCGCCGAAGGCTTGCTGTTAACCTTGATCGAAGACGGCCCCAAGGCCTTGACGCAAGCCGATAATTATCCGGTGTGCGCCAATTTGATGTGGACGGCGACACTGGCGCTCAACGGTCTGATTGGTGCCGGAGTGCCACAGGACTGGGCAACGCATATGCTGGGCCATGAACTCACGGTATTGCACGGTCTGGATCATGCGCAGACCTTAGCCGTGGTATTACCCGCCATGCTCGAAGTGCGACGCGACGAAAAGCGCGAAAAATTGCTGCAATATGCAGATCGGGTCTGGGGTTTAAAGGAGGGCGGTGAGGAGGTGAGGATTGATCTTGCCATCGCGCATACCCGGCAGTTTTTTGAGTCCTTGCAGGTATCCACCCGTCTGTCGGAGTACGGAATTTTTCGCGAGGCAATCCCGGCGCTGCTGGTGCAGCTAGAACGTCATGGCATGACGGCACTGGGCGAGCACGG
The DNA here is from genome assembly GCA_041660905.1 of Gallionella sp. GTDB lineage: Bacteria > Pseudomonadota > Gammaproteobacteria > Burkholderiales > Gallionellaceae > Gallionella. The sequence continues at coordinate 41,682 of JBAZVL010000009.1, forward strand.
CAATTTCAATCTGACCGATGCACAGCGTGTGTTTGAACTGGCGGCCTAACCGGTATCACACCTGCGTCTAAGCCTTTGTTCATATAGAAATCTGGTAGACGCCGGGCGAAGACTCCGGCCCTAGATGATGCAGCAACTCGTTGAGCGCCGGCTGGTTAGCCGTGCGCGCGGTGCCGTAAAAATGAAAGCCTTGCGGGCGCGACCAGCCGCCCTGACCGCCTAGCAGCAATGCGCCGCCTTGTGTGCTCAAGGTAGCGCTAATCTTGTCCCGGCTTGCGTTGAGGTCAATTTGATAATCTCCCAACGGATGTACCGATGACATCGCTGAACCCGCCTCGCGCCAGCGCGCCGTGGCATTGCCTTGCAGTGCATCTTCGGCATAAGTCAGTTGAGGGCTCTCGACCATCAAACTGCCGCTAAATTGTGCGGGTTTAAGATAGGGTGACAACTCGCTGATGATGCCTGCCGGCAGCGGCAGGAGCACGTTGCTCAAAACCATTGATTTGCTATCAAGCAGCAACTGCATCGGTGCTTTTGCCTGCAGATTTTCCCAGGCCAGTGTGACGCTCAGTCGCCCCAGCAGCAAATCTTGCGGGTTGATCCGCCATTGCAGGGTGTGCAGGGCAAAACTGGCATGGTTAGCCATATTAAGCTGCGGGGTGGCGCTGCCATGCCAGATTGTTCCCCGGCAATTGGCCAGCGACAGCCGCTGATGGCTGAAATGTCCGGCGGCTGTATCGAGCAGGTAAGCCGGTGCGGTGACGATCAGTGCGCCCATGGCGTAGACGGCGGTAAACAGGGCGAGATAGCGGGTTTTAATCGTCACGGTGTATCTCCGTTGGTGAGGGTCGCGCGGATGGCCACCATGCCCGGATCGGCGAGTTGCGTGATGGCGACGGAATTCACGCGCAGATGTTGTGAAGTTTGCAATTCGCGCAGCCAGACCAGCCATTTTTCAAAGGAAACTGAGGTCAGGGTGATGCGTGCGCCGTTGGGTTCCTGAGCGGTGACGGTGGTCAGTTCCGTGAACAAGGGATGGCGTGTGGCGGATTCCTCGATGGCGGTCTTGACAGCCTGGGCATCCATTACCGCCAGACGGGGACGATGGCGCAATTCTTCGACTTGTTTTACAGCCTGGCGTATTTGCTCGGATTGCATGCGCAGTTGCGGCAGCCGGGTATGCAGTTTGCCAAGCGCTTCATGCGCGGGTTGCCAGAGCAGGAAATAGCACAACAAAGGCAGCGCGATGGATAAACCGAGCAGAATGGCGCGGCGTTCTTGCAGCGCACGGGTGTCCCAGTGTTGCTGTCGCAGCGTTTTAAGGTAGGCGTTCATTACAGTCCCTCCAGCGTGATGGTGAGTTTGCCTTGCCGTCCGTCAGGCAGGTCGTGCATGTCGCTGCTGCGCACTTTTAATCCTTTGTTTTTAAATGTTTTTTCTAGCTTGTCGAAACCGGCGGCGCTGGCTAGTTTGATGTCGAGTTCAAGTTTTCCCGATTCATAATTTAAACTGTGCACCGATTTGGGCGGCAACGGGGTAATTCTGTCCAGCAGTGCGATGAAATCAGCATCATCGACAACCCCGGCGGCATGGCGCAGTCCGGCCAGATTGCGTTGCATTTGCAAAGGAGCGTCCACCAGTGTGCTGTCATCGCCAAAGGCATTGCGAAAGCGCTGTTCTATAGTTTGCGTCAGTTCGCGCTTTTCACCGGCCAGTTTGAGCCATTCCAGATGTGTACCTGCCACTTCAATCAGGAAGGCTGCGATCAGGATAAACAACAGCGGGCGCATTTTGGTCAGAGCATCGAACAGACGCAGTGAGGGGCTAAAGTCGCCGCACAGTAAATTGGGCGTCGTCTCGCTGATCGGCGCATCGCGCCAATTCCAGCACTCGCCCGCGACTAGCGGCACAGGCAGATCCCAGGCAGGTAAAGTATCAACCTGATCGGAGGACTGAAAACGCAGTTCAATCTGGCCCGGGGCGCGGGTTCCTGCCGCAGTCAGTGTTTGTATCAGTGCCAGCGGCGGCGTGTGCAGATCACCGCAATCCAGGGCGAGTCCGGTGGTGTTAGAAGTGCGCAAGAACCCGTTTTTCCCGTCCAAAACCAGCGTCCAGCCGTCAGCAGGCAGAGCGGGCATGATCGATTCGGCAATCAGACGGCGCAACGGCAAACCGGCCGCCGTGGCGTCGGTGATAATTTGCCGGAGCCAGGGCTTGGCCATGACGGAGACAGCAATTTGGCCGGACTCCGCTGAGTTGGCATACGCTGCATGTAGCTCATCCGGTTCAGTGAGCGCGTGTTCTTCGGCGATGAAGGGGAGGGCTGCGAGCCAGCGGCGCTGATTGCCGGGCGGTTTGGGGGCAGTGAAGATCAGCACGCGATCGGCGGCCAGAATGCCTACACATTCAGCGGCCTTGGGCATGTTCGCTAACACCGACTGACCTTGTTCCAGCAGTTTTCCTGACTCATCGGATAAGGCCCAGGGGCAGAGGCTGCTGCTGTCGCGCCACCCGGATGAAAAATAGATACGCAGTATGCTCATGTCAAGGCCACCATTTCAAAAATCCCCAGCAGAATCGGCTGATGTAACAAGTAAATCGCCAAGCTATGGCGTCCGGCCAGTGCCAGCGGCTGCATGCTGGACAGGGGGGCTTTCAGCCAGTCTGGCTGAGGCTGATTCACAATTAATCGCCCTACAATAATTCCTGCCAGAACTACGCCAAACCAGGGAAGAAACGGCACGTAATCTTCGGTAAACGGCTTGTAGGTCATCAATCCCAGCCATTGCAGGGCGGGGGTGTTAAATACCGGATGACTGACGCTAAGGCCGATGGTCAGGCAAAGCAATGCAGAGGCCAGCGTGAGGTAATGCAAGCGCACAAACAGGCGGCCAATCAGACTGGCTAGCAGGATGAAATGCAGGATGCCGAAAAAGATGAAGCTCTGCGGAAACATCAGATAGCTGCCCAGCGAGACGGCCAGGCAGGCGGCCAGCAACCGTGCTTGTCTGTGCCAGAATGAAGTCGAGCAGGGACGTTGCGCGTTGAGCACCAGACTGATGCCGGCCAGCAGTAAAAACAGCGTGACGATAAAGGCGCGGGCGGACAGCCAGAAGGGCGCACCATTGAAATCCTGCTGTATCCAGCCGTGAAAATTCATATCGAAACTCGCGTGATAAGCGATCATCAACACGATCGCGACGCCGCGCAGCACATCGATCAGCACGATACGGTGCGGCACCAACAGGGCGGCGGTTTGCCGGATCGCGCTCATTGTACGCTCTGCCATACCACCATAGGCCAGCCTCCGGTGCGCTGCAACAACGCCTGCGTGGTGACTTGAGCGCGGGCGACCCTGGCGCGGCCGGTCACCCGGAAAAAGCTGCTTTTTACCGATAAATCGTTATTGTTCATATTTTTAACTCCATTTTGTGCACGTTGTGTGAAATCCTTCATGTCCTTGAAGGGACGGCTTTGACGCTCCCGCACCAGAACGCGGGCATCGGATAACTTCATCTCCGGGATGATCGCAGCGAGTACCTCTGCGGAGGCGAAATTGACATTGACCGGCATCGAGAGCGGCAATACGCTGACGAAGGGGCGCAAACGCTCGATGCTGCGCTCGTCGAAACCCTTCACCAGCGTTAATTCGCCCAGTTCTGCCAGCGGTTTATTCGCGCTGCGGCACGGCACAGATTTCGACAGGTAATAAACATCCTCGGCGCCACCCGGATACTGGGCTTCGCTGTCGCTGTCCATCCAATCGGCCAGCGCGATGGACAGATCGCCGGACAGCCCCAGCAGGGTCAGTAGACGCTGGAATTGCGCGATATCGGCCGCGCTGCTTTTCCCGTTGCGCACCAGATTATTCAGGTTGAACAAGCCTTGCAGGTCCTCAATGACGCCGATCACCTCCCCCTGATCCACCGGCATCGCGGGCAGACGCAGCGCCCAAATCTCTCCCTGATGATCGGTTTGATTGGCGTTCGCATCATCGGCCAGCACCGCACGCGCCCAGTCTATGCCGGCAACACCTAAGCGTCTGGCCTGTGCGCGATCAAACTGACTCTCCACCTGACGCTGCCATAGTTGCTGTTGCTGAGCCAGATAAGTTGCCAGTACCGTGGCGATCGCGACGATCAGCATCACCAGGATGATGGCAACGCCGCGCTGATGAGTATGCCGGTTCATTGCAGTGCGAAAACCCGGCTGATTTTCTCGCCGCTGAGTAAGGTCAGGTTTACTTCAGCCGCCTGCGGCAGTCCTCCCGTAGCGCTGACAGGCGGCCACTGGGTTTGCCAGTCACCGCTGCTCCCCATATAGCGCAGGGAAAATTCGCGCACCCCTTCGAGTAGCGGATAGCGCGCAGGCCGGGTACGCTGAGCCAGATCAAGCACTGGCCAGCTAAGCATCACGATAGCATTTTGTTCCAGTCGGTAGCCTATGCGTTGCGGCGCCATGTGATTAACTCCCTGATCGCTGGTGCCCGCGCGGGTAAAGGAAAGTTCAGCATCGTCTTCGCCCACCACCACGGCATGTCCTATCCATTCAGGCTGTGATTGCCCGCCGGTATCACGCACGCGGCGGCGCTCAGCCTGCGCGATATCCTGATCGAGGCGTGAAAAAAAGAAGGAGAGGTGTTGCCATTTCTTTGTCTCGGCGCTGACCCGTTCGCGCGTTTGCAACACGGCATCCAACCCGCGATAGCCTGCGACCGACAGCAACGCGAGGATCACGATGGAGACTAACAGTTCGATCAGGGTGAAGCCACTCTGATTATTCATAGTCGCCGGAACTGCACAAGGTAGCCGCTCAAGTGGCGTAGCGAGTTGTGGGGGGCGGTTGATAAGGCAACGCTCACTTCGATGCGGCGAAACGCCGGGTTGGGCGTGGCGCTGATCTTTTCATCCCACAAAAACACCATGCCGGCCTGTGTCTGTTCGCCCTGAGCCGTGCCTGCGGGCAGCCAGTCGCCGCGTCCGGCATGCAGCGCGAGGCGATTTTGCGCGACCCAGTCGGCCAGCACGCGTACTCGCAGTGCATCGACGTGGCTGGTGCCAGCTCCTGTTGCGCGTAACACGGCTGCCATGGCAATAGCGAGTATCGCCAGCGCCACCAGCGATTCGAGCAGGGTAAATCCGCCTTGCCGGTTTAGCTTGTCGAGGTTCATGGCGAACTGCTGCTATCTTGCGAGGCAATCACATCCCCTGTGCTTTTTCCGCTGACGATGGCATTGCCGTACTGATTACCCAGATTGATGCGATAGGGCAGGGCAAAGCCGTAAGCCGCCATCGACAATCGATCGCCCTGCTTAATAACTTGATTTTCAAGCATAATTTGACTGATGCGGATGCCTTCCGGCAGTTCTCGCGGACGCAGGAGTTTGTCGTTCTCTATGCGCACCCAGTCGTTATATTCATTTTTCTCCCAGAAGCGATAGTGCGATCCCTCGCCCGACCAGCCCAGCGTACGTCCACTGGCTTGCGCTTCCAAGCCCGCATTTTCCAGCAGCAACGCCAGTCGAACGCTTTCCTCGCGCAACACGGCGCGCTTATCCGGCATCAATTGCACCGCCGTCATGCCCAGCGTGATGCCTATCACCACCAGCACCACCAGCAGCTCCACCAGGGTAAAACCCCGTAAAGGATGCCGGATGCAGGATTTAGGATTTAGGATGCCGGATGAAGGATGCCGGACTGCTTTTAAAAAGTTTACAAGTCCCATGATCCGATGTCCGCATCAGTGCCTTCGCCGCCCGCTTCCCGGTTTGCGCCGAAACTCATCACATCGACGTCGCCATGCAAGCCCGGTTGCAGATATTTATAGGGTGAACCCCAGGGGTCTTTGGGCAGCTTTTCCAGATAGCCGTTGCCCTTCCAGTTCTCCGGCACAGGGGCGCTGACCGGTTTTTTGACCAGTGCCTGCAGGCCCTGCTCGGTGGAGGGGTAGCGCATGTTGTCGAGTTTGTAGAGTTTTAACGCCTGTGAAATCGCACCGATATCCTGTCTGGCGGCCGTGACGCGCGCCTCATCCGGGCGGCTCATCACTTTGGGAACGATCAAGGCGGCGAGCACCGCTATGATGACGATCACCACCATCACTTCAATCAGGGTAAATCCAGTGCTGGATGTTTTGTTTTTCATGTTCAAACTCCTTGAGTTTATTGATTTTAAAACTAATATTTATTCTTTATGCGCAATCTGTTTTTCTATGACTGCCGGCGAATTCGACGGCAACATCGAGCGATGCGGTGAACTCATCGATCTTGATGGGTTTACTCAGATAGCGAAAAAAGCCTGACTTCATCCCTGTTTCAATATCCAGCGGCATGGCATTTGCACTGAGCGCCATCACCGGAATATGTGCGGTGAGCTTGTCGGTGCGCAAAATCTGCAGTGCTTCGATACCGCTCATTCCCGGCAGGTTGATGTCCATCAAGACGACATCCGGTTGAAAGGTGCGCGCCATGTCGATGCCGTCCAGCGCGTTGACTGCCGTCAGCAGACGAAAGCCGGGACGGCGTGCGATGATTTGTTCGACCAGTTTCATATTCGCCGGATTGTCTTCCACGTAGAGCAGCGTACCGTGAGGCGGCGGGAGCGCCTGGGTCGGGGTGTTTGCCGTAACGGTTTCCGTGCCTGTGCCGGAATCCAGTTCAAACCAGAACAGACTGCCTACATCGACCCGGCTTTCCACCCCCATGCGTCCTTCCATCAGTTCAACCAGACGCAGGGCGACCACCAGTCCGATGCCGGTACCTTCTTGATTGCCCGACTCCTGGCCTAAGCGGTTGAATGCCTGAAACAGTTGAGTCATTTTTTCAGGCGCCAAACCCAGTCCCGTATCACGGATATTCACGCGCGTGCGTCCCTCGCCACTGGTGGTCAGGGTGACCTTGATGCTGCCATTCTGGCGGTTGTATTTGATCGCGTTGGATAACAGATTGATGAGCACTTGTTTGACACGCGTCCGGTCGGCCAGCACAAAACAGGGGGTAGCAAATTCAGGGAAACTCATCCGTATTCCGTGTTGCTGTGCTTGCAGGGCGAGCATGCTCTGGCACTCGGACATCACTTCAGACAGCGATACCGGCTGGAATTGCAGCGGCACGTGTCCGGACTCGATCTTGGCAAGATCGAGGATCTCGTTGATCAGCTTGAGCAGATGCCAGCCCGCCTGAAGTATCTGCGTGATGCTGTCCTTCTGCGCAGAGGTCGGCGATTGTGCGTCAGACTCCATCAACTGGGCAAAACCCAGGATGGCGTTGAGCGGGCTGCGCAGCTCATGGCTCATGCCGGAGAGAAAATTGGTCTTGGCCAGATTGGCTTTTTCAGCCACAAAAGTGGCGCGCTCCAATTGATTGTTTATTTTCTTGAGCGCCAGATGATTCTTCACGCGTGCCATCACGATAGGCGGACTGACGGGCTTGGTGATGTAATCGACCGCCCCCAGTTCCAGTCCCCTCTGTTCATCTTTCATTTCGACCTTAGCCGTGAGGAAAATCACCGGGATATTTTTTGTCCTGGCATTTGACTTCAGTTGCCGGCAAACCTCGTAGCCATCCATGCCGGGCATCATGATGTCGAGCAGAATCAGATCGGGCGGCGTGGCCGATGCGGCAATTTTTAAGGCCTTCTCACCGCTGGTGGCGACTTTTACCCGATACTCATTTCTCAGTAAATTGCTCATCAGTGCCAGATTTTCCGGCGCATCATCGACCAGCAATAGGGTGGGTCTTGTGTCAAAGTTAAGTGGGTTCATGGCGAGCCTTTAAGCGGGCCATCCTGCATCAGCTTGCATCAGATAGTCCTTTTTCTTGTCCATGTCGGCATCCGTATCGACAAAGCGCCGGGCGATGGTGCGAAACTCCTCTTGTATCTCCAGGAAGGCGTCCAGCATAGTGGCATCAAAATGGCTGCCTCGGCCTTCGCGCATAATCTGTACCGCCTTTTCATGCGACATGCCCGCTTTGTAGACGCGCCGACTGATCAACGCATCGTAAACATCGGCCACCGCCATCAGTCGCGCAGCGATAGGGATGTCATCGCCGGCTAAACCTTCCGGATAGCCGCTGCCGTCCCATTTTTCCTGATGGGAGTAGGAGATAGACTTGGCCATGGTGAGGAACTCTACGCTGGTGCCCAGCGCCGTTTCAGCGTGCACGATGGCATCGCGTCCCAGCGTGGTGTGGGTTTTCATGATTTCAAACTCATGGGGTTCGAAACGCCCCGGTTTTAGCAGGATGCGATCGGGAATGCCGACCTTGCCGATGTCGTGCAGCGGTGCCGATTTAAACAGCATATTGATGTTGCTGTCAGTCAAATACCAGGCAAATTTCGGATGGTCTTGTAACTTTTCGGCCAGCGCCTTGACATAAAACTGGGTGCGCCGTATATGGTTGCCGGTGTCGGAGTCGCGCGTTTCTGCCAAAGAGGCCATGGCCAAAATAGTCACATCCTGAATAGCGCTCACTTCCAGAGTACGTTTGACGACCTCGCGTTCCAGGAACTCGTTTTGATCGCGCAAAAAACTCTCCATGGCGGTCAGCGCCAGATAGTTTTTGACGCGCGCCAGCACGATAGGGGGACTGATGGGTTTGGTGATGTAATCGACCGCGCCTAAGCTCAGCCCCGTCAACTCATCATCCATCTCGGATTTTGCGGTCAGAAATATCACCGGAATATGCAAGGTTTTCGGATCGCGCTTGAGCTGCCGGCAGACCTCATAACCATCCAGTTCCGGCATCATGATGTCGAGCAGAATCAAGGCGGGCGGCGCGTCCGATCGTGCAATTTTCAGCGCCTTCTCGCCGCTGTTGGCAATTTTCACCTTGTAGTCATCGCAAAGCAGGTTGCTCATCAAAGTCAGATTGTCAGGGGCATCATCCACCACCAGGATCGTGGGCTTGTCGGTGAAACTAAAGGATTCCATGATCACTCCTTGCTGTTCTGTAAAGCACCGCTTCGGTGAGTAGTGCGAGCGTTTTTTCAAAATCAAAGGCGTTCATACTCTGACTGAGCCTGCGATAGTGAGCGGGGAAGGCCGCATTGAGCAGATCTGCATTTTCCAGCATTAAATCAGAGGCCTGGGAGTCATCATCCGCCAGCAGTGCGGTCAGCTTGTCGCAGACTAGTGTGAGTCTTTGCAGGTCTACCGTGACCGCTGTTTTAGATGCTTCATCAGGCAGTTGCGCTTCCAGTTGAGCGATGAGCTGAACCAGCGGTGCAGCCAGCGCATCTATGCTGAGGTTGATTTCTCCACGGGGCTGTTGTTGTTTGATGGCGGTTTCCAGCTTTTCTGCCAGATGCTGCAAGTCGCCCGCACCGATATTGCCGGACGCGCCCTTCAAGGTGTGAACCAGTCGTTCGGCCGTGACCCAGTCATGCTCATCCAGCGCCTTAATGATTTTCTGTATCGTCAGCTTTTCTCCGCCGACGAAGGTGCGCAGCATCGACAGGTAGAGCGATTGTTTACCCAGTACGCGACGAAGCCCGTTGACCGTGTCGAGCCCGTCGATGACAGGCACTCGTTCGGCCGCTTGCACCGCCCGTGTCATCACACAGTTTTTTGCGGATAAGGCGGCGTGCGGCTTGACCCATTTGAGCAATGCTTTCCACAGTTCTTCCGGTTCTATCGGTTTGGCGACGTGATCGTTCATGCCCGCCGCCATGCAGCGGTCGCGGTCTCCTTGCATGGCATTGGCCGTCATAGCCACGATCGGCAATTGGTCAAAGCGCGCCTGTTTGCGGATATTTAATGTCGCCGTCACGCCATCCATGACCGGCATCTGCATGTCCATCAGCACAATGTCGTAGTCGGTGCTGTTCAATTTTTCCAGCGCCAACTGACCATTTTCAGCCAGATCAACGATGAAACCGGCATCGGTCAGCAGTTCGGTTGCGACTTCCTGATTCAGGTCGTTGTCTTCGACCAGCAGGATGTGCGCGCCCTCAATGCCGGCCAGTTTCAAGAAGGTATCGCTAGGCGCGCCACCGTAAATACGTTGTTCATCGACGACACCGCCCAGAATACGCACTACGCTGTCGAATAGAACAGAGGCGCTGGCAGGCTTGATCAGCACGTCTTCGATACCGGCCGCTTCTGCATCACGGATCACTTCTTCAGAGCCGTAACTGGTTAGCAGCATCCGGTGCGGAATGAACTCAAGCGGCAGATATTTGAGTTGTTTAGCCGTTTCAATGCCATCCATGCCCGGCATTTGCCAGTCCAGAAAGACGATTTCAAAAGGTTTTTTTATCAAGTCCGCACGACTGACCGCTTCGATGGCCGTTTTGCCCGACTGCGCCTGTTCTACCTTCAGCCCCATGTTGCCAAGCAACTCGGCGAGCACCAGCCGGGCGTTTTCGTTGTCATCGACCACCAGAACGCGACGGCCTTGCAAATCAGCCGATAAGGCCAGTTTGCGCTGTTGCCCGCTGCTTTTTCCCATATGCGCGGTAAACCAGAACGTGCTGCCACGCCCGGGCTCGCTTTCCACGCCGACTTCGCCGCCCATCAGTTCGGCCAGTTTTTTGGAGATAACCAGTCCCAGCCCGGTACCGCCGAATTTTCGGGTGATTGAGGTGTCGGCCTGAGAGAAACGGTGGAATAACTGTTTGATCTGTTCCTCATTCAGACCGATACCGGTATCACGCACCGCACAGTAGAGCAGAATGCTGTCGTCGCTCTGTTCCTTGATGCGAATGATGATACCGACTTCGCCTTGTTCGGTGAATTTGACCGCATTGTTGCAGTAGTTGATCAGAATTTGCCCCAGCCTCAACTGATCGCCGATTAACTTGAGCGGGACGTGTCGATCCACGTTGAACACCAGTTCCAGACCTTTGCTGGCCGTTTTTTCGGCGATCAGGTTAGCCACATTGTCGAGCACTTTTTCGAGCTCGAACTCGGTGTGCTCTATGGTCAGTTTGCCGGCCTCAATTTTGGAGAAATCGAGGATGTCGTTGATGATGCCCAGCAGATGGCGGCCTGAACCCTGAATTTTATTGATGTAATCGCGCTGACGCGGCGTCAGTTCCGTCTTCAGAGCCAGATGCGACATGCCGATAATCGCATTCATCGGCGTGCGAATTTCGTGGCTCATATTGGACAGGAAATCCGATTTGGCGAGATTGGCCTTTTCCGCGACCGACATAGCGCTTTCCAGTTCGACGTTCTTTTCCCGCAATACCTGATCCAGACGTTTGCGTTCGGTGACATCGCGTGCGGCTGAAAACACCCCTTGCAGCTTACGGTCACGATCGTAAAAGGTCGTCGAGTTATAGGACACCACGGTTTTCCTGCCGTCGCGCGCGCGCGCGGTCAATTCGTAGTCGGGCACTTTCTTTTTAATCAGCACCTGCTTGATGGCAGCTTCCGCACGATCAGGATCGGTAAAGTAATTTTTAAACGGCGCGCCGATCAGCTCGTCGCGCGTGCAGGCGGTGAGTGCTTCCATCTGTTTGTTGACGTCGGTGATGATGCCGGCGGGGTCGGTGATGGTGATCGCATCGATGTTGGATTCAATCAGCGAACGGGTATAAAACTGCTGGTCGCGCAGCCGCTGATCGAGCTTTTTCTGCTCCTCTTCGACCTGCTTGCGCGCGGTGTTGTCGGTGCCGATCAACAAGTAACCGATGATGACATCCTGTGCGTCGCGCAAGGCGGTCACCGAGACGACCGCCGGAAAGCGGCTGCCATCCTTGCGGATATAGGTCAGCTCATAGATGTCCTCGATGCCGCGTGAGGCCTTGAATACCAGCGCTTCAAATCCCGGGGTAATCTGGGTGTCCAATTCGATGCTCAAGGCTTCTGCGCGGACGATGACTTCCTGCGGATCGGAGATGTCGGCCGGGGTGATCTTGTTCATCACCTCCATCGCGGTATAGCCTAACATGCGCTCGGCACCGACGTTGAAAATCTGAATTACGCCATTGGCATCAGTGGCGATGCTGGAGAAGTTGGCACTGTTAAAAATGGCGCTCTGCAAGGCATCGGCTTTCAACAGCGCTTCTTCAGCCTGCTTGCGTGCGGTGTTGTCGGTGCCGATCAACAAATAGCCGATGATGACATCCTGTGCATCGCGCAATGCGGTGACCGAAACGACTGCGGGGAAGCGGCTGCCATCCTTGCGGATATAAGTCAGCTCATAGATATCTTCGATGCCGCGTGCCGCCTTGAACACCAGCGCTTCAAAGCCCGGCGTGATGGGCGTGCCCAGTTCTGCGCTCAGGGCTTCCGCGCGCACGATCACTTCCTGCGGGTCGGAGATGTCGGCCGGGGTGATCTTATTCATCACTTCCATCGCGGTGTAACCCAGCATACGCTCGGCACCGACGTTGAAAATCTGAATCACGCCACGGGCATCGGTGGCGATGCTGGAGAAATTGGCGCTGTTGAAGATCGCGCTCTGCAAGGCGCCCGCCTTGAGCAGGGCTTCTTCAGCCTGTTTTCGTGCGGTGTTGTCAGTGCCGATCAGCAAATAGCCGATGATGATATCCTGCGCATCTCTTAGGGCCGTGACCGAGACGACAGCGGGGAAACGGCTGCCATCCTTGCGGATATAGGTCAGCTCATAGATATCCTCAATGCCGCGCGCAGCCTTGAACACCAGCGCTTCAAAGCCCGGCGTGATGGGCGTGCCCAGTTCAATGCTCAAGGCTTCCGCGCGCACGATGACTTCCTGCGGGTCAGAGATATCGGCCGGGGTGATCTTATTCACCACTTCCAGCGCGGTGTAGCCTAACATGCGCTCGGCACCGACGTTGAAAATCTGGATCACTCCTTTGGCATCGGTGGCGATGCTGGAGAAATTGGCGCTGTTAAAAATAGCACTTTGCAGCGCCCCGGTTTTGATCAGTGCTTCCTCGCGCTGAACCTCGGAGATGACATCCGCTATACCCGATGAAGGTTTGACCGCAATCGTGTCATAAATGGCTAGTGGCATGTTCAACCTTCGTTTATATCAGTGTTACATAGACAAACTTGTACTCACCGGCGATTAAGACGCCCGGTTTGCAGATTTCTACCAGCGACTTAGCAACAGTACTGAAACATGTTGAGGAGAACGTTAGACTGGTGTGCTTAAATTACGCGGAGCTACTTAGGGTGTCTGTACGCTGTCGCACACAGAAACGACGGGAGGGGAAAAGGGAGGCTGAATTTGGCTGTGCTGACGGGTTGGTGATCAATGCACGGAACTAGGGTAGTCAATCTGGTATTTTTTCCGTATAGCGGGGCAGTGTGACGGTCAGCGTGGTGCTGTTTTCCGGGTCGGAAACCTGTAGCGTCAGGCTGCCATTTTGCGCTTCGCTGAGCAGCCTCGCGGAATAGGTGCCCAGACCGGTTCCGCCTTGTTTGCCAGAGGTGATGAACTTGTCGAAAAAATGCTCGCGTATTTCTAGGGGGACAGCGCCTTTGTTCACGATCACGATCTCAAGCGGGGTGACATTGTTGAGTGTCACGGTTACCCGGCTATTTTCAGGCGAAGCCTCGCAGGCATTCTTGATCAGATTTTGGAACAGGGAATAGCAGAACATGGCATCACCCAGCACTCGCGGTATTTCTTCGCCTAGCAACTGGTCGGTGTCGATCGCAATACTGAGACGTTTTCCGGCAAAAGTAGCGCGGAAAATATCGACGATGCGGTGTAGTAGGCCGGTAATTTTTACCGGTTGTGCGTTCAACTTGAAGCGCCCTGTTTCTATCTTGAACAGCTCCGTGGACATATTGATCATGTTGAGCGCCTGTAAGGCGGTTTCCTCGATGACACGAAGTCGTGCGATCTGTTTATTGCTCATCGAGTCCTCCTTTTCCATGGCTTGCAGGAGCCCGATGACAGCGGCGAGCGGTTCTCTCATGTCATGACGCGTGATGTGCTCGACATCCTCGCGTAGACGGGCCAGTTCCAGCATCGCATCGTAATTGATCTGTAGTTGCTTGTGCAGTTCGACAAAGTGCATGAAGTTGCGCACACGCGGTTTGAGCCTGTCAGGGTCGACGGGTTTGGTTACGAAGTCGACCGCGCCTAACGCCATACCCTTGAGGCGCGCCTCTTCGCTGTCCATGGCGGTGACAAAGATCACCGGGATAGATTCCGATACCGGGTGTGCACGCATGCGATGAGCCACTTCCAGCCCATCCATGCCGGGCATCATGATGTCGAGCAGCACCAGATCAGGCGGATTGTTCGACTGACAGATGCTCAGTGCCTTTAGGCCGTTATGTGCGATGCGTACCCGGTATTCGTCCTTGAATAGATTCGAGATCAACATCAAATTGTCCGGTGTGTCGTCTACCACGAGGATGGTAGGTCGTGTGCCGGGTTTAGCTACTTCAACGACGCAGGCAGGCATGTCCTTAACGGGCTGGGCGGGGAGGTCGGATACGGCCTGTTTGGGCCTGATGCCCAGTGCTTTTTCAATATGGACAGACAGGTTGTTCGCCGTGTACGGTTTGACCAGCAGGTCGCTCACCCCCCAGGCGATTGCTTCATCGACTCGGTGTCGTTCGGCTTCTGCGGTGATCATGATAAAAGGGATGCGCGATAATTTTTTGTCGGCACGCACCAGTTTGAGCAGTTCGAGCCCCGTCATCACCGGCATATTCCAGTCGGATAGCACTATGTCCACCCGGTGATTGCGCAGCAGATTCATCGCCTCCACACCATGGGCGGCCGTCAGTATGATCGTAGCGCCCATCGCCCGCAGCTGGCCGGCTGTCACTTTGCGCATCGGTTCGAAGTCGTCGACGACCAGAAAAACCATTTGTTTGGTGATCATTGTTCGCCTTTGCGCCGCTGACTAAGATAGATGGGCTAATGAAGAACCCGTTTTTCGGCCTGTTCCACGGGTAAATGACGGACTATCTGCGCAATGAGAATGCCCAGCGGTCCTGAGAGCGCGTCCATGATTCGTTTGATCTCATCGGGTGCTGCCTGCTTTTTGATCGCCAGTTCAAGCTCTGCGGCCAACGGCTGAACCTGACTGGCGCCGATATTGCCTGATGAACTCTTAAGATCATGTGCGCAACGTTCAGCGAGAGCCAGGTCAGTGGCGTCGAGTGCCGTTTGAATTTTCTGCAGCGCGTCTTGTCCGTTGCTGACAAATTTACGCAGCATCGACAGATAGAGGGATTTCTTGCCCAACACGCGACGCAGGCCATTGACCATGTCCAGTCCGTCGATGCCATCAGGTAATTCGGTACTCACGGGTGCCGGGTGCACGATGAGGCGAACCGCGTGTTTGGGTGGTATCCATTTGAGCAGCGCCGCCCACAGCTCTTCCGGTTCGATCGGTTTTGCAACGTGGTCATTCATCCCCGCCTCAAGACAGCGCTCACGGTCACCTTGCATGGCGTTGGCCGTCATCGCCACCACGGGCAGGTTCTGGAAGCGTGGCTGTTTGCGGATAAGCCGGGTCGCGCTAACCCCGTCCATGACCGGCATCTGCATGTCCATCAGCACGATGTCGTATTCTGCATCCTCCAGTTTGTCCAGCGCGAGCTGACCATTTTCGGCCAGATCCACACTGAATCCGGCATATTTCAACAGTTCGGTAGCGACTTCCTGATTGAGGTCGTTGTCCTCTACCAGCAGAATGCGGGCGCCTGCGATGGTGGCTAATTGTTCAAAGGTGTCGGATTGTGCGTCTACCAGAGTGCGCGGTCCATCGACAACGCCACCTAAGACGCGAACCACTCCATCGAACAGCAAAGAGGCATTGACCGGTTTGATCAGGATATCCTCGAAACCGGTATCATCGGCACGCTTGATGACTTCCTCACGTCCGTAAGCGGTCACCATGATCAGGTGAGGCGTACGGTTAAGCGGCAAATCCTTGAGTTTCTTTGCAGTCTCTATGCCGTCCATGCCCGGCATTTGCCAGTCTAAAAAGACGATATCGAAGGGTAATCCCAGTGCTTCGGCACGACTGACCATGTCGATGGCGGATTTTCCAGAATCGGCCTGTTCGACGCTGAGCCGCATATTGCCCAGCAGGTCACCTAGCACCATGCGTGCATTTTCGTTATCGTCGACCACCAGTACGCGACGACCTTGTAAATCGCCAGACAGCACGGAGGTGCGTTGCTGGCTGGTGCTTTTTCTCAGACGCGCGGTAAACCAGAACGTGCTGCCCAGCCCCGGCTCGCTCTCAACCCCGACTTCGCCACCCATCAGTTCAGCCAGCTTTTTGGAGATGGCAAGCCCCAGACCCGTGCCGCCAAATTCGCGGGTGATCGAGGTGTCCGCCTGCGAAAAGCGCTGAAATAAGCGGCTCATTTGCTCCTTGTTCAGTCCGATTCCGGTATCGCGTACGGCGAAATAGAGCACAATTTCCGTTTCGGTTTGCTCCTTGACTCGGATTACGATGCCGACTTCGCCTAACTCGGTAAATTTAACCGCATTGTTGCAGTAATTGATCAGAATTTGTCCCAGACGGAGCGGATCGCCGATCAGTTTGAACGGCACACGCCGGTCTACATCGAAGATCAGTTCCAGATTCTTCGCTGCCGATTTTTCTCCAATTAGACTGGCGACATTATCGAGGACTTTTTCGAGATCGAATTCGGCGTGCTCCACCATCAGTTTGCCGGCTTCGATCTTGGAAAAGTCCAGAATATCGTTGATGATGCCGAGCAGATGACGACCTGATCCTTGGATTTTATTGATGTAATCGCGTTGACGGGTGGTGAGGTCGGTTTTGAGTGCCAGGTGTGACATACCGATGATGGAATTCATCGGGGTGCGGATTTCATGGCTCATGTTTGAGAGGAAGTCGGATTTTGCAAGATTGGCTTTTTCCGCTGCTGCGCGTGCGCTCTTGAGTTCAATGTTCCTGTCCAGCAGCAGTAATGCCTGGCGATTGCGTTCCGTCACATCGCGCGCTGCGGCAAATACGCCCTGCAGTACACCGTCCCCGTTATAGAAGGTTGCCGCATTGAAGGATACCTCCGTGTTCTGGCCATCGACTGCACGGACGGTGAGTTCATAGTCGCTGACCTTTTGTTCGATGATCACACGCTGTATGCCTGCCTCGGCACGTTGCGGATCGGTGAAATAGTTTCTGAACGAGCTGCCGATCAGATCAATGCGGGTGCATCCGGTCAAGGCTTCCATCTGTTTGTTAACATCGGTGATGTTGCCGGACAGATCGGTGGTCATGATCGCATCGATGTTAGATTCGATCAGTGAGCGCGTGTAAAACTGCTGTTCGCGCAGCGCCTGCTGCACGGCATACTCGTCCGTTACATCGCGAAATACCAGTACAGCACCATTGATGCGACCTTCACGGTCGCGTATCGGTGCGCAACTGTCTGCAATATCGCGTTCTTCGCCGCCTTGGGCAATCAGCACGGTGTGATTTGCGAGTCCAAAGACCGTTCCATGCAGCAGCGCTTGCATAACCGGAATGGTCGCGGGTTGTCGGGTTTCCTTATGGATAATATGGAAAATTTCATCTATCGGGTGACCCAGAGCTTGATTCTGCGTCCAACCGGTGAGCACTTCGGCTAAGGGGTTCATCAGTGCAACCCCGGCATCGATATCGGTGGCGATGACGGCATCACCGATGGAATTGAGGGTGATGGCCAGTTTTTCCTCGCTTAACTGCAAGGAAATGTTGGTGTGTTGCAGTTGTGTGTTCATTTCCTCCTGTATCGTGAGTAAATGCTGTGTCTCTTTGTGCACCAGTTCCTTGAGCCGTTGCTGGTGTGAGCGATACAGCAGGTAAGCGAAGGACAGTGCAAACAGCAGGGTGCACAAACTGACGATCACGATGATGGTAAACAGATAGCGCATGCTAGCCTGAAACTCCTCGTCGTGCGCCTCCATCCTGGCTTGCTCGGCCCGGGTAAATTCCCGAACTTCGACCCGAATCATATCCATCAGTTGCTTGCCCTGACTGCCACTGACTGCGGCGATCACGCCTATCATGTCCTGATTGCGGCGAAATTCGATGACGCGCGCCATTTCCAGCAGTTTGCCATCCAAAAGCGGAGCGATCGCGTTCAGGTGATGAAGGGATGGATTGTCCGTCGCATCCTTGCGCAAGGCGTCAAGCTGACCGGTAATGTGGCTTTTTTCGGCCACATATGGTTGCAAGAAAGCCTTATCTCCGGTCAGCAGATAACCCCGTTGCCCGGTTTCCATGTCTTTTAAGGCGGAGAGCAGTTCATTCGCATTGTTGAGCAGCAAAAATGACTCGTGACGAGCCTTGGCCGCTTCTTTCATTTTCTCGAATGCCTGAAATGACAACGCCAGCACCAGCAAGACCAGGAAGATTGCGCCGCCCAGCCATGCACCTGTTTTATGGTTTGAATTCAAAATTTCCCTCCGCTGCTCGGGTTGTTCAGATGTGTTGTCCTGCGAGGTTCGCAACGACAGTTCGGTATTGTTTTTTAATACACCGTTTCACCATAACCTTGCGGGCGGTGTGCATCTGTGCGCTGGCGAACAAAGGAATGCGAGGGGGAGGGGGAGGTGGAGGTGGCGTACTTCGTTAATCCGGTCACTGGCAACCGGATTAACGCATGAGAGGGTGTTAAAGCAGTTTTTCAAGGCCGGAACGGGTCACTTCCTTGCCTATGCCCCGGTAGCCGGTGTATCTGCCGGTCTGATCAAACATGGGTTCGCCGCTGACCATCATGTGCTGATGAGACCCGTCTGAATTGACTCTGGAGTAGATAAAATCAAGGAAGGGGAGGCGGGCGGCCAGATATTCCAGCAGCAGCTCGCGTTCCTCCTCGTTCCAGATGGCGCCCTGATCGTCGCGGATACAGCCTGATTTCTCATCAGGTTGGATGCCCAACATGTCAAACACCGGACCAAAAATTCGGGTGAAATGGCCATTTTCGTCCTGTTCCCAATACCAGTCGGAAGACAGTTCGGTAAGACGGCGAAAACGCGCTTCACTGGCGCGCAGCTCGTTGGTGCGTTCCAGAACGGTCTGTTCCAGCAGCTTGTTTTGATTTTCCAGCTTCTTATGCAGCAGACGCACCTCTAGGATGTTGCGTATGCGCGTCTGAACTTCGGTTAGATCAAACGGTTTGGCGATAAAATCTTTTGCACCCGCTGAGAGTGCGCGCAGTTTATGGTCGGGTTGAGCCGTGATGACTATGATGGGCAGATAATCATCCTCATTGATTTTTTTGAGTTTTTCCATCACCTGAAAGCCATCCATGCCGGGCATTTTCAGATCGAGCAGGATCAAATCGTAAGCGTGTTGACAGTGCAGGTCATACACGGCATAGGGATCCATGGTGGAAGTAACACAGGTATAGCCAGAATCGCCGAGCAGTTCGCCAAGTAAAATGACATTGGACTGCTGATCGTCAACGATCAGTATGCTGGCTTTAAGAATTTCCTGCTCGGTAATCATGGGGGTTCTCCATTTTTTATTAATATATTCAACGTCTTATTGATATTTCGGGGGGTGGGGTCGCGTGTCAGCTCGATCCAGAATTCGCTGCCCACCCCGACTGTGCTTTTCACACCGATGCTGCCGCTCATCAGTTCTATGAGTTTCTTGGAAAATACCAAGCCGATGCCGGTGCCCTCCGTGGCGCTGTGTTCAAAGCCCAGACGGTTGAATGGCTGAAAAAGCTGGGCTATCTTCTCCTCCGGCAGTCCTTCGCCGCTGTCTTTGATGCCGATGCGGATGTGTTCAATACCCGCCGTACATTCGACGACGATCTTGCCATTTTCACGGTTGTACTTGATGGCATTGTTAAGCAGGTTAATCAGCACCTGCTTTAAGCGGATGCGATCTGCATTGACCAGCCAGCTTTTATCGAAAGGGATAAATTCCAAATGGATGCCGTGTTGCTGCGCCTGCAAATCGATCAGGGTCTGGCATTCCAGCATCACTTCAGTCAATAAAATCGACTCGAGTGAGAGTGAAAGCTTGCCGGACTCGATGGTTGCCATATCTAGCGTTTCATTAATTAATTCAAGAAGATACCAGCCCGCCTTGCTAATTTGTTTCAATCTGGAGCTCTGCACCGTGGTGGGGGCGGGCGAACCGGATTCTAGCAGCTGGCTAAAGCCTAAAATGGTATTGAGCGGAGTGCGCAACTCATGGCTCATATTGGACAAAAATTCTGATTTGGCACGATTGGCTTTTTCCGCGACCAGTTTAGCGTTCTCCAATCGAGTCTGGGTGATTTGCAGTTGTTCGGTGAGCATTTGCGCTTCAATATTGGCAATTACCAGTCGTTCATTCACTTGTTGCAACAAAATGCTGTGGCGTTCGTTTGCATCCTGACTGATCTGGGTTGCATCCTGCCTGATTCCCGTTGCATCCTGACTGGTCTGAGTGGCTTCCTGCCTGATTTCCGTTGCATTCTGGCTGGACTGTGTCGCCTCCTGACTGATTCCCGTTGCATCCTGGCTGGACTGGGTCGCCTCCTGACTTATTCCCGTTGCATTCTGGCTGGACTGGGTCGCCTCTTGACTGATTCCCGTTGCATCCTGGCTGGACTGGGTCGCCTCCTGGCTGATTCCCGTTGCATTCTGGCTGGACTGGGTCGCCTCCTGGCTAATTCCCGTTGCATCCTGACTGGTTTGGGTTGCATCCTGTCTGATTCCGGTTGCCGTCTGCCGCTCAGCAATTGTCGTGTGCATATTCTTTTCACGCAAGTTGGCTATGACGCTAACGGTCATTACTGAAACACCTTCGTGTTGGCTGACTAAATCAGGTTCAGTCAGGTCATTCTGATCAACAAGCAGCATCGGTATTCGCCTCGATTTTCACCGGTTTGGTATGGGGTTGAGCGTCGGGCTGCCAGACATCAGTCCGGTGTAGTCAGTCAGGGTGTCGCCTATCTCGATCCCATTGTGCTTGATGTCGTACAGGCGGATGTCTTTGCTGTGCGAGCTACCGCGAACTTTAACCACGGAGAACACGCGCTTGAATTGACCTGAAATTTCTACATAGCGCTGGACGATAATGGCATCGGCTAGAAAGGCGCTGCCGAATTGACTGAAGCGCAAGTCGGTGTAACGGTCTTCCAGCTCCGAGGTCATCAGCACGCTCACCCCCAAACTGGTCAGTTGAGCCACCATACGGTACAAGGAACCCCGGAAATCTTCACTGAATTCGGGGGCGAGGGCTAATTCGAAGCCGGAGAGCGAGTCGATCACCACGCGCGTCGCTTTCATGCGGCTGATCATTTGAATCAGATCGTGCAGGGTTTCATCGATGGACAGATCCAGAGAACGGGTATCGATGACGCCCACGCTGCCCGAATTGACCATGGCCTGCAAGGTATTGCCCAGCAGCTGATTCGGGCTTTTCTCGAAGGCGGCAATTACACCGGTTTCGCCATTGCGTGCACCTTCGGCGAGAAATTCGGTCGCCATCACCGTTTTCCCGGAACCCGAGGGTCCGACCACCAGCAAGGAATATCCGACCGGCAATCCGCCTCCCATCATCTCATCGAGGCCGGCAATCCCCATGGCAATGCGTCGTTCACCGGTTGTGGCGCTGGGCGTTGAGTCCGACTTAGGGGCAGAATCAATGATCGCACGCGGAAAGACCTGTAGCCCTTCATTGCTGATGCGGAAGGTATGTAAACCGGGCACCTGAGCCTGTCCGCGCATTTTGACCACCTGCATCTTTCGCACCATCGAATTGCGCTGCAAGCTTTGTGACAGCCACAAAATACCATCCGCTACGGTAAATACCGGGGTGGATTCGGCTTCCGGTGTCAGATATTCACCGATCAGAAAGGTGGTTGCCTGCCAGCTGGTCATTTGCAGTCCGAGTTGTTGCACAAATTTTTGCAGATCGGACGCGGTCTGGTCATTTTGTCTGGAGGCTTGCACCACGGAGCGAAAAGAATCGACAAATACCAGGCTTGGAGAATAATTCATCACTTCAGCACTGATGCGTGCCAGCACTTTGTCAAAATTGCCATCTATCAGTTCAGCCGAAAGATTGACGAAGCGCAGCGCTTGATTCATTTTGTCGAAATTAAAGAAAGAAAACTGCTGCTGATAACGCAGCATTTTTAACGCAGGTTCGCCCAGCACGGTAAAAAACAGCGCGCGATGATCGGGCGTGGCCAGTGCAAACATGATCTGGTGAGCTAGGGTGGTTTTACCGCTCCCCGGCGTTCCTGCAATCAGGTTAAATGAGTATTCCGGCAAACCGCCCCCCAGCAGATCATCTAGGCCGGGTACGCCTGTTTTCAGGCGACGTATTTCTACCTTGTTACTCATTATCTAATTCCTTGGTGGTGTGAGCCGGGGTGTTTAATTTCCAGGCCGTACGTAAAATACTTAAGGTGAGCTGCACGCCGATCAACGATTTGAGGATGTTGGTAAACGTGGTCAGCAACAACCTGTTTGCGGCATGGACTTGTTCTGGCGAATGCAATGCATAGGTTGCTTTCAGGTCGTGAAAGTAGGTCGGCGGCGGGTCGGAATTGATGCCGGACTCAAGCCAGGGGAAGCTGGCCTTTGAAAGCAGCAGACTCCGCGCGTAGAGCGAGGCGAAGCCTCCTTCACCGACGATCGAAATAATTTCTGTGGCCATTTGCTCCCATGCTTCAATCGGGTCAATAGCGATCGTCTCGGATTGCTGCCAGATGATGCTTTCAATCAGTTGCTGGCTAACGAGGTTGTCAGTTTTCATATAAAAAATCAAAAAGTGAGTCTGAATTTTGACAAGGGTGTAAACATCCGTCTTCGTGCCAGCACGCTATGTCAGGCAGCGTTATTTGGGCTGCATCGGGACAGTCTATACTCAATCGTTGACATGACTCGAACTATTATCATTCCAGCGAGTGACGGTTCTGTTTGTTGCGCTATCGCTGAGCAGACGACGGTATTCTTTTTTCACCACCTGATAACATTCGCAGGCATAGGACTCCAGATTGGTGCGATTGAGTATGGTGATGTGACCCCGGCGGTAACTGATCAGCCCCAATCGCTGTAAATTGCCGGCTGTTTCGGTGATGCCTTCGCGGCGCACGCCCAGCATGCCTGCGATCAGTTCCTGCGTCATGGTCAGTTCGTTGCCGGGCAGGCGATCCAGCGTCTGCAATAACAAGCGACACAATTGCTGTTCAACCGAATGATGGCGATTGCACACCGCTGTTTGGGAAATATGAGAAATCAGTGCCTGAGTGTAGCGCAGCAGTACTCGCATCACTTGCCCTGCGCGATTGAACTCTTCCATGATCAATCTGGCCTGTATCCGGTAGCCATGCCCCCCCGAATAGACGGCGGCGCGACTGGTGGTGGAATTTTCTCCCATAAAAAGCGAGATGCCATGCACCCCCTCGCGACCTATGCCGGCAATTTCGGCCATTGCGCCGTTTTCCATGATGTAATGCAAAGAGACGATTGCGCTGGTCGGAAAATAAACATAGTTCAATTTTCTGCCTGATTCATAAATGATTTCACCGAGCGGCATGGCAACCAGTTCCAGATGAGGATGAATGCGCTCGAATACCTCCTGAGAGAATGAGGCGATCAGCTGATTTTGCCTGGGATCGTGCGGCGTGGGTAACAATGCGGCCATGTTTTCGTCCGGTGAAGCTGCGATTGACGGATGTCACAACAAATCAGGAAGCTAAAAGATCGTTTTCTGAATCGGTTTGCTACTTATAACACGATAAGCGGTGAGGTTATGCGTGCTGGCGCACATGGGGACGGCTGTATCCGCAGCGGATTGTTGGGTCATCTCTGACCGTGCCGCCTTTATCCATGCGAGTGCATAATTTTTTTGTCCTGTCACACCGGCGTCTGACAGTCTTTCCTGACGGTTGGCGTGGAATGTATCTCTTAGCATGATGCGCTCCTTATTGATGGTTTTCATGTCTGTGATGCTTATTGCTGTCGTGACGGTCATGCTTGTCGTTTCTTTTCCGGTCGCGATGCTCTGCCTGATAGCGTGGTACATATTCACGCTGATACCAGTTTTCCTGCACGAAGTAGACTTGCTCATCGCAGGCGTTATAGTCTCTGCAATGACGTCGCCAGTTTCTTGCATGACCCGGTGGTACGCGCAGATAAACCGGTGCGCGATGTATGTCACTTCGTTCGATCATTCTCGGTTGACGATAAAGTAACTGCGGGGGAGGGTAGTCGCCCATATCGAGACGTCCGTAGAAACCCGGTTGGCCAATGCTCAGCGATACGCCAACATCGGCGGCTTGGGCCGGCGGGGATAGCGTGGCAACCAGCATGACGGCGCCGAATAATAAGTTTTCCATGTTAACTCTCCCCGGTTGAGTCACAATTTACTGGCTGCTCTGTCCTTTGAGGTTGAGCACGATGCGCCGGTTGGGTTGCAGACAGCGTATCAATTTCAGATTCATATGATGGGCACGACCTTTGATCTTGTCGCAGGCAACCACAGGTTCCGATTCGCCTTTGGCAACGGTGGTGATGCGTTTTTCATCGATTCCCTGTGCAACCAGATAGCCAGCCACTGCATCGGCACGGCGTTGGGAGAGCGCCAGGTTGTATTCTTCGCTGCCGATGCGGTCGGCGTGACCGGTTATTTTCACTTCGCCGTCATTGGGATATTTCTTCATCATGCCGATGATCCCGTCATTGATTTGCTGTTTGCCCTCGGCGCTGATTTCGGCTTTGTTATAGGCAAACAGCGTTTCAGTTTGCAGTGTGTAAGGCGTATAAACCACGCGCCTGACTGTAACGGGCAGGCTAGGCGCGGCGATAGGCGGCGTCGAATCCACCTCCGCCACCGGTACTGCTTTTTTAACCGGCGTCCCCTCGCATTCAGCGATCGCCATGGCCGGTGTCCAGTAACCGGTGTGTATGCACAAGCCGGCAGGAGTCCTGACTAACGCACCCCGGCTGTCCAGCAGATAACCTGCACGGTTAGTGTCGTCCGCCATCGCTGTGTTGCACAAGATGGTGAGTGCAAGGGCATTCAATAATAATTTTTTTGAGGTTTTCATGATGTTGGCAGACTCAGATTAGATGGCCGAGTGTCACGGTTTCAAAACTGTTCTGCTGTGCGCTGCCGCACATAGGCGCATGAATTAACGCAAATGTTTGTAGTTGGTTGGAAGCTAGCTCTTATAACTTTCATCCTGATCACTGTCCGGTTTAAGACAATCGATCTTTATGCCTAAACTCGCCAACCTACAGGCTGATGGTAAATCGTTTTTTCTATGTGCTTTAGCGCACAGAGTCGCGACCTCAAAAGCCGGATAAAGAGAGTAGGGCTGGAATCTTGCGCAGTATCGGTTGATTCACCTTTAACGGCCTGACCTGATTGAGATTCACGGTAACTAGCGGATCGGACCGGTTCTTTTTAAACAAAATGCGGAGAATAAAATGAAAAAGCTTGAATGGTTGAGCAGACCGGTACAGTGGTTGATAGCCTCGTTGCTGTTTGGATTAGTCGCATTATTTGCAGGATGCGGCGGAAGTGGTGCATCTGGTGTGTCAGCCCCCGCGCCGGGCAGTAGTTTGGGCGTAACAGCTCCAAGTCCCACCGTGGTCGCTGTGGTCCCGCTCGCTGATGCAACAGGTGTGCCAGTCAATATCAAAAAGATAACGGCTGCTTTCAGCAACACGATGGATTCTGTCACGTTGACCTCAGCGAATTTCACTCTGTCTTGTCCGGCTGCACCGGTTGCCGGTGGCGTTGTCAGTTATCTGGCGGCGGGTAATGTCGCAACATTATCGCTACCCGTAGCCAATCTTCCAGCGTCGACGCAATGCACGGTAACCGTGACCACCGGGGTGCGCGATGCAAGCGGTGTCGCGCTGGCGGGTAACTATGTGTGGAAATTTACTACCGGAATTGCGGCAGACACAGCGCCGCCGAGCGTCGCTTTGACGGTTCCCGTTGACGGTGTGACTGGTGTCGCAACCAACACCATGGTGTCAGCTTCTTTTAGTGAAAACATGGATCCGGCGAGTATCACGGCAACCAGCTTCACGGTAGCAAACACGACAGCAGGGGGCGGGGCGGTAGTAGGGGCGGTCACCTATCTGCTGGGCTCTAAAGTCGCGACCTTTACGCCGGCAGCAACGTTGCCTGCCAGCAGTTTATATACGGTGACGATAAGCACGACAGTCGCAGATTTGGCCGGAAACCTGATGGCGGCCAACAAGGTGTGGACTTTTACCACGGGGGCGGCTGCGGTAACCAGTGTTTTTCCGGGAGTGGCCGGAACGCCGGGCGCTTCTACCACTGATCCTACCGTAAACTCGGCTAACCCGAGCAATGGTGCGATCAACGTGGCGACCAGTACCAATCAATGGACGGGTTCGGCTAATGTGGTGACGGGTAAGCTGCTGACCGCAAACTTCAGCCAGACGATGAACCCGGCAACCATCACAACCCCGGGTGTTTTTACGCTCAAGGAAACGGTCGCCGGTACTAATGTGCCCGGTAGTGTGGTCATCAATGCCACGAATACTGCCGCGACCTTTACACCGACTGTCGCCGCTCTGATGCCGAATACATTTTATACCGTCACTGTTTCGACTGCGGCGCTGAACGCGGGCGGCATGGCCATGGCGAATGCGGTGGTATGGGGGTTCAAAACCAACGGGGTGGCGTTAACTGAACAAGCGCCCGTTGAACTTGGCAGCGCTGGAAATTACACGATTTTCGCACTTACCGGGATTGCCAATGCCACCACGCCGGCGGTCATTGCCGGAGACATGGGGGTGGGGCCTGGCGTGACATCTACGGCGATCACCGGTCCCTGGGCGTTAACCTTGCCCGCCGCAAGTGCATTTTCCACGTCGGCGCAAGTCAGCGGAAAAGTCTATGCTTTTGATTATGCCAACCCCACTCCGGCTTATGTAACGACAGCCGCTGCGGACATGAATGCCGCCTACAACGATGCTTTTGGCCGGACTGCCGCTGTCGGTGCTGCGTTCTTGAATGTCGGCGGCGGATCGCTGAGCGGATTAACGTTGCCGCCCGGAACTTACACCTGGGGTAGCGCCGTTACCTTGCCATTTGGCACTAACCTCACGCTGGCAGGTGGCCCTGATGATGTCTGGATTTTCCAGATTAGCGGAACACTGACCACCGCCGCGAATACCAATGTATTTCTCAGTGGCGGCGCGCGCGCCAAAAATGTGTTCTGGCAGACGTCAGGTGCCGTAACGCTGGGCGCTACCGCACACATTGAAGGGGTGGTGCTGTCTAAGACTGCGATAAATTTTGGCAATCAGGCGACGGCGAACAGCCGGTTGCTGGCGCAAACCGCCGTCAATCTTGATCAGAATGCCGTCGCACAACCCGTTCCGTAAGTCTTGAGCTAGTAAGCTATCATGCGGTGTAAACAGGAAGACTCTGGTGAGTTTTCCTGTTTCCTTGTGAACACGACAGTTAGGTCTTTAATCGCAGGTCAGGGGGATGGTTGATGAAGCCGACGTGAGTGGTGATGGAGGCGAGGTAAAACCATGCAGGGGGTGTAAATACACCCCCTTGCTCAATACTATCGTTCGATCGCCAGCGCAACACCCATGCCGCCACCGATACACAAGGAGGCCAGACCTTTTTTCGCATCGCGACGCGCCATTTCATGCACCAGAGAAACCAGCACACGCGCACCGCTCGCACCGATCGGGTGACCTATCGCGATCGCGCCGCCATTGACGTTGATTTTCGATGTGTCCCAGGCCATTTCACGGTTAACCGCGATCGCCTGAGCCGCAAAAGCCTCGTTGATTTCCATCAGATCCAGATCTTCGGCGCTCCAATCGGCTTTTTCCAGACAGAGGCGACTGGCTGAAATCGGGCCCAACCCCATCACGCTGGGATCAATCCCGGTTGCTGCGTAAGCCTTGATCGTAGCCAGTGGCGTCAAACCGAGTTCTTTCGCTTTAGAACCTGACATCAGCATCAGCATCGCTGCGCCATCGTTGATGCCGGATGCGTTACCCGCCGTGACCGAACCCGCTTTATCGAAAGCCGGACGCAAGCCGGAGAGCATATCGAGTGTTGTGCCGTGACGTGGATATTCATCCGCATCGACCACGGTGTCGCCCTTTTTGCCTTTGATGGTGTGAGGCGCGATTTCATCGGTAAACTTACCGGATTTCTGCGCAGCCTCGGCTTTGTTCTGCGAGGCGCAAGCAAATTCATCCTGCTCAGCGCGGGTGATGCCGTATTGCTTGGCGACATTTTCAGCCGTCACACCCATGTGGTAGTCGTTGTAGACATCCCACAAACCATCCACGATCATACTGTCGATCAGCTTGCCATCGCCCATACGTAAACCGTTGCGTGAACCACTCAATACATGAGGCGACATACTCATGCTTTCCTGTCCGCCGGCGATCACGACGGCAGCATCGCCGCTCTTGATCGCCTGCGCGCCCAGCATGATCGCCTTGAGACTGGAACCACACACCATATTGATGGTCATCGCCGGCACATCATGCGGTAAGCCCGCCTTAATGACAGACTGGCGTGCCGGGTTTTGTCCTGAACCTGAAGTCAGTACCTGACCTAAAATTACCTCATCAACCTGATCGCCGGTCACTCCGGTACGCGACAGCAAATCGCGTATCACGGTCGCGCCCAAATCGACCGCAGAAACATTACCAAATGCGCCGCCAAATTTGCCAACGGCAGTTCTTGCTGCTGCAACGATTACTACGCTTTCCATAACATTTCCCTTGATTATGCCAACTTGATTGATAAGAAACGACACCGGAGATCTCGTGTGGAGTGTATATCAACCCGATTAGGATTGCCACCCGGCACGATGTGGCGGTTGAGGGCTGTGCATCAACAGGATAAATAAGGCATGACGAACCGGGTGCTGGAGGGTCGCATGACAGTTACTTCTGTATCGAGCAGAGAACCTGTCAAACATCGAACTTCATGGCGATGGCGTTCAAATGTCCTGCTGCTGCGACCATGCGCTGTGCATCTGAGAGGCATTTGTTGGTGTAGCTGGTGACTTTGTCGGTGTTGGTTTCATTTTCCGCGATGCGCGCCAATACAATGCCGACCAGCATCTGCTGGTCATCGGCCGCATCGCGGACGGCTTCGACGGTGCGCTTCATGTCTGAGGTGGCTTTTTCAATCTGCACAAAGGTTTCCGAAGAATGGCGTGAAGCTTCCAGGCCGACTCTCACCGCGTTGGCATTTTCATCTGAAAGCAGCACCGTTGAAGCGACATCTAAGCTGACCCGTTGCAGTACCGTGTCGATACGGCGGGTAGCCTGAGCCGCCTGTTCGGAGAGCTTTCTGACCTCATCTGCCACCACGGCAAAGCCGCGACCTTGTTCGCCTGCGCGTGCGGCTTCGATGGCTGCATTGAGTGCGAGCAGATTGGTCTGATCGGCAATGGCGCGGATGTCGGCGATGGCGGCCTCGACTTCTTTTGCGCTGGATTTAAGGCTGGCGGCATTCGCCGAAATTTTCCCGCTGGCGGCATCGAGGGCTGAAATCGCCTGTTCGGTTGCCTGTACATGCAGGACGCCGTTGCACACCAGTTCGTCGGCGGAGGCGGCGCTATTTCCCGCATCTCCTGACAATGACAAGATGCTTTCTGCCTCATCCGCCATGCCATGCACGACCTTGATGATTTCATGTGCATTGGTATGGTATTCGTTCATGTTATCGCCTAAGGATGACATGGCGGTGACGATCTCTTTGGCGGCGCTGTCGACCGAGTTGGCCGATTGCGCCATGTCGCTCAGGGTAGATCTTAAACTGTTGGTCATGGCGTCAAAGCCTTCGGTGATTTCGCCTACCGTATCCATGCTGCGCACGCCGCAGCCTTCACGCAGATCGCCTTTACCTATGCGTGCGGAGGCTAAAGCGACGAGTTTGAGTTTGCTGATTAACTGCCATTCGATGAGCTTGTAGTTGAACAGGCCGATGGTGATGCCGGACACAACACAGCCGACGCAGAACCAGAGCAGCATACCTTCTTTCCAGACCACGAAGAAATTGGCGTAGAAGGGGAAGACCATACCCATGGACAGGCCGAAACCCAAAAAGGACAGTTTTAACCGTCCGAGTATCGAAGAGGCCTCCGCGCGATTGGTCATGGTATTTCCCGTCTTTAATTGATAAAGGGGTTAATCAGGTAAAAGCGCGCTTATCCTATCCAAGAAGCGCGCGCGATACAAGAGGCGAGGGTGGGTGGCGTCATCGATAAAAGCCTCTCTGTCATGCAGTACATTGTTGCACAACAGTCCCATGCCCGATTCCAGGGTGCCACGATAGATATGTTCGTTGTCTGAGGCTAAGATCATTTCAAGCTGTTTAACAGCGGCGAGCGTATCCGGGTGCCATACTATGCTGCGGGTTCGGGCGGTATATCTCATGTGGAGCTGCCCGTTCCGTACCGAAAATACCGGGCCGGACTGTGCGGCGCGCGCCACACCGTGTTCATCGGTGCGTTCAGGAATGGTCATGGCGTTCGCGCTGGAGAGGACGCGGATATAGTCCGGGTTCGCATCGCGCAGCCGTAAATAGGCCATTTCATGATCCATGAGGCGGTTTTCGCCGCCTTGCCCCGCGCGATGCACACAATGTAAAACCATGCCGAGGATATCTCGTTCAGGCGGGTTGTAGTAACCGTCCGTATGCCATTTAATCGGCCGATCGGTATATGGAATATATTGCTGGCGCGTTCCCTTGTCGAACACGCGAATTTCAGAAATCCCGTCACCATCAGCCAGCCAGTTGGCATCGAGATGTTCGAGTCCAAACTGTTTGCCGAGCAGACGGGGAATCTGGGTGTCTGCAATTTTCACCGGACTGGCATAGATTGCCATATTGCAGTTACGGATGCGCTGACTCAATGCTTCGTGCTCTGAGGGAAGCAGCGCGCGCGGGTCGCGAACGTGAATGATCAGATCTTCGATGCTGCGCGGTGCACAGGATAATTTACCCTCCCGCCAGCGCAGGTAGGCGTCATTATCCTCAAGGTCAAATGGATTTGCCATGTTAATCAATGGCTTGTGCTGGTCTTGCTCGCGCGGGGCGAACCGGGCGCGGCTTGCGCAGTTCGGTGCTGGATAAATCGCGCATGGTTTTCTCCAGCATCTTGACCGCTTCCGGTGCTTCTATGCTCATCATCTGGTCGGTGATCCAGATGCTGTCGCGCTCGCCCATGTGTGAAGCGATGCAATAAGCCAGATAGCGCAGAAAGGCAAATTCGGGGCCGGACTCGGTGTAGCTAAATTCAGCATATTCATCCGCGCGCTGATTCAGCTTGTCGATAAACTGCTGTTTGCATTCAGCGATCGTTCCGCCTAGCAATCGACTCTGGTTTTCAGCATAGGTCTCTGCCAGTCGGTTCGCTAAAGTGGTCGTGAATTCGATGCGGCCGTCCGGTAAAAACTGGCGATAGGCGATCCGATCGGCTACCTGCACCAGAAATACCAGCACTTCACTCAAGAACAGGAAGTATTCCTCCCCTACGTCGATGGAGAAATGGGCCAGACGTGTCTGCTTGAGTACGTTGTCGCCGATACGCCAGGCAACAAACGACAGCGCATCGGCAATTTCTTGCGGAGACTTTGATCGCCCACTTTGATACCAATTGCTTTTGATGCGCATGTCAGATTGTCACCGGGTCAGGCTTTTTGCAGGAAAAACTCAAATTCACCCGCGCCGATACTGACGGTGCTGATGATTTTAACGCCAGTCATATCAGACCATCCGATGATGTCAGTCTGTATCCCGGGGCAATTGCTCACCAGTTTCAGGATTTCGCCGCTATTCATACCGTTCAACAGTTTTTTGGCTTCAACAATCGGGCCGGGGCACACAACGCCACGGATATCCAGAATCACGTTAGCCGCCAGTTCGATCCCTTTGCCCTTCATGATATAAAAACCCGTACCGCCATCCGTCATCGGTTCGGTTTTAACTACCTGATTGTCGGTTTGTTCAGCCCACGAGAATAGGTCATCCTTCGTGCCTGGACAATCGGAGATCAAGAGCAGAATTTGCTCATCCTGCAGGTCCTTGACCAGGCGCTTTGCACCCAGCAGCGGAGCCGGACAGCTCAAGCCGCGCATATCCAGTTTGACGTTGGCGTGTATAGTATTTTGGCTCATATGGTGTGTCCCGTTGGTTGAGGAATGATTAATACCCGCCCTTACCTAATGGCTGGGGCAAGCCGGCTACTTTGGCTGCTTGTTTGGCAGGTCCCAGTGGGAACAGGTCGTAGAGTGCCTTGCTGTCAGCTTCTGGCCAGAATTCATTCACGGCCTTGAGCATATTGCGGAAATTCGGGGTTGCACCGTTTTCACGATATTCCTCACGCATGAAGTTGATGATTTCCCAGTGCTTGGGGGTTAATTCAAGATTTTCGGCTGCGGCAATCACTTCCACCGCCTCGTCGCTAAAATCCGCTTCAAGTAAAAAACCGTCATCATTGCATTCCACTTCAGTGCCGCCGATCAGATATCCCATTTCATTCCTCTCCGTAAAAAAATAAATAAAAAAACTTACGTTATTCCAGACTGGAAATAACTTTGTAAGGTACAAAAATTCCGCAACCAAACTGACGTGATTCGCCCAATCCGTGGTGTTGCAGCTTCATGGACGCTTCCGGTGTTAAATCATGTAATACCAGACTATAGCCGTTGATTTGCTGTGCAGGGCCACTCAGCGTGTGCCGCTTGCCGCAGATAATCTTGCCGGAAATACCCATTTGCGTAAACTGTTGATTGATTTCATTGATAAAGCGCATTTCATCGGCGTCACCCGTCACCAGTTGAGCGTGTATGGTAGGGTAATATTTAATGGCGCGATGCTTACACACGCCCAGCTTGAGTTGGTTGCCCGAAACATTCAATTGCCGGCCTGATAAAGCTGCGGCGGTGTCGGCCAAATCAGAGGGTATGCGCAACACTAGTTTGGCGCGTTTGGGTAACGAGGCGGTCACGCTCTGCTCGATGCTGCGCAGGGGCAGTACACCGATATTCGGATGGGCTGACAGCGCCGGTACCAGCTGGCACAGGGTATCCCACAACTCGAACGGATAGTCTGCCGTGAGCATCTGGCCTTCCAAATCAAAAACAAGATCGATGATGTTGGTCGCGGTATGGCTCATTTGTTGTCTTGTCCGTCAGCCCACTCTGTCATCGCGGACGCCCAAAGGCGTGCGGTGGCAGGATCGATATCGAAAATCGTAAAACGCCTAGCCTCGCGTATGCGTATGCGCATCAGACTCATGCCGCCTTCCACGTGGACAATTTGCTGCAGGTCAATTTCCTGACCACCCAATGGAACTTTAAAGCTGTGTAGCGGGATTATCTCAGACATGGGTAACAAGTTTGGATTATAGACCGTGGTAGTTTAGATCAAAATGCATGACCGAAATGTAAGTTGTGAGTCTAGTGCTTAAAGTGCGTAAGTTCAAATACTAGTATGGGGTAGGAATACCTACCCTAAAGGGTTATAAAAAATACCCGCTCAGGGTGATGGTGTGAGTGGCGCTAGCACGTACAATGGCGGCATATTTTGAGCGATGGGATGCGCTGGTTATTACGCGACTCACCCCAAAGGTATCACAGGTTCCCGTCTTAGCCGGGTTATTAAATAGTTGCCCCGGTTGGGGCAAAGCAACGAAAAGGAAGACATCATGGCGAAAAAGCTGCATGACACCCCGAATCTCGATGAGCTGGAAAAAGGCGAATGGCCTAGTTTTGTAACTGGCCTTAAGGAACTTGCAAAGGAAAAAGATTACGTAGTTGATCTTTTGGGTCAGCTGGAAACTTCTTACAAGAACCGTAAGGGTTACTGGAAGGGTGGTACGGTTGGTGTGTACGGCTACGGCGGTGGTGTTATTCCTCGCTTTACCGAACTGAAGGATGAGGCTGGTCAGCCGGTGTTTAAAGATGCCGCTGAGTTTCATACTATCCGCGTGATGCCGCCCCCAGGTATGCACTACGATACCGCTATCCTGCGTAAGTTCTGCGATATCTGGGATCAGCACGGTTCAGGTCTGATTGCGTTTCACGGTCAATCCGGCGATATCATGTTCCAGGGTGCGACGACTGAAAACGTTCAAAAAGCCTTTGATGAAATCAATGAGTTGGGTTTCGATCTGGGTGGCGCGGGTCCTGCTGTACGTACTTCCATGTCTTGCGTGGGTGCTGCGCGTTGCGAGCAGTCATGCTACGACGAGGCGCGTGCACATCGTTCCGTGTTGAACACCTTCCTGGACGATATTCACCGTCCATCGCTGCCATACAAATTTAAGTTCAAGTTCTCCGGTTGCCCGAATGACTGTATGGACTCTGTGCAGCGTGCAGACATGGCTGTGATCGGTACATGGCGCGATAACATCCGCACCGATGAAGGTCTGGCGAAGAAGTGGTTTGCTAAGCACGGTATGGATGAACTGGTAAATGACGTGGTTGCGCGTTGCCCGACCAAGACTTTCCAGGTTAAAGAAATTGGCAAGATCAAGGCTGGCGAGCATATCTCCAGCGTAGCGGTCAGCGATACACATGCCGTTGAAATCAACAATCAGGATTGCGTACGTTGTATGCACTGTATCAATGTTATGACAGGCGCGCTGGCGACCGGAACTGACAAGGGTGCAACAGTTCTGATCGGTGGTAAGAGCCATCTGAAGATCGGTGGATTGATGGGTACGGTGGTTATTCCTTTCATCAAACTCGATACCGAAGAAAATGTTGAAAAACTGGTTGATTTCGCACAGCGCACGATCGAGTTTTTTGCAGAAAATGCACTGGAACATGAGCGTACCGGTGAAATGATCGAGCGTATTGGTTTGGCTAATTTCCTGGATGCCATGGAAATCGATGTAGATCCAGCCATGGTAAGTTCGCCACGCATGAATCCGTATGTTCGTACGGATGGATGGGATGACGAAGTTGCTAAGATTAATGCCAAGAAGCAAGCCGCCTGAGGAGATAGAAGATGAATCAAGCAGTTACTAAGCCACAAATGCGTAAGCCAAAAGAGACAGGTGTTCCGGATAACAAGCAATATCTGCATCCGACGCTGTTGAAGAACTACGGTGACTGGCGTTACCACGATCGTCCACGTCCGGGCGTATTGCACCACGTTGCTAACAGCGGCGATGAGGTATGGACGGTTCGTGCCGGTACGGCGCGCCAGATGGATGTCTACACAATTCGTTTGTTGTGCGATATCGCGGATAACTTCGCTGAAGGTCGTGTACGTTTCACGATTCGTTCTAACATCGAATTTATCGTCTCTGACGAAGCGAAGGTCGCTCCAATGATCGCTGAACTGGAGAAGCATGGCTTCCCGGTCGGTGGTACAGGTAACTCGATCACCATGATCGCACACACTCAAGGATGGTTGCATTGCGACATTCCTGGTACGGATGCATCTGGTGTGGTCAAGTCGCTGATGGATGAGCTGATCGTCGAATTCAAGCGCGAAGAAATGCCTAACCGTGTTCACTTGTCGACTTCATGCTGCGAAATCAATTGCGGCGGTCAGGCTGACATCGCGATCATCGTTCAGCACACTAAGCCGCCTGTGATCAATCACGAGCTGGTAGCTAACGTGTGTGAGCGTCCGGCGGTGGTTGCACGTTGCCCGGTTGCGGCGATTCGCCCTGCTATGGTGAACGGTAAGCCTTCACTGGAAATCGATGAATCTAAGTGTATGTGCTGCGGTGCTTGCTACCCTCCATGCCCACCAATGCAGATCAACGATCCTGAGTATTCGAAACTGGCGATCTGGGTCGGCGGTAAGAACTCTAATGCACGTGGCAAGCCTACGTTCATGAAGATGGTTGCTTCCGGTTTGCCTAACAATGCACCGCGCTGGCCTGAAGTGGCTGCTGCTGTGAAGAATATTCTGACTGTGTACAAAGATGATGCGCGTCCATGGGAGCGTATTGCGGATTGGATCGATCGTATCGGCTGGCCGCGTTTCTTCGAAAAGACTGGTCTGCCGTTCACCAAGTATCTGATCGATGACTGGCGTGGTTCGCGTTACAACCTGAACGCTTCGACTCATATTCGTTTCTAACAGGGAAGAGTAGCCATGAAGTTTGGAATCGTAATTAACGAAGGTCCATACCAGCACCAGTCCAGCGATACAGCCTATCAGTTTGCCAAGGCTGCGATTGCGGGCGGTCACGAAGTGTGGCGCGTGTTTTTCTACCATGACGGTGTTAACAATGCGAGCAAACTGACGGCGCCGCCTCAGGATGACCGTAACGTTGTAGCGCGCTGGACCAAGCTGGCCGAGGAGCACAAAGTGGATCTGGTGGTGTGTGTTGCTGCCGCCTTGCGTCGCGGTATTCAGGAAGAGAACCTGGCGCAGGGTTTCCGTATCTCGGGTTTGGGACAATTGGTTGAAGCCGGTATCAAGTGTGATCGATTGATCACCTTCGGCGATTGAGGAGGCGAGATGAGTTCAGGTAATGTAAAAAAATTCATGTTCGTTAACCGCAAGGCACCTTACGGCACGATCTATGCACTGGAATCGCTGGAAGTGGTGTTGATTACGGCGGCTTTCGATCAGGATGTTTCTCTGGCCTTTCTTGACGATGGCGTTTATCAGTTGAAAAAGGGTCAGCAAACCAAGGGTATCGAGATCAAGAACTTCTCGCCTACCTATCGTGCGCTGGAAGGTTATGACATCGAAAAACTGTACGTTGAGAAAGAATCACTCGAAGCACGCGGTTTGACTGAAGACGATTTGCTGGTCGATGTCACCGTTCTGGGCCGCGCCGAGATGGGTGAGTTGATGGATCAACAAGATGCCGTTCTGAGTTTCTGAGGGGAAGCAATGTTACATATCATCAATAAATCACCCTTGTCCAATAGCTCGCTGGATAGTTGCTTGAGAGTTGCTACGACCGGCAGCATCTTGTTGATCGAAGATGCTGTTTATGCGGCCACAACCGGTAACGCATTCGAGTCTAAACTTCGTGAGTCCATGGCCGGCCTGCAGGTTTATGTGTTAAAGCCTGATTTGGAAGCGCGCGGTCTTGCTGATAGACTCATGGATGGGGTAACACCTGTGGATTATGCTGGTTTCGTCGAATTGACGGTCAGCAACAAAAATTGCCAATCCTGGCTGTAATTAATTGATTATTAAGGAGAACGAGTATGTCAAGTATTGAAGTGGGCGGCAGATCTTACGAAACTGATGAAGAAGGTTATTTGACAGATCTGGGTGAGTGGAATCCAGAAGTTGCGGATTACATCGCCAAGACTGAAAGCATTGCAATGACGGATCAACACTGGGAAGTGGTTAATTTCCTGCGTGAATACTTCGAAGAATATCAAATCGCACCAGCTGTACGCGTATTGACCAAGGCTATCGGCAAAAAGCTGGGCGCTGACAAGGGCAATAGCGAATACCTGTACGGTCTGTTCCCGTATGGTCCTGGTAAGCAAGCGTGCAAAATCGCTGGTCTGCCTAAGCCTACCGGCTGCGTTTAACTTTTAGGAAATAGCCCCGCAATGAATACTCTGTTCGCCATACTGTTTTATCTTGCGACCTTGGTGTTTGTCGTGGGGTTGCTGCAACGCATACGTTTGTATGCCAATACACCGTCACCGCTGTTGATACCGACAACACCTGCTCCTGTTACCAAAACCGGGGTGGTGTTGCGTATGACGCGTGAAGTGGTATTTTTTGAGAGTCTGTTTAAGGCCAATCTGTGGACCTGGTCTATGGGTTGGTTGTTTCACGCCAGTTTTGCTTTGGTGATTATGCGTCATCTGCGTTATTTTACTGAACCGGTTTGGGGCTGGGTTGCTCTGATCCAACCGTTTGGCATGTACGCTGGAATCACTATGCTGCTGGGTCTGTGCGGATTGTGGGCGCGCCGTCTGTTTGTCGAGCGTATCCGCTACATCTCCACGCTGTCCGATCATCTGATGCTGGTATTGTTTATCTGCATCGCTGCATCCGGCCTGTTGATGACATTCGCGGTGCACACCGATGTGGTCGGTGTCAAAAATTTCTTTCTGGGATTGATGCACCTGAATATTCAATCCCTGCCAGCCAGTTTTGCGCTGTATATACATTTGTTTCTCGTTTCCGCACTTCTGGTGATCCTCCCTATCAGCAAACTCTTGCACGCACCAGGAGTGTTTTTTTCACCCACCCGCAATCAGACCGACAACCCGAGAGAAAAGCGCCATATCGCTGCTTGGGCTGCTAAATTCGAATCGGAGAAATAGTATGGCGGATATCGTAGCACCAGCTTATCGCATCATTCCCATCATCCCTGCGTTGAAGCCCGGGGCGATGGAAAATGTCAGATCCTTCGTCGCGAACGATAAAATTCAGACCGCGATCGGGTTTCCCGGTCAGTTGGTTGAAGACTGGCACGACAAGGCGATCGCCAAGATGGGCGAGTTGCTTGGTAAATACCGTTCCCTGCGCGTGTTTATGGATGCCTGCGTGCATTGCGGCGCCTGTTCCGATAAGTGTCATTACTTTATCGGTACGCAAGATCCGAAGAATATGCCGGTTGCACGTCAGGATCTGATGCGCAGTGTGTATCGTCGTTACTTTACCCTGCCGGGCAAGATGTTTCCCGCGCTGGTCGGTGCACGGGATCTGACAAAAGAAGTGCTGGACGAGTGGTATACCTATTTCTGGCAGTGTTCTGAGTGCCGCCGCTGTTCGGTGTTTTGCCCTTACGGTATCGATACCGCAGAAGTCACCATGGCTGCGCGCGAAATATTGGATTCGGTCGGTTACGGTCAGAAATATTCCAATGAAATCATCGGTAAAGTGCATCGCATCGGCAATAATTTGGGATTACCCGGCCCCGCGCTG
The DNA here is from genome assembly GCA_041660905.1 of Gallionella sp. GTDB lineage: Bacteria > Pseudomonadota > Gammaproteobacteria > Burkholderiales > Gallionellaceae > Gallionella. Next base: position 80,420 of record JBAZVL010000009.1, read on the forward strand.
GCGGACACGCTGGAAGGTCTGGAAGAAGACGTCAAGGATGCGACCGGTATCGATGTGCGCTTCCCGATGGATGTAAAGGGAGCGGAAGTCTTATTGATTACGCCATCGGCTGACTTTTTCGCCGAACCGCATATCGACAGTCTGATCGGTTACGCCAAGGTTTTCCATGCGACCGGAACCAGTTGGACCTTGTCTTCCATGTCATCGGAAGCGGGTAATTTCGGGATGTTTATCGGTAATTACGATCAGTTGCGCGCCATTGCCATGCGGATACGTACGGCGGCGCTGGAATTAGGTGTCAAGCGCATCGTGATCGGTGAATGCGGTCATGCCTGGCGCGTCGCCTACAGTTTTCTCAATACCTTAACCGGGATTGGTGATGGCGCGGATGCGAACGATCGCTTTGCCCAGATGCTGCAAAAACAATTGGATCACCGTTATAAGCAACCGTCACACATCTGTGAATTTACCTGGGACATGATACAGGATGAGCGTTTGACCTTCGATAAGGAAAAGAACGACAAACATATCATCACCTTCCACGATTCTTGCAATGTGGCACGCGGTTCGCGCATGGGAAATTACGCCGGTGGTCAGTTTGAAATTCCGCGCAACATCATCCGTGCCGTGGCGAATAATTTCGTTGAGATGAATCCTGCGACTACCCGCGAAAAGACCTTTTGCTGCGGTGGCGGCGGGGGGCTGTTGACCGATGATTTGCTGGAATTGCGTGTTAAGGGTGCCTTGCCGCGTATGGAAGTACTGCAAAATGTAGTGGATGAACACAGCGTTAACTTTATGGCAACCATTTGCGCGATCTGTAAGGCGCAATTTACCAAGATCATGCCCATCTACGGTTTCGACCGCCGGATGGTGGGCGGTGTGCATCAGCTGGTCAGTAACGCGATCCGGCTGGGCGACAAGTAATCATTTATTTGGAGATAGAACGATATGTCAGCAATTACCGAAGTACCGCAAAAGCTTACGTTCCGCCGATACAAGGATGGCGACAATAAAGTGCGCCGCTGGAATCAACAGATTTTCCAGTCCAGCTATTCGTACAAGTGCCCAACTTATATTCAATCTACTCCGCCTTGCCAGGGCAGCTGTCCTGCCGGTGAGGATATACGCGGTTATCTGGGTATCGTTCGCGGTACCGAAAAGCCGCCAGTCGGCGCCGATGGTAAACCTTCTATGCCATGGCAGGAATACGCATGGCGTCGCCTGACAGAAGCGAATCCGTTCCCTTCCGTGATGGGACGTGTGTGCCCCGCACCTTGTGAGTCAGGTTGTAACCGTAACGAAGTCGAAGATCATGTCGGTATCAATTCCGTCGAGCATTTCCTGGGCGAGTATGCGATTGCAAACAATCTGACCTTCGTCAGCAAGGCTGCACCTACCGGTAAGAAGGTTGCGATTTTGGGCGGCGGTCCTGCCGGTTTGTCTTGTGCATATCAGTTGACACTGAAGGGGCACGAAGTCACCATTTTTGATGATCATGAACACCTAGGCGGCATGATGCGCTACGGTATTCCCGGTTTCCGTACACCACGCGATGTACTGGATGCTGAAATTGCCCGCATCATCAATCTGGGCGTGAAGACAAAGTTGAGTTGCCGCGTCGGCACCGATGTATCGATGGAGCAAATCCGTAAAGATTTCGACGCAGTATTCTTAGGCATGGGCGCGCAAGCCGGTCGAGCACTGCCGACGGCGGACTCCGAAGCAGCTAACGTCGTAACCGCGACGGCATTCTTGAAAGCGTTCAATGACGGTCGTTTGCAGCATGTCGGTAAGCGTGTAGTAGTAGTCGGCGGCGGTGATACGTCGATCGACGTGGCTACTGTCGCCCGTCGTCTGGGACATATTCAACATGCTCATCCTACCGATGCAGAATCCGCGATTGCCGGCCGTATGGCGCACGACGTGGCGGATATCTCTGCTAAGCAGGGCGCGGATGTCACGCTGACCTCGGTATTCAATATCGACAAGATGCAGGCTAACAAGCACGAAATCGAACAGGCTCAGGCCGAAGGGATCGATATTCGCGGTTCTTTAGTGCCGATCGGCATCGTACGCGGTGCAGATGGTCGTGCTACCGCGTTGCGCGTGATGCGTTGCGAAGCCAAGATGATCGGACAGCGTCTGGAAATCAAGAACATCGAAGGCAGCGAAGAAGATATCCCGGCTGATCTGATTGTCTCTGCGATCGGTCAGGCGGTTGATTTCACCGGACTTGAGGAATTCAACAACGGCAAGGGTATGGTCTCGACAGATAAGAACTATCTGGTCGCAGGTCAGTCCGGCGTGTTTGCCGGCGGCGACATCATCAAGCCGCATCTGTTGACGACAGCAATCGGCCACGGTTCTATCGCGGCTGACGGTATCGATTGTTTCTTGAATGGCCGTGATCTGGAAAAGCGTCCCAAGATCGATGCCCATCAGTTTGATCTGATGCGCAAGATGGCTGAAAAAGGCATTGAAATCAAGCAGGTAAATGATCCGATGCGCGGAACAGACAAGTCTAAGGGTGCGGTGCACAACTTCGACAATCGTTCTGAGCGTTATGTGATTCCTCATGACAAGTTGTTCCTGGGCCACTTCTCCTATGTGCCGCGCAATCAACGCGACATCATTACATTGGACAAGGAAACTGCGCTGAATAACTTTGATGAACGTCTGGTTGCGCTGGTTCAGGCTCAGGCCGTGGCCGAAGCCAAGCGTTGCATGAGTTGCGGGATGTGTTTTGAATGTGATAACTGCGTGATGTATTGTCCACAAACTGCAGTATCTCGTGTCAAGAAGACTGAGGCAACTACCGGACGTTATGTGATGACGGACTACGATAAATGCATCGGCTGTCATATCTGTGCGGATGTATGTCCGACCGGGTATATTCAGATGGGCCTCGGGGAATAAGGCACGCTATGTTCAGACTGTTAACCATCCTCGCCGTCTTCTTCCTGTGCTTTACTGCGCAGGCAGCGGAAAGTACGCCTAAGCTGGATATCGGCAAGGGTGGTCAGTGTGTTGAAGACCCGCAGTATATGCGGAAAAATCACATGCATTTACTGCGCCATCAGCGTGATGAAACCACGCGTCAGGGTATCCGTACGGGTAAATACAGCCTGAAAAACTGCATTGAGTGTCATGCCAGCACCAAAGATGACAGCGTGATCGCGCGTGAAGACAGTTTTTGCGTCGCTTGTCACCGATTCGAAGCCGTCAAAATTGATTGTTTCGAATGCCATTCAGGTGTGCGCAAGAGTGCCTGGCTGCAAAGGAATGCAAAATGACTGATAACACCTTAAATCGCAGACAATTTCTTAAGTCCTCCGCAGGGGTGGCTGCTGTGGCTATTGCGCCTGGCATACTGCTGTACGGTATGGCCAATGGAAGTACTGAGGGCGCATCAGCCAAGGTGCGCTGGGGGATGTTGATCGATACGTCCAATTGCGCCGAGGGTTGCAATGATTGCGTGACGGCTTGTAACAAGGAAAATGGTTTGTCAGGTGGCGTAGCGTCGACTGACTCGCAGTGGATACGCAAGATAGAAATCAAGGAAATTGCGGGTGGACGTCAATTGTCTCTGCCTATGATGTGCCAGCATTGTGAAAATCCGCCTTGCGTCGATGTGTGTCCGACCACGGCTTCCTTTAAGCGCGCAGACGGCATTGTGCTGGTGGATAAACACCGTTGTATCGGTTGTCGCTACTGCATCATGGCATGTCCTTACAAGGCACGTTCATTTGTCCACGAGGCACTGACGGATCAAAATCCTGATGTGCCGCGCGGTAAGGGCACGGTTGAGAGTTGCACGATGTGTGTGCATCGCGTCGATCAGGGCTTGCAACCCGCTTGTGCCGATGCCTGCGCAAATAAAGCCATCTTGTTCGGCAATCTCAACGATCCGGACAGTGAAATCGCCAAAAAGGTACGCACAGTTGCGTCCGTACAGGTGCGTGCCGATTTGAGACTCAATCCCGGCGTCCGCTACCAAGGGTTATAACATGTATATACATTCAGCAGTGCTGTTTAGAAATCGCCTGTTCTATGCGCTGGTTGCGCTGGCTGGCTTGGTCGTATTGGCAGGCTTGTACTCCGTTCATCTGATGGAGGAACACGGTCACATCATCACCGGGATGAACAACGAGATTGTCTGGGGAATTCCGCATGTCTTCGCGATCTTTATGATCGTCGCGGCCTCGGGTGTGCTGAACGTGTCGTCCATCGGTTCGGTCTTCAATAAACCGGCCTACAAGGCGCGTGCACCACTCGCTGGTCTATTGTCTATCGCCATGCTGGCCGGTGGTTTGACGGTGTTGATGCTGGATCTGGGACGCCCCGATCGTTTGATAGTGGCGGCGACCAACTTCAATCCGACGTCTGTGTTTGCCTGGAATATCGTGCTGTACTCGGGCATGTTCGGCGCAGTGGCCGTGTACCTTTGGACCATGATGGAAGGTCGTATGAAGCCATGGTCCAAACCGGCCGGTTTCTTTGTATTCGTATGGCGTTTCGTGTTGACCACCGGTACCGGTGTGATCTTCTCTTTCCTGGTTGCACGTCAGGCATACGGCACGGCAATCTTGCCGCCTATGTTTATCGTGATTTCTTTTGCCTGGGGTCTGGCGGTATTTCACATCGTGCAGTCAGCTATCTACGCCTGGAACGACAAGGTGCTGGATGATTACGTACAGAAGCGTATGAAAAATCTGCTGGGTGTATTCGTCATCGCAGCACTGTACTTTGTTGCCGCTTACCACCTGACCAATCTGTATTTTGCCCGTCAGACTGATTTTGAACGCTTTATTCTCTCTGATGGCGGAATTTATCCTATGTTGTTCTGGGCAGGATATGTGCTGATCGGTAATGTTTTACCGCTTGCCCTGATCTATCTGCCGGGTTTCGGTAAGTCCTCTCAGGTTAATTTAGCCTCGTTACTGATAGTCTTGGGCGGCTTTGCACTTTTGTATGTATTCATCATCGGCGGTCAGGCTTTCCCGTTGTCGATTTTCCCAGGGTTCGAAGTGAAGAGCACGTTCGGTGACGGAGTAATCGGTTTGTATCATCCTTCGCTTCCTGAAGTATTGCTGGGTAGCGGAGGGGTGGCCGTTGCCTTCCTGATCACGGCGATCGGAATTCGTATGCTTAATTTCGTGCCACACGAAGATACTAAAAAGTTTCACTAGCAGCAATCTGACTTGACGTAATCGGCTGGCAGGATTTTTAATTAATTCAATCGGTTACAGTAATGATACAAACAGTCAGTACTTCCCCTGAAAGCGGTTGCCGGATGTTGATTACCGCAGCGCACAAGTCATCGGGAAAAACCATGGTCAGCATCGGTCTGTGTGCGGCGTTATCCGCACGCGGACTGGCGGTGCAACCTTTCAAAAAGGGACCCGATTACATCGATCCGATGTGGTTAGGGTTGGCGTCGGGTCATCCCTGTCGCAACTTAGATCCCTACATGATGGAAAACGACGAGATCGTCGCTACATTCATGCGTCACCAATCTCAAATCAATCTGGTCGAAGGCAACAAAGGCCTGTACGACGGGTTAGCGCTAGACGGCAGCAACAGCAACGCGGCGCTGGCCAAGCTGCTCGATCTGCCGGTGATGCTGGTGATCGACGCGCGCGGCATGACGAGAGGAATTGCGCCGCTGATTTTGGGCTATCAGGCTTTCGATCGAGACATCAATATCGCCGGTGTGATACTCAACAATCTGGGCGGCTCGCGCCATGAAGCCAAGCTGCGCGCGGTGATCGAGCATTACACCGACGTCAAGGTGATCGGTGCTATCCATCACGATGAGCGACTTAGCATAGAAGAGCGCCATCTGGGGTTGATGCCCAGCAATGAGTCCCATGTCGCAGCGGCAAAAATCAAACAAATCGGTGAGGCAATAGCAGATCAAGTCAACCTTGATGCATTGCTGGCTTTGTCGCAGAAGGCAAAACTCTCCATCCCTCACGCTGTTAGGCAAACTCCCTTGCCTTGTGGCGAAAAAGTCCGCATCGCCATTGCACGCGACCGTGCATTCGGTTTTTATTACGCGGATGACCTGGATGCGCTGGTCGATGCCGGTGCAGAATTAGTGCCTTTCGATGCGTTACAGGACGATAAACTGCCTGATGTCGATGGCTTGTATATCGGCGGCGGTTTTCCCGAGACTTGTGCCGTGGAACTGGAAGCTAATGTCAGTCTGCGCGCCGATATCATGTCTGCCATCGAAAACGGCCTGCCGGCCTATGCTGAATGTGGCGGTTTGATGTATCTGTCACGCAGCATCGCTTATGAAGGGCAGACTTATCAGATGGTCGGTGCTATTCCGGGCGATGTGATCATGCACAACAAGCCTGTCGGGCGCGGTTATGTGCAGCTTATAGAAGAGGACGCGCATCCCTGGCCGCGTCCTAATGCTGTTGTGATCCCCTCAGCACAATCCTCTCTCGCAGGCGGGCGAGGAGGCAAACGAGAAAATCAATTTACTATCCTTGCGCATGAATTTCACTATTCGAGTCTTGAAAATCTGCCAGAAAACTCACGTTTCGCTTACCATGTCAAACGTGGCTATGGCATCGACGGTGAGCGAGACGGGTTTATCATTCATAATCTGCTCGCCTCTTATACGCATTTGCGTACCATAGGCAGTTGCTATTGGGCCACACGCTTCGTCGTCTTTATCAGGCAACATAAACAATTATCCGTATCTACTAATATCAGTGAGCTAACATTATGACAGAACGCTATCTCGCCGCCATTGCGGCCTTTGATCAGGCAAATTCAGAAGATCCTAACAAGGAAGTGGCTGACGGCCGCGAATATCCTAAAGAGTTGTTGTATGCGCAGCGTATGACCGACATGCAGGAGCGCTATGCCCCTGATGCCTCCGAAGCGGTCAAGCTGGCGGTACGTGCCCAGCACATCCAGCGCTGGAAAAGCCCGCGCAGTGACTTTCCTATGGATAAGCCAGGCTATATGCTGTGGCGCACTGGTTTATACAAATTCCACGCCGAAACTGCCGGAAATCTGATGAAATCAGTCGGCTACGACGAGGAGATGATAGAGCGCGTCAAGACCATCGTCAGCAAGAAGGGCTTGAAAACCAATCCCGAAACGCAAATGATGGAAGATGTGGTGGATCTGGTGTTTATCGAACATTACATGGTCGCTTTCGCTACCAGTCATCCCGAGTACGATGAAGCCAAGTGGATCCTGATTATTAAAAAAACCTGGAACAAGATGTCGGAAGAGGCGCACGCCTTTGCCCTGGCTGGCAAGATCAAGTTGCCCGAGGCGCTGATTCCCTTAATTCTCAAAGCGGTTCAAGCATAATGGATTTTTTGCCTATCTTCCTGAATATTAAGGATAAACACTGTCTCGTGGTGGGCGGTGGCGAGGTCGCTACGCGTAAGGCCGGTGTGTTGCTGGATGCCGGTGCTAAGGTGCTGGTGGTCGCACCTGAGATTGACGATGCGCTGGCCAAACATCCGGGTGTCACACCGGTGTTGGCCCGCTTCGATGAGTCGCATCTGGAGGGGGTGACGCTCATTGTCGCCGCGACCGACAATCGCACGGTGAACACCATGGTGTCGGAACTGGCGCGTGCGCGCAACATTCCGGTGAACGTGGTCGACGACCCTAAATTGTGCAGTTTTATCATGCCGTCTATCCTGGATCGTTCGCCGCTGATTGTGGCTTTTTCCAGCGGTGGCTCATCGCCGGTATTAGCCCGCATGCTGCGCGGCAAGCTGGAGACCATGATTCCGCAGAGTTACAGCCGACTGGTTGCCTTTGCCGAACGTTTCCGCGAAGTGGTTAAGACACGTGTCACCAATCCGGCTAAACGCCGTATCTTTTGGGAAAATGCGCTCGAAGGCGTGATCGCTGAGAAGGTGTTGACAGGAGATGAGGTGAGCGCCGAAACGCTGCTCGAACAGTTGATGGCGGATGAGGACAATATCGCGCGAGGCGAGGTGTTCCTGGTGGGAGCCGGTCCCGGGGATCCTGATTTGCTGACCTTCCGCGCCCTGCGTCTGATGCAAAAGGCCGATGTAGTGGTTTACGATAATCTGGTCTCAAAACCGATCGTCGAAATGACACGCCGCGACGCGACGCGCATTTTTGTCGGTAAAAAGCGCGATGACCATACCATGCGTCAGGAAGATATCAATCAGTTGCTGGTGACTTTGGCTAAAGAAGGTAAGCGCGTGTTGCGTCTGAAGGGCGGCGATCCATTTATCTTTGGTCGGGGCGGTGAAGAAATCGAAACGCTGGCAGCGGAAAATATCCCATTTCAGGTCGTGCCCGGTATTACTGCCGCCTCAGGGGTTGCCTCTTATGCGGGTATTCCACTGACGCATCGCGATTATGCTCAGTCTTGCATGTTTGTCACCGGGCACTTGAAAGACGGTACGATGAATCTGGATTGGGATGCGTTAGCGCGCCCTAAACAAACCGTGGTTGTTTATATGGGTTTGCACGGTTTGGAAATTCTCTGTGCTGAACTGGTGAAACACGGTATGCCGGACACGACGCCGATCGCCATTGTCCAGCAGGGTACGACCCAAAATCAGCGCGTGATTACCGGCACGCTGGCCACCTTGCCTGCGATTGCCGAGCGCGAAAAGCCACAGGCGCCGACGCTGATCATAGTCGGCGGCGTGGTCACCTTGAGAGAAAAGTTGGCCTGGTTTCATCCGAATCCGCTCTGATCTTTGCATCATTTATCCATTTAACTTAAGTCTTACGGGAGATATCGAAATGGCACTGAAAAAATTATGTTTGTCTGCGTTGTTTGTGCTGGGTATGAGCAATGCCATGGCGGACAGTGTGATGTTAAAGCCATTCGTGCTGGGTTCTAAAGGCGCGGGTACGGTGGCAGAAAAAACAGAACAGGCCAAATCGGCGCTCTCGGCAGCCGGATTTTCGGTGGTGGGTAACTACTCGCCTTATGTCGATGCGACGCTGTTGATCGTCACCAATGATGAGCTGAAGAAGAATGCGGCGGCCTCAGAGCACGGCGGTTTCGGTGTGGTGCAACGGGTGGCGATCACCAAAGTCAAAGACGAGGTACAGGTCAGTTATACAAGTCCCGTGTACATGGCGAATGCGTATCGTATGAAGGGTGACTTAAGCGGCGTGGCGGGCAATCTTAATACGGCGCTGGGCAAGGTGGAAGAGTTTGGTGCGGCTAAGGGCATGACAGCTGCTGCTGCGCGCAAGTATCACTATATGGTCGGTATGGAATATTTCGACGAGCCTAGTCTGTTGGCCGAGTACGGCAGCTACGATGAGGCGGTTAAGTCAGTCGATGAAAAATTGTCGGCGAACAAGAATGGTGTTGCTAAGGTATTTCGCGTCGATGTACCGGGCAAACAGGAAACCTTGTTTGGCGTGAGTATGAAGAGCGATGCGCAAAAATACATGGATGACCAGTTCATCATGAAGGAAATCGACTTTCACGATGTCAAATCGACTGCGCATCTGCCCTATGAGGTGCTGGTGTCTGGCAACAAGGTTTATGCGCTGTACGCCCGTTTCCGTATCGCAATCAATTTCCCTGATCTGAGCATGATGGGCAAGAACAGCTTCATGAATATCATGAAAACGCCAGATGCCATCCGGGATGCATTGCAGCATACAGTACAAAAATAATCTCCCGCCTGCCTGATCGGGTCATGCAATGAGAGAGATGTTGAGCCTGACGCGTGCTGCCAGATTGGTTGGCGTCAACCGCACTGTGTTGCAGATGAAGATACAGTCTGGAGAAATGTCTTCTTTTGACGGGATGGTTTCGGCTGATGCGTTGCTTGCCTGCTTTCCTGATGCGCAACTGGAAGAGAATGCCGAGCTGGCTCGGGTGCTGCAAATCAAGGAACGCGCGTTCGGTAAACGCGTTTTCGAGCGCGCGCTGCCGGATGCGGAAGTGCTGGCTGAACGGATAACTGAGTTGAGCACCGCACTGGCTGGCAGTCAGGCGCAAGTGAAACAATTTAGCGGCCTGCTCAACCGCTTATGGGATCTGCTGGACGAATCAGGACCTCAGCAAGGAGCGCCCGGTGCTTTGAAATTGTGGTTGAAGGGGGAGGTTGAGTCGGCGATGGAACCTGGTTTTAGTAATCCTCTGGCGGTCAGGAATGGTATGTTGCGTGTGATGTCGGCACATGTCACTGTGCTGCCGGGTAATCAGGATTTTCTGGTCGATGGCCAGGATACGCTGCTCGAAGCCGCCATGCGAGCCGGAATTTCCCTCAATTACGGATGCAGTGGTGGCAACTGTGGGTTGTGTAAGGCTAAGGTGGTGTCGGGGCGGGTCAAGAAAACGCGCCATCACGATTTTGCACTGTCTGATTCTGAAAAAAGTCAGGGTTGTGTCTTGATGTGCAGTAACACGGCTATCAGCGATGTGGTGCTGGAGGCGACCGTTGCTGACAGTGTTCAGGATATTCCCTTGCAGCAGATTACAGCCAAAGTGAAGTCGCTGGAACAGTTGTCCGGCAATGTGCTATTGCTGCATTTGCAAACGCCGCGCAGTCAGCGCCTGAGATTTCTGGCGGGTCAACGAGTGATGTTGCGAGTCGGCTCGTCTTATACCGCCGAGCTGTCCATCGCAAGCTGTCCATGCGATGATCGTAATATATTGTTTCATTTGCATTATTTGTCAGGAAATTTATTTTCAGAGTATGTGTTCGACCGCTTGAAGGCGGGTGATGAGGTTGTGCTCGAAGGTCCGCTGGGTGAGTTTATACTGCACGATCAATCGGCGCGCTCCATGTATTTTATTTCATTCGATCATGGTTTTGCTCCAATTAAAAGTCTTGTGGAACATGCGATGTCATTAGATACTGCGCACATTCATTTGCACTGGATTGGCTCTAATCAGCAGCAAATCTATATGTCGAATGTGGGACGCGCCTGGGCGGATGCGCTGGATAATTTTCAATACACAGAACAGATTGCCGGGTTTGATTTACAGTCTTCAGGATGGAAACGTGCCGATTTGACGCAGAATATGCTCGGTGCGTGGGTTGGAACACAGCCTGAACTGCTACATGGTGATGTTTATCTGGCAGGGCCTGAATCAGCGGTATGTGCTGCCGAGCAGTTTTTTATAGCGGCCGGAATGCCTAAATCTCGTGTTTTTGTTGAGCCGTTAAAATAGTTCGCCGCCAGTTTGTCGAGGGGCGTGGTCTGTATAGGGAGATTTTTAAGTAGTAGTTGTAAATTGAGCTGTTTGCTGAAAAAACATTACCGAGAGAGTTGCCTTTTTTAGGTCGATTTCGGGTACTATATTAGAAGTGATTAATATTCTGATTAACTAAGAGCGGGAGAGTAAATATGGCACATGATGAAGCATTAGGTGATGTAGGTCGTCGCGATTTCTTGTTTAAAGTGACTACGGTCGTGGGTGGGGTCGGTGTCGCAGCGGCAACGGTTCCTTTTGTCACCAGCATGAATCCGAGTGCGGATCTGCTGGCTAAGGCAACCACTGAAGTAGATCTTGCAGGGATGGATCCCGGACATATGCGCACGGTAGCGTGGCAGGGAAAGCCGGTATTCGTGTTGCGCCGCACAGAAGAGCAGATTAAGCTGGCTGTCGCTTCTAAGGGCGTGCTGGATCCTGTCGATGATCAGCAGCGTGTTAAACAGGCTGAGTGGTTGGTGGTCATTGGTGTATGTACCCATATGGGTTGTGTGCCGAATCTGGAAGGTGAAGGCTGGACCTGTCATTGCCACGGTAGTCAGTATGACTATAGCGGTCGCGTGGTTCGCGGTCCTGCGGGCAAAAATCTGGAAGTGCCGCCGTACCATTTTTCTGCGGCAGACAAACTCGTTATTGGCGAAGCATAGGAGACGACGATGAGCAATAAAATCATGCAATGGGTGGACAGGCGTTTCCCCCTCACCAGTTTTGTGAAACACGATTTGAGTGAGTACCCGACACCGCGAAATTTAAGTTACTGGTGGAACTTCGGCTCGCTGGCCGGTATCGTGCTGGTACTTCAGGTGTTAACCGGAATTTTTCTGGCGATGCACTACAAAGCAGACGTGGCTCAATCGTTTAATTCGATTCAACACATCATGCGCGACGTCAACTACGGCTGGCTGTTGCGCTATATGCACTCGACCGGTGCATCGGCGTTCTTTCTGGTGATTTTTATCCACATGGCGCGCACCTTGTACTACGGTTCGTATCGTGCGCCGCGCGAATTGCTGTGGTGGACAGGTCAGGGCTTGCTGTTGCTGTTGATGGGCACTGCATTCATGGGTTATTTGTTGCCATGGGGTCAGATGTCCTTCTGGGGCGCGACCGTCATTACCAATCTGTTCCGCGCCACGCCATTTATCGGCGATCAGGTGGTGGTATGGCTGCGTGGTGACTACACCGTTGGCGATGAAACGCTGACTCGCTTCTTTGCCCTGCATTATTTGCTTCCGTTTGTCATCATCGGCGCGGTGATGGTGCATCTGATTGCGCTGCATATGGTCAAGAGCAGTAACCCGAGCGGTATTGATCTGGCTGACAAGGACAACATTCCTTTCCATCCTTACTTCACCATCAAGGATCTGTACGGTCTGGGCGTGTTTCTGATGGTTTACTTCGGCTTTGCGTTGTTCTTCCCTAATCTGCTGATTGAACCGGCCAACAATATTCCGGCTAATCCTATGCAGACGCCGAATCACATCGTTCCTGAATGGTACTTCCTGCCGTTCTATGCAATCTTGCGATCGGTGCCTAATATGGTAGGTGGTGTGGTAGCGATGGGGTTGTCGGTCATGTTGTTCGCCTTCATGCCGTTCCTTGATCGCTCGAAGATACCCGGAGGCGCGCTGTATCGTCCTATCTATCGCTTGCAGTTCTATCTGTTCATTATCGATATGATGATTCTGGGTTATATCGGCTATGTACCGCCGACTGATCAGACTATCGTGATCGGCCAGATTGCCAGCGTGGTGTATTTTGGTATCTTCTTTATTCTTCCCTTTACGTCCAAGATAGAAGAGAAGTGGCTTAGAAATCGTGGTTTACCCGCTCAGGTTGAGGCCTTGATTGCCAGTGAAGAACTGCAAATTGCCCAGAAGAAATCAGGAGGAAAGTGAGCATGAAAAAGCAATTATTAGCGTTGGCATTGTGCTGCGTGGCGTCCCTGGCGGGTGCCAATGAAGGCGTCAAGCTGGAGAAAATTCAGGTAGATCCAAGTAATCCTGCTGTTAAGCGCGGGGTAGAGGCATTCATGGAAAGCTGTCATGGTTGCCACTCACTCAAGTACATCAAGTATCAGGATCTGGTTGGTCTCGGTTTTGATAAGGCTAAGGTGAAAGAATGGCAGGGTGACTGGACGATTGATTCACCTGTGATGGGCATGATGCCTGATGATGCGGCTATGGCCTCTTTTGGGACGATTCCGCCCGAGTTGAGTCTGATGGCTAAAGCCCGTGACGGCGGGAATAACTATATGTACAGTTATCTGATGGGTTATTACACCGGGGCTGATGGTGTAACGGGTAATCATGTATTCCCGGCAAGCAAGATGCCGGACCCGCTGGGCATCAGCAGCGCAACAGAGCCGGCTCAGCGTGCGGAAATCGCTGCCAAGGCGAGAGATATCGTCTCCTTCCTTAACTGGGCATCGGACCCTCACGAGCAGGAACGGTTTCGTCTGGGGTATTACGTGATGGGCTATCTGTTAGTGTTGACCTCATTGTTGTATGTGATGAAAAATCGCATCTGGGCCAGATTGAAGTAATCAAGGTCGGGTTGTCAGAAACATATAGGTAACGTGTCATGTTTCTGGCAACTTCTTACAATAAAAGCTCACAAAATCCGACTGATTTGGTCTGGTTTTGTGAGCTTTTTTGCGATATATTGTCGTCGTGGATTAATTGAATCTGTTTAAACTTTTTTACAGGAGTAGACGATGACTTTGGAATTGATTAGCGCTGTTATTTCGGGTGAAGTCGATAAGGCGAAGCTGCTGCTTGATGCGGGCGGGAATGTGGAGGCGCGCGATGCGGAGGATTCGACCCTGTTGATGCTGGCGGCCGCTACAGGTAATTTACCTATGGTAGAACTGCTGGTCAACAGCGGTGCCAGCGTGAATGCGCGGGATGAGCGAGGTTGGTCGCCCCTGATGAAGTCTGTATACAACGCGGAGCGGGATTGCGGTTTCCCCGATGTGGCGGAGTATTTGATCGCACACGGTGCAGATGTAGAGGCTGCCATCGGATTTGGCGTGCGTCCTTTGATGCTGGCGGCAGGTTATGGCGAGATCGGCGTGGTTGAGACCTTGCTCAAGGCCGGTGCGGATGTGCTGGCGCGCAATGAGGGTGGATTTACCGCACTGATGATGGTCAAGCAGAAGCATTATGTGGATGTGATCAACCGCTTGCATGAGGCGGAGCGCGATGCCGGGGTGGAAGAGGGCAGTTGTGCAACCAAGAATGCACCTGGTGTCAATGTCGTCACCTTTTTGAAGCCGCTGGCTAAATCGCACTGATTAATTTTTTTCTATTCGCGTTAAAAGGATGTTGATGCCTTACTTTATTTATAAAATCTCTGAACGTCCTATCCGTACTTTGCATAAGTTGGAACAGCATGAAAAATATCGCGATGCGTCCAGTCGCGTTAAAGTGTTGCGCAGCGAGATGCCAGCGGAGGCCAGCTACAATATCAAGATGTTTTTTGCCGAGACCGAGTTGCATGCGGAAGATATGTTGAACGAGGTGCGAGAAGTGCAGCCTGAGTTGGGTGACGATTAAGGCTTTGCCGGATGGATGAGCATGCTTATCGTCAGGTACTCGCGTCAACGCCGTGCCTTTGTCCTTTCGAAAAGGCTTTGTTGTCGGGGTGTGTCGCGTGTTCGCAGCAAAATTCACGTCAAATTGCCGAGCGTGTCGTGTTGGGCTGTCATTCGGCAGTTTCCCAGTCAGTGTGTGTTTCTTTACGCGATGCGTTTCGTCAGAATTTTACCTTTGCACTGGGGCGGGCGCATATAGACGGGCCTCTGCCGCATGCACAGGAGATGCGCATGCAATGTGGTGGCTTGAAGGGCTTGCAACAGGTTTTATCGGGCTGTGTTGATGTGAGTGATGTTGCTGAATTGATATTGCAAGCTAAAAGGAACTATGGCGAGCTGGAGCAATTCCCCTTTATGCAAATTGTCCACGCTTCCAAAACAAGTTACCGTTACCGAGCTTCGCTTGTTGAACGACGCTAGGTTTTTGCAAAATTTAATTTTGCGCGCAACGTAATGATTATTTAGATTATAATAATAACCAACCAAATTGCTCGGGTTGTATCCCGCATTCTAACGTATAGTCACAGGAGTTCGTAATGAGTATGACTGAAATCGGCGTACAAACCGCGCTGAAAAATCTGATAGACCCGAATACCAAAAAAGACTTTGTCACCGGCAAGTCAGTCAAAAATATACAAATAGTTGCTAACAATCTGTCTCTGGATATTTTACTGGGTTACCCGGCTAAGAGTGTCTGGAATGAAATTCGCGTCATGGTAGAAACGCATCTCAAAGCGGCCTTTCCTGAGGCGGGTGTTATCAGCGTGACAGTGAGCAGCAAAGTGGTGCCGCATGCCGTGCAGCGCGGTGTCAAGCTGGTAGAAGGGGTGAAAAACATCATCGCGGTGGCCAGCGGTAAGGGCGGGGTGGGTAAATCCACAACGGCGGTCAATCTGGCCTTGGCTCTGGCAGCTGAAGGCGCGCGCGTCGGCATACTCGATGCGGATATCTACGGCCCTTCGCAGCCAACCATGCTGGGGATTAGCGGTCAACCCGAATCGGCTGACGGCAATACGCTGCAACCCATGGTTAATCACGGCCTGCAATCCATGTCTATCGGTTATCTGATCGATGAACACGACACGCCGATGATCTGGCGCGGGCCGATGGCGACGCAGGCGCTGGATCAACTGTTGCATCAGACCCGCTGGGATAATTTGGACTATCTGGTGGTGGATTTGCCGCCGGGTACAGGGGATGTGCAGCTCACCCTCGCACAGAAGGTGCCGGTGACGGGCGCGGTGATTGTCACCACACCTCAGGATATCGCCTTGCTGGATGCGCGTAAGGGATTGAAAATGTTTGAAAAAGTTGGTATCACTATCCTCGGTATCGTGGAGAATATGAGCACGCATATCTGTTCCAAATGCGGACATGAAGAGCATATCTTCGGCGCGGGTGGCGGGGAAAAAATGTGTGCGGATTACAACACGGAATTCTTAGGCGGCTTGCCGCTGGATATTCGTATACGCGTACAGGCGGATTCCGGCCATCCTACCGTGGCGTCGGATCCTGATGGAGATATCGCCCGTATCTACAAGCAGATTGCCCGGCGCGTGGCGGTGAAAGTGGCGGATATGGCGCAGGACCACAGCGCGATATTTCCAAAGATCGTAGTTAAAAATACTTAAATTAAAGGAGATTAAAATGAATTTACCGGCGAGAGATGGAGATGGATATTTGCAGCGTATGGATGACTGGACGCCTGAGATCGGGCGCGCCATGGCAGATGCTGACGGTTATGAAATCACTGACCAGAAGTGGGAGCAGATCCTTAAGGCGCGTGAGTATGTCGAGGACTTTGGTACAGTGCCGCCGATAAGGAAATTTTCCAAGTTCATCGAAATGGATCAGAAAGAGTTGTTCGATATTTGGATGACAGGCCCGATGAAGCCGATCACTAAGTACGGCGGATTGCCTAAACCGACAGGCTGCGTTTAATGATGGTCTGAGCAAGTTTATTAAAAATAACTATATTAATCAATATGTTATTTATTTTATTTGACTGCTAGTGTTGTTTGCAGTGAATCTGAACACCGTCACGATATTGGTGGCGGTGTTTTTTTTCGTCCGGGTGTTGTGTATTAGCGCATTAAAACAATCGGGTAGGGTTTGCCTATGGTGTAGAATGCGGCGGGATTTCAGATTACGTTGAACTAAATATGCAGGAAATTTTATCGCTGGCAAAAATACGCACGAACCGGGCATTGAGCACGGTTGCGTTTTTTGAAGTGCCGGTGAGTTTGACTGATGCGATATTGTCCGTATTTGAAATCCCGGTCTTAGTTGTTGGTAAGTGTGTAGATTGCGCTGGTGCAATGTTTTTTTGGCTCAAAGCAAAAAGTCCGCTTTCGCGGACTCTTACTTGTTTCTGGTGCCCAGAAGAGGCTCGGTCACGCAGGCGCGACCCCGGCATCCGTAGTACCGGATGCCCTTCGAGTCCAGACGCTGCACAAGCAGTTGTTTCGCTGTCTGGGCTCAAAAGAAAAGGCCAGCTTGCGCTGGCCTTACTTATCTGGTGCCCAGAAGAGGCTCGGTCACGCAGGCGCGACCCCGGCATCCGTAGTACCGGATGCCCTTCGAGTCCTGTCGCGAAACAAGCAGTTGTTTCGCTTTCTGGGCTCAAAAGAAAAGGCCAGCTTGCGCTGGCCTTACTTATCTGGTGCCCAGAAGAGGACTCGAACCTCCACACCTTACGGCACACGGACCTGAACCGTGCGCGTCTACCAATTCCGCCATCTGGGCAAGCAATGTTTCTTGCTGAAGCCGCGCATTTTATAGCTAAAGGAAAATTTGTCAATGAAAAAGAAAAATAATTTACGTTTGCAGGATCCTCACCTCGAGCGCGAGCGCGAACAATACGAACATCCGCTACCGAGTCGCGAATTTATTTTGCAGATTCTGACCGAGCAGGGTGCACCTATGAGTGACGATGAGCTGCTGGATATGCTGCTCATCGAGCGCGATGAAGAAGATTTGTTCTCACGCCGATTGCGCGCGATGGAACGCGATGGTCAGATCATGCGCAATCGCAAGCGCGCCATTTGCGTGATGGACAAGCTGGATCTGGTCAAGGGCAAAGTGCAGGGTCATCCAGACGGCTTCGGCTTTTTGATTCCCGAAGACGGCAGTCCTGATATGTTTTTGTCCGAAAAGGAAATGCATCAGGTCTTGAACGGTGATGTGGTGATGGTGCGTCAGGGTGGCGTGGACCGTCGCGGTCGTCCTGAAGCCAAGATCGTCGAGGTGCTGGAACGCGCTAACAACAAAGTGGTGGGGCGCTTGTTTGAGGAACACGGTATTCAGTTCGTGGTTGCCGAGAATCGCCGCATCACTCAGGATATTCTGGTGGCTTCCGGTGGTGTGGGCGATGCTAAAGCTGGACAAGTTGTGATACTGGAAATCATCAAGCATCCTGATAAACATGCGCAGCCTATCGGTCGCATCGTGCAGGTGCTGGGTAATTACGCCGATCCGGGGATGGAGATCGAGATTGCGCTGCGCAAACACGATCTGCCGCATGAATTCCCGCATGATGCGGAGAAGCAGGCCAAATCCATTTCACCCGTGGTAGCGCCGGATGACTGGGAAGGTCGTGAGGATATCCGCCATCTGCCGCTGGTGACTATCGATGGTGAGACGGCGCGTGACTTTGATGACGCCGTGTATTGCACGCCGGAAAAAGGTGGCTACCGTCTGGTGGTGGCGATAGCCGATGTCAGTCACTATGTGCAGACCAACGATGCCTTGGATCGCGAGGCGATCTTGCGCGGCAACTCGGTGTATTTCCCGCGTCGCGTGATTCCGATGCTGCCGGAGGAGTTGTCCAACGGGCTTTGTTCCTTGAATCCAAAGGTGGATCGCTTGTGCATGGTGTGCGATATGCATATCAGCAATAGCGGCGAGATCGGCAAATACCGTTTCTACCCCTCGGTGATGTATTCTAATGCGCGCCTGACCTATACTCAGGTGGCCGAGATGCTGGCAGAGCCGGATGGTGACTTGGCGCGTCAGAATGCGGT
This sequence comes from Gallionella sp., assembly GCA_041660905.1. Taxonomy (GTDB): domain Bacteria; phylum Pseudomonadota; class Gammaproteobacteria; order Burkholderiales; family Gallionellaceae; genus Gallionella. Next base: position 99,252 of record JBAZVL010000009.1, read on the forward strand.
GATCGTGCCTCATCTGCAGCATTTGTACGAGTTGTTCCAGCGTTTGCTCAAGGCGCGTGAGAAGCGCGGTGCGATCGACTTTGAAACGGTTGAGACGCAGATGATCTTCACCGATCAGGGGAAGATAGAGCGCATCATCCCGGTGGTGCGCAACGATGCACATAAGCTGATCGAAGAGTGCATGCTGGCGGCCAATGTGTGCGCTGCGGGATTTCTGCATGAGCATCATCATCCCGTTTTGTACCGTGTCCATCAGGGGCCGACACCGGAAAAGCTGGAAGCCTTACGCGAATTCATGAAAGAATTCGGTCTAGGTCTGACGGGCGATGATGAGCCGCAGGCGGCGGATTACTCCAAGTTGCTCAAGAAAATCAAGGGTCGCCCTGATGCGGGTTTGTTGCAGACGGTCATGTTGCGCTCTTTGCGTCAGGCTAAGTATGAACCTGAGAATATCGGCCACTTCGGGCTGGGGTACGAGGCTTATGCGCACTTTACCTCGCCGATCAGACGTTATCCGGATTTGCTGGTCCATAGAGCGATCAAGGCGGTGTTGCAGGGTAAACAATATAAACCGGCGCAGAAGTGGGCTGAGTTAGGGATACACTGCTCGATGACCGAGCGTCGTGCCGATGATGCGACCCGCGATGTGGAGGCGTGGTTGAAGTGTTTCTATATGCGCGACCATCTGGGCAGCGTGTTTACCGGTTCTGTTTCGTCGGTGACCAGTTTCGGTATGTTTGTTTCGCTCGATGACTTGTACGTCGAAGGTTTGGTGCATATCTCCGAACTGGGTAAGGATTACTTCCATTACGATGCGGCCAAGCATCATCTGTTGGGTGAGCGCACCGGGCAAAGTTATCGTCTGGGGGATCGCGTCGAAGTGCGTGTCGTCAAGGTGGATATGGAAAGCACCAAGATCGATTTCGTGTTGCATGGAGAGGTGGCTGAGGTTGATGTAGAACCGACAGCTAAGCCTAAGAAGAAAGCAACAAAGGGGAAGAAAAAGCATGGCTGATTTAAGACTTATTTATGGATTTCATGCGGTAACGTCGCGGATACGTCAAAATCCGGACGGCGTGATGGAGATTTACCAGCAATCAGGGCGTCAGGATCCGCGCATGCGCGATCTGATCAAACTGGCTGAAGCCAGCGGGGTGCGCGTGATCCCGGTGGACGGCGCTCGTCTTGACGGCATGGCGGGTGGTGCGCGCCATCAGGGTATTGCAGCGCGCGTCGATGCGGCGCGCCGTGTGCAGCATTTGTCCGATGTGCTGGAGACGCTCACCGAGCCGCCGTTGCTGCTGGTGCTGGACGGTATTCAGGATCCGCATAATCTGGGCGCTTGTCTGCGCAGTGCCGATGCCTTTGGTGTGCATGCAGTGATCGCACCTAAGGATCGCGCCGTGGGCATTACGGCGACGGTCGAAAAAGTGGCGTGCGGGGCGGCGGAAACAGTGCCATACATCACGGTCACCAACTTGGCGCGCACCTTGCGTGAGTTGAAGGAGCAAAATATCTGGGTGGTCGGGGCAGCTGGCGAGGCGAAGCAGGACTTGCACAGCTTCAAACACACCGGTGGCCTGGCGATTGTGCTGGGTGCGGAAGGTGAGGGCTTGCGCCGTTTGACGATGGAGACCTGCGACGAGCTGGTGCGCATTCCGATGCTGGGCAGTGTGGAGAGCCTGAATGTCTCGGTGAGTACCGGCATCTGTCTGTTCGAGGCCAGACGCCAGCGATCTGCGGCGCTTTAAATGCTTTTTCGGCTTGAAAACGCACCGTTTCAGGCGGGATCTTACTTTTCACTTGCTCAGCGCATGGATAATCATTAACCTTGCGGGGTACGCTAAAAAAGTGAGCCGGATGTGGGTGAGCGGAAAACGCTCACCCGCATCCGGCTCGCGGCTAAACAGATATTTAATCAGGGAGATACAATGAAAAAAAGTACGATGATAGTGCTGGCCGCTGCGCTGCTCAGTGTTTCGGCAGGATATGCCAGTGAGTTTTCCGGTGGCAGGATAGGCGCAAAGGCGGGAACTAATCGCGCCGATATAACCGGGGTCAGTGCCGGCAGTGCGACTACCTATGGTTTTGAAGGCGGTTACAGCTGGGATATTAAAAATGTTCTGCTGGGCATCGATGGCTTCGTCGATTTCAATCAAAAGGCGGTTCACGGCAACAGTTTCGGTACGACCACGACCTATGGCAGCGATGTGTCCGGTGTGGATTTGAAGCTGGGGCTGCCTAAAGGTAAATGGCTGCCTTACGCTAAAGTAGGCTATGGATCGAATAAGTGGACGGGTGCGGGTCTGACTGGTTCGGCAGCGGGTACGCATATGGGCTTGGGGGTGGAATATAAATTCGCACCGTCCTGGAGCGCGGCGGGTGAATACACTGCGATGACAGGCAGTGCCAGTGGCTTAAAGTCAAATAACAATAATTTCACGATAGGTGTTAATTATTACTTTGAAAAAGCGCCTGCAGCACCGGTTATTGCAGCGCCTGTGGTGAAAGAAGTGCCTAAACCCGTTCCGGTGGTTCCAGCTAAGGTGGTCGCACCTAAAGTCATCGTTCCTAAGGTGATAGCTCCTGTGGTTGCAGCGCCAGAAGTTGTTAAACCACAGCCTAAGGAAGTGATCTGGAAAACCTTGCTGGAAGAGAAGCCGGTGACTTTTTCCGGGGTTAATTTTGATGCAAAATCGGCAAAATTACTGCCTGCTGCCCAAACAACCCTGAATGATGTCGCTGAGTTTGCCAAGCGTTATCCAGATGCGCAGCTGACTATCTCGGGTCATACGGATTTCCGTAAAGCGACCTCGAAAAAGGCTTACAACCTGAAGCTGTCCATGCGTCGAGCCAGTTCGTTTAAGGCCGCACTGGTTAAACGCGGCGTTGCCGCAAAGCGTATCAGTATCGAGGGTTTGGGCTATGAGCAGCCGATTGCAGATAATGCAACAGCGGCCGGCCGTTCGCAAAACCGTCGCGTGGTGGTGCGCTCGGTGATCACGGAAGAAAAGAAAGTGCCTGTCACAGAGTAAACGGCTGTGTTTAGCGGGCTTTTGTCTGTGGTGGTAAGGTAACTAATTGTTTTTGTGAGATATTTTTTATTGCTTGGGCAGATAAAAGCCATGGTGCGCGCAGGGTTGAGACGTTGTATTTTTACAACGCAGACGATTAGCTGCTGGTAATGAGATAGAATGCGCGCAGAAAATTTTGAACCAAACAGATTTTAAACCTTAAACAATGAAGGATATGACGATGAAAAAAAGTACAATTTCCATTGCTCTGGCGGCTGCGCTGCTGAGTGTTTCCGTTGCACAGGCCAGTGAGTTTTCCGGTGGCTGGATAGGCGCTAAAGCGGGTTCCAACCGTTCTGATATTTCAGCTGTTCCTGTGGTTTCTGCGGCAAATGCAAATACCTACGGCTTTGAAGGCGGCTACAACTGGGACAAGGGTAATTTCCTGTTGGGCGTGGATGGCTTTGCTGATTTCAATCAGAAGAAGACACATGCAACCAGCACACCGGGCACTCTGGCTAATTACGGTACTGACGTGTATGGCGTAGACTTGAAGCTGGGTCTGCCTTCCGGAAAATGGCTGCCTTACGCTAAGCTAGGTTATGGTTCCACTCGGATGACCGGCACTGCGCTGACGGGTTCGGCTTCCGGTGCTCATCTGGGTTTGGGTGTTGAATACAAGATCGCGGCTCATTGGAGTCTGGCTGGCGAATTCACGACGATTTCCAGCAAATCGAACGGGATCAAAGTCAACAACAACAATATGACCATCGGCCTGAATTATTACTTCGATGCACCTTATGTTGCCCCTGCTGTCGTTGCTGCTGCAGTAGTTGTTAAAGAAGAAGCTAAGCCAGCGCCTGTCGCAGCACCGGCTCCAGTGGTTGCACCTAAGGAATCTTTCAAGACGATTTTCTCTGACAAGCCTGTGACGATCGAAGGCGCTAATTTCGCGACCAACTCCGCAAAATTGATGCGTGCTGCCGATGTGAAGCTCAACGAAGTGGTTGAGTTTGCTGCCAAGTACAAGGAATCTAATCTGGCGGTTTCAGGCCATACCGACAGCACAGGCTCTGCCAAGCTGAATCAGAAGTTGTCCGAGTCTCGCGCAGCTTCAGTCAAGGCATATCTGGTTAAGAAGGGTGTTGCAGCGGATCGTATCTCCACCAAGGGTGAAGCTGCTTCCCGTCCTGTTGCAGATAACAAGACCAAGGCTGGCCGTGCACAAAACCGCCGTGTGGAAATCACTTCGGTTATCAAAGAGTCCAAGCAGGTACGCGTTTCTGAGTAATATCGATTGCTCTTGAAAAAGGCGGGCTGGAAACAGTCCGCTTTTTTTACGACTATCTGAGCGCAAATTGGAATAAGATGTCTCACTTTAAAGCATGACTGTATAGCTATGAAACTGGCAATCGCACAAATCAACTGTGTCCTGGGGGACTTGAAGGAAAACGCCGCTAAGATTCTCGACTATGCCGGCCAGGCCAGTGCACACGGTGCCCGGCTCATGCTGACGCCTGAGTTGAGTTTGTGTGGCTACCCGCCGGAAGATTTACTGTTGCGGCCCGGTTTTTATCTGGCCTGTCAGGAGGCGCTGACTGAGTTGGCGAGCCGGATTTCAGATGTCGCGGTGATCGTAGGTCATCCGCATGAGCAGGACGGACGGCGATATAACGCAGCCTCGTTGTTGCAAAATGGCAAAATTGTAGCCACCTATTTCAAGCAAGCCCTGCCGAATTATGCGGTATTCGATGAGGCGCGTTATTTTTCGCCGGGTAGTGAACCCTGTGTATTTGAGTTGGACGGGGTGCGTTTCGGTTTGAATATCTGTGAAGATGTCTGGCATCCGGAGGCGGCGGAACTCGCTTATCAGGCTGGTGCGCAAGTATTGCTGGTGCTCAATGCATCACCTTACTCGGTCGATAAGCAAGCGGCTCGCTACGTCGCCTTGCGCGCACGCATCGCTGAGACAGGCATGCCGGTGGTTTATGCCAATCTGGTCGGCGGTCAGGACGAGTTGGTGTTTGACGGCGGCTCGTTCGGGATGGATGGGGAAGGTCGTATCTTCTCTCAACTAGATGTTTTTAAAGAAGAATTGTCTATTCTGTCGATTGCGGGCGATGCGGGGTTGGCCGGCGAATTGACAATGCTGCCAACGGGTGACGAGAGTATTTATCGCGCTCTGTGTCTGGGGCTACGCGATTACATCGGTAAAAACCGCTTCCCCGGGGTGTTGTTGGGGCTGTCCGGCGGCATAGATTCGGCGCTGACACTGGCGGTTGCGGTCGATGCGCTGGGGGCGGACAAGGTGCATGCGGTGATGATGCCATCGCCCTATACGGCGCAGATCAGTCTGGATGATTCGCGTGAAATGATCAGGCTGCTGGGCGTGAAGTACGATGAATATTCTATCGAACCGATTTTACAAAGCTATCTGACTACCTTGCAACCGGGCTTTGCCGGGCGCGCCGAGGATACCACGGAGGAGAACTTGCAGGCTCGTATTCGCGGTATGTTGTTGATGGCCTTGTCGAACAAATTTGGTTCGCTGGTGCTGACTACCGGCAATAAATCTGAGATGAGCGTAGGATATGCGACCCTGTACGGTGATATGGCTGGCGGTTTTTCGGTGTTGAAAGATGTGGGTAAAATGCTGGTGTATCGTCTGTCGCGTTATAGAAATACGCTAGGCTACGTGATTCCCGAACGCATCATTACCCGCGCACCCAGCGCTGAATTGCGCCCGGATCAGACCGATCAGGATAATTTGCCGCCCTACGAGGTGCTAGATGCCATCATGGCCTTTTATGTAGAGCAAAACTTGTCTGTCCTTGAGATCATTGCGCGTGGTTATCAGGAGGCCGATGTGCGCCGTGTGGTTCGCCTGATACAGTTGAGCGAATACAAGCGCCGCCAGTCTACGGTCGGGGTGCGTATTACCGAGCGCGGTTACGGCAAAGACTGGCGCTATCCGATTACCGCGCGTTATCAGGAGCAATTTTAAGAGTTGTGTTAGGCTATCGCCCTCTTTTGCGATGCCAGCCATTCTTGTCTAATTAAAACGGGGTTGCAAATTTGGCTACAGTGACTAAAGTTTCCGATAAATGGGTATTGGTAATCGACGATATGGAGGGCATGCGTTCGCAATTGCGCATGTCGCTTTCCAGTTCTGGTTTTGCAAAACTGCATGTGGTGTCTACCATCAAGGAAGCGCTCGAACGGATTTCCCAGCACCATTACGACGTCATTCTGTGCGATTACATGCTGGGAGATAGTACCGATGGCCAGCAATTTCTTGAATATCTGCGCACCCGTGATTTGATACATCGCAATACCATTTTTGTGATGATCACGGCTGAACAATCTTACGAACGGGTGGTGACCGCTTCCGAGTGCGCGCCGGACGATTACCTGCTCAAACCTTTCACCGCCGGGCAATTCAATACGCGTCTTGAGAAATTGCTGGATCGTCAGGATTATTTTACGGCCATAGATCGCGCTTCGGACAAGAAAAACTGGGCTCAGGTCATCGTCGAATGTGACAAGCTGCTCGTTGCGAAGGATAAGTATTTCGTCGATCTATGTAAAATCAAGGGTGCTGCACTGATACGCGATAAGCGGGTAGCGCAGGCAGCAACCTTATATCGCGAAATTATCGCTCTGCGTCCGTTAGCCTGGGCCAAGTTGGGATTGGCGCGTGCGCTGGTGCTGCTCAATGAAAAGGAGGAGGCAGTCCGTCTGGCGCGCGAGATACTCGATGAGACGCCACAGTTTATGGCCGCCTATGATTTTTTGAGCAAGCTCATGGCTGAATCGGGCGATAAGAAGGCTGCGCTAGAGGTGTTGCAGAGCGCCGGTCGGGTATCGCCTGGCACCATGAGCCGGATACGTGAGGTGTCTACGCTGGCGATCAGCACGGGGCAGCACGAAATCGCTGAAAAGCTGATGCGTGCCACCTTACAAAAGCACAAGCATTCGCCGGTGCGTCAGGCCGATGATTTTACGGTGTTGTCACGTGCGCTGATGCATCAGGGTAAGACGGACGAGGCGCTCGCAGTGGTCAAAGACGCACAGAAAACCTTTACCGATCCGCATAGCAGTGTGCTGTTGGGGGCGACCGAGAGCCGGGTGCATCGCAGTGCGGGCAATGAGATGCTGGCGCTGGCGGCACTGGATAAGGTGATGCAGGTGGGCGAGTTGGGACACTTGCCTGCGGATGCCGTGATGGCGATGGCCGATGCCTGTTTTGCTTTAAATCGCGAAGAGGATGCCATTCGCCTGCTGCGTCACGCGGTGCAGAATCATCATGAAGATGCCGCGATCAAGGGTAAGGTGCATGACGTGCTGGTGGCGGCCGGCAAGGACACCGCCGAGGCCAGTGCCATGATCGCCAACAGCACGAGTGAAGTGGTGCTGCTCAATAACGACGGAGTGAAGAAGGCGCAGGCAGGCCAGCTCAATGAAGCGATACAGTTATTGTGCGAAGCGTCAGACAGTTTGCCTAATAATTTACAGATACTGGGCAACGCTGCGCTGGTGATGGCGCTCGATCTGCTCCGCAACGGACAGACGCCGGAAAAATTGGCCATGTGTCTGGCTCGCCGCGAGTCGTTGGTCATTAAGTCGCCACATAATCCGAAGCTGGAGCAAATTGACGGGGTGCTTAAACAGTTGAAGCCATGATAGGGCTAGCCGCTAGCTGGAATTTGAATTGACGCTGTCGTAAGGAAATCTGATGAATGATTTATATACCGCTGTGGTACATGATGTAAAAAATCAACTGGCCGAACTGGCATTGCGTCTGGGTAAACGGAAGGATGCACAGCACGAAATGGCGATGGTAATGGGCGCGGCGCGCCGTCTGTCTGAGATGCTGCTGGTTTATCAGGATGCGGAAAATTTGCTGCAGGTCAATACCGATTCGGTCAGCCCCGAGGATTTTTTGGCAATACTGACAGCCGAATACCGCGAGTTGTTTCCCGCATTGACGATTACCGTCGTCACCGATCGTGCGCCGGCCTGCGCGTTTTTTGACGATGCTCTGGTGCGGCTGGCACTGAGCAATGCGCTCCATAATGCCTGCCGCCATGCGCGTACTGCGATCTGTGTGTCGGCTTATCAGGACGAGGAGATGCTGGTGTTCTCGATCGTTGACGACGGAGAAGGTTTTTCAGAAGATGTGCTCGCGTCACAGGGGCGCACACCCACAGCCAGTCGGGGGACGGGGACAGGGTTGGGTTTGTATCTGGCTCACAAAATCGCCTTGCGCCATCGTTTACAAGCGTGTCACGGCACCATACGGCTATCTAATGAGCCGGGCGGATGTTTTCGGATGTTTCTGCCTTGAGTTAAAAATTGGCGATATTGTTCACGAAATATGCAGTTCGTCGGTTGACGCATAAGCTGCGATTTTCTTATTAAATTCGATATATTGTACTTGTAATTTTTATTACCTATTGATTTGTAATGTAAAAGTTATGTAATGGTGCGCTGTAACTCTTAGAGCTTTGTTGCCAAGCTATTGTTGCCGACTATCAATATGCAAAAGGAACAGCAAGATAGCAGCTGTTCTCATATTCTCGATGCCGTACCTGCGCGTGCAATGTCCTCATCAAAGAATAGCGGATTTAAAAGTCGAGTTTTAAGATTGACATAACCCTGCTATAAACAATAGTATCTTGGTGGGCTGGCTTCAGTGAACCACACGTATCCAACAAAAAAAATGTCGGCTTGATAATCAGTAATACATTGTGAGATGACTACAAAAATAAGAAGATGAATATCTGTCAGCCACCCCAGTCAACCTCCTCTTCAAGTGAAATTGAACAGCATTACCGCCGACTCTCCGCCACCATTCCGGCAATGCTGTATGACTATGTCTTATATCCTGATGGCACCAATAAATTTGTATATGTCGGCCCAAAATGCAGTGAACTATTAGAGCTAAGTGAAAACGAGTTATTGGCTGATTCTGGCTTTTTTTGGCGTTTGGTTCATGCGGATGACTTGCAACGACTTAAAGACGACGATGTGGTCGCAAACCGGTACGGTAAGTTTTTTTCAGCAGAAGTCAGGATAGTTACTCCTTCTGGAAAATTAAAGTGGATACAGTTGTCATCTCAGCCGAATCCGGTTTCTCTGGAAGAACCGGCAATTTGGAGTGGCATCATGCTCGATATTACCGAACGCAAACAAGCAGAGTTAGAGTTGTCGAAATCCCTGTCGTTGCTGAATGCCACCATTGAGTCAACAAATGACGCCATCCTAGTGGTTGATATGAACAACAACTGGGTGCTGCACAACAATAAGTTTGCCGAGCTGTGGCAGATTCCCGACGACATCATCACTTCAAAGAATGATACTGCTGCGCTGACTTTTGTTTTGGATCAACTAAAGGATGCTGGTGCATTTCTGCATAAGGTAATGGCATTGTATTCCACACCCGATGCCAGTTCTTTTGATACGATTGAATTCAATGACGGCAAAATCATAGAGCGCCATTCCAAACCACAATATATTGATAATGTAGTGGCTGGTCGGGTATGGAGCTTCCATGATGTCACCGCAAGAAAGTCTGCTGAGATTGAGATGCAGATAGCCGCCACTGCTTTTGAGTCTCATGAAGGCCTGATGGTTACCGATGCGACAGGCTCAATTCTTCGAGTCAACCAGGCTTTTTCACGTATCACCGGTTATTCAATCGCGGAGGTAAAGGGGAAAAAACCCAACATCTTGAGATCTGGGCGTCATAATGATACCTTTTATCAGAGAATGTGGAAGTGTATTGAAACCACAAATACCTGGAGTGGCGAAGTCTGGAATAAACGTAAGAGCGGAGAAATTTATCCGGAGCACCTTATCATTTCCGCAATAAAGGATGATCGCGGCAAGACGATAAATTATGTGGCAGCGCTTTCCGATATTACGTTAAGCAGAGATGCGACGGACGAAATCAAGCATTTAGCTTTCTATGATGCACTGACGCGGCTTCCGAACAGAAAATTAATGCTGGATCGTCTTCATCAAGCCATGTCATCCAGTTTGCGCAACAATAATGAAAATGCATTGCTCATCATTGACCTTGATAATTTTAAGGCGCTCAACGATGTGCACGGACACGATGTTGGTGACTTGCTTCTGCAGCAGGTAGCGCAACGACTTGAATCCTGTGTGCGTGAAGGCGATACGGTCGCACGAATGGGTGGGGACGAGTTTGCAGTAATACTGGAAGACTTGAGTGGAGATGTACTCAGTGCTGCGGAACAGGCCGAAGCGATCGGGAATAAAATACTGCACAGCCTGAATCAGCCCTACCAACTTTCTACCCATGAACATCACAATACACCGAGCATCGGCATTATGCTGTTTAAAGGTCATCTACTATCTTCCGATGAAGTCATCAAGCAAGCCGATATTGCGATGTACCAAGCCAAGAAGGCGGGACGAAACTCGATAAGATTCTTTGACCCACAGATGCAGCGCAGTATTAATGCACGTGCTTCGCTCGAAGGTGATCTACGCAATGCCTTGTTAAATAAACAATTTATTTTATATTATCAGCCGCAGGTTGACTGTGATCGAAAGGTGGTGGGTGCTGAAGCACTGATCCGCTGGATACACCCTGATAGAGGCATGGTCAGCCCGTCAGAATTTATTCCGATCTCCGAAGAAACTGGTTTGATTCTACCTATTGGTCACTGGGTGCTGGAAACAGCTTGCATACAGTTAGCTATATGGGCCAGCGAGCCTTTGATGGCTCAACTTACTGTAGCTGTAAATGTAAGCGCACAGCAGTTTCAGCAGAATGATTTTGTCAGTCAGGTGCAGGACGTGCTGCAGCGAACTGGTGCCAATCCGCAGCGGCTCAAGCTGGAATTGACAGAAAGTATGTTGCTGCAGGACATTGAAGGGATTATTGTCAAGATGACAACCTTAAAGTCTGCTGGGGTCAGTTTTTCTCTGGATGACTTTGGTACCGGTTATTCATCGCTATCCTACCTCAGTCGTCTGCCTTTGGATCTGTTGAAAATCGACCAGTCCTTCGTTGCGAATCTGGAGTCAAGTGACAATGCTGTTGCCATATGTGCCGCCACGATCAGTCTGGCGCATAGTTTGAAGCTGAAAGTCGTTGCGGAAGGCGTTGAGAGCGAGACTCAAAGTTACATACTGTGCATGGGACATCATTGTGATTATATGCAAGGTTATCTGTTTGACAGACCTTTGCCTGTAGCACTATTTGAAACATCCGTACGGCGGATTCCATAGTTTGATCGGAAAATTGAGGACTTGTTGATCACATGAATCGAATGCCGAAACCTGCATAAATCTTCGACGGTTGCGGTGTCGGGCGATCGTCCTAGCCAGTGATAAAACCGGTTGACGGTACGGAGATAACCGCTCTGAGTCTTGGGGGAGAGTTTGCGCATCCGCATTTCATCGAGAAAGCGTTGGCGCAACGGAGAAATTATTTCAATCGTTGAGTTCATGATCCTGCTCCTTGTCGAAAAACGAGGCGGATATTGTGCATTTTGGGTTGCAACTTCCGCTATGATGCGGTTTCCCGACATTGACAGGCCTCATACCGTTTGACAGTCCTGCCCGCCTTGCGTCAACTGCATTTCGAACAATTCGATCGGCATGGGTTTGCCAAACAGGTAGCCCTGATATTGCATGCACCCCTTGTCAAGCAGCAGCTTGTGCTGGTTTTCCGTTTCGACGCCTTCCGCGATCACCTCCAATCCCAGACTTTGCGCCATCGCGATGATGGTATGCACGATAGTCAGATCGCTACTATCGGTTTCGATGTCGCGAACAAACGACTGATCAATTTTGAGTTGGTCTATGGGCAGTTGCTTCAGGTATTGCAGCGACGAGTAGCCGGTGCCGAAATCGTCGAGAGAGAAAAGGATGCCTATCGCGCGCAGCGCATTCATGGTAGCGATGGTATGGTCGATATCTGATTGCAGCATGCTCTCAGTTAATTCAAGTTTTAGCAGTTGCGGATCGATGCCGTGGCGCTGCACCACTACGCGCACTTGTTCGATGAACTCGGCCTGGTGGAACTGACTTGCACTGACGTTCACCGCGATCTTCAGACCGTGCGTCTGCGGCCGATCCTGCCAGGCTTTGAGTTGTGCGCACGCCGTATCCAGCACCCATAGCCCGATAGGCAGAATCAGGCCTGACTCTTCGGCCAGCGGGATGAACTGTGCGGGCGACACCATGCCTCGTTCGGGATGTTTCCAGCGCAGCAGCGCTTCTGCGCCCAGCGGGCGACGGGTCTGGTCGGTCTGGATCTGGTAGTAAAGCTGGAACTGGTCTTTGTCCAGCGCATTGCGCAAATCGATCTCTAGCGAGGCTCGCGTGTTGATGGTGTCCTGCATCTGCGGATCGAAGAAACGCAGCGTGTTGCGCCCGGCGCGCTTGGCCTGATACATCGCGATGTCGGCCTGCTTCAGCAGGTTCTCGATGGATGGTTTCTGATGGTCGCCGAACAGCGTCGCGCCTATGCTCGGCGTACTGTGATGTTCGTTCTCACCAAGCTGGTAGGGCAGATTTAGCTCAACCAGAATTTTTTCTCCAACCAACTCTGTTTGCTCTGCGGCATCCAGATTGTGTGAGAGATCTTCCAGTATGACCACGAATTCGTCGCCACCCAACCGCGCCACCGTGTCGCCCTCGCGCACACAGGAGGTCAGGCGCTGCGCCACCTGTTTCAGCAGCATGTCGCCGATGTCGTGACCTAACGTATCGTTGAGGCCTTTGAAATTATCGAGATCGATGAACAGCAATGCGCCCTGTTTACCGCTGCGACCGGCGGAAGTCAGCGCCTGCTGCAAGCGATCCTGCAACAAGCGGCGATTCGGTAAACCGGTCAACGGATCAAAGAAAGCCAGACTCTTGATCTCTTCTTCGGCCATCTTGTTCCGGGTGATGTCGGACAACGCCGCCACATAGTTGGTGATGACTCCCTGCTTGTTCTTGACGGCGGTAATGGTCAAGTGCTCGGGGTATATTTCCCCGTTCTTGCGCCGGTTCCAGATTTCGCCTTCCCAGCTTCCCTCAGTCAGAATGGTCTCCCACATCGTCCGGTAGAAAGTCTTATCCTGTCGGCCCGATTTCAACAAACTCGGGTTCTTGCCGAAGACCTCCTCAGCTGTATATCCGGTAATTTCGATGAAAGCGTGATTGACCCGCAAGATGTTGCCCTGCACATCGGTGATCAGCATGCCTTCCTGCGATTCAAAGGCAATAGCGGCGATGCGCAGGTCAATCTCCACGCGTTTACGCTCCTCCATCAAACTGATCTTTTCCAGTTCGACGCTGACGAGTTGACTGACGGAGTCGAGGAATTCTATCTCTGCCCCTGACCACGCCTTCTCCGCGTAGACCTGGTTCAACACCAGGAGGTAGAAGCCATCATCGCGGAAGGAAAACGGATACCAGAGCAGGCTCTTGATCTGCATCTGACCATGCAGCAATTCGCCCGAGCCGTCTTCCTGCAAGCTGGGATTGACGCAATCATGCTGGCTGGCGAACCAGGCATGGCTGCGCTGCATTTCCCTGGCTCCGCCGCTGAACAAGCTTAAAGGATACGTTCCCTTGGTGGACTGGAGGTCGCTGTGTTGCGGATTCAGCCACTCGCTGAGGCCGATGATCTGCTGCTTGCGCAAGTCAATGTCGTAGATCAGCGCGCGGTCGGCACCCAGCGTTTCACCGATGACGAGAACGGTGTCATCAAGGATGCAATCCGATTCACCCAGTTCGACCAGCGTGCGGGAAATGCGGTTCAGCGCATGTGAATACACCAGTTGCTGTTGCATCGCGGCTTCCATGTGCTTGCGCTCGGTGATGTCGGTGGAAATGCCGCACAGCGCATAGATGCCGCCATCATCCCGGTGCAGCGGCAGCTTGGTGGTAAGAAAAGTGGCCGTCCTGTCCGTCTTTGAGATCGTGTTAGCTTCCTCGATATGCAGCGTTTCTCCGCCCTCCAGCACTTTCCGGTCGTTCGCGCAAATGTTGGCGGCGGTGGCGGCATCGAAGAACTTCTCATCTCCCGAACCGATGACATCCGCAAGTTCCGCATGCCACAACTCGCGCACCGAACGATTAGCAAACAGGTAACGTCCCGCGCCATCCTTCAAATAGATGTAGGCATCGACATTATCCAGAATGGTGCGCATCAATTCTTCGCTTTGTCGCAGCGCCTCTTCCGCCTGCTCGCGTTCCGTCACATCGAATAGCGTCACCAGGTACTCACCGCTGTAGCTTGCCTCTATCGTCGCAGCAGAAGCGATGACGACATGGGTGGAACCGTCCTTAGCCTGAACCTTGATCTCAAAGGGCTCGAAAGCCGTGCCACGGCGCTTTGCCTGTTCAATGTGCGCTTGCCATGTTTCAACCACCCATTTGCGGTAATCCGCATCCGGGTAAGCGCGCAGCCACCAATCCGCCAAAGTCGGAATGTCTTCCCGCGTGTAGCCGAAGGTAGCCTCGAAGGAAGGATTCAGATAGGTGATCTCGCCCTGCTCGTTGTTGAGTGCCAGGGGGGTGGGCGAGGACTGGATGATGGCCTTGAGACGCTGCTCACTTGCCTGTAATGCCTGTTCGGTTAACTTGCGCGCAGTGATGTCCTGGAGCGTACCCATCAGATAGTCGATGTCGCCTGCGGCATTGCGATGCACCTGTCCGCGCAGCTCGGTCCATTTTGCCCGACCACTCTTTGCACCACGCACCTGCACCTGGACGTCGAATGGTTCGCCAGTGGCGAGTGTGCGTTGCAGGTTTTCCACCACCTGAACGCGTGAATCGGGCAGATAGAAGTCGAGCCCCGTTTCCAGGTCGGGCTTGTAGTCCATCGGCATTTCGACGATCTCGTAAACGCCCTCGGTCCATACCACCTCGTTACTCACCGGGTCAGCTCGCCAGCCGCCGATCTGGCCTACCTGCTGGCTTTGATGCAGGAAGAATTCACGCTCTGATGCCTCGTCCAGTAGACGACGCACCGCCTTGTCTGCCCGTTGCTGGTCTTCCAGCATGGATAGCGCATTTCGGCGCATCCGGTCAGATTCGATCAATAGACGCTCGGTCTCTGCCTTGGAGCGGCGCAAGGATTCTTCGACTTGCTTGTGTTCAGTGATGTCCTCGGCGATTGCAATCACAACCTTTTTGCCGAAATAGGTCCCCGGGTAGAGATGCACTTCCTTCGGAAAGACGCTCCCATCCTTGCGCTTGCCCCAGAACTCGAAAGATTGCGGCGTGCCTGCGAACGCAATGCCGAACTGCTCCATAACCTTTTGCAGATCGTTCCTTCCTTCTGCTGCTACCATGTCAGGCGATCCGCCTATCATCTCCTCCCGCGTATAGCCATACATCTTTTCCGCGCCGTGGTTCACATCGATAAATGTGCCGGTTTCATCCTGAACATAGACGGCCTCATCCAGACTGTCGAGGATGCCCCGGTAGGTGGCCTGGCTGTGCAGTAGCGCATCTTCCGCCCGCTTTTGCACTGTGATGTCGCGAACCAGTGCGATGACCTCATCAGTCCCGCTTGGTGTCATGCGGGCCTCGAAGTTGACAAGCCCCCTGCCCGGCGTTGGCAGACAGTACTCAAACGTCCGGACTGTTCCTGAATCGAGCGTGGCCTGTACCTCCCGGTCGAGCAATTCGACAAACTCTGGCGGCAACACCTCCCTGTGTTGTTTGCCGAGGAATGTCCCGGACTGATAGTGCAACGCATTGGTGTCAGCTTTGTAGTCCAGGAATATGCCCTGACGGTTCAGGCGAAATACCATGTCTGGAATGGCATTGATCATCGCCCGAGCCCGTGCCTCGCTCTCACGGAGTGCAGCCTCTGCTTTTTCCTTGACTTCGCTCTCCTGTTTTTGCTTGAGACGAGCATAGCCCATCTCCGAAATCATCTGAGCCATCTCGCCTAAAAAGGCCGTGGCCTCCCTGAGCCGCTTCTCGTCCACCACATCGACTTCCGCGAGAGCCGCCAGATACGACTTTTCATCAAAGCCGAATTCTCTGGACTGTTTCCTGAAGCGTTCGATGTCCGGCTGCTCCAGCAAAAGCTGGCCAGTTGCCAGACTGGCGATATGTTTTCCACCGATGACGATGGGCACAGCGCAATCCACCAGACCGTTATCGCACCTCTCGATGACCGTCTGCTCGGGCGAAACCAATTCATCCAGCAGCCTGCGGTTACTCTTGATGCAATTGCCCTCCGAGACCGCGCAGCTTCGATGAAACCGGGTGCAGATATCGCGCCAGTTGACCGCGATGAGGATATTCATCGCAGGATGATCGAGAAAACCGATTGTCAGACCGGTGGCCTGGCCGAAGCGCTCAAAGAGCTTGCGCAGACTATCCATATCGACCAGATCGGCGATGCCGTACTTACCATCCACCAGATGGCTGGTATCCGAAACCGGCACATTCTCGATCATGGCTTATTCTCCCCTTCAGCTGCGCTGCCGTAGCGCGGATGCTCGTCGAGGCGAGCCAAAAGCTCGTTGACCTCTCGCTTGAGGTCGAGAATGCGATCCTCTCGCTCCATCATCACATTCTGCCAGCGGCGCAACTCGTCGAGCTGGCTGCGCATCTGTTCTTCGTTTTGCCGCAGCATCTCTTCCGTCTGCCGGCGCTCGGTGATGTCTTCCGAAATGCCAACGAGATATTCGGGTTTGCCTTCCTTGTCCAGCAGGGGGATTTTTTTGGTATGAAGCAGCCGCACGCCAAGATCTTTTGTCCGGATAGATTCCTCCGGAATGTCGATCATCACCCCACTTATCAGAACGTCCCTGTCCTTGGCGGTAAAAAAATCTGCTTCTGGCTTAGGGAAAAAGTCGTAATCGTTTTTACCTATCAGTTCATCGCGTGAAAAGCCGAGCAGTTTCTCTCCGGCTTTGTTAAACCGTGCGAAACGAAGGTCTCGCGCATCCTTGACGAAAATCATTGCGGGAATGTTTTCGATCACGTTGTCCAGAAATGTCCGGTTGTCGCGTAGCTCATCTTCTGCACGCTTGTTCTCGGTGATGTCGGTATGAACACCCACCATCCTGAGCGGCCGGTGCTGCGCGTCCCACTCCGTCACTTTGCCCACAGAGCTGATCCACACCCAATCACCACCGGCGTTTTTACGGCGATACTGCATCGTGCGCGGCTCGCAGGTTTTCAGACATTCGCGGAATACCTCCAGAACTTTATCGCGATCATCAGGATGCAGACTGTTTTTCCAGTTATCCAGATCCGAGTGAAAATCTTCCGGGTTGTAGCCGAGCATCTTTGCGTATTCCGGGCTGACCGTCAGTTCGCCTGTCTGCACATTGAGATCGAACCATCCCTGATTGGCGGCGTCGAGCGCAAGCCGCAGACGTTCCTCGCTCACTCGCAGGGCGCTGTCGCTGCGGTGTTCGAGCCGATAGCTCCTTGCCCAGCCCCAGACAAGAATGAGGGTGACCATCCCGCTCAGCCCACCGAGCCAGACCCATATCCAGTTGTTTTGATACCACGACTGAAACAGCAATCGACTGCCTTCGGGCAGAGCGGAGTAGGCGATGCCGTGGCGTTCCAGTTCGCGAACGTCGAACTCAAATTCACTGGGAGCGACCCGTGTGACAGGAATGTGGCCGACATCATCACCGGCAAGCACACGCAACAGGATATTCGCCGCTGCACGGCCTTGTGCGGTAGCGTTGGTCAGTCTGCCACCGACAATGCCGTAGCCCATGTAGAAGTCCCAGGTGGCATACACCGGAACGCGGGAATATCGAGAGACAAGAGTGGCAATATCTGGATAGGTTATGTAGGAGCCGGCGCTGTCCCGTGCATAGGGCATGAGCAGAACCAAGCTGTCCTTCTCCAAACCGGCAAGCCGATCCGGCAACTGAGCCAGACTCAGATCATCCCAGAACTCAAACGCCAAGTCGCTGACATAGGGGGACAACATGGGCTCCAGTTCCTTGCGGACAGCCTTGCCCGTGGTAGTCGCATCGATGATGACTACCACCCGCTTTGCCTTGGGGTGCAGTTTGCTCATCATGGCCAGAGTCTGGCCGCCCTCGAAGGTTTCTGCCACGCCGGTATAGCCGGTCAGCCCGTCCAGCATCTCGTCGCGATAAAAATTCACGCCGGTAAAAACTACAGGCACCGGCCCGAACAAGGCGTCCCGGTGACGGCGCAAGAAGTTGAAGGCATCGTTGTCTGTTGCAAGGACTGCAGAGAATTGGGTATTGCGGTACTTGTAGGCCAGCATCTGGCGCAGGTTCTCGAAGTGAGTCTCGTCGTTTAGCCGCTTGGTATCCATGTACTCCACATGCAGATCAACCAAACGTCCGCTCTGATTCAATACCTCGCGCACCCCGGCTGTTTCGCCATCGGTCCAGTCCATGCCTTGGTGGTAGGAATTAAGCAGCAAGACATGGGGCTGTTCGAGCGACCAAGCCGGCAAGGAATACGACAGCAGGAAAAGCAGTGCAATGGACAGGCTGCGATGCAAGAGAAAATGTATTTTGTGAGGATCTTTTTTCAGCATGGTTAAAGCCGCTTTCTTTTTGCCGTAGTATCCTCCTCGACCGAGAATGCGGTCAAGAAAAAGCTGGGGATATTCATATTCACCTACTAAACCTCATGCTTTAGCTATGTCGACAATCACGACACTCCCAGCTTGCTGCATCACCGCGTCGAGCAGATTGATGTCGTGCACCTTGACCGTGGTGATGGATACGAAGACCTGTGTTGAGCACCGCAGGTCGATAATCTTATGGCGCAGGGGGTAGATCGGCGGTGGAGGCAGTAGAGGCGAGCCCGATTCAGAGTATCAATATCTTCAAATCTCAATCATATTTGTGTTGGCTCAATAGGTGAAGAACTCATGCTGGCCTCAGCAGACTTTTTACGTCCCCGATCCATTTGCAAACAGGCCGCAAGTCATTGGGGGGGATTTTCGCAGTCAATATCGAGTCGGCGTCGCTTTACTTCATGCAGGATGCCCATGATTTGCCAGATGGACTCATTCAGCAAAATGTGCGCTTCGAGTAACATTCAAATCCTCATAGTCCGCCGTTGAATCTGACAAAACAGTGTGGGTTGACTCATAAGCTGCGAGTTCGTATGTAACAAAATCAATAGGTTACAAATTCACTGTACACCATAAGTTTCAACTAATTAACCCCATAAGCTGCGATTTCCCACATGAATTGACGCATAAGTTGCGATTATCTTATTCAATTCAATATTTTGTACTTGTAATTTTTCTTACCTATTGATTTATAAGGTAAAAATTATGTAATGGTAAGCTGTAACTCTTAGGTTTTGTTTTGGCCATGCTATCGTTACCGACGGTCTGCAGTTCGGCCAATGCCGACGGTCAAGCCCATCTTTGTGCAACTAACTTTGAGTGACCGCTTCAGTGCTGGCAATTCGAGATGCCGAACAAGTACAATGTGCCAATTGCGGACTATCGTGGGGCGGGGCTTGAGCGACTGTTGTCTGTAGTACAACGGCCATTATGCTTGGCAGGTATTAACTGTCCATACACGAAACTTGGCATAAGCCAGTAGTATTCTTAAATTTACTCGAAACCAGTTGCGCGCAAGGATCACTCGAAGTGAAAGAACCTCTGATGTTTTTTGCTGTTGCGCTCTCAATAATTTTTGGTGCAGGATTCTTGTATTTTTCGGATTATGGACTTATTAGCAATGCTGATTGTTTGGAATATGCCTATGAAGTTTTGGGAGATTCTGCATACGGTCAATCATGCCAAAGATCATCGTATCGCCAAACCATCGAGACCTTAGACTCGTCCGAGACGTCTAATGGAGCTGCCTTTTTTATATTTCGTCCTGTTGAGGGGAAAGAAGTCGAGTGTCCTGCGATTGAGATTCTTGTCGACAGGAGGGATGCCACGGTTTCGGTTACTCGTATCAACAAGGATGGAAAACCTCAATATAGCTCGACTTTATAGAAAGTCCCTCGTCTATTTTCGTTTGGAGATGATGGTCGACAGTCAGGCAGTCTAAAAAATATTTAGGCATCAAAAGCCAATGTCCGCAAGGTGCCGTGCAATAATGTGACTTCATTGGCTGGCGTGTGCCAATTGCCGACTGTCACGGGGTGGAGCTTGAACGGCTGGTGTCTGTAGTACATTGGTCATTGGCGGGTGGAATGCATCTCGGGCAGCAGTCGGCCCGTTATCGATATTCACGACGAATACAATATTCCTTGCTTGCTCATAGCTGGTCTGTTATCGCACTGATTTTGTAGGTTATTCCTAAATTCAACCTGAGGTTTTTACAATGGCGTTTCCCGCGACACTGATGACCACTCGCCTCACTGGAATGTCATTGGCAGCACCACTATTCCGGAAAGCAATTTTGTTATGCGTACCTGTAGTTGTGAGCGGTTGCATGCTTAATCCAATTTACCTTCCGGGAAAATACTCGATTTCGGGGGGGACAAGCGATGGTTTCGGTATCGCATTGGCTCCCAGTCGATACCAAGAACTCGGGGGAAAAGACTCTGTGGAGTTCACCGTTTTTATTCAAGATATAGCAACAAAAAATGGGCTATGTCCAAGGAGAACGCGCGTGACTGATGTACAAGGATTGTGGGGATACATGTCAATAAGTGTTCAGTGTGTTAAAGATTAACGCAACGTCTCCTTGGTTCTAGTTGCGTGAATGCTGAACATGACAGGCCGGATTAGAATGTACAGCAGTTATTCAGCTGTGATACCTCGACGGTCCGCTCAGTCTCGGCAACAGACCGTCGCGACCTTCGGCAATCCAGCATCCATTTTTTGTAGCGGAACATAATTTTTCGCTGCACCGAAGCAGACTATCGGCTAATTCCGGTATCGAGACGCCCATTAGTCGACCGGTAGTCAATGGCAAAAAATACATCGCAATCTGGTTGCGACACAACAAAGCATAAAGCCATGCCATCCTGCTTGATACAAACCTAACCGCACCCGTTTTCTCATTCAGTTGGTTGCGAAATGAATCGCACCAGACACCCATCGAGATCAAGCATGTCGTGATGCTCTACGACCGCCCTAGTAGCTTTTGCCAGCCCAGAGAAACGTTGGTGCCAAGTCATGTCCAAAAGGTTGTTTCACACTTCCGTGGCTGTCGCCGTAGCGACTCCAGTCTCGATCCCAGGCTCACCGCCCTCGGCCAAACTCTAAACAAAACATCGCGTTACCTCAAAAGGGTGCTGCTCACGCAGTATGTAGTAACAGGCTCTGGCCAGTTTATGGGCAACTGACTTGAGCGCCACGATGCGATTGGTACGACTCTTCTTGCGCTCGTAAAAACGCTTCGCTTCCGGGCAAAACATCAGCGCAAAGTTCGCCGCTTCCATGGAAGCCCAGGAAAGATACTTGTTACCATTTTTGGTATTACCCGAACCCTTCTTTTTACCGTTACTTTCACGCAGGCTGTCCACGCAACGGCAGTAAGAACTGAAGTTCCTCACCTCAGCAAATCGGCTCACCGGTCCCGCTTCGAGCATGATTGTGGTGGCCAGTATCGGGCCAATGCCGGGAACGGTTTTAATGAGCTGATATTCGGGCTGTAATTTCACCTGTGCTTCCAATCGCTTTTCCAGCACCTCAATCTGTTGTTGCAGCGCCTGGTAAATCAAGCGATTGGACTCCATCGCCAACGCAACATCATCTCTCAGCCCGAGCACTTCAACACCTTCGGCGGTCATCGCCTTGATTTGACGACTGCTCATGCGCGCGCCGGTTTCACGTGTCAGAATATTCTCGATCGACAATATATGCATCGTCCGGCACCGAACCAGTTGCATCCGCTTGCGCTCAAGATAGGCGGCATCGGCAAAGCCCCACTGTATTTCAATCCCTCATATTTCTTGAGCGCTGATGGATGTGCCAAATGCACCTGATAGCCAGCATCCATCATGTCATCAACCAGCCAGTACCAGTTGTACGTCGACTCGACCACCACGCCCACAGTTTCCTCACGGTGTGGTGCAAGCGCTGGCAGGATTTCATTCAAGCTGTTTGCCAGACGCTTTTGAAAAATAATTCGACCTGCTTCATCAGTTACCACCACACTGTTGTTCGAATGCAGATCAATCCCAATGAATGGGTGCGATGCGACAACGATCAAATTATGATTTGCGAGTCGCGATCAGGCTGACGACCACGCTAGAGCCGATCAGAACGGCGACTATGGCAAGTGATGTCTGCACCGGAACGTGATACCAGGGCGCGATCAACATTTTTGCGCCAATAAAGGTCAGCACCATGGCGAGGCCGAATTTCAGCAAATGGAACCTGTCAGCCACGTCGACAAGCAGGAAATAGAGTGCCCGCAATCCCATGATGGCGAAGATGTTCGAGGTGAAGACGATGAAGGGATCGGTCGTGATCGCGAAGATGGCTGGGATGGAATCGACCGCGAACACCATATCGGATATCTCTATAAGGATCAGTACCAAAAACAGCGGCGTGAAGTAGCGCACGCCGTCTTTCATCACGGCAAATTTCTCGCCGTGATCGCCCTCGATGATGCGTAGATGTTGACGAGCGAATTTGAGCACGGGATTCCGGGTCAGATCAGGTTCCTTTTCTGCCACGACAAGCATGCGCACACCCGTGATGACCAGGAACACGCCGAACAGATAGAGTATCCAGCTGAACTCCCGCACCACCCAGGCACCGGCCAGAATCATGACGGCACGCAGGACGATGGCCCCCAGCACACCATAGATCAACACGCGGCGTTGGTATTCTGCGGCGACATGAAAGGATGAAAAGATCAGCAGGAAGATGAATACGTTGTCCACCGACAGGGATTTTTCCAGCAGATAGCCAGTCAGGAATTCCAGTGACTTTCGGTCGGCGATCTCCTGTCCGACCGTGCCACTCAGGTACCACCACAAGCCGGCATTGAACAAGAGCGCCAGACTCACCCAGACCAGCGACCAGATTGCTGCCTCCTTGACGCTCACCTTGTGCGCATTCTTGCCGCCGAATACGAATAGATCGAGCGCCAGCATGATCAGCACGAAGGCGATGAATCCAGTCCACATCGGGCCACTGGCAATATTTTCAACGGTCATGTAAATGCTCTCCAAGTGAAGAATCGGTACGAGTAAAGGCTAGAATTCGCCTTGCGAAAAGCGTGACGAGTAGCCTTTAAGAGCTCGTCTATGGAGTATTCGGGCTCCATTTGGTTCAATCGGCGCGCTCTTTCCAGCCACCATAACCAGCCGTATCCCACTAGCCCTGCCAGTAGCGATGCTGCCAGCACGCCGGTCTTGCCAGATTGTACTCGTTCAGCTTCTCGAATTGCTTGCTCCGAAGCGGTCACCCATGGTCAATTGAGTGCAGGCTGGCGCGACCGTTCGGATAGGCCGATCAAGAGTCTTGCACTGTTACCGTCATGACTGACTGTATGTCTCGGGAATGGATGGTCACGAGCATTTGATGGCAGCGAAAATTTAGATTCTGCTCAAAAAATTGGATACCGAAAAGTTGACCTTCTGGAATGGCAGGAATACATAACTGGCTCTTCGAAGCGCCTTGGCTGAGTGAACACTCAGTCTCGATAGATGGTGAGCGGCGGTTATCGGGCTGACTGATAAACTTGCAAGTTATGGAGCCCCGCACACAGTTTGTGGGTTGACTCATAAGCTGCGATTTCGTATGTAACAAAATCAATAGGTTACAAATTCACTGTACATCATAAGTTTCAATAAATTAACCCCATAAGTTGCGATTTTCCACATGAATTGACGCATAAGCTGCGATTATCTTATTAAATTCAATATATTGTACTTGTAATTTTCCTTACCTATTGATTTATAAGGTAAAAGTTATGTAATAGTAAGCTGTCACTCTTTGAGTTTTGTTGTTGCCAAGCTTTTGTTACTGGCGGTCTGGAATTCGGCCAATGCCGACGGTCAAGCCCATCTTTGCGCAACTAACTTTGAGTGACCGCTTCAGTGCTGGCAATTCGAGATGCCGAACGAGTACAATGTGCCAATTGCGGTCGGTCACGGGGTGGCGTTTGAACGGCTGGTGTCAGCAATGTAGCGGCCGCTGGCAAAAAGAATTTCGGACAGGTGATAGCTATACCGGACGCTCGATTGCACATTTTCTGACCAAATCATACGTTATGCATCTACATCCCGATACGCTCGTTAGGCGCAGGCCGGTCATGAAGTCCATCATCCATTACTTCACTGCATTCCTAGCGATACTTTGTGCTTTGGCGTTGCCAGGATGCTCTCCGAGCAACAAGGGCAACCCAACTTCGTGGGCTGCTATTCAACTTACAGGTAAGTCCCTGGAATTAATCGATTCTGAGCAAGTCGAGTTTTATCGGTTTTTGAGAGATGGTGGCGTGGCCGCCACTGCTGGCATACAAAATGGACCGCTTATCGCTCCTGTCCTGTATTGGAAAATAGATAATAACAATCTACTTATCGCTGAAGATCCACGCTTCGAAACCTCCGAGTCGTTTTCAGCGCCATTTATTCAGGGTGATGTAGTTACAGTTAAGAGGGGCTTGTTTAGGTGGAGTCAGTTCAAATTGGTGCCATGAAGTCGCCTAACATGGCGCTCAACGGCGCTCCCTTCGGTCGCTGGACGCTTCGCCGGCTAGCCGGCTCGCGCCCGTTAGCTCTACGTTGAACTTCCGGATTGTCTCGGTAGCGGAATTAGCTGACTGTCTGCTTTGGCGCAGCGAAAAATTATGTTCCGCTACAAAAATTGGATGCCGGATTGCAGACCATCGCGACAGTCTGTTGTCGAGACATAACGGACATAGCCAAAGTGGCTTGTGACGGTCGGCTAGTATACCTAAAACTGTCGCTTGCTATCGACAAGTAAAATTAAATGCAATGGTTAAATTTAACTGCTTAATCAGCTCAGTAGCCGACTCACTAGTTGAAATTATTGGGTACGGAATATCTGATAAACAACCAAGACATAGATCCGCCCACGAGGCGTTTTTTGTAATATTTGATAAATAATCTATGTGTGGCGTAATTGTTTTTAACAACCAGTCGATGTGCTCATCAAGAGGTTTGCTCCTGTCTAATGGGGAGTTAAGAACCCATATGTCTTCTTTCCTAACTCCGGCGGAGTGTGATGAGACTTTTTCACCTGCCAGATGTGAATGTGAAGGTACAAGCCCTGTCTTGGTAAAAATTTCATCATGAAATTGACCTGCTCCGCCAATACGAATTGCTGCGTCGAATGTGAAAAATGGAGACGTTACCCTTTCAAACTTGCGCAATGAAATACGGCGGTGCCGTTTTTGTATACGAGCTAATTTTCGTTTCATAGATGAATTTATGCGTGTCATCGAAAGAATAAAATTTTGTGCACTAAAATTTGAATAAAGGCTTCCGGTCCACTGGTCCCTGCAGACACTTTACTACAAAAACCAGACTTTCAAGTACAGCCCCTGACAGTCCGTTGATGGCACGCTCCTGCCAATGAGGTCGCATTATTGCACGGCGAATTCCGGACATTTGCGTTTGCAGCCTAAATATTTTTAGATCGCCTGACTGCCGACCATCGCACCGGCCTGTTGTCGAGAAGCGGTCATAGCAACCTACTAATGGACAGCGCGTTTTCGCGCGGCCCCTTTTGCGCGCAGGGTTAGAGCGGGAGCAAATATTACAACTGCAACAACCACCGTGTTAAATAACGCTAAACAAGCTACCAGCCAAATATTTGGTAGCGTATTACACATTTGGTGGCGGCCAATTTCAACAGCCCTAATGAGAGCAGCCTGAACTTCAAGGTTTGTGCATAAAAAGCAGTTAATCTCTTTTGGCACTATTTGAGCCCACGACACAAAACATCCGCCTTGTGATGAGACCACCCAGAACAGGTTTATAACCACAGCTAACAGTAATATTCCCCAGCGGATCATCTGTAGCCTAACGCAAATTAGAAAACTTACTCACCCGACACCTCGAGGAATGTGATCTTTGCCAGTGACTCGGAACGAGCACCTGACTTGAGAAGACGTATGAGCCTCTGCATTTCACCATACTGCATTTCCCGATAGGCGCTGTCTTTTGCGCGAATGTCTGCATCAGCAAGAAAGTGTTGCAGGCCGTGAAAGGAAGCTTCCGCAACCCCTTCAAAATTTGCTGGATCAGCAAGTACGCTCTCTAGCGCCAGTGCCCCTGCCATTACACCCTCCAATTTTTGTGCAAGTCCTGAGTTCATCATGGCCTTCTAATGTGAAATTGAGGGGCGCGCCGCAGGCATCTCCCCGCGACCGAAGGGAGCGAACTCGAGCATAGGATTAGTGGTTGTTTGATACATTTCTTAATTTGATGAATATCCAATATCCAAACCAATATGCGACTGAATAAATAACAGCCGCTGCTAACTGTCCATACAAGCTTGGAAAATACCAACCTATATCAGATGAGTAATTAAAAAATGTCTCACCCATTTTCCAGAGGGGCATGTAATATCCCAAGTAACCGGCAAGCCCAATTAACCCCAAAACATACATGGAAAAATAAAGTGGCACAGGCAACAATATGATAAACAACCATGCTTTTGTAGCTTTTGTCATAGCAGGTACCGACCACTAATGTAGACACCAAATAACAACTAAATTTTTTAGCTGGGCAGGTGGCCAGATGGTTTAAAACGAATAGGACTTTACGATTATCAATCATGATCATTAATTTAGCGCACCTGTTTTTCAAATAATGAAAAAGTGCCCCCCTGAGGGTGTCTTGGATTTTGTGTAAACGGGTTTTCTTAACGCTGCGGCATCCGGTCCTCAAACTGGATATTAAACCGGTTTAGCGCAGCCTTCCAATCTCGTATCGGCATCGTCCATTTTTTGCTGAT
>JBAZVL010000010.1:0-121925 GCA_041660905.1 Gallionella sp.
TATAGCCGGCAAGCAGGCTGTCGATCAGGTCTTTCGGTAATGCTTTTGCTACGGTCATTGCAACTCCTTTCAAAGTGGCGGCAGTTTCCTACCAAATGACCGTTTACACAAAATTTCTTACACCCTCAGGTGCAGGCCAAGGTTGAACGTGTAATATACTCGCCGAGCACAGTGGCTGTTAAGAGAATATTGAAATATTGAGTTGGTTATTGGTGATGTTCAGCATTAGTAGATCAATTTTCCTTATGAATGACTGTTTTGACTTGCCGTACCCACGTTCAAATATTTTGAGGGGAATACATTTTTCTTCGCAGATCGATAATAGTTTTGTAGAGCTGGATTTTGTGGCTTTTGAAATCTTTGCTAGAGAAATATACTGTGCTTCAAAATTCATGAGTGACTCTTCGGTAATCCGCCTGCCAGTCGTAACATCTACTGCATCAAGATATCCATCTTCGATGAGTGAATTAATAAGTATCGGATCGCAGTGAATATATTTTGCAGTCTCGCTGAGTGACCATGTGTTGTCCCGCGCAATGACCTGTTCAGATTTTATAAAACGATCGACGTAATCAACTCGGAAATATACATCACTGAGATGCTCATCATTCCTGCCTATTGAGGGGATCTGATGAGATAATATTTCACGAATGAAATTGGCCTTTCCATCTGGACTGATGAATTTTCGGCGCATAATTTGCGCTAGTGAGGTTGCTTCTTCTGGGATGTCGGCTATCATTGGTGCTAGCGATAATATTGAGTTTTTAAAGTTGATCACGTCATCTTCATGAAAAGATTTGAGACGAGTTGCGAGAAAAGTGGATTTGTAGTCACCTGTCACCCGAAGTGATTTCAGTACGCTGACAGGTAACCCGAGAAAAGCAGCGGCTTGCCGATCACTCATGGTTTTTCCGGGTGTGCCCTTCTTTACAGGAACTGATTGCAAATCAATGATGTAGCGCTTTAATTTGCCAATATTAATTATTTTCAATGGAACTAGTCCAAGTTTCCCCCATTTTTTTAGCGTGGTTGGCTGCACACCTAAGTGAGACGCCAGTTGCGTAAGAGATTGAAATCGTTGTGGTGGGGCATCATTTTCGAGCATTTTGCTGTCAATTACGCCTTCTCCCCATTCATGCATGCCAAAGCGAATGAATTCCGCACGTATAAACTCAGTGCCTTCAAGCATCTCAGAGCATTTGAATAATGAGTAATACAAGCTGCTAAATCGCTTTCGTAATCCTAAAGAATTTATATTATTGATTTTATTATTATTTTTATCAATTTCTCGTAGAAAATTGTGAAATCCACTTGGCCAGTTTTTTAACGCCTCTATTGCGCCATGGATTGTTTCTTCTGGTGTGGTTTTGTGACCATTTGCTTGATGATGACCTAGTATATTTATGACTGTCAAAAGTGATCGTAGGGGAAGGCGTGTTAGTTCGGCCACAGGGAATTTAGCGACATTGGTCATCGGGCTCAATGGACTCCTATGAACGGTAGATTTGATGATTTCAGTTAATTCAATAATTTCGTCTGTTATTGGACTGTCGGTTGGCGTAAATGTTGCACCGCAAGTGCATTTTAATAAGCCGGGTCGATACCACTTAATTTCGTGACCGCAGTTTGGGCACGATTCCAATAGACGGGTTTTGTGCTTGGGACAGGCAGTAACTAATTCTAGGTCCCAAAGTGCGTCGAGGAAACCTTGTTGTTTTACGCAGTCAGGGCAGAATCTTGGAGTATTCAAGCGCAAGTGGTACCGTTTTATGGATGGTCCCAATGAATGACCAAGTATGCGAAATTCACGTCCACCAGTTTTGATTTCAGTGCTGTATTCCAGTTGCTTTAGTTCTTCTGGCTTTCTGCCTAGTGCACTTGCAAATTTTTCAACAGGTAACAGAGTAGGGACTAGTTTTTTACTTGTGAACCCCAGATGCTGCATTACATATTTGGGTGACTCATAGCCATTCTCCTCGGAAGAACGTAATATGTAGCCCAGTAAGCTTTCGGCTGAGTAAGGTTTTGGGGTTCTTGGTAGTAACAGCATTTTAATCCTGTCTAATGAATGGGGCATAGGTGGTTCTACATAAATTGAAATATTTTTTCTAATCTTAATAACGGATCAGATACGGAGTTTGTTGAAAAAATATTCACTCTCGCCATCCGTTCATGGTCTATTGCGTGTAATCTCGATTTACAAAAACTCATGAAGTGTCCAAAGGACATTTTTTTGAGCGCGTCTTGTGTGAATCCTAAGTGACTAAGGTCCGGATAGTCAATTGACTCATTCCTAAGTTTTGCCCTAGCCATATTAAGAACAGATATTGCTAATTCGCTAGTAACCTTGCTTCCTCTGCAATCTGAAAGATCAAAGCCACATCGGCATATTAAAAGACCAGGGCGTAACCAATTTAGTTGCTGTCCACATGATGGACATGCTGAGATTGCTCGGCGTTTATGAATTGGGCATGCCTCTGCAATGCGTAGCTCCCAAAAGGCTTCGATGATGCCACTATCTCGGACACATTCCGGGCATACTTTGGTTAAGTTTCTATTTACATCTCTAACATTGAGTTTGTGTCCAAGAATGTAATACGAGCTCTTGCCACTGTTCAATTCGCACCCCATTGAATCGAATGTTGCTGCCGTCCTGCCATAAAGTTTGGCCAATTTTACAATTGGTGGTCGGCAGGATGCCATCTCGGCCGGTGACATTCCAGCATAACTGAGTATGGTTTTCGGGTTGGTAAAGCCATTTTTTTCCGAAGTTCGCAGGATGAGTCCTCGCATACTTTCGCCAAATACAGATATGGGAGTGACTGCTAATGCATTAACAATGGGGTCTGAATTTTGCATATTTATTTTTGGTTGTGCCATATGCGGCAAGTTAATGCCGCATATGGCTAGATTATGTTGTGGTTAATAGCCTATGAGATTTTTGAGGAGGATACTCGTTTTTTCCTAGGTTCCTCGGGCGATGGGGTGCCAATAATGCGTGCCCGAATCAATAATTCTTCGTTTACTTTTGTAGAAAAGTTTCGATCAAAAGCCATGATTGGGCAATTTTTCTTTTCATTTTCATCCTTGTAAACTGAAAATTGATAGGCTTCAGCTAGGTCTTCAAGTGTTATAACTTTGGTCTTACAATCAGTTGCATTCCAGACTGCCTGCCTTAGGATTTTTGCGACATATCCAATGAGACCACCAGAGGCGCAATAAAATCGGAAAGCCATTTCATCTTCGCCAAAATCTGGCATTGAAAACTTTGGTAGGCCTTCTTGGAATGCTTCGAGAATGGAAATAAATTGCTCTCTAAGAGTGTCGTCGTCCCAAGCAAATCGTGGCATATAAATCGGAGATAAAAATCGCCCCGACAATTGTTCGTTCTGATTTATGACGGCCTGACAACTAGGAAGTCCTGAAACCACCATTGATTTATTGCTTTCATCAGATAATAACTTAAGCCAGTCCGAAACATGGTGCATAACTTTGTGTGACTGTTTGTCGTAAAAATGCTGGAACTCATCTAGCATAATCATGTTGGAGTTCGTATTCTTTAATAACGTTATGATTCTGTTTGTCATATTGCTTTAAGTCCCTTTATCAGGTCGCGGATCACCTTGAGCACGAAGAAATACTTCAGCTAGTCCCTTCACCGTCGGATTTGAAGGGGTTTTTACGCGTAGGATGGGAATTACTAACCCGTCATCTAGCCTTTTTTTCGGAAACATCGATTCTATTGTTTCTAAAACTCGAGATTTTCCGGTTCGTGACTCTCCGATAAGTGCAATGCAAATAGGCTCAGAGGAGCCTTGCGATGCATGGAAGCACTGAAGAATTCGTTTTTTTGCCTCCGCCATGGCATCGTGTGGAATTAATATTTTATCCACGGAATTGTATGAGGTCGGTTCCCGATTTGATTGGATGCAATCAGAATTGGGTTTGAACACTCCGCTCCTCGATAATGGCTGTGAATTTTGGGCGAGATTTGCGTTTTGGTTGGTTGTCATTATTGTCTTCCTCTTTCTGGGCTGGGATATGATTAGTCTTCTTTTGTGCAGCGTTTGTTGCGGTTATTGAGTTTGTTGCGGCGTGTTCATTTTGTGATTGGCTCGACTCATCACTAGCTTGCAGAGATGATTTGTGACGAGCTGCCGCCTTATTGCCTTTTTTGTACTTTTTTCTAGAGCTTGCTTTGAAAATGTCGCGCTCTATAATTTCAGCAATTTCAACCTTGGCTATGCGCCAAGAATTAACGTCGATGCCCATATTCTGTTTCGCAGCATAGTTCTTAAAGGTTTTATGCTGCCAGGCGGTGATTCCATTCGCATAATCTAACATTAGGCATGGAACTCTAATCAGCGCTGACCTGTCTGGAGCTATGACATGTATGTGTCCTAGATCACCCTCGTCAACACGTAACTCAACATCCAAAGTGCTTCCAAGTCTGCGACGCAGCGTGGTTAACTCAGGAGAGTTGTAAAATAGCCCTGAATATTCAATTCCTTTATGAGTTAAAACTCTGTTTTCAATTTTGCCCATGAGCGCATCTAGTTGTGTAGGTTCTGCAGGTAGTTTGATTTCATCGATAGCTATGCTCGATGTCCATTTAATCGCTGGAGTTACTTCATCAAGTGAGCGATGTGGACGTTGATGGTAAACATCTACGATCCATTTGTGGATGACCATTTTAATACTGCTTAAACTTATCAACGCGTGTTCCGCTGGGTTGTAATCATCCTTTTCAAAGATGTTCGCAAAGGTTGTTCCTGGATTTCCATGGGCAATATTTCTATTCAATGTTCCATTGAATCGCTCAATTTTTGCTTTCCACCAAGGTGTCTTTCTTGGAGTAAATTGAAGATCTATTCCCATTGAGTAACATAGGGCATCAAGACTTTCGCTATGAAATTCGAGTCCGTTGTCTACGACAAGTATGGACATGACTCCATGAGCTTCCCAGGTGTTTTTGATATCCGGGTATGCTTCGTGTAAAGTAACTTTCGGTAGAAAGCAATGTTTAAGGCAACGTGCGACAGTTAAGTAGCTAGGTGGTTCGAATCCAATATGCACCCCTAAAATGCATCGCGTAAATGAATCGATGCATATCGTTACCCAAGGTCGGCCCCAGGGGATGCCTGTTTCCTCATCTACGACAAATAAGTCCAGTAACGTATGATCCATCTCTGCGCGTTCGAGAGGGAAGTCTGCTATATTGGAATGGAGCACTGCTCTGAATTTTTTAATTGCAGCTAGTTGTCCGTACCGTGCGGCATGCCTGTCAAAAGCCGGAATTAATTCAATGACTCTTTTTATCGCGCGCCTAGTGGGTAATGGCAGAGCCATGCGGGATGGGCGCAACTTGTTCTCGCTCGTCGTTTTTGTAATTGCTTCGGTGAGAACATCTTCAATGGTTTTCCTTTCACGTTGTAAATATATTTTTTCAATAGCATTCTCTATGATTTCCGAGATTTCTTTAGGGAAGCGATTTTTTCGATTACCCCTAAGATGTTTTTTGACTTTTAATGAATAAATATCATTGCCTGATAAGCTATATTTTTTCTTCCATCTTGCAACAGTGCTCCAATGCGGTGGTTTAGATCTGTCACGCAGCCGTTCCCATAATTGCTTGATTGCAGAATTCATTCCTTGTAGGCTCGTAGGTAAATCTTTGACCGCAAGGACATATTGGCGAATATTTTTCATTCGCACCCACTCGGCTGTATCGGTTTTAAATTTTGCTACCAGTTCTTTTTGTTCATTCAATTTTTGTTTGTCGGTCGTGCTTGCACCAGATATTCCCAGAATGAAGCAGAGTTCATTTTTAGAGTACAGTCTTTGAAGCTCAGTGATTTTTAATTCCTTGATTCTTCCAGTTCGTATTTCTTCAATTTGCCAAAGCTCATCATCGATTTTCTTCCTGAGAATATGTGGCGTATCTTTGAGTAGAATTTTGACTCCTTTTTCAAATGAGGATGTGCTCATAGCGCGCAACCTCCCGTGAAATTTGCGTCGGAATAAATTTTGGTCTCATTTGATATTTTGTTCTCTAAATCAATATGTAATTTTCCCTCGAGAATCAGGCGGCACACATGACCTAAGGCTTTCCTGTCAGCAGTATCTTGTTTAAAAAATTCCCAATGTATATTGTTGTCCATCTTGAAAATTTGACGAATTTTTTCTCGCTCAATAGCAGGGACGGGTAGATATCCATTGCGAAGAAGTAGAGATGCATTTTGTAATCGATGTGATTTTGATAATTTCTCTCCGGTTATGAGTCGATAGCCATACCCTAAGTGAGGTAGGTTTTGTTCCATAAATGCGGTGCGTTGCGCTACTTCCGGATCAATTTCGTCGGAATTTGGCTTTATTTCCCATAGCTCTTTTTGTCCCTTAGGAACTATCATGACATCAGGGTAATGCGTTCTTTTGACGCCATCCATCACATAGCTAATGCGGCAGGGTTGCTCGTGGTAGGAGGAAACGTCAATGCAAGCATCTAATAATCTGAATACATTGCGCTCGTGTACAGATTCATAGTGCATCATTCGTCCCATCTTCCAACTGGGGTGCTTTCCGGTTGCTTTCGCGTTAGAACGTGATATGACTTTTCTTGCGCGCAGGCCATCGGTTGGGAACTCAATGCTGATGTTGGGGCAAGTTCTGGCTGGTAAGGAGGTGGCCATAAATTGGCCCCCTTCGGTTGTTGCATCAAAAATATCTAAGTATTTCAAAATAAAATTCTCCATTTTGGTCTCAAACTTCAGGCAAAGACTTGCCCTTGGTTTGCATTTGCAAACTATTGCTCTGAGGTTTTTTCGTGAACGAATACCCGCTGCATAGTTTTTTATGCAGTTATTTGCAGAGTTGTATTAATTTTTATTGACACTAGGGAGATATTCAGGAATACTTCAATTGTGAGTTCCGTTGTCGCTGAATTACCCTAGTTTTATCTTTTTTGTATGATTATTTCATCGGTTTTATCCTTTCTATGTGTTTTTATGGTTAGGTTTTAATGCTGATAGAATTTAACTCGAGACGAAAGAGTTAGTTTTTTCTACAGTTTTTGTTTTCTTTTTTGCAGTTATTGCCCTTGGTAATAATTGCTTTTCTGCGTCCATAATTTTCCAAGTGACTGCAATATATCAAACGCATCCAGCCTTTTCAAATTTTCAAGGCTGTTTTTTGAAAAATATTTTTCAATTTTAGGCTTGTGTGCCATTTTTCTGAGTTTTTGTTTCACTTTTTAGATTTAATCGTCGGAAGAGCTGTCTATCACGGAATGCATAGTGATGGTCTGAAGTTCGGCCTAGAACTTAACGGTCAACGGGAATTGGAGTTTCAACTCTGCCGAGCAGTGCAAAGAATAGTGGTGTGGACGTAACATCGATTGAAGTAAGTTCTTTGCCTAGAAAGCCAACGGCGGCTTTCATAACTTAATCCATCCTGAGAGGATCCAAGCGGCTGCATCTCAAGTAGTAGAACGATCAGACCGCAAACTTGTGCCGAAAAGAGTTGATCCACTAAAAGGCAGCACCTGATACACGATTTTTTCAGGGCGGTTAAACTTGGCCCTGACATGGCCAATCCTCAGGAACCAGTTTTAACCCACCTCGCCATCTTTCAATAACCGCAGACTGAAACCAGTCCTCGTCAATATCAGCGTGCTCTGTAATGATCACTTGAAACGCTGGTCTAGCGGATTCAACAGCGGCAAAGACGTACTGGAACATACGCTTTACCGCACAGCGGTCATCCTCTGAAAGATCTTCGACCGACATTTCGGCGGCAACTTCACGTTCAGGAGGAAAATAGACTTGAGATGGCTGATCGAGGAAGAGGAATCTTGGTACGGGACGATCACGATGTGAAAACCAATCATGAAGGGTCAAGTGTACTAACAGGTGATAGCCAACCCAGTTCTCGCCGCTGCCCATACGACTCATTGGAACCGGTCCATTCTCTGTGTCAGCTACCAAAGTCAGTCGTTTCATATCGATTCGTAGCGGCGAGGCTGAGTGTTCAAGTAGCAATCTTTGCGCCCCGTTTGACATCTGTCGACTCAGAATCGAGCCGATAGAAGTCATGCGCTCAGCAATTACTTCGTCGCTCAGTTCGTCTTCCAAGGTTGCATAAGCTGTGCGAAGTTCATCCGCACGAGTTATCAGCGCGCTAGTGTCTGGTAGGTCCGGGACACTCTCCAAGTAAAGGCTAATACGCCCTTGCACAAGAGCCCGTCGAGCAAGTTCATCATAAGCCAATCGCAGCGGTTCATTCGCCGCTCTGACGGCTTCGAGTTGCTGCCGGTTTGCGGTCAAGGCTGCGCGAGTCAGATCCAATCGGACGGCAACATCACTCGCGGCGCGTTCAATACGTGGAGAATTCTGGACAACAGCCTCAAGTCTCGATGCGACGATTTGCAGCGCGCCCCTCAATTCTGCAATCTCTGGTTGCTCACCACTTTCTGGCAATACCTGTGCGCAGAGTGGGCATGAGTGCCCGGGGGCGGCATCGCCAAAAGCACCGATCGATACGAGTCGACTATGTTGTTCTGAGGCTTCTCGTAAATACCCATTTGCATTACGCTCAAATGTGCGCACCGCCTCCATCTCATCCTTGTAGCGACGTTGTTCCTGAAGTAGTTCGCTCCTCGTGTCGCTGAGACGCCTGTACTCATCACCATCAGGAGTTTCACTCGTCTGGCCGAGGTTGACTATTACCGCCTGACGAAGTGCGGCAATCGTTTCCTGCCAGTTATCAGTAATCACAGAGGAAAGTCCCGCATCTCTGGCTTGTGCTAACAGGGCAGAAGCTTTTCCGATACCGTTTCCACGAATAGAGTTCAATTCGGCAAGTTGCCGTTCAACAACTCGCAATTGGTCTCGAAGACGTCTCAGTTCCTCCCGCTTGCGAACATATTCATTATCAACGGCACCTAGGAAGTAGGGAAGTGTATCTTTGAGAGCCTGAGCAAAAAAGTTGTCGTCGGCACCATGAAATAGTTGCTGGCGCCTGATGATCTCGTCTTGCGGTTGAAAACAGAATGCCAGAGCGTGTCGGATGCTTGCCGACAGTGGCAAGCGAGTTTGCCCAACTGGAGGCTCGTGAATGTTCTCTGATATTCCTGTCCATCCGGATAGCTGTGATAGCAGCCCTCGTGTGTTTGTGGTCTGCCTAAGCTCGTTCGCATCTGGAAAATCGACCGTGTTCCCAATCTGGATAAAGCAATCCTCACTGGAGCGAAATCTCGCGGCGGGACATCTTCTCGCAATGAAAGCTTCACCAGAGGCCAGCTTCAACCGCAGCCCAAACCAAGCGACTACATGCCGAATAGGTCCCTCTGGCACCCTGCATTCGCCTGAGCCAAAACAATAGTCGACAATATCCACTAAGGCCGATTTGCCAGTCTTTGATGCGCCCGTGACGATGCTGACACCATCGGCGTTTAACGAAAGGCTTCGCCTACGACCATCGTGGCTATAGATGACGATTTCTTGAATCTTCAATGTCATGGACGGACTCCAAGTAGCGCCATTACGGTGTTCGCTTCACCTGTTTCAATAAACCAAGTACCCAGAAAAGCTGCCTTCTTGAGGCAAGTTTGAGTCTCTGCGGAAGACTGTCGCAAGACTGAGCTCATGCGCCGTTTCCATTCCATGTTGGCGCAGACAGCCTCTGTTGATACTTGCAGGAGCTGCCGCGTACCTCCGAATATCAATGCATCCTTCGTAAAGGGAACCATTGTTCGGGTGCGAACAGCAAGTGTCGATTGGAACGAGGGATTTTCATCGAGCCAAGTGACAAGGGAAGTACGGGTGCTGCGTGGCAACGATTCCCGTGAAAACTTGGGCAGAACGATTGGAAGAACCAGATAAGTTTCGGCGAATGTCAGCGCGCGTTGGCCTTGTTCCCTTCCGGTCGAAGCGAAGTGCCAAATTAGCGACGCGCAAAATGCGGGGTTCAAAAGCCCCCTTTCCTCAATCGTACGATCAACCCATGCAGTCATACGGCTCCCCCTGTGCTGTCGAGCACAGGGCTCAAGAGCGTTCTGAAATCTGGGTGCCAACCTATTCGACCTTCGTCTGCGATCATGTGCAATGATCCACGACACAGAAATGGCTCAGTTACGCCAGGACGAATTGGGATCGACACGCGCTCAGCCCATTGTAGAACCGACCTTGCGGCAGACTTCCTTTCAACGTCGCTCGCTGCCTCGCCGACTTCATCGCACACAGCATCAAAGACATTCTCCCACTCCTCAGCTAGACGCTTTTCATACCTACTGATATCGAGTGTGACAACAAGGTCCTCTCGAACCCACCGCGACCGCTGTTCATAAGCTCTATAAAAATCGCGAATTGCACTGGCTACTCTTCGGCGGCCAGCATCGATGATTTCAAGCTGCCTAACGAAGCGGTAGTATTGGTGCGCGACTGCAGTCTCATCGTCGAGCACGAAGTCGAGCAAATCTCCGTCGATGGGCAATGAGTCCTGTCGAAACTGGTCGCGCAAATCGCTCATTTCCGACTCAATCTCAACGGACGCAATACGCGCGTCAGTCGTGGAAGTAAGCTGACCAATCACTCTGCGTAGCCACCATCCCTCAAGCCGGTCAAGGAAGGGGGTTTGGTGTGCGCGATCTACAGCCCAGAAGATCACGGTGCGTAATTCTTCATCTAGATCAGTAATGGTCGGCGCAGCGTCGATGATTACGACGCGCTCCAGCAATGCCAGTCGTTGTTGGGCATTCAAAGATTCATAAGCTTGGTAGGCAGAGGTATTCGCAGCATTCGTTGACGTTCGCGCAATCAGATCCAGTGTGGCTCTAGCGCCTTCGGTATCACGTCCGCAGAGTTTGAGCTTGCTGGCAGCTGAGTTTGCAGGGGCTGTGCCTGTCGTGACTAGCTGGAGGGAAGCTGTAATCTGGTTCTCCGCAGTCCCTTCGATCCAGACACGCAACGTCTTCCACAAATCACTGCAGCTATCGGTAAGCGCCGCCATACGGTTAGCGTGATGTTTGGTTTGCAGGAAAGTGCTGGGGTCGCCAATGTCTGACTCAAAAGCAACGTCATCGAGCACTTCCAAAGACACTTGAAAAGACTCGTCGTGTCGAAGCTTTTGCAGAGACCATAGCAAGGCTGCTCGCACCTGATATAAATAGCCAAGTGCCGGATTGACCGCAGCGAATTGGTTATTTATTGGCATATCATTCCTCGTTCGCGATGTTGATCAATCGACTTATCATTTTTTGGTAATGCCATCATCGTACACGTTTGCATTTAATGTGTGTATCCAAACTCAAATTAGATGCGCGCTTTGTCTGCGTCTGTATTGGTATCGTAATGCCCGTGCTTATGTGGTAGCCTGACAAGAATAATAAAATCTTTTTAAGTAATGGCTAAACTGCACCAGACAAATTTCGCTCATTTAGAACAGCACGATGAACAGTTGCTGCGTTTGGGTATGTTGGCAGAAAAATATTTTCCTGAAGATCCAAACACTTGTTTGCTCAAGCTACGTCAGCTTTCTGAACTATTGGCTCAGGTCATTGCGGCGAGAACTGGCCAGCTTGTTGCGCCAGAAGAAACACAGTATGAGTTATTGCGACGTCTCCAGGACAGTGGCATCGTTCCGCGCGAAATTGCACAGTTGTTTGGTGAGGTTCGTCGCACGGGCAACGCTGCCAACCATGCGCTAGAGGGCAATCACCAAGGGGCGCTAAGTGTTTTGAAGATGACTTGGCAGTTAAGCCTGTGGTTTCATCGTACTTTTAAAGATCCATCGTACAAATCAGGTCCCTTTGCGCCACCCAAGTCACCTCAAGATGAAAGTGAAGATATGCGCGCCGAAATGGCGGCATTGAGCAAAGCGCTCACGGAGTATCAGGCAATCCATCACCATACGGCTGAACAACTTGATGCGACTGAGGCTAAGCTTCGTGATGCGAAGAGCGAACAAGTATTCTGGGAACAGATGGCTTCAGATGCAGAACAAGCCAAGAGTGCATTAGAAAAACGTCTGGCCGAACAACAAGCCGTTTCGGTAGCCCAGCCCAAGAGCGTATTGATAAAGTTGGTTACATCGGCCAATACCGCCGCCAGCGCAGTACAACTGGATGAGGCTGACACACGAAAATTGATAGATCAGCAGTTACGGCAGGCTGGCTGGGAAGCGGATTCCCAAACCATCAAGTACAACAAAGGCGCTCGCCCGGAGAAAGGCCGCAATTTAGCCATTGCGGAATGGCCAACTGAGAGCGGTCCAGCAGACTATGTGTTGTTCGTTGGCTTAATGCCGATTGCGGTGGCGGAAGCTAAACGCAAGAACGTCGATGTCTCTGGCGCTTTACAGCAAGCCCGTCGTTACAGCCGCACTTTCACTGCATCCGCTGAAACCGTGTTATCCGATGCGAGCGTTACTGGAGAGGCAAGCTATCGCGTGCCGTTTGCCTTTTCATCAAATGGCCGGCCCTTTTTGCGTCAGTTATCCACTCGTAGCGGTATCTGGTTTTGCGATCTGCGCCGTGCCGAAAATCTGGCACATGCCCTGGATGGCTGGTACACACCTGAAGGACTGACTGCATTGCTCAAGCGCGACGAAGTTCAGGCACATGCACAACTTGCCAGCGATCCTTTTAACTACGGTTTTCCATTGCGTTACTACCAACAGGATGCCATCCGTGCCGCCGAATTGGCTATTCAAGCCGGACAGCGCGACATGTTGCTGGCGATGGCAACCGGTACCGGAAAGACCAAGACTTGCATAGCGCTGATCTATCGTCTGCTCAAAGCGAAACGCTTCCGTCGCATCCTATTTCTGGTCGATCGCTCAGCCCTGGGTGAGCAAGCCGCGAATGCCTTCAAAGATACGCGTATGGAGAATCTTCAGACCTTTGCGGATACCTTTGGTATCAAAGAGCTGGAAGAGTCATCGCCCGATTCTGATACCGCTGTGCATATTGCTACCATACAGGGCATGGTGCAGCGCCTGCTTTATGCCAGCGATGATTCTTCCACGCCTGCGGTTGATCAATACGACTGTATCGTAGTGGACGAGTGCCATCGCGGTTATCTGCTGGATCGGGAGCTGTCCGACACGGAGATGACCTTCCGTGGCTATGAAGACTACATTTCAAAATACCGCCGCGTGCTCGATTATTTCGATGCTTACAAGATCGGTATGACCGCGACGCCCGCGCTGCACACCACGCAGATCTTCGGTGCGCCGGTTTATACCTACAGCTATCGCGAAGCTGTGATCGACGGTTTTTTGGTGGATTATGAGCCGCCCGTGCAAATCAAGACCGAGCTTTCCACCAACGGTATTGCCTGGAAGGTGGGTGAAGAAGTCAAAGTCTACGATGTGCGTCGTAATCAGATTGATCTGT
Organism: Gallionella sp.; assembly: GCA_041660905.1. Lineage (GTDB taxonomy): Bacteria > Pseudomonadota > Gammaproteobacteria > Burkholderiales > Gallionellaceae > Gallionella. The sequence goes on from JBAZVL010000010.1 coordinate 13,391, forward strand.
TCAACGCGCCTGATGAAATTAAGCTGGAAGTTGAGGATTTCAATCGCCGCGTCATTACCGAAGCCTTCAATCGCGTCGTCTGCGAGTATCTGGCGGAAGAGTTAGATCCTGCTTCTGCTCGCAAAACGCTGATCTATTGCGTGACTGATGCGCATGCAGACATGGTGGTCGATCTGCTCAAGAAAGCCTTTGAAGCTCGTTACGGCAGTGTGGACGACGATGCGGTCATCAAAATTACCGGTGCTGCTGACAAGCCTTTGAGTCTCATTCGCCGCTATAAAAATGAGCGTAATCCGAATGTGGCGGTGACGGTCGATCTCTTGACTACCGGCATCGACGTGCCGGAAATTTGCAATCTGGTGTTTCTGCGCCGGGTGAATAGCCGTATTTTGTTCGATCAGATGCTGGGCCGTGCCACGCGCCTATGCGACGAAATAGAGAAAGATGCTTTCCGTGTCTTCGATGCGGTAGGCATATTTGAGGCGATAAGCGATATGACCGAAATGCGCCCGGTCGTGGTCGATCCAAAAATCTCTTTTACTCAGCTAACTCAGGAGCTAGCTACCGTCGGCGACGATGATGCGCGCCAATTGATACGCGACCAGCTCCTGGCTAAATTACAAAGCAAGAAACGCCATCTCTCGGAAAAGTCAGCGCGCGATTTTGAAACTAAAGCTGGTATGACGCCGGATGAATTTATAAAAAAAATCAAACAGATGCCGCTTAATGAAGTCGCGGCATGGTTTACTCAGAATCCTGACTTGGGTGAAATTCTGGATCGCAAGGGCGATGGCGTATCGGTGCCGTTGTTTATTTCCGAGCATGAGGATAAGTTTCACAGCGCCGAGCGTGGCTATGGTCAGGCCAAAAAACCGTCTGATTATCTCAATGAATTTACCACCTTCATCAAGAGTCACAGCAACGACATTCCTGCATTGATGACCGTGCTGACCCGTCCGCGCGAGCTGACCCGCAAGCAATTGCGCGAACTGGTGCTGGAACTCGATAAGGCAGGATTTACGGAGTCCAATCTGGCCACCGCCTGGCGTGAAATGACCAATCAGGATATTGCCGCGCGCATTGTCGGTTACATTCGTCAGGCGGCGATTGGCGATGCGCTGATGCCATACAATGAGCGGGTTGATCATGCTTTACAAAAACTGCTGGCATCCCGCAGTTGGTCCAGCCCGCAACGCGACTGGCTGAAAAAGATCGCTGCACAAACCAAGGCTAATTTGCTGGTAGACCATGCAGCCTTTGATGAGCCTGATCTCATCTTCAAGCGCGAAGGCGGTGGCTTCACTCGACTAGACCGTCTTTTTGACGGAAAGCTACAGCAAGTGCTTGAATTATTTAATGAATCCATCTGGAAAGATGGTGACGCCCTTGCGGCTTAACTCCCGGTAACTGAACTACATGGCAACTCACGACATCGTCGGCAAACTCTGGAATCTCTGTAACGTCTTAAAAGACGACGGCATTACCTACCATCAATATGTCACCGAACTGACTTATCTGTTATTTCTCAAAATGTCCGAGGAAACCGGCACGGAAGAGCAACTCCCTGAAGGCTATCGCTGGAGCGATCTGGAAACTAAAGGCGCACCGGACAGGCTGGAATTCTACAAAATTTTGCTGATTCATCTCGGTGGTCACGGCTCACCGCTGGTGAATGAAATCTTCGCCAACGCCAGCTCATTCATCAAAAAACCTGCCACGCTATCTACCTTGGTAAGCGAAATCGACAAGCTCGACTGGTATAGCGCCCGCAAGGAAGGCATGGGCGACCTCTACGAAGGTCTGCTGGAAAAGAACGCCAACGAGAAAAAGTCCGGTGCAGGGCAATATTTCACGCCGCGCGTGCTGATCGACTGCATGGTGGCAGTAATGAAACCAGTGCTTGCCGATGTGATTCAAGACCCGGCTGCCGGTACGGGCGGCTTTCTGATTGCGGCCAATCATTACTTGCGAGAACACACCAACCCGGATGGCTGGACCGAAGCCCAGCAAAAGAAATATCGCAACAGCACTTTCTACGGCATGGAGCATGTGCAGGACACGCACCGTCTGGCGTTGATGAACCTGATGTTGCACGGCATTGATGGTGGCATCAGCTATGGCGACACGCTGAGTCCGGAAGGGCAGGCGCTGCCGAAAGCCACGCTGACTCTGACCAATCCTCCGTTCGGCACCAAGAAGGGCGGCGGTCTGCCCAGCCGCACGGATTTTACATTTCCGACCAGCAACAAGCAGTTCGCCTTCTTGCAGCACATTTACCGTGGGCTGAAAGCCGGTGGCCGTGCCGCTGTGGTGCTGCCTGACAACGTTCTTTTCGAGAGTAACGTCGGTACTGACATCCGCCGCGACCTGATGGATAAATGCAATTTGCACACCATCTTGCGCCTGCCTACCGGCATCTTTTACGCGCAAGGCGTGAAGACCAACGTGCTGTTCTTCACGCGCGGCGAAAAGGACAAGGGCAACACCAAAGAAGTGTGGGTGTACGATCTGCGTGCCAATATGCCGCAATTCGGCAAACGCACTCAACTGACCCGCGAGCATTTCGCAGAGTTTGAAACGGCGTTCGGTGACGACCCGCTGGGCGGCGCGAAGGCGCTGGCCAAACGCTGCGATTTTCTCCCCTCGCCCGCAAGCGGGAGAGGGGCTGGGGGAGAGGGTGAGGGGCGCTTCCGCAAATTCACACGTGAACAAATTGCCGCACGCGGCGACAGCCTGGACATCGCCTGGCTCAAGGACGACAACGATACCAATACCGATAACTTGCCGGAACCGGCTGTACTGGCGCAGGAAGCGATGACCGAACTGGAAGCCGCGCTGGACGAACTGCGCGGAATACTGGAAGAGTTGGGTGAAGAGGTAGAAGCGTGATTTATAACGAAGCTAATTTTCCTGAACTACCTCGTAGCTGGGCTTCGCTTACAGTTAATGATTCGGTCGATAGTGCAGGCAATTCAAACAAGAAATTAAAAACGAAAGATGCTCTTGATCACGGCCGTTTCCCAGTAATCGACCAAGGGCAAAGCGATACTTCTGGGTACAGTGACGACCAAAACCTTGTCGTTGAAGCATCAGAATCAAGTCCAGTAATTTTGTTTGGTGACCACACGAGACTTCTTAAACAAATCTCGCAACCATTTGTTCCTGGCGCAGATGGCACAAAGTTATTTCGCGCCAAGTTTTTTTGGGATACGCGGTTCGTATATCAAATGTTAAGGGCGGTAAAGTTGCCTGATAAAGGTTATGCGAGGCACTTTCAATATTTGCGCGATTCTGTTTTGCCACTACCGCCACTCAACGAACAAAAACGTATCGCCGACAAACTCGACGCGGTGCTGGCGCGGGTGGATGCCTGCCGCGACCGCCTCGACCGCATCCCCGCGATCCTCAAGCGCTTCCGCCAGTCCGTCCTCGCCGCCGCGACCTCCGGCAAGCTCACGGAGGATTGGCGAGTTGGCAACGTGGAACGACCAACGGCTGCTCTTCGAGACGCTCTTGTGTCAATTAAGACTGGGCCGTTCGGAAGTTCGCTTCACAAATCAGACTATGTTGCGGGTGGAATACCCGTTGTGAATCCGATGCACATTGTTGAAGGAAAAATTGCACCATCCACAGGGATGGCTGTTAGTAAAGAAACATTTTCGAGACTTTCTGATTTTCACTTGACCAAAGGTGATGTAATTATTGGTCGGAGGGGAGAAATGGGGCGCTGCGCAGTAGTAACGCAGAAAGAAAATGGATGGCTTTGTGGCACCGGGTCAATGGTTCTGAAACCTGTATCCGATCTTGATCCAAATTACTTGCAACTGTTTCTTTCCAGCCCAGAAACGGTTAAAGCATTGGTAGCCGAATCAGTTGGTTCAACGATGGTCAATTTGAATCAAAAAATTCTTCTTTCAATGGAGATTTATTACCCGTCTCTATCTGAACAAGCCGAAATCGTCCGCCGCGTCGAAGCGCTATTCGCCTTTGCCGACCGCCTCGAAGCCCGCCACACCGCCGCCCGCGCCCAAGTCGAGAAACTCACCCCGGCCACGCTCGCCAAAGCCTTTCGCGGCGAGCTGGTGCCGCAAGACCCCAACGACAAACCGGCCAGTGAGTTGCTGGAACGCATCAAAGCGCGGTGTAGCGATCTGGCAGTAAACAAACCTAACCGCAGTCGCAAGGCAACAGCGTGATTTGAAGGGTATCCGAGATGAGCGATATAAATTGGACTACAAAACAGCCGTTTCAGGCTTTGGCGCTTACCGGTGGCGGGTTTCGTGGGCTGTTCGCTGCACAGGCGCTCCAATGTATGGAAGAACACATCGGGCATCCTGTTGGTCGCCACTTCGATATTTCATGCGGGACTTCTATAGGCGGCATCGTTGCACTGGCTGTCGCATTTGAGATACCTATGAAAAAGGTCGTTGAAGTATTTACGGCTCACGGAGAGGAAATATTTCCGTCGCATAAGCACCCAGAAGGTAAGTGGCAGATCGGCTGCGATCTGTTCAAACATCGTAACAAACCGCGCTATTCTTCAACACCGTTAAGGGATGCCATCGCGTTGCTTATTCCTGAAGATGCTCTGCTAGGTGACGCAATTCATCCAGTGGCCATTCCTGCTGTGAATGTAACTGAAGGACGTCCTCAAGTATTTAAGACTAGGCATAAATCGGAATGGCATCGAGATTGGAAATTAAAGGCAATAGATGTTGCTCTCGCCACATCGGCGGCCCCTACATTTTTTGAACTGGCCGAGGTGTCGGGCAGTCTTTATTCTGATGGCGGACTTTTTGCGAATGCGCCTGACCTAATTGCTTGCCATGAGGCAGAGCATTACTTCAATGTGCCAATCGATGCAATCAGAATTCTCAGCATTGGCACGACGACGAAAAGCTATTCAATATCTTTCAATGCAGGTCGTGAGTTTGGCGTTGCCGATTGGATGCAGGATGCGCGTCTTTTCTCGGTGATGATTTCTGCCCAGCAGCAATTCGTTGACCAGTTGATGAGCCATCGACTGGGTGATCAGTATTTCCGTTTGGATAAAGAACCATCGCAGGAGCAGGCGTCTGATCTTGGTCTAGATGTGGCGACACCGGTTGCGATTCAGACGTTGAAAGCACTTGCCGCAAAGGCCACAACCGACCTTATTGGAAATCGGCTGGACAGTTACTTGGCGCACACGCCACAACTAACGTTGTTCAAGGATGTGTAATGGGAAAAGCAGCGCGACTTTTTAATGGGAGTGGTGATCAAACATTAATCGCACGAATTACCCCTAGCCAAGATCAGCGTGAATTTCTCCAGCTTCAATGGAATGCTCTCGCTGAACATCTCAAGAAGAGGCTTTATGATGACTATGGATATCCAATCTCAACATGGTTGCAGGGCTCTTACAAATACGGAACCTTGATTAGACCAGTCCACCTTGGGGAAGAATATGATGTCGATGTCGGAGTTTACTTTCAATGGGATGGTGATGCAGACCTTGAGCCGACTGCAAAGCAGCTTCGTGATTGGACGCAACAAGAATTGCATGATTATAAGAAGATAAATTCGGATGTGAAACAAATTGAAGAACCAGCAAAGCAGCGCTGCTCAAGAGCTGTATTTGATAAACAATTTCATATCGACACTCCGGTGTATCACCTCAATGCTGATACCGACAAGCGTCGTTTAGCTTGTCTTTCCGACAAATGGGAAGACAGCGATCCCAAAGCCATTTACAAATGGTTCAAGGAAGCGGTCGGTAAAAGTGAAAGAGACCAACTTAGAAGGTTGGTTCGATACCTTAAAGCTTGGGCTGCTGTTTCTTTCGATGATGCACCAGATTCAAGACCTTCTTCGATTTTGCTAACCGTCCTAACGACCGATGCCTATAAAGATCTTTGGTTAAGACGTCTTTGGGATGATCTTGAAGATGATGAGGCGCTCGTCGCTGTCATTAAGCGTGTTCACGGCCGATTGTTTGATGACAAAACTGTGCCAAACCCAATTGACACCGAAGAGAATCTAAATCGAATATCAGATGAGGCTTGGGATGGCTTTCTACCAAGATTGCAGTCGCTCCGAGATATTGCTGAGCGAGCCCAAGAAGCCGCAGATGAAGCTGCGGCCTCTCTGATATGGTCCGAGGCGTTTTCCTTCCTAATGCCGCTGCCAGAAACTGATGAGGTTGAAGTTGTGGATGAAAATACTGGCTGTGCCGTCATGCAACTTCCGGAAATTGATATTGAAGTGCATTCGCGTAATTCTAAGCAATTTATTTCTCGCCATCGGAATGAGGTGCCTTCTGTTGCTAAGGACTGTGATCTAACTTTTACGATCGTGAATCCGCATATTGTCCCCGAGTACGCATCAGTTGAATGGACTGTTCGTAATGAAGGTGGAGAGGCAAGTAATATAAGCGATTTCGGGCATCGAAGAATGGGCGTCCGAATGTTGACGGCGAACGAGCATACCGCTTATGCAGGAAGACATTTTATGGATTGTGTTGTGAGACTCCATGGGCAAGTTTATGCAGTGCGGCGGGTACCTGTGTCAGTCAGTAATTTGCCACAACCAATACGCAACCCGCCCCGGCCAGATTACACCAAACTGCGCAGTTTTTTGCGTAGGCGCTAGGAGATGGGTGGCCGATTGCCTATTTTGCATTTGGTTCAGCCAACGGTGTAACCCTCACATTATTCATACACAAGTATGCATTTATTCATAGGCAAATTTGGTATTGGGAGACTTTAGCATGAGCGACATCAAACTATTTCGCCTTACCCAAGGCCAAGCCACCGAGCTGCAAGGCGACGCCTCCGATCTCGAAAGGCCTTTGCAAATGCTGATCGAGAACAATCTGGGGTCGCTGCTCGGCATTCGTTTCTTGGCCACTGAATATTCAACTGGAAAGACTCATGCCGGTCGTATCGACTCCCTTGGGCTAGACGAGAACAATTGCCCGACGATTCTCGAATACAAGCGTTCGATCGGCGAGAACGTGATCAATCAGGGGCTGTTCTACATGGACTGGCTGATGGATCACCAGGCCGAGTTCAAGCTGCTTGTGCTGGATAAGCTGGGCAAGGTGGTGACAGATAGTATCGACTGGAGTGCGCCACGTTTGGTATGCATTGCGGCGGATTTCACGAAATATGATGCCCATGCTGTGCAACAGATTAACCGCAATATCGAGTTAATCCGTTACCGACTATTTGGCGAAGAGCTGTTGTTGCTGGAGCTGGTGAATGCAAGCAGCGCGGGGAGCGTCGGCGCTGCCAGTGTAAAGACTAACAAGGCTATCAAGGCCGTTAGCGATAAAGGTAATGTCAGCTCTTCAAGTGATAAAACATATGCCGAGTGGCTGGATACCATGTCCGAATCGTTGGTCGTACTGCTGGCCTCGCTGGAAGATTACATTTTTTCGCTGGGTGATGATGTGCAGAAGAAAGAGCTAAAACTCTATGTTGCCTTCAAACGCCTGAAAAACTTCACCTCTGTGGTAATTCAGAAAAATCGCCTGTTGCTCTATCTGAATTTGAAACCTGCGCAGCTTGGTTCGCTTCCCTCCATTGCTCGCGATGTTAGCCAGAGCGGCCATTGGGGAACAGGCGATCTTGAACTGGCAATCTCTAGTGCGACCGACTTGGATCTTGCAAAGCCATTGATACGCATAGCTTACGAGGGGCGGGAAAGTAAATAGTAGAGAAATTGTAACTATCGTTAAGATCGCTTATAACTAGCTGACTATTTATCTTTGCGGTAGTGGCGATAGCGGTCAAGTGTCGGTCACTGTCCAGCGTGAGGCTCAGTTTATTGTTGCGAAATCTCAACATTGCATTTCTGGTTTGTCTCGGTTGCTGTCACAAATGAAAATTCTGTAAGTCGCTCGCAGCTTATGGGGTACGCACTCGCAGCTTATGGGGTACGAATCGCAGCTTATGGGGTCTCCCACAACAGTTAGCGCTTTATTGTGGATAGTCCGCTAGCCGCAAGCGCCGATCGCGCCGCAGCTGGTGCAAAATTCGCAGCCGTCTTTTTTGATCAGCGTGGCATTGCCGCATTCGCGACAGACTTTGCCCGTTTGCGTTTTGATTCCGGTAGGTTTGATCTGACCTTCGGGAATTTCCAGTACGCCCATCTGTTGCACCGGATATCCATGTTCGTCCAAGACGCCCAGCATCGCGTAGCGATGGATAATCAGGGTAGCGACATACGCGACCGTTGACGGATAGCTCTGCATCTTGGCCTGACCGGGTACACGCGCCATGAAGTCGCCCAGTGGTTCGCCGAAATTGAGCAGCTTGCGCAGCTTCATGCCTATCCAGGCGGGATCAATCACCCGCATGTCCAGACTTAACACCTTGCAAAGTCCGTCGAGTGCGCGCGGGTACACGCCGGACAGCCACATCGAGTAGGGGCGTCGCTGAGCATCGGGTAGCACCAGTTCTTTCAGACCCAGCACGAAATCGTCGCCTGAACCCGCATTAGCGATGTCCACCGTCCAGCTCATGGTGCCGTCGGTACCGGTCTTGGGCTCTTTGCGGGCGAATAGAGCATCCATCATCGGCGTGGTCATGCCGTCATGCACTTCGAGCGCGCCTAAGGCTTCGATGCGGTATTTGAGCAGATGCGCGAATGCGGCGACCAGAGACGGCATGCGGCGAATTTCGCCATCGGGCGGCATCGCCATGTCGAAGGCATCGTCGCCTGCTGTCTTCATCAACATTTCCAGCTTCATGCGCACCCAGACCGGGTCGCGCGTGCGCATGTCCATAGACAGGGATTTGGCCAATGCGCCCAAGCCACGCGGTTGCTCAGATCCGTTGACCCAGACTTCGAACGGGTGATTGCAGCGAGAAATTGCAGCGTGTTCTTCACGTTCGTCTCCTCGCTCGCTCGCGGGAGAGGATTGAGGTGAGGGGGATGTGGTGTGCGAGACGAACGCCACAAAGTTGCCCAGCGGGTGTTTGACTACCTGTGAGGTCCAGCCTTCGCTGCCCGCCGTCAATTTAGGCCGTCCCGGCCAGCGCAAGGAGGCCAGCGCCGGGGTGGGGGTGGCTTCCAGTACGATGCGTCTGTCCTGATCGAACACGAAATCCTGCGGTTGCTCGTCCTTCTTGGGTTCGGGGGTGATCGACAATACCGATCCCAACACGCTGTTGGGCCGATAGGTGGCTAGTCCCTTGAGTCCTGCACGCCAGGCTTCGGTGTAGAGATTCTTGAATTCTTCAAACGGATAGTCGGCGGGCACGTTAACCGTCTTGCTGATCGAAGTGTCGATGAACGGTGCGACGGCGGCGACCATCTTCATGTGATCGAGCGCGGAGATATCCAGCGCCGAGACGAAGGCTTCCGGCAATTTGTCGGTGTTGCCACCCAGTTTTTTATACACGCGCCAGGCGTGATCTTCGACCGAATAATCCTTGGTGGTGCCGTCCATCATGCGTTTCTTGCGGGTGTAAAACCACGAGAAGGCGGGTTCGATGCCGTTGGAGGCGTTGTCGGCAAAGGCCAGTGAAATCGTGCCGGTGGGCGCGATGGACAGCAGATGGCTGTTGCGGATGCCGTGCTCGCGGATGCGATTTTTCATCTCATCGGGTAAGCGAGAGGCGAAGCGGGGAGCGGCCAGATATTGTTCCGTCTCCAGCAGCGGGAATGCACCGCGCTCTTTAGCCAGTTCGATCGAGGCGGAATAAGCCTCATCGCGCAGGATGCGGGTGATGTCGGCGGCAAAGGCGCGCGCCTGCTCGCTGTCGTATTTCAGGCCCAGCATCACCAGCGCATCGCCCAGTCCCGTGTAACCCAGTCCGATGCGGCGCTTGTTCTGCGCTTCCAGTTGTTGTTCGGGTAGCGGCCAGGCGGTCACATCCAGCACATTGTCCAGCATGCGCACGGCGACCTTGATCAGTTGCTTGTACGGCTCGTAATCGAAACCGGCATGCACCGAGAACGGATTGACCACCATGCGGGTTAAATTGATTGAACCTAAACAACAACATCCGTAAGGGGGGAGCGGCTCTTCGGCGCAAGGGTTGGTCGCCTCGATCACCTCGCAATACGAAAGATTGTTGTCGCGGTTGATCAGGTCGATGAACAAGACCCCCGGTTCCGCGTGATCGTAAGTGCTCTCGATGATTTTGCGCCATAAGTCGGCGGCCTGCACGCGGCGATACACCCAAACTCCGTCGTCGCGTAAATATGCGCCAGCCTCTTTGAGCGCAACGGATGGTTCTGCTTTGTGGGTTAATTCAAATTCTTGATTATTTTCAACGGCTTGCATTAAATCATCGGTGACGCCGACCGAGATGTTGAAATTGCGCAAATCGCCCTTGTCTTTGGCTGAAATGAATTTTTCGATATCCGGATGATCGCAGCGCAACACGCCCATCTGCGCGCCGCGACGGGCACCGGCTGATTCCACGGTTTCGCAGGAACGGTCGAACACGCGCATATAGGAGATCGGGCCGCTGGCGCGAGAATGCGTGCCTTTGACCTGTGCGCCTTCGGGGCGGATGGAGGAAAAATCATATCCAACCCCGCCGCCGCGCCGCATAGTTTCCGCCGCCTGCTGCAAGGCGTCGTAGATCCCGGGGCGGCCATCGCAAGTGCCGGAAATCGCATCGCCCACCGGTTGCACGAAGCAGTTGATCAGCGTCGCCTGTATCGTCAAGCCCGCCGCCGAGTTGATCCGCCCGGCAGGCACGAAGCCGTTTTCCTGAGCGGCAAAGAACAGTTCTTCGAAATGGGCGCGCTGTTCGGGCTTTTCTGCTTGTGCCAGTCCTCGCGCTACGCGTCGTCTGACGTCTTCGACTGAATGTTCACCCGGTTCGGCATACTTCTCCAACAACACTTCGATGCTGATCTCTTGCGTCATTTTCGCTTCCCCGGTTAGTTGTTTCGGTTCAATGTTAGCAGTGAAGGGTACTTAAAAGCAGCTTTTCACTTTTGCCGGTGGCAGACCGGCAGCTGGTTACTTTTTCTTGCGTCGCCAAAAAAAAGTAACCAAAAAGAAGGCGACCCCGGTTTGCCGCACCACCTTACAGGTGGAGTACCCTCGCTAGCCAACAAATAGCGGGGCTGCGGAACTCGCACGATTCGCTTCGCGACTGCTCAAACAGTCCTCGCCCAACTGCACCGCTTTTTTTGGCTATCTTCGGCGGTGCACAGGGGCTATCGGGGGGCTGAATGCGCTTTATTTCATCGTATTGCTTGGTTTTTTAGCCGCTGGATTTCTCATCGCGCCCCAATTTTCGACTGCTTACTTCCCACTTCCCACTTCCGACTTTCAGCTATTTTTAAACAGTCTCACCAGTCCATCCAGCCCGACAAAATTAAACGCATAGCTCGCTTGTGCTCTGACCACCGGCTTGGCGTGATAGGCGATGCTCACGCCAGCCACAGCCATCATCTTCAGATCGTTGGCGCCGTCACCCATTGCGATCACCTGTTCGGGTTTGAGACCCAGTTGCTCGCGTATCTTGATCAGCCATTCCGCCTTGCCCTGTGCGTCGAGTATCTCACCCAGCACGCGACCGGTGAGTTTGCCATCGATGATTTCCAGCGTATTGGCGTGGGTGTAATCCAAGCCTAAACGCGGTTTAAGGCGCTCGGTGAAGAACAGAAATCCACCGGAGACCAGCAAGGTTTTGATGCCGTGTTTCTTCAGTTCCGCCAGCATCAGTTGTGCGCCGGGATTGAGTTGCAGGCGTTCATCATACACGCGCTGCAAGGCGTTCTCGTCCAATCCTTTTAATAGCGCGACACGGCGGCGCAGGCTCTCGGCAAAGTCGATTTCTCCGCGCATCGCTTCTTCGGTGATGGCCGCGACTTCGGGTTTCAAACCCTGCATATCGGCGATTTCGTCTATGCATTCGATCGAGATCAGCGTCGAATCCATGTCCATCACCACCAGCCCGAAACCTGACAGTGTCAGGCTGTCCGGCACGAAAGCGCAGTCTATTTGCTGTTCGAAGCAAAAGCCGGCAATGTCATCGTGGGCTTGAACGCCACATAAACGCCAGGCCAGCGGCGATATGCGTTCGATGCGGGCGGCCTTGGAAATCTTCGCCAGATGGTCGATTTGCAGGGTAGGGATGTCGTGTAATGCCTGAAGGATGAGGTTCATGTTAGGTGGCGCCGATCGAAAATTCGATCCATATCAAAAGTTCTGCATTTTAACTGATGTTCAGCATAAGTTGCTCGGGGTCATATAACGCACTCTGTGCATAATTGCTTTTGTCGGTCAGGCGCCGATAGTGTATATTTCTTGCCGCACGCGTTGAGTTCGTTTGTCGCGTAGCGCATGTGTTTGTAAATTATTTAATAACATATTGATTAATTGTAAAGTTTCCGGTTCTGCTCGGTCGGTTATTTGCACTGACGGCATGGCCGGTTTGAGTAATTTCACCCGCCGGTTGATGTTTCTTCTAGCCTACGGTATTACCGATGATTTTATGACTTCACGTTTTGTATTTTTTGCATTGCTGGTTGCCAGTGTGCTGCTTTCCTCTTGCGCATTTTCGGGAGGGGCCGCTGTCTCGTGCAAGGTGCTCGACCCTGATCTGGCGGTAGGTGAATATCGCGGCGGGTGCAGGGATGGTCTGGCGGACGGCTACGGCGAGGTGACCGGCAATAGCAGTTATCGAGGCGACTTTCTGGCTGGCAGAAAGCATGGCAAGGGAATCAAGTCTATGCCGAACGGGGATAAATATGCAGGTGAATTCGCCAGCGATTTCCGGCATGGCAAGGGAACCTATGTGTGGGGTGAAAAGACCCCCTGGGCGGGTGAACGGTTTGAAGGTACTTACCGCCAGGATCAGCGTCATGGCAGCGGCGTATATACCTGGGCGACCGGTGACCGGTATGAAGGACCATGGGAAAACGATCTGCGCATGGGGTTCAGTGTGATGGAAACCAGAAGGGCGCAGCATGCTGCAGCGATGGCAGCGATGCGTGCATCGCACACGGTGACGTCTGCGCTCCCCGAGGTTGCACCGGCAGAATCCGCTGTGACTGTCGGAGAGCTTGTCGCAAATGAAACAGCTCTCCCTGTTGAACAGCCTATTTCCTCCGAACCCGCCGTCCCCGTTGAACAGGTCGTTCAGGCTGAACCTGCGGTCCCCGTTGAGCAGGTCGTTCAGGCTGAATCCGCCGTCCCCGTTGAACAACTTATTCCGTCCGAGCCCGCAGTACCCGTCGTTGCCCCGACTGAGCATGCCCTCGGGATGGTTTTCCCTGTTGCCGCTGCAGTAAAAGATGAATCTGTGCTGGCGGCGGATCAGGCCGTGTTGCCTGTCAGCCCTGTTGTGCAGCCTCCTGCTGCTGCCGGTGTGCTTGCCGGTGGCGAGTTGGTCGAAGTCGGCAATACGATCTGTCTGGATGTGCCGCTGGGTTTGAATCACCATCAGCGGCTCACCGGTGTGCTGGAATCGGTTGCGGGCGAGCAAGCGACTATCCGACTGGTGGCGATGGACGGTACGCGCGCCAGTATGCAGGGCAAGATGGTCAGGGTGGGAGCCGTGGTGAGTGATGCGTTGAACCGATGGAAATTATGCGACGATTGAGATTGATCTACAGAAAAAAACCGCTGCATGTGCTTGTGCTGTGCGCCTGGTGCGCCGGCAGCGATGCCGCACCCAACCAGAACGGACAAACCGGCTACATCGACATGCCCTCAGGCAGGATAGAGGCGGATGGGGTATTTCGCACCGGTTACAGTTTCGATAAGCCCTATGCCACCCTCTGGAGCAGCCTGTCGATTCTGCCTCGGGTGGAGGTCAGCGCGCGCTATACCCGTTTTATGAATACGACCGCTGCGGGCACCGCTTGGCAGGGTTACGGCGACTACAAAGATAAGGTCGCCAGCGGCAGGTTGCTGCTGCTCGAAGAAGACTGGAATACACCCGCCTTGTCCTTCGGTGTGGATGATGTGATGGGCACCAGCTTGTTTTCTTCCCGCTATCTGGCGGCCAGTAAGCAGTTTGGGGCGCTGGACGCCACGCTGGGTATAGGTCGGGGACGCATCGATGGCGTCTTTGCCGGTGCGCGTTATGCGCCGCAGGACTGGCATGGTTTTGCGGTCGCCGCCGAATACGATGCGAATAACTACAAGCAGGATTTGTTTGCGGTGAAGACTGGGGTAGATAAACGCAAGAAGGGGGTAGGGGTAGCGCTGGAGTACCGCTATGGCTGGCTGGGCTCGCAGTTGTCGGTGCGCGACGGCCAGCCCGGATTGACCGCTTATGCCTCGCTGCCGTTGGATGACAAGGAATTTATCCCCAAGCTCGATGAGCCTGCGCCGGATACCGAAGATGTGCCGCGCCCGACCCTCAAACAGTGGCATGAAGATCCTGTCTATCACCGTGCCTTGATCGAACGTTTGCTGCAGCAGGATTTTCGCAATATCCATGTGCGTGTGGATCAGGATGTCATCGATGTGACGCTGACCAACAGCCGGATTTCCCTGCCCAGCCGGGCGATAGGGCGCGCAGCCCGCAGTATCCTGTTGCGTTCACCCAAGGGAACGCGGCAGATTGTGATTCACTACACCGTGAACGATGTGGCTTTCGCGACCTATGCATTCAACGATGCAAAGCGTCTGCAACGCTACTTTTACGGATTGGAAAGTCGCAAGCAACTGGCGGAGACGGTCAGCATCAGTTATGCCGAGCCGCAGGAGCGCACTGAAGAGGAAGATCTGCTCGATGAGTCTGAAGCGCAGTACTCTCAGACTCATCTGGATGGTAGCGACGGCGATATGGTGAGTTTTCGCGCCGAAAACAGCGGGCTGGGTAAAATCCGCGTCGCGCCGGGTGTGGGTATTTATTTTAACGATCCGAGCGGCGCGTTCCGCTACGAATTGCTGGCCACTGCCTCCGTGGAGAAACAGGCTGGCGACGGGCTGATCCTTAAAGCGACTACGCAACTGACGCTGGCGCAGGACATCAGCGGTGTACAGCAAGCGTCCAACAGTCTGTTGCCGCATGTGCGCACCGATGTGGCCAGTTACAAGAAAAACGGCAGCATTAAACTGACTCAGGCGCTGGTCAATCAGTATTTTCATCCCGAACAGCGCATCTATGCGCGTGCCTCTGCCGGCTTGTACGAGGAAATGTTTGGCGGATTTGGTGGTCAGGTGTTGTATTACCCGGAACGCGGGCCCTGGGCGATCGATCTGACGGTGGACGCCTTGCAGCAGCGCGATGTGGGGGGCGGTTTCGCCTTTCGTCCTTACACCACGACTACCGCGCTGGCGGCATTGCATTACCAGCTGCCGGTGCCGGGCTTGAGTGCAACGATGCGTGCGGGCCGTTTTCTGGCCGGCGATATTGGCGGACGCTTTGAGATGAAGCGTCACTTTCGCTCAGGTTTTGAGGCCGGAGCCTGGTATACCTTGACCAATGGCAATGACATCACAACGCCGGGTTCGCCAGCTCAGCCTTATCACGATAAGGGTGTGTTCATGGCGATCCCGCTCGATACCCTGCTCACCCGCGATACGCAGGCCAGACCGCGTTTGGCGATTTCTCCCTGGACGCGCGACGTGGGGCAGATGGTCGCATCGCCGGGTGATCTGTACGACATGATGGATCCGGGATACAGCAATATGCACGACCGGGATGGATTGCAATTTTTTGGTGATCTGGACGACAGCTACGAGATGCCGACACGCGATCCGAATTTTCTCGATCGGATGCGGTTGTCCAATTGGAAGGAAGACCGTGAACATGTGTTGAACGGACTGACCGCTTCGGACACCTGGATGCGGGTGGGGCTGGGGCTGGGGATTTCGGCGTTGAGTTCTGTGCTCGATAAGCCGGCTGATAAGTGGGCGGTGCGGCAACAGAATAGCGGCTTCAGTAAATCGCTTGCGAATGTCGGCAATAATCTGCCGTTGCTGGTCGGCGGTGTAGCGGGTCTGCTGGCGCTCGATGGCAGCGATCAACAGCGCAGCGCCACGGCTTTCACCGTGCTGGAGGCCGGTGTGGTCGGGGTGCTCGCTTCAGAAGCCGGGAAACAATTGCTGGGTCGTTCACGTCCTCAAGCGGGTCAGGGTAACAGCAGCTTCAACCCGCTACGGAATGGTGCGGCGGGTTTCCCTTCCGGCCACACAACAGCGATCTGGGCGATGGTCACGCCGTTCGCCAGAGAATACAACATGCCGTGGTTATACGGCGCTGCCGCCATGACCAATGCCGGGCGTGTTGCGAGCCGTCAGCATTTTGTTTCAGACACGGTAGGCGGGTCTTTGCTGGGCTATGCCGTGGGTAGCTCTTTCTGGGCATGGCATCATACTGCGCAACCGGTGATCAGTCTGGATGGCGATACGCTAGGTTTGAACTGGAATATAGAATAAGCACGAAAAGCTTGCAGTCGGTCGATTACTCAGGATAATGCGAGCAGTGAGCGTTGATTGTGCCGTTTTTGAAAAAATTGATTAAGGGGAACATAAATGAAAAGAATCATCATGTCAGGCTGCCTGGCGCTGCTGTCGGGTGTTGCGATGGCGGATGTGGTTCCGACAGTGGCGGAGTTTATCGAGCCTGTGCAGGCCATCGAGAGCGTTGAGGCGATAGAGGCGGCAGAAACGGCAGCGGCAACTGAAGCTGCAGCGATTGAAACACCCGTCATCGCGGAGACGGCGGTGACGGAAGCTGCTGTGACCGAAACTGCGGTGGCTGAGGCCGCTGTTCAGGCGGCACCGGTTGTTCAGGCGGCTCCTGTAGTGCCATCGACTGCCGGCGGTGTGGCAACAGGCGGTGCCGGCTTAGGCAGCGGTGTCACGCTGGGGAGTGGTGTTGCGATGGCGGGCAAGATTGCAGCCGTCATTCTGGTCGCTAACGGCGTGGCAGCCGCAGCGACAGCGATGACCAGCAATCAAACTACCACCCATCATCCGTGATGTTTTAAGCTGCGATTGATAGAAAAAAACCCGCTGTGCGGGTTTTTTAATTTCTGTCGTTTGCTACTTGCGCGACGAGCCGGATTTTGTGTGCAACTATAGTATAAATTCGTATAATCTGAGCGCGTCAATTTTACGATTTTCTCTCCGTTGTGGCCAGCGCATACATCTGTCCCGCCTCATTGACCAGCGCGGTGGCTGTCAGGCAGATGTTAAGCACGGTGCCGTCTTTGCACAGGCGCCGGGTTTGATACGGTGCCAGCGTTTTCGCCTGACTCAGTTGATGTATTTGGGCAAGTGCCGCCTCGCTGATGTCAGCCGGAATGCGGTCCTTCGCATTCATCAGCAGCGCTTCCGCTTCGGACCAGCCATACAGTCGTTCAGCGCCGGGATTCCAGGCGAGGATGCGGCCATCCAGATCCTGCACGGTGATCGCATCCGTCGCATCGCGCACCACGACTGCCAGTCGTAACAACTCATTGGCCTTGCGCAGCGCTTCTTCCGCCCGTTTCATGCCAGTGATATCGACAAAAGTGATCACCGCGCCTTCGATGATATTGTCCAGGGTGCGATAGGGCTGGATACGCAGTCTGAACCAGTCGCCCCGTGTCGTTTGCACCTCGGATTCCTTGGGGATGAGCGTGTTCAATACAGACTGCGTGTCTGCTACCAGGCTGTCATAACCGACCAGATTGGAGGTGATGTGATCGACGGGACGTCCCAGATCGCTCAAAATCAGATTGATGATGACATTGGCGGCCGGGGTGAACCTCAGGATGCGCAACTGGTGATCGACAAATACCGTACCGATGCCGGTGCCGGCTAACAGGTTGTTCATGTCGTTGTTGGCACGAGACAAGTCCATCACCTTGGTTTGCAGTTCGGAATTGACGGTAGTGAGTTCCTCGTTGACTGATTGCAATTCTTCCTTGGATGTTTCCAGTTCTTCGTTGGTGGACTGCAATTCCTCATTGACCGACTGCATCTCTTCATTGGATGACTTCAACTCTTCGTTGGATGTCTCCAGTTCTTCATGGGTGGTCTGCAGGTACTCCTCTTTGGCGCGCAACTCCTGTTCGAGCGCAGCAATTCTGGCTGCGGCAGTTAATTTGTCTAGCTCGATTTCAACTGATTCGCCGACTGCCGTAGAGGGTTCCGGATGTGCCTGTGCACCCGGCGTGTCTTCCAGCATCACCAGATACAGATAGGAGTCGGCGAGGTTCTCAGAGCCGTGTGTCACCGGGCGTATGGTGAGATTGGTCAGGGTGTAATGGCCGTTGGTCTTGACGCGCAAGCCATGGCAGCGCACCACATCCTTGCTGACCACGGCCTTGTGCAAGGCGGTGGTCAGATCCAGCTTCAGCCCTTCTCTGGCCATCTTCAGGATATTGTTGATGCCAGCCTCGCCTGGAGCGGGTTCCAGATACATGCCGGTGCGACCGTGCAGATAGAGGATGTCGCCCTGATCATTGACCAGTGCGCTGGCTGGCGCGACTTGCTGCAACAGCGCCTGTTCAGTCAATTCCCGCAGCGGCAGTTTCACAGGGAGAGAGGTTTTGCCGGAGCTGCGGCTCAGCGCCGCATCCAGTGCGATAGACGGCAGAAAGCGGCTCAGCGCAGCGCGCTGTGTGCTGTGGAAGTCCTCCTTGCGCTGATACAGCTTGGCTTTGCGATCCACGGTGTTAAACAGGTCGTCAAATTCGCCTATGCCTTCCGAGGTGCCTAAGAACAGCATGCCGGCCGGTTTGAGCGCGTAGTGAAACAGCGGGATGAGTTTTTTCTGCAATGAGGAGCCCAGATAGATCATCAGGTTACGGCAGCAGATTAAATCCAGCTTGGAGAAGGGGGGATCTTTGATTAAATCCTGTTCGGAAAATACCAGCATGTCGCGGATGGCTTTATGGATGCGGTAAGCGCTGCCATCGGATTCAGGGGTGAAGAAGCGGGCCAGTCGTTCAGGCGTGAGGTCGGCCGCGATGCTGGCCGGATAAAGCCCGGCGCGTGCCGTGGCAATGGCGCGGCTGTCGATATCGGTGGCAAAAACCTGGATCGTGTAGCTCTGTCTGAGCGTTTCGATGCGTTCCTGCATCAGGATGGCGAGCGAGTAGGCTTCCTCGCCGGTGGAGCAACCGGTTGACCAGATGCGGATCACGGAACCTGCCGGTTTACGGTCAAAAAGTTTCGGGATGATCTGTTCTTCCAGCGCCAAAAAGGCCTCCGTGTCGCGGAAGAAATTGGTGACGCCGATCAGCAAATCGCGGAATAATGCCTCTACTTCAACCGGTGTTTGTTGCAAAAATTTAACGTAATGATCGATCGCATTGATCTGATGTACCGCCATGCGTCTTTCGATGCGTCGATGGATGGTGTTGGGTTTGTATTGCGAGAAGTCGTGACCGGTCTGGTTCCTCAACAGGATGAAGATCTTCTTCAGGGCATTTTCGGTCTTCGGGGTGCTGATCGCGGCAGGTTGATGGGCGCGACCCAGCGCGTGTGAGGCGTAAGCGATCAGTTGTGCCGGCATCTCGCCAGGCAGCAGTTGATAGTCCACCAGGCCGGTAGCAATCGCGCTGCGCGGCATGCCGTCAAATTCGGTCGACTCGGGGTTTTGCGCCATGATCATGCCGCCTTCGCCCTTGATTGCGCGTACCCCCAGCGTTCCGTCGCTGCCGGTGCCGGAGAGCACGATAGCGATGGCGCGTTCACCCTGATCCTGCGCCAGCGAACGGAAAAAGAAATCGATCGGCAGGCGCTGGCCGCGCGGTGCGGTAGGTTCCAGCAAATGCAGTGTGCCGTTTAAAAATGCCATGTCGCGATTGGGCGGGATGATATAGGCGCAGTTGGGCTGTACCGTGATGCCATCCTCGACTTCGAATACCTGCATGCGCGTGTAACGGCGGATCAGATCGGAGAGTATGCTTTTGTGATCGGGCGCTAAGTGTTGTACCAGGACAAAAGCCATGCCGGGATCGGTGTCGGCGGGCATGCCGGAAAAGAAGGCTTCGAATGCCGCCAGGCCGCCGGCGGATGCGCCTATGCCAACGATGGGAAAAGTTTCTTGAGGTTTTGCCGTAATCCCGTTGGCAGGAGGGGGGGCAGCATTCTTGTTATCTTGCATGGGATCTATACTCATCTTCTGGAAGTGGATTGGTCCGGCAGGTTACCCTAAGCGTCGAAATATCCTTAAAATATCTGTTGTTCGCCTCGATGATCTCATGCACATCGCAGAAATTGAGTCTATGCATCGGATTATATGGATTAACACTGTTTAAACAAGCCGTTGAATATCAAAAAAACGGGTTCCGGTTGTGGCGATATACCAATGTTTAGTTGCTTATTGAAATTCTGCGTGATCCGACTGGTGGACAGAGGGATTGAACTGTGCGGGATTATAGAAGGTATTGCTGGTGCTAATGGGCGTTTTTTTGCATCGTGCAGAATTTGTGATGTACGCCAAGCGTTAGAGTGAGTAACGCAGCTGCAGGAAAGTTTAATCTGCGTGATCGGCGAGTGCAGCTTCGCTGTGCTCGATGTCGATTTCTTCGCTTTGTTCCAGGCGTGCTTTTGCATTGGTTTTCCCTGCACGGGCAGGCGGGTGACAAATGCCGCAGATGTAGTTGGCGTGCAATTCATTGGCGTGAGTCACAAAATGACCATCACATTCACGACAGGAAACCATTTGCATCATCCCGGCATTGAAAAAGCGCACCAGAAACCAGGCGCGGGTAATGCTCAGCACCGGTTCGCCCCCTTCCAGATCTTGCACCTGATCCAGATACAAGCGATAGGCGGTAATCAGTGCCTGCACGCCATCAACACCCGCATTCTTGAGCAGGAACTGGTGTATGCCCATAAACAGTGAAGAATGGATGTTGGGTTGCCAGCTGATGAACCAGTCGGTTGAATAAGGCAGCATACCCTTGGACGGGGATTCGCCTTTGACCTCTTTGTACAGCTTGAGTAATCGCTCGCGGCTGAGCGTAGTCTCTTCCTGCAATACTTGTAAACGTGCGCCCATTTGTATCAGCTCGGTGGCGATTTTGACTTGCTGCGCCTCGCCTAATACTGTCTTGTTGGCCACGTCAGTCTCCGTTTAGGCGATCGCTTCTATGGCCTGCGATGACATCAGTATGGCAGCGTGTGTCTGAGCCATCATGCGGCTCTTGCTGTAATCGGTGACCATATTCAGCAGGATGTTCTCGTCAAAGCGGAAGCTGCACAGTAAGACATTGCAACTGGCCATCTTGATGATCTGAGCAGGGCTCAGTCCGCCTATCAAATCGACCAGATCCTGACTCAGACCTAAGCGAAATATGGCCGCAGCTTTATCCTCTTTGACCATCTGCTGAGCCAGCATCAAATAGGTCAGGTTGATATCGCGTATGCCTTCTTGCAGTTGCATGGTGTTCATGGTGTTCCCCTTATCTTGCGAGTTTAAAACACTGAGCGTTTTATTCATCTCGGAATCTGTTGGTGTCTTGAAACTGACTGTCGAACTTTGACGCTTGCATTTTGCGCGACTGCGTGGAGAAATAAAATTGGAAGTCGGCTGATTTTATTGTAAGGGGCTAAGTAGGCGAAATGTAGGAATAATGCCTACAAAGCTAAAATCTCCAGCACTTAGGGTGCCGGAGATCCGAGCAGAATGCAGTTTGCGAGGGGTCAAACAAACATCCTTGCCGTGATTATCGGTCATTTTATTTAAAACTTTAGGGTCGATCGAAAAAATAAAACGATTAATAATCATGATATTATCAATAAAATGATCATTTGTCGGCAATTGTGCGGTTGCGTCCGGCCTGTTTTGCCGCATACAAGCACTTGTCAACGCGGATCAGCAGTTCGTTGAGCGAGCCTATGGTGTTGCTTGCTGCGCCTACCCCGATACTGATGGTTAGTCGCAACGGTACATTAAGATTGGAGAACTCGGTTTTTTCTACATGCTGGCGCAAACGCTCGGCACAAAGGTAAGCGGCATCAATATCGGTATCGGGGCAAATCACCAGAAATTCCTCACCGCCCATACGGCAAACGACATCTTGCGCACGTGCCGCCTGGCGCAGCGAAAGCGCGACGGACTTGAGCGCCAAATCGCCCACCGGATGGCCGTACCTGTCGTTCACCAGCTTGAAGTGATCGATGTCGACTACCATGCAAGCCATAGGGTGGCGGCTGCGTTTAGTCATGGACCATTCCTGTTCCAGGCGTTCCATTGCGGCACGCCGGTTGGGCAGGCCGGTCAGCGAGTCGGTCAGTGCCAGTTGCTGTAAATGCAAGTTGGCAGCAGTCAAGTCGTTGGACAGGCGTTGCAGTTGCTCGCGATCAAAAGCTAACTCTTCTTGCATCTCGATGGTGCGCTGCGCGGCGCGCAGCCGGGCCAGGAAGATTTTGGTGAGGATGGGTTTGACCAGATAATCATCGGCCCCCGCTTCAAAGGCTTCAACCAGCTTGTCCGGATTCTCCTGGGCAGTGAGGATGATGACGTAGATGTTGCGCCACTGGGCGGACTCACGCAATTTGCGGCATAAAGACAGTCCATCCATTTCCGGCATCATCCAGTCGCTGATGATGAGTTGGGGGGCTTCTTCCTTGACCATCTCAAGCGCCTCGATACCGTTGTGTGCGTAACGCACCTGATGGCCTGCCGCGCGCAAGATGGCGTCCAGCAATTTAAGCACGGTCAGATCGTCATCGATGATCAGCACACGCAGCGGATAGATGCCGGGTTCGGGCGGCGTAACCGGTGTGTTTTCCTCAGTGCTCTCAATAGATTGAATTAATTCTGAAAAGGACGCTACATCCAGTTTTCCGCCTATGTTTAACAGGGTCGACCATTCCAGCCAGTCTTCGACACAGTGGTCGCCGATGGCGATAAAGTCGCTCCACTCGGTGCCCAGGCGGGCGCATTGCCGCTTTAAGCAGGCAACCATATTGCCGCGCATCGCGGGTTTGGCCAGAAAGATGTCGGCCAGCATCATAGAAAGATGCAGGAAATGCAACAGTCGCCATTCGCGTGTCGCTTCTACGACATCGCTTTGCTCCGGGTGGTTGCAATGCCGTACCAGAGTCTGAAATATATTGGGGAAATGCATGTCCGCGAGAATCGCTTCACTCAATTCCGATTCGTCGAAGCCAAATTTAGCCTGTTGTAAGGGGTGCAGGTCGATAATCGACTTGTCGCGGGCGTGATTCAGGATGTCGGCATACTCGCTGGTAAATACCGTGGCCAGCGCTAAGTGTCCGATACGGCTGAATAAACCTACGACAAATATTTCCTCGGCGGCAGCCAGTTTGGCGTGTTGGGCCAGATGTTTGGCGGCAATGCCGGTCAACAGTGAATAAGTCCAATAGTGAATATAGTCGAACGGTTTGCAGGGGCCGTGGCGGTAGTCTACGATCAGAGAGATACCCAGCACCAATTGGCGTAAGCCACGCACACCCAGTACCATGACCGCATCGGAGATCGTCACCACAGGTCGTGAAGAACTCGATAGCAATACATTGGCGGCTTTGATAACGCGTGCGCTTAATGCCGCATCGGCACCGATTAAATGCGCAATGGCGTGATTCGATACCTCTTCCTGTTGGGTCAGTTTAATCACTTCCAGCGCGATTCCTTTGGGCGTGGGTAGACGCCCGCTTACTTTTAGCTGGATAAATTTGGGATTGTCGACTAGGCTCATAGCAATGGTGAGTTGGATGCGAAATTTTAGCTGGGAAAACAGTCGCTAGTTTATGCTGAAACGAGCCGTTTAGCGTATTTTTATTGGTAATTTTGATCAGATTAGTGAATCCGGTGCGGTGTGACACTGCGCCTCTGGTATTTTCAATGGGTGCATGAGGTTACGGTTCAATGACGGCGCGGGATAAGCGCTGCGATCCGGGTTTAATTTAGCTGCATATGGCTGATATATATGTGGTGCCGTGGCGGGCGAATTGTCTTCATCCATAATATGGCTGTTGTCCGCAGATTAAACATATACTCGCTTGTCTGAACTGTTTGGGTGATGTGTAGATGTTGGGTAACTTGTTGTGTGAATCTGTGTAATCTGCGGATTGAACTGCCTTTTTTAGGTTCATCGTAGGAATTGCGTCATGTATGGCTCGAAGTTGAAAACAAAAGCGGCTAAGCGCCGGGTAATCGTGAAGCGGGTGCGCGTGGTAGAGCGCGTGCGTGTGCTCGGTACCTGGAAGATTGCGTATGCTGACTTTGTCACCGCGCTGATGGCGTTTTTTCTGATGTTGTGGCTGATTTCCACCTCCCCTGTGGCGGATTTGCTGGTCATTTCCAAGTATTTTCAAACCCCTTTGATGGTGGTGCTCAACGGCGGTCAGCGCAATGTCATCAATAACAGCACTATTCCCGGTGCCGGGGATGATCTGACTAAACAATCCGGCCAAACACGGGCGGGGGACAGACTCGTGATGACCGAGCAGGATGCCAAAAAGCTGTTGCATCAGCAGGAAATTGCTCATTTGCAGCAGCTTAAACACCAACTGGAGACGCTGGTGGAGGCTGATCCGAAATTGAGTAAATACAAAAATCAACTGTTGATTGATTTAACCACGGAGGGCTTGCGCATCCAGATCATCGATGATCAGAATCGTCCGATGTTTGAGGTGGGCAGTGCAACTTTGCAGCCTTACACCGCTGAAATTTTGCTGGCAATCGGCAAAACGCTCAACCGGATACAAAATAATATCGGCTTGTCAGGACATACAGACGCCAGTCATTACCGGGGTATCGGAGTCGGATATACCAATTGGGAGCTCTCCCTGGACAGGGCGAATGCCTCGCGTCGCGAACTGGCTATCGGGGGAATGGATGACGGGAAGGTGTTAAGGGTGGTGGGCTTAGCCTCTTCGGTATTGTTCAATCCGCAAGACCCGCTGGATGCGCACAATCGACGCATCAGCATCATCGTCATGAATGAAGAAACGGCAAAGGCCGCGCGCGAAACTGGTGAATAATGTGTAACTTATTGTTTTTAATGTATTTTTAAAATAAATCGGCGTCTCCGCTGTCCTGATCCGGGCGCATGGCGATGATCAGTTGATCAAATTTTTCATTGGATTGCGTGCCGGCGGTTTCCAACAAATGCAGAATTTTCTCCACTGAACCGTACATGGCCTCGCTGATTTTTTCTTCCTGATCGCGACTGGTGCCCAGCCAGGTATAGGTTTTTTCAACATGGTCGACCAGTTCCTGCAGCAGCAACCGGGTGTCGGCTTGCATGCTGCCGGTCAATTCGCGCAAGGATTTGATGGTAAAAAATCCGGTGGTCATGGCAACTTGCATCTGTTCGGCTCTGGAGTGAGAGGTTTGGCGCATGGAGACATTGCTGCACAAGGTGTCGGTCATCTCGGTCAGCATGGTGATATTGTCGCGCAACCGGCCGGTTTTTTCCGATTCATCCATGGGCATGTTGTTGACGATGACGGAGACCTGATCGTAGTTGACTACCAACCTCTGCTTGAACTGGAAAATCCGCCCCATGGTGGCAGCCTGTTCCAGTATGGCTCTTTCAATTTCATTGGCTTCGCTGTGAGAGGTCAGCACGGCGGGAGCGTTCTCGTTTCTTATCAATACGCTGCAATCTAAACCGAAATTGCTGATCGCGGTGACTAAATGGCGGCCTAACTCATCCGGCGTGGAGCAGGTGAGACTCGCTTGCATAAACTGTTGCAACACGCCGCTCTCGCCCACGGCAGAGAGAAAATTCATCGCCATGCTCTGCAGCGTGTCCTTTTCACGGGCAAGACTGAGTTTTTCGTGCTTGTGCTGGATGGCGAGTGAGACTTTGCGCAACAGAATTTCGCGCACCAGCGGCTTGGTGATGATGTCATCCCCGCCCGCGTCGAAGGCTTTCAGGTGTTCGGTCAGTGTGTCGTTCGCCGTGGCGAAGATAATGGGAATGTCGGTAAATTCGCGGATCTGACGGCAGGTTTCATAGCCGTCCATCTCGGGCATCATCACGTCGAGCAACACCAGGTCCGGCAGGTGTGCTTTGCATATTCGTAAGGCTTCCTGACCGCTGCTGGCGGTCTCGACATCAAACTGAGCGGAGAGTGCGGTGCGATGCAGTATCCGTGTGGACTGATCGTCATCCACCACCAGCACTCTGCCTGATATTTTCGATTGATTCTTCATGCCAGTAAATTCAGCGCCTACGCTTGCTGCCTTTCAAAGTCGACCCGCAGACGCTGATTATACTGAAAGTCACTGCTTTCTTCGTGTTTATTCTTCTTCGCTATCGTACATCTCATCCGCTTCGGCCTCGCGTTTGGCGCTGGCCTCAGCTTCGAGTTGCTGCAGTTTTTGTTTGGCCAGTTCCAGACGCTTTGCGGTGGATTCGGCATGCATGGCGATGGTGTTTTCACCAAACAACACCTGTTTGAGGAAGCGGAAGCCGAATAGCATCAGCTCCGTGTCGCTGTGCAGCAATTTACCCATTTCTTCGCCCGGTAAATCATAGAGCTCGGAGAACCCTGTGCTGATTACGAATTCACGGAAGCGATCCGGGTCGTAACACACCATGAAGAACAATTGCAGGCTGCGCTTGGTGGGTTTACCTATGCTGGGGCCGGAGGATTTTTTCTTCAGGATCAGCTGGCGCCAGCCGCGAGCGAGTTCGTCGTATTCTTCCACACCTTGTTCTGTGCGGTATTCGTCTATGGTGAGCGAACGCGGTTCCTGATGACCTAGGCAGTGCTCTTCCTTGACCAGCGCGTAAGAACTGGTGTCGGTGTATTCGTCCTGCTTGCGCATGGAGAGCAGGGCGACGGGGTAATAGCGGCAGGCAGTGGGGCGATCTTCGTAGACGCTGCAGCCTTCCGGTTTCATAAACTGACAGGCGGTGCCATTTTCAACCGGGCGCAACTTGACGCCTGCGATGCCGCCGGGTTCCAGTTCATAGGGAACGGTGTATTGCTTGAGCAGTTCGCCGGAAGTGATATCCAGGCGTTGCTTGAGACGGACGATATCGTAAGGGGTGAGCGAGATGTCGATGTTGCTGCAACAGGCGTTCCAGCAACTGATGCCTTGTTTGCATTGGAACTGAATTTTTTTGCTGCCGTCACTCATTTCCGGTACGACCGGGCTGCCGGAAAAAGGGAGGTCGGCTGCCATATAAGTGTCTGTCATATTTTTCTCTTTTGTCTATTTTCAATAAAACGGGCACCGTAAGGTGCCCGTCTATATTACCGCAAGTTCACCAGATTCTAGTGAGGTGTGGCAGGTTTAAACAGCTTGGATTTATCGACTAGATCGACGTGTTTACGTTTGAAGCAATTCCACTTCTTGGTATGTCTGTCATATACCGAGTTGACGAAGCAGTGCCAGTTCTTTTCATCGACAAAGTTCTTGTCGGTGCGGTAGTAGAAGCCAGGGTAGCGGCTCTCTTCACGGAACTGGATGTGTTTCATGTGTGCTTCGGCTGTGATGATGCGATGGTAGTTTTCCCATGCGCGCAACAGTTCGTGCAGGTCTTTCGCACGCATCTTCTTGGCGTCTTCCTTCAACATCTCCAGCTTTTCTTCGGCAACAGCCAGCATCTTCTCATTGGTGTTGTAGTATGTGCCTACCCCAGCGACATACTCATCCATGATCTTTTGCAGACGGAACTGCAGCATCTTCGGTGTGATGTAGTGCGGATTCACATCGATCGCGGTGGTGTAGTCCTTGTGTTGCAGGAAGTTGCGCACCGGTTGGTAGATCTCTTCTGCCAGTGTGGCAGCATCGGTATCGAGTTCAATCTTCCAGTCCTTGTTGTCGAGTGCATACTGCACCATGGCCTTGGAAGCCAGACGACCTTCGGTGTGAGAACCGGAGGAGAACTTGTGGCCGGAAGCGCCCACGCCGTCGCCGGCAGTGAACAGACCCTTGACCGTGGTCATCGAACGGTAGCCCCAGTTCCAGCCTTTGGGCAGGTGAGCCGGGATCTTATCTTTGTCTTCATGATCTTCGTCAGTCGGTGCGCCGACATCGGTAGGACCGGATACCCAGATACCGCAGCAACCTGAGTGTGAGCCCAACAGATACGGTTCAGTAGGCATCAGTTCAGACATCTTCTTTTCAGGCTCGATGTTTTCACCGACCCAGATACCGCACTGACCGATACACATATCGAGGAAGTCTTCCCATGCTTCAGCTTCCAGATGTTTAACTTCCTTGGGTGACAGGGTTTCACGCAGTTTGGCCAGCGCTGTTACCGTGTCCATGTAGATCGGGCCGCGGCCTTCCTTCATTTCCTTCAGCATCAGGTGGTTACGCAGGCAAGAGGCCGGAACGGCTGCCTGACCATACGGAGGATAGTCGTTCAGCATTTCCTTGTTCTTGACCATGTAGTCTTCGCCGTAGGCATTGGTTGCCTTCGCCTTGAACAACAGGAACCATGCGCCGACCGGACCGTAACCGTCTTTGAAACGGGCGGGTACGAAACGGTTTTCCATCATGGTCATTTCAGCGCCGGCTTCAGCCGCCATCGCGTAGGTAGAACCCGCGTTCCAGACTGGATACCATGCACGACCCTGACCTTCACCGACCGAGCGTGGGCGGAACAGATTCACGCAACCGCCGGCTGCCAGCATCACGGCCTTGGCCTTGTAGATGTGGATGGTGTTGTCGCGAACCGAGAAACCGACGGCACCAGCGATGCGGGAAGGGTCGTTCTTGTCATTGACCAGTTTGACGATAAAGATACGCTCTTCGATACGAGCCAATCCCAACGCCTTTTTAGCGGCTTCAGCGACGATCCACTTGTAGGATTCGCCGTTGATCATGATCTGCCATTTGCCTGAACGCACCGGTTTGCCGCCGTCTTTCAAAGTAGGCAGACCTTCCTTGATGGAATCTGCGCCGTCGTGACGTACGCCATCCGCATCGGTCTTCCAGATAGGCAGGCCCCATTCTTCGAACAGATGCACGGAATCATCGACGTTGCGTCCCAGGTCGTAGGCCAGGTCGTCGCGGGTGATACCCATCAGGTCGTTGGACACCATGCGGGTGTAATCAGCCGGATCCTGTTCGGGTCCGATGTAGGTGTTAATTGCCGACAAACCTTGTGCAACGGCGCCTGAACGGTCCATCGCCGCTTTGTCGACCAGTTTGATTTTAAGTTCTGTGCCGGATTCGGTTTTGACAGCATCAGCCCAGCGCATCATTTCATAAGCTGCACCGCAACAAGCCATACCGCCGCCGATCAGCAGAATGTCGAGTTCTTCTTCAACGATTCTTGGATTACCAAAAGTTCCTTCAGACATTTCTATCACTCCTATCGTTTAAGTGGTCGCTTATTTGCGAATCAGTTCTTCTGGCTTGCCAGCGCGGTAGCCGCCCATCACATCCTTGGTAAACACGCCGGGTGAAGTGAGTTCGGCCATCTTGGGCATAGGCTTGCCACCGTAAGGATCAATCGAGCCTTCGGAGGTGGTGCGGATAGGGAATTTGAAACGCTTCATGTTGCCGTTACGGAATTTGATGGTCCACATAATTGAATCGGAACCGCGCATCGGTTGTACCGAGCCGCCCA
Source organism: Gallionella sp. (assembly GCA_041660905.1). GTDB lineage: Bacteria > Pseudomonadota > Gammaproteobacteria > Burkholderiales > Gallionellaceae > Gallionella. The sequence goes on from JBAZVL010000010.1 coordinate 42,818, forward strand.
GCGGGACGATATCCGCGTAGTGGCGAACTTCGATCGCGCCTTGCGGGCAAATCTTGACGCAGGAATAGCATTCCCAGCATTGCTCAGGCTCCTGGTTGAACGCCTTCATCGCGTGTCCAGTTTCAGAGCCATCTTTGTCCAGTTTCATCAGGTCGTGCGGGCAGATATACATGCAGGCGGTTTTGTCTTGCCCCTTACAACCGTCACATTTTTCGGTACGTACGTATGTTGGCATTCTCGTTACTCCTTGTGAACATAAAACATGAAACAACTTTCCACTTTGTGTTGTGGAAAACCCAAGATAATCAGCGAGCTGAGTGACCGCTGAGCTTTACCTCTACCTTTTCGTCCTCTGCCAGTCCGGCATAGTAGGCACGCAATACTTCCAGTACTTCGGGACGGCTGAATTCCGCCGGCACTTCCGCGTCTTCCGAGAGCATCTTGCGCAGTTTAGTGCCAGACAGCAGCAGACGATCTGCACCTTCGTGCGGGCAGGTGCGCGCCGAAGCCATGCCGCCGCACTTGTAGCACCAGAAGGTCCAGTCGATCTTGAGCGGAAGCGTCTCTAGTGAACCTGCGGGAATTTTGTCGAAGATATGGTGAGCGTCGAACGGGCCGTAGTAGTTGCCGACACCTGCGTGGTCGCGACCGACGATCAGATGCGAGCAGCCGTAATTCTGGCGGAACAAGGCATGCAGCAAAGCTTCACGCGGGCCGGCATAACGCATGTCGAGCGGATAACCTGCTTGCACTACGGTTTGCGGGACGAAATAGTTTTCGGTGAGGGTGGCGATCGCCTCGGTGCGCACATCGGCCGGGATATCGCCGGGTTTCAAGTTGCCGAGTAAGGAGTGTATCAATACGCCGTCACAGATTTCGATGGCGATCTTGGCCAGATATTCGTGGGAGCGATGCATCGGGTTGCGGGTCTGGAAGGCGGCGATCTTGCTCCAGCCCATCGCCTCGAACAGGTCGCGTGTTTCTTGTGGCGACATGAAGAGTGAACCGTATTTTTCATCAAAGCCGCCTTGCGACAGCACTTTGACCGGGCCTGCGAGGTTGACATCGCCCTGTTCCATGACCATCTTGACGCCGGGATGTTCGGCATCGGTGGTGCAGAACACGGTGGCGCATTCGTGTGCCTTGTCTATGGTGTATTTTTCGGTGATGCGCATGGTGGCTAGGATGCTGCCGTCATCGGGATCGATTAAGGCGACGTCGCTACCGGTTTTGAGTGTGTCTGCGATGGCAGGGGTGACTGAGAGTGTAATGGGAATCGGCCAAAACAGGCCTGAGGCGGTTTTCATGCCGGCACAGACGCCCTGCCAGTCGGTGTAGGACATGAAGCCGTCAAGTGGTGTGAACCCGCCTATGCCCAGCATCACCAGATCGCCTTTTTCTCGAGAACTGACGGTAATCTGCGGTAATGTGGCGGCTCGCGCCAGTTCCTCGGTTAGTGCCATCCCTGTCAGCAACAGGGGATTTAGCTCACCACCACCGTGCGGTTTAACCAATGCCATTATTTTCTCCTCAATCAACTAAAAGTTTGACTACCAGTAGTTCATGCCAGAATCAACCGCCGAAGAATGCTAAAGCTATTGGGAGTAAACTGCGATACCCCTAACGGGTTATATCCTGATAGCTCATCACAGCTATGGCTAGAGTTGTGACTAATTGCGCATACTCACGTCCCTTAAAATAGGGTTGAATTTTGTCCTGAATACTAGGGCGGCGTTTTTTGCAGTTCTGATTGAATTTGATTTAATTCATATTAATCAATATATTGCAAAATATCACCAAATTCAGCAGTTTGTTCGGGGATAGACAACGAACGAACGATCATCAGCGGAACTTAAATATCAGCGGAACTTTGCATGAAAAACAATAATCCAGGCGACTCCTCCAGTACGATTTCACCTTTGCATGATCCGTTCGCTAAGTCGGACGCAAAGGTTGAAGTTAAAAATACCACCTGTTATATGTGCGCCTGCCGTTGCGGTATCCGCGTGCACCTGCGCGATGGCGAAGTGCGTTATATAGACGGTAATCCGGACCATCCGCTCAACAACGGGGTGATCTGCGCCAAGGGCTCTTCCGGCATCATGAAGCAGTATTCCCCCGCGCGTTTGACTAAGCCTTTGCGCCGCAAGGAGGGTACCGAGCGCGGTGCGGGCGACTATGAAGAAATCAGCTGGGATGAAACATTCAGCATTCTGGAAAAGCGTCTGGGTCATCTGCGCGCCACCGATCCTAAGAAATTCGCCCTGTTCACCGGTCGCGACCAGATGCAGGCGCTAACCGGTATGTTCGCCCGTCAGTTCGGTACGCCCAACTATTCGGCACACGGCGGTTTCTGCTCGGTCAATATGGCAGCCGGCATGATCTACACCATAGGCGGATCTTTCTGGGAATTCGGCGGGCCGGATCTGGAGCGCTCCAAGCTGTTCATCATGATCGGGACGGCGGAGGATCATCACTCCAACCCGATGAAGGTGTCTCTGGCTAAATTTAAACGCGAAGGCGGTCGTTTCATCACCATCAATCCAGTGCGTACCGGTTATTCTGCGATTGCCGATGAATGGGTGCCGATACGCCCGGGCACGGATGGTGCCTTGCTGCTGGCGCTGATCCACGAATTAATCGCGTTGGGTCTGTACGACCGCGAGTTTCTGGTGCGTTACACCAATTCCGGACAACTGGTAAATCTCGACGATAAACACGACGAGTTCGGTATGTTTGTTCGCACCGAAGTGCCTAAGGAAGAAGGTTGTTACGATCCACAAAACAAACTCTGGTGGGATCGCAATACCGGTAAACCGGTGGTGACACATACAGAAGGAGCCGATCCTTACCTGCTGGGCGAATTCACCCTGTCGGACGGTGTTAAGGTAAAACCCGCCTTCCAGTTGTTGCAGGACAGAGTGAAAGAATACACCCCTGAGTGGGCAGAGCAGATCACCGGTATTCCAGCCGAGACGATCCGCCGTCTGGCGCACGAGATGGGTATCACCGCGCGCGATCAGAAGATCGAGTTGCCGATCGCCTGGACAGATTCCTGGGGTAAAGAGCACGATACCGTGACCGGTAATCCGGTGTCCTTCCATGCGATGCGCGGTTTAGCTGCGCACTCCAACGGTTTTCAGACTATCCGTGCGCTGTCGATTTTGATGACCTTGCTGGGCACCATCGACCGTCCTGGTGGTTTCCGCCACAAAGCACCGTTCCCGCGTCCGATTCCGCCCTGCGCGCGTACGCCTAATTCACCGCTGGCGATCAAGCCCAACACGCCGCTGGATGGTATGCCGCTGGGTTGGCCGTCTGATCCGGACGATCTGTTTGTCAATCCGGACGGCTCGCCTGTGCGTATCGACAAGGCCTTCTCCTGGGAGTATCCGCTGTCGGTGCACGGGATGATGCACAACGTGATCACCAACGCCTGGCGCGGTGATCCTTACAAGATCGATACGCTGTTGCTGTTTATGGCAAACATGGCGTGGAACTCGACCATGAATACCTCGGAAGTGCGCATGATGCTCACCGACAAGGAAGAGTCCGGCGAGTACAAGATTCCGTTCATCGTGGTGTGCGACGCCTTCCATTCGGAAACCACGGCTTTTGCCGATCTGATTTTGCCCGACACCACTTATCTGGAACGTCACGACGTGATGTCTATGCTCGATCGTCCGATCTCGGAATTCGATGGTCCTGTCGATTCCGTGCGTATTCCCGTGTTGCCCGTGACTGGCGATTGCAAGCCGTTCCAGGAAGTGCTGATCGAACTGGGGACACGCTTGAAGTTCCCTGCCTTCGTCACCAAGGAAGGGGTACGCAAGTATCGCAACTATCCTGACTTTATCGTTAACTGGGAAACTGAACCCGGTTCCGGTATCGGCTTCTTGTCCGGCTGGCGTGGCAAGGGTGGCGAGAAATCGATGATCGGTGAGCCGAATCCGAATCAGTGGGAAATGTATGCCAAGAACAACTGTGTGCATCACCACGTTTTGCCGCGTTCTTATCAGTACATGCGCAACTGGAATCAGGGTTATCTGGAATGGTCGCGCAGCAACCGCATCACGCGTTACGCCGAGCCTATTCTGATCCACCTGTATTCCGAGGTGTTGCAGAAGTTCCGTCTGGCCGCACAAGGCAAGGGTATCACGCGTCAACCGCCGGCCCATCTGGCCAAACGCATTGAAACTTTCTTCGATCCGCTGCCGTTCTATTACGAGCCACTCGAAGTGCAGGCCAGCGATAAGCTCAAATATCCGCTGACCGCGCTGACCCAGCGTCCAATGGCGATGTATCACTCATGGGATTCGCAGAATGCCTGGTTGCGTCAGATCCACGCGCACAACTTTATGTATGTGAATGCGCTGACCGCGAAGAATGCGGGCATCGGTGACGGTGAATGGATGTGGGCAGAATCGCAGTGGGGTAAGGTCAGATGTCTGGCGCGTTACAGCGAAGCGGTCGAGCCCGGTACGATCTGGACCTGGAATGCGATCGGTAAGGCGGCAGGGGCGTGGAATCTCTCACCCGATGCCAACGAGTCGCAAAAGGGCTTTTTGCTCAACCATTTGATCACCGAAGAGCTGGCGGCGGATGTGCACGGCAAGCGGTTCTCCAATTCCGATCCGATTACCGGACAAGCTGCCTGGTACGATGTGCGCGTGCGTATCTACAAGGCCCAAGAGGGCGAGCCTGAACAGTCTTCGCCGCAATTTGAACCCATGAAGAAATATCCCGGTATGAAAGAACATCCGAGCTGGCTGACCTATTTTGGCGGCAAGATGAGAGGGGGCGCAAAATGACCCAATTAGCACTCGTTATCGATTTAAATGTCTGTGTGGGTTGTCATGCCTGCGTGACCAGTTGCAAGGAGTGGAATACCTCCGGTTCGGCAGGTCCCTTGTGTGATGAAAATCCCTATGGTGCCGATCCGACCGGGACGTTCTTCAATCGCGTACAAACCTTTGAAATCGGCCACTTCCCTAACAGTGAAACGCTGCATTTCCCCAAGTCCTGTCTGCATTGCGAAGATCCGCCTTGCGTGCCGGTGTGCCCGACGGGCGCTTCCTATAAGCGCAAGGAAGACGGTATCGTGCTGGTCGATTACGACAAGTGCATAGGCTGCAAGTATTGCACCTGGGCGTGTCCGTACGGCGCGCGCGAATTTGACGAAAAAGCCAAGGTGATGAAAAAATGCACTCTGTGCGTCGATCGCATCTACGATATGTCGCTGGCTGAAATCGATCGCAAGCCATCCTGCGTCAAGGCATGTCCGACCAGTGCGCGTTTGTTCGGCGATATCCACGATCCTGAATCGGTGGTATCGAAGGCGATCCGCGAAGACGGCGGCTATGCGCTGATGCCGGAGTGGGGTACGCACCCGTCGAATCACTACTTGCCGCGTCGCAAGACTCATCTGAAGATACACAAGGATGAGCTCGAGCGTGCGGATAATCCGCTTAAAGTGGAAGGTCACCTGCCGAAACCCGGCAAGGATGAATCTTCTATGGACGATGTTTCTGCCTGGTAACTGTATATTATGAAACCTGCATTCTCTGTTATTTTTCTGACGACACTGATAGGCGCGGGGCAAGGCCTGTTCCTCGCGCTGTTCACCCATCAATCCTATTCACTGTTCGGTTTGCTGCCCATGCAGTCGGACGCCTTCTACGGCTATGGCAGTGTGGTGGCTTTGCTGTTTCTGATCGGCGGACTGATCTCTTCGGTGTTCCATTTGGGACGCCCGGAACGCGCCTGGCGTTCGGCTACCCAATGGCGCACCTCCTGGTTGTCGCGTGAAGTCATCGCCTTGCCAGCCTTCATGGGGATCACCTTTTTGTACGCGGTGGTTCACCTGGCAGGCATACGCCCTGAAGTGATCACACTACCCAGCGGCCTGATGATCGATCTGTCGGTAGTGGTCGGCACCGTCGGCACACTGTTGGCTTTTACGCTGTTTGTCTGTACAGCCATGATTTACGCGTGCTTGCGTTTTCTGCGCGAGTGGCATTCACCGTTGACCGTGATCAACTACATCCTGATGGGCGGTGCGTCTGGTTTCACGCTGGCCGCTTTTTACGCCGCCCTGTCAGCGCCTACTGAAGCTCGCTTCTTCGGCGGTTGGGCGATCATCATCACGGTGCTGGCGCTGGCAGGCCGGATTGCCTCGCTGGTGCGCAATGCGCGTCTGCGTCCTACTTCGACGCTGCAAACGGCGATCGGCGTGAAGCATCCATACATCACTCAGCGCACGCAAGGTTCTATGGGCGGTTCGTTCAATACCCGCGAGTTCTTCCACGGCAAGACCGATGCATTCTTAAAGCAGATTAAACCGACCTTTCTGTTTCTGGCATTTTTGCTGCCGCTGGCGCTGTTGTCGGTGAGTCAGAGCAGTGCAGGGCTGTTAGGGTTAGCCTTCGTCTTGCAGTTGTCGGGGCTGATGGTTGAGCGCTGGTTCTTCTTTGCGCAGGCCAATCACCCCCAGAATCTTTATTATCAGACGATAGGTTAATCCAGTGAGTACACGGCGCACAACGAAACCTTGGACCTACAGCCTGTTCCCCTTTCTGCAATGGTGGTACAGGGTTAACAAGCAGACCACGCGTGCCGATCTGGTCGCGGGTCTGACCGGTGCGCTGATCGTGCTGCCGCAAGGCGTTGCTTTCGCGACCATCGCCGGGATGCCGCCGGAGTATGGTCTGTATGCGGCGATGCTGCCCGCGATCGTCGCTGCGCTGTTCGGTTCGAGCTGGCATCTGGTGTCGGGGCCGACCACGGCGATTTCGATCGCGGTGTTTGCCGCGATCAGTCCGCTGGCGGAACCCGGTTCGCCGCAATTTATCAGCATGGTATTGACGCTGACCTTCCTGACCGGTTTGTTCCAGCTGATACTGGGGCTGGCGCGCATGGGGGTGCTGGTCAATTTCATCTCGCACACGGTGGTGATCGGCTTTACCGCAGGGGCAGCGCTGCTGATCGCGGCGAGTCAGGTTAAGAACTTCTTTGGAATCGATATAGTACGTGGTGCGCCATTTCATGTGGTGATCGAGCAGCTGTTTTTGCAGTTCGGCCAGATTAATCTTTATGTGCTGACGGTGGGCGCGATCACCCTGGCGGTTGGGATTTTGGCCAAGAAATACATACCCAAGCTGCCCTATATGATCGTGGCGATGATCATTGGCAGTATCGTGGCCTATTTAATCAACAGTCGTTACGGCGTGGATGTGACGCATATCAAGACGGTGGGCGCTTTGCCTGCCAATCTGCCTCCGCTGTCTATGCCTGACTTCTCTTACAGCACCTTGCACAAGGTGTTATTCCCGGCGCTGGTGGTGACTATGCTGTCGCTGACCGAGGCGGTTTCTATTTCACGCGCGATTGCGGTGAAATCCGAGCAGCCGATCAACGGCAATCAGGAGTTTATCGGGCAGGGTTTATCCAATCTGGTCGGCAGCTTCTTCTCCAGTTACGCCTCGTGCGGGTCGTTTAACCGCAGCGGGGTGAATTATGCAGCCGGTGCACAGACGCCGCTGGCGACCGTCTTCGCGTCTGTCTTCCTGCTGGTGGTGTTGCTGCTGGTTGCTCCCTTAGCATCGTATCTGCCGACGGCGGCGATGGCAGGTATTCTGTTTCTGGTCGCCTGGGGTTTGATCGACTTTCATCATATATCGTCGATAGGCAAGACCAGTCGCGCCGAGACGGTGATTTTGTGGGTGACGTTGCTGGGCACTCTGGTCGATCTGGAAAAGGGTATCTTCTTCGGTATCCTGCTGTCCTTGGCCATCTATCTGTTCCGCGTCTCCAAGCCGTCGATCGATGCGGCGGTACCGGCCAAGGAGGAGGGTGCTTACCATTTTGTGAGCGCCAAGGATCACGTCGAGTGTCCGCAGATGCGCATCGTGCGAATTAACGGGGCAATCTTTTTCGGTGCGGTGGATCACGTGCAGCGCACGCTGCAACAGATCGACGAGGAAGATCCGGAGATCAAGACGGTGCTGGTGGTGGCCAGCGGGATCAATTTCGTCGATGTGGCGGGGGCCGAGATGCTGGCGCAGGAGGCGCGTCGCCGCCGCAAGATGGGTGGCGGCTTGTACTTCTATCGCTGCAAACATTCTATCTATAAATTTTTGCGTCAGTCTGATAAGCTCGACGACATCGGTGCGGGCGGCTTCTTCCCCGTGATGTCGAACTGGATCAAGCCGGTTTATTCCACGCTGGATCCCGAGATTTGTAAAAATTGCACCGCACGCATCTTTTCTGAATGTCACGGCAATTTGCCTGATGGTGAACCCAGGACGTAGCGTTGTATTTTGAATACAATTCATAATCAGCTGGTTGTTTAGTTGAATCCGTTATCCTGTCAGCGGGCGGGATAGCGGTGTGTTGTTTCTCAACGAAAGGGGTTTCGATGCCTGCTTTTCGTCGTGTTTTGCCCTTTTTATCTTGGGGGCCATCGGCACTGCGCGGTGCTGTGGTTAAGGCTGATCTGATCGCGGCGGTAACCGTCGCGCTGGTGTTGATTCCTCAGTCCATGGCCTACGCGCAGCTGGCCGGGCTGCCCGCCTATTACGGGCTGTACGCCGCTTTTCTGCCCGGTATCGTTGCCGCCCTCTGGGGGTCTTCGGCGCAACTGGCGACGGGTCCTGTCGCTGTCGTCTCGCTGCTCACCGCCTCGGCGCTGGCGCCGCTGGCGTCCTCCGGTTCTGCTCAATTCATCTCGCTGGCCATCCTGATGGCGTTGATGGTCGGGCTGATTCAACTCGCGCTGGGTATATTTAAACTCGGCGTGGTCGTCAATTTCCTCTCTCACCCCGTTATCGTCGGCTTTACCAACGCTGCCGCGATCATCATCGGTCTGTCGCAGCTCAATAAAGTGCTCGGTGTGTCTATGGGGCGCAGCGAACATTTTATCAACGACATCTGGGGGGTGCTGCAACAGTTGGGCGAGACGCACTGGCCTACGCTGCTGATGGGCATCTCGGCGTTCGCCATCATGTGGGGGTTGAAAAAGTTTGCACCTAAATGGCCGGGCGTGTTGATCGCGGTTGTATTGACGACGCTGGTGAGCTGGTCGACAGGCTTCGAGCGCAACAGCGCCAGTCGGGTGGAATACATCATGGATGCTGAGGTGTCACTTTTAGCCTCGGAATATATGAATACCGAGAAGCGTATGGTCGCTTTGAATGAGCATATAGCTTCGCATGTGGCTGAAATGAAGTCGCTCAGGCAGCAGGCCAGCAACGGGCAGCGCATCGCGGCAGTTCGCTATGAAATCGAGTTGTTGCAATTGGAGTTGGCCAATGCAGAGCAGGAGAGTCGCAAGAACAGCCGTTCGCTGCGCAAGTTTATCTTCGAACAGGTCGCAGGCGAAGAGGGGAAATCGAAGTTGTATCTGGCGGGGCAGGTGCCGGCGGGCGAGAAGACGGACGGTCATCGATGGCGTATCGGCAAACTGAGTCAGGGTGATTTAAAGTTGATCGGTGGCGGCGAGGTGGTCGGCGCTATTCCGGCCGGACTTCCCGAGCTGGCTGTGCCGGTTTTTGGTTGGGAGATGGTTTCCACCTTGTTTTCAAGTGCGCTGGTGATTGCGCTGGTAGGCTTTATGGAGGCTATCTCGATCGCCAAGGCGATGGCCGCCAAAACGCGCGACCGGATTGATCCCAATCAGGAACTGATGGGGCAGGGGCTGGCCAATCTGCTGGGCAGTTTTAGTCAGTCCTTCCCTGTCAGCGGTTCGTTTTCGCGCTCGGCGGTCAATCTGAACTCTGGGGCGAGAACGGGGATGTCCAATGTTTATGTCGGGCTGTTCGTGCTGCTCACCTTGTTGTTTCTGACTCCGATGCTCTATCACCTGCCGCAGGCTGTGTTAGCGGCTGTAATCATGATGGCGGTAGTCGGTTTAATCAATTTCAAGGCGATGTTGCACGCCTGGCACACCCATAAACACGATGGTATCGCCGCCGGGGTTACGTTTGTCGCGACGCTGGCATCCGCGCCGCATCTGGATAATGGCATCATGGTGGGGGCGGGGTTGGCGATCGTATTGTATTTGTATCGCACCATGACGCCGCGCGTCGCCATACTAGGGCGCTATCACGACGGGACGCTGCGCGATGTCAATGTCAATAATCTGCCGCGCAGTGAACGCGTGGTTGCGATTCGCTACGATGGCTCCTTGTATTTCGCCAATGTCTCTTACTTTGAAGACACGATATTGGAAGCTGTCTCAGCCAGTCCGCTGGCGACTCACTTGCTCATCGTCTCGGACGGTATTAATCAACTGGATGCCTCGGGGGATGAGGTTATCCATCACGTCGTAGAGCGCTTACGGGCCAATGGTATACGGGTGGTGTTTAGCGGATTGAAGAAGCAGGTGATCGATGTGATGAGACATTCGGGCTTGTTCGATTACATCGGGCAGGAGAATATTTATGCCGATGAAGATCTCGCGCTCAAGGCTATTTACGCTGAGGTTGTCAAAATCAATCCGGACGCGCAATGTCGTTTGCTCAAACGTATAGGGGGGCAGGACGGTGTGCAGGTCTGGTTGTAAATAGATAAATAAATCAAATGGTTATATTGATTGCTGCGGCGCGCTGTCAGCGCTTGCCATTTTAGCTTGCCCGGGTGGTTTTCCGGCTGCCCTGAGCGGGTAATAGCCTTATAGCACTAAAGGGTTATTACTCTGCGCTGAATGGTTATGGACAGAGGGAAAATAGAGGTATTAAATGGCGGAAATTTTGTTCGTCAACAACCAGTCGAGACAAATTCGACTGTGTCTCAACTATATTAGAGTTGCATTATATACGGTTTTAACTAAGGGGTGTGAAGAATGGCTGAAGATACACAGAACAAGCAGGCGGCAGCTAAGGGCTGGTGGAAAAAACTAAGGGCTCCCTCTCAATATTCATTGCTTGCACTGCTGGTGTTCGGCATCTCGATCGGTATTGCCCTGTGGGGTAGCGTGAATATGGCGATGGAGTGGACCAATCGATCCGAATTTTGTACTTCATGCCACGAAATGACCATACCCTATGAAGAGCTGAAGAAGACGGTACACTACAAAAACCGCAGCGGCACGACGGTTAATTGTTCAGATTGCCATGTAGCCAGCAGCAAGACCCCGACCGATTATTTGTATAAATCGCTGCAAAAGCTGTTTGCGGCGCGGGACATCATCGGTCACATCACCAAGGTGGTAGATACGCCGGAAAAGTATGAAGCACACCGACTGGAAATGGCCAAGCGCGTCTGGGAAAGAATGAAGAGCCGCGATTCTAAAGAGTGCCGTAACTGCCACAGCTTTGCGACCATGGATCCTGATAAGCAGAAGTCCCGTTCACAAATCAAGCATGAAGAGGCGCAGGAAGACAAGATTACCTGCATCGAATGTCATAAAGGCATAGCGCACAAGGCTGTACATCATCTATTGGAAGAAGAGGAAGCGGCCAAAGCCGCAAAGTAAGGGGAGGCGGCAGATTCTGCCGACTTGGGTAAACTTGATGGGAGTGGATGAATGAAGAAAATTGCAATGGCAGTGATGAGTGTGATGTTGGCAGGCCCCGTATTTGCAGCACCCGACTGGAGTAAAGTGCCCGCAGCGAAAGTGCCGGTTTTTTACCCTGGGCAGTCGGGTCTTGAGTGGGTTTTGAATAAAAAGGATCACTCCGCTTCCAATCAGGTGATGGACAAGAAGCGCGCCTGTACCAAGTGTCACGATACCGATGCGGTTGAGATCGGCGACAAGATTGCCGCCGGCAAACCGGTAGGCAATATGCGCCAACCACTGGACACTGCCGTTCCCAAAGGTAAGGTCGGCTCCATACCCGTCTCCGTGCAGGCCGCGCACGACGGCAATAAGATTTATCTGAAATTCGACTGGGATACACCCAAGAGCGGCGGCGACAAGAAGATGGATGCCAAGAACGACATGAAGCTGACCGTCATGTTTGACGAGGGTAAGGTGGAGTTTGCTGATCGTGGCGGCTGCTGGGCTACTTGTCACGAAGATCTGCGCAGCATGCCGGATGCCAATGACAGTGCCAAGAGCCATGCCAAAGCCAAGGCGATGGGCTGGGACGAAGGCGCGACCAAATACATCAAGGAATCCCGCACCGCAATGGAAATCAACGGCAAGCCGCGCGGCGGCTGGGACAAGCTTAAATCCGATGCGGAAATCGATGAATTGCTCAAGAGCGGCAAATTCATGGACCTGATCCAGTACAGCAGCGCCAAGGGTGCCAAGCCGGTGGATGGTTATGTGCTCGAATCGCGTCATATGGGTGGCGGCAGCAGTCTGATCAAGGCAGAGGGCAAGAAGAACAGTACCCATTGGACCGTTATATTCGAGCGCACGCTGGCTGCCGGTGGCAAGGGTGATCACACCATTGCAGCAGGTAAACTGTATAACGTTGGTTTTGCCATCCATGATGATTACGCGGACGGACGCTTCCATCATGTGTCGTTGGGTTATTCTCTGGGCCTTGATAATGCCAGCGCCGATTTTAATGCAGTAAAGCAGTAGCTTGATTGTTGCAGCAGCCATACCCGCTTTGGGGAGCGTTTAATAATAAGAGAGGAGTAAAGCATGAGAATAAAATGGGGTGGACTGGCCTTGGCGCTCGCTGCCATGGCTGTTTCGACTACAGTGCATGCCGCACCGCCGAGTGCGGCGATGTTGGCCAATGCGTGCGGCGGATGTCACGGCACCAATGGTGCCAGTGCAGGTTTGAGCATGCCTAGTCTGGCCGGGCAGTCTAAGGTGTTTTTCATCGATGCGATGAAAAAATTCAAGAGCGGTGAGCGTCCTGCAACGGTAATGGGGCGTTTATCCAAGGGTTACACCGACGATCAGATCGTCTTGATGGCGGATTTCTTTGCGGCTCAGAAGCCGCAAAATCAAACTGCTGCGGTTGATGCTGCGCTGGTTGCCAAGGGTAAAACGGTTTACGCCAATACCTGCAAGCGCTGCCACATGGAGAACGGCAAAGAGTTCGAGGAAGACACGCCGATTGTTGCCGGTCAATGGCTCAAATATTTGCAGATTCAGATGAGCGAATTCCAAAGCGGCAAGCGCAAGATGTCCGAGAAAAAAGCGGAGAAGGTGAAGTCATTGACCAGCGAAGACTGGGATGCCGTGGCGCATTTTTACGCCAGCCAGAAATAATAAGGAGAAAGACAACATGACAATGGAACGCAGAAATTTCCTGAAGCTCCTCGGTGCTGGCGCCGCAACGGTTAGTCTTGCAGGATGCGCGACACAGCCTGCGGTCGCCGAAAGCACGGCGCGTAAGGTGGTGGTGATTGGTGGCGGCTATGGCGGCACCATCGCGGCCAAATACATCCGCATGATGGATCACAATATCGAGGTGACGCTGATTGAGCGCAACGATCATTATGTCTCCTGCCCCTTCAGCAATCTGTATCTCGGCGGCATTCTGCCCGATTTGACTTCGCTGACGATTAAATATGATGGTCTGGCCGCCAATCACGGCGTCAAGGTGGTGCAGGCGGAAGTGACCGGTATCGATGCGGCTGCTCACACGGTAACAACCAGCAAAGGCGTGTTCAAGTATGATCGTCTGGTTGTATCGCCTGGTGTCGAATTCCGCACCGATGAAGTGGCTAATTATGATCCGGAAATCATGCCGCATGCCTGGAAGGCTGGCCCTCAGACAGTACTGTTGAGAAAACAGCTGGAGGCGATGAAGCCGGGCGGCACGGTGGTGTTGTCTATCCCTCTGGCACCTTTCCGCTGCCCCCCTGGCCCTTACGAGCGTACCAGCATGATCGCCATGTACCTCAAGCAGAACAAACCGGGTTCTAAGATTATCGTGCTTGACGCCAATCCGGATATCGTTTCCAAGAAGGGCTTGTTCCTGAAGGGCTGGAAGAAGCACTACGACGGCATTATTGATTACCGTCCTGCAAAGAAAGTCACCGAAGTGGACAATAAGAACATGTCGGTGTTGATTGAAGGCATTGAAGAAGTCAAGGGTAATGTGATCAACATCATTCCACCGCAGAAGGCAGGTCATATTGCTCATGTGGCGGGACTGGTTGGCGCCGATAAGAAGTGGTGTCCGGTGAACCCAACGACATTTGAATCAACCTTGCAAAAGGATATTCACGTTATCGGAGATTCCTCCAGTGCCGGTGCGATGCCAAAATCGGGCTATTCAGCTAACTCTGAGGCAAAAATCTGCGCGGCTAATATCGTCGCGCTGATCAATGGCCGTGAGGTCACTGAGATGTCCGGTGTCAACACATGCTACAGTTTCCTGTCGGCTAAGGAAGCGGTCAGCGTTACTGGTGTGTATGCGGTCAACAAGGAAAAGAACGCGATCGAAGCGGTGGCAGGTTCGGTGGGTGTCTCGCCTGATTTGTCTGAATTGGAATCCGTGTATGCGCAGAGCTGGTTGAAGAATATTCTCACCGAGATGTCTACGTAATCAGGCTGTCAATCGTCTTGCTGTGGTAAGGTGATTGAACTGTGTAGTGCTAGAATGAAAAACCCTGTTCGGAAATGAGCAGGGTTTTTTATATCTGATTGATTAAAAATATTTATTTTTTAATTTTTAGGCGCTGCTCAAGTTGCGGGCTGAGTGATTGCATGCAACCTGAGTGGATTCGGGTTGACGCGGCGCTTGCATTGGATTAAAAAGGTGCAGTCGCCGGGGGTTTTGTGACGCTGTTGGTGGTTTGTTTGGTTTGCCCATGTTAAGGAGAACGTAATGAATAGTAAATTTTCAGTAACAGAAAATGATGTCAGCAAGGAAAAGCTGATGCAGGATTTGCAGTTGGTGGTCTCCGATGCGGAAGAATTGTTGCGTATGACCGCATCACAAGCGGGCGAAAAAGTGAGTGCTGCGCGCGAACGAATACAGGATCGCGTGATGGCAGCTAAGGAACATCTGGCTATTGCGGAAGAAGCCATGCTGGAGAAGACGCGGCAAGCGGCGAGAGCGACCGATGAATATGTGCATGAAAACCCCTGGCGCGCGGTCGGTATCGGGGCTGCAGCCGGGCTGGTGATCGGTATGCTGATTTCGCGCGGACGTTAAGTAATGGCCGAAGCGAATTTGGGACTGCTGGTTTCAATCAAGCGATTGTTGTCCACGCTGGTGTCCGTCGCTTCGACCCGCCTGCAACTGCTGGCCAATGAGCTGGAAGAGGAGCGTCTGCACTGGGAGCGGATGCTCCTTTATTTTTTGCTGACGCTGTTTTGTTTTGGCATGGCTTTGATGTTGCTGACGGTATTTGTCGTTGCATTGTTTTGGGATACGCACCGTCTCGCCGTGTTGGGCGGGGCGGGAGGATTGTTTCTGGTGTCAGGAATTCTGCTAGCTTATGCGCTGCTCAAGATTAAGCAGCGAAAATCGACATTGTTTTCGGTGAGTCTGGCCGAGCTGGCGAAAGACGGTGCGCAGCTGGATGAAAATGATGCAACGAGATGATTTGATGGTGCGCCGTCAGAAGTTGCTGGCGAAAATTGCTGATCAGCGCGTGCAATTGTCAGCGTTGGGCGAGCAGTGGCGGCCTGCGCTGCTTTATGCCGATCGCGCACGGGCTGTGTTTGGCTTTGTGCGCGGTCATGTGGTTCTGGTTGGGGGTGTCGCTGCGCTGTTTCTGGTGCGGCGTAACGGGCTGTCGCTGCTGCTGCGCAGCGGCTGGCGTGCATGGAAGATTTACCGCTATTTTAAAGGTGTGTCGGCCAGATTGTTAGGTTGATATTGTTAACTGGCGGGGGTCTTTTGCGATGCGGTACGGGCGATGGGGCGTGCTAATCAGCGAATTGGGCTGCTTTTGATGCTTAAATCAAGCAGTAAACCGGTAAATATTAACCAGTCGTGTATAAAACTGTGGATTCCTAATTCCTTTTGCTGGTAAGTTTTGCTATAATCCGACCAGTTTACAGATGGGCTTAGAGCCCGTTTTTTATTTGTGGGTCTAGAACATGGATGTGATTAAGCTGGTAGAGCAAACCGTAGGTGGTTTGGGCTATGAATTGGTGGATGTTGAACGCTCGGGCCGTGGCCTGTTGCGTGTGTTTATCGATAAGCCGCAGGGTATCTGCGTAGAGGATTGTCAGTTGGTCAGTAACCAGCTGACCCGGTTGTTTACGGTTGAGAACGTCGATTACGATAGGCTTGAGATTTCTTCTCCCGGTTTGGACAGGCCTCTTAAAAAAGAGGCTGATTTCATACGCTTTGCAGGCCAAAAGGCGCAGCTTAAGCTGCGTATGCCGATCGCGACCAGAAAGAATTTTGTCGGGATTATCGGTGCGGTAGTGGATGGTGTGTTGCAAATGGATGTGGATGGTGTTCCGGTCGAAATAGAATTGGCCAATGTGGACAAGGCACGCTTAGTGCCGACTTTTTGAATTTAATGCTCGCAGTTTGAATGCGAATAAATAGCCGGAGAATGGTATGAGTCGTGAAGTTTTGTTGCTGGTAGATGCGTTGTCTCGTGAAAAGAACGTGGACAAGGAAGTCGTGTTTGCAGCTCTGGAATCTGCGTTGGCATCGGCCACCAAGAAGAGATTTGATGATGAAGCTGACGTGCGCGTCGGGATTGATCGCAATACCGGAGAATTTGAATCATTCCGTCGCTGGGAAGTGATGGACGACGAAACATTTGAAACGCCAGATTTACATATCAAGCTGGAAGAAGCGCAAAAGCGTGACCCTGCGGCGCAATTGGGCGGGTTTATCGAAGAGCCGCTCGAATCGATCGACTTTGGCCGTATCGGTGCGCAGGCCGCTAAGCAAGTTATTTTCCAGAAAATCCGCGACGCTGAGCGCGAACAAATTCTGGCTGACTTTATGGATCGCAAAGAGCATCTGGTTTCCGGCACGGTTAAACGTTTGGAACGCGGCAGTGCGATCGTTGAATTTGGTAAAATCGAAGCGCTGTTGCCTCGCGAGCAGATGATCCCTAAGGAAAATATGCGCATCGGCGACCGCGTCAGGGCGCATCTGTTGCGCGTAGATCGTGGTCCGCGCGGTCCTCAGGTGATTCTGTCACGCACTTCGACCGATTTGCTGGTCAAGTTGTTTGAGCTGGAAGTACCTGAAATTGAAGAGAATTTGCTGGAAATTGTCGGCGCTGCCCGCGATCCCGGTTCCCGCGCCAAGATCGCAGTGCAATCTCACGATCAACGCATCGATCCTATAGGAACTTGTGTCGGTATGCGCGGTTCCAGAGTGCAGAGCGTGACCAATGAGTTGGCAGGCGAGCGCGTCGACATCATTCTGTGGTCGGAAGACCCGGCTACTTATGTGATCAACGCCTTGGCGCCGGCTGAAGTATCCAGCATTGTGGTGGATGAGGATCGTCACAGCATGGATGTGGTGGTCGAAGAAGAAAATCTGGCTCAGGCGATTGGCCGAGGCGGTCAGAACGTGCGACTGGCCAGTGAAATGACCGGTTGGGAACTCAATATCATGACGGTCGGTCAAGCTCAGGATAAGCATGATCAGGAATTCGTCAAGACCCGTGCGATTTTCATGGACAAGCTGGATGTCGATGAAGAAGTGGCCGATATTCTGGTGCAGGAAGGTTTTGCTACGCTGGAAGAAGTCGCTTACGTGCCGGTTGAAGAAATGCTGGAAATCGAAACTTTCGACGAAGAAACAGTGACTGAGTTGCGCAGCCGAGCCAGAAATGCGCTGTTGAATGCGGCGCTGGTCAATGAAGAAAAGTTGGAGCACGGGATCGACGGACTGCTCAAGCTCGATGGAATGAGCGCTGAGTTGGCGCAGGTGCTGTCAGCGAAGGGTGTTAATACCCAGGAAGAATTGGCGGATCTGGATGTGGATGAGTTGGTTGAAATGTCCGGTCTGGATAGCGAAAAGGCAAATGCATTGATCATGGCGGCACGTGCCCCTTGGTTTGTGTGATGTGGGTTTAAAAACGTTGCGGTAGTGCGGTGAATGAAATTCGGGCAGTTGGTAAGTTAGTGGCTGCCTCGCATCGCAGTGGCTAATCGCCGCAGGAGTTTTTTACTCCGTTGAGATGATTAGAGTTGTTTAAAGGATGGTAATGGGAAAATTAGATGTAACACAATTTGCGGCTGAGTTGAACCTGCCGGTAGCATTGTTGTTGGAGCAGTTGCACGCAGCTGGTTCCGTTCAAACAAACGCGACGGATCTTGTCTCTGAAAAGGATAAGGCGCAGCTGCTTGAGCATTTGCGTCAGGCGCATGGTGCTGACCATTCCGCCAAAAAAATAACGCTGACTCGTCGCGAAACTTCGGAGATTCAAAGTTCTGATCGTTCAGGTCGTGCGCGCACCATTCAGGTTGAAGTTCGCAAGCGCCGTATCGTCGCGCCTATGTCGATAGAGTCCGTTCAGGCGACAGCCCCGGTTATTTTGACCAGTGCGGAGCAAATTAAAGTGCTGGGCAATGACCAGTTGCTGGCGCGCGAACAGGAAGCTAAATTGCAGGCCGAGCTGGCTGCGCGTCAGGAAGCGGAATTGCTGGCGCGTCAGGCATTCAATAAGCGTCGTGCTGAAAAATTGCTCCAGGCCGAAGCGCCTGTGGCAGCGCCCGTTGTTCAGTCACCCGTGAAGGCGGAAGTGGTTGCTGAAGTAGTCGCCGAAGTCGAGGAAGTCAAACCGCGCGTCGATCTGTCCGCGCTGGTGACTGCTCCGGCTAAGGTTGAAGTTTCCGCTAAACCTGTCGCTGAAAAAGCGGCTCAGCCTAAAGCGGCGGAGCAGGATAAAGCGCACGGCACGTTGCATAAGCCTGCGATGCGTCCCGGTGATAAGGTCGAAAGACCGGACAGAAAACCTAAGGTTGAAGTCAAAGCAGCGCCTGTCGCACGCGACGACAAGGCAACCAAGCGAGCACCCGCTAAGGCGCCTGCGCGCACCGTAGCGAAAGTGGCGACCAAGGAAAAATCCTGGTCAGTGCCGGTTCGTGCGCCTAAACATGGCCGTCACGGCAAGCATGTAGCGGATGAAGCCGCTCACGCATTTACCTTGCCGACTGAAGCGGTAGTCCGCGAAGTGGCGATTCCTGAAACCATTGTCGTGGCGGAACTCGCGCAAAAGCTGTCACTGAAGGCGGCTGAGATCATCAAGGTGTTGATGAAGATGGGCATGATGGTCACCATCAATCAGGTGCTGGATCAGGAAACCGCGATGATCGTGGTGGAAGAGTTGGGGCACGTTGCCAAGGCGGCCAAGCTGGACGATCCGGATGCTTATCTGATGGATGATGAAGTGCATCACGATGTGGCGCTGGAGCCTCGCGCACCGGTTGTGACGGTGATGGGTCACGTCGATCACGGTAAGACTTCATTGCTCGATTACATTCGTCGCACTCGCGTTGTTTCGGGTGAGGCGGGCGGCATTACTCAGCATATCGGCGCTTATCACGTTGAAACGCCGCGCGGTATGGTGTCTTTCCTGGACACCCCGGGTCACGAAGCGTTTACTGCGATGCGTGCACGCGGCGCTAAGGCGACCGATATCGTTATTCTGGTCGTCGCGGCAGATGACGGCGTGATGCCGCAGACTAAAGAAGCGATTGCGCATGCCAGAGCCGGTAACGTGCCGCTGGTGGTTGCGATCACCAAGGTCGATAAGCCTGATGCTAACATCGAACGCGTCAAGCAGGAATTGGTTACCGAAGGTGTCGTTCCTGAAGATTGGGGTGGTGACGCGATGTTCGTCGAAGTCTCCTCCAAGTCCGGTCAGGGTATCGATCAGTTGCTTGAATCTATCCTGTTGCAAGCTGAGTTGATGGAATTGAAGGCGCCTCGCGACTGCAATGCCAAGGGCTTGGTGATCGAAGCGCGTCTGGATAAGGGTAAGGGTCCGGTTGCGACCGTACTGATTCAGTCCGGTACCATGAAGCGCGGCGATGCCGTGTTGATCGGTTCGGTATTCGGTCGTGTTCGCGCCATGCTGGATGAAAATGGCAAGAGCGTGCTCGAAGCGGGTCCGTCGATTCCTGTTGAAATTCAAGGTTTGTCTGAAGTGCCGGATGCAGGTGAAGCGTTGATGGTGTTGTCTGATGAGAAACGTGCACGTGAAATCGCGCTGTTCCGTCAGGGTAAATACCGTGGCGTGAAACTGGCGCAGCAGCAGGCGGCCAAGCTGGAAAATATGTTTGATCAGATGGCGGAAGGCGAAGTTCGCACGCTGTCTTTGATCGTCAAGTCCGACGTACAGGGTTCAGCCGAAGCGATTGCACAAACGCTGCAAAAGTTATCTACCGATGAAGTTAAGGTTAACCTGATACACAGCGGTGTGGGTTCGATCAATGAGTCAGACATCAATCTGGCGCTGGCTTCTAAGGCTATCTTGATTGGCTTTAATACCCGTACCGATGCGCCTGCCCGTAAGCTGGCCGAGTCGTGCGGTGTACAGATCCGTAACTACAGCATCATCTACGCGATGGCGGATGATATTAAGACTGCATTGTCCGGCATGTTGGCCCCTGAGAAGCGTGAAAGCATTTTGGGTCTGGTTGAAGTGCGTCAGGTATTCGTGGTTTCCAAGGTCGGTACGATCGCCGGTTGTATGGTGCTCGAAGGCGTGGTCAAGCGTGGTTGCAAGGTTCGCGTGATGCGCGGCACACAGATGATCCATGAAGGTGAATTGGACTCTCTGAAACGCTTCAAGGATGATGCGAAGGAAGTTCGTTCTAACTTTGAATGCGGTTTGTCGGTCAGAGGTTTCAACGATCTCGAAGTGGGCGACAAGCTGGAAGCCTACGAAATTGTTGAGGTTGCACGGACTCTGTAATGGCTAATTTTGCGAGAACAGACCGTGTCGGGCAGCAGATGCAGCGAGAAATCGCGCAGCTGGTGCGCCTTGAGATCAATGACCCGCGCGTCAAACTGGTAACCATTACCGGTGTGGAAGTGGCGGGTGATTACTCTCACGCCAAAATCTTCTTTACCCGTATGGATGGCAAGCACGCGGAAGCGCAGGAAGGGCTGGATCGTGCGGCTGGATTTCTGAGGAGTCGACTGGCTCACAGTATCAAGCTGCGCATCATGCCGCAATTGCACTTTGTGTTCGACTCTTCCGTGGAGCGCGGTAGCCATTTATCGCAATTGATCGATCAGGCTGTCGCCAGCGATTTTCATCTTGACGAAAAGTAAGCCGCAATACCGGAATAAGTGGCGTGCCATCGACGGCGTATTGCTGTTCGATAAGCCACTGGAACTCAGTTCCAACGATGCGCTGCAAAAAGTGCGCCGCTTGTTTCAGGCTGAAAAAGCCGGTCATACCGGCACGCTGGATCCTCTAGCGACCGGTTTGTTGCCGATATGCTTCGGTGAAGCGACCAAGTTTTCCAATGCCTTGCTCGACGCGGATAAGACTTATACCGCGATGATGCGTCTGGGGCAGACCACCACGACAGGCGATGCGGAAGGTGAAATCACCGCCGAAAAACCGGTGAGTTTTACCGAAGCTGAGCTACTTGTCGTACTGGCAAAATTTCGCGGAGAAATTCAGCAGTTGCCTCCTATGCACAGCGCCTTGAAGCATCAGGGTAAGCCGCTGTATGACTATATTCGTCAGGGCATCACCATAGAGCGCGAGCATCGCAGCGTGGTGATCCATGAGTTGGTGGTGAGCAGTTGGGTAGGCTCCGAGATGGAGATTTCTGTCCGTTGCAGCAAGGGTACTTATGTGCGTACGCTGGCGGAAGATATCGGAGAGGCCTTGGGCTGCGGCGCGCATCTGATTGCTCTGCGTCGTACCGCCATCGCGCATTTGAATCTGGCTGACGGATTTAGTTTGCCGCAGTTGCAAGAGATGAGCGATGAAGCGCGCGATGCGTGCGTGCAGCCTTTGGTGAGTCTGATACCGGATATGCCGAGGTTGAATCTGGATGTGGTGCAGGTGAAACGCATGGCGCAAGGCCAGCGTTTATCGATAGCCACTGGTCTGGCGGACGGCAAGATTGCGTTATACGGGCCGGAAGGTTTTGTAGGAGTAGGGTTGCAAGACGGTCGGCGGATTTCTGCTGAACGGCTGATGTCGGGTGTGGCAAAGCAGGCCGCAATCGTGAATTTGACGTGCATGGTGGATTAACTTCACTGAATATGAAACCATGCACGTCCCCTCTCCTCAATCCTCTCCCGCAAGCGGGCGCGGAGGCAAACGAATCGCAATGCGAGTTTAGTATTAACGAAGTGGTTGAGCAGTAGCAGCATTCAAGAGTACAATGTGGAACTTTTTTTAGGAGAGCAAAACCAATGGCAATTACAGCCGCGCAAAGAGCGCAAATCGTTACAGACTTTCAACGTGCAAAAGATGATACCGGATCTCCGGAAGTTCAAGTAGCGCTGATCACCGCACGCATCACCTACCTGACTGATCACTTCAAGGATCACGCTAAGGATCACCACTCACGTCGCGGTCTGCTGCGTCTGGTTAGCCGTCGCCGTAAGTTGCTTGACTACCTGAGAAGCAAGAATGAAGCTGGTTACCAAATTTTGATTCAACGCTTGTCCATCCGTAAATAGTATTACCCAGCGGGTCGCAATTGCGGCCCGTGTCGTTTCTATCGTCTATTTTAGTGTGATGCGATTGCGCGTCATGCATGTCTAAAGAGGTTTATCTTGAGTTATTTCAAAAAATCAATCACGCTCGGCAAGCATCAGTTGACCATCGAAACCGGTGAAATCGCCCGTCAGGCGAGTGGCGCTGTGATGGTCAGTCTGGATGATACCGTGGTGATGGTCACTGTGGTTGGTCGTAAAGACGCCAAGCCGGAGCAGGATTTTTTCCCGCTGACTGTTGATTACATGGAAAAAACCTACGCAGCCGGCAAGATTCCGGGCAGTTTTTTCAAGCGCGAAGGCCGTCCTAGCGAAAAGGAAATTCTGACTTCACGTCTGATCGATCGTCCGTTGCGTCCGTTGTTTCCTGAAAGTTTTTACAACGAAGTGCAAATCGTGGCGACAGTGATGTCTTCCGACAGCGAAATCGATGCCGATATTCCTGCATTGATCGGCGCGTCTGCTGCGATGGCGATTTCGGGTATTCCATTTGACGGCCCTATCGGTGCTGCTCGCGTAGGTTACATCGACGGCCAGTACATCCTGAACCCGACCGCGACAGAATTGAAGACTTCACAAATGGATCTGGTCGTTGCCGGTACCGATCGTGCTGTGCTGATGGTTGAATCTGAAGCGCAACAGTTGTCTGAAGAAATTATGCTGGGCGCGGTGATGTTCGGTCACGAACAGTTCCAGGTTGTCATCAATGCCATCAACGAAATGGCCGATGCAGTCGGTAAGCCGCTTTGGGATTGGGCAGCGCCTGCCAAGAATGAAGCGTTGATCGCTCAGATCGCAGAACTGGCTGAAGCCGATCTGCAAAAAGCTTATGCAATTCGCTCCAAGCAAGATCGTACCGATGCGATCTCTGCGATTCACAGCAAGGTGATGGCTGCCGTTTCGCCTGATCTGGAAAAGAATGCAGTCAATGAATTGTTCGGCGCGCTGGAAGCTAAGATCGTTCGCGGTCAAATCCTCTCCGGTGAGCCTCGCATCGACGGTCGCGATACACGCACAGTGCGTCAAATCACTATCCGTAACGGCGTTCTGCCACGTACGCACGGCTCTGCCTTGTTTACGCGCGGCGAAACACAAGCTGTGGTTGTTGCCACGCTGGGCAGCATGCGCGATGCACAGAAGGTTGATGCTTTGCAAGGTGAGTACTCAGATCGCTTTATGCTGCATTACAACTTCCCTCCGTATGCAACAGGGGAGACAGGTCGCGTAGGTACGCCTAAGCGCCGCGAAATCGGTCACGGTCGTCTGGCTAAGCGTGCGCTGGTCGCTGTATTGCCAGCTGAAGAAGATTTCAGCTACGCAGTTCGTATTGTGTCTGAAATCACCGAATCGAACGGTTCCAGCTCGATGGCATCTGTTTGCGGCGGTTGCTTGTCTATGCTGGATGCCGGCGTTCCTTTGAAGGCGCATGTTGCGGGTATCGCGATGGGCCTGATCAAGGAAGGTAACCGTTTTGCCGTGTTGACCGATATTCTGGGTGATGAAGATCATCTGGGCGATATGGACTTCAAGGTGGCGGGTTCTGAAAATGGTATCACTGCGTTGCAAATGGATATCAAGATCAACGGTATCACACGTGACATCATGCAAGCTGCACTGAGCCAGGCTAAAGAAGGCCGTATGCACATCCTTGGCATCATGAAGGAATCCATGTCCGGCGCTCGCAGCGAGTTGTCTGAATTTGCTCCTCGCATGATCAAGATGAAGATCAATCCTGAGAAGATTCGCGACGTGATCGGTAAGGGCGGTGCGGTAATTCGTGCACTGACCGAAGAAACCGGCACGACGATCGATATCGATGACGCGGGCAATATCACTATCTCCAGCGTGAACGGAGAAGCCGGAGAGTTGGCTAAGAAGCGTATCGAAGACATTGCCATGGACGTTGAAGTTGGTAAGGTCTACGAAGGGCCGGTGGTTAAATTGCTGGACTTCGGCGCGTTGATCAACATTCTGCCAGGTAAAGATGGTTTGCTGCACATTTCTCAAATTGCACACGAGCGCGTAAACAGCGTGGGCGACTACCTCAAAGAAGGTCAGGTCGTGCGTGTTAAATTGCTGGAAATGGATGATCGCGGTCGTATGAAGTTGTCCATGAAGGCGTTGCTGACGATGCCTGATACGAATGGCGCTTCTATCGCCGAGTAACTGGTAATCAGATGTAAATAAAAACCCGCTTCGGCGGGTTTTTTGCGTTTGGCAGGGTGCAGAGTATAAGTTAGCCACTGATAGGAAATTCTAGCCCTGAGTTATGAGCATGCCATATTGAGATGGCTGCGGTTGCGGCTCTCAATCGCTTGTGTGATAGAATTCAACGCGAATTTTTTTTGTTGCATCATGGCGGCGATCGATCGGGAGTAAGCGCTTGAATTATTTAATGTATCCTCGTATCCGTTTTTCCGGATTGGTTTCTCACTGGCCTGCCTTCCGGAAGTTCTTTGCATACACCGTTTTGATATCGGCTTCGTCACTAGCCTGTGCCAGCGGTTTGACCCCTGCGCAATTGCAACAGTTGCAGCAGATGACGCCGGAGCAGCGTGCAGCGCTGGCTCAACTTGTATCGGATAGTAGCGGTAATGCCGCGATTGCTAGCGGTAATACGCTGAACGCGAGCGGTAGCGAGCAGAGTTCTGTCATACAACCGCGCACTGTGTTCCCCGGGCGCCTGACGGGCAGTTATTCCAGTCAGGTCAATGCTGCTCAGTCTGCTAATCAAGGTAAAATGACATATGAAATCAAATCATTATCTTCTGAACTGCCTAAAGTAAATTCGCCTGTTGAGGTTCTGCCGCCAGATGATGAGCGTGTAAAGGAGCCCGCACGGGAAGCGCAGCCAGCTCAGATGACACCCGAAAAAACGGAAGTTCGCCGCGCCTTCGAAGAGTTCGTCAGCGATTCCAAGTCGCTCAAGGTCAGCACGGAGAATTTGCAGCAGTTTGGCTATGACCTGTTTGCCGGAGAGCCGGGCAGTTTCGCGCCGGTCACCGATGTTCCCGTCCCATCCGACTATGTGCTGGGACCTGGTGATGAGATCAAGGTGCAGTTGTTCGGTAAAGATGCCAGAGAGTTGGTGCTGACTGTCGATCGTCAGGGGGTAGTCGCATTTCCGGAAATTGGCCCTATTCCGCTGGCCGGGCTGGATTTTTCAACTGCAAAGGCGTCTCTGATCGAGCAGATTAAACAAAAGCTTCTGGGGGTGTCCGTCAGTATCACGATGGGGCAGTTGCGCTCCATCCGTGTGTTTGCGCTGGGCGATGTGTATCGTCCGGGATCTTATACCGTCAGCGGTCTGGCAACCTTGTCTCATGCCTTATTTTCATCGGGCGGTGTGAAGACCATCGGTTCCTTGCGCAATATCGAACTCAAGCGCGATGGTCGTCATGTTGGAAATATCGATCTGTATGACTTTCTGTTAAAAGGGGATACCAGCAAAGATGTCCGTTTGCTGCCCGGTGATGTGGTGTTCGTGCCCGCTATCGGCAAGACAGCCGGTATTGCCGGTGAAGTGGTGCGTCCGGCTATCTATGAGTTAAAGGGCGAACGTACGGTCGGCGATATGTTAAAGCTGGCCGGTGGTCTCTTGCCTTCCGCCTATACCAGCAAGGCCTTGATTGAACGTATTAATCCGCGCGGCGACAAGGAAGTGGTCAATGTCGGATTGGCAGGCATCGGTCTTGCGACACCGGTGCAAAACGGCGATATCATCAAGGTCTTTCCGGTGACCGAGTTTGAAAGTAATCAGGTGTTGTTGATCGGTAACGTCAAACGTCCTGGTCAGTATGCATGGCATAAGAATATGCGTGTGCTGGATCTGATTCAGTCCAAGGATGATTTGCTCCCCGAATCACTGATGGAATACGGCATCATAGAACGCGAAGCGGAAGACAATCGCGAGCCGGTGATGATTCGTTTCCGGTTGGGTGAGTTGATGGGGCAGGGTGAAAACGCAGCGGAGTACAACGTCGAGTTGCGTTCGCGCGATCGTGTCTATGTCTTTCACCGGGCCAACTTTCGCGAGCAGCCTAAGGTGGAAGTGGCCGGTAGCGTTCAGTCTCCGGGGCAATATGAATTCAAGCGCAATATGCATCTGGTCGACCTGGTGCTCTCTGCGGGCGGTTTGTTGCGAGACACAGACAGCGGCGATGTGGAAATCTACCGTACCGATGCTGTGACACGCGACGTCACGCTGCTGAAGACTAATCTGGCCCGAGCGATGAACGGGGATAAGGAACATGACATCGCCCTGCAGGATTTTGACCGTGTCGTGATTCACTCCATCTACGAACATAAATTGCGTGAAGAAGTCTCTGTGATGGGTGAAGTGCACCATCCTGCGACTGTGCCGCTCAGTCAGGGGATGAGGCTGACCGATCTGTTGTTCGCAGCGGGCAATGTCACCGAAAGTGCTTATTTGGGCAAGGGTGAAGTAACCCGTTACAAGGTTGTTGGCAGCGAGCGCCGTGTGGTCGATCACATCGAGATCGATCTGTCTGCAGCCTTGCGCGGTGAGGAAGTCTCCAATATTTTGCTCGAACCGTACGACGTGCTGATGGTGCGCCGTCTGAGTAACTGGCGGGAGGCTGAACAAATCACCGTACAGGGCGAGGTCATGCACCCCGGTGTCTACCCTGTGGAAGATGGCGAGAAGCTCTCTTCACTGCTGCAAAGGGTAGGGGGGTTTACCAAAGATGCCTTCTTGCCTGCGGCTGTGTTTGTGCGTGAGTCAGTGCGCGAAGAGCAGCAAAAGCAATTGGATGATCTGGTTAAACGCATGGAAAACGAGATTATCCAGCTCGATTCCCCCACGGCCTCGATACGCGATCCGAGCTTGCGCGCTCAGACGCAAGCCGGAATGGAGACCAGTCGTCGTCTGCTGGCACAATTGAAAACAGTGCGCGCCACGGGGCGCATGGTGATCGAGCTCGCGGATATCGCTAAACTTAAGGATAAGTTTTATGACATTCGATTGAAGGGCGGCGACAAGTTGATTGTACCCAAGCGTCCCGATGAGGTGCTGGTGCTGGGCGAGGTTTATAACCAGACAGCGCTGCTGTTCAAGCCCGGTCTGGACCGCGACGACTATGTGCGTCAGGCAGGACCGACTCGCATGGCAGATGCCGATGCGATTTATGTGGTGCGGGCGAACGGGATGGTGGATACCAGCAGCCATAGGGGTTGGTTGTCTACGGGTAATAGTGCGATAGGCCCGGGCGATACGGTGGTGGTGCCGTTGCAAACGGATCATGTCAATGTGCTCGATCTGGCGCTGGACTGGTCAAGAGCCATGATGCAGATCGGTACCAGTGCAGCCGCCATGAAGGCGATCGGGGTATTTAAGTGAACGATTTAGGACAGGATGAACAGCTTGCCCCTCGTTCGTCGCGGGCTCATGAAGAAATTAAATTGCTCGAACTGTTGCAGCTGCCTCTCCAATATAAACGTTTGATCTTCGGTTCGGCTTTTACGGCAGCGCTGCTCGCTGGCGGAATTTCCATGTTGTTGCCTAATGTGTACCGTGCCGAGGTATTGCTGGTTCCGGCGCAGTCCGAGAATAGTAAAAACGGCAATCTGGGTTCAATGCTGGGCGGTTTGGGTGGTTTGGCGTCTATGGCAGGCGTCTCGCTGGGCGGTGGCGGGAGTGCCGATGAAAGTCTGGCCGTACTTCAGTCGCGCGAATTTCTCTGGAAATTTGTGCAGGAAAAGCATCTGCTGTCCGCTTTATTTGAGCGCAGTCGCATGGACGAATGGTTTGATGTCGAAGTGCCGCAACGGGGGCAGTGGGATGTCTATCGTTTGTTCATTAGTTCGGGAAAGTTGAGTGTCACAAGGGATAAGGATACGGGCATAGTCACGATGGCGCTGGACTGGAAAGATCCTGCACTGGCTGCGCGCTGGGCTAATGAACTGGTGGCTAGTCTCAATCAATATCTGGCTGAACAGGCGATAGGGCGCAGTGAACGGAACTTGCACTATCTGAATGAGGAATTAATGCGCACTCCGGTAGAGGAAATGCGCAAAACCATTTTTGACCTGATTGCCAGCGAACAGAAAAATGCAATGGTGGCCAATACGCAGAAAGACTTTGCCTTTAAGGTGCTCGATCCAGCTGTAACACCTGATCGCAAGGCCAAACCTAAGCGCCTGCTTATCGTCATTCTTGCCGCTTTTATCGGCGGGTTTCTGGCTGTGTTTTATATCTATATCAAGGATGGCATACGCCGGTCGCGTGAAGAGGGCGCGACTAGCGATCCTAGCCCGTTACGATAGATTCAGCGTTTCGTCCTGGTCGGCAAATAATTCTTTAAGGCGCGCATAGAGTTCGCTGTTGTCGCGACCGCTGCGCCAAGCGTTGTCTTGCCATGCATAGTGAAAGCCGCCCGATTTTGCCGCAACCCAGATTTCCCGGTTGATGTCATGCCGGTTGATGATGATCTTGCTGCCGTTGTCGAACTCGACTTCCAGCAAGTTGCCGCTGCGGTTAACATCCACGCCACACTCATCGATGGCGGCTTCGATTTTTGCCAACGCGCTGTCGGCAAGCTGGTTGAATTCGTATTCGTTCATAGTTATCTCTGGAAACCTTTATAATTGCGCACGTTCAATTTTAGGGAAGTGCGACATGCAGTTTAAAACATTTTCGGGGATTATCCTGGCATTTATCCTGTTGCTGCAAGGCTGCGGACATAAAGGTGCCTTGACACTCCCTGTGCCCGATGCACAAAAGCCGGTCGCTCCCGTCACTCCACAAAGCAAATAGCCATGAGTTCATATTTTAATTATCAAAATAATCAATTAGTTGCAGAAAGTGTTGCACTGTCCGATATCGCTGCCGAGTTTGCGACGCCTTGTTATGTGTATTCGCGCGCCGCATTGACCGAAGGCTTTCGTCAGTTTTCTGACGCCTTGCAGGGGCGTGAACATCTGATCTGCTTCGCGGTGAAGTCTAACGCCAATCTTGCGATACTGAATGTGTTCGCCCGTCTGGGTGCCGGATTCGATATCGTCTCCGGCGGGGAATTGCAGCGCGTGCTGGCAGCAGGCGGCGATGCGGGCAAGGTGGTGTTCTCAGGTGTAGGCAAGACGGAGACTGAAATGCGTCTGGCATTAGACGCAGGAATTCTGTGCTTTAACGTGGAGTCCGCAGCAGAACTCGACAAACTGAACGCAGTCGCGGGCAGCATGGGTAAGCAGGCGTCTATCAGTTTGCGTGTGAATCCCGATGTCGATGCGAAAACGCATCCGTACATCTCGACTGGCCTCAAACAGAACAAGTTCGGCGTAGCTTACACCGAGGCGGTGGCGCTGTATCGCAAGGCGGCGGGATTGCCTCATTTGCGCATCACCGGTATGGACTGCCATATCGGTTCGCAACTGACCGAAACCAGCCCGTTTATCGCCGCGATAGAAAAGATTCTGCTGTTGGTCGATCAGCTAGCGGCTGAGGGCATAACACTCGAACACCTCGATCTGGGTGGCGGTTTGGGGATTTGCTATAACGACGAAACGCCGCCTGCGATTGCCGATTATATCGCCGCGCTGCTGGGTGCTTTGCAGGGACGCACGCAGAAGCTGATCTTAGAACCCGGACGCGTGCTGGTCGGCAATGCCGGCGTATTGCTCACTCGGGTGGAATACATCAAGCCGGGTGAGGAGAAGAATTTCGCTATTGTGGATGCGGCGATGAACGATCTGATGCGTCCGGCCTTGTACGATGCCTATCACGGCATTTTGCCTGTGGTGCGTGAAGATTACCCTGCGCAGACTTTTGATGTGGTGGGGCCTATCTGTGAGACGGGCGACTTTATCGGCCGTGCACGTGAGTTGGCGATAGCGCCAGGTTCTCTTCTGGCGGTGATGTCAGCGGGTGCTTACGGGATGAGCATGAGTTCGAATTACAACACCCGCCCGCGCGCCGCTGAGGTGATGGTGGATGGCAGCACCGTCCATCTGGTGCGGATGCGCGAAACCGTGCAGCAGCTGTTCGCCGGGGAAAAGATTATTGCCTAGTTTGTCGTTATTCAACGTAGTCAATTCAGTGGGATTTGGCTGCGTGTACGAAATCAGGCGTAATGTGAGACTATCTCTTCAAATTGCCCCAGCGGAACAGGTTTTCCGAACAGATAACCCTGAAAGGCATGGCAGCCGTGCAGTTCGAGGAATGCCTGCTGTGCTTTGGTTTCCACACCCTCGGCAATGACATTCAAGCCGAACGTTCGTCCCATGGTAATGATGGCTTGCACGATGGCCGCATCGTTGGCATCGGTAGCAAGATCGCGGACAAAGGATTGATCAATTTTCAACTGATCTAGCGGCAGTAGCTTGAGGTAGGAAAGTGATGAATAGCCGGTGCCAAAATCATCCATGGAGAAACTGATGCCGAGCGCTTTGAGCGCTCGCATCTTGGTGATGGTGTCGCTTACATCGTCGAGTACCAGACTTTCGGTTAACTCGATTTTCAGACGCGCAGGATTGATGCCGCTTGTGGAGAGCACCTGTTGTACCTGTTCGACAAAATCCGCCTGGCGGAACTGGCGCGCGCTGACATTGACGGCGAGTTGCAGGTCTCGGGTGGCGGGGTTGCCAGACCAGTTCTTGATCTGGGTGCAGGCGGTTTGCAATACCCATAATCCTATCGGTACGATCAGTCCGGTTTCTTCGGCCAGTGGGATAAAATCGGCGGGGGACACCAGGTTGCGTTCAGGATGTTCCCAACGCAGCAAGGCTTCGGCGCCGATGGCATGTCCCTCGCTGTTTACCTGTATCTGGTAGTAGAGGCGCAATTGTTGGCGTTTCAGTGCATGGCGAAGATCGCCCTCCAACGCGCTGTGCTTGTCCAGTGCGGCCTGCATGGCGGGGTCGAAGAAACGCAAGCTGTTGCGACCATCCTTCTTGGCCTGGTACATGGCGAGGTCGGCATGTCTGAGCAGATCATCTACCGACTCATGATGGGCAAAAAACAGGCTAACTCCAATACTGGTGGTGCAGGTAAACTCAATGCCCTTGAGCAGATAGGGGCGTGCGATGGCTTCGCGTGCCTTTACGCTCACCATGCTGGCATGAATGGCTGCTTCCCGGGCGTCTGCACTCAGGTTTTCCAGCATCAACACGAATTCGTCGCCGCCCAGACGACCTACGGTGTCACCCTCACGCACGATAGCATTCAGGCGCTGCGCTATTTCGATCAACAGCAGGTCGCCGACATCGTGACCGCGTGTGTCATTGAGTGCCTTGAAATTATCCAGATCCAGAAACAGCAATGCGCCATAGTGTTGGCTACGCTGGCTGGCGGCCAGTGCCTGCATCAGCCGATCTAGCAGTAAACGGCGGTTAGGCAATTGGGTGAGCATGTCGTAGTAGGCCAGCCGGTGAATATCCGCTTCGTCCTTTTTGCGTTGAGTGATTTCTCGCCCTATGATCACCAGCCCCTCTCGTTGACCTTCTTTGCTGAACAACGGCACTGTACGCACATCGTAGTTGCGTACACTGCCATCGGCGGCAGTGATGTTTTCCTCGAACATGATCAATTGACGGGCATCCCACGCCTTCTCATTATCCTCCACGCATTTCTCGTGCATAGCGCGGAATCCCGGATGCAGATCCGCCAATTCCATTTCTGTTTTACCTTGCCATGGAATGTCGTGCAGTTGATAAAGTTGCTTGGCCGATTCATTGGCAACTAGCCAACGCCCCTCTCCATCTTTTAAAAAAATCGCATCTGGGATGGCTTCGATCAAGGCATTAAGGCGTTGGGTGAGTGTGTAAAAGTGCCCCTTGCTATTATATAAGTCATTGTTTATTTTTAGTAATTCAAAAATCATGTGATTGAAACCCAGCGCTAGCTTACCGATTTCATCTGTACGTTGAATGTCTGAGTGTGCAGTCAAGTCTCCCTGCATTGAGACGTGGTGCATCAGCTTGGTCAGCTGAATAATGGGTTCGGAAATATCTTTTTGAAAATACAGCAGCATGCGGCTGGTTAGCGCAAATCCTGCGATACCGACCATGATGAGCAGAGTGAGTTGAAAGGCAAGCTGCTGATACATATCTGAAAGATTAATGCGTAGCACTAGTGTGCCAAGACGCACATGATCCGGCGTGGCGGAAAAGATGGAGTGCGTATGATCCAGGATGTAATCATGGAAGCTGTTTTCAACGGGCAAAGCAGCAAGACTATCCGCTTTGCCCTCTATTTCATGGGGTAGTGCAGGCGGATTTCTTTGGAAGGTGGATAGCTTGGTACCTTGAGCGTCATACAGTGTTGCTGAGGAGATAAAGGGGACTTCGCGCATGCCGCGAAGAATCTCATCCATAGTCTTGCGGTCATCAAAATAAATAGCGGGCGAAATGTTTTCTGCCATGATCTTGGACAGATTGCGCGCCTGATTCATCATGCCGTTTTGCGCTGAAAAGTAAAGAAACGCAGACATGGATAGCACAGCGAGCAGAACCGCAAACCCAGTTGCGATCAGGTTGGTCAGCAATAATTTGTTACGAAGGTTAAGGTTGCGATACCAGTTGCGGAAGCTGTTTGGCATGTTAATACACCCGGCGTGCAAGTCGCAGCAATTTTGAGCTGACATTGAGCCCGACTCGTTGCGTTGCGGAATGATTAATATGGAAATTGACGCGCCCGCTTTCTTCTCCCAGCATGATCATCACTTCGTTGGGATTGTAGCCATTGACCTCGGATACGATCAGCACTGGCGCGTCTTTCAAGGTGTTTGCAATGTTTTGCATTGCACGATGGCCGGAGGCGGGCACAAACAGAATATGGCAATTAACGGCCTCTTCTGGCGTGCGCATGATCTGGGTGCGGACAGGTAAATTTTCTATCCGCTTTTCGCTTAGTCGTTCAAACGCAGCGCCGAACGGATTTTCAGCCAATACGCAAATATTGAATGAGTTGCTTGCGGCAAGGTTGGGCCATTGGGTGTACAGCGCAAAATTGTAAAGAAAGGCGGCTTCGATGGCGTTCTTGGAAGCGGTATCTGCAAGCGCATTCGGCGGGCTAGCCAAGATGGCTAGCAGCATGAAAAGTAGCTTGTGCTGGCTAGAATTCATGATTCAGCGAGAATGTCCAAGTTCTGCCATTTTGCGGTACGAAGGGAATGGTCAGTTCCACGGCAGATACCGGGTAGGTCAAAGCGCTGTTGAACAAGTTGCTGATGCGCAACTGCGCGCTCGTCTTTCCGGCAATCGAGAGCGGAATCCCTTCGGTGATATTGGGCACGATCAGTGTGAGGTTCCCCAGCAGTTGCGCGGGTATGGTGTAAAGAGCGCCGCCCCAGTTATGGATACGCGGGCCGATTCCTTGCAGTTCGCCTGTCACACGTAATTTTTCTCCGACGAACGGCGCACTGATGGATAGTTTACCCAGCCAGTTTGGCGAGTTACACAGTCGCTGACCGAGATCGTCGTGAGCTTGACCTAGGGATAGGCTGGAGCGGGTGAACAGTCCGTTGCCGCTCTCGTGGGTTACGCCCAATTCAACCCCTTGGGTATGCACACTTCCCAGATTCAGGTATTGCGATGTACTCGCACCGGTGATGTCCAGTTTGGAAATCAGGTTGTTGAGGCGATTTTCATATACCGACATTTGCCAGCGCGTCAGCTCATTCGGTCGCCATTCGCTGACGGCTTCGATGGTGCGGATAGATTCGGCTTGCAGTTTTGGATTCGGCAAGAAACCAATGCCGTCGCCGTAATACATCTCATATTGGCTGGGCAGACGATAGGATTTTCCGCCCAGCAGCTTGAAGGTCCACGCTGTGTTTGCCTGCCAGATCAGGCCCATCCTGGGGCTCATGGCAATAGGCATGCTGCTACTTTGGTCTAGGCGCAGGCCGATATTGCTGATTAACGAATGGGTCAATTGCCATTCGTCCTGGACAAATAAGCCCGTGCGTTGTTTGGGTTTGTTGATGTCGAAATTGCTGACGCCCAACAGGGCGGGGTCTATGGAGTAGAAGTTGACCTGGCGTGCAACGATGTCTTTGGCGAACTCGATGCCAGTCAATACACGATGCGCGTCGGTTTGTATCAGCAGCTTCGCCTCGCCGTCCAGCATTGTGCCCTGAGTTTTATCGTAATTGCGGTAGTAACCGACTGCCGGATCGAAATAGGGGTAGCTGCCGCGATAATGAAAATCAGAGTAGCCGACGCGGAATGATGAGCTGACGGCATCCGATATTTTGTGCTGGATGTCGAGATTGAGGGATGTTCCACCATCGACAAGTTGTAAAGAGGGATCATTGAATGTACTCAAATAGAGCGCGGAAGAAGGGATGGTTGTGCGCTCATGGCTGATCAGGGTAAACGAGACATCTTCACGATCCAGTCGCATCAGGAATTGTTGATTGGATTGCCGGTCGAGTCCATGCGCCACGCCATCCGGTGACGGGGTGCCATCGGCGCGGATCAGCGTACCTGCTGAAGCGTTATATGTCCGGTCGCGCCCGGCCTTATCGCTTTGTGTATAGGCAAGCACCAACCCGGTTTCGTCCACTTTACGGCGTGTCGAGACACTGACTCCGCGCCGCCCATCCTGCGAGGTGGTAATACCCGCTTGTGTGACGGGCTGGTCACCGGCTTTGCGGGTGATGATATTGACTGCGCCAAATTCGGCATTGGAACCATAAATGGATGAACCGGGGCCAGGTACATACTCAATGCGTTCTATATTCGACATATCCAACCACCCTTCGCTGCCGAACATAGCTTGCTGATAGATGTTGTCGTTGTTGGGTTTTCCGTCAATCAGCAGCAAAAAGCGCGTGCCATAGTCTCCCGGGACGAGAAATCCACGTGTGCCCAGAAAATCGTACGCGCCGTTTCCAGAGGCATAAATGCCGGGCAAGCTGGATAGGGCTTCAGTCAGTGTTTTCCAGCCGTTTCGCTGTATCTCGTTTGCGCTGATGACTTGTACGGCAGAGGGAGCTTCAGTGGTTTTTTGTGCGTATTTTGAGGCGGAAAAAACTTCGATTTCAACTTGCAGCAGTTGTTCAAGCGTCAGGTCGGTCAGGTCGTTATCACGTGAGTAGGCGCAGGTCGGTGTCAGGTTGAAAGACAGGGCGCACAGTGCGGTGGCGAGCCACGGTAACGGCTGGCATTTGCGTGCAGTTCCTGCGGACTGATACAGGGCAAGACGACTTTTCACGGAGATATTCTGTATTTCGCTTTAAGAGTGCTCATAGTATCGTAGCTGCACGAGGTTGTCATTTCTCAATGCGTCAGGGGATATCTGAAGAATTCATGCGGCTCAAGATGATGCCGGTCTTCTTTTGCAGGCCGGCAGCCTCACGGTGTTTGTCGTAGTAGCGCGGATTGGGCACCATCGCTGCCAGCTTGGCTGCCTGAGCGGCTGAGAGTTGGGCAGCGCTAACGCGATAGTAATGACGCGATGCGGCTTCTGCGCCGAATACGCCGTTGCCCCATTCGATTACGTTGAGATAAATTTCGAAGATGCGCTGTTTGTCCATTACCGCTTCCATCATCACGGTGATGGCTGCTTCCTCAATCTTGCGAAACGGTGAGCGGCGGCCGGAGAGAAACAGATTTTTGGCCAGCTGCTGGCTGATGGTCGAACCGCCCGCGACAATCTTCCCCTTCTTCATATTTTTCTCGTAGGCTTTCTGGATACCATCCCAGTCGAAGCCTTCGTGGTCGACAAATTTGGCGTCCTCTGAGGCGATCAGCGCACGCTTTAAGTTATTGGAGATTTTTGTATAGGGCACCCATCGATGTTTGAGTTCAGCATCAGGATTGCTATCTTGCATGATCTCCAGACGTGTTTCCATAAAGGCGCTGGTAGAGGGGTTGAATTTGATCCACCAGCAGATATGCGCGAAGATCCACAGCTGATATATCAGCAGCAGGGCGAAACAGATCGCCACGCCGCGCCACAGCCAGCCCCAGAGGCGGCTCATCGCTTAAGCGCCGCGATAACCTGGGCGGTCAGCGGCCGCACGCCGCGCCAGAGATAAAACGCTTCGGCGGCTTGTTCGACTAACATACCCAGACCGTCGGCAACCGTCGCTCCCTGTTCGCGCGCGAATTTCATAAACGGCGTCTCGCGCCCGTACATCATGTCGTAGGCCAGAGCATCTGGGGTGAAAATCCCTGCGGGTAGCGGCACTTCGCTGTCGGTCAATCCTGCCGAGGTGGCGTTGATAATTACATCAAATTGAGCGTCCGCCAGTTCGTCATAACTTCCACCCCGAACACTGGCTGCTGAGAATTTTTCCGCCAGATCGACGGCTTTTTGTGCCGTGCGGTTAGCGATGGTAAGTGTCGCTCCTGCGTTTAGCAGCGGCAGGACCACGCCGCACGATGCGCCACCCGCGCCCATCAGCAACACCCGTTTACCGTTAAGTGTAACGCCGCAGTTATGTTCGATGTCCCGCACCAGTCCCGCGCCATCGGTGTTGTCGCCGGAGATGCCATCCTCCGAAAACTTCAGCGTATTGACAGCTTGCGCCGACAGGGCTCGTTTGGATAGCTCCGATGCACTTTCAAAGGCGTCGAATTTGAATGGAACGGTGACATTGCAGCCCTGGTAGCCTTCGCTGCGCAGGCGTTGTATGGTTGCGGCAAAGCCGTTCAGCGGGGATTCGATCGCCTCATAGGAAATATCATGTCCGGTCTGTGCGGCAAACAGAGCGTGGATCAGCGGGGATTTGCTGTGCGAGATGGGGTTGCCGATGACGGCGTAGCGATCAGTCATTATTAGGTTAGGGTGTATCGTCAATGGCGCGCATTGTAACAGGGTGATAGATGCGCTTAAATAACGAGGCATTTGATTTTTCGGAAAATCTGGATTATGAAAAATAATCGAGTCCGAACTCATTGAATCGTCCAGTCCGCTCGACTGACGAGTTGGCCTCTTAATTAAACGTGAACTGCTTCAGCATGCAGTTTCAGGCCTAGCGCCCTGACCACTTTCAGGATGGTGTCGAAGCTCGGTGCGCGATCACCTGAGAGGGCCTTGTAAAGGCTTTCGCGTGACAGCCCCGCATCTCGTGCAACCTGTGTCATACCCTTGGCCCTTGCGATGTCACCCAAAGCTTTGGCAATGAATGAGGTATCACCATCAGCTTCTTCCAGGCAGGGATCCAGGTAGGCGGCCATTTCTTCTGGTGTGCGTAAATGCTCTGCTACATCGTAGCGTCTGGTTGTTGTTTTTATCATCATGCACTCCTATAGATTGCGTGCAAGGCGATCTAGATACAAGTCTCATAACGTAGAGCTAACCGGCGCTGCGCGGCTTTATCGCGAAGCGCCCGTGTTGACCGCCGGGTTAGCAGATTTTCTATTCCCAGACTTTAAAATCACAAAGGATTTCATTGCGCAACCGATCCGATATTGGATTTACCTTTTCGGTAATCAAAACTGAGTTAGCGTCTTTATCTAGGATATTGTTCATTACGTGCTCCATAACGCCTTCGAGCTCAATAAGGCTAGACCTCACGCTTTTCGAGTAATAAGGTAGGTTTTCGATGACCGAATATAGTTCAGCAGCACTGCCATTTAGAAACGCTAAATCTTTTGCTTGCGTCTTATCTTTTAATGATATCCTAAGGGTAGATGAAAACTTGTAGGCTGTTTGATAAGCCTTGATTCTTTGTGTGTCATGCAACTTAATTCTTTCGAGCTTTTCAGTCCTACGAGAAGAAAGCCAATCCTTTAATAGAGGGATTGCTGCGCCTACCAAGACACCAATAATACTATCCATAATTCCGGCTTCTCCCCTTTTCTGATTTGATCTGCTAACGCTATTTATCACCAGTGGCGCCAATGAACTTGCCGCGTCAGCGCCGCCACCGTTCCCGCCATCTGGCGCATGAAATTGTTAAGTGATTTACTTTATGCATCTATACGAGCTCGTCGCATCTCTTGGTCGTACCATCTCCATATTTTTTCATCCGGCCACTTGAGATGTTTTAAGATTAATCGTTCGGTTAATATTTGTATTCGAAGAAAATTTGCATAAAGAAAATACGGATCCTCGCAATAGGCACGGTGAAAAAGATGGTTTCTCATATTCAATGCCTTTTCTAGGCCAGATTCAAAACCTTCCTTTTCCCAAAGATCATTAGTCTTTATAAAAAGCTTTTTACAACAATATAGTACTTTATCTAAAGTCGTGATTCCTTTCAGTTCTGGCAATTTCTTCTTAACTCTTTCCAAATAAATCGCCATTTCTTGTTGTTCTCCGAGTGTTTTCAAAGAATCGCGAAGTGTCTTTTCGATCTTTTTCCATTGTCCTGATGGGATTTTCACATTCTCTTGTTCATGTTCAATTAAGCCGTCACAAAAGGACTCAAGAGAGATTATGGATTGGAAAAATTTGATTTCAATTGTTTGATTTGACTGGGAAGAAGCGAGAAAGGTGATAGTTCTTCGAAGTGATTCAATTAATGGAGATAAGCGAAAATTGTTTACCAAATTCGGCAGTCCACCATGAATTAAATCTCTGTGATTGATTAACTCATCTTCATGTTCTGGGTATGTTTTTGAGTAAACCTTTCGCCTGATTAGCGGAGAGACTACACTGAGATTTCTATCTTTTGGTATTATAGTAAAATTAACTTCATACCAACTAACAGTTTTCCTGTAGCACAAGGACAGAATTAGTGAAAAATCTCTTGCTTCATCTAATACTGCTTCTTTGATTTCGGATGAGCTTGCTTTCAAGTTTGTATTTACTTCGAATGTTAAAGACGGTCTTTCAATTTGAATAGTAGATTTATTGTCATAAATTTTATCTTCTTCATATGTGTATCTCGCAAAAGCTTTCCCTTTTCCATATTTGAAATTCCATTCTATTTCTTCTGGGTAGCCATCTTTACATGAAATACTTCCATTAAAGTGTAATTCTCTTGAGCCGAATTTTCTTAAAATGCCACTAGGGGTTAATTCAATATTTACATAAATATTTTCCGCATCCTCAATTGACGTTTCAGAGAAAGAATATTCGTAACTTTCAATGTTTATACTTGCATTGTCGCCTTGGTGGCTCCATCCATTAATGTTTTTTAGAGTTACCGAAAGGTCTGTGCTGTTCTCGCTTTTTATTGTTAAATTTCCGTATTCATCACCACTTAGGCATGCTCTAAATGCCCCACCATGGTCTTGTTGATTGCCTAGAAATTTCAGTTCTGCGGAAATTAACTCAGGATTGTATTTGTCGTGTTCAATCTTTAGCAAAACCGGAGTATTGCCAGAAATTATTCCTCGGTATTCAAAATTGTTTTTTTGGTTATTCATTTTGAATGTTCTTATAGAATTGAACACTTAACAAAAAGTTGAGGGGCGCGCCGCTTATGGCGCGTCCCTCTCGAACGCTAAGTTAGCTCGCTTTTGTGCGGGGCGAGCGGGATTTTTCATTGGAGTACATTGTGAGCAGCGTTTTAGCCAGAGCTGCTGTGGTTTCCGCTCGTAACTTGCTATCTGTTTCCGGAACTTTTGATGCTATTTGAACAGCCATTCCAACAGCGTTGATTCGTTCGAGGATTGCCACGTAACTTGCCGATTGCGCGAGAACCGAGCGATAGATGAGCAAGAAAGACCCACCGATAAAGCTCAGTACAACGCCTGACGCAGCACTAACAATTGATACTGGAAGGCTTGCCGGATCAGCAAACGCCTTGAGAAGGCCAAAAACGACAAGAGCGAAACCGCCAAGCATTACAACGGTAGTGAGAAAAAAGATTGCCCGGACTTCGTAAAGGTTGCGATCAAGATAGCGTTCAAGTTTTGTTCTTGCAAGATCCCATGCGTATTCTGGTTTTTCTGGATTTGCCCGAGCTTTTTCCTCGACCTGTCGAATTTCTTGTTCGACCCGCTCCCCCGCGATGATTTGCTCTTGTGCCGCTATAACAACGATGGTGAGGAATGAAACGCCAAATACAAATAAAGCCAAGTAGCCTAGCTCTTTGCTCAAATGTTGTGCGTCTACAAATGCCGCAAAGGCAATACCAATAATGGTACCGAGCATGGCGATTACGATCACAACACGGGATGAGCCAGCGTTTCGCTCCCAAGCGCGAAGAACGTTCTTAATAAGGAGATTGCTAATATCGTTGATCATGATTGTGAGCTAACTCTAAATGGACAGAACTTTTCAAATGTATGCAGGAGAGTGTTCTGTATAAGCTGTCCTGATGCTATGCAACCCACTGATTTTAATAAGCCGTGAGGATATAGTACGTCACGCACTCCTGCATACTCAGCAGCTCATGTGCTAAAACTACTGGAAGGTGTGCGTGAGTGTATACGAGCGAAACACGGTACTCTGCGAATGATGAAATCATACACGAGTTGGATTAATTGCTTTGTGCCTTTCCATATCTAAAGACATTCGCGCGACACAAGGGCGTTGAGGCATTTTAACTCCGTCAGCTGAATCAGCTTTTCAGTTAAGTCAGCGCCGTGCGCTTAACAGCAGGGCGGTCAATCCAGCGGTCAATGCCATTGCCCAGACGATAGCCGCGCCCCCCGGCAGGTCGAAACGGGCCGAGAGCAGCAAGCCTGCCGCGTAGCCTGTTATCCCGATGAAAAATGACCAGCTCAGGCGGTTGCGACAGAGGCTGAAGGTGGCGAGCGCAGGAACGATCAAGCTGGCGAACACCAGGTAGACACCGACCAGCTGTACCGAGGCCGTGACCGCCAGTGCAAACAGTGCATAAAAACCCAGTTGGCCTGGCGGGCGATAGCGCCACACGCCCAGCAGAAATGCGCTCAGCAGTGCCGTGGCGATCAGTTGCGATGGAGTGACCCAGAGTATTTGACCGACCAGCAAGTCCTTCAAATGTTCGCCGGCATGCGCATCGTGGCTCATCAGCAATACACCGCCGCTTGCGGCGAGCACAAAGGTCAAGCCGATTGCAGCTTCCTTGACCTCGGGAAAACGCTGTTCTATCCAGGAGAGCAAGGCCGCGCCGCACAGTGCACTGGCTGCGGCGATTACCTGTACCAGCCAGGGGTGATCGGTCAGGTCGAGCAGGCAGGCGAACAGAATGCCCAGTCCGGCAATCTGTGCGACGGCCAGATCGGCGAAAATCACGCGTCGCTCCAGTATTTTCATGCCCAGCGGAATGTGGGTGGCGAGCACCAGTATGCCCGCCAGAAACGCCGGAAGTAGGATGTCGAGTTCGTTCATTGTGCCCCCGCCAGCAGTCGTGCGATGGTGTTGTCAAATAGTGAAAATAAGTCAATTGCTTGCGCATTCCCGCCGACGGTATAGGGCAGTGCCACGGCATTGATGTGCGCGCGCCCTGCAATCCACTCAGATGGGCGCCCGTCCTGATAGGCGGCACGCAGGACCATTTTGGCCGGATGTTGTTGTAATTGGTTTAACACCAGACTCAGATGGGCGGCACTGGGCTCCATGCCGGGGCGCGATTCGAGTTCAGCGACTTGTATAAGACCCAGCCAGTTGTTTAGATAGGGAAAACCACGGTGTTGCGCGATGATCGCGATGCCCTTGAGCGGAGCGGCCTGTTTTTCCCAGCGGCTGATTGCAGTGCGCCATTGTTGATTAAACTGGGACAGTTGCTGCTGGTAATACAGGGTGTTGGACGGATCGATTTGTATCAGGCGCTTTGAGAGCGCCTCGGCGACAGGGATGAAGTTGCGCGCATCGGTCTGGATGTGCGGATTGCCCATAGCATGGACATCGCCATCGCCCCGATCGAGCCGTCCGGGTGTTTCCAGCATGGTGACGTAGCGGGCGGCCTCGAAATTTCCGGGATTGCCTGTACGGACGGCGGCATTGCCCGATTCGCGCAGAATCACCGGCAGCCAGGCCATTTCTAGTTCCGCACCAGTGCAAACAACCAGATTGGCGCGACGTGCTTTGGAGATCAGGCTGGGGCGCGCTTCCACGCGGTGCGGGTCCTGCAAGGCGCCGGTGGCGGTGTAGATGCTAACCTTATCGCCCGCGAGCAATTGTGTCAGTGCGGCCCATTCCGGTTCGCAGGCGAACACGTTGAGGGCGGCGTGGGCTGAGGTGCTCAGTAATGCCAGAGCCAGAGAGAATAGAATTTTTTTCATGATGATTCCTTATCGATAATTCAGTACTTACTAATACTGATGTGCGCCGTGCGCACCCAGACTCATGATGTATTGCACGAAAAACTGGTTGTCCGGCAAGCCCTGTCGCGTGTTGTCGCGCGCGAGTTGCAGCCTCAGACGTGAAAATTCACTCGGGCTGTAGTCCAGCATCAAGGAGGTGCGTGTCGGATTGAAGGCGTAATTGCTGATGAGGTTGCCAGCATTCGATGCACCG
Source organism: Gallionella sp. (assembly GCA_041660905.1). Classification (GTDB taxonomy): domain Bacteria; phylum Pseudomonadota; class Gammaproteobacteria; order Burkholderiales; family Gallionellaceae; genus Gallionella. Next base: position 85,661 of record JBAZVL010000010.1, read on the forward strand.
ATTTGTGCGTTACCCGGATCGAGGCGGTCGTAACGCAGTCCTGTTCGCCAGTGCGGCATGAACTGATAAACGGTTTGCAGATACCAGCCGCTTTGCGTGTTGGCGTAGCTGTCGGGGTTGTTGGTCAGTGCGGTGTCATAAGTCAGTACGCCGGATTCCTTGCGCTGGAAATATTCTCCTTGAACCTTGAGGTAGCGGTTGGCCGTGTTGCCATCGGGTGAATACTTCCAGACAAAGTCCACTCCGGCTGTTCGGCTGTTGCCAGAAAAACTATTATTAATCAATGTGTTGGTTGCGTCAATCGAAACTGCATTGTCTCTTCTGGTCTGGTGCAGAGAGGCGCCCGCGCGCCAGCTGTGTTCTATGCCGATATCGTCGCCGAGATGGGCAAACAGCACGCCTGATCCTGCGCCGTTCTTGGTGCGATCGGTACCCGGGAATCCGCGCCCGCGCCCTAGCTCGCCGCCCAGTTCGATGAAGGTATCGGTGGGGGCCAGCCACTTCAACTGCACGCCGTCTTCGCCTAATTGATTGTTCCACAGCGTGGCATACACCAGCGGTTGATCGGCAAAATCCCAGGCATGGGCGTGGATTTCATTCAGATAACCCAGACCTGAAAAATAGCGGCCAAACTTCAGATTCAGCCCATTGCCCAATGCAGAGGTTTGTACAAAGGCATTTTCTACGCTCACGCCACCGGCGGGTGCCAGCGCCAGCGTCGCAACGCCACGATATTCAGGGTCTATGTTAGCCGAGATGCCTAGTTCCGATTCGCCCAGATTGAAACCCTGGCTGTGGCCGGGATTGGCGCTCATGGCAAAACCGGTGGCGGGGATGCCCGGGTCCTGCGAGAGTTTGCCGTAACTGCCGCCCAGTATCAGCGATATGGCCGGATTGAAAGTCCCCTCACCGGCGGGCGGGGCGCTTGCATCGGTTCTGCTCGTTGAGGTAACCGTTTGCTTTAATTCGGTTTGTTGATATTCAGCCGTTTGCAGGCGCGCTTCTAACTGAGCGATACGCTGCTCGTAGCTTTGTTTGAGCTCTTGTATCTGCGCACGAATTGCTTGCAGGTCGGCATCTGTTGCAGCCGGTGCAGGGGACGTATAGAAACACAGCGCGGCAAAGGCTGCGCCCAAATAGGATTTTTTGAACATTTTTTACTCCGCATAGGAAAGTCTCAGCTCGTGGCCTGTCGCTCGTAGCATGTAGGAAGAGAGAATCTAGGCGGAGTGCGGCGGTGCGCGCGTGCTGTAGGCGGTGAAGGTTGCAGACAGGGTGATGGCCTGCTGTGAAATGCAGGCAACGGTTGTGATCAGTTCGGGGAGGGATAAATCGATAGACTGGCTGCCGAGGGCGCTGGACAGTTGACCATATGCCTGACACAGTTCGCAATCGTGCACCAGCGACTGATCCTGTTCTTCTGTGATGTGCGAGATGCCATGCACCAGACCGCCAGTCTGCGTAAACAGCAGGGCAATAATCAGCAGAAATCGGATGAACATAGGATGTTGCATGGTGCGCACTATAACTCAAAACGGGGTGTTGTTAAGTGTAAAAAATAATTATTTAATTATCAATTGGTTGGGTTGGAGTGTGAGTGCCTACTCGCTTTCCAGTTTGTCTGACTGGGTGAATGACCAGGTGCGGGTGATGGTCAGAATATCCACATCTTTGGTGATATTAGGCGGCAGGGGTGAAAAGGGACCGGCGAGTTTGACGATGCGCACCGCTGCCGCATCCAGCAAGCGATGCCCCGAGGTACGACTCACTTCGATGTTTTCCACACTCCCATCGGCTTTAATCGAGACACTAAGCTGCAATTTGCCGTAGATCTGATCGCGCCTTGCCTGTTCCGGATAGTTTAAATTGCCGATGCGTTCGACCTTGACCCGCCAGTCCTCGATGTACTGGGCGAATCGATACTCTTGCGTGCGTGCGCCTATGAATTTACGGCGCGGCATTTTCTGGTAATAGTCGTTGTTTTTATTGATCTGCGCTTCCAGGCGTGCGATCTCCAGACTCTTTTGCACAAGATCATCGCCGCTGACGCTGTCTGAACTTTGTTGATTTTTCGCCTGGGGTTGCGGCAGATGATAGCTCTGTTTGAGCTGCGTCATCATGCGCCTGGACTCTTCCTCCAGTTGGGCTAACTGTCTGGAAGACTGTTCAGGGGTGATCTGGCTATCATCCCCCACATTGGGCAGCATGGTCTTGGCCTGACGATCTTCCTCGGTATTGCCGCCGCCATCCAGATCGGCTTGCGCCAGGGCGTCGGCGGTAAGCGGTTTGGATTTGGATTTGCTGTTGACTAACACGACGTGCAGCGGCTGCATCTTTTCTGCCATTCCTTTGGGGGAGGGCAGCACCAGTGCGATGCCGAACAAGGCGTAGGCGTGCAAGGCGATGGAAAACAGCATGCACAGCAGTACGCCGATTTTAGTGCGGTTTAGCAAGCGTTTCCCTCTTCCGTGGCGATCACAGCCGGGGCAGGTTCTGCGACGGGTTCCGCTGTGGTAACGGCTTGTTCAGCAGCGAGAAATTCTTCTGCTGAGGCTATATCTTCAGTCAGCACCGTGCTGCATTCGAGCGTGGCGACATAGCGTGTCAGCAAGGACAGATCAAGCAGATCGATACTCACGACTTCGAGTTGTACGCGGGTGCCGGATGGCAGTTGTTCGGGCAATGAAGGTACGCGGAACACCAGCGGTATTTCGCTCATCCGCACCAGATTTTCGCGGATCACCGTTGCTGTGATTTGCAGCGGCGCATCGGTCATTTCCTGTTGCAGCCAGCGCAGACACCAGTAACGTTCCATATTGCGCTGGAATTCGTTGTAGATGGTGTACATGGTGTCGAAGTCGCGCAGCGTGGCATACAGCGCGGTGTCGTTCTTCGGATAAGGGGCTTCGTCGTCACGCAGCATGGCGATGATCTGGCGCTGGTTGACCATGTCCACATAGCGGCGCAGCGGCGAACTCGACCACATATATTGGGCAACACCCAGACCCTGATGGGGGGCGGCGACCGTGCTCATCCTGACTTTGCCGCCCTGTTGGGTGCGGTAGATGCCCGGGAAGCCGTGTTCGGCCAGATGTTTACCCCATTCGCAATTGACCAGAATCATCAATTCTGACACCACCTTGTCGATCGGCGAGCCGCGACGGCGGGTGGTAATGGTCACGCGATCGTCGACGATGTGGAAGTTGAAATCCAGTTGCGTATTGTTATCCGACTTGCCGCGCCCGGCTTCCATCTTCTGCACCAGATGCCACAACAGGGTCAGCTCGCTGGCATACGGATAGTCCAATTTGCCGGCCGCTAGCGTCTCCTCGTTGAATAAGGGTTCTAACGTGTCGTGACGCAGATTGTCCGCGATGTGTACGCGTTCGACGCGGCTGTCGTAGCTCAAAATCGCCAGCGTATCTTGCTCGACTTCGATATACATCGACAGGGCAGGGCAGACGCGATCCGCCGTCAGCGTGAAAGCCTGCACCACCGAATCCGGCAGCATGGTGATCTTTTGTCCCGGCATATACACGGTGGACAGACGCGATCCAGCCACTTTGTCGCCTTCCGAGTCGCGCGGCATGCCGAGCGCAGGGGCTGCGATATGCACGCCGATCTTCCAGTTGCCGTTGGCCAGTTTTTCGACCGAGAAGGCATCGTCGATTTCCGTGGTGCTGGCATCGTCTATGCTAAAAGCGTTGGATGCGCCCATCGGCAGTTCGTCCCACGATGACAGCGGGATAGGCGGGAAGTCGGTGCCCTTGGGGAAATTCTCGAACAGGAATTTTTGCAGATGGTATTCGTGCGTCGAGGGTAGTGCGCCGCAGCGATGCAACAGATGCAGCGATGACAAGTGCGTCGCCGCCGAGGCCGCTTCCAGCGCCTTGACTTCCAGCGTGTTCCGGTCCGGGTTGTAGAGTATCTGTGTCAGTTGCGCGGTAAATTCCGCAGGTAATTCGAAACGGGTGAGTTGCTCCGTGTAACGCGCCTGTAATGCCAGCGCCTGACGTTTTTTCTCAGCACCGGCTAACGCAGCTTTCAATACTTCAGGGGGTGCTGCGCGGTAGCGTCCTTTACCCTTCTTGTGAAAATAGATCGGCGCGCTGTGCAAACGGATTAGCGCTGCGGCCGCTTCCAGAGAACTGGGTTTATGGCCGAAATACTCGGTGGCGATTTGCTCGAAACCGAATTCTTCAGGCGGACAGCATTCCCACAGAAATTCCACATCGATGTCAGCGGCGGCCGCTTCAGCCTGCGGCAAAAACTCAGCCATGACAGGCTGGGTGAAATGCAACATCACATTGTTTGCCTTGATCTTGCTGCGCTTGCCGGACAGGCTTTCGATCTGCAACGAGGAGGTGTTGTCGGTCATGACGCTGCCCACCTTGAAACTGCCGTCTTCTTCGTAAAGGATATTCATTGAGTCGTGCTGAAAAATTTGGCGTTGATTATAACAGTTCGGCCCAGTGAGGGTGGCTGGACATCAAGTGGCCTGGCGCGTGCCGACGCGGGCTTATTTCTGATTCAGCACCCACTGGGCCAGTGTTTTAATTTCGGCATCGCTGAGTGCCTTTTGCGGTGGCATGGGCAGCGCACCCCAATTGCCTGTGCCGCCCGTGCGTATCTTGCCCTCGAGCATGCTCAGTGCGCCTTTATCGTTCTTGTACTTGGCTGCGATGTCCTTGTAAGCCGGGCCAACCATCTTTTTTGCGACTGCGTGACAGGCCAGGCAGCTGCCTTTTTGGAGCAGTTGTTCGCTGTTCTCTGCTGCAAAAGCATGGGTGGAGAAGGCTGCAGCCAGTGCGATTAGATAATGAATTTTCATAATATCTCCAGAATAAAGTTGTGCTGATGGTTAGTTTGCAGGGCAAATGTTAGCACGATAGCGTTTACAGGGCTGAGCGCGTGATCGCTTGTGGCTGACAAAGGGCGGTTAGCCGATTAAACCGGCAGCGCAGTTTTGTCGATCACGCGGCGCAGCACAAAACTCGAATGTACGCCGGTCACCCCTTCGATGCGGGTTAAGCGATTGAGCAGCAAATCCTGATAACCGTCCATATCTTTCACCACCACCTTGAGCTGGTAGTCGGCATCCTGTCCCGTGATCAGCAGGCATTCGAGCACCTCGGGTATCAGCGCGACCTGAGTCTCGAAGTTGCTGAAGCGTTCGGGCGTGTGTTTGTCCATCGAGATGTGGATCAGCGCCATCAGCGACAGCCCCAGTTTTTTGGCATCGAGCAGCGCGCGGTAGCCGGTGATCAGCCCCGCTTCTTCCAGTGTGCGCAAGCGCCGCAAACAGGGTGAGGGCGACAGGCCGATGCGTTCGGCCAGATCCTGATTGCTGATGCGTCCGTCTTCCTGCAGGATGCGCAGCATCTGCCTGTCATAGTTGTCGAGTTGCATAATATCCTGCTATTTTTCATTATCTGGAATTTAATATAAGTTAATTTTAGTTATCTGGCAATAATATTGCGTTTTATGTTCAAAATTTACTATAAAACGCAAGCACCTGCCGTCGTGTTTTGCTTATGATGTGCTCCATCGAACTGGCATGGCAATGATGTCACACCCAAATAATGAAGTTCGTTATGTCCGTTCCCCTCTTTTCAACTTTCCCCCACGCACGCGGGGGAAAGGGCAAACGAATCGCTACGCGAGATTCACTTTAATGTCTATCAGGAGCCGTCATGTCACACCCGAATAAATATCAGGCTTTCCCGCCCGTTAAACTCACAGACCGTCAGTGGCCGGATAAAACCATCACTAAACATCCGATCTGGATGAGTTCGGATCTGCGCGACGGCAACCAGTCTTTGTTCGAGCCGATGAATATCGAACGCAAGATGCGCATGTTTCACATGCTTTGCGAGGTGGGGTTCAAGGAGATCGAGGTCGCGTTTCCTTCCGCCTCGCAGACCGAATTTGATTTTGTGCGCGGCCTGATCGAGAAACGTCATATTCCGGATGACGTGACCATCGCCGTGTTGACTCAGGCGCGCGAGCATCTGATCCGCCGCACCATGGAGTCGCTCAAGGGGGCGCGGCGCGCCATCGTGCACGTGTATAACGCGACTTCACAACCGTTTCGCGACATGGTGTTCGGCTTGAAACGCGATGAGGTCATACAGATGGCGGTCTCAGCCGTGACTTTGATCAAGCAATTGGCGTCCGAGCAGCCCGAGACCGAATGGGTGCTCGAATACAGCCCGGAAACCTTTACCGCGACTGAACTCGAATTCTCGCTCGAAATCTGTAACGCGGTGACCGCAGCTTGGGGTGCAACGCCAGGCAACAAGGTGATTCTCAATCTGCCCGCGACGGTGGAGGTGGCGACACCGAATATCTATGCCGACCAGATCGAGTGGATGCACAGGAATCTGGCGCGGCGCGATGCGGTGATCATCAGTCTGCACACCCATAACGACAGAGGGACGGCGGTGGCTGCTGCCGAGTTGGGCCAAATGGCCGGAGCCGATCGCGTCGAAGGCTGTCTGTTCGGCAACGGCGAGCGCACCGGCAACGTCGATATCGTGACGCTGGCTTTCAATTTGCTCACGCAAGGGGTGGACCCGGGACTCGATTTTTCCGACATCGACGCGGTGGCTCGCACGGTCGAGCATTGCAACCAGTTGCCCATCCACCCGCGTCATCCTTATGCAGGGGATCTGGTGTTTACCGCCTTTTCGGGTTCGCATCAGGATGCGATCAAGAAGGGTTTTGCCGCACAGTTGCCCGATGCGCGCTGGAATGTGCCTTATCTGCCCATCGATCCAAAAGACGCCGGGCGTAACTACGACTCGGTGATTCGGGTCAACAGCCAGTCGGGTAAGGGCGGCATTGCTTATCTGATGGAGTCGGAATACGGAGTGGTGATGCCGCGCCGTTTGCAGGTCGAATTCTCCGCTGTGGTGCAGAAACATGCGGACCGTTGCGGCGGCGAGATGCTGGCAGCCGATATCTGGCAAATTTTTAACCAGACCTATCTTGAGGTGGCGTCCCCAGTAAACTACCGCACCCATCATCTTTTTGAGCAAGGTGCGTTGCAGGGGATAAGGTTGGAAGTGGCGATCGACGGCGTGGTGCAGATCCTCACGGGCGCGGGCAACGGGCCGATCGATGCCGCCGTTCATGCATTCAAAAGCGCCGGGATTGCCGTTCAGGTGCGCAGTTATGACGAGACTTCGATGAGGAGCGGTGGTGAGAGCGCCGATGCCTGCGCCTTTATCGAAATCGCGCATGAGGGTGGCAGCAATTACGGCGTGGGCATCGATGGGAATATCGTCACTGCGGCGATTAAAGCCTTGATCAGCGCCGTGAACCGGATGGGGGCCAACGTGGTGTGTGTTTAGTTCGCTCACCACGGATAAACCGCGCAAAAAGGCGGGCACGGTGCGCGTTTGAGTTAGCGTGCAGACTGGGCGCTGTTAAAACCTAAACCGAACGATTTTCATTCTGGCTTGCTCCGTGTGCCGGATGGTATGATGCGCACCTTGTCCGGCGGGCTCGAAATCGCTTCGAGCGCCGCCTGTTGCCACGATCAGTGATGGATGTAAATTATGAAAAGCAGTGAAATCCGCCAGCAGTTCCTCGATTTTTTCGCCTCCAAAGGCCATACGATTGTGCCTTCCAGTTCGCTGGTGCCGCACGAAGACCCGACCCTGCTGTTTACCAACGCGGGGATGAACCAGTTTAAAGATGTATTTTTAGGTTTTGATAAGCGCCCTTATACGCGCGCGACCTCAAGTCAGAAATGCGTCAGAGCAGGCGGCAAGCACAACGATCTGGAAAACGTCGGTTACACCGCGCGTCATCACACCTTCTTCGAAATGCTGGGTAACTTCAGCTTCGGTGACTATTTTAAGCGCGATGCGATTGCCTATGCCTGGGAATTGCTGACGGATGTTTATAAGCTCCCTAAAGAAAAATTGTACGTCACGGTGTATGCCGAGGACGACGAAGCCTATGACATCTGGACTAAAGAAATGGGTCTGGGCGCGGATCGCGTGATACGCATAGGCGACAACAAGGGCGCGCGTTACGCATCGGATAATTTTTGGATGATGGGCGATACCGGTCCTTGTGGGCCTTGCACCGAAATTTTCTACGATCACGGCGAACATATTCCCGGCGGTTTGCCAGGTACGCCTGAAGAAGACGGCGATCGCTACATCGAGATCTGGAACAATGTGTTTATGCAGTTCAACCGCGACGAGGCGGGCGTGATGCATCCGCTGCCTAAACCTTCTGTCGATACCGGCATGGGGTTGGAGCGCATCTCCGCCGTGTTGCAGCATGTGCACGCCAACTATGAAATCGATCTGTTCCAGGCGTTGATCAAGGCGGCTGCCCGCGAGACGAATTGCGCCGATCTTGATTCGCCATCGCTTAAAGTGCTGGCCGATCATATCCGTGCCTGTTCCTTCCTGATCTCCGATGGCGTGATTCCGGGTAACGAAGGTCGCGGTTTCGTGCTGCGCCGCATCATCCGTCGCGCGATCCGTCACGGCTATAAGCTGGGTGCGCGTGAGGCATTTTTCCACAAGATGGTGGCGGATCTGGTTGAACAGATGGGCGTGGCTTATCCGGAACTGGCTGCGGCGCAAGATCGCGTGAAGGGTGTATTGAAGCTGGAAGAGGAACGCTTCTTTGCGACCATCGAAAACGGCATGTCCATTCTGGACGCTGAGCTTGCACAGATGAGTAACGCTGGTAACACCGTATTTAACGGCGAAACCGCATTCAAGCTGCACGACACCTTCGGCTTTCCGGTTGATCTGACCGCCGATGTGTGTCGCGAGCAGGGTGTGACGGTGGATGTGGCTGCTTTCGATGCGGCGATGGCGCAACAAAAGCAGCAAGCCCGCGCAGCCGGAAAATTCAAGATGGCGGCCAATCTGGAATACACGGGGCCGGTCACGATATTCCACGGTTACGATACGCTGGAACACAAGGGCAACGTGCTGGCGCTCTACAAGGATGGGACTCCGGTCAACGAGCTGAATGAGGGCGATACCGGCGTGGTGGTGCTGGACGATACGCCGTTTTACGCTGAATCTGGCGGTCAAGCGGGTGATTCGGGTGAGCTGCGCAGCGTGCACGGCATCTTTGCGGTGGAAGACACCCAGAAGATACAGGCTAGCGTATTCGGCCATCACGGTGTGCTGACAACCGGCAAGCTGACTGTGGGTAACAATGTTGCGGCGCGCGTGAATATGGCAGCCCGTCGGGCCACCGAGCGCAACCATTCGGTGACGCACTTGATGCACAAGGCTTTGCGGGAAGTGCTGGGCGCGCATGTGCAGCAGAAGGGTTCTCAGGTTGATTCCGATAAGACACGCTTTGACTTTGTGCACAGCCAGCCGATGACAGACGCCGAAGTTCGTCGCGTCGAATCGATGGTCAATGCCGAGATTTTGAGCAACGTTGCGACGCAATCGCGCGTGATGGGAATCGAGGATGCGCAGCAGACTGGCGCGATGATGCTTTTCGGCGAAAAATACGGCGATGAAGTACGCGTGTTGAACATCGGTTCTTCTATCGAGTTGTGCGGCGGCACGCACGTCAAACGCACCGGCGACATTGGACTGTTCAAGATCGTCGCGGAGAGCGGTGTGGCGGCTGGTGTGCGTCGCGTAGAAGGTGTCACAGGCGAAGGTGCTTTGGCACTGATTGGGCGTCAGCAGGATCAGTTGCAGCAAGTGGCTGATGCGGTCAAGGCTCAACCTCACGAGGCTGCCGCGCGTGTCTTGCAACTAATTGATAATATTAAAAATTCTGAAAAAGAGCTGGCGCGCTTGAAATCCAAACTGGCCAGCGCGCAAGGCGACGATCTGGCATCTGGTGCCGTGGAAATCAACGGCGTGCAGGTGTTGGCGGCATTGATGGAAGGTGCAGATGCTGCGGTGTTGCGCGAGACGTTGGATAAGCTAAAAGACAAGCTCAAATCTGCGGTGATCCTGCTGGCCTCGGTCAATGACGGCAAGGTAAGTCTGATTGCGGGTGTGACGGCGGATGCGACGGCTAAAGTCAAAGCAGGAGAACTGGTCAATATGGTCGCGCAGCAAGTGGGTGGCAAGGGCGGCGGCAGACCGGATATGGCGCAGGCAGGCGGCACGCAACCTGAAAATCTGGCTGCTGCGCTGACATCCGTTACGGCGTGGGTTCAAGGTAAGCTGTAGGTCGCGACTCATCCCTGCAAAAACTGAGAGTCCTTTAATGGGGCACAAGCCCTTTAAGGTGGTCACATTTAAGGGGGTCAGGTCTTGCATTAACACATATGTGTTAATGCAAGACCTGACCCCCTCCCACCTACCCTGAGCAGACCTTTACTTCGTATCCTTTGAGCCTGTTAAGGGAGCACCTTTTATCTCGGAGTTAAAGATGGAATATTGGATTGAAAATTACCACGTCGACCTGATCAGTTTTTCGGTGAGCGTATTATTGCTGATTGCCTATCACCGCTATTTGGCCTATAAAACACGCCGTTATCCCACTTATACGGTTCAGGCGCTCAATCGACTGGCACGTACGGCCTGGGTCGACATGATTATGCGTCAGGAAGGCCGTGAAATTCTTGCGGTTCAGACGCTGCGCAACTCTACTATGGCGGCGACTTTTCTGGCATCGACGGCGGTGTTGTTCATCATCGGAGTGTTGTCGCTGAGCGGGCAGGGGGATAAGCTGGAAGGCACTTGGCACGCGTTGAATATTGGTTCAAAACATTCTCAATTGTGGCTGATCAAGCTGTTATTGCTGTTGCTTGATCTGTTTTGTGCTTTTTTCAGTTTTACGATGGCAGTGCGTGTGTTTAATCACGTGGGGTATCTGGTTAATGTCCCTTTATCGTTGGGACACAAAATGATATGCCCGGCACATGTGGCGGTTCATTTAAACCGTGCAGGCAAGTTCTACAGTCTCGGAATGCGCGCATTTTATTTCACGGTTCCTCTGGTGTTTTGGCTGTTTGGACCACATTTGATGCTGGCGGCCACGATCGGCCTGATCGTTGTTCTGTACTATCTGGACCGCGCCCCCAATATTTTAGTGGACGACGACAATTTGCAGGAAACACCCTCTGATTGAAATCTCCCTTCGTGTCGTTAAAATATTTCAGGTTTGGGTCAGCATGTCGGGGGTCAGGTCTTGCAATAACACAAATGTGTTATTGCAAGACCTGACCCCCGACAATGTTGTGTTACGTTTTATTTAATCACGGACTGTTTATCTGTTGTTGGTGTTGCCAAACCGACAATGTCGCCGATTTTACGTAGTACAACAGTAATGCTGTTCGGGTAATCGAATCCAGCACCTGTGTTTCTATCTACGATATAGCCGATTCCACCACCGGCAAGGATATTTCCCCACACCGCGCCGTTGCTCTTTGAAACGACCGTTTCATGGCCTGCTGTATTAGCATCTTTGCTACAGTCAATCGCCAAATCTCCCGTGCTCTTGTGTATGGTGACGCTGCCTGGTGTGGTTACAAACCATTTTCCGGCATCGTTGATCAAGGTGCATCCGACACCTGCTACTTCTTTGTTGTCCTGAATTGTTTGTACTGAAACGGGCTGTAATTTTTCACCCGTGATGGAAGCGCAACCGGTTATTGATAGTAACGAGGCTATTGCGAGTAATTTAAACATGGACATATTTCCTAGCATTGTGCGACAAAATAGACGTTGTCGTATCGTCAAAACATTTCAAGTTCGGGCAAACGTTCTTCTGCAGATGATAAGCAGCGGATTTCTTCACCTGCAGATGATTCTACACGGTGAAACTTACGCCACGCTTACAAGGGTAATTTCGTGAATGGCGGGCAATTGCGGCAATGATTTGCGATTTTCAGACTGAGCTAATAAGCGTAGACTGTGGCCTGCTTTTGTCTTAAGGATAACGAAATGAGTATCAAAACTAAACTCAGAATTCTCGGACTGGTGACGCTGCTCGGTTTGGGATTGATTTTGCTCGTCACCATCTTCGGACTTAACGCTATCCGGGATGCAGAAGAAACTGCTCACCGGCGAGAGTCCTATGTGATCAGCTTGCTGGAAGTGAAAGCCAGTGCGCTTTCCACTATCATGCTCGATCCCCTTGCTCAGGAAACTAAAGATGTGTTTGCCGCAGCGGGCAGTAATATTGATTTGCACGGGGCGACAGCGGTTAAGGTGATCAAAAGAGAATCGGTTCGTGATGAATTGAAGAAAATGCTCGCTCAATGGGTGCATTACAATCAGGAGTCACAGGCGATTATTCAATTGGCGCCTCGCGATATGAAAGTGGCCAGCGATAAATTACTCCCCTTGTATAACAGTGAATTTAAACCCTTCCAGTTTGCGCTTGAAAAGTTTGTCGGCGAGCGACAGTTAGAGGCGGCGCAGGCCAGTGCTGAAGCGATTGCGGTGTCATCCAGGATTTTTTGGCAGCTCATGGCTTTAATTTCTTTAATTGCGATTGCGAACGTGTTTGTCGTGTTGAACCTTTCGCTATCGCTGCAAGCGGGGTTGCGCGGCATGCAGCAAAAGCTTCTCTTGCTCAAGCAGGGAGATTTGACGCAGCGTTTACCATCCGACAGACCCGACGAGCTTGGTGAGATGGCCGTGGGTGTCAATGCGTTTGTTGATGAATTGCAACATATTGTCAGGAGCACGCGCGATTCTTCAAATCGGGTGGCGGCGGCCGCACAGCAACTATCCTCTGCGGCAGCTCAGGTGCTAAAAAGTACCAATTATCAGGGTGAGGCGACGGCCTCCGTGGCCGCTTCTGTCGAGGAATTTACAGCGAGTATCGATCAGGTTTCAGACAGTGCCACGGAGGCGGAGAAAAAAGCCGCTTTGTCGGGCGAATGTTCCCGGCATGCAGGCACCGAGGTCAGCAATGCGGTGAATGAGATCAGGCATATTGAACAAGTGGTGAATGATGCCTCTAATCAGATTGAATCGCTCGGGAATCAGGCCGAGGAGATTAGCAGTATTATCAATGCAATCAAGGAAGTGGCTGATCAGACTAATCTGCTGGCGCTGAACGCGGCGATTGAGGCTGCCAGGGCCGGCGAACAGGGGCGAGGATTTGCCGTCGTGGCCGATGAGGTGCGAAAACTGGCCGAACGCACCACCCGGTCCGCTCAGGAAATTACCAGCATGATAGGTTCGATTCAGGTGCAGGCCAAGAGCTCGACAGATGTGATGCGTAAGGGCAATCAGTTGGTCACCGAAGGGGTTGTGCTGGCCGAACATGCGGGAAGTTCGATGACTCAGATCAACGAGAGTTCTGCCGGGGTGGTCAAGGCCATCAGCGATATTTCCGGTGTGTTGCGTGAACAGAAAAATGCCAGTGCCGATATCGCTAGAAACATTGAGCGGATAGCCCAGATGAGCGAAGAAAGCACCGCTGCAGTCTCGGAGGTATTTGATGCGGCCGCGCATCTGGAAAAACTGGCCGCAGCGTTACAGCAGGAAGTAGCCCGTTTTCAGACTTAAGCTGTTAAACCGTGCCGCCCACTGTCAAGCCATCTATTCTGACCGTGGGTTGACCAACTCCAACTGGTACGCTCTGTCCTTCCTTGCCGCAGGTGCCCACTCCCGGGTCGAGCGCCATGTCGTTGCCTATCATCGAGATGCGCGTCAACACATCCGGGCCGTTGCCGATCAGCGTTGCGCCTTTGACTGGATGGGTGATCTTGCCGTCTTCTATCATATAGGCTTCGGCGGTGGAAAAGACGAATTTGCCGCTGGTGATGTCCACCTGTCCGCCGGCAAAGTTAACCGCATACAGACCGTGTTTAACCGATGCGATGATCTCCGCCGGATCTTTGTCGCCGCCCAGCATATAGGTGTTGGTCATGCGCGGCAGCGGGATATGTGCATACGATTCGCGTCGTGCATTGCCGGTCACAGGAACGCCCATCAGACGCGCATTCAGGCTGTCCTGCAGATAGCCTTTGAGGATGCCGTCTTCGATCAGGGTGGTGCACTGGGTCTGATTGCCTTCATCGTCCATCTGCATCGAGCCGCGACGGTCGGCTATGGTGCCATCATCGACTACCGTCACGCCAGGAGAGGCGACCCGTTCGCCGACTCGTCCCGAGAACGCAGAACTGCCCTTGCGGTTGAAATCGCCTTCCAGTCCGTGCCCGATTGCCTCATGCAGCAGGATACCCGGCCAGCCGTTGCCCAGCACCACCGTCATGTTGCCGGCAGGAGCAGGCGCCGCATCCAGATTGACCACCGCCTGATGCACGGCAAGCGCGGCATATTTACGCAGCCTCGCATCGTCGAAATAGCTGTAATTGAAGCGTCCGCCGCCGCCTGCTGAACCTTGTTCGCGCCGACCGTTGCTCTCGATGATGACGGTGATCGACAATCTGACCAACGGGCGGATATCCGCATTCATCAGGCCGTCGCTGCGCGCGACCATCACCACCTCGTATTCGCCGGCCAGTCCTGCCATCACCTGCACCACGCGCGGGTCGAGTGCGCGCGCATAGCCTTCGATGCGTTCGAGCAGAGCGACCTTGTCAGCATCTTTTAAACTTGCAATCGGGTCGTTGGGTAAATAGATGTCGCGACGGGAACCGCGATGCAGCATGGGGACGGTTTGCGTGCCGCCGGCACTGGCGATGGCGCGTGTCGCACTGGCTGCGCTTTGCAGCGCATTTAAGCTGATGTCATCGGAGTAGGCGAAGGCGGTCTTCTCGCCGCTGACCGCGCGTACACCCACACCCTGGTCGATACTGAAACTGCCCGATTTGACGATGCCTTCTTCCAGAGACCAGCTCTCAGCGCGGCTATACTGGAAATAAAGATCAGCATAATCAAGATGATGCGCTAACATGCTGTTGAATACCTGTTCAATCTGACGTGTTTCGATCGAGTAGGGAGCGAGCAGGATTTGCTGCGCCGAGGTGAACAGTGAGTCAGATGAGGTCATATTTGGTAGTTAGATGTAAGTCATTGATTAGATAAAAAGTTTTTAGACGTAAGTCGTGAGTTAATTCAATATAGTTTTATAACTTACAACTTAAGTCTTGCGTCTGTATTTAACAGCTGTGCAGTGTACGGTGATCCAGAGCCGGCAGGCTGTTGCGCAGGCTGGCCTGATAGCTGCGGTTGATTTCGGCGATCACCACGCCCGAGCCGCGCGGCAGTCTGTCCAGTATGCGGCCCCAGGGATCGACGATCATGCTGTTGCCGTGTGTTTCGCGTCCGTTGACGTGGTAACCGCCCTGTGCCGAGGCGACCATATAGGCCAGATTTTCGATGGCGCGTGCGCGCACCAGCACTTCCCAGTGCATCTTGCCGGTGGTGTCGGTAAATGCGGCGGGCAGTACGATCAGATCGACGTTCTTCATCGCGCGGAACAGTTCAGGGAAACGCAGGTCGTAACAGACCGCAAGGCCAATGCGTCCAAACGGACTGTCCACCACCACAACTTGATTGCCCGGTTCTATGGTCTGCGCTTCATCATAGCTTTCATTGCCCAGCGACAGGCTGAACAGGTGAATCTTGTCGTAGCGGGCGACCTGTTGGCCCTGATCGTCAAAGACCAGACAGCTGTTGAGCACCTTATCCGGGGTGCTGGCCGCCAGCGGGATAGAGCCGCCGACCAGCCAGATTTTATGCTGACGTGCGATGTCGCTCAAAAAAGTCTGTATCGGGCCGCTGCCAGCCTGTTCGCGAACCTTCAGCTTGTCCTGTTCATTCATGCCCATGATGGCAAAAAACTCAGGTAACACTACCAGACGTGCGCCCTGTTCTGCCGCCTTGGCGATCAGACGCCGAGCTTCACTCAGATTGCCCGCGACATTAGGGCCTGAAGCCATCTGGATGGCGGCGACTTTGTAGGAGTTAGAGAAATCGGTGCGGGCTGAATTTCCGGCTGACATAGTTTTTCCTGAGATTTAGTTTGATTTGCTGGTGTCCTGAAGCTTGACGGGAGTTTCGCCCACCTTTACGACATTCGGGTTGCTCCAGGTGCCGCTGACATTGTATTCAAAAGAGATTAATTTATCGAGGGGGTTGCCGAGTACTTTGTTGACTATCAGTGCGCCGATTCCCACTACGGGGCCTCCTGCGAAGGCGCTGAGCATGGAGACGCTGGAGCCTATGGTAGGTAATACTTCCACGCGCAGATTTTGCGTCTCGTCATTCAAGTTGACCTGTCCCTTCATGGTCACTTTGGCTGATGAACCTTCAATATGCAGATCCTGAGTTTGCATGACCCCGTTGTTGATGATGGCATTGCCGTTGATGTTGTCGAATTCAAATCCTGAACTAAAGACATCGGTGAAATCCAGTGTGATACGCTTGGGCAGAGCCTGCAAACTAAGAATGCCGAGCAGTTTGCCAATTCCCGGGTCCATCTTGAGAAATTGCCCCTTGCCCGTGTCGAGTTTTAGTGTGCCGTCCAGCGTCTCATAGTTAAAATCATCCGGCTGTCCCTTCCAGAGCAGGTTGGCTGACAGTTTTCCGCTGCCGTTTTTAACCGTATTAGGGTAGCCTGAGCGAGCCAGAATCTTCCCCGCATTGGAGATGTCCATCAACAGACTGATCCGGGTTTGCGTCTGCGTCTGTGCGCCCCGCCACATACCTTCTCCTGTGATGCTGCCATCCGGATTGTTGATGTGCAGCCGGCGCAAACGCCAGTCTTCTCCTTCGGGATAGCCTGCGAGTTCGAAATGGCCGATTTGCTTGCCCTTGAACAATAAATCGTCTATCGATATTTCCATAGCAGGGAGATTGCGCGGATTGGTCTCGGCTGATTTTGCCTCCGGCTGGGGCTGTGTTGTTTCGTTGCCCGACCAATACAGATTGCGCAAACGGGCGGTGACTTTGCCGGCTCCGCCAAAGCTTTGCGGCTGCCAGATGAGTTCACCGTTCATCTGAGAACTGGCAATCTGTGCGGATAAACCCTCGCCGCGTTTGCTTGCCGTGATATTCAGGTCGGCGAGATTGAGTCCGTATCCTGTCAGCTTGTCGATATGCAAGGTCGCGCCAGATACAGGCAAGGCCGTTGTTCCGCCGCCGCTCAGTTCCTGCCAGCCTTGCACAGACAACTCCGGAAGATTGCCAGTCACCCACAAGCCCGGTTTGAGCTCGGCGGGCGGTACGGTCGTGCTGCCGAAGTGAATCAGGCCGCGTTTGATCACGTTGCTCCCGTTTTCATCTGCCCGCAGCAGCCGCGCCGTGAAGAGTTTACTCAATTGTGCCGTGATCAGATCCTGATCATCGGTGATATTTTTCTTTTCTATGCGCAAAGGCCAAACTTCTGCTGCACGCTTGGTGAACGGTGCGGGCAGCGTGGTGCTCAGGCCGGCCAGATTTGAGTTAAGTACGATCTGTGGGATTTTTTTAACTACGCTGATGTTCGCATCCCATGCCGTTCCGCCGTGCAGAACGTTGAGCAGGGGGTGAGTTTCGTTCTTGCGCAAGGCGTCGAGATTGATGCGTCCCTGTGCGTTGGCTTTTACGACCCCGCCCTCCGCCGTTTGTACGTTCAGTCGGGCAGGGCCGCCCAGAATTTCCGCCGTGATATTGTTCGCCTGCATGGCTGATTCGGTGAAAGATAAATCGCCGCGTGTATTTCGCAGCCAGGGCGCGCCCGCGCCCAGATCGATATCGCTAGCTTGCATGCTCAACAGACCGGATACCTTGACGGGTTTGACGCCCTGCAGAGGAATGTGGGCGAACAGAGCCAGATGTCCATTGCCGCTGGCACTCATCTCGTCGGTAAAATTGTCGATATAGCCATGCACCGGGCTTTGCTGGATAAATTGCAGGAAAATTTGATTCGTCGCGTCCGCCTCACCCTTGATTTCCAGCGGCATATCCGGGTTGCGCATGTCGGGCAGGGTGATGCTCAGATGGTGTAATTGGGCGCCCATCATGCTTGAAGTCTGAGATTGCACTTCCAGCCGGTTGCCGCGCATAATCAATTCGCCGGTCAAATTTTCAATGCGCGGCCAGTCGGGTGCAAACTGCATCGCCACGCCTTGTGCATGTGCCCCCATCTCTATCGTTCCTTCCCGGGTGCCGTCCAGCGGGAAATCGCTCAGGTTGCCTTTGACGCGCAGGTGGAAGTCTTCGGTGTGCCCCGAGAGCATCGCCTCGTTCAGCCAGTCGCTTTCCTTCTGGTCGAGGGCGATCAGCGGCGCGTAACGGGCGGCATGTTTTAATTCACCCCGCGTGAGATTAACGGTCAAATCGAGTATGCCCAGTGTCTTTTCCATGGTGCGGAAACTGCCGTACAGATTGCCTGCCAGATCCTCGTTGGCAATGGCGACATTGTCGGCGCGGATTGACAGTTCGACCTTTTCGCGCTGCCAGCTAGCCTGGCCGGTGAGGGTCTGAAACAATAATGGTTCACGCATCACGCCGGGTGCATCGACCGTCAAATTTTTGGTGTTGAAATTTAAATGACCGCTGTCCTCGTTGCCGTCGACATGGACGGATAAGCCGCTAAATCCGGGCAGTTTTCCTACCTGTTGTATGGCGAGGTTTTCGAACTGCCCCTTTATTTTGTAATTGATCAGATGATCCGGCGTGCCTTGCCATTGCATATCCAGATTAGTCACCTGTCCGCGTGGCGCATACGCGTTGATCTGTCCGCGCAGCGGTGCGTCTAGCGGGAAAAAATTGGCCAGATTGACCAGCGTTTCCAGTTGCAGGCTATTGGCGCGCAGCGCACCACCGGGCAGCCGTGTTTTGCCGGCAGGTGTGATTTGCAGATAAAAGTCGGTAGGCTGCAGTTTGATACCGTTATTCAGGCGCATCGATAAATTTTTGGTGGAGACTTCCCATCCTTCAGCTAGCGACTTCCAGGAGGCTCGACCGCGCAAATAATGCACTTCCATGACAGGAACCTCATCGCTCAGACGGGTGGCGACATCGCGCAGCGCCATGTCCGCAGTCAGTTGGGTGATTTGACCTTTTTTGACGCCCAGCCAGCCGCGAAAAGCACCTCGTCCGCTGGTCAGTTGTTGGGGTAGCTTGATCCATGGACGCCACGCGAGTAAATCCGCGTAGTCGAGTTGCGCGAATACTTGTCCATTCCATTGATTTAAAGCGTCAAAGTTTTTTCCGTGGAAATCTCCGCGCACGTCCAGCGGGGTGGACAGGTCGACGGGAGGGTCGGCGCGCAGCGCAAATTGGTGGTGGCTGAATAGATTTTCAATGCGTAAATTGACCTGCTTTAACACCAGTGGAGGGGCTCCGCGCTGCTCGTCCAGCCAGACGATGACGGCATTGCGCACCACCATGCGTGACTGATGTAACAGCCAGTTGGCGAGATTGTTGTCGGATGAACCGTTGGCGATGGCTACTGTGCCGATAAATATTTTCCCCTGCTCATCGCGGCGTATCAATAATTCAGGGCGGTCGATTTCCAGGCTGGACAGTCGTAATTCGGCAGCCGGCAGCGATAACCAGGAGGCGCTGGCATCGATGCGCGGTAAGACCAGCGCCGCTTTGCCCTGCTTGTCGAGAAGACGCACGTCAGTAAAGTTCAGGTGCGGTGAAAGCCCCGTCCAGTCGCCGCTGATCTTGCCTATGCTCACAGGATTTCCCATCGCCACAGACAAGGAACTGGTGATTCTTTCGTGGAACTGTTCGATATCGGGAAGCAGCCAATAGCGTAAAGCGATGATGATCATTGCGCACAGCATGGCTGATAGCGCAGACGCGACGATAATCAGCCGGGTTAAGCGGTTAAGGTGATGCCATATCAGCCGAACGGGACGGGAATTCCACATAATTACAGTTAGGAGTTGCTAGACGTAGGTCGTCAGTTAAACCAAAAAAATTGCTAACATTAGCCATTGGTAGTTCAAAACTGACTAGCGACTTGCCGTCAATCGTAAGACAATGCTCATTCTAACTTATCAGCCAGCTTATTACGTCTATGAATATGGAAAACTCGCCGCTTTCGTCCTTTTCTGAACTGTTGAGCAAGACGCAGCATTGCAGTCGTTATGCCCGACGACTGCTGACGTCGGACAGCGTCTTGTTGAACTGGTTGCAGGAAAACTATGGTACGCCGTGCTGCCGCGAGGAGATGTTGAATATTTTGGCTGCATCGGGTTTCGATCTGTTAGATGAAGCGGCGCTGGCACGCGCGGTGCGGCGTTTGCGCAAACAAGTGATGGTAAAGCTGATTTTGCGCGATCTGAACGGTTTAGGCGGCTTGAATGAGGTGATGCAAGCGATGACTGCACTGGCCGAAGTGGTGGTGAGACAGGCGCAGCTCTGTCTGATGCAGTCCTTGCAAAAGCAGTTCGGCAGCCCGATCGGTGAGCTCACTCAGAATCCGCAGGAACTGCTGGTGATCGGTATGGGCAAGTTGGGCGGCGGTGAGCTCAACGTGTCTTCAGATATCGATTTGATCTTTGTTTATGCGGAAGACGGTGAGACTAACGGTGCACGCACGCTTTCCAATCACGAGTTTTTCACGCGGTTGGGGCGGCGTCTGATCAATATTGTTAACGAAGCGACCGGCGATGGCTTCGTGTTTCGCGTCGATATGCGGCTGCGCCCGTACGGCGACAGCGGTCCACTGGTGATGAGTTTTGCCGCGTTAGAAGAATATCTGGTGACGCAGGGGCGTGAATGGGAACGATATGCGTGGATCAAGGCGCGCGTGGTTTCTTCTGCTGATAACTTGTATATTGATGAATTAAAACAACTTTTTCAGCCGTTTGTATTTCGGAAATATCTGGATTTCGGCGCGATCGATTCGATGCGTAAACTGCATGCGCAAATCCGTCAGGAGGTGCAGCGCCGGGACCGGATGGACAATATCAAGCTGGGACCGGGCGGGATACGCGAGATCGAATTTACCGCGCAGGTGTTTCAACTGATACGCGGCGGGCAGGATGAACGCTTGCGCATCTTGCCTACGCAGCGCGTGCTCAAACAGTTGGCAGAAAATGGACAGTTATCTGCACAAGTGGCATCGGATCTGGATGAAGCCTATATTTTTCTGCGTAATTTGGAACACCGTTTGCAGTATCTGGATGATCAGCAGACCCAACTTTTGCCCGAAAAAGATGATGATAAGGCTATTATTGCCGAAGCGATGGGCTATCCCGGTTATGCCCCGTTACTGCAGGAGATAGATCGCCACCGCGCGCTGGTCAGTGCGCAATTCGAACAGATTTTCGGTGCGCCTGTGCAGGAATCTGCCAATGAAGCGTTGTGGCATGAAGAGATTGCAGTCGATGAGCTGGCGATAGGGTTGGCTAAACTGGGTTATCGCGCTGCGGTGGACAGCGCGCAGCGTCTGATGCAATTGCGCGGCAGTCTGCGTTACCGGCAACTGTCAGAATTAAGCCGCCAGCGCACAGATAAACTCGTCCCGCAGTTCATCACGCTGGGCGGGCAATTTAACGATCCGGATGCCACTTTGTCGCGTCTGTTGACGCTGCTGGAGGCGATCAGCCGGCGAGCTGCCTATCTGGCCTTTCTATCCGAATATCCGCAAGCGCTGGAACGATTGACCAGACTGTTGTCCTCTAGCAGTTGGGCCGCAAATTTTCTGGCGCAGCATCCGTCTTTGTTCGATGAATTGCTCGATGCCCGTGAATTGTATCTGCCGCCGCAATGGACGCAGATCGCGGCAGATTTACAATCGCGTCTGGCCGGCTGTGATGCGGAGCAGCAACTGGAGGTGCTGCATCAGGCTCAGCAGGAACAGCTGTTTCACCTGCTGGCGATGGATTTGCAGGGGCTGCTGCCGCTGGAGAAGCTAAGCGATCATTTAAGTGATCTGGCCGATCTGATACTCCGTCACGTGTTGCAACTGGCCTGGACTGTTGCGCGTAAAAAACATTGCGTCGAGGCAAAATTTGCCATCATCGCTTACGGTAAGCTGGGCGGTCGTGAGATGGGTTACGCTTCTGATCTGGATATGATTTTTCTCTATGATGACGATCACCCCGATGCGCAGGAAAATTATGCCAGGCTGGGCAAGAGTATCAACAGTATGTTGAGCAGTTATACGGCATCGGGGCGCTTGTATGAAACCGATTTGCGCCTGCGCCCGAACGGCGCGAGCGGACTGTTGGTCAGTTCTATATCGGCCTTTGCCAGTTATCAAAAAAACGAGGCCTGGGTGTGGGAGCATCAGGCGTTAACGCGTGCGCGATTCTGTGCCGGTGATGTGCAGGTAGGCGCGGCATTTGAGCATATCCGTCAGGAAGTATTGTGCCAATCGCGTGATGCAGATGTGTTGCGCAGTGAAATTATCGGTATGCGTCAAAAAATGCACGATGGTCACCCCAACGGCAGTGCGCTGTTCGACATCAAACACGACAGCGGAGGGATGGTGGACATCGAATTTATGGTGCAGTACCTGATTCTGGCCTATGCGCATCGCTATCCGGAACTCAGCGTCAATGCGGGTAATCTGGCGCTGCTGAAAATGGCTGCGGAGCTGGGGTTGATCGATGCTGACCTGGCCGGACAGACCCGAGCGCTCTATCGCACCCTGCGCCAAACTCAGCACCGTATGCGGTTAAACGATATCTCTCCTTGCAGGATTCCTCAGGGTGAAATCGATACCGTTGCGAGCCGCCAATTGTGGGTGGCGTTGTTCGCTGTCAGGTAGGCCAATACGCCTAGATAATTCGCTCAATATCGAAAAATTTTTCTCCGTGCTTTAATTTGTGTGCGCTATCCCGGTTTATCGAACGGTTGCGCATGTAAATCAATGAATCTTCCTATAGGAGAAAAATCATGGTGAAAAAAGCATTATTGGTTGGCATCAATGACTATGCACCGGTCGGTGCAGGCGGTCCTGATCTGCGCGGTTGCGTCAACGATGTCCGCGATATGGCGAATACCTTGAATGTGATGGGAATTGTTCCGGCAGCGCCGGCGACGATGCAAATACTCACCGATGTCAGGGCAACGCGTGCCGCGATCATCAAGGGGTTGAAATGGTTGATCAGTGGCGCTAAAAAGGGCGATCTGCTGGTTTTTTACTATTCGGGTCATGGCTCGCAAGTGGCTGATGTCAGCGGCGATGAGATTGATGGGCGGGACGAGACCATCTGCCCGCACGACTATGTGACGGCAGGTATGATCAGGGACGATGATTTTAAGGTGATTTTTTCGGCCGTCCCGGCGGGTGTCAATCTGGATGTGATTCTCGATTCCTGCCATTCGGGCAGCGGCACGCGCGATCTGATTGCTGTGGCGCCGGTGACTGCACGCTACATTGAGCCGCCGCTCGATGTTGGATTCTTTATCGATGCGGAGCCTTCCTTGCCAGTGCGCGGGTTGTTACGGCGCAGAGAAGCTGGAAAGGATGCCGTAGCAGTGGTCGGACTAAATCATGTGCTGTGGGCAGGGTGCCGTGATAATCAGACTTCGGCCGAGACCAATATCGGCGGCGCGATACGCGGTGTGTTTACTTATCACTTCTGTAAGGCACTCAGAGGCGCCGGGCTGTCCGTCACGCGACGTCGTCTGGATGCGCAGATCTCGGTGAATATCCGGGCAATGGGGCAGGCTCAGGTGCCGCAACTGGAAGGGACTGCGGCCTCGCTGGGTGAGCGGGTATTTACTTGATTAAACGGCAGCAGATCAAAAAAGAAGCCGTTCATGGCGCGCGTGAACGGCGCGAGGGGTCAGGCCTTTACTTTATAGTTTTTACCGTGAGTGCTTGTTGAGTTATTAACATGGAATTGCCGTAATTTTTTGATTCCAGCTGGGGAGGAGTATTGTGTACTCGTGTCACCAATACTTCGTAAGAAAAACTATAAAGTAAAGGCCTGACCCCATATCCGTAAAGGCCTGACCCCATATCCGTTTTGAACGCCGGTTGTTTTATTTGGATTCGTTCAGTGCCTCTGATTCCAGTTTGAGGCGAGTTTCCTCGTTCAGCGCGCAGCCTCGCCAGGGAAGTAGGCCAGGTACGATACGGCAGTATTGGGCATAAGAGCCGGGGTGATAGCGCAGGATGCGTTTTTCCTCAAGGCGACTTCCTGCCACCAGATACAGCGTGATGCACAAGGCGTTGACCAGCCATGTTTCGCTCATGTCATGCGCCCAGATGAGGATTAGGGTCAGAAAATACCATGGGTGTCTGACCCAGCGATGCCACGGGCTGAAGGTCAGTGCCCAGGTTTCGGCCTTCAAACCCAGAAAACCGGGCAGCGAGTAAAATTTCAGCGTGTGAATTAAGGCCAGCACCGCTGCGAAGCTGACGCCTTGCCGCGTCCAGTACAGCCAGTCCGGCTCATTCCACAGAGGAATCAAAGGTAGTTGTGCCGAGATGGCGAAGGGTAACATCATCATCACAACCGCCACGCAGTTGAATACAATCCGACTATATCGGCCGAAAAGCCGGTGCAGCGTTGTTCCGGCAAGCAGGCTGTGAGAGACGGCAAACAGCAGCCAGCTGGCTGTCAGGATCAATAAGTGCAGCGGATCGTTGTGGATCATATTTGATTGGGCAACAGGCGTGCAAAGCGACTTTATTGGCCCAGAAACTTTCTCCAGGTACCGATGTTATAGACATTCCGGTAGCCGTTCTTCATCAGCATAAGTTTGGCCATTCCACTCCGTGTTCCACTTGCGCAGCACAATACAACCGGAGATTGTTTGGATATTTCACCGAGCCTGCTTCCCAGTTCCTGAAGCGGGATGTTGATCGTTCCGGGGGCATTTTCGCTGGCAAATTCGGCCAGTGATCTGACATCGACACATGTCGCGCCGCGCTTTTTGAGTTCCGGTAGCATCGCGACGATTCTTTTTGAGTTCCACCACTTGTACGATAACCAAAGGATCAGTGCAAGAAATGGCCAATACTGATTAAGAAATGCTGAAAAATTCATATAACTCCTTATATTTTCTCTAGTTTTATGTGGGGTACAGACTAACCGTTATTGCGTTTTTCCAGCTCTTCCCAGCGTGCCATGATGGTCATGATTTCCTCTTCGATGGCTTCATTGCGCGTCTGCAACTGCTTGGCGCGCTTGGCATCGTTGCGGAAGATCGTGCCGTCCGCCAGATGAGCGGCGATGTCGATCTGCTCTTTTTCCAGAATCTCGATGCGCTTAGGCAAAGACTCCAGCTCCTGAGTCTCCTTGTAGTTTAGTTTGCTGGCAGCTTTCGGTTTTTCTACGGGTGCGGCAGCTGCGCGTGGCGGGGTGGAGGTGGCAGGTTTCGCCAGGGCTGCGGCTGCCTGAAATTTTTGCACGCGTACCCAGTCTTCATAACCGCCGACATATTCCTGCAATTTTCCGTCACCCTCGAAGGCGATCACCTGAGTAACTACGTTATCCAAGAATGCGCGGTCATGGCTGACCAAAAATAACGTGCCATCGTAGTTGGCCAGCAACTCTTCGAGCAGTTCCAGCGTTTCGATATCCAGATCGTTGGTCGGTTCATCCAGCACCAGCACATTGGCAGGTTGCGTAAACAGACGAGCGAGCAGCAGGCGGTTACGCTCGCCACCGGAACAGCTCTTGACCGGAGATCTTGCGCGCTCGGGCGGGAACAGGAAGTCGCCCAGATAGCTGATGACGTGCTTTTGCTGACCGCCGATTTCGACAAAATCCGCGCCCTGACTGATGGTGTCGGCCAAAGTCATATTTTCATCGAGTTGTTCGCGCAACTGGTCGAAGTAGGCGACCGTCATCTTGGTGCCCAATTTGACATCGCCAGAATCAGGCTCGATATCGCCCAGGATGATTTTAAGCAGCGTGCTCTTGCCAACGCCGTTCGGGCCCAGCAGGCCGATCTTGTCGCCGCGCTGGATGCGGCAGGAGAAGTTGTTGATCAGCGTGCGGCCGCCGTATGCCTTGCTCACATCGGTCAGTTCTGCAACCAGCTTGCCTGAACGCTCGCCGGTCTCCACCGTCATTTCTACTTTGCCCAGCTTTTCGCGGCGTGCCGAACGTTCGCGGCGCAGTTGTTCCAGACGCAGCACGCGGCCTTCGTTGCGGCAGCGGCGCGCTTTCACACCCTGACGTATCCACACTTCCTCCTGAGCCAGTACCTTGTCGAACTTGGCGTTGACCACGGCCTCGTCGGCCAGCATGCGTTCCTTGATCGCCAGATAGGCGGTGAAGTTGCCCGGGAAGCCGGAGAGTTTGCCGCGATCGAGTTCGACGATGCGCGTGGCCACGTTGTCCAGGAAGCGCCGGTCATGGGTGACGAACAGCACGCTGCCGACGAAGTTGTTGAGCAGTCCTTCCAGCCAGTCGATCGAAGCGAAATCCAGATGGTTGGTCGGCTCATCGAGTATCAGCACATCGGGTTCGGCAACCAGCGCTTGCGCCAAGGCAACACGCTTTCTTTGTCCGCCGGACAGATTGCCGACCAGACGATCCGGGTCCAGATCCAGTTTGGCGATGGCGGTCTCGATGCGCGCCTGTACCGACCAGCCGTCCTGCGCTTCCAGTTGCGTCTGCAACAGTTGCATTTCTTCGAGCAACTTGTCGTAATCCGCGTCCGGTTCGCCCAGTTGATGGGAGACATGGTGATAGTCGTGCAGCAGCTTTTGCAAATTGCCCAGGCCTTTTGCCACGGCATCGAATACGCTGTCATCCGGATCCAACACCGGTTCCTGACTGACGTAGCAGATGCGTGCGGAAGGCTGACGCCAAACCAGACCGTCATCCAGTGTTCCCTGACCTGCCAGCACGCGCATCATGCTGGACTTGCCGCCGCCGTTGCGACCGATAAGACCGACGCGTTCGCCCTCATCGAGTTGAAATTCGGCGTGGTCGAGCAGGGCGACGTGACCGAAGGCTAAGGAGGCTTTATCTAGTGTGATGTATGGCATTATTTTGTGGATTCGGTGATGGCGGATGAAGGGAGTGCAGACTGATACAGGAAGGAGAAACCGATTAGCCAGAGGGCCATGACCCAATAGCCGAAGGCGTCGGTGAATCCGTTCAGCAAATGCCGTACGTTGTAGCTTGTGATCATGAACTGCGTGAACTGGAAGAGACAGAACAGAGCCGCCAGAAGATTGGCTATCATCACCAGCCGTTGGCCAAGTAGATAGCCACGGCCGGCGGGTTTGCCTTCCGGAAATAAAGAGCCGCGAAAATGCAGGATCAGATAGACCGCACCCAGCAGCAGTATGGCGCCGACCAGACGGCCGGGGATGTCGCCCTCATGGGTGTTGACGCCCAAAAGTTCCAGTACGATGCGCCCGACAACGGCGACGAAACCCATGGCTACGGTCTGCGGGATAAGAAACCAGGCGATAAACAGATTGAGACGGGACGACATTATTTCTCCTCAGCGATTAATTTTTTCAGGTCTGCAATGATTTCTTTGGAATGCCGTGAGGTTTCCACGCTCAGATATTCGCGGCAGATCCTGCCTTGCGGGTCGATCAAAAAAGTAAAGCGACGCGCCAGTTTCATGACACCCAAATTTAGCAATGCGCCGTAACGATCGGCGACAGCGCCGCTCTTGTCTGCCAGCAGTGGGAAGGGCAGATGATACTTTGCCGCAAATTTTGCATGGCTGTCACTGTCATCCACGCTGATGCCGACGACTTGCGCACCCAGTTCGGTCAGCTGGTGCAGATCGTCGCGAAACGCACAGGCTTCCTGAGTGCAGCCCGGCGTGTCATCTTTCGGGTAAAAATAAAGTACCAAATATTTTCCGCGATATTCTTTCAGAGCATGTTGATGGCCGTGTTGATCAGGTAGTTTGAATTCAGGGGCCGGGGCGCCTAATTCAGGCAACTCGCTGGCGCGCGCCGCACGCGCTACGAACAGAGCCGAGAAAATAATCAACGCGGCGAATATAGCTAACCATTTCATTTTGCGCCTTCATTTTTCTGGATAATTTAACTTAGCCGCACATGATACCAGTGCCGGGGTTTAGATTACAGCGTATTTCCGTTACAATGCGCCCGCTGTCCTCGTAGTTAAATGGATATAACCGCCCCCTCCTAAGGGGCAATTACAGGTTCGATTCCTGTCGAGGACACCAAATATCATTTCAGCGCCATCCATATCCATCCAGTAAACCCCCGTAAAACCCAGCAAATACGCGCAATGCAGCCAATTTACCCTGTTTTCATATTGCAAGGTATTACAGGATATTTCGATCTTGTTTTACACTTGACTGTCCCAAATGTCCCGAAGTGACATTCTTTAGTGTCACGAATCAAATCAATAGCCCATAACCAGATATTGCATACACATATTTCTCTCAGATTAATGTGTAAAATGTCGTGACAGAAAGCCGACGGTTGCGATAATCCGCTGTGTGCCATAACCGGACTGTCACGGGGTTGAGCTTAAATGGCTGGTATCAGCAGTATAACGGCCGCTGATAAGTAAAAAACATAATTTATCCTTCACAAAAATTGTAAATTGGACATGCTCAATGAATCGGATGGCCAACATCATAATTCCAGTTGTTTCTTCCATTCTTCTTGTTTTTGCTCTGGTTGCTGGCCGGTTGGGCTATCCATTTATAGGAAAGGTGCTAGTTTATGTTGGCGGGTTTGTAATATTAATTAATTTTTTTTACACGTCATCTTGGGTTGTAAGAAAAAATGTTTGCATTTTTAAACTGTGGATACAAGGCGATAAATGGGATCAAGCTGTTTATAAAGTAATGAATGATACTGAAATCGGGCTGAAAAAATCTGATTGAAGTCGGTTCGTTGAAAATGGCAGGCTCGATGGTAGGTAGTCAGGCGGACTAAAAAATATTTAGGCATCAAACGCCAATGTCCGGAATATGCCATGCAATAACGCGACCTAATTGGCTGGAGCGTGCCAGTTGCGGTCTGTCACGGGGTGGAGCTTGAACGACTGGTGTCCGCAGTACAGCGGCCTCTGGCGAGTTGAATGCCCGTAAGGTCAATCGACCACTTGCCAACATTCATGAAAAACACAAATATTTGTTAACACCGTTAAATGGCTATGGACGCATCCCTTCATACTAATTCCGAAATTTATGGCCTCAATATGAAAGAAGTTAAATTCTTTGATGACGGTTCGGGTGGAACGTGTTTTCTAGAGGTTTCCTCACCTCCATTCAAGGCAGCAGTTTCCTTCTTTTTTGATGCCCCTCCAATTTTAACGTTTATTGATGCTCTGGAAGGGATCTACCGTACGCTAATTGGTGAGGCAAGATTAGGGCTGCAATTCGAAGAACCGTATTTTTCGCTTCGCGGCGATGGAAATGGGCACGTTTCTGTTAGTGGCGTTTTCACAGGCGGCTCCGAAAACGAACAGCGCTTAGAGTTTTCGTTTGTTACTGATCAAACAGCACTTAGACCATTCATTTTGGAGCTAAAGGAAATTTGTAGAGCGAATACAACGATCGCGAGATGATAGGCTGGAATGAGTTAGCAGGAGTTATCTGCTGAAAGAAGTGGGGTGAGTGATGATGGGTGATAAAAGACAAGTGATTCAATCGTACCCAGCCCTTAATGAAATTGAGCGTAAAAAAATTAGCTATAAAAGATTGAATGCATTTACCAAGTGGCTAGGCATTCTTATAGCCATTTCTTTGTGTATAGGTGGCATTAATGGAATACTGAACGCAGAACTTTGCGGCTACCCACGAGGTGGTGCTCGCCTTTGTTTTTATGGCATTCAGGCACAAGTTAAAGGTGCCATGACATTAGTCTTCGGTCTTTTGATTGGTACTCGTATTCTGTTTAAAGCAAGCCAATTTAGAACCATAACTCTTTGGTTGTTAGGTCTTGTTGCTGCGGGGGCATACATCACTTCATTACTTTTGTAACAAACAGTCGGCCAAACTACACAGTAATTGACATCATGTGGGAAGAGTGCGGGTATACCAGACAGGCAGTTTTCTCCCCGAGGCAGCCATGGTTGGCCAGAGCATCAAGCCGATGTTCACGTCTCCGCTGTGCTCCGGCGTGGCTGCTGCTTATGCTCGGGGTTGAACTTCCGCAACGTCTCGGCAACAGGCCGGTGCGATGGTCGGCAGTCAGGCGATCTAAAAATATTTAGGCTGCAAACGCAAATGTCCGGAATATGCCGTGCAATAATGCGACCTCTTTGACTGGAGAGTGCCATAAGCCGACATTCGGGTGGTGCGCTAAAATTAAATTCATGATTGATAACAAAGAATTTTTTTCGTTTCGAACCATTTAGCCACCGGTCCAGCTAAAAAATTTAGTTGTTTATTGATGGCGACTTTACGTTAGGTATAGGCAAGTGGATAAAAGTATTGATACTCCATTATTCGAAAGCCAAGACCGACGGAATAAATTCCGAATGACTCTTTGGGGTACCTACCTCGGGATCGTGTGCCTTATTTTGGTTTTAGAAACTAATCTGACAAAGTATCTGGATCACGAACGCCAATTTGTTGCGCTAGTGTTCCTGTTATATTCCACGCATTACTTTTCCTGCCGGGCGAAAGGAGAAAACTTTTTATTTACGGCTTGGGGAGTTAAGCCTGTTACTAAGGAAGGATTAAGGATTTCGGATGTATCGGCTGTGATTATGTATTTGCTCAGTTTATGTGCTGTAATCTTTGATCTTTTTAAGTAGGTAACTAAATCAACACCCGATTAGCTAATGGAACAAACATTCAACCCTGCACTCAATTTCGCTCCCTTTGGACGCCGGGACGCGCCTTCGGCGCGCCCCTTAGCGGCACGTTGAGGCTGTAGAAAAACCCATTTTATGAAAAATTGCCCCCATATAAATCAATCACTTACAAGCGCAAAAATCCCCGAAAATGGGGTTTTTCTACAGCGTCGTTAGCCCTCACATGACCGAGTACACAGAAAGTCTTGCTCGAAAAATTGGCCTCATAGATGCGTTGCTATTTTTCGTCATTTGGTCATGCGCTGGCTTCATATCTGCCGCTCATCCTTGGGGCGCGCTTCCTGTTATCGTTTTTTTGCTGGTCCCTGCGTCCGCTCTAGTTGGTTGGCGCGGTGCTGCATTCGTCCGGCTTATCTTGGCTGGGGCGGCCTCTCTCCGGCGCGCAGTGATCGAGGGTTTTGGCTGGGGTGCTGCCTTTGTGTTTGCCATTTGGCTATGGGGTGCCGCAAGTTCCGCATTTGCTGCCGGCGGTGTACTCGACGGCCTGTCTCCGTTTCAAGCAGAGTTTTGGTACGCCGTTTCTGTCACTCTGTTGCCCGCCCTTGGTATTGGTGGTGTCTTGGGCGCTTTGCATGGCATGGCGCTATTTTTCCTTAATCGTTGGCTTGTCCGGGTTAACCCGCCGCTCAACCCGGACGCTCCGCCTAACGGCGGCGCGCAGGTTGCCTTAAACGCTGACCGTCTGCAATGTCTCGGCAACAGGCCGACGCGATAATCGGCAGTCAGGCGATCTAAAAAATATTTAGGTATCAAACGGGAATGTCCGTTAAATGCCATGCAATAATGTGATCTCGTTGGCCGGAGTGTGCCAATTGCTGACATTCGGGTGATATGCCGAGCATGCTGGATGGTTTGATTTATAAAACCAGCATGGATACGTAAAAACAAGTAGTTACTGTCGGGCAGGTGAGCTCTACAGAACACTCCCCTGCATATGTTCGAATAGTTCTGTCTATTCACGTTGGGCATCATGAGACTCATATTCGCGCTTGTTTGGCTGATTGCCTCGGTTTCTGCTGTCGCTTCGCCGTGTGATGGCGTTGACCACTCGTTGCCGGACGAACGCAAGGCTGTTCTTGCGCCTATTGTGTCAAAGCAGCTGGCCAGCAAAATTGATATTCACTCCGTGGAAGTAATGAGGTCGTTTCACTTCAAAGACTGGTTCATCCTCTACATTGACCCCAAGACCGCAGATGAGGTATTTCTCTTCTACAACGGCGATCCGATTAACCATTTATATCTTCTCGCGTGGCCCGATGCCTTTTCGGAAAACGATGAAAGACAAGTGATTCGCACGCTTTTGAGGGGTAAGACAATAGGCATTCCTCGACCTTTGGCTGCCTGTTTCGCGTGGTATGTAACGAAGGGAACTACTCAGAGATGATGCCCAACCTTTCATTCAGCCGGACGCTGCGTGATATAGCCGCACGACGCTGGTGAATTCAAACGTTGAACTTCCGGTTTGTCTCGGCAACAGGCCGACGCGATAATCGGCAGTCGGGCGATCTAAAAAATATTTAGGTATCAAACGGGAATGTCCGTTAAATGCCATGCAATAATGTGATCTCGTTGGCCGGAGTGTGCCATTGGACATTCGGGGGATGTGCTGAGTATACGGGATAGCTTGATGTATAAATCCATTGCTATCATTTAGAATCAAAAGCTTATCCTAGCTTAGGGCATCTTATACAGAACCCATTACTTTCTTATACAGAAGAAGCTCGGTACATTTTCGTTCGCCCTCTACACACCGGCCTACCCCTTGCCGGTGGAATATGGCTTCCGATACTTTTCATCTCATTTTTACTGACGTGATTGCGGTCAGTGCGCTGACTGCCACTCTGCCCGACATGCAAGCCTGTCCTGAGCAAGGTCGAAGAGGCGGCGGCATGGTGCGCATGCAAGTGAACGTGATGGCGGCGAATGATGCTGCATTTAGGTTGAATAAGTCGACGAGGTAAGCATGAGCAGAATTTTTTCTATATTTTGTCACTTTCGACCATGGCTTAGATTTAGCTTCATCATTCTAGGGATTTGTTGGGGGTGCTGGTTGTCTGGTACTTGGCCGACCAATCCAGAGGTGAAGTATGAGCCGCCAAGTTTCGCAGAGCTGGAAATAACTGAAGGGATACTTTCATTTACCCGACGTTCAAAAAGCTCTGGTGGAGAAATCGAACTACATTTAGGGAATGGCCAAAAACTGGTTTTAGGGTGCAATTCGCCCAATACCTTACCTAGCGATTGCACTTACCAGCGCACTAATGGAAAACAAAGTGGCACGAGTATGAAAAACCAGCTTGCTGGCAAAACTGCCACTGCTTGGTGGCGACCAGAAATTGACGTTCCGAATGGCGGTAGGGTGTATCAGTTACAGGTAGGGGATAGTTTGTTTATTAGCTACACGGAGCAGGTTGATTATTACATCAAGCACTATCGGAAAGGTGGAGGCCGCAATGGCTTCTTCGGATTTATTTTGTTATTACTCACTGGTTTGTTTATCAAGACCGCTCTAAATCGGAAGGAATAGTTATGCCAATTATCAATGCTCAAACGGTACAAACAGTTCAACAAGTAGCAACCATTTATACCAAGCAAGGGCAATCTGGCTTCCGATACTTTTCATCGCAGCTTCACTGATGTTATTGCCAACTCTATTTTTTTGCGGCATGGTTTTTTTCATGTACAGCTGTTACCGTGATTTATCTGTCGTATATTGCAGTCAAAAGGGTATTGCGTGTTCGCAATTCATAATCGGCACTTCCTACGCCGAGAAGCCTGAAAGTCCGCTGTGTCTCGGGAACGGAATTAGGTGGTTTTTAAATGGCAACCGTAAAGCAGGCGTTCATGCCAGCGATATGACCTCGCTCCATTGCCCAGACTCATCGTGTCGAGGACGCCAAAATCATTCACTAGCATCCATTCCCGTCCGGCAACCCACCAGCGTAACCACTGGCTTTATCATCATTGTTTCATACACATTCCCGTGCAGTGTCGTTTATTGCAATCCGTTATAAGACGGTTTGGTACGGTCAGGTGAACGGCGGAAACCTGCTTGGGAGGACCTTATTTCCTCTGGTTTTTATATCCAACTGTTTTACTATGGAACTATTTTTCATCTTGCTGCTCTGAGTGATGCCCGTTCTTACATCGTACTGTAACAATGATGTGCTGAAATAGTCGGGTATTTTAATTTATAGAGGTGTAAAAATGAAAAAAGCTTTTTCTGCGGTGGCTTACTTTGTGCGTTGGGTAGTGGCAGGAATACTGTCTGCTGTCGTCGCTATTCCAACTGTCGCATCTTTCAGTGCATCCCTGTAGTCTTTAAAAAGTCCGCGCTGGTTTTCGGCCCTCCCTGGCCAGCGCGGCATCAATTTCTTGCTTCGTTCTTATAGAACTCGGCAAACCATTCCGACTGCCCGTACAATAGCGGCATGAATATTGTCACTTTCCCCGATAGTCCTTATCGTCTGCATCAGCCCTTTGAACCTGCGGGCGATCAACCCACCGCGATTGCCCAACTGGTCGAGGGTATCAACGACGGCTTAGCCTTTCAGACGCTGCTGGGCGTGACCGGTTCCGGCAAGACCTATACCATGGCCAACGTGATTGCCCGGTGCGGCCGACCTGCGATGGTGATGGCACCCAACAAGACGCTGGCGGCACAACTGTATTCGGAGATGCGCGAATTCTTTCCGGAAAATGCGGTGGAATATTTCGTCTCCTATTACGACTATTATCAGCCTGAGGCTTATGTGCCTTCTCGCGACGTGTTCATCGAGAAGGATTCGGCGATCAACGAGCAGATCGAACAGATGCGCTTGTCGGCGACCAAGGCGCTGCTGGAGCGTGAAGACTGCATCATCGTCGCGACCGTGTCGGCAATCTACGGTATCGGCGATCCGGTCGATTACCACGGCATGATTCTGCATCTGCGCAATAACGAGAAGATGCACCAGCGCGATGTGATCAAGCGGCTGATCGAGATGCAGTACGAGCGGAACGACATCGATTTCACGCGCGGACGCTTTCGCGTCAGGGGAGATGTGATCGACGTGTTCCCGGCGGAGAGCAGCGAACTGGCGTTGCGCATCACCTTGTTCGATGACGAGGTGGAAACGCTGTCCCTGTTCGACCCCTTAACCGGTCATATTCAGCAGAAAGTACCGCGCTACACCGTTTACCCGTCCAGTCATTATGTGACGCCGCGTGCCACCGTTTTGCAGGCGATAGAGACCATCAAGGTGGAGCTGGCCGAGCGCATCGCATTTTATATACGCGAAAACAAGCTGGTAGAGGCGCAGCGCATCGAGCAGCGCACCCGGCATGACTTGGAAATGCTCACCGAGATCGGTTTTACCAAGGGGATCGAGAATTATTCGCGCCATCTGTCGGGGCGTAATCCCGGCGATCCGCCGCCCACGCTGCTTGACTATCTGCCGCCCAATGCGCTGATGTTTCTGGATGAGAGTCATGTGATGATTCCTCAGGTGGGGGCGATGTATAAGGGCGATAGGGCGCGTAAGGAGAACTTGGTCAATTACGGCTTTCGTCTGCCCTCTGCGATGGACAACCGCCCGCTGCGCTTCGATGAGTTCGAGCACATCATGCGCCAGAGCGTATTCGTCTCCGCCACGCCTTCCGTTTATGAGGCCGAACATGCGGGGCAGGTGGTCGAACAGGTGGTAAGACCCACAGGTTTAGTTGATCCGGTCATCGAGGTGCGTCCTGCCATCAATCAGGTGGATGATTTGTTGTCGGTGATCAATCAGCGCATCAAGGTAGGCGAACGCGTGCTGGTCACTACGCTGACCAAGCGTATGTCGGAGGATTTGACCGAATATCTTTCCGAACACGGCATCAAGGTGCGCTATCTGCACTCGGACATCGAAACGGTAGAACGCGTCGAGATCATTAGAGATTTGCGGCTGGGTATGTTTGACGTGCTGATCGGCATCAATCTGCTGCGCGAAGGATTGGATATCCCAGAGGTCTCGCTGGTCGCGATACTCGATGCAGACAAGGAAGGCTTCTTGCGTTCGGAACGCTCACTGATTCAAACCATAGGCCGCGCTGCGCGTCATTTGCACGGTACGGCGATATTGTATGCCGACCGGATTACCAATTCGATGCGCCGCGCCATCGATGAAACCGAGCGCCGTCGCATCAAACAGGTGTCGCATAACTTTGCCAACGGCATCACGCCGCAAGGGGTGCAAAAGCGCATCAAGGACATCATCGAAGGCACGTACGAGTTGGATGACGCGCGCAGCAATCAGAAAGCAGCACAAGAGCAGGCAAAGTACTTGTCGATGACTGAGAAGCAAATAGCAAAAGAAATCAACAGGTTGGAGAAAGAAATGCTGGCGGCGGCGAAAAATCTGGAATTTGAGCGAGCTACCACGTTGCGCGATCAACTCAAGAAACTGCGCGAGAGTGTGCTGATGTCTTCGTTATAAAGTCCGGGGGCAGAAAGTCCGGGGTCAGGTCTTGCATTAACACATGCCCCCGGGGCCGCATACTGCTGGGGTCAGGTCTTGCATTAACGCATATGCGTTAATGCAAGACCTGACCCCACGGTTTTGGACCCCACGGTTTTGGACCCCACGGTTTTGGACCCCACGGTTTTGGACCCCACGGTTTTGGACCCCACGGTTTTGGACCCCACGGTTTTGGACCCCACGGTTTTGGACCCCA
>JBAZVL010000011.1:0-71882 GCA_041660905.1 Gallionella sp.
AACCAACTTACTGATTATTAAGCTTTTCTGTTGCCAGATCCGCTTCGTTTCCGCCGCTGTTCCGGTGAAGAGGTGCGCATTATAGGGCTTAAATTTATCCCGTCAACTCTTTTCGGTAATATTGCTGAAATAACATTCGGGCAAACAGTTCAGCTTCGTTTTTAATTACAATAGCGCCCACACTGAAAGGCGCTAATGTCATTGATTACACTCGGAATTGAATCCTCATGCGACGAAACCGGCGTCGCACTCTATCAAATGGGGCGCGGACTGCTCTCTCACGCACTGCACACGCAAATCGCGATGCACAGCGAATACGGCGGCGTCGTTCCTGAACTCGCCTCCCGCGATCACGTACAGCGCGTCATCCCGCTGATACGTCAGATCATGAATGAAGCGGACATTTCTTTCGATCAGATCAGCGCCATCGCCTACACCCAGGGACCCGGACTGGGAGGCGCACTGTTAGTCGGCGCCAGTGTAGCGAATTCGTTAGCTTATGCGCTCGACATACCTACTATAGGCATACATCATCTGGAAGGCCACCTGCTTTCCCCGTTGCTGTCCGATCCCGCACCAGAATTCCCGTTCGTCGCCTTATTAGTATCCGGCGGCCACACACAATTGATGCGCGTCGATGGCGTCGGTAAATATGAGTTGCTCGGCGAATCGGTGGACGACGCGGCAGGCGAAGCCTTCGACAAGAGCGCAAAACTGTTAGGCCTCGGCTATCCCGGCGGACCGGCTCTGGCAAAGCTGGCCAGTTCAGGCCGACCCGGCATCTATAAGCTGCCCCGTCCCATGATGCACAGCGGCGATCTTGATTTTAGTTTCAGCGGATTAAAGACCGCCGTGCTGACCTTAGTCAGACAAAGCGAACTCAACGAACAGACTCGTGCGGATATCGCCTACGCGACTCAGGAAGCGATTGTCGATGTGCTGGCTCACAAGGCCCGCGCAGCATTGGCAAAAACAGGATTGTCGCAACTGGTGGTGGCTGGCGGCGTGGGGGCGAATCAGATGTTGCGCAGTCGTTTAACCACTGAGATAGGCAAACGCGGTGGCCGCGTGTTTTATCCCGATCTGGAATTTTGTACCGACAACGGCGCGATGATCGCCTTTGCCGGCGCGTTGCGTCTGGCGGAGCAGCAGTGCGACAAAGATTATCGTTTCAACGTTAAGCCGCGCTGGAACCTGGAAGAAATATCCGCCTGAAACCAACTACACCGGCAAACAACTCATCCCTCAGGTTCGTGTGCGGCGGCGCTGAGTGGTCGCGTTGAATGCCTGCCCGCGTAATATGGCAATTTGCTGCAATATTGGCGTCATGACCGGCTCCAGTTTTTGACGCATCAGGGTCCCGCTAGCGGTACTGTGAGACAAAATAGGCGCAGCCATCGTGCTGCTCATGCACGACAAAACCAGCATGGCACGTACTTCAGCAAGATATCCCGGCATATCTTGAAGAAACCGGCCCGCCGCTGAAGAAGAATCACTGCAAAACGCAACGGCGTTGGCAATAACCGCCTCAACCGTATCATCCGCAGCAGCGCTTAACCGAAATGGAAAATAAGCCGACAGCGCATTGAGCAAGCTATACACCACATCCCTGTCGGCGGGGTAACGCAGAATCGCTTCAGCCGTCTGCAAAAAGGCCTGGCCACTGGCTGACAAAATCCGCGCCAGTTGCACGCCGAACGGATTTTCTGCCAACTGTGACAACTTAACGCTCTGTACGTGCCAGTCATCCCGTGCAGCGACTGAAACCGGCAGCTCATCCGGAATGCGTTCTAGAAATCCAACATGATAGGCATTATCGATCGCGCCCCGATTCCACAGTTTTTGCCGCACCTCAGCTTCAATCAATCCGGGTTGCAACACCAGTCTTACTGTATCGATGATGGTGTGCGGGCTGTTTTCGAAAGGCAGGTGCTCAATCAGGAAAGCCGCGAGTACGGTGCCCATGACACCCTGCACCACACAGTCGCGTTCCAGCATGCGGCGCGCGTTGTCGGCTACCGGCATCGCCCACCAGGCACGCCGCGCCAGTTCGTCCGTCAATCCGTTGGAATAAGCGACCGACACCACCGCTTCGACTTCACCCAGCAGCAACAGACAATCCAGCCCTTTGTCGCGCGCCTGACCCATGCGTGTCCAGCCATGCAAATAAACAGGATATCCGCCAGGCGAACCGGTCGCTTTGCCCGCCAGCATCTCACGCACCCGGCGTAAATACTGCTCAGGGCGGCCTGTCGGATGCAATTTGATAGACGCTTCTCCGCGCGGCGATAAACCGTAAACGATCAATGCAGCCTCATCAATGCGAACCGCCTGTATCTCTCCTGCCATCATCACGTTGAGGCGCAACTCATCTTCCGGTGCCAGTGCTGACATAATGATCCTTAATTAAGCTGAATTCGTTGCCCCCAGGGCACCGTAGCCTTGCCTTTGACCAGCCAGATAACCGGAAAAGGCGCTTCAATCTTCGGGAATTCCCCCATGGCATCAGTAAAGTACAACAGCAAATCCGGTTCCCGCCCCTGCTGCGCAATCCAGTCGAAAACCGGCCTGAAATCTGTGCCACCACCGCCGGCAATTTTTTCAGGCACTTTGAATTCATCCCAAGGTTCAAAGAGCCACGGCCCATCGATGGCAAGTTCACTATCGCAGGCATGCAGCATTACCCGTGCGCGCATCTGCCCCTTGATCGCATTGATTTCACTGATGAATTCATCCATCTCAGCCGCCGAGACAGAACCACTGGTATCGAGCACCACCATCATGTCCGCCTGCGCGCTCCTCAAGGAGGGAAAAATCATCTCCCCTTCGCGCCTTGACGGGCGCATATAGCTGTAATCATCGCGGGCGTACTGCGTAAGATAACGAGCCAGCAGCAAGCGCCAGGGTAGTTTGGGCTGCATCCATTCACCGACCATGCGCCCCAGCAGACCGCCCAGTTTTCCTGCCTGCTGCGCCTGTTGCGCAGCCCCTGCCAGACGCTGTTGCCACTGTGTGGCCAGTGATTCCTGTTCCGCTGCCGTCAGCGGTTTTGGCGGACCCGCACCTTTGTTGGCCTCGCCGCCTAAAGCATCCTCATCCGGCGCATCCCCCTGGTCGGCTTCTTCCTTTTTATCGCCGCTGCCGTCACCATCGTGCTTGGGCTGCTCCATCGGTTCATCGCTGTTATTTTCAGCTATGCTGGGATAAATCTCCTCCGCTGTCATACCTGCAAAACTATCCAGCACCAGCGTACCCGGCGGCGGCAACAGGCCGTCTTTTACCAGCAGCGGGTTGATCGCATGATCACAGGCGATATTCCAGCGGAACAGATTGCGATGCCCGCGACGGGCAAAATGCAGCAACGCACAATGCAGAGCTTGATTGGCCAGCACGAACTGCACTTGCTCCATACTCAGCGCAGCTATGTATTCCGGATTGTAGTAAAAGCTGCGGGCATCGGTACTGCTGGTTGGGCACCAGGCAGGATCAGCGACAACCATAGGCAGACGAAGCGCCAGCGCGCCTAGAAACGGCTTATCCAGTATCAGCCTTGTTCTGGCAGCTGCGAGCTTGACTTCGATATTATGTTGATCCATAGGCTACCGTTGATACAGCATCACATCTGCGATCGAATTCGCCCAGACGTTAAACTGCGGCACAGCAAACAATTCCGTGCCTATGGTACGGTGCATGTCAGATACCAGCATCACGCCCATTTCTCGCAGCGGAAAGCGGGCGGCGTAATCCAGTATATGACCGTGTACTTCACGCGCTTCATTGCTGCCACGGACGCGCGCAGCCCGTCCGACCAGCGCCGAGGCAACTGCGTATTGCAAATCAACTTCAGCGGGTACGACAACCTGTTCGCCGCGCAAGATGGCATCGATATCCGGCATGCGATCGAGATTTTCAACAAAGGCATGCAACTCCAGACCTGCCGCAGGACCGACACAAGCTTGCAAGGTGGATAGCAACAAATGCGGCATATCACCAAATTTTTGCAAGGCGCGATGGGCAAATTCCCAGGTGCGTGGGCTGGGAAAGGCAACCGGATTGTGCGCAGGATCGAAATCAAACAGACGTTCCGGACGAAAGCGCAAGAAACCGATCAGCCGTTCATCAATGCCGTTTTCATAAGCCCAGACAACCCAGTCATCCAGATTCGCTTCGACTTCGAAATGCGAAAAACGGTTAGCCAAGGGAGCGGGCATGGTATAGGTAACGCCCCTGTCGCCCTGACGATTGCCGGCGGCAAAGATCGCCCAACCAGCAGGGACTTCATAAGCACCGAGACGCCGGTCGAGTATCAACTGGTAGGCAGCCGCAGAAACGCTGGGAGGCGCAGAAGTAATCTCATCCAGAAACAACACACCCGCAGCGCCGTGACGTTCAAGATCCGGCAGCATAAACGGCACAGCCC
Source organism: Gallionella sp. (assembly GCA_041660905.1). GTDB lineage: Bacteria > Pseudomonadota > Gammaproteobacteria > Burkholderiales > Gallionellaceae > Gallionella. The sequence goes on from JBAZVL010000011.1 coordinate 4,421, forward strand.
ATTCCACACGATTGTCTATTCTAAAGGGAATACCGCGCAAGTCGGATGATTCCATCTGCGACAGGCGAATATCAATCACCGGCACCTCATGGCGTGTGGCAACTTGGGCAATAATCTGCGACTTTCCTACCCCAGGGGCCCCCCAGAGCATGACAGGTGTATGGTGTCCTTCGCGGGCACTCATCAATTCGCGGTCAAGTACGGCGTGAAGTTGTGCCGGACGCATAGCTTCTCCAATCATAAGGGCTGAATATTATTTTATTATAATACTCAAACTTACTTGCCGACCCTTAAGACCTTATTTATGAACTGGTTTTCTTGCCGATCCGGCTTTCATTGCCCGATAACAGATTTTGAATATTGCTCTTGTGCCGCCAGATCAACAGCAGAGTCATGACGACACACGCGATCACCCACTCGCGCGGCATGCCCAATACATAAGCATAGATAGGCGCGCCTGCCGCCGCGACAAGTGCCGCCAACGAGGACAAACGAAACACCACGGCAACCAGCAGCCAGGTTGCCAGCACCGCCAACCCCAGCCAACCATTCAGCGCCAGCAACACACCCAATGCGGTCGCCACGCCCTTACCGCCTTTGAACTTCAAAAACACCGGAAACAAGTGCCCTGCAAATACCGCCAAAAAGACCATAGCAATCAATAGGCTACCTTGACGATCCGGCGTGGCATAATGCATCGCCAGCGCGACGGCGACCCACCCTTTGGCCGCATCGCCCAGCAAGGTCAAAGCGGCGGCTGATTTTTTACCGCTGCGCAGCACGTTGGTTGCCCCCGGATTACCGGAACCATAGGTGCGCGGATCGGCGATACCGAAGGCGCGACTAGTTACCACAGCGAAAGAAATCGACCCCAGCAGATAGGCCGCTACAACAAAAATTAGGGGCAGCATCGGTAATACCTTAAAATTCAACAGAAGCGAATTCTACGCGAATCGCCGCCCAACCACCAAACAGCGAAAATTCATGGACTATATTTTTATACGCGAACTCAAAGTCACTACGTTAATCGGCATCTACGAACGTGAAAAGCGCGTGCCGCAAACCTTGCAACTCGACCTCGATATCGCATTACCCAACAGTCGCGCCTGCTACAGCGATGACATCAACGATGCGCTCGATTACGCCACTGTCGCCGCACACATCCAGACCGTGCTGAGCGAAGGACATTTTTCTCTGGTGGAAACCCTGGCCGAACACATCGCGCAGATCATCCTGAAAGACTTCAACGCGCCCTGGGTCAAAGTGAGCGTCGCAAAACTACAGGCGATAAGAAATTGCAAGATGGTCGGGATATGTATCGAACGGGGGCAGATAAAATAAGGGCTGCAAAGCGACAACTCTTCGTTAGGCACATAAGATCATGAACTGGCTCTATCTGGCGATCGCCATCGTATCCGAAGTCATTGCCACTTCCGCGCTCAAGGCCGCTGACGGGTTTTCCCGGTTTTGGCCCTCCTTGATTGTCGTTGCCGGCTATGCCGCCGCATTTTATTTTCTATCGCTGACCTTGCGCACCATTCCTCTGGGCATCGCCTATGCCATTTGGTCCGGTGTCGGTGTGGCGCTGATTTCGATCCTTGGTTGGATTTTTTATCATCAGACGCTTAGCATCGGGGCGCTGGTCGGCATCACACTCATCGTTGCAGGCGTAGTGGTTCTCAATCTCTATTCCACAAGCGGAGGGCATTGAGCGTCAGATTCCAAGAAGAGCAATTCTGCCCTTGCTGCTGGGCTGACACCGATAATTGTAAAAATGGATCTATGCTGCCCGCTCAAAATTAAATAGAACCAAAAAAAGTTGCAGCACGTGTTTTTGTTGTCAACCAAGCTCATCGGCGCACGTTAATGGCAGCGTGGCTAACATTGGCCTAACGATTAAAGGTGATGAAATGGGCAAGCTGGATACAGATTCATTCGAACAGTTTCTGGAGTCAATCAAAAACGCTGGCGTTGTTATCTTCAATGAGGAGGCTCTGCGGGAACGCATGGCGGAAGCGCACAACTGGCGTTTCGCGTTTACAACCATGGTCGCCAATGGTCATCGTGCCGGGATCTTTTTTGAAGATCGGGGCCAGCGTGCCGATGAAAAAAAGATTCGCCGTGCGTTTGCCAAATTCAAGCTCCCGCAAAGCTCTGAGGTCATTCTGGCCAGCACGTTGAAATCTTTACACTAGCCGACAATACCGCACCGGGCCTCATCGATTCCGGGCCAAGGCTTCCAGCACAGCCTTGAGCAGCGTCCAGCAGCGCGCAACCGATGCTATTTCAACGCGCTCGCCTGGTGCATGAGCGCCGCGAATATCAGGCCCGAAGGAAATCATATCCAGATGCGGATGGCTGGCTGCAAGCAGGCCGCACTCGAGTCCAGCGTGGATGACCTGCAAGCCGGCAGCCTGTCCAAATTCTGCGGTATAGACCTGCTGACACAGACGCAACAGCGCCGATCCGGGGTTAGGCGTCCAGCCGGGGTAAGCCCCTTGCTGCCGCCCTTGCAAGCCAGCGGCAACAGCATGCTCAAGCAGCTCGTCTGCAAGCCGAAATCCCCGTTCGTCTTTTAGAGATCTAACTTTAAAAGTAGCTTGGAAACGCCCCAACTCCAAACTCGCCACGCCCAAATTATCGGAAGTATCCACAACCTCTGCGAATTCATCGCTGACTTGAGCCACGCCATTTGCTGCAGTATCTATATAACGTAGCAAGCGATCACGCTCTGCATTGTCTATCGCAAATAATGCGGCGGCTTGCCCCGTCGGCGAGTCTAAACACGCCATCGTCACACTAACCGGCTCAGCCGCATATTTCATACGCCACTCATCTTGCCAAAATTGCAACATCTCCGCCAACTCAACCCCTGCGGGCAAGGCGAAGATTGCATACGCTTCACGGGGTATCGCATTGCGTGCCGTGCCACCGTGCATGGCGATCAACCGCAAGTCTGTCCTTGCTGACAAAGCGCGCAATATTTCCGCCAGCAACCGGATCGCGTTAGCACGTCCTAAGTGAATATCGATGCCGGAATGCCCGCCCAGCAAACCGGATATCCCGAGTTGGTGTATGACATAGCCCTGCGGCAGAACCTGCTGCTGGCAAAGCCTTTCGACCTCCACATCTACGCCGCCGGCGCAGCCCAAATAAAAATGTCCCCACTCCTCGGCATCCAGATTAATAAGCATTTTTCCATGTAAAGTGCCGGGCACAAGAGCGCGCGCACCATCCATGCCAGACTCTTCATTTACGGTGAGCAGCACTTCCAGCGCGGGATGCAGCAGAGTCTCGTCTTCCAGCGCAGCCAATGCCAGCGCCACGCCGATACCGTTATCCGCACCCAGTGTAGTGAGCGGCGCAATTACCCAGCCGTCACGCACCTCAACAGGCAGTGAATCACGCAAAAAGTCATGTGCAGTCGCCGCATTAGACTGGCAAACCATATCCAGATGCCCCTGCAGTATCACGCCTGGCGCCTCTTCGAAACCGGGACTGGCCGGTTTTTTCAACAACAGATTGCCCGCCTCATCTACTACAGCGCTAATGCCTAGTCCGCCTGCCCAGTCTAGCAAATATCCGATCAGCGCTGCCTCATGCAACGAGGCACGGGGAATCTCACACAGCGTAGAAAAATGTGCCCAAACCGGCTCTGGGCGCAGCGATGAAAATAATTTATTCATTTAAAATCATATAGATAAAAATTTATAACTTGAACCATGTGGCTACCAACAAAATCAACTCGTTGTACTGATATGCGCCCATCTTTAGCCCCGCCAGCCTTAGTGCGCCTCGTCCCAGTTTTTGCCCTGCCCCACTTCAACCAGCAGCGGCACGCTCAGCGCCGCGACGTTGCACATCAAACCAGGCAGGGTTTCTTTAACCCGCACCAGTTCATCCATCGGCACTTCCAGCACCAACTCATCGTGCACCTGCATGATCAAACGGGTCTGCAAGTTTTCAGACTCCAGCCACTTCTGCACGGCCACCATCGCCAGCTTAATCAAATCGGCAGCCGTGCCCTGCATCGGTGCATTGATCGCCGCGCGTTCAGCCCCCTGCCGCTTCATGCCGTTGCTGCTGTTGATTTCCGGCAACCAGAGGCGGCGTCCAAACACCGTCTCGACATAGCCTTGCTGTTTCGCCTGTTCACGCGTGCGCTCCATATAGTCGCGCACCCCGGGATAGCGGGCAAAGTAACGTGCGATGTAATTTTGCGCCGCACCGCGCTCTATGCCTAACTGTTTGGCCAGGCCGAAGGCAGACATGCCGTAGATCAGGCCGAAGTTGATCACTTTGGCGTAACGGCGCTGCTCGGTGGTCACCTCAACCGGGGTCGTCATAAAGATTTCCCCCGCCGTCGCCCTGTGCACGTCTTCGTTGTTGGCAAATGCCGTCAGCAGCCCTTCATCGCCGGACAAGTGCGCCATGATGCGCAACTCGATCTGCGAATAATCCGCCGCGACGATACAACTGCCGGGCGAGGCGATAAAGGCTTCACGGATGCGTCGCCCCTCGGCACTGCGAATCGGGATATTTTGCAGATTGGGATCGCTGGATGCCAAACGTCCGGTCACCGCCACCGCCTGCGAATAACTGGTGTGCACGCGCCCGGTGCGGCGATTGACCATTTTCGGCAGTTTGTCGGTATAGGTAGATTTGAGTTTCGCCATGCCGCGATAGTCGAGCAATATTTTTGGCAGCGGATAATCGAGCGCCAGTTCCTGCAAAACCTCTTCATCGGTTGACGGCGTGCCGCTGGGCGTCTTCTTCACCACCGGCAAACCCAATTTACCAAATAAAATTTCCTGTATCTGCTTGGGCGAGTTGAGATTAAACGGTTGATCAGCCGCCTCATGGGCACGCGCTTCCAGTTCGATCAGTTTAGCGCCCAACTCGTGACTCTGCACATGCAACAGATTGCTGTCCAGCAACACCCCGTTGCGCTCCATCGTATAGAGCACATGCATGGCGGGCAGCTCGATATCGCGATACACATGCTGCAATCCCGATTCTTTCTCGATCTGCGGGCTGAGCGTCTGATGCAACTGCAGTGTGATGTCGGCATCTTCGGCAGAATAATGAGTCGCGATGTCCAGATCGACCTGATCGAAGCAAATCTGTTTCGCCCCCTTGCCCGCCACCTCCGCGTAACTGATGGTTTTCACCTGCAGATGGCGCATCGCCAGACTGTCCATGTCGTGCGACTTATGGCTCTCCAGCACGTAGGATTGCAGCAGCGTGTCGTCGTGTATTCCTGCAAGCCTGATGCCGTGATTGGCAAAGATGTGTTGGTCAAACTTCAGATTCTGACCCAGCTTCTTGTGTTGCTCACTCTCAAGCCAGGGCTTTAATTTTAGCAAGGTCTCCTCGCGATCCAGCTGATCGGGCGCGCCGGGGTAGATGTGCGCCAGCGGCAGATAGAACGCCTCGTGCGCCTGCATCGCAAAAGCGATACCGACCAGCTGCGCATCCATCACATCCAGCCCCGTGGTTTCGGTATCGACACACACCAGCTCGGCGGACATTAATTTTTCAATTAAATCAGATAATTGCGCATCGGTTAAAATCGTCTTGTAATGCGCGCCGTCGGTACGGGCGGCCTCTGCTTCGACGGCGACTTCTGCAACCGCACTTTCGCTGACCGGCGGAGACATCACGGATTGCGGCACGCTGACCTCTAGCGGCGCAACGGGGGCTGCGGCCAGTTCGCGCAACCAGGTTCTGAAGTTCAGTTGTTGATACAGTCGCGCCTGCGTTTCTCTGTCCTGAGGCGGTGCTACCAGATCGCGGCAAGCGGGCAAGTCGGGCACATCGCACTTAACCGTGATCAATCTGCGCGCCTGCGGCAGCCAGTCGAGCGCATTGCGCAAATTCGCGCCCACCACCCCGCCTATGGTGTCGGCGTTCTGCATCAGCTTATCCAGCGTGCCGTGCTGCAACAGCCATTTCACCGCCGTCTTAGGCCCCACTTTCTCTACACCCGGCACGTTATCCACCGCATCCCCAGTCAGTGTCAGATAATCGATGATCAACTCGGGCGGGATACCAAATTTCGCAGTGACCCCGGCGATGTCCAGGGTCTCGTTGCTCATGGTGTTGATCAGCGTCACATGCTCGTTCACCAGTTGCGCCAGATCCTTATCGCCCGTCGCAATGATGCAACGCACACCATCCTTCTCGGCCTGCTTAGCCATGGTGCCGATCACATCGTCCGCCTCGACCCCCTCCACCATGGAGATTCTCCAGCCGGTCGCGGCGATTAACTGATGCAGAGGCTCGATTTGCAGCGCTAAATCGGGCGGCATGGAGGGGCGATTGGCTTTATATTGCGGATACCAGTCATCCCGGAAGGTTTTTCCTTTTGCGTCAAATACGCACAGGCTATAATCCGCCGGGTAATCCTGACGCAAACGGCGCAACATGTTGAGCACACCGTAGATCGCGTTAGTCGGAAAGCCGTCCGCGTTGCGCATATCCGGCACGGCATGAAAGGCGCGGTAGAGGAAGGACGAACCGTCCACCAGTAGCAAAGTTTTAGTATCGCTGTTCGTTGTCATTTTTCGATTATTTTAAGGTGCAGACATGATTTCCAGGCCAAAACTACCCACATCTGATGTTCCTGAAGCATGGGATGCCAAGGAGGCCTGGCGCGTATTCGGCATTATGTCAGAATTTGTTTCTGCCACCGACCGTCTCGCGCACATCCATCCTGCGGTGAGCATCTTCGGCAGCGCACGCACCAAACCCGGCCAGACCTATTACAAACTGGCCGAAGAAATCTCGCGCCTGCTCTCGGATGCCGGATTCTCGGTTATCTCAGGCGGCGGACCCGGCATCATGGAAGCGGCCAACAAAGGCGCTTTTTACGGCAAATCACCCAGCGTTGGCCTGAATATTCAACTGCCGCACGAGCAGACCAACAACCCGTATCAAAACATCAGCCAGACTTTCCAGCATTTTTTCGCGCGCAAGGTGATGTTCGTTAAATTCGCCCACGCCTACGTGGTCATGCCGGGCGGCTTCGGCACGCTGGACGAGCTGATGGAAGCGCTCACCCTGGTGCAAACCGGCAAGACACGCCGCATGCCCATTATTCTGGTTGGAAAACAGTTCTGGGGCGGCATGGTCGAATGGTTCAGGACCGCGCTGATAGAGGAAGAAGTCATCAGCCCGGACGACATGAATCTGATTCAACTCATTGATGAACCTGAAGAAATTGTCAGCGCAATTTTCAAACACTACGAAACTTCAGGCTTTGAACCCTCCGAAGAAGAACGCGAACGGCAGCTCTACCTATAAATGGGCTAAAATACACACTATTTATTTTACGACAGGCAGCTACCATGCGCTTATTATCGCTACTGATCCTCGGTGCTTTTTCCGTTACGGCATTTGCCGGTCAACCTGTACCGGGCAATCTTGAGCCGCTACCGCCCCCACCGCCATTTACAGCCGAGCCTGATTCCGCCCCTGTGGACGAAGCAGAAATCACTATCATCAAGCAACCTGAGACGACCGTAGAAGAATTTCGTGCCGGCGGCAAACTGTATATGATTAAAGTTACGCCCAAAATTGGTGCACCTTACTACTTGGTCGATGACAGAGGCGATGGCAAATTTGTCCGCCAGGAAGGACTGGATTCCGGTTTCCGTGCACCGCGCTGGATTATTCATAAGTTCTGAGCATGTCCGTCTATACCACCGTTACCGAAGCCGAGCTAACCGCCTGGCTGCATGATTATTCCCTGGGACAACTGCTGGATCTGCAAGGCATCGCCTCCGGCATCGAAAATACCAATTACTTCGTCACCACCAGCAATGGTCGCTTCGTGTTGACTTTGTTTGAAAAACTGACCACCTCAGAGCTGCCCTTCTATTTGAATCTGATGGCGCATCTGGCGCGTCACGGCATCCCCTGCCCGGCTCCCATGGCAAACCGGCGCAACCAGTTTCTGGGAATTTTAAATGAAAAACCGGCCTGCATCGTCAGCCGTTTGAGCGGAAAATCTACCACCACACCCAATCTTGCACAATGCTCGGCGATGGGTGCGATGCTGGCGCAAATGCACATTGCCGGCACCAGTTTTTCGCAGATCATGCCTAACCCCAGAGGAGCCGCCTGGCGCGCAGCGACCACTCCGCAGGTTCTACCATTCGTCAATGACCAACAAGCCGCGCTGATCGAATCTGAAGTTTTACTAAACAATAAAACAGATACCTCAAGCCTTCCACAAGGACTGATACACGCAGACCTGTTCCGCGACAATGTCTTGCTCGAAGAGGATCGCGTCGGCGGCTTGATCGACTTTTATTTCGCCTGCACGGATGCCCTGCTGTACGACGTGGCGATTACCGTCAACGACTGGTGCATGAATGCCGACGGCACCCTTGATCAGGTGCGCGCGCAGGTTTTTTTACGTGCTTACCACGCGGTGCGCCCGTTCCAGGAAAACGAAAAATTGGCATGGCCACAGATGCTGCGACTGGCGGCACTCCGTTTCTGGCTGTCACGTTTGTTCGATAAATATTTGCCGCGCGACGGCGAATTGATCCACGCACACGACCCGACACATTTTGAACGCGTACTGAAAAATCATATCGCAACAAACCATACGGTCTGGTTGTAAGCGTTTGCGGCCAAAAAACATTCAATAGGAAAACATGGAAGCGAAACGTATAGAAGCCCAACAGGGCTGGCATTGGATCAAAAAAGGCTATGCGCTGTTTATGCAGGCACCGCTGTTGTGGATCGTGCTGCTGGCGATTTGCTTCGTGGCAGCAGCCGGAGTGAGCGCCGTTCCCATCGTCGGCGAACCGCTGGTCAGCCTGATGATGCCGGTTGCGATCATCGGCCTGATGGCAGGCTGCCGCTCGCTGGATCAGGGCGATGAGCTGGAACTGATGCACCTTTTTAGCGGATTTCAGCGCCACACCTCTCATCTGGTCACGCTAGGCGGCATCGCGCTGGTCGGTCAATACCTGATTTTCGGCCTGATGATGGCGGTCGGCGGCGCAACGCTGGTCGGTATATTGATGAACAGTCAGGCGCCCGCAACCCCGGATGTGATTGAACAGGCTATCGCCGGCGCCGGCGCCGCAGTTATTGTCGGCATCGCGCTGTTTTCTCTGTTGCTGATGTCTATGCAGTTCGCGCCTATGCTGGTCTATTTTCGCGGCGTCCCGCCTGTCGCCGCGATGAAACTCAGCCTGAGCGCCTTCACCCGCAACATGGGTGCCATGTTTGTCTACGGCATGTCGTTTATGCTGCTGGCAGTGCTGGCCAGCATGCCGATGATGCTGGGCTGGCTAATCCTGATGCCGATAGTTTTTACCTCGCTGTATGCCAGCTTCTGCGATATATTTCCCCCGGAAATCGAGAGTAATCCTCAGATCATCGAAGGCGATGTCATCAATCGCGACGAACAGGAGCATTTCTAACGCAAGGCTGATTTTTTCACTCAAACTGTCGTTGCGAGCGGCCTTTAGCCGCGAACAAAGTGTGGCGGGCGGCAACCCAGCCTATTGATTAAAACGAATTCTGGATTACCACGTCCCGCCACGATTCTCTCGCGGCTAAAGGCTGCTCCTCGCAAAGACGATTTAATCAGCATCTCCCTAATTCGCGCAGCACCTACATCAATATCAGAATATGCTAATATGTAGCATCTTTTAAATATTCATCGGGGTAAGCCATGCAGTTTCAGGTCAGTGAAGCAGAGATTAAGCGCGCACAAACCCCACACAACCTGTTGATTTCAGGTCTTTTTATATTAAACCTGCTAATGGCGCCGGCGATGCTGTCACTCAAGACCGGCATGATAGGTTTACTGCTCCCCCTAGTCAGCACCGGCGCGCTGATTTTTTACATCTATTTGCGCAGCAAAAAAAGCACAGTCTGGTTCGTCGATGCACACTGGCGGCTCTCCTTCAAAAACAGCCGCTGGATGATGTTGGGCTACGCGATCACGGCAGCGCTGATCTTTATCGCTTGGCTGCTGAGTCTGACTGCACACGAAGCGAGTATGAAACACATCATGTGGACGGCGTTGACGCGCATCGCCATACTGCCGACCTTAGCCGGCGTGATGATCACCGCCATCTCGGAAGCCAGTGCAATCAGTCTGGCCAGCAAGCGGGAAGTTCCCGACAAACTGGTGGATCAGCAAGCGCCTACTCAGGCAAAGTAAACGCTGCGGCCTGTCCGCAGTAAACCCCGTCAGCATCGACCAGATTCCAGACGGTCGCGTTCGTGATCATGAAGCGCTTGTTGCGGCCGCTGATCCTCATACCGGAATAGTCGTCCACAAAGCCAAATTCAGTGACTCGCGCCAGCAGGCGAGCGCGCTCATCCCGTGCCAGCGGCTCTGCCGACAGACGGGAGGGCAGACGGGTAAAGGCGGCAAAGTCCATCTCGAATTGCTGTAGCGCTAATTGGTTACCATAAAAAAACACCGGATCAGCTTCCGTGCCGTGCGCCACGACGGCCAGCGGTGCATCCCACAAAGCGTCTGAACTGAACGGCACATCCAGCAAGGGGCGACCGACTATCCTTTGGTGACTCTCGACGATCAACGCCAGACGTGCATCGTGACTCATAGCGCGGTGAGTTTCGCGTATTCCAGCGCCAGCCACTTACTGCCCGCGTGTTTGAAATTGACCTGCACGCGACCATCGCTGCCGCCCCCTTCCACGCCTGTGACCACGCCTTCACCAAACTTCAGATGCATCACGCGCTGACCGGTACGCCATCCGCTCACCGAACGCTGCGCAGGAGCTGACGGCATAGCAGGTGCAGAAGAGCCACCAACCGGCGGCGTATAACCAAAGGAGACGAACGGGTTGCGCGGCGCGGCCTTGGCCGAGAGCCATTGCAGCAATTCTTCCGGCAGTTCCTGCAAGAAACTGGAAGGCGAGCCGTAACTGACCTGTCCGTTCAACATGCGCCGTTGCGCGAAGCTCATATACAGACGGCGACGCGCGCGGGTAATCGCCACATACATCAGACGCCGCTCCTCATCGAGGCCGCCATCCACCCGCTGACTGTTCTGATGCGGAAACAACCCTTCTTCAAGCCCCGTGATAAACACCGCGTTGAATTCCAGCCCTTTGGCGGCGTGCACCGTCATCAGATGCAGCGCATCGTCCTGATCGCCAGCCTGATGCTCACCCGCTTCCAGCGATGCATGAGTCAAAAACGAAGTCAGGCTGTCGTCTTCGTTTTCATGGACAAACAAGGTCGCCGCCGTCACCAGTTCCTTCAGATTCTCCAGACGCTCTTCCGCTTCGCGCTTCTTCGCCCCCGTCTCATTCTGGTAATGCGCAACCAATCCGCTGTGCGCCAATACGTGTTCGATAATCTCAGGTAACGGCAAATCCCGCGTCGAGGATCGCAACATCTCGATCAAACCGACGAAACCCGACACCTTACCACCGGCACGAGCAGCTGCATCCCACAACGTCGTGCCGTGCATCTTTGCCGCGTCCTGCACCTGCTCGATGCTGCGCGCACCGATGCCGCGCGTTGGAAAGTTGATGATGCGCAGCAGCGCGTTATCGTCGTCGGTGTTCTCCATCACGCGCAGATAAGCCAAGGCATGCTTGATTTCCTGACGTTCAAAAAAGCGCAATCCGCCATATACACGATATGACAGCCCCGCCGACACCAGCGCATGCTCCAGCACACGCGACTGCGCGTTTGAGCGATACAGCAGCGCCATCTCCGTTAGCTTCAGCCCTTCAGATTTTAACTGCTTGATTTCACTGACAATAAAATTAGCCTCTTCGACATCGGTCGGCGCTTCCATCACGCGCAGCTTTTCTCCGCCCTGTTCTGAGGTCCAAAGGTTCTTGCCCATCCGATTGCGGTTGTTGGAAATCAGCGCATTAGCCGCATCCAGTATATTGCCGTGCGAGCGGTAGTTCTGCTCCAGCTTGATCACCGCTTCAACCTTGAAGTCGCGCAACAAATCTTTCATGTTGCCGATATTTGCACCGCGAAACGCGTAGATGGACTGGTCATCATCGCCCACCGCAAACAACGAATTGTGCCCGCCCGCCAGCAGTTTCAGCCACTGGTATTGCAGCGGATTGGTATCCTGAAACTCATCCACCAGTATGTGTTTGAAACGTTCCTGATAGTGTTCGCGCAGCGGGGTGTTGCGCGACAGCAATTCATAACAGCGCAGCAGCAATTCCGAAAAATCCACTACGCCTTCGCGCTGGCACTGTGCATCGTATTCGGCGTACACCTCGACTTTGCGGCGCGTGTACGGATCGAAGGCTTCCACCTCGTGCGCCCGCAACCCCTGCTCCTTGCTGCCGCTGATAAAGTTTTGCATCTCGCGCGGCGGATATTTCTCGTCATCCACATTCAACGCCTTCATCACCCGCTTGATCGCAGAGAGTTGGTCGCCCGAATCGAGAATCTGGAAAGTCTGCGGCAGGGCCGCCTCACGATAATGAGCGCGCAATAGACGATTACACAGCCCGTGAAACGTGCCTATCCACATGCCGCGCGTATTGATAGGCAGCATCGCTGACAGGCGCGTGACCATTTCTTTGGCCGCCTTATTGGTAAAGGTTACCGCCAGTATGCCGTGCGGCGAGACATGACCGCCGCTGATCAGATAAGCGATGCGGGTGGTCAGCACGCGCGTCTTGCCGCTGCCCGCCCCCGCCAGGATCAGCGCGGATTGTGCGGGCAAGGTCACCGCTTGCAGTTGAGGGGGATTGAGGCCGGATAATAGTGTGGTATTCATGGGGCGAATTATCCCACAGCAACGAACTGCGAACGACCGCTTTATTCAAGCTGATTGGCCTTGGAAAATTTCAGCTATAGAGACACAGCCAACCTCCACGCGGAGACAAATAACTGACAGCTTTACTACAGACAGCAGACCTTCAATTTATGGGGATGAGTGCCTCTTGATCGGCCTTACCGGACGCTGGCGATTTCCTGCAAAGGCGGTCGGCGCAGCCTGCGGGGGTGTCCGGTTCCAAGTTTTTCGAACCGTCACTTTCGAGAACCGGGACGTGCATTCACTCCATAGCGTGTGTTTATCAGTCTATGGAAAATATGGCGATCATAGAACAAGGTAACAAAATTTCGGATAATTTTATCCTGTCGGCTCACGAACCGGTCTCGATATTCAGCATGCGTAAAAAAATAGCGCGTTATACTGGCGGCAGAAAAACAATTCGAACCCGCTTTTTTATTCCACACCAATTTAAATGACTGCCCCGAATAGCACCATTAGAAAGCTTTCCGAGATTACTGATCCAGCTTTGTTCGAAAGGCTCGCAACGGACGTTTTACGTACCTGCAAACCGAGCCTTTATGAATGTCTGAGCCATCCTGGAGTAAACCCAGATGGGAAGACGGTCAAAGCGCCTATTGATGGTATTGGATGGGTGCGTGATACCGGCGGCGATCGAGTTGTTGCAGCAGCTCACTCAACAGACAAGCAGAGTGATATTCAAAAAAAATGGCTTCACGATCCCAATACTGTGAAAGTTCGCAAGGTTGGTGGCAAGCCGACGGCTCCAGAAGGGGATTTGCGCAAGGCAATTCGTGAGATAGGTTCTTTCCGTGCGAACCAGCCTAGTCTTCAAGCCACCCTGGCACTAACCAGCAACAAAGAACCTGACCAAGAAAGTATCGTGGCTGCTCAACAATTAGCTACGAATTCACGTGTCAATCTTGAGATTTGGTCCGCTTCCAGAATTGCTCAATTCTTGGATTCCCCCGAAGGACAGTGGATACGAAACATATATTTTGGCGATCCTGTGGAATTCGTATCTTTGGAATTATTGCAATCATGTACTCAAAGACATTTGCTCGAATACTCTCATCTCCTGAACTCAGAGGAACTTGTAGACAGAAGCAACACGATGGCGCAGTCAACTGGTCATGTGCTATTGGTCGGCCCTTCAGGTGTTGGCAAAACATCTATAGCGCTTCAGATCCTAAAGCGGCATGCCGAAAATGGAGGAGTTGGACTTGTAATACCGCACGAATCAATAATCTTGGCCACAAGTCTGGCGGAAGCAATTAATATTGAATTGCGCAAGCTTGAACCTGCTCTACAGCCTAATGCTGGCTACCAAGCGCTGTCTCTTGCATCGGATAGCCTCCCATTCGTTGCAGTCATTGAAGATGCAAATGCAGCTACCGATCCACCGACAATTCTTAACAAAGTGGTAGGCTGGACTCTGTCTGATAAACAAGCGGGCAAAGATAGTAAGGGCAATCAATGGCGACTGGTGTGCCCAATCTGGCCACGATACGTTGACTCGCTGAATCAGAAGCTAAAGGATGCACATGGGGCTATGTGGCAATCTGTAGATGTCTACACCGACGAACAAGCTGAAGAAGCTATACAAAAAAGGAATCAGGCTGTTGGATACAAATTATTGCCAGCCACGGTTTCATCAATTGCAAAGGCTCTTGGGAATGACCCGCTACTGATCGCTTTGTGTGATTTCTCAAGCATTGTCGATGCAGCGAAAGTAATTGAGACGTACATAGAGAAAGAACTGGCAATAGTGGCTTCCAATTCGACCAATATGCATCAGTCTGAAATCGTGGATGCCATCGCCAACCTTGTACGGCGAATGCTCAAAGGCAGGCGATTAAATCCGAGTTTAAGGGAAATTAAAGACTGGTTTCTTCATGAACCGCAACAGCTTGATGCATTACGTCTTGTCTTTAAGGCTGGCAACGTCCTTCGGCTGACACCTAGTAATGGCGAGGATATTTTGGCATCCCGTCACGACCGAGTGCTGCTATCGCTTTTCAGCCGCATCATAGGAGATGATCTACGAAATGGCACATTGAGCGAGAGCTATCTTACCGATCCTTTCTTTGCCGAAGCCGTTGGTTCGGCCATTGTCAGCACACAACTTACTGCTGATACCCTCAACTGGCTCATGCAGGAAAATCCGCTATCGCTTTTCCACGCTTTTCATCTTGCTACCAGAAACTCTTCGCAAACACTCCAGGCAATTATCAAAATTGTTAGCGACTGGCTTTCAACGACGGAATCGCACGGGTATCGGTTCCGGTCAGTTCGATTCCGAGCACTCCAGGTTCTGGCAAAAACAGATGCACCCGAGGTGATTGCGTTAACGGACTTATTTACAGATGAGGATCGTTATGAAAGTTGGTACCAAGCCAGATTCAGAAACGGTGATCTTGCCTCAGGTTTGAGTCTACTAACGATGTACGATTCCCTGGGGGTCACAATAAAAGGCCGTCCAGAACTATTGACACACATTTTTGAGTGCTTTGGCTCAAAGCTCATCGAACCGTTGCAAAAGCTATTGACCACGCAAGACCTCGACAGCAGAAATAAAACAGGAAGTCTGCTTTTAGCAGGCTATCTTGGTGCCCCGGCATTTGCTCCGGCAATACACGACAGTTGGATGTGTGAAGATCCCTCCCATCGAAATCTTGCAGCATATCTTTGGACTGCCGCCCGATGCTGGGATAGCAAGGCAGCAAATACTTTAGAACTGGTTTGTAATACATGGGCCGAGCTACCCGATGATAAGGACGACAACTATAACTTATCGAGAAGCGGCTTTGCAGCGGACGGGATTTCATGGGAGTTTCGCCGTTACCTGCCGCTCGCGGCAATTCCATATTTTGTGCAAAGAGCCAATACCGATGAACGTTTAGCTTGGCCTATCACATATATGATGCGCGACTTTGATCATCCACTTGCTGTCGAACACGTCGCCAGATTTTTGGCGGATCGAGATCGAAATAGGCAGCCAGGCATGATTGATATTGGCCATAGCGTACTATTGGATGGATGGGAGCGCCAGCAACGCGTGCATGGCATTCAAATGTCAGCGGCTTCCAAAACGAGGTTGCTCGAACTTGCCTTGGATTCTGCAAGCGACTTGCATCTAAGGAAATCGGCATTTCGAGCATGGGAGGCATCCCAATCGCCGGGCGATATAGATCAAATTCGACAAATTGATAAGACCAGCGATTTGTATGAAAAAGCCATATGGGCTAGGGCGCGACGCGGAGACAAGACTGTCATCCCGCAACTAATCGAGTTAATACCAAAAAGTCCGCGCTATTGGTGGCAAGCAGGGCGTTACTTATGGTCTACTGAAATGACAGAGGCACTTCATCAAAGTATTAGAGAAGCCACGGCCAATCGCGATAAAGATACGGATATTGAATGGATACTGTCAGAGCGGCTTATGGAACTCAATCAACAATCGGGCGAACGTATACTTTTACAGGAGTGGGAAAGCCTGAAAAATTCCTCTCGATTCGTGCAGGCTGCCTTGTACTTCGCAACACCGCAACTTGTTAAGTTAGCAAAAGAGGCAATCACACAAGCAACTGATCCAGCCAATACCCTCAAATATGTAACGAGTCACATGGGCTGGAAGACTTATGGACGTAAAGGGATCACTCGCTTTGAGCAGGTAAAACTGCTTTGTGATTATGCCAACCTATTATCGGAAAACGACATCTACGCACTTTGGGAAATATGTAATGAACGAGGTTGGACTGAATTCAGAAAAACACATCTTGACGAAAATCTAGCTCAAACAGAACACTTTGGTAAGCGCTTTAGCAACACAATAGATTTCTCGGACCTCGATAGAGCCAATGAGGGAAACGTAATCGGTGCAACCTCGTTTTGGATTGAGCGCCATACTGGAAACGGCGTAACGTTGCCAGAGTTGATGGACGGACTGTTCGATTGGCTGGAAAAACATCGAACGGTTAAGGCTCTTGAAGTCATTGCTGACATTTTCTATGCTTCAGCAAGAAGATGTGATCTTGAAAGACTTCAGCGATACAATGAAAATTGGCCTGAAGCAGCAGAGTTGATGACAGATTTAGTGTTTTCGATTAAGCACAGAACCCTTAACTAGTACGTAAGCTCAATGGGGACGGATGCAAAAACAAAACTGACAGGCCGGTTTGGGTGGCAAAAGTGATGGCTCGATAAAGTTGGGAGCGGACGTTCCCGCAAGGTGAACCGACGGCCTATTCAGCAAACCACCACAGTCTCCTTAGGCCGAGAACCGGGCCGTCAGGCCAGTCCAAGAAAAAACCATTCAGTCGTAAAAAACGCGGGCGTCCCTTGATCGGCCATTGCGGACCGTGGCTGTTCGCTGAAAAAGTGCTCGGATCAGCTTACGGGAACGTCCGGTATCAAGTTTTTTAACTCACCCATTCGAGAAGCTGTCAGTCAAAGATGTACGTTGAACGTCTGATCGGCCTAAGGAGACGCTGGCGTTTTTATAATGCTGTTGGCGTGACCGGTTGGAATGTCCAGTTTTAACTTTTTTGAATCGTCACTTTTCGACATATTTCAGCAGGTCAATCTTCTTTGAAACAGACGTAACTAACCCCTATTCGCGGACAAATCCATGAAATCTAATGACGGCGGACCTTGAATCTGTCTGCCTTAATATAGAGCAAAATTGTAATACGGTTTCCTCTCCCCATCCGCACTCCACCGATTCTTATTAGGCTTGCCAGCAGGGATTTTCACCTATACTCTGCCCCATGTGAGGATATAGAAGTCTGAGCTTCTATGATCTGGGTTGGTGGTATAGGTGCATCATTATGATGGCATCATCCGCCAAGAGCCAATACGGGGAGAGATAGCTTGCAGATTCGTCAAATCAAAGTTAGGAACTTCCGTGGCATCGCTGCCCTCGACTGGATTCCGGCCCATTCATTTTGTTGTCTGATAGGTTCTGGAGACTCGGGCAAATCGACGGTGCTTGATGCCGCAGAGGCCGCGTTATCATCTCGTTGGCTCTCCTTCACCGAATCCGACTTTCTCGGATGCGACGCGGCGAATGCCATTACCATCGAAGCTACCGTTGGTGAGCTTTCCAAGGCATTGATGTCCGATGAGCGCTTCGGGCTCTACATCCGTGGTTGGACTGTTGCTGGCGAACTGCGCGATGAGCCCGAAGATGGAGACGAGCCGGTGCTTACGGTACGGCTGACCGTTGATGCGACTTTGGAACCAGTCTGGGAGTTTGTATGCGACCGGGTCGAAGACACCCGGACACTTTCTAATCGCGACCGCGCTCTTTTTGGATTGGTGCGTCTTGCCGGAGAAGACGCCCGACATCTCGCGTGGGGACAAGGTTCCGTACTATCGCGTTTGACGGGAGATAATAGCGAGGCGGCCGGACGGCTGTCCGAGGCGTATAGAGCGGCTAGGGACAGCGCGAATCTCGGATCTATCGAGTCGCTAGCCAATGCTGCGGCCACAGCAGAACGTTACGCCAAGGGACTCGGGGCATATGTTGAAGGCTCATACGAACCTGGTCTCGAACTCGGCAGGTCGGGACTCTCGTCGGGCTCGATTGCATTGCACGACGATGGAGTTCCTCTGCGCTTAGCGGGACTCGGCACTCGTCGGCTCGCAACGCTGGCGATACAGAAATCCGCCATAGCAGAAGGTGCCATCATTCTGATCGACGAGATCGAGCACGGGCTTGAGCCGCATCGCATCATCGGTGCCATCTCGCAGCTGAAATCCGATCAGTCGACCGCCATTGAAGCGCATGCGCCAGTTGGTCAAGTGTTGATGACCACACATTCCGACATCGCGCTTGGAGAATCGGGCAGCGATGGCCTATATGTTGTTCAAACTTCTCGTCCTGAGCGCGTCACTACCCTGCGGGCCCCATCATCGCCCAATCCAATACGCGCCCTGTTGCGCTTCACACCACGAGCCTTGTTCGCCCGGCGCATTCTCGTCTGCGAAGGTATGACCGAAGTAGGAATGCTTCTCGGTATACGTGAGTTCTGGCCGCCACGACATAATGGAAAGCCTATCGAACAACTTGGAGCCGCTATAGCCGATGGAAATGGCGGGCAGGCCTGCTCGATGGCCTTGGCATTGGCCGATTTGGGATACCCGACAGCACTCAGCCGCGACTCCGACGTTCCATTACCACCCGACCACATTGCCGCTTTGGCGAGCGCAAACATCCCCGTTTTTGAATATGGCGGCCTCCTCAACACCGAACAGGCAATTTTTTACGTTGCCTCCGACGCACAGGTTCAACGACTATTGGAACTCGCCCGAACAAATCACGGGCAGGATTTAGTAGACGACAATTTGATACTTAGAATACCAGGACTTGACCGGGCGATGGCTCGGAACGACTTCGGGGCTTGGGAGCTGATGACCGGAAAAACTGGCGCTGAAATTCGCGAGATTATTGCCGAGGTCGCCGGGCGGAAAAAATGGTTCAAAGACCAGCGCATCGGACGAGGACTCGGCCCAATAGTTTGGACGATTGCTGGCGAATGCCATGCGTCCCCATTGTGTCAAACGATAGTTGCGGTCGAGGCTTGGCTCTATGCCTAGTGCCATCGAAATATCCAGACTTGCTAACGCTGCCATCGTTGCCCCTGCGGGTCACGGCAAAACCGAGATCATCGCCAATGTGGCCGCTCTGGGTCGCCGGGCATTGGTATTGACTCATACCCACGCGGGAGTTCACGCCATCCGGTCGCGCTTGAAACGCCTTGGGGTGCCTCATTTCGCCGTGTCTGTCGACACGATTGCGGGCTGGTCCATGCGATATGCCCATGCCTTTCCGGGAATCGCGCACCCCCCCTCTGGAATGCCGCAAGGCGCTGAGTGGGACCAACTCTATCGAGGAGCTATCCAAGCCCTTCGCGTGGGAGCCATCCGCGAAGTCGTGGCGGCTTCATACGACCGGATTCTGATTGACGAATATCAGGATTGTGGAAGCTTGCAGCATGAACTTGCTTTGGCGCTGTCTGGTATCGTTCCAACTCTGATTTTTGGAGATCCGATGCAGGGCATTTTCGAGTTCGCCGAGCCTTCGCTCAGTTGGTCCGACACCATCCATCCACATTTCCCATATGGCGGAACGTTGGAGACTCCCCATCGCTGGGCCGAAAAAAATCAGGAACTAGGAGCTTGGATAGCGGAAACCCGTGGCAAGCTCATGAGAGGAGAAGTAATCGACCTGGAGTATGGCCCCATAGATTATCGTCAGGTGACAACAGCTTTCGATATGGGTGTATTTTTCGAAGGCATCGAAACCAGAGAAGGTTCTTTTGCTGCCATCCATTGCCACAAAAAACTTTGCTACCAACTTGCCAAGGCCACAAGCGGTGGTTATCAAGCAATAGAAGAAATGGCGGGGAACCGGCTGCAAGCATTTGCGGTAGCGTGGGATGGAGCTCGAAACCGAACCGAAGGATTTAATGCAATCACAAGACTTCTTGATGAGTGTTTCCAGAAAAAGCAACTGGAGCCAGGCGAGGCTGCGGATGTTGACGATTCTGCGGTAGAAGCGGAAATGAATGCCATTGCTGCTATCGGGAATGGAATAGAGGCAGCCCGGCAATATTTCGCCCTTTCTAGGAAACGCACCCTCTGGCGGTTATTCCGCAATGAAATGTGGCGGGATGCGGAACGTGCCATCGGTGAGATTTGCGCGGGCCGCTCCGAAACCATGAACGATGCGGTAGCCCGTGTTCGGCAACGATCGAGCAACTCGGGTAGACGGCTTCCAAAGCGCACCATCTCGACGCCCCTTCTGCTGAAGGGATTGGAGTTTGATCATGTCGTCATTCCCGACGCCACACATTTCGCCAATGAACAAAAAGCTCAAGCCAAGTTGTTCTATGTTGCCATTTCTAGGGCGACGCGGACGCTCACCATAGGTTCGTCTTCCCGTTACCTGCAGTTTCCCAAGCCACTTATTTGATAAGCTAAAATATCCGAACAAAAATCCTTGGTATGACCAGTCATTGTTTGAATGAGTCGATGACATGTTTGAATATAGCCTCCCCAATGAGGCCGGCCCCGAGACCTTCCCCCATCAGCGCTGAAAGCCGGCGCACATCTAGGATTCCATTGTCGTCGTCTTTGAGCATTTGCTCTAGTAATGCCTTATGTGCAAACTCAAAGGAGTTCGTAGCCTCTTGCGACAATCCATTGGATGAAGTCGGGTTATAAGCCACCATGTCTTTAAACTTTTGCGATATTGAATGCGGTAGTAGCTTTGCTCCCTGTGACGCCAAGAGCCCTTCTGTGACATATTGCATGACGTTCCAAACTCGTTGCGACCTTACCTCTAGAACCCTAGAGAAAAAAGCTTTACGCTCCTCCGGTGCCAGACTTGCTGCCTTTCCTAACTCGGCATGCATTTCTTCGGCGGTCCGCTTGAGCCCGTGGTCTATCAACCGCCGCACAAGGTCGGAGACTATCTTTTCTCCAGTCCCGCTATTGATAGCATTAGCCAGTTCTGCGGTTTGAGATGCGGGACGGCTGACGCGGGCAATGGCCTTCTGATGTTCTGTTCTTTTGATGTCGTTGGGCGGATGCTCGGCCAATGGGTCGATATCAATCGTGACGGTTTTGGTGACCACTGGGTCGGTGGTCACGCCGAAAATCATAGCGAAATGGAGGGTGGAGAAAAATGATATGCGCCCGTAGATGAGCCCATCGGAAGAATCGATACCCACGGTAACCCGATGTCCGAAATCAAACGCATTAGGATTCTCGTCCTCAGGCTGCTCGAAACTCCACCATACAGGGGTATCGGCCTGCCAAGCAGAAAGTTCGTCTTCCATTTTCTGAGCTTTGACTGCTAAATCCTGCGTGTATTTTTTAAAGTCAGCTAATGCGCTAGACCTTGCTACATCGGGAAATGCTTGAGCTAAAAATGTTTGTGCCACGTAGGCCACAGCCGCAAGACCGAAGGGGCCGCCAAGGTTCAAACGGAAATGGTTTGTATCAAGAAAATAGTTCTGCTTCTGTCCTTTTTCCAATATGGCCACATCCATGCCCGCCGCCTTTTGTTCCTCAATCCATTTCTTAATGGATTCTTCATCTGGGAAAGCCATTTGGACTTGTTTTCCTTTCGGAAGCGGGCTTTCCAAAATGACGCGAGGCTCAATAAAATCGCTGCCTAATACCGATAGACGTACCTTTTGACCAGAATGCTCGTCGGTAGTTATGATGCTTTTTACCTCTTTACTATGATCTAGGATTACACCCAGCCTTGAGTTGAAAAAGGCCATTTGCTCGGCGAGTCCACCCACCAGGCTCCCGTAGCCATTGTCGTGTGTTTTACAATAAATGCCTTTATTGGTGCGGCGGCCTCCCAGGGAAGCTGGGAACACGTGTTCGCCCGACCCGGCAGGCCCTCCGCAGATGATGCAGGTTTTAGACATGTCTATATATCCTGTAATGCTTTTAGCATTTTCCGTGAACCTACGATCGCAAGGAGCGACTTCGCGCGCGTGGCTCCGACGTAGACTGTCTCCCATTGTTTTTCGTCCCCTACCTCATCGCCGAGCCAGAGCACCACGGCCGGGGCCTCCAGTCCCTTGAAACGGGCCACCGTGTCCACGAGCACACTTTGCTTTCGACCGTGCGTTTCGATGGCCCAGTTGATACCCTCGGCCCCGCCACGTTTTTCGAGCAGGTCGTAGAGCATTGCTTTGGGCCTCTTGGCCACGAGGACGGTTACGTCTTCGGGGCGCAGGCCTTCGACGTTGAGCCACTGATTCACTCTACGCGTCACGGCATCTGCCTGGGTGTCGTTGCCGTCGGCTGAGGTGCGGGAAACATCGGGGCCGGGGAGCTCCGGTGCGTCGATGGGTTCGCCCTCGTAGAAAGCGTAGCCCACTTCGTGGATGGGGGAGGTGTTCCGGCAGTTCGATGTCAGGAAGAAGGGTTCGTCTTCGACGGGGAGCTTGCCCCGTCTTGGGTAAAGGGCCTGGTTCTCGTCGATGAAGATGTAGAGATAGCCTTCCTCTTGGTCGCACAACAGCATCTCCACGCCCAGCCAGTATTCGTCACTGAAGTCTTGTGCTTCGTCGACTACTACTGCGTCATACTTTTCTTCCAGAACGTCTGCCGAGAGGGCCAGTGCGTATGGCATCTGAACGTCGAAGTGATGTTGTTCGCTGTTGCCGGGATACGCTTCGATGGCCTCGTCGAGCAGGTTCTTGCCCGACTCTTGCAGGGCCTGGCGTATGCGTCGATCGCAAAGCTGGTGGTAACTGAGCACTTGAATCTTGGGTTCGTCGCGCAACCCGAACGCGAGCGAGTCTGCGAGCGGCCTGTTGTAGCAGAGCAGCAGGACGTTTTTATTCGCTTGGGTCAACTGCCTGGCCTTCTCGACCGCAAGCACCGTTTTGCCAGTTCCCGCACCGCCTGAGACGACAGCCCTGCGGCGACCCCCGATGGTCCGTAGAATCTTGGCCTGGTTTGCCGTCAGGCGAATACGTTGCCGCTCGGCATCGTCGATGGCCGAACGCAGAACGGGTCGAACGTCGATGGACTTGCACAGGATGTCCTCGACAAGGCGAGCACCCTTCGCGCCTAGGGCATCGTCCTCGGGCTGCTTCCAAAACTTCTGAACATGGTCGAGCCATTGAACGAGGGCAGGAATATCACCATTCACGCCAATAATTTCGCGCCGTCTGTCGGGACCTAGCAGGAGCGTTGAATCCGAGATATCGGGAAGCATTACGGCGTGGCCTAGGGTAAGCCGTTTGCCCGTCCATTGCCTCCAGACGGGGTGGCCCGTCAGCTGGTCCAGTAACGCGTGCCGCTCGTTCGACGCTTGCTTGAAGGGATCCTTGATTTCGTTGCGTTGCCCGTGCCTGTCGACCGAATGCCATTTGCCCGAAGGCGCGTCGAACGACACTCCACCACCTTTGACCTCGACCGTGAAAACCCCAGTCTGCGGAAACAGTATGGTGAAGTCGGCCTCGCCCTCCTTGAGGCGTCCCTTGGCGTCACGGTAGAGCCAGTTCGAGCTGTAGATGACCGCGACTTCGTCGGGAAGTTGCTCCCTACACGCTTCGTAGAAGCGTGCTTCGGCGCGGGATGGAAACGCCTTGAGTTGCTCGTCGGATAGTGCCGGAATCATCCTTGCCATATCTACTCCGTGGATAACTTCATCGTTGCAGGGTTGAAGAGCTTATGTACTTGTTTGCCACCATCGAGGATGACGTGCAGACTGAAGAAACGTCCCTTCTTTCTCACGCTTTGGATGCGCCCGAGACCGATATCGGGGATGTCGATGATTAGACCCGCCTCGGGTTTCATCGGGACTGCGGCTTTGCTTATGGCTGCCGACTTCCAGCCCGAGTCGAAGCGGAACTGCTGCGTCAATCCGTATGGGTTCTGCAGCAAGTATAAGGCCCGACGCTTCTCATCGTGGGCGTGCTCGACGACGCACAACCAGTAACGCTCTCCCTTCTGCTGGGCGGTCATAAGCTCCGTTGGGGTGAGTGCTACGCCATCCTCTGTCCAGGCGGCACTCTGACCTTTGACTTCGATGAACTCCTCGGAGCCGTCGTGTGCCACGGCCCGAACGTCGAAGCCTGGGTTGTTGTGCGGCATCTGGGTAAGTGACTGCCAGTGAGCAGATTCGGTG
The DNA here is from genome assembly GCA_041660905.1 of Gallionella sp. GTDB lineage: Bacteria > Pseudomonadota > Gammaproteobacteria > Burkholderiales > Gallionellaceae > Gallionella. The sequence continues at coordinate 28,870 of JBAZVL010000011.1, forward strand.
GCGATGAAGTATTCCACGGCGGCCTTGCCCGTAGCTTCGCGAGCCGCCGCTTTTGCTTGGTCGTCTTCTGGGTTTTCTCTGTCGGATTCGCCAGGCGATGCCGCGTAACTCAAGAGGCGACCAGACTTGGTGCGGGGCTTCGTTCCGCGTCCGTGCTTCGGCCTTGCAGCACCGGAGGTGCCTCCTTTGAAATTGAAATCCCATTTGCGTGTGTAGGTAGGCTTGCCGGAGACATCCTGCCCAGTATCCTGTTCGAACGTTCCATCTTCCGCGCCGCCTTCAAGCTTGCTTGTGGATTTTTCGCGTGCGGCGGGAGCGCCAACGCTTCCTACGGCGACACCACTCAAGTGCGGCGCATCGTCTTCTGGCGATGGCTGGATTGCGTCCTTGGCACTTGCGGATAGCGCTGGTGAGGTGATGGGCGAAGGCTCGGCAGGAGGACGTTTTACCGCTGATGAAGCAGTGGGGGGGAGCGATGATGGGGGTGTGGCTGGTGTCCCTGTCGATGCGGTTTGAGCGGGGCTTGGTGCTGCATGTTGAAGGCTTCCTGTAGATGCCGGGTCGCCAGTTGATGCCTGGTCGTCGGATTCGGAAAACTGCCCGGAAGGCGCTTCGTTCTCACCTGCGTCTTGTAAAGATTCCTGCTCCACATCGGCTAATAACGGCCCTGTAACATCATCTATCGCCTGTTGAAGGTCTGGTGGAAGCGGGCCAAAGCGACGTACCCGAAGAAAGTCCTCAACGCCATCGGCATCTTCCGCCATCAGCACCCGTGCAAAGGTATCGGCTAACTCGTCCGGCGCTCCTAAGAATCTGCATAGCTCGGCTGCCAACTGGTCTTTGATGGAGCGAGCGCTTTCTCTTATCAGGATCATGCCCTCGTGTTGTGCGATGTCTGCGGTCGTGGTGTGGGAGGTTTGCCCTAAGCTCACCGCGAGCATGAGCTCTGGAACTTCTATGACCTCCAGTTCTCGTAGCCGTAGGAACAGCCCATCTTCGACGGCCCGCTCGAAGCTCTCGTGACTTCTGGCGTAGAGTACTCTCCCTAAGTAGGACGTAGTCCGCCGCACCCTCGCAGTCAACTCGGTATCGAGTCGTCCACCCCCGGCTTCAACGACCTTCACAACGACCGATGTGGAGATCCGCCGGACATTGGTAGCATCCAGCAGTCGCACTATTCTCGGCACCTCCTCGGGCGATACGCAAAGGAGCGAGATATCGTCGTCATCGACGAACAGGCTGGCAAGTTCGGGGGCGTCGTTTGCGAACAGCCGTTCGTCGTTGGTGACTAACTCGTCGCGATGGTTGAGGAACACGTCGTTATCTTCGAAGGTGTCGAGCCAATCCGGAGTCGGGGCTGCCTCCCGACCGAAGCGTGGGGTCAGATCGCGATTTGCGCGCTTGTAGATGGCGAGAGCTTCACGCCTGCGCTCGTCGACGGATTCCACCGTGTCCAACTTTTCGAGGGCCTCAACCCATTTCGCCGTCGACAGCTCCCTAGGTATCCCCAGCTTGTCGATGAAGAATCCGGAAAAGTCTTTATACTGGTTCTGGAGTGGCGGGTAGAGGACATCCAGAAACGTTCCGTTCGAGCGCCATGAGACCTGTCCCGGCGACGCCCACGTGGCGTGCGTGCCCTTGATACGGATAAGCCCGTCGGAGACGAAGGCCTGCTTGATGCGCGCACCGTCGCTGTCCCACAGCCGTTCAAGATTCCTGTAGATAGCCTGTAGCTGTTTCGCCGTGTCGCCGCCCTCGGCTTTGAGCTGTCTTAGCCTCTTAACGCAGGCCTTGGCATCCAGTCTATAGGTGATGCGACAGGCATCGAGCATGCTGCCGTTTGATAGGGATGCGTCCACGTATGGCAACTTGTCACCGAAAAGTTCCAAGAGATCTTGGGTCGGATAGAAGGCATCGGCAAGCGGGATGCTGTTCTTCTTTTTGGTCGGCGCTTGCATCGCACGAAGGGCAAGGGCGAACCTAGTGTCCTTCGTCGTAGTGGTTCTGCCAACTTGCTGATTAAAGGTCAACCGAGTAGCGTATTTGTCCCAGTTCTGGTCCATGCATTCCAGTGTCGCCTTCCTGACCACCGAGTTTGACGAGTCCATAAGGAGCTGCAACTCCTCGCTGCACTGAAAGTCTCCGTTCCCGACAGGAGCAAGGATTGGGGAAAAGCAAAGTCCCAAGTATTGAAAGAACTGACGCCACGATTCCGCCTCTGTCTCGGGGTCCTTGGACTTTGCCGTGAGGTAATCATGGGATACCAGGCGGGAATCCGCAATGGCTTCGCCGAGCAAGGTTTCTATGCAGAAGCTGGGATTGTATTCTTTTCCGAGATAGAGCGTGTTCGCCTTACCAAAGAACCAGGTTCCGTCCTCCTTGTGCTTGGTTCCTAACAACATTCCATCGCGCAGGGTCTGGAAGGCTAGATCCTCTGTCTTTCCTGCTGCGGCTGCGCCGCTGAGGTATTCATTGATCTTGTCTTTAACGTAGCGAAGGTGTCCGAGGAGCACCTTCTTTTCCGAAGTCTTCCATGACTCGCCGTGGTGCTTCGGAAGAATGTGGGAGGTAACCAAATCGTATGGGATATCGAGCTTGACCTTGAGCTTTGCGAATAGGCCTTGTATCCGCCCGGAGTATTGCTGGGCCAGGTCAAGTAGCTCGCTGTCGATTATGACAAGTTCCTGCTCAAACCCGTAAATATTTCCACGATTCAGGGGATAGAAAACGCTCGTTTGCATTGGTACCGCAAGGTCTCCCGTATTGGTCGGTATACACGGCAAAGAAACCAGACCGGCGGAAAGTTTTTCAACATCGGATTCGGCCAGCATCGCGTAGAAGCGGGCCTTCCAGTCGAGAGGCTGTTGCTTCAACCAGTCCCCGTGCATTTTGAAAACGGTCAGAAGGTTTCCCAGCACGATGTCCTTGGCACCCAGTCGCCGCAGCAGCTCATTGCCGCCCTGAACGCGCTGGTCGACATAGTCGAATCCGAAGAGCTCCATGGCAATTACCGGCGGAAACAGGTCTTTGAACTTTTGATCGGCGATCCTCAGATCGCTCGGGCGTTTCCAATATCCACCTTCCGAAGGCAGGCACTCCGATTGGGCGAGTTGGGCGATGATGCCTTCGGCAACGGGCCGGAAGAACGGGTCGGATATTTCCCCAACCGAAGGAATGAACTTGAGGAAGCTAAATGCCAGTTCGTCGGTCTTCTTGAATGTGCCGACCGCCATCTTGAAGGCCACTGCGATGGCATCGCACAGGAGTTTGTTCCACGGTCGGTCCGTGAGTATGTCTTCCCTACTCGAACTGAGGAGGAAATCGGCCTGTATGGAAAACTTGAATCCAACTTGCCGTATGGGGAGGAATGCAAAGACTTGCGAGGATGGTTCGAGGCTTGCTGCACCTTTGGCATCCACTGGGAATGCGAGCACGACTTCAGATGTGAGGGCGCCGGGCCGTTTTTCATCAGGCACGCCCTCCATTTTGAAGTCCACTGGGATGCGAACGAAATGGCTTTCCTCGCTCTGGGGTTTGAAGCCAGGCCGCTCTCTTAGGGTGGATAAGCATGACAACATTTCTTTGTCGCTTCGCTGGTAAGTTACCGTCTCGTCGTCGCCATGTAGTGCGATTTTGCGAACCTTAGCTAGGAAGAGAAGCAGCCTTGCATCGAGGCCATCGAGCGTTTCCTGGCTGAACTCGATACCATCCGCCGCAGGCAAGATGATTGTTGTCGTGGAAGGGTTAATCTCCTTGGTAGGTTCGCACCAGTGGGGGACGACGTAGCCTAACAGGTTGCCTTGGTCGGTCCGGTCAAACTTGAAGTGAAAACCGTTGGAGTGTACCTCGGGGGCACTTGATACCGTGAATACCGACTTAAAGCCGATCCCTTTTTCTCCGATGTATCCCGCCTTGTTGGCTTTGGAGCTTTCTCCCACGCTACAAAGCGCCTTCACGTTACGCTCGTTGAAGCCCATCTCGTTGTTCACGAGGACGAGTTGCTTCGGTTTTAACTTGAAAGTCAGCTGGGGAACAACGCCATTCAGATAGTCGTTGTCGTCTGCGTTCTGGACCAGTTCCAGAACGAAATGCGATTTCTTGGAGTACAGGTCGTCGGATAAAAGCTTGAGCGCGTTGTTGAGCTTCTTGTGTAGACTCGTTGCTCCGCGTTTGACCCTGTCCGATTCTTCATCGATGTCGAGTAGATAGTCCTCGGTTCTGATGCACTCGATGACGTCTCTAGGCTTCATCATTTCTTCGGCTCCCGGCATCGTTTATTTTCCCTGTCCGTTCGACATGCACGTCCCTTGGAGCTTGGAAGCTCTTCCCGCAGGATGGAGGATATTTTCGGCATAGCGTTCGGCCCCGCAATTTATCCGCATGCATTGTATCGCCGATGGGCAGGCATCGTTCTTATTTTCTAAAGGTATAAAACGCCCGAGCCTAAAGGGCGTGAGGGGAGAGTGTTTAAGTCCATTGGACGGCAAGCAGTCAGTCTACAAACTTGATGCCGAATAAGCGAGCGGCAGCGATTCAAAGCCTATTCGCTACGGCAAAACTCAACGGCATCGAGCCATCTGCCTGGCTCAAAGATACCCTGGAAAAACTACCTGTCTGGACCATGCGGCGTATCGACGAACTTCTGCCGATCAAACCTGCGGCATAAATTGGCTCACCTGAACAGGTGGAGCGGCCGGACGCATACGCTTATTGGGAACGTCGAATGGTATTTTCGCCCCAGAGCTGTATTTTCATCTATTTGAACTATCTATTGCGGCCTACTGACCTTGTGTTATCAAACTTTAATATATGCGCCTATGTTGCGGCGTACGACTTAAGTACGGAATGCGTATCGTACGGTGAGAAGGCGTCACACAATCGTTTAAGGACTTCGCCAGGCATCGGATTTTCGAAGTTTTCGAAGAATACGTACTTCTTGTAAGTTTCATTTTCGCCTGTTTCAAAATGCAATATACAGAGGTTATATTCGCTTGGCCTCCTGAATTTGCCGTCGCTTTCAAGAATACTTATCTGATGCCTTGCGCCCTCAAACGAGTTGCCTGAAAAAATAAAATCTCCTTGCTTGCCGTAAAACGCATGATAGATGATGCCACTATGAATACCATCCACTTGGTTACTTGTATTTGGCAGGCATTCACGAGAATCTGCGAATAGCATATTGCGAAATGACATCACCAAAACTTTAAGTTCAAACCCTTTTACTTGGCGGGACGATTTTTTCTTACGAAGCTTTTCTATAATCTTTTCGATCCTATGTGTACCATAAGGATGCAGCTCCCGGACGACAGTAAACACCCCACCTTCTGGATTGTCTCTCTTCCAACTTTTGTGCTGCTTGCCGGTGTCTAAGATGTTCCTGTTCTTCTCTTTTATTACATCCCCAGCTTCGTTTACAGACACGCACTCAAAAACGATGCTAGTCCCATTAATTTCTGCAATAAAATCCGGTGTTACACCTTCATTCGTTTCATCTAAAAAATGCCCAGCATCAAATACGGGGCTAAGAGTCAACAATTCATTAATGAAGTTTTGAATATTCGTGTGTTGCTTTTCGTCCCTAAATCTCTTCAGCCTGTCCACGCTAATCGTGTTGTTTTCAAGCGCACTCTTAAAGCACTGCTCGAGTATTTCGCTTTCCCTTGTGTTATTTGGCTCATACAAAATCGCGAAAAAGGGGTTTATTGTGGCGCGCTTGGCTAGCGCCCCCTGCTCCGACTTTAGGGACTCTATGTATTTCTCACCCAATACGTGCCATAGGGTTGGGAACTTTGATTGAATTTCTTTGGCGTCTCTCATTGGTTGCATTCCGGTGAAGTTTTCGTATGGATGTTAGTGAGCAAATAATCATGGGCGAAGTTTGCCCTTCGCATGGATAGTTTTGCTTTTTCCAGGGCGGCGTATGGAATTAGCTCACTTGTGTGACTTCTGCAAAAGAGCAGCAGAATGTTTCCTTCAGCTTCTCGATGAGATCAGGTCTGACAATTAGATCTGCCCCTCGAATCTCGTCAGGCTCGTTGTCATACTGGCTGCGCTTAACAGTCCAAGATCTAAGCGCCAACATTGGCTCATAGTTTTCATCACGCCATATCAAGGCATCGCCGAAACCGGGAACGCGCGGCGCACACAACTCATGTAGTTCTTCCGGAGGCATGATTATTAACTCATCTCCAAGCCAGTCCGCCACACGAGTCATAGTGAGCAGCGGTTGTACCTCGTCAACCGGGCCCAAGCCCGCAATCGGATTTGCTCGCCACCATACTGCGGTGGTTCCGTTTTCAAACGGTTCCGTCAAAGCCGATACGGTATGGCCAAATGGAACAATCACCGTCCCAGAAAATACTTGGACGGTCTCGAAAGGTTGATCAACATGCTCGTCCCCATTCAGATACTGGTGTTCCACCAACCCTAGGCGTAGCCAGCCAGCAAATCTATCATCGTCATCCGCCACCGTTTTCAGTTCGCCTACACCGGGCACTGCATCTTTTGGAGTTACCCAATTCGGGCGGGCAAAGCGGCTATTGCACAACGCGACATGCACTCGAATGCTCGGCAGCGTGGACAACAAAAGCTTTCGCTCAATACCTTCTTCCCATGTTCCGGTAGTCCACAGATGTTTTTTGAATCCCATCATTTCAGTATGCAAGGCAGTAATGAAAAGCTCAGTTTGCCAAAGCATAACGGGCGTTGGGGGTTGGCTCTTGCCGTCTCGTCCAAATGCCAGTTCGAGACGTTCCCGGATTCGCTCCGAGTAAGCCGGTAACCTTTCGAGCACGCCGAATCGATTTCCGACAAGGTATGGCAAATCATTCCACCATCTGGAAAGCTTTGCCAAAGCGCTACTCTCATCCAGCGTAAGAAGCTTCCGGAGAACCATTTCTGAGGGTTTGCATACATTGCCGGGCGACGAAAAGGAATATTGGGCTGGGACGGGCAGACTGGCGCGGCTAAGCAACGTGCCAGCCAAAATCGCGACGCCCCAACAATCTGCACCGGCTAGATCCAAAAGTTGCTCCTGAAGCGCAACCGTTACAGAAAATGGGGGAGACTCTGCGTTCCGTAGCAAATGCAGCACGAGCAACAGTGATGAAATGGGTGTATCACGTGACATCCACCACTTGAGAGCAGTCGGTAACGATTCTGGGCGATGCCGCAATGCTTTCAATAGCCCAGATAAGGCACGAACTTTTCGTGAAAGCTGGGGTTCCCCAAGTCGTATCAAAAGGAGTACGACAATTCCTTCGTCAAGTTCCCAATCGCAAAGACCCTCCGGATCCAGGCTGGCCAGCCAGCTATGACTATCGCCGAGTGGAAGACGTTGTGCAATTACGTCAAACGCCTCCCGCCACGCCATCATAGCTACTTCCGGCTCGTTCCATTCAGCTATGCGCTCTATGAGGTGTCGCGAGATGCCCGCACCATATTCGATATGGCGGAGGCGATAGCCAATTTCATCGGCGATAGTTTGCAGTGCGAGTTCTCGATCTAGTTCGATCGCTCGGTGCAACGCAAAGCTGTGATTATCGTCTCCAAGGTTTAGCCAACCTCCTCCCCCACGAGAAGATGTATATCCCAGAACATATGCAATTGCGGCCAATGTTGTGCAACTGGCGTTTTCAAGGCAAGCTGCCAAATCAAGCAAAGGATGCCGCCTTAATGAATAAGGCATATCCAATTGGCGCGCCAAAAAACGGACAATTCGCCTAGCCTCGGCCTCATCGCCCTGAGCCACCATTTCTGGTAGTCGGTAAGACAAGTAATGCATGGCGCTATTAACGATCTGTTCCTTGTCACCTTCTGCGGAAGAAACCTTACGTATCCCGCTAAGCAGCCCAAGGTAGGTATCGTCTTCCTTGAAAATAGGTACGGAATGGCGAGTGGCAAGCAGGGTGGATAGGCTGCTTGTATCTCGGTGCGTTCTACCTAGTCTATTTTCATTTGCCTCGGAGATGGTACATCGTATCGACAGGCCATTTTCGACCGCGACTGCAGTTACCATTTCGCCCGCCTCCTTGTTCCGTCTCCTCTCATTGTTTGTTACTTCGGCCACCAAGCGATAAATACGCTCCTTCGCAATCTCTGGATAGGAAGTAAATAGCAAACGCAGTGGATCAAGACGATCTTTAGCTTCATGCGGACCTGCGTTGTCATATTCAATCTTGAATGGAATAGTATCCCAGACTGAATCCAACAGAAGCGGATCGGATCTTTCCAATAAATGTCGCAGGGTATCCTTGACACCTTCAAGCGTGATCCAGTTATCTTGCCCTCCGGAGTCCAAGATTGATCGTGCCAACAACTCTATGGCGGTCGCGGGTGCAACCGCCAGCAAGCTTCGAAGCCACGCATTGGGAGCCCTTTTCGTAGACCGACCGTCAGTATGGCGAAGTACGGCTGCAATCAATGGCTGAAGGTCGAACAAAGCCTTAATTGCTTCCTTTTGAGAAACTCGATCTAATGTCGAAGCGCTATCGATTATGTCGAAAAGCGTTATATCCTTCCTCCACCCATAGCCCGTTAAATATTTCCCGACCTTCGACCAGCACTCCCTTGCTTCGTCAATCCTACCGGCAGCGTACTTCACCTTAGCTAAATGCATCGTGTACGTCGCATGAGTCGCGTAATAGGTCCCCATATCGTCGGCATCGGACACTAACGTAGCAATAGCTGAGCGAATCGTCTCTCCAAATTCAGGGTGTGAGACGTACGGCATTAGGATATCAATCACGTTCCCAATTGGTACGGGCCCTCCGTCTTCCTTATCTATTCGAGTTCCAGTACCCTGACTCACCTCCAATATCTTGGCAATGGCGTGCTCTAACTCCGGTCTCGTCCTGATCAACGATAGTCCTCGCGCCAAACTCTCTTTGATTACGTAATGTAGGGCATAAACATCACAAGATCGGGGCTTCCCCACAAACGGCCGAACGTCCTCTGCCAGCGTAGAAAACACAAGATCGATATCGTATTGAAGGCCAGTAAATGAAGCCACCTCCGCTTCCGCAAGTGCAATTACATAGCGAAGCCAACACCGATACCAACCGATCCCGCCAACTCGCGCTCGTTCAGCATCCAGAACAGAAGTGCCTGGCGAACGTACAACGGAAAGACGCAAACTGGCGATCCAATGCCGAACCGCTGTCGCATTTTGAATGTGGTCTCCATTCACGCCAATGGGAATCGAGGATGGATCAAGCGCTATCAGCGGAGTCGACTCGGGCGGAGCTCCGCGCTCCACGCAGGCCATGATGCTGGCTGGTGTCCTCGCGGTAGACATCGCGAACTCTGCTACCTCTTTCGACGCGGCTACTTCTCCTCGCCGGAGCAGCTCATCTGCGACCCCAAGCCGCAGAGATGTACTGAAGTCTGCGCGAAGGGCTGCTTTGCTTGGGTGTAAGAAATCCCCCCTCGTTGCTAATTTCAGGAGATACCGTTCGTAGCCAAGACGCGCGAGGCGCTTTGCCAATTCACGAACAAACATCGGATTCCCATCTGACGATGCTCCGCATAGGTTCAGATACACGCGATGGAGAATTCTTACTTCCTTGCCCGTGCGAATGCGCCCATGGATTATGGCTAGAACGACTTGATCATCTGTGGAAAGAAAACGTTCGTCGTCAAACCCACCGTCGTGTCCAGAATCTTTGTTTTCATCTGAAAGATCTAAATATTCTCGCCAAGGTGCCGTTGCTCCTAGATCGTCAACGAGCAGGCATGCGCGCAGCCCATCATTTCGATCTTGCGTGGGCTTACCGTCAAACAACAATCGCTCTGCAAGCGCCTCTGCTCCATGCAACTGGGCGTAGGTTTCCCAGAACTCGTACCACGAATTATTCCCATCATCGAAACATGTTGATAGCATTCGACGAAGCTCTGAGCAGCGAACAAGGAAAGGCCAGTTCTGGGCTCTGGCGGCAACTTCCGCTGCTAGTGCCAAATTCCGTTGGATGGCCTCTGCTGGATGAGCATGGGATACGCTTTGGGATACAAAGGTCGTCCCTACATGGTCAAGAACGTTAGTACTTCTGCCGGCTCGCCTTAGAAGAGGGAGCAGAAATCTGAAGCTCTTTGCGTCGCTGAAAAATCCCCGTTGCTCTAACCAAAGAATGACTAGACCAAGTACATCGTTCAGCTGACGACCTTGGCGGGCCAATTCATCAATCATGAATCTACGAAAGCTTTCATGAAAAACACGCATTCCTCCCTGTGTCGTGGAGTGATTCAGGATAGGGCTTAACGCGTTCAACGCTTGGGATATCCACCCGTGCATGAGCGGTGGAAGTATTTGTCGAAGATCGACTTCGCTGATGGAAAAGTCGATCGTTCCAAATATATCTGCGATTCCTTTTGCTTCATTGCTTATGTTGGCGTAAAGGTGCTGATAGTAGATCGCGATGTTTCCTTCGATATTAGGGGTAGATCGCAGCCAATCGTTCGGGCTATCAACGAGACCAGCTTGCATACCTCCAATCAGCCCGTCAGAAATGTATCGAGCGTACAGTGGGTTCCCATCCGAGTGCGCCGCCAAAATTTTCAAGGTTTCGGTTATATCGTCATCATCCGTAAAACCTGCTGCGGCCAGCGCTCGCGGGACACTTAGCACCCTTGCTAAGCCGATAGTGTCCTCTTGTGACCAAGGCGGTAATTGATGCTCCGTAACAGTACTTTGATTGCCATGTAGCACTTGGAGATGAGCCCCTGGCTGACTTCCAACCACAAGCGCGACACCTTGCGGCAGATTCAGAGTCGCGAGTTGCTCAACGATGTCCGTTTCATCGTCACTGAGCGAACTAGACGATGCAAGTACTCTCGCGATGTGATCTAAGCCATCTACGATTAGAACAATAGACTTATCCAGTTTGACCGCGTTCTGCAGGGCGTTTTCCAGAGTTGTCAGGTCGGCCGAATAGTAGTGCGGGAAATCGTTGAGCTCTGGGGCTGCTTCAAACAGCTCGGCGATAAGGTTTCCAAAGAAGACGTCTGATGTGATTCTCCGCTCAACTTGATCGTCACCGGGCTCTAGATAGCAGTAATGTCGAGCAACGATTGCTTGCTCATCGTTTGCCAGCTCCTCTCCCAGTCGCGTCAATTCCCAGGACTTTCCAGAACCTGGGGGGGCTAATACCAAATGGATACCACCGCCTTGAATGTTGGCACGCAACGAGACTCTAAGTGAGGGCCTATCATAGAAGCGAGCACGGTCCACCGGGAATGACTGCGCCACTCGGCCAAAGTCCAGCCGAAGTTCCAATGACTTTTCGATGTCACTGGGACTGAGGTTTGGCCAATCTGTTCTGGCCAACGTAGCCAAACTCACCGCTAGAGCAGCTACGTCACTTGGTAAGCGTGACTGATTAGGGTAGCGACCGACTCCAACCCGATCCGCCAAAAGACCTATCACCGCATTCTCTATGATGCCTGGGGCTGTCAAGTCAGTAGACGCTGATGGCAGTTCCAGCTCAATCAGAAAGCGACTGCAATACCCGACGAATTCTTCACGAGTGATCCCAGCACTTGGATTTGCCAACGGAGTCCAGACTTGGGAACACCCTTCGGGCCAGATCAACTCCGGAATCAACTGAAAACATTGCGTTCGCGTTCCCCCAATGCTCGACTCGCGTGCCACAGGGGCTATCAGACCGCTAAGAGCGTCCGCCTGTTCGGGAGGATGCCAAGTCGCACACAGTCGGTATTCGGCCACATCGGGTTCTTGACGCGCAGTGAGTATGAGCCTGTCTATTCGCAGAGACGAGTTTGCACCGGTAAAATCCTCAGTATTGATGCACCGCGTTGCATTAGTGCTCGACTTAATTTGACGCCGAATTCGATTTCCTGCAATCGAGACTTCAATGTCATCGAAGCGGTCATCTTCGACTTGCTTTTCATCGATCGTGACGCTGTCATATTTATCCACCAGCGCTAGAACAAGAAAGTAGGCAGATACAATGTCCTGGTAGCGATAGCCACGATGGGCTGGCTTTAAATTTCCACCAGACCGGCTCATGAGCTAGATGCTGTTGAAATTGCGGGATGTTTGGCAAACACGAGGTATGACGCCTATTCTTGAGGTTATCAATTCGATAACTGATATTTCATTGTACTTAATTTCAACAAAATCTGGCCTATCTAAAATTAATGAGCAGGTGCCTATGTGTAGAAAGTGACTGTTCGAAAAAGTTGGAAGCGGACGTTGCAACAGGATGGGCTGACAGCCTTTTCAGCATACCGCCGAAGTCCGCTTAGGCCGAACAGGAGAAGCTAGTCGTTCTGCACCCAACTGTCTGCTGTGCAACAGAAACCAGTCACCCAAACTTGAGACCTCCGCGGACCGTTTATGGCACATACTATGCGTCCACGAAAGTCAGCTTCACAGCATTGTAATTCAAAACTGATGCTCAATCGTGACGCGTCGAAAGTCGTTTTCACCCCCTATTCACATCCGACCCGAAAGCTCAGCATATCCTTAGGAGGTGAAACAGATACCTCAACCAATACTCAGCTCAGTTTCTCCAGCCAGTCCGGGTGCTTGGTAACCAGCAAACGTAAGGCTGCATCTATGTGCGTTTGCCAACCTTCTCCCGTCGAACGGAAATAATTCAAAACTTCCGGGCTATACCTGACGCTCACTTGTTCCTTGCGTGAAGCACTGATTGGCTGGCGTTGTTTGCCAGCTTAGTCGAATGGCTAGGCAAAGCGTCCTCGCCTAACTGCACCGATATTTGCCGGCTCTCAGCGGCGGAGCGCAGGTGCGAAGAAGTGCTGATTTCGCGTTATTTCATCGCACGTGGCTCATGCCGTTGTTTTTCCAGATAGGCGGATAACTTCGCCTTGGGTACTTTTTGCAGCGCGCACATGAGATCGTGGGAAACTGCCTTCAAGCCGTATTGCTGCCGGATATCCGCGTCCATTTTACTCCACAGATGGGCTGTCATTTCAGCATCGGCCAGCGCACGATGATGACGCGCCGTATCGGGCAGCGACAAATGTTTCACCAGCGTACCCAGTTTGTGATCGGGCGATGCCGGATAGAGCCTGCGCGCCAGCAGCATGGAACAAGCAAACTTTTGCTGGCGGCGATGACCTATCCTAGCCCACTCAGCATCGAGAAACCGGCTGTCGAACGATGCGTTATGAGCGACTAACGGAATCGTGCCGACAAACTGCGCCAACTCGGACATCACTTGTGCTGCCGGGGGTGCGTTGCGGACCATCTGATTAGTGATCCCGGTGAGCTCCGTGATAAAGCTGGAAATATACGCGCCGGTATTCATCAGACTCTGGTAGCGATCGATGATATGGCCACCTTCGACGATCACCACCGCCACTTCAGTCGCACGATCCCCCATATCGGGTGACATACCGGTTGTTTCAAAGTCGATTACAGCGGCAGCGCTCATTGTATTTAATAATCAATTAATTGCATCAACATTGATCTGCAACCACCATTCGAGCAAGGCCAGATGCCAGAGTTTGCTGCCCTGAATACGCGTCAGATACGCTTCCGGATCGGCCAGCAGTTTCTCCACATAACTGCGCCGGTACAGTCCGCGCTTGATACAGGCCTCAGAGTTGAGAATGGTACGCATTTTTTCTAAGAATTCGCCGCGCACGTATTTGAGCGCGGGCACGGGAAAATAACCTTTGGGGCGGTCGATGACAGAATCCGGCACTAGTCCGCGCGAAACGGCTTTCAAGGGAAACTTGCCGCCCTCCTTGAGTTTTAACGAAGCGGGCATCTTCGCCGCCAGTTCCACCAGTTCATGGTCAAGGAACGGCACGCGCGCCTCCAGTCCCCAAGCCATAGTCATGTTGTCCACGCGTTTGACCGGATCATCCACCATCAGCCGCGTCACATCCAGACGCAGCACCTCATCCATAAACTCATCCGCCCCCGGCAGTGCCAGTTGTGCCGACACCCAGGCAGCAGTCACGTCCGGCACGGCGTAATCATCGCTGACCATCTCCAGATATTCGGCATGATCGCGGTCGAAATAATGCGAGGAAAAACGTTCGAGTGGCGTGCCGCTTGCCGCATCCATGCGCGGATACCAGAAGTAACCGCCGAACACCTCATCCGCGCCTTGCCCCGCCAGCACGACCTTGACTTCCTGCGACACCTTTTCACCCAACAGATAAAACGCTGTCACATCGTAACTGGCCATGGGTTCAGACATCTGCTCGATCGCATCGGGCAGGGTTTCCAGCACAGAGGAATTCGGCACAGCGTATTTATGATGACGGGTTTTGAAATGCGCCGCCACCTGATCGGAATATTCAAACTCATCGGCCGGCTCACCCGCCACCGCTTCGAAGCCGATAGAAAAAGTATTCAGCTCATCGACGTGTTCCGCCAGCAAAGCCACCAGCAGACTGGAATCCAGACCACCGGACAACAACACGCCGACCGGCACATCGGAAGCCAGACGATGACGCTCCACCGCACGGCGCAAAACCATGCGCGTGGCGTTCAACCAGTCTTCTTCGGTCAGGGTATGAGCGGGACGCGTGGCATCGAGTTGCCAGTAACAGCGCTGCACCACCTCTCCCGTGGCGGAAAAAGTCAGGGTATGCGCAGGCGGCAGTTTTCTGATGCCCGAGAGCAGAGTGCGTGGCGCGGGGACCACACCGTGCAGGGTGAAATGCTGATGCAGCGCAACCGGATCAATCGAAGTATCCACACCGCCACCCGCCAGCAATGCTTGCGGAGTGGAAGCGAAACGCAGTCGTTCACCGTCCAGCGTGTGATACAAAGGTTTGATCCCCAAGCGGTCGCGTGCCAGAAACAATGTACCGGTGCGCCTGTCCCAGATAGCGAAGGCAAACATACCGTAAAAACGCGACACACAGTGCTCGCCCCAGGCGTGATAGGCCTTGAGAATCACTTCGCTGTCCCCGGTGGTGACAAACGCATAACCCAGTTCAATCAGCTCAGCGCGCAGCTCACGGTAATTGTAGATGGTGCCGTTGAACACCAGCGATAGGCGCAAAGCTTCATCCACCATGGGCTGATCGGCACCGGCTGACAGATCGATAATCGCTAGGCGGCGATGACCGAATGCTAATGCCCCGTCGCTGTAAAAACCCTCATGGTCAGGACCGCGCCGAGCAAGGCGGGCCGTCATGCGCCGCAGCACCGCCATATCGGGAGCTGATTGATCGAAGCGTAATTCACCGCAAATACCGCACATGCCAGACTCCATTTAATTCGGTTTCGAGATTATCGCCCAACCGTTAGCGTGACGCTAAATATTCCCGCCCTATTCAGACCGCGCGAAACGTGATTCGCATCAACATGCCAACGCCATTCGCCCCGGATAACAGGAAAACTTGCGCCTGGTGTCGATCCGCGATTTCACGAACGATCGCCAGACCTAAGCCACAACCATCCTTATTGGTGCCTAACACACGATAAAAACGTTCAAATACGTGCTCTCGTTCACACTCAGGGATGCCGGGCCCGTTATCTTCCACCTCCAAAACGACAGATGTTTCATGGCACGCCATGCGCACCGTCACCTGCCCGCCGCTTTGCGTATAACGCAACGCATTATCGATCAGGTTAGCCAGCATCTCACCCAGCAACAGGGTGTTACCGACCACGCGGCACGGCACGACCCCGCCTTCAAATCCCAGATCGATCTTATTGAGTATGGCTTTGTGCACCCAATTTTCGGTCACGTTTCTCGCCAGCAACGCCAGGTCAAGTTCGCTCATACGTGCCTTATTTTGTGAGCCATTCTCCGATCTGGCCAGCACCAACAACTGATTGGCAAGATGTGCAGCGTGATCCGCACCTCGTTCGATCTGACGCAAAGAATGGCGAATTTCTGAAGGGTCTTCCAGAAACTGCGCCAATTCGGCTTGCGCCTTGAGCCCGGCCAGAGGTGTGCGCAATTGATGAGCGGCATCCGCTACAAAACGAAGCTGAACCGCCATGGATTCATCGAGCCGCCCCATCAGCTCATTAAAACCGTGAATAAGAGGGCGCAACTCCGTTGCAATTTCATTTTCCGGCAAGGGGCTCAAATCCTGCGAGGAGCGACGTGTCAGCTCATCGCGCAACTGAATCAACGGACGCAGGCCGCGCCCGACCCCCCACCATACCGCCACGCCGGCCAGCAACACCAGCAGCAACTGTGAGGGCAGCATACGCCACATCCACTCTGAGGCGCGCTCATCATGCAGCACCAGCGTTTTGGCCAACAGCACGGTGACGCGCCCGCTGGCAACGTTAGACACAGGCATGATAGCCGCCATCATGCGCACCGGCTGTCCTGCATATTCGGCCTGATAATAAACGGGGTCTACACGCAACCCGCCAGCCGGCAACGGCAAGTTAGCCGAGCCAAATCGATAATCCTGCTGCCAGCCGTTTAAAGAGTAATACACCTGATCCTTGTGATCTGCTGACAACAAGCTCAAGGCGCCATCGTGCAAATTAAACTCCACTCGCCCTTGATTGGTGTGCAACTGATCCAGCAACACTTTGCTGGTATCGAGCAAGGACCGATCATGCCTGCGATTGGCGCTATCCAGACCGAATTGATAGATCAGGGCAACATTGAGCAACAGCAACACCGCCATCGGCAGCATCACCCAGCTTAGCAACTTTTGACGCAAGGTGTTGGCCTCAAACCAACACGGGAATGGAATCATATTTTTTCCAGCAGGTAACCCAGCCCCCGCAGGGTACGAATACTGACATCACCGCTAAGTATTTTTTTACGCAAGCGATGTACGTAGACTTCAATGGCATTCAGACTCATTTCTTCACCTAAAGCGGACATCTGCTCACTCAGAATTTCTTTGCTCGCCACCCGACCGGCGCGCATCATCAGAACCTCCAGCACACCGAGTTCTCTTGCCGAGAGCTCAAGATAATCGCCATTGAGCGTGGCCCTATGCCCCACCGTATCCAGGCACAAGCCCCCCACCTGCAGCCTTGTGCTAGCCGTAGCGTGCCCGCGTCGCAACAGCGCTCTGATCCGCGCTTCCAATTCGAGCAGTTCAAACGGTTTAGCCAGAAAATCATCGGCACCTGAATCCAGACCTTGCACACGATCTTCGACCTTATCCCTTGCCGTCAGGATCAATACCGGCACTTTCACATTACGCAGGCGCAGGCGACGTAAAATCTCTACCCCGTCCATCTCGGGTAAGCCCATATCCAAAATAACCAGTTCATACTGATTCACCGTCAGCAACTGGTCGGCCGCAATACCATTCGCTTCATGCGTCACAACATAATGTGAGCGAAGCAGAATGCGTTTGAGCACATCAGCCAGTATCGGATCATCTTCAACGAGTAATACACGCATATTATTTCTGCCGCCTATTAAAAACTAAGCTTTCGGCCAGTAGGCCGTAGCAATTCCGGCACCCAAATCCGCCTCGACCAGACGACGGCGCACTTCAAGCAGGCGGGCGATCAGGGCGGGCTCAATCCCGGCATACGCATCGGCATCCGCCACCCGATTGACCACCACCCCCAACAGTTCAGTGATGGCATTGCCGATCGAATTTTGACTGATGGTGACGATCAGGCGGCCCGCATCGTTGCGATAAATCAATTGTTTAAAGGCCGGCTGCCAGCGTATCGCATTGGCATATTTCGGATCGACGATACAGTGATCTCGAACCTTCTTCGCCGTCTTTAAAAAATCATTGTTGAATAACAGTACATTTTCAACCTGCTCTGGATAATACACATCCGGCAGCAAAGGCGCATTACGCGTCGACACCTGCGAAAAGAAAGTCCGGTAAAAATCGATAAACCCTTTGAGCACCGCATCGTACTCCTGCCAGAACGCCACCGTCTTCAACGCCGCAGCTCCGCCCTGTATCTCCCAGCTGGGTAAACCCTGAGGATAGCCGGTTAACTGGATGCGGGCATCCGCCTCACTCGCCGGCTTCAATATCTTCAGATGCAGCGCACGATCAAAAAACTCCCGGTACACGTCGCGCATATAAGCCTGAAACAGGCTGTGCTGTCCGCCATCGGTCAGATTGGGATTATTGACATCCGCCAGTTTGGCCTTGCGCAACACCTGTTTGGGAAATACCACAAAATGATTATGCAACATCCTGATGCTGGGCACGCCGGGCGAAGTCAGTGGCCAGGTTGCATCCAGACTCGCCTCTCCCGCCAGAATCAGCGCCTCGTCCGGATCGGGATATTGCTCCAGCATATAGTCGATGACGATCTGATTCATCCTGTTCCACACCTGCTTCACGTCATCCGCCACCTGCGTGCGTCTGACCGGACGGCCCAGCGGATTGAGTATGGTCTTCGAGGTGTTGTAGATGATAGAGCAATCAAACTCGGTGCTGTGCCCCAGCGCCTTGCGGTACAACAACAGATTTTCCGGATTGATCAACAAGCCGTTGTTGTTCATCAGATCGTTTAAGTTTTCCGTGCTGTTGAAAAACTCATTGTGCTTCATCCCTTCCGGCACTTCCAAGGGGATGGATCTGAAAGGCGTTACAATTTCACGAGGACCCGATTGCATCTTCTCACTCCTGAAAAATTAATTTAAAATCAAACAGTTATAAAACTAATCTGCGGTCAGATAACGACAATAGGTTTCACGTATAAACAGCGTCGCGAGCAAACCCGCCAAAGAGAAACCAAGCAAAATCGCAATGCCGGCCTGGTAATCGGCCAGCGCCAGCGCGACGCCCGTCTCTGGCGCATGCGCGCGGTCAATCGCCCAACCGACCAGCGGCTGCATGATCGCAGTCCCCATAAAGCCGCCGATATTGACCACGCTGGTCGCCATTCCGGAAAGCGCATGGGGGTTGACCTCCTTGGCACAAGACCAGCTCAGCGTGAAGCTGGGGGCAGATAGCCCCATGATCAAAAACAGTGCGTATCCGGCAAATGTGCTCAACGGCACGCCGAACAGCAACGGCAGCCAGCACAGCGAATAGGCTAGAGCACCTGCCATCATCACCGGCTTGCGTCTGCCCAGACGATCAGACAGCATGCCGATGAAGAACGCACCGATCGCAAATCCCGCCAGCAGCAAGGTGGTGTGACGGGTAGCCTCTGCCCTGTCCATGCCATAGGCATCGCGCAGAAACGGCACTGCCCATAATCCGGCAAAAGCGAACAAGGAACCTGCCAGCCCCATATTCACCCAAAGTCCGGGCCAGGTTGCGCGGTTCTTCAACACCACCTTCAGGCCGTCAAACCAGTGCCCATCGTGAGGCGGATGTGCCGCCTTGCCATCGAGTTCGCGCAAACTGGGCAAATCGGCCTCGCCCGGATGATTGCGCACGAAGAACCAGGCCAGCAAGGCCAGCAGCAGAGAAAATACCCCGACGCCGACAAACACGCTGCGCCAGCTCACATAGTACAGAGCCCACGCCAGAGGCGCTGCCGCCAGCAAAGACCCGGCGTTGCCGAGCAGTATCGTCACCCCGGTCATGGTGGCGAAATGCCGGTCGTGAAACCAGGCCGCGTTCAGTTTCAACAGCGAGATAAACGTCACCGACACGCCCAGCCCCACCAGCAAACGGCCTACCGATGCGGCTGCGAGCGTATCTGCCGTGCCGAACAACAGCGAGCCGACGCCGCCGATGATGCCGCCGATGGCCACGACGCGACGCGGCCCTAGGGTATCGACCAGTATGCCGGTGGGGATCTGCATCACCATGTAGACATAAAAATAAGTGGCAGCCAAACCACCCAATTCAGCGCCACTGGCGTGAAAGGTCTGTTGCAAGTCACCCGAAATGGCGGCCGGCGCAAAGCGATGAAAAAACGACAGCACATAGGCCAACGCAACGATAGCAAAAGCGGTCCAGCGCAGCCGCAGCAACTGCTTTGATTGATGTGTATTCAGCATAAAAGATGACGGCGAGCCACCCGTTGATCCGGCGCAACGCTAACCGATAGCACAGACTTTAAGGTGTTCACATGATTCCCTGACGAAGCGTTTAGCCCGCAGGCCAAACTGATTATATAAGCGCGCCATAATGAAGGATGTTGCGTCGATACTCAACGATTTATCCACGCAACGTGAAAATATAGTCCCATTTACCTAGGCCGCATGATCTTCGATATACAAGCCTGACGGCATCAGTCTTCACATGCCCCACTTACGAACGAAGCCCCTGACTATGCCAAAAAAAACGCAGATTAAACAAAAGCTTGTAACTTCACGAGCCTTTGCCTGTCTGCGTTCTTGACGAATCGATTTAGCCTGCCGGGTTAACCGCTGTTGCGCAAACCGGTGGCGATGCCGTTGATGGTCAGATGGATCGCGCGCTTGATCCGCTCGTCGGTGTTACCTGCACGGTGATGCTCAAGCAAGGTCACCTGCAAATGGTTCAGCGGGTCGATATACGGCGTGCGGGTTTGCAAACTGCGGGTAAACGCCGGATTGTCCTGCAACAGCTTGGTATTCCCGGTCACGGCAAACAGCATATCGACCGTATCTTCCCATTCGCTTTGTATCGCACCGAAAATTCGCTCGCGCAATGCCACGTCCTCCACTAACAGCGCGTAACGCGATGCAATCCCCATGTCGGTCTTGGACAACACCATATCCATATTGGACATCAGCCCACGGAAGAACGGCCAGTCACGGTACATGGCCTGCATCTGCGCCAAACCGGCATCGCCTTCGCGGGCGATAAATTGCTTCACCGCGCCGCCAAAACCCAGCCAACCCGGCAGCAGCGTGCGGTTCAAACCCCAACTGAACACCCAGGGGATCGCGCGCAAATCTTCGATGCGATCAGAGGCCTTGCGTGAAGAAGGACGGCTGCCGATATTGAGCTCGGCGATTTCACGGATCGGCGTCGCGGTAAAGAAATACTCGGTAAAGCCGGGTGTTTCATAGACCAGATGACGGTAGGACGCAAACGCATCCAGACTCAACTGCTCCATGATGCGGTGGAACTCCGGCATCGCGCTGTCCGCACCGTGATGATGCAGCAGGGTCGCCTCCATCGTCGCCGCGATCAGTGTTTCCAGATTGCGCTGCCCGATTTCAGGATTGGAATATTTACTGGAGATCACCTCGCCTTGTTCGGTGATACGAATCTGACCGTTCACGCTACCCGGGGGTTGCGCCAGAATCGCCTCATAGCTCGGACCGCCGCCGCGACCGACCGTACCGCCGCGACCGTGGAACAGGCGCAACTCTACGCCGTACTTGGCGAACACTTTCACCAGCTCCAACTCGGCCTTATACAACTCCCAGTTCGCTGTAATGTAACCGCCGTCCTTGTTGCTGTCCGAATAACCCAACATGACTTCCTGAGTATTGCTGCGATTGCTCAGCAACTGGCGATAGTAAGGAATCGCGAACAGATCATCCATAATCGGCCCGCAACCGCGCAAGTCTTCGATCGTCTCAAACAAAGGGATGATGTTGATATGCAACTGAGCAGAGGCAGTGCCTTCGAGCAAGTTCACCTGTTGCAGCATCAGCGCCAGCTCCAGCATATCGCTGACCGCATCGGCCTTGGAGATGATGTGATTGGGTAGCGCTGCACGGCCAAAACGACGATGAATGTCAGCTGCCGCCTGCATGATGCGCAGCTCGCTTTGCACTACGTCGGAATATTGTTCCAGCGGCCCGATCAGAATCTCGCCCTTTTGCAGGATCTCAAGCAATGCCACGCGACGCGCGGCTTCATCGAGCTCAATATAGTTTTTAACGGTCGTACCGAAAGCCAGCAATTCGCTGACCGTTTGTTCATGTATCGCGCTGTGCTGACGCATATCCAGCGGCGCCAGATGGAAACCGAAAATTTGCGCGGAACGGCGCAGATTCGCCAGTCGCCCGCGCGCCAGATATACCGCGCCGTGTTTATGCAACGAATCGATCAAAATATCCAGGTCGGCAATAAATTCAGCGGAATTAGCATAGGGTTTAGCCGACGCATCGACCGGCGGCAAATGAGACGTTTCCAGCCCCAGTTGCGCCACCGTTGCGGACAGGCGCGAATAGATCAGCACCAGCGCACGACGGTAAGGCTCGTCGCTCCGGCTGACCGCTGTGTCCGGCGAATTATCCGATAAGTGGCGCAATTCGTCGCTCACCTCGACCAGGCGGTCGGTCAGCGACAAGCGAGTCCCCAGCAGATGCGTCTCATTCAGATAGTGCTCAAAGGCCACCGAGGCGTGCTGCTGAACCGCATATTGCATGACGTCGTGCGTGACGAATGGGTTACCGTCGCGATCACCGCCTATCCAACTGCCCACGCGCAACAACGGCGGGATCTTGATGTTTTTGTCGAAACGCGCTTCCAGTTGCTTTTCCAGATTCGCATAAATCTTGGGAATCTCGCTCAAGAAGGTGTAGCGGTAAAACTCCAGACCGTTTCTGATTTCATCGTGCACCGTCAACTTGGAGGTGCGCAGCATGCGTGTCTGCCAGAGTATCAGCACAAAACGGCGCAGGGCGATTTCATTGTCAGCCAGCTCGTCCGGTGTCATCTCGATGCGATCCCGATTGGACAGCAGGCTGGAAATAATCAGATGACAGTCCAGCGTGCTCTTGCGCTGCACTTCGGTCGGATGCGCGGTCAAAACCGGTGAAATCAAAGCACTGTCTAAGAACGACTGCAACTGTTCTGCGCTGATCTGCTTTTCTTCCAGCCTGTCCAGCGCCAGCAGCAAACTACCGTCTTTAGGCGGCGAACCGGCTTTCAGGTGTGCGCGATGACGGCGGTTGTGATGCAGGTCCTCGGCAATATTGGTCAATTGTGAGAAATAGCTAAAAGCGCGCACCACCGCCAGCGTTTCGCCCGGCGTCAGGGCATCGAGCATCTGCTCCAACTGTTCACCGTCGCGGCTGTCCTGGGTTTTGCGGAATCGAACCGCAGAACGACGCACGTTTTCTACCAGATGGAAGGTTTCTTCGCCTTCCTGTTCGCGCAGGGTATCGCCGAGTATGCGGCCTAGCAGGCGCACATCATCGCGAAAAGGAAGATCTTTACTGGAAATATCGGCTGGGGCAGAAAATAAGTTCATCGCAGTTATAGGTAAAATAGCGCGGCAGCCTCCGTGTTAGAATGCACCGCGTGATTAATCATAAAATTCAGGAAATTTCGATGAGACCAGCTCCTTCAACCTCACCCACTCCACTGGCTAGCCTGGTTATTGCATCGCGTGAAAGCGCGCTCGCCATGTGGCAAGCCGAACACATCAGGGACAGACTGCGCGCATTATATCCGCAAACCGAAGTCAGCATCTTGGGTATGACGACTCAGGGCGACCAGATTTTAAATGTCAGCCTGTCCAAAATCGGCGGCAAAGGACTGTTTGTCAAAGAACTGGAGACAGCCTTGGAAGACGGACGCGCCGATTTCGCGGTTCACTCCCTAAAAGATGTACCGATGAACTTACCGGAGGGTTTTGTGCTGGCGGCCATCGGCGAACGAGAAGATCCGCACGACGCGTTTATCTCAAATGACTATGAGAATCTGGCCGCCTTGCCTGCCGGCAGCGTGGTAGGCACCTCCAGTCTGCGCCGCGAAAGCCAGTTGCGCGCCCGTTTCCCGCATCTAGTCATCGAGCCTTTGCGCGGCAATGTGCAGACACGCTTGCGCAAACTCGATGAAGGCCAATACGCCGCAATCATTCTGGCCGCTGCGGGACTAAAACGACTGGGGCTGTCCGCGCGCATCCGCGCCATCATTTCCAGCGAAGACAGCCTGCCTGCCGTAGGTCAGGGCGCATTAGGCATCGAATGCCGTGCCGATCGCCCCGATGTCATCGCTGTGTTGCAAGCCCTGCACCATCCGGACACCGCCGCCTGTGTCACCGCAGAACGCGCCATGAGCCGTGCATTGAATGGCAGCTGCCAGGTATCCTTAGGCGGATTCGCCGAAGTACAAAACGGTCAGTTGCGGATGCGCGGTTTTGTCGCCAGCGCCGACGGACAACGCATCTTGCGTGCAGAGTCGACTGGCTCTATTGAAAACCCGGAAGAACTGGGCAATCTGATCGCCGACACCTTGCGTTTGCAGGGCGCGGATGAAATCCTGGCCGCCCTCAATGGCTAAAAAGCACCTCTAGCCGCCGATGAACGCCGGTCATGCCCGCCCCCTTGCAGGCTTGAACATCCTGGTCACGCGACCGCGTGATCAGGCACGGGCGCTTGCTTCATCCATAGAACAAGCCGGCGGCACGGCCTTGCTGTTTCCCTTGCTGGAAATCGAAGCGATACAGGAAACGCAAACGCTGCAACAACAAATCGAGCGACTAGGCCATATCGATTTAGCGATTTTCATCAGTCCGAATGCCGTGAAATACGGCATGGAGGCCATCGCAAAATTCGGCACCCTGCCTCCCGCTTTAAAAATCGCCACCATAGGACAGGGAAGCGCGACCGCTTTGCGCGAATATGGCGTAAACGACATCATAGCGCCGTGTGAACGCTTTGACAGCGAAGGCCTGCTGGCACTTTTACCTGAAGTCAACGGATGGCGAGTGATGATTTTTCGCGGTGATAGCGGACGCGAACTGCTGGGTGACACGCTCAAAGCGCGCGGCGCAACTGTAGAATATGTCACCTGCTACCGGCGCGGCCAAGCGCAAGGCGAGACGAGCACACTCTTACAGGCGGATGCGATCACCGTGACCAGCAGCGAGGCATTAGGCTATTTGTGGCAAATTATCAGCCAACCTGGCTATCAGCATCTGCGCAACCTACCCTTATTCGCGCCGCATCCACGCATCGCAGAGTGCGCTCGCTTACAAGGTTGGGCACAAGTGCGGCTCACCGACAGCACCGACGCCGGACTGTACGCCGGCTTGCTCAAAGATGCCGGGATAATCACCGCAAAATCAGACTTCAAAGGCAGAACATGAGCGATAAAACCAATCAGGCACCGGACATCTCCCCGCCATCTGCGCATTCAATCGCAGGAATCGTCGGAAAAATGAACATCACGCAAATGACGCTAGTGGTGCTGGTCGCGATCTTTCTCTGGCAATGGCTGGACGGGCATCGTGCGATCAGCCAGATGCGTGAGGAATTAGCCGAGAAGATTGCCCAGATGGATGGCTCAGCTAAAGCCAACGCAATTCTGATTGCCAAAAACCAAGACGATCTGCGCGCCATGTCGGTCAAGGTGGCTACGCTTGAAACATATTATGTTCAGGCTGAAAATCAGCGTGCGGCTCTGGAAGCGCTGTACAACAATCTCTCGGTCAGTCGTGACGAAACAGCACTGGCGGATGTCGAACAACTCTTGTTGATTGCAGGCCAGCAATTACAACTCTCCGGCAATGTCAAAGCGGCCCTGATCGCGATGGAAAGCGCAGATATTCGCCTGCAGCGCATGGAACGCCCTGCTTTCAGCAGCTTACGCAAGCCCATCGGTCAGGATATCGATAAATTGCGCGCCCTGCCAAAAGTAGATATTTCAGGAATTAATCTAAAAATCAATAGATTACTATCATCTACCGACGAAATTCCGCTGATAGACCGGCATCGCCCATCCGAAAATATCATCGCACAGCCCGCAACGCCGGCAGCCGACGAGGCAGACTGGCAAAAGCTGTTGCGCGCTATCTGGCAGGAGGTCAAACAACTGGTACGCATCGAAAATACGGGGCTATCGCAAATTGCCTTGCTGCCGCCCAAGCAGGAATTTTTTCTGCGTGAAAACCTGAAGATTCGCCTGGTGTCCGCACGGCTAGCCCTGCTCTCACGCGATGAAGTCAGTTACAAACAGGAAATCAAGACCGCGAAGCTTTGGGCGACCCGCTACTTTGACGTCAAATCAGCGGAGGGTAAACGTCTGCTGGAGGAACTTGACACGCTCTATGCCGCCAGCATCGATATAGAACTACCCGATATCAGCGCCAGCCTGCAAGCGGTTCGTAACTATCGCTTGAGCCACGACATCGCGACAAACACCGTGACTAAACGCGCGCCACCCAAAAAGGCTGCGCCATGAAATACCTGATCTCAATTCTGGTGTTATTTGCAGCAGCCGTTGCGCTCAGCACGCTGCTGCAAAATACCGCTTATGTGCTGCTTGTGTATCCGCCGTATCGCATTGAGCTGTCGCTTAAACTGTTTGTCGTGCTGTTTCTTCTAATCTTCGGTTTTGGCTACTGGTTGATCCATCTGTTCACAGCAACCACGCAGTTGCCCGCTGCAGTACAGAAAATAAGACTGGATCAGGCCAAAAACAATTCGCGCAAGTTGCTTGATGTCGCGCTGCGCGCATTTTTCGAAGGGCGATATGCCGATGCCGAAAAAGCCGCACTCAGGGCAATCAAACACGGCGAAAGTTCGGTGCTATACCCCATCATCGCCGCGCGTGCCGCCAATGAACTGCAAGCGTTCGAACGGCGTGATGCTTATATGTCTACTGCACAAAGCCATCCGCAGGGAGAATCCACGGTGCGCCTGCTTGCCGCAGCCCAATCCCGGTTCGAACGCAAACCCTGATTCAACCGCACTCCGGTTCGATTTAAAGTCCCGGCTTTCAGGCCGGAATACGCAAGCCAAGCGGCATTTCGACTAAATTGCACTGTATAATGTCGCGACTTGGCCATCTTGCGGCCCGATTTAGAGTATTGAATTTTAGGCTTGCTAAATCTTAGCGAGCCTTTTGCATTTTGGTATAAAAACATGATTCAAACATCCGAAGAAATCCTGACTAATGACGCGCCGCCGAGCGCCGAGGGCATTGTGCTCGAAGTCAAACGCCGCCGCACCTTTGCGATCATCTCGCATCCGGATGCGGGTAAAACCACGCTGACAGAAAAACTGCTGTTGTTCGGCGGTGCGATTCAGATGGCAGGCACCGTCAAGGCGCGTAAGAGCGGACGCCACGCGACCTCAGACTGGCTGGAAATCGAAAAGCAGCGCGGCATCTCCGTGGCAAGTTCGGTGATGCAGTTCACTTTCGACGATTGCGTGATCAATCTGCTCGATACGCCGGGTCACCAGGATTTCTCCGAAGACACGTATCGCGTGCTGACCGCCGTGGATGCTGCCGTGATGGTGGTGGATGCCGCCAAGGGCGTGGAAGAGCAGACCATCAAGCTGCTTGAAGTGTGCCGTTTGCGCAACACGCCGATTATCACCTTCATCAACAAGATGGACCGTGAAGTGCGCGAGCCGCTGGAAGTGCTCGATGAGATCGAATCCGTCCTGAAAATCAAGTGCGCGCCGGTGACCTGGCCGATCGGCATGGGTAAACGCTTTCAGGGTGTGTATCACCTGTTGAACGACCAGGTGCTGCGTTTCCTGCCGGGCGAAGCCAAGGCCGGACAAGAGGTCGAAGTGCTGCAAGGGGCCGAAATCGAGCAATTAGCCAAGCAGTGCCCGAGCGAGATGCAAACCATGCGCGACGAGACTGAACTGGTGATGGGCGCGGGCGCATCGTTCGACCTTGAGGAGTTTCTTCGCGCTCAGCAAACGCCGGTATTTTTCGGCTCCGGGGTAAATAACTTCGGTGTGCGCGAGATTCTGCGTGCGCTGGTCGACTGGGCGCCGGCACCTCTGCCTCGTGCCACCGATGTGCGCATGGTGCAGCCGACTGAACCTGCATTCACCGGTTTCGTATTCAAGATTCAGGCCAATATGGACCCGAATCACCGCGATCGTATCGCCTTTATGCGCGTGTGCTCCGGCCGTTACAGCTCCGGGATGAAGGTCAAACACCGCCGTACCGGCAAGGACATGAAGCTGGCCAATGCGGTCACCTTTATGGCCAATGAGCGCACGCGCATGGATGAGGCCTATGCAGGCGATATCATCGGCGTGCACAACCACGGCCAGTTGCAAATCGGTGATGTGCTGACCGAAGGCGAAGCGCTCACCTTCAAGGGCATTCCTTATTTCGCTCCTGAACTGTTCAGCCGCGCGCGTCTGCGCGACCCGATGAAGGCCAAGCAATTGCAAAAAGGCTTGCGCCAGTTGGGTGAAGAAGGGGCTGTTCAGGTGTTTGAACCGTTGACCGATACCAGCAACCCGTTGATCGGTGCGGTGGGTCAGTTGCAGTTTGAAGTGGTTGAACATCGCTTGAAATCTGAATACGGCGTGGATGCGGTGTTCGAGCGTGCCGGGATACAAACCGCGCGTTGGGTCACCTGTCCGGATGCGGCGCATCTGGCCGAATTCGTCAAAGCCAATCAGAACCGGCTGGCGAAGGATGTGGACGGGAATTACGCCTATCTGGCTGACTCCGGCGTGAATCTGCGTCTGGCTCAGGAACGCTGGCCTAAGGTGCAGTTTTTTGCCACCCGCGAACATGGACAGCAACTGAGTTAAATTATATAACTTATTGTTTAATAAGTTTATGATGATTTATCAGGCAAAGCTGGCGGCTCCCTTCGGTGTACTGGGCATTCATTGCGATGACACAGCTTTGCTCGGTATCGACTTTCTGGCGGCGACCGATTTGCCAGAACAACCGGTCAGCGCGATGGCCAAAGCCGTTTGCCTGCAATTGATGGGCTACTTTGCCGATCCGGATACTCCCTTCATCATCCCGTTACGCTACACCGCCAGCGCGCATCGGGAAAAAGTCTGGCAAGCCATGTTATCCATACCGCGAGGTGAAACGCGTAGTTACGGAGAGCTGGCTGCCGAGTTGCATTCCTGCGCACAAGCCGTCGGGCAAGCCTGTGGCGCTAACCCTATCCCCATCGTGATTCCCTGCCATCGTGTGGTCGGAAAATCCAGTCTGGGCGGCTTCATGCACCACGCGGAAGGTTCGCCGCTCAATATCAAACGCTGGCTGCTGAATCATGAACAACGCTGAGTTGCTCGATGAATTCTCCGACACGCTCTGGCTGGAAGACGGCCTGTCGCGCAACACGCTGGACAGCTACCGGCGCGATCTGAATAAATTCGCGGACTGGCTGGAGGCTCATCAGGTCGGGAGCATCCTGCAAACCACCCATGCGCATATTCAAGGCTATATTGCCGATTTATTCGTAGTGCAGAATGCCAAGGCCAGCTCCACGGGGCGAAATCTCTCCAGCCTCAAGCGATTGTTTCGCTATCTGCTGAGACAAAACAAGATCGCCGTCGACCCGACCCTGCAAATCGATACTCCTAAACTGCCGCGCAATCTGCCCAAGACGCTCACCGAGCAGGATGTCGAACAACTGCTCGCAGCTCCCGATTGTCAGACCCCGCTGGGGTTGCGCGATCGCACCATGTTTGAGGTGCTGTACGCCACCGGTTTGCGCGTATCTGAGCTGGTGGAATTGCATATCGGTCAGGTGAGCATGGATATGGGTATCGTGCGGGTGACCGGCAAGGGCAACAAGGAACGTCTTGTTCCCTTAGGAGAAGAAGCGCTGGACTGGCTTGCGCGCTATTTGCAGGATGGCCGGGGCGTGTTGCTGGGCGGACAAATCACCGATGATCTGTTTGTCACAGCAAGAGGCGAGGGGATGACGCGGCAGATGTTCTGGTATCTGATCAAAAAGCATGCGCGTCATGGCGGGGTCGACAAGCCGCTCTCGCCGCACACTTTGCGCCATGCCTTCGCCACCCATTTGCTCAATCACGGCGCGGATTTGCGCGTAGTTCAAATGTTGCTGGGGCACGCGGATATTTCCACTACGCAGATTTACACCCATGTCGCCCGTGAACGCCTGAAACAGTTGCACGCCAAACATCACCCGCGAGGCTGATGTGCAGGCACAAAATCGCATACAATGAGTAGTCTTCAGAGCTGAATCCGCTAAATTTAGGAGAATACATGTTGGTAAAAATTGGCATTCTGTCTTTCGCCGCCCTGCTGCTGACCGCTTGTAGCACGACTTCTCAGCGCCCGATCGAGTCGCGCACTGAAGCGCCGGCAACCATTGAAGATCACACGCTGGTCGCACCTCCCGCGAAGCCTATTCCCGGCAGTGGCGGTTATCTTGCCGGTGATGGCCCGGGTGCGAATCCGCCTGCAAATATGGATGAAATACCCGATGCTGTGCCGAAAAATGAGCCGCTGCATCGCTACGCCAATCGCCCTTACGTTGCGTTATCCAAGACCTATACCCCGCTAAAGACACCGGGCAACTTTAAGCAGCGTGGCGTAGCCTCATGGTATGGCAAAAAATTTCACGACCGTCGCACGTCCAGCGGTGAAAAATACGATATGTACGCCATGACGGCGGCGCACCCGACTTTGCCGATTCCAAGTTATGCGCGTGTGACCAATGTGTCCACCAATAAATCGGTGGTCGTACGCATCAACGACCGAGGCCCCTTTATGCATAACCGTGCCATCGATCTTTCCTATACGGCAGCACACAAGCTTGGGCTATCTAATCATGGCAGCTCCACAGTGGAAATTGAAAGCATCCTGGCCGATGCCAGCACATACGGCGTCGCCAAAACGGAATATGTGCAAAGCACACCGCTGGAACCTGTGCAATCCAGCGCCCCTGCACCAAACAAAGGAAACGCTTTTTTGCAACTGGGGGCATTCAGCACACGTGAAGCGGCTGAAAAATTTCAGTCCGAAATGCGCAACAAGTTAGGTAATATAGGCAAGCAACTCGTTTTGTTCACGCAAAACAATAAGATACGCGTGCATATCGGCCCCTACGCAAATCAGTTGGAAGCGCGCAACAGCCGTGAGAGTTTTCGCGACAAACTGGGCTTCATGCCCGTGGTGAGCATGCACTAAACTGGGAGTTGGAAGTTGAGAGTGGTAAGTGGCTGGCATGAGTGAACCTGACAGCAAAATGCGCATCGACAAATGGCTGTGGGCTGCCCGTTTCTACAAGACGCGCAGTCTGGTTGTCGATGCGATAGAAAATGGCCGCGTGTTGATTGATGGCGCGCGCGTCAAACCCGCCAAGACTATCGCGGTGGGAGATGAGCTGGTGCTGCATTTCGGGCAGGCACGCTTCGATATCACTGTGCTGGCGCTGTCGAATATGCGCGGACCGGCACCAGTCGCTCAAAAACTCTACCGCGAATCCGAAGAGAGCATTGCCCGCCGTGCCGCATTTGCCGAACAACGCAAGCTTCAGCCCGATGTCGCTACCTTCCGATACCGCCCCACCAAACGCGACCGGCGCGAGATTGAGAAATTTAAACGTGGTGAATAAAGTCTGGCGCGGTCGCATCCTCCAGCTTTTGCTGTTCGTCTTGCTGATCGCCGGCATAAGGCTCTGGCAGCAACGCGACATGGTGAGCGGCGCAGCTCCCATGTTGCAAGGAATGACACTGGCGGGTCAGCCCTATACCTTGCCAGCGCACCCCGATCATCCTGTACTGGTGCATTTCTGGGCGAGTTGGTGTCCGATCTGCCGCACCGAACAAAGCTCGATTGCCGACATCGCGAAAGATTATCCGAATGCGATCACCGTGGCGATGCAGAGCGGGAAAGCCGATGCCGTGACGAGCCATATGCGTGAGCAGGGCATCGAATTTCCTGTAGTCAACGATCCGGATGGCAGCATCGCCCGCGCATGGGGCGTGCACGCCGTTCCGGTCAGTTTCATCGTCGCACCCGACGGCAAAATTCGCTTCGTCGAAGTCGGCTACACCACCGGAATGGGACTCAGAATAAGGCTTTGGCTGGCCGGGCTTTGATTGCTGCTGTATACCTTGATATATACCAATCGAGAGCTTATACTTTGGCTTCAATCGAATGGAGAAAGACATGAGCCAGCTAGCCAAATTGTTTATTAACGGACGGAGCCAGGCCGTTCGTCTGCCTGCCGCCTATCGATTTGATACTAAAGAGGTTTTTGTCCGCCGAGATCCGGAAACTGGCGATGTAATCCTGTCGCGCAAGCCTGCTGACTGGGATGGATTTTTTACGGCACTGAATAGTACCGAAGTGCCGGCAGATTTTTTGAGTGAGCAAGAGCGCCTTCAGGATAAACCGGACCGCGACCCCTTTGCGGCGTGGAGCGAATGATGCAGTACATGCTCGACACCAACACAGTAAGTCATTTGATTAAGAAGCATCCTGTCGTATCCCGGCGTGTGCAGGACGTTCCGATCACTTCGCTGTGCATTTCATCTATCACCGAAGGTGAATTGCTTTTCGGTTTGGCGAAACGCCCAGAAGCGAAACGCCTCCATGCAGTTGTGAAAGAATTTCTACTGCGCGTCGACGTATTGCCCTGGAATAACGAGACGGCGGCATGTTATGGCACTGTCAGAGCGGGGTTGGAAAGCCGCGGAAAAATACTCGGCTCCCTCGATCTGTTGATAGCGTCACATGCACTGGCTGCAGGCGCGGTGCTGGTGACCAGTGACCGTGCAATTTTCCAAGTCGACAGTCTGCATATCGAAGACTGGACCGTTTAAATTAGGTGCAATGCAGATCCGTCAGCGATCATCCTGCCACTCGCAGCACCAATCCCTTCAGATAGGCCCCTTCCGGAAAACTCAGCAACACAGGATGGTCTGCACTGGCGTGCAGATGGTGAATGATCTGCGCATCCACGCCTGCATCGAGCGCAGCACCGGCGATGATCTTCTGGAACAGCTCTTCGCTGATGCCACCCGAGCAGGAATAAGTGAACAGCAAGCCACCCGGGCGCAGCAGCTTGAAGCCCAGCAGGTTGATGTCCTTGTAACCGCGTGCGGCTTTTTCCGCAAAGGCGGCGGTAGGCGCAAACTTAGGCGGATCCAGGATAATCAGATCAAAAGTCCGCCCCTGATCGCGCAGTTTGCGCAGTGCGGCAAAGACATCCGCGTCCTGCCACTCGGCGCGATCCGCATCCAAGCCGTTGCGGTTTAAGTTTTGCGCCGCAATTTCCAGCGCCTCGGCGGAAGCGTCGATCGACAGAACCGATTTGGCGCCGCCGCGCAAAGCGTACAGCGAGAAGCCGCCCGTATAGCAGAAACAGTTGAGCACGTCGCAGCCGTCGGCCAGCGCTTCGGTCAAGGCACGGTTATCGCGTTGATCCAGATAAAAACCGGTCTTCTGTCCGTCTGCCACATCTACGCCGAAACGCAGCCCGTTTTCAATGACTTCCACTGCGGAGGGCAACTCGCCGCGCAGTATGCCGTTGCGCAACTCCAGCCCTTCCAAAGCGCGAGAATCGGAGTCGGAGCGTTCGTAAATACAGACTGGCGAGCGAAGTTCCTGCAAAACATCCGCGATCGTTTCTCGCCAGCGCTCAGGTCCGGCACTGCCGATCTGCATCACAATCACATCGCCGTACTGATCGACGATCAAGCCAGGCAGTCCGTCGGATTCGGCGTGAATCAGGCGCATGCCGGTGCTGTCGCGGTCTAAATTGAGCCCGACGCGCGCGGCAATCGCGAGAGAGATTTTGCGGCGGAAAAAATCTGCGTCGATGACTTCATCTTCACGCAATGACCAGAGCCGTGCGGTGATTTGCGAGCCGGCGTTGTAAGCGGCCCAGGCTATAAATTTTCCATTCGAGTCGCGCACCGGCACGGTGTCGCCGCTGGCAGGTGCGCCGTCGATGTGTTCGATGCCGCCGGAAAAAATCCAGGGATGACGTCGTTGCAGCGATTTTTCACGTCCCTCTTTGAGGAATATTCCCGCCTGCCCGCCTGCATTGGCGTGTACCGGCACGGTGCGGGCCGGGCTGGCCGATTCAGGGCGTTCGTTGCGCTGGGTGCGTTTGCGGAAATCGCGGTTGCCCTGGGACGCGCGGTGTGGCGTTGAGGGCCTGCTGTTTGATTTGTTTGATTTTTTATCTGTCATGGTTTTCTTTTGGCGCGCGGATGCGCGGCGTCGTAAATTTTGCTCAAATATTGATAGTCAAGGTGCGTGTAGACCTGCGTGGTGGAAATGCTGGCGTGACCCAACATCTCCTGTACGGCGCGCAAGTCGCCGGATGATTGCAGCACATGGGTGGCAAACGAATGGCGCAATACATGCGGGTGGACGTTGCTGGTGACGCCCTGTTTGATGCCCCATTGTTTCATGCGCAACTGCACAACGCGCGGCGAGATGCGCGCACCACGGCTGCCGACGAACAGCGCGATTTCACCGGCATTTGCCAGTTGCGGGCGCACGGTCAGCCAAGCTTGCAATGCTGCAATCGCGCAACTACCCAGCGGCACGATGCGGGTTTTTTGCCCCTTGCCGGTCACGCGCACTTCGCCTGCGGGGATATCGGCGCGCATCGCATCCGCGTTCAGATCGACCAGCTCCGCCAGTCGCAGTCCGGAGGAATAAAATAATTCAAACATCGCCTTGTCGCGCAGGCCGTCAGGGGTGTCCGCCGGTAAATCCACCATGCGGATCGCCTGATCAGGCGATAACACTTGTGGCAGCGCCTTGGGCGATTTTGGCGCGCGCAAACCAATACAGGGATTGCTGTCAAAACCGTGATCGCGCAGCAGATAGTTGTAGAAGCCGCGCCAAGCCGACAGAAGGCGGGACAGTGAGCGCCCACCTAATCCGCCGCTGTGTAATTGCCCGATATAGCGGCGGATATGGTGAACCTTCAAGTCGCCCAGCGGCGTGCCGTCACAGAGCTCAAACAGATTTTTCAGGTCGTGTGCGTAACTCTCGGCAGTTAGCTTCGAGTAACGCTTCTCATTCAGCAGCCACGCCAAATAGCCTTGCAGATACTTCTGGTTGGTGGCTGTGTTGCTCACTTTAATTCGAGATACGGGTGTAGCGCGCTCTCGGCCGCTTCGGCGATGCGTTGCAAAAAGACCGTGCCCATTTCGGGGTAAAAGCGCTGCTTGTCTTCGGAGGCGAGCACCAATAGGCCGATGGAGACGCTGCCGGCATGCAGCGGCAGATAAGCAAAGGAGTTCAGTTGTGCCGCGCTTTCACCAAACCAGTCGGCTGTGTCGTGTACAGCCTGTTGCACGCAGACAGGAGCCGTCTGGCCGTCGGTGAACACCAGCACTTCCATGCTGGGTGGATTGACTTGCCACAGACGCAACGTGGCATGCGGCACGGCGAAAATATCGCGCAGCAGGTGTGTGATCAAGTCCTGCAAGGTAGCTAAGTCGCGTGCGGCAAACAGCGAGGTGGTGAATTCATGCACCTTGTGTTGCAGCGCGTCGTTCTCTTTGGCGAAGGCCAGCAGATCGTGCAGCTTACGTTCCAGTCCCTTGTTCTTTTCACGCAGCGCCAGCAACTGGCGTTCGCTCAGTGAAATGGTGCGTCCGCCGTGCGGGTGAGCCAGCGTAATCTGTGACAGCGTTTCGACATATTCCTCGAAGAACTCCGGGGTGTTGATTAAATAGTGTGCAACGTCTTCTGAATTCATGCTGTGTACCTTATAAATTTATTTCGCCTGAAAATACGCTGATCGCAGGGCCTGACATCAATACCGGTTCGCCGATTCCCGCCCACGCGATAGTCAGTGTGCCGCCATGCGTCGCGACGCTCACCGGGCTGTCGAGCAGGCCGCGCCGGATGCCGGATACCACCGCCGCACAAGCGCCGGTCCCGCAGGATAAGGTCTCGCCTGAGCCGCGCTCAAAGACGCGCAGCCGCACATGATGTCTGTCTATGATCTGCATAAAGCCGGCATTGACGCGTTTCGGAAAACTGGGGTGATTTTCAATCAGCGGACCTGTTTTTTCTACCGGTGCGGATTCTACATCGTCCACGATTTGTACGGCATGGGGATTGCCCATCGAGACAATGCTGATCATGATAGTTTCACCCGCCACATCCAGCGGTTGCATCACCTCGATGTCGCCGCCCGTATAGGGGATGCGCTCCGCGCTGAAGACCGGCGCGCCCATGTTGACCATCACGCGTCCGTCTTCTTCCAGCCTCGGGCGGATCAGGCCGTTGTGTGTCTCGACCACGATCTCGGGTTTGCTGGTCAGTTTTTGTTCATGCACAAAGCGCACGAAACAGCGTGCTCCGTTGCCGCACTGCTCGACCTCGCCGCCATCGGCATTGAATATGCGATAGCGAAAATCTGCGCTGGTGTCGTGTGCCTTTTCGACCAGCAAAATCTGGTCGCAGCCCACGCCGAAATGCCGGTCAGCTAACAGACGCAATTGTTCGGTGGACAGTGAGATGCGCTGGCGTACACCGTCCAGAACGACAAAGTCGTTGCCTGCGCCGTGCATCTTGGTGAACTTTAACAACATATTGATTCCTATAGGTTTTGCGTTGTGCCCGCAGATGGACTCAACGCCTTGATTTCTTGATGCCTGAAACATTGCTCTGTGTGATCGTTGACCATGCCGGTTGCCTGCATAAAAGCATAGCAAATCGTCGTGCCGATAAACTTGAATCCGCGTCGCTTCAACTCGCGACTCATCGCATCGGATTCGGGCGTGCTCGACGGTACATCGGCCAGGCTGCGCCACGAATTTTGCCTAGGATGTCCATCGACAAACTGCCAGATAAACCGGGCGAAACTGCCGAATTCACGCTGAATTTGCAGAAAATGCTGTGCATTGATAACCGTCGACTGCACCTTGAGGCGATTCCTGACGATACCGGAGTTTTGCAGCAGAGATTCTATTTTATTCGCGTCATAAACCGCAATGCGCTCCGCATCGAAATCATCGAAGGCAGCGCGATAATTTTCGCGTTTGCGCAACACAGTAATCCAACTCAAGCCGGCCTGCGCACCTTCCAGAATCAAAAACTCAAACAGCTGCCGGTCGTCAAACAGCGGAACGCCCCATTCGCTATCGTGATAGCGCTGGTACAACGCATCGTCTCCCGCCCAGACGCAACGCTCACTCATTGCACACCCAGTTGTATCCGGTCGCGCCACAGGCAGCGATCCATCACCACCGTGATGCCAGCTTGTTGTGCACGCTCTGCTGCCGCTTCATGCACCACGCCTTCTTGCAGCCAAATCCGTTTAATCCCTAAGCGGATGCAGCTCTCTACGATTTCGGGCACATGTTCGGCTGCGCGAAACACATCCACGATATCCGGGACTTCAGGCAGGCTCTCCAGATCCGCATAGGCACGCTCGCCCAGCACTTCAGTCACCATGGGACGCACCGGAACAATGCGATAACCCAGGCTCTGCAGGCCTTGTGCCACCCGGAAGCTAGGACGGGATTCATGGGCTGATAAGCCGACGACAGCCACAGTGTGAATTTGTTTGAGGAGCTGGCGAATAGTCTCTGTATCTGGATTAACGAACATGGCGGCAGGGCGAATTAGTCGAATGTGCAAAGATAGCACTTTTTACCGGCTTCGCGTGGCGATTGCACGCTCATCGTGGACGAAATGAACAAAAACCGCTATGCTGCGCGATGTTTTGAAAAAGCACGTTGCTTTGATCGCATCATCGTCTTTTCAAATTCAGCATATCACCGTTGTTTCAACATACGCGCTCGTAGCTCAGATGGATAGAGTATTGGTTTCCGAAGCCAAGGGTCGTGGGTTCGACTCCCGCCGAGCGCACCAAAAAGCAGTTTTAAGCAGTCCTGAAAAGTCCTTCTAGCCCTTACGGTATATAGCCTTAAGGGCTTTTTTACGTCCTGAGTCTGCCAAAGCAAACCTAAGGAGATGCGGATTTATTCGTCGTCTCCGCGAAAACAGGTTAAGCAGGCAAGCCGCTAGGCGGCTGCTCGCAAAGCGGAGATCCAGTGCCTTGATTTAACTGGATTCTCGCCTGCGCGGGAATGACAAAACCGAATAAATCAGCGCTTCCCTAACGACCTACTGAGGATATGCTTCCCTAAAGGGGCTGAGATTAACGACATTGCTGAGAGGGGTGAGCTCGTACCTATTTAAATATTGCCGAGCAAATATAAGGGCAGCCATTCCTTTAGCCTCAGTCCCTTTTACCTCGCGTTGTCAGGGACAATCTTGTCCAGACAGCGGTCACTTTCAGTTTTGTCAGGAATATGCTGGCATTGGTTACGCTGATATTCCTGACCCGTCGCATAAAGTTGCTGCGAAGTACAGCCGGCAAACAGGCTGCTATGCACCAAGATAACGGCGATACCCAAATGTTTAATCATCACAAACACCCTCGGCTTACATAAACATAAAAATCAATATAATCAAAAAGTTATGTAATTACCGTAGGTTGTAAACGGCCGGTTCTGGCAACCAGTTGAGACAGATCGCCCGCGATACCGATCAACTCCGATAGCGCAACTTGCGCGTCCAGGTGGTGATTCGCCACATCCGGATCATAGGCTTCCAGATAGATGCGCAAGGTCGCGCCTTCCGTCCCCGTACCCGACAAACGGAACACGATGCGTGAACCATCGGTGAAGATGATGCGTATGCCCTGCCCTGTGCTGACCGAACCATCGACCGGATCGGTGTAGCTG
Source organism: Gallionella sp. (assembly GCA_041660905.1). Taxonomy (GTDB): domain Bacteria; phylum Pseudomonadota; class Gammaproteobacteria; order Burkholderiales; family Gallionellaceae; genus Gallionella. The sequence continues at coordinate 67,062 of JBAZVL010000011.1, forward strand.
AAATCATCGCAAACATCGACGGTGTAGCGACCCAGCTTTTGGCCGGGCAAGCTGGCAAAACTATCCTTGAGATGCTTCATCACGCCGTTCGCGGCTTCGGTCGGAATCGCTTCAAAGTCGTGACGAGAATAGACATTACGACCGTAATGCGCCCAGTGTTCACGCGTGATGGCTTCGACCGACTGTGCGCGGCTGGCGACGATATTCAGCCAGAACAGCACCGCCCACAAGCCGTCCTTTTCGCGGATATGCGATGAACCTGTGCCGAAACTCTCCTCGCCGCACAGCGTGACTTTGCCCGCATCCATCAGATTGCCGAAGAACTTCCAGCCGGTCGGCGTCTCGTAACAAGGAATCCCCAGTTCTTTCGCGACGCGATCGGCCGCCGCACTGGTCGGCATGGAGCGCGCCACCCCGGCCAAGCCTGCGCGATAGCCGGGCGCTAATTTTGCATTCGCGGTCAGTATCGCCAGACTGTCGGAAGGCGTGACAAAGAAACCTTTGCCCAAAATCATATTGCGGTCGCCATCGCCATCCGAAGCCGCACCGAAATCAGGCGCATTATCGCCGTAGAGGATCTCGACCAGCTCGTGCGCATAAGTCAGGTTAGGATCGGGATGACCGTTGCCGAAATCAGGCAGCGGCACGCAATTCATGATGCTGCTCTCAGGCGCGCCCAAACGGTTGATAAAGATTTCGCGAGCGTAAGGGCCGTTGACCGCATGCATCGCGTCGAACTTGATGCGGAATCCGCCTGCCAGCAAATTACGAATCGCGCCGAAATCAAACAGCGACTCCATCAGTTCGGCGTAATCCGCCACAGGATCGATCACCGAAACAGCCATATCGCCGATCGCATATTCACCGATCGTATCGAGTGCCACATCAGGCACATCGATCAAGCGATATTCGGTAATTTTTTTACTCAGCTCGAAGATCGCTTCGGTGATTTTCTCAGGGGCGGGGCCGCCATTCGCCGTGTTGTATTTGATGCCAAAATCGCCGTCCGGGCCGCCGGGATTGTGACTGGCCGACAGGATAATGCCGCCGTAAGTCTGGTACTTGCGGATCACGCAGGAGGCAGCGGGCGTGGACAAGATACCGCCCTGCCCCACCAGCACGCGGCCAAACCCATTCGCTGCCGCCATCTTGAGGATGATCTGGATCGCTTCACGGTTATAAAAACGTCCGTCACCGCCGACGACCAGCGTCGAACCCGGCGGTGGAGAGATGCTGTCAAAAATTGCCTGAACGAAATTTTCCAGATAATTCGTTTGCTGGAAAGTCGGGACGCGCTTGCGCAAGCCAGAGGTTCCGGGTTTCTGATCATGAAAAGGAGTCGTTGCGTGCAGCATGCTTGCGGTATTTTCTGACATATTCATTCTTCCCGACGGTTTGAAATATAGGTGCAATCTTACCACCGCCCCAATCGAAAAGGCGTGGCGCATCGCTAACAAAATGATGACTTACCCCAAAGCGGCGTTTTCCTGCAATAATTACACCCACATAACAATACTTTCAGAGAGGAACAAAAAATGATGAGTCAAGACGATTTAAAGCGCGCGGTTGCCAAGGCGGCCATTGAATATGTCCCTGCCGACTGTATCGTGGGTGTGGGCACCGGTTCAACCGCCAATTTCTTTATCGATGAGTTGGGCAAAATCAAAAACAAGATACGCGGCGCGGTAGCCAGCTCCGAGGCGTCTGCCAAGCGTTTGCAAAGCCACGGCATCGAAGTGCTGTCGCTGAACGAAGCCGGGCATTTGCCGGTTTATGTGGACGGCGCGGATGAAATCACCCGCCATATGCATATGGTGAAGGGCGGCGGCGGCGCGCTCACCCGCGAGAAGATCGTAGCCGGCGCCAGCACCAAGTTTATTTGCCTGTGCGATGCGAGCAAACTGGTCGATGTGCTGGGCAAATTTCCGCTGCCTATCGAAGTGATTCCGATGGCACGCAGCTCGGTTGCACGTCAACTGGTCGCCTTAGGTGGGCAGCCCATGTTGCGCGAGGGCTTTACTACCGATAACGGTAATATTATTATTGACGTACACGGCCTGCAAATCTTGAATCCGGTTGAACTCGAATCCGCCCTCGATCACATCGCGGGTGTCGTCACCAACGGATTGTTTGCCCGCCGAGGAGCTGATGTGCTGTTGCTGGGCACACCGGAAGGCGTCAAGACCATGACGGCGTAGTACACCCGAGATCTACGCCCTTTAGTGGGCGTAGCCGGAAAATAGTGGAACGTTGTAACAAACTGTTCACAATCACCTTATAGACTGCAACGTTTACCATTCATATCGAGGAATGCCATGTCCAGTAGCGATCACACCTCCAAACAATTCGACGTAGAACTCGAAGCTATCCGTGCTTATGTGCTGCAAATGGGGGGCCTGGTAGAGAGCCAGATCAAGAGCGCCGTTGTCTCTCTGGTGAGCGGTGATATCGCCCTGATGAACCGCGTGATCGAAGACGACGCCCGCGTCAACGCGATGGAAGTCAAGATCGACGACGCGTGCAGCCAGGTCATCGCGCGCCGCCAGCCGACCGCCAGCGACTTGCGTCTGGTGATGATGGTGGTCAAGACGATTACCGATCTGGAGCGCATCGGCGATGAAGCCGAAAAAATCGCCCGCATGGCCAAAATGCTGTCGCAGAAACACGGGCTGGCGATTCCCCGCTATCACGAAATCAAGCACGCCTCGGAAATTGCCGTGGATATGCTACGCAAATCGCTGGACGCCTTTGCCCGTCTGGATGTCGTGATGGCTGCCGATGTGGTGCGCCAGGACGATCAGGTGGATGAAGAGTTCCGCGCCATCATGCGCTATCTGATCACCTTCATGATGGAAGATCCACGCACGATCACCTCCTCGCTGGAAATCCTGTTTGTCGCAAAAGCAATCGAGCGTATCGGTGACCATGCCAAGAATATTTCCGAATACGTGATCTACATGGTCAAGGGGCGCGATGTGCGTCATGTCAGCGCAGATGAAATCGACCGTGAAGTTCAGCAAGAGCGCTAATGGAACAACAACCAGTCCTGGCCGCCGTTGATTTAGGCTCCAACAGTTTTCGTCTGCAAATCGCCAGAGTAGAGGGCGAACAGCTGTATATGCTGGACGGGTTGCGCGAACCGGTGCGACTGGCGGCGGGTCTCACGGCAGATAACTATCTGGAAGAGGGCGCTCAGCAACGCGCTCTGGCCGCACTGGCCCGGTTTGCTGAACGATTGCGCAACCTTCCCCCAGAAGCCGTCCGGGTGGTTGGAACAAATTCGTTACGCGTCGCAGAAAACGCTGCTGAATTTATCGTAAAAGCTGAACAGGCCCTGGGATTCCCGATTGAAGTCATCTACGGACGGGAGGAAGCGCGCCTGATTTACGTGGGCGTAGCACACGGTTTGCCGCAGTCCGACGACAATCTGCTGGTGATGGACATCGGTGGCGGTTCGACTGAATTCATCATAGGCCGGGGCTTGAATCCGATTCAACTGGAGAGCCTGAATATGGGCTGCGTCAGTTACAGTGCCCGCTATTTTCCCGATGGAAAAATCACCAAGCAAAGAATGTTGCAAGCGGAACTGGCCGCCCGCAATGAGTTGCAAGCCATCGTCGCCGATTATCAGGGACAATGGCAGCGCGCGATCGGCTCATCGGGCACAGCCAAGGCCATCGCCGAAATACTGGAGTTAAACGGCTACAGCAAAAATGGCATCACGCGCGAAGGACTGGACAAGCTGCGCGCGCACATGATCCAGGCCGGCGACATACAACAACTGAACCTGATCGGGGTGCGGGCGGATCGTTTACCGGCTTTGGCCGGCGGCTTCGCCATCATGTACGCCGCCTTTAGCGAACTGAACATCGATCAGATGCAACTGGCGCTGAGCGCACTGCGTGAAGGCGTACTGTACGACTTGTGGGGTCGATTTCACAACAACGACATGCGCGATGTGACGGTTTTGCATTTCATGAAACGTTATCACGTCGATGTAAAACAGGCTGAACGAGTCAATCGCCTGTCCGGGGAACTGGCAGAGCAGCTACTTGGGGAAAACCCGAACGAATCGGCGCTGCAAATTTTAGGCTGGGTAGCCCATTTACACGGCGTTGGCATCCGTGTCGCTCACAGCGGCTATCACAAACACACCGCCTACATCCTCGCCAATGCGGATATGCCGGGCTTCTCAAAGAAGGAACAGGTGCGTTTAAGCCTGCTGGCGATGGCACATCGCGGTAATTTAAAAAAATTACTAGGTTTACTGACCGAAACGGAGGACGTTGCGCTGGCGATGAGTCTGCGGCTTGCCGCCTTGTTCTATCGCAATCGCAGTGATGTCGCACTGCCTGAAATTGTGCTGAATCTTAACGGCACGAAGTACGGCTTATCTGTCTCGCCGGCATGGTTAAAACTAAACCCCCTGACCGAAGCCGCCTTACAGGAAGAAGTAAAGCAGTGGAAGTCGCTGGGTGTTTCTTTGCAACTGAGCAAAAAGTAAAAACATACTAAGCCTATCAATTTTTTTCATGTTGGCTGCGGTGTAAATCCGCGTAAATATGGCGCTGAAAAAGCTAGCTTGCAGGTTGTAAGCGCAGAAATGCCGCGCTCACAACCATGCCACAGCGTATTGCATCTACGCTGCGTCAAGGGTGCGCTTCGCCAAGCTGTATATGGCCCCTGCCGTCCCTCTGTGTTCCCCTGACTGCCTCCTGTGCACCCCTGACTATCCCCCTGTGTTCCCCTGACTGACTTATTGTTTCAGTGTATTACCGCTTAGCGCCTTTAAAAACTGACGCAACGCCCTGTTTATATGTA
>JBAZVL010000012.1:0-62608 GCA_041660905.1 Gallionella sp.
CATGATGAGCAGGCCGGATTCCCGTGGGCTCAAGTCCTATTACACCGTGGAACAGGTTAAAGAACAGATGCGAGGCCGCAATATTGCTGAAACAGCTAAAACTATCCTGCGGGAGCCGGTGGCGAACGCGGTTTGTCCAGAGTGGGTGTTTTTTGAAGGTGTTTGGGCTACCCCAAGCTATGTCGAACGAATAAAAAAGTTTCGATCAAATCAACAAAAAATGCAGTAGCAAACCAAGTTATCTGAAATAAATTGACAGAATAGTAACCCTCTACGCAAGAGAGCTTATTCAAGGAGAACGAAATGGCAACAGTAATTGACTACGCATTAATGGCAGGTAATGTTTACCAAGATACACGTGCACCGATTAACTGGATACCTGCTCCGACAAATTGGCGTGAGTTAGAGCATGTGGTGAATAAAGACAGTGGATTTGAGGTATCGCAATTTCAGAATGGCACTGAAATCGTCATCTCTTTCGCTGGCACAGCGACAGCAGTTGACTGGTGGGCAAATGTGGGCGGCGCATTCGGCGTAACCTCAACACAACTCCAACAAGCTGCCGACTATTATTTGCAAATCAAAGCAACAGCCCCGGCTGGCACAACTATCAGCTTCACTGGTCACTCCTTGGGTGGAGGGCTGGCATCACTGATGGCGGTGATGTTTAATGAAACTGCCGTGACCTTCGACCAGGCCCCCTTCAGGAGCTCTGCCACAGCAGCGGTAGCAAGCGAGCTGATGACTTATCTTTCCGGTAAGGGGTATGGCACTCAGGATTTGCAAGGGTTGAACAATTTCATAAATGCAGCAGCCAGTGGCGGTATTCCGAACGAGAGTAATGTTCTCGATTTCAACGTTCAGGGCGAAGCGCTGGGCTACACCACGGTTAATGCTAATAGCTCGCTCGACCTGTATGATTTCGCCACCCATAGTGTCGAATTCACCGACCAAATATCGGCGAATGATTCGTTCTATCAAGACGACCAGAAGGCGGCGTGAAATGGGCGCGATTTTTTTATTGATAGCGATTGTGGTTTTAATTGTTTATTTGTCGCTGGCGACACAGTGTGTACGTTGGGTTCGAAATACTTCTTTATCAAAATGGCCGTTCCGGTTGACGATCATTTTCTGGATATTGTTACCGACATGGGATTCGATTCTGGCGATGGGTTATCACCGTTATGTGTGTACCACCGCACCGGATATCGGGCTGACGGTTTATCAAACCGTGAAGCTAGCCCCCAAGCTGTTTGACCAGAAGACGGGAAAGCCGCTGTATTTGGATAAATATGGCAGTTTGGATAAGAAAATTTTTGGTGATCGTTACGAATTAAGTATCGGTCCTGGTGACCGAGATATTGGCTACTGGCCGCTGCTGGTACGAATAAGACAATTTGATTTGATTGATCACCAGACCAACACCAAGCTCGCTACCGTGGTGGATTACAACCCGCGTGGCGGGCTGTGGTGGTGGAATGTTTTTTTTGGACGGTTAGGTGAGCCGCGTGGCATTGGCGGAACATCATGCCTAGGAAGGCAAGAACGTGGCAATTTGATTCGTGAGATTTTGGTTAAACCCTTTGTGCTGGATAACAACAATAACTTCGACGGGAGCAAATAATGAACACCATTCAAGACTACTTTTTAAACGCGCAATTAGCCTTGGCCGCGTACAGTGATTTCAGTGCTGGATATGATGTTGGTAGCGTGAAAGCCGCGCTTACCGATACTGAGGTAGGTCGTCAATAATGGATACCAATGGGTTCATGCTACCAACAAATTTTCGTAGTATTGGCGTTCAAAAGCGGCTGGTGATAGATAGCCCAACCGTGCCTGTGTACGTTCCCGCCGATAAAAAATTTCGATGTATTCCGTGATCGCCTCGATGGCTTCTGCACGAGTTTTAAATTTTTCATGGTGTACCAGCTCGTTTTTTAACAAGCCCCAGAAGCTTTCCATCGGCGCATTGTCGTAGCAATTTCCCCGGCGCGACATCGACGCCACCATGCCGAACTGGTCGAGCAATTTACGATATTCATGTGCGCAATACTGACTACCACGATCCGAGTGATGGATTAGTCCGTGTGGCGGGCGTTTCTCAGCAACTGCCCGGAATAACGATTGACTGACCAGATTTTTAGTCATGCGTTCGCTCATCGCGTAGCCGACCAGATCACCGGTGAACATATCCTTGTGACCCGCCAGATAAAGCCAACCCTCATCAGTCTGAACGTAGGTAATGTCCGTCAGCCAAACTTTATTCGGTGCCGTGGCGCTAAATTTCTGTTCAAGCAGATTCGGGGCAACAGGCATATTGTGGTTTGAATTCGTCGTCGCCTTAAATTTCTTTACCTGCTTGCAACGTATACCCAGCTTCTTTCTCAGCCGCTTTACTTCGTAGATACTTGTATTTACGCCATTTTTATTCAGATTATCTTTAAGCCTTTCTGGACCGAATGTTTGTCGCGTTCTTTGATGTGCAGCACGAATTTCCAACTCAAGCCGCGCATCTTCCTGAGCGCGAAGTGACGGCGAGCGGCTCAGCCAGGCGTAATAACCGCTCATGGATACCTCGTAAATTCGGCACATCACCGGCATAGGATAATCCTCATGCAACGATTTCATCATCGCGTACTTCACCGAATTCCCCTCGCAAAGTACGCTGCCGCTTTTTTTAGCAGATCTCGCTCCATCTTAACTTCGGCCAGTTCCCGCTTAGTTTTGGCAAGTTCCAACTCAACTTCAGTCAGCGGACGCTGCATTTTGCCAATTTCGCCTAACTGACCATTCTTTGCTGCACGCAACCAGTAATTCAACGTAGAGGGCGGCAGGGACAACCGCTTGGCCGTTTCCTGCAACCCCAACTTCTCATCCGTCATCAGCTTGACCGCCTGCTCACGCAACTCTTTACTGTAAATCGCTTTAGGAATTCTTTGCTTCATCTGGCACCTCCGATCCAAGTTTATCAAAACATTGGTGTCCATTTTTTTCAGCTTACCTCAACACTTCATATGCCAGTCAATTTGATAGCCAATTGATTTTAGACGGAATTTAACCGGACGCTAGTGATATGATATGCGTGGTTGTGTGCCAAGAGTCCGGCCGCAGCAATCCTTAGTCTGAGGTTGAATCTAAACGCAGCGGCGGTTTGTTCAGTTTGCGTTGCAAGGTGCGGCGGTGCATATTAAGCGCACGAGCGGTAGCGGAGATGTTGTTTTCCTGTTCGCGCAGCACACGCTGAATGTGCTCCCACTCCAAATGCTCGATTTGCGTGTGATGTAGTTCGAGCGGGGCGTCGCCATCCGGTGTATGGTCAAAAGCCGCGACGATTTCATCGGCATTGGCCGGCTTGGATAAGTACTGCGTTGCGCCCAGTTTGATCGCCTCGACAGCGGTGCTGATACTGGCATAGCCGGTTAAGACAATGATGCGGGTGTTGGGATCGAGTTCGTGCAATACCTTCACCAGCGCCAGCCCCGGTGCGCCACCCATTTTCAGATCGACGACGGCATATTCAGGCGGGTTCGACTGCGCCATCGGTATGGCTTGTTCTACGCTGTGTGCAATGCAGACCGAATAGCCGCGCCTGACCAGTGCCGCGCTCAGTACCTTGCAGAAGGTTTTATCATCGTCCACCAGCAAAAGGGAGGCGGACTCTTCGTTAACCTGGCATGTGTCGTCCGGTTGCTTCATGTGTACTTTCAATGGAGTGTGGGTGAGCGAGAGGGAGCGTGAGTTTGGTGGTGGCGCCACCCCCTTCGCGGTTATACAGACGTACCAGACCACCTAATCGTTCGATGGTGGCATTAGCTAAAAATAATCCCAAACCGCGACCTTCTGTTTTGGTGGTAAAAAAGGCAGAGCCGACCTTAAGCGCAACTTCTTCGCTCAGTCCCGCACCCCAGTCGCGAATTTCCAGTATGAAATGATGGCTGTTCTGACTGGTGATAATTTCTATACTCGCGGGGCTTGCATCGGCTGCATTGTTTAGCAGATTCATCAGCGCGGCACGCAAGGTGAGGTCGGTCTGGATCAGCGGAGAGGGCTGCGCCGCACTGTTGTCATAACGATACTGAGCGGCAGGTCGCAACAATTGCCATTCATCGAGCACTTCAGCCATCAACGCATCGGCTGTTTGCAGTGTTGTGGTGCCATGTTCCTGCGCATTCAGCATCATTTTGTCGAGAATTCGACGGCAGCCTCGTACCTGATCGTCGAGCAGGGTCAGGCTCTCTTGCAACTCCGGCAGCCGCGCATCATGCTGCAATTCGCCTATGATCACGGCCATCGTGGAGAGCGGTGTGCCCAGTTCATGCGCAGCGCCGGCCGCCTGAGTACCCAGCGCCACGATACGTTCATTGCGCAGTATTTCTTCGCGCACCTTGATCAGCAATTTGTCACGGCTACGCACGGCTTCAGCCATCTTAACGACAAAATAGGCCACTACCACGGCGCTGATGACAAAACCCAGCCACATGCCCATCACATGAGTATTGAAGGCGCTGTCCATGTCGTGATGATTGTGGGGCAGCGGGATGTAATAGACCATCAACCAGCTGTAGCAGGCGGTGGTGAGTGCGGCCATGCCCCAGGTAAAATGGGACGGCAGCGTGGCTGCAGCGATGACCAGCGGCAACAGATACAGGGAAACAAAGGGGTTGGTCGAACCGCCGGCAAAATACAGCAGCACGCTCAGTCCGAATACGTCTATGCTCAGCTGTATAAAAATTTCCAGACTGCCGACAGGTTTGCTGTTGCCCAGTCTAAAAAAAGTCACCAGATTGATGCCTGCTAGCGTTGCGATGACGGCTAGCATCGGCAGCCATTCCAGTGACAGTTCGAGAATTGTCCAGACAGCGGCCAGAGTAATCAGTTGCGCTGCAACCGCGAAACTGCGCAAATTGACCAGTCGTCGTAACTGGACATGGCCGGGCAAGGAGGAGAATAGAGTCATATCGGAATTGTAAACGCTGTGCTGGGTCAGTTGGTGCGACATATTGTCGCAGTTGTATCGCTAACGGGCTGGAAAGTCGCGGTGCAACCGGATGCGCGGGCTATATGAATTCCTTTTGGTCTGAGCGCGGGTATAATCGGCCACTTTAATCACTGGCAGGAATTTACCATGAATCAACTCAATAGGTGGGGCGCACTGTTTGGTGCCATGTTGCTGAGCAGCAGTGTTTTTGCGGGAGGAATTCAGGTAGACGGTGCCTGGTCACGTGCTACCGCCCCAGGACAGGATGCGGCGATGGTGGACATGACGATTACCAGCGACAAGGAAGCGAAACTGATCGGCTTTTCCAGCAGCAGTTGCAAATCGGCAGAGTTGCACAGCATGACTCATGAGAATGGCATGATGAAAATGCGCGAGGTGAAGTCGGTGGCGTTGCCGGCCGGCAAGCGTGTAAACTTGGGCGAGCAGGGCTATCACCTGATGTTGATCGGTCTACAGGCTCCCCTCAAGGAAGGGGATCGTTTGCCGCTGACATTGAATATCAAGTCGGGCAGCGAGGCTACTGTCAACGTTGAGGTGGTGGCTGAAGTAAAACCGCTGACCAAGGCGGCTCCCAAACAGAGTGAACATATGCATCACATGCATCATCCTTGAAAATACTGTTGTTCTTGAGTGCAAGCGCAAAGCACTTGGCATGAATCGAGTTGTTTCATCGCGCCAGATTGCCGCGCTTCGCTCGCGATGACAGTTTGGGTGAATAAATCTGTATTGCAGCGGGGTCGTGTCGACTTCAATCTGCCTGACGCTCTTCTGGAGTCTGCCTCATGTTAAATAAAATCATAGATTGGTCGGCACGCAACCGCTTTTTGGTATTGCTTGCCACTCTGTTCATCGTATTGGCGGGCATATACAGCGTTATCAGGACGCCGCTGGATGCCATTCCCGATCTGTCTGATGTGCAAGTGATTGTTTATACAGAATATTCAGGTCAGGCGCCGCAAGTTATCGAGGATCAGGTCACTTATCCGCTCACCACGGCGATGCTGGCGGTGCCCAAATCCCGTGTAGTGCGCGGCTTCTCCTTCTTCGGTGCGTCCTTCGTCTATGTGATTTTCGAGGATGGCACCGATATCTACTGGGCACGATCCCGCGTCCTTGAGTATTTGAACAGCATCGCGGGGCGTTTACCTAAAAATGTTACGCCGCAACTGGGGCCCGATGCGAGCGGCGTGGGCTGGGTGTATCAGTATGCGTTGCAGAGTGAGAAGCACAATCTGGCCGAACTGCGCACCATACAGGACTGGTTTCTGCGCTATCAACTGACTTCGGCGCACGGCGTGGCGGAAGTGGCCAGCATCGGCGGTTTTGTGCAGCAGTATCAGGTGACGGTCGATCCGGTCAAGCTGCGCGCCTACGATGTCCCTCTGTCCCGCGTCACTCAGGTGATCCGTGAATCCAATCGCGACGTGGGAGGGCGCGTGCTGGAGATGGCCGAGACCGAATACATGGTGCGCGGGCACGGCTACCTGCGCGGCAAGTCGGACATCGAAAATCTGGTGGTGAAGGCGGACAAGGGTACGCCCGTGCTGGTGCGCGATATCGCGCGGGTCGAGCTGGGGCCGGATGAGCGGCGCGGGCTTACCGAGTTGAACGGGGAGGGCGAGGTGGTGTCGGGCATCGCGATGGCGCGTTACGGTCAGAATGCGCTGGAAGTCATCGGCAACGTCAAGCAAAAAATCGCCGAGGTTGCTTCAGGTCTGCCTGACGGGGTGAGCATACGGGCTGTGTACGACCGCTCCGAGTTGATACAGCGCGCCATCAATACCCTCAAGCACACGCTGCTCGAAGAAGGTCTGATCGTCGCCCTGGTGTGCATGGTGTTTCTGATGCACGCCAGAAGTGCGCTGGTGGCGATCGTGATGCTGCCGGTCGGCGTGCTGATCGCCTTTAGCGCCATGCATCTGTTGGGGATGAATTCCAATATCATGAGTCTGGGCGGGATCGCGATCGCAATCGGTGCGATGGTGGATGCGGCGATCGTGATGATAGAAAACGCGCATAAACATCTGGAAAGACTGGAAAGTCAGTATGAATCGACAGGCGCTCCGAATTCTGCGCGGATGGAGGCGATGATAGCCGCATGCAAGGAGGTCGGTCCCGCCTTGTTCTTCTCGCTATTGATCATCACCGTTTCCTTTTTGCCTGTATTCACGCTCGAAGCGCAGGAGGGGCGTTTGTTTTCGCCCTTAGCCTACACCAAGACTTTTTCGATGGCAGGAGCCGCGCTGTTGTCGATCACTTTAGTGCCCGTGTTGATGTTGTTGTTTATCCGCGGAAAAATCATGCCGGAGGCAAAAAATCCGCTCAACCGCTGGATGATCGCTGCCTACCGTCCGCTCATCACCGGCGTGCTGCGCCGCAAGAAATCAACTATCTTTGCGGCGCTCTTGTTGATGGGACTGACCGCCTATCCTGCGCTGCGTTTAGGCAGCGAATTTATGCCGACGCTCAACGAGGGTACGCTGTTCTATATGCCGGCTTCCTTGCCCGGGATGTCGGTCACCAAGGCGGCGGAACTGTTGCAGACTCAGGACAAGATCATCAAGTCTTTCCCCGAGGTCGAATCGGTGTATGGCAAGGCCGGACGCGCGCAGACAGCGACGGATCCCGCACCTATGGAGATGTTTGAGACAGTGATCAATTTGAAACCGCAGGAAACCTGGCGGCCCGGCATGACCACCGATAAGCTGATCGCCGAAATGGATAAGGCGTTGCAATTCCCCGGCGTGGCGAACTCCTGGACCATGCCGATCAAGGCGCGCATCGATATGCTCTCTACCGGCATCAGAACGCCGATCGGTATCAAGGTGTTCGGCCACAATCTGGATGAAATGGATACGCTGGCCAAAGCCATCGAGGAGGTGGTGAAAAAAGTGCCCGGCACCAGCAGTGTGTTTGCCGAGCGGCTCACCGGGGGTTCTTATCTCGACATTGAGCCGGATCGTGCGGCGTTGGCGCGTTACGGCCTGACCGTGGGCGAAGTGCAAGATGTGATATCAACCGCCTTGGGCGGGGAGAGTGTCACCACCACGGTGGAAGGGCTGGAGCGCTTCGGCGTCTCGGTGCGTTATCCGCGCGACTTGCGCAGCACGCCGGAGCAGATTTCCCGTGAAGTGCTGGTTGCTACGCCGGGCGGTGCGATGATTCCGTTAGGGCAGCTGGCACGCATCGGTATCAGCCGTGGTGCACCGGCGATACGTACCGAGAATGCGCGGCTCTCCGCCTATATCTTCGTCGATATAAGGGATCGCGACATCGGTTCTTATGTGGCGGATGCCCGCCGCGCGGTGGCAGAGCAGGTGAAATTCCCGGCAGGTTATTACGCGACATGGAGCGGCCAGTTCGAATATATGGAGCGCGCGACCGCGAGGATGAAGATCGTGATTCCTATCACCTTGCTGATCATCTTCCTGTTGTTGTATCTGAATTTCCGGCGCGTCACCGAGTCGCTGATCGTGATGCTGTCTGTGCCGTTTGCGCTGGTTGGCGGCTTATGGCTGTTGTGGCTGTTGGGTTACAACTTGTCGGTTGCCGCTGCCGTGGGTTTCATCGCCCTGGCGGGCGTGGCTGCCGAGACCGGCGTGGTGATGCTGATCTATCTGGAACAGGCCTGGCAGTCGGTGCAATTGCGCTGCGCCGATGAGGGGCGCAGTCCGGGAACGGATGATTTACACTCAGCCATCATGCACGGCGCGGTGGAGCGGGTGCGGCCCAAGATGATGACGGTGGTGGCGATCATGGCGGGGCTTCTGCCGATACTGTGGAGTACCGGGACAGGTTCTGAGGTGATGCGCCGCATCGCAGCGCCCATGGTCGGCGGAATGATTTCCTCAGCGATACTGACGCTGCTGGTGATCCCTGTGTTGTTTGCACTGGTGAAAAGGAAAAATTTAGTCGTAAGTCGTAAGTCGTAAGTCGTAAGTCTTTGAACGGAGGTTCTATGCTCGAAGAATTTATTCATCAATCGCGCATCGCGTATTTCTCGATGGAAATCGCCCTGCGCAATGAAATTCCGACTTATGCCGGTGGTCTTGGGGTGCTGGCGGGCGACACGCTGCGCTCGTCTACCGATCTTGCGTTGCCCATGGTCGCTGTTAGTCTGATCAGCCGTGCCGGGTTTTTTCGGCAGCAGATCGACTCGCTCGGACATCAGTTAGAGCATGAGGCCAACTGGGAGCCTGAGCGCTGGACTCAGTCGCTGGACGCCAAAATTGCGGTTCAGATTGAGGGGCGAACCGTTTGGATCTGCGCCTGGTTATATGTGCATGAGGGACATATGGGCGGACGCCAGCCGGTGCTGCTGCTCGACACGGATCTGGCGGAAAATGACGTCGAAGATCGTAAAATTACCCATTATCTTTATGGCGGGGACAACGCCTACCGGCTCAAGCAGGAAATTGTGCTCGGTATGGGCGGGGCGCGACTGCTGCAGGCGTTAGGTTTCTCCATCCGTCACTACCATATGAACGAGGGACATTCCGCGCTGCTGGGGCTGGAGTTGATGCGCCGCTACACTTATGCGCCCGATGATTTAAGACCGGGTGAGTCGCCTTACGACTTGCCGCGCGTGCGCGATATGTGCAGTTTTACCACGCACACGCCGATCGAAGCCGGGCACGACCGCTTCTCCTACGATCTGGTCTATCGCCTGCTCGATTCCATTATCGATTTGACTACCCTAAAACGTCTGGCTGGCGAGGAGAGCCTGAATATGACGCGGCTGGCGCTCAATCTTAGCGAGTACGTCAACGGTGTCGCCAAAAAACACGCCGAAGTGTCGAATGCGATGTTTCCGGGTTATCGCGTCCATGCGATCACCAACGGCGTACATCCGTTTATCTGGGCCGCAAGCGGTTTTCGCCAGCTTTACGATCAATATCTACCCGGCTGGTGTCATGAGCCGCAGTTGCTGATCCGCGCCGATTGCTGCATACCTGATGAGGCGATATGGCAGGCGCACCAGCAGGCTAAACAGACGCTGATCGATAAGGTGGAAGAATTGACCGGGGTGGCTTTGCAGGCGGATATCCCGATTTTAGGTTTTGCCCGGCGCATGACCGCTTATAAACGGCCTGATCTGATGTTCAGCGATCTTGGCCGGTTACAGGCGATTGCCCGCAATCAGCCGTTCCAGATCGTGCTGGCGGGTAAGGCGCATCCTCACGATGAGATCGGCCGCCAGTTGATCGCACAATTGCATGCGCATGCGCGCGCACTGTCAGGTCGTATCACGGTGGTCTATCTGCCTGATTACGATATGGCGCTGGCGCAAATTCTCACCGCAGGTTCTGATGTCTGGCTCAATACGCCACTGCCGCCGATGGAGGCATCCGGCACCAGCGGCATGAAGGCGGCGATGAACGGTGTGCCTAGTCTTTCCGTGCTGGATGGCTGGTGGATTGAAGGGTGTATCGAGGGGTTGACCGGTTGGGCGATCGGTGAGCCGACGGGCGCGTCGAATGAGGATATGCAGGCGTTTTATGACAAGCTCGAAGATGTGGTTCTCCCCTTGTATTTCGCGCGTAGCGACGGGCGCTGGGTCAAACTGATGAAGGGCGCGATCAGCAAGAATGCGTCCTATTTCAACAGTCATCGCATGATGCGCCGCTATGCGACCGAAGCGTACAGCCGCTAATTGGTAATTTCGGTTTAATCCGCCAGTTAGCAGGCCGAATGCGCGTGGCCACTACTAGGTTATTACTGAGGGAATAACCTAGTGATTGCATGACTTGGCCTCGCAATGTAGTATTTGTCAGGAAAATCAACCATTAATTCACGGAAGAATTGCTAAGCCAACGATTAATATGTTTTTCGGCATCATTATTCGTATGCTTTATTTGGATACCAAACAACACAATCTGCCTCATATTCACGTTGAATATCAAGGTCAAAAGGCAGTGTTTGTCATTCCAAGTGGAGAGCTGCTTGAAGGTGAATTGCCGCTAAAAAAGATACGTCAGGTTCAAGTGTGGATAGACCTGCATGAAGAGGAATTGATGGCCGACTGGACTCTGGCTGTTAATGGTGAAGCCGTATTTCGTATTGATCCATTGCATTAGGGGATGGATATGCTGCCTGAAGTTATTGCTGTGCAACCGTTGGCTGATCACCACCTGCTACTGACTTTCGAAAATGGTGAATATAAGCGTTTCGATATGTCACCTTACCTGCACTATCCTGTTTTTCAGCCTTTACAAAATCATGTATTCTTTAGCCTCGCCACCGTAAATTACGGCACAGTTACCTGGCCCGGCGAAATCGATATCGCGCCTGAGCGGTTATACCTCGAAGGCATTGCCGAACTACAGCACGATTGCTGAAGGCATCAGCTTTGCGGCATCTGTGGTCTTGCTGCGGTTTGCACTGAAAACGACTTGTTGATGCCTATTGAGCCTGTAATTCTTGCCTTTCCTCATCGGTGAACACGCGTGAGCGGGTGTGAAATGCCTTGCCCTCCGGGCCTTCCAGTGAAAAAGTGCCGCCGCGTCCTTCGATGACATCGATGATGAGTTGTGTGTGTTTCCAGTATTCGTACTGTGATTTGCTGATATAAAAAGGGCAGCCGCCGATGTCACCCAGATATTCATCGCCAGCCCCTATGGTGAGCTCTCCCGGCAAATAGCAATTGGCAGCACTGTTGTCGCAACAACCGCCTGACTGATGGAACATCAGCTCACCGTGCTTCTGTTTAAGGAATTCGATGAGTTGCAGCGCGGCTTCCGTCGCAATCACTTTGTCGACCATGATGCTCTCCTCAAAAAAGACAGGGCGGTTGCCCGCCCTGAAAAAGTCGCCCGAACGGGCATGGCATTTATGTCGCCACTGACAATGAAACTCGCCATGCCCGTTCCCTCCTTTCAACTTTCCCCCGCTTGTGGGGGAAAGGGTAAACGAACGGCTACGCGAATTCATATTAATGCGACAGGGTGTTAGAACCGATCAGAAGAAGCCCAGTCTCTGTTCGCTGTAGCTGACCAGCAGATTCTTGGTTTGCTGGTAGTGGTCCAGCATCATCTTGTGCGTTTCGCGGCCGATACCGGATTCCTTGCCGGTGTAGCCGCCGAATGCCGCGCCGGCTGCGTAATCGTGATAGCAATTGATCCACACGCGACCGGACTTGATGCCGCGCCCCATGCGATAGGCGACATTGCCGTCGCGACTCCATACGCCAGCGCCCAGACCATACAAGGTATCGTTGGCGATGGCCAGCGCTTCAGCTTCATCCTTGAAGGTGGTGACGGCCAGCACCGGTCCGAAAATCTCTTCCTGGAAAATGCGCATCTTGTTGTGGCCCTTAAACAGGGTAGGCTGCACGTAGTAACCGCCTTCCAGATCGCCGCCCAGATGCGCTTGAGAACCACCGATCAGCACTTCGGCGCCTTCCTGTTTGCCAAGATCAAGGTAGGACAAGATTTTGGTCAGTTGCTCTTTGGATGCTTGCGCGCCCATCATCGAGTTGGTATCGAGCGGATTGCCGTGAACGATGGCGGCGACGCGCTGTAATACGCGCTCCATAAACTTGTCGTAGATGGATTCATGGATCAGTGCGCGCGACGGGCAGGTGCACACTTCACCCTGGTTGAACGCAAATAACACCAGCCCTTCGATGGCCTTGTCGAGGAAACCGTCATCCTTGTCCATCACATCGGCAAAGAACACATTGGGTGACTTGCCGCCCAGTTCCAGTGTGGCTGGAATCAGGTTGTTTGCAGCAGCCTGAGCGATGACGCGTCCCGTGGTGGTTGAACCTGTGAAGGCAATTTTGGCGATGCGACGGCTGGTGGCCAGCGGCATGCCGGCTTCACGTCCGAAACCGTTGACGATATTCAGCACGCCGGCTGGCAGCAAGTCGGCGATCAATTCGGCCAGTATCAAGATGCTGATCGGTGTCGATTCGGCGGGTTTCAGTACCACACAGTTACCGGCACCTAAGGCGGGCGCGAGTTTCCATGCCGCCATCAGAATAGGGAAATTCCACGGGATGATCTGTCCGACGACACCCAGTGGCTCATGGAAGTGATAGGCCACCGTGTTCTCGTTGATTTCAGACAGACTGCCTTCCTGTGCACGCAAGCAGCCGGCGAAGTAGCGGAAGTGATCGACCGCCAAAGGAATGTCGGCATTGAGCGTTTCGCGTATCGCTTTACCGTTGTCCACCGTCTCGGCGTAAGCTAGCAATTCCAGATTGGCTTCGAGGCGGTCAGCGATTTTCAGCAAGATGTTGGAGCGTTCGGTGATGGAAGTCTTGCCCCACTGATCTGCAGCAGCGTGTGCGGCATCGAGTGCCAGCTCAACATCCTCTGCACCGGAGCGCGCCGCTTGAGTGTAAGGCTTGCCATTGATCGGCGTGATCACATCAAAATATTCACCCTTCACCGGGGCTGTCCACTGACCACCGATAAAATTATCGTAACGAGGTTTGAAGTTGATTTTGGCACCGGCGGTACCGGGGGCAGCGTAGATCATGTTATCTCCCTTTTGATTGTTTTTGGATGCACGCCACAGTGGCTGTGTACGTCTACTCTATCAATAGTCGTGCCAGAGTTTGTGCGGTAAGTAACATAATGATTATTAATGAATATATTTTTTATTGCTATTTGACGTGCGGCAGCATGACACGTTGCATAATGCAACAGCTGTAACATTATGTGACAGTACTGGCCGCTATTGCGCTTAGCCAGCATCCTTCTATAATCAGCGCAAAGCAGGGCGCAGATCCTGCAAATTGAAAATCTGATGATTTCCCTGAATTTTCGCTCGGAATATTTGCAATATATTGATTTTTATCAATAAAATATTTTGACTGTCACGACTGGGCAACGAGGGGGTAAAGCGATGCGCACGACAACACTGGCCTTGCGACAGGCACGCATGCATTTGATCGAACACGGCGAGTGTCCGCCCGGCGCTATCGATGAACGGTTGGCACGCTCGTGGAGGCGCTCGGTGGCAGCCGGCTTGCAACCTGCGGCGCGCCGCAGTGATACCGAGCACAGCAGCGGTAGCCGTCTGAACGATGCCTTAACCCATAGTCACCAGTTGCTCGCGCACTCGCGCCCCGTGATGGAATATCTGTTTGAACTGATGCCCAACAGTCAGAGCATGGTGATACTGGCCGATCAGAGCGGGACGCTGTTGCACACCACGGGCGAGGCCGCATTTTTAGGAAAGGCCGAACGCGTCGCGCTCACTCCCGGTGCATCATGGCTGGAGCAGCACAGGGGCACTAACGCCATCGGAACTGCGTTAGCTGAGGCCAGTTGCATAGAAATTCACGGCGCCGAGCATTTTTTTGAACGCAACAGTTTTTTAACTTGTGCGGCAGCGCCCATCATGGCGGCCACAGGCGAGTTGCTGGGCATCATCGATATATCCGGCGATCAGCGCACCCAGAATCCCCACACGCTAGGTTTAGTCAGCACGGCGGCGCGCATGATAGAAAACCAGCTCGTCATCAATAGCTGCCGTCACTGTTTGCGCGTCCACCTGCATGCCCGCGTTGAAGGGATAGGAACGTTTGCCGAAGGTATCCTTGTGCTCTCCGATGACGGTTGCATCGTGGGGGCTAACCGCAATGGACTGAACCAATTGCAACTGGCCGCGCACGATCTGGGTAAAACGCGCATCGAACAGGTGGCCGATATCCGTCTGGATGATTTGATTTTGCGTGCACGGCATCGTCCCGATATGATCACGCCGGTCTATCTGCACAATGGCGCAATGCTATATGTCAGAGTTTACGCAGATCAATCCGTGGTCAGCAGGCCGGCTCCCATTGTGGCGGTGGATGCTTTAGCACGGCTGGATGCGGGTGATACGCGCTGGCGCAGTGCATCGGATAAGGCCAGACGCATCGCCGGTAAACCGATCCCGTTGTTGATACAGGGTGAGTCCGGTGTCGGGAAAGAGCTGTTTGCCCGTGCTGCGCACGACAGCGGGCCGCGCCGCAATGCACCGTTTGTTGCGATTAACTGTGCGGCTTTGCCGGAAAATCTGATCGAGGCCGAGCTGTTCGGCTATGCGCCCGGCGCTTTTACCGGCGCGCAACGCATGGGGAGTCCCGGCCGGCTGCGCGAGGCGCATGGCGGGACGCTGTTTCTCGATGAGATCGGCGACATGCCGCTGGCCATGCAAACCCGCTTACTGCGTGTATTGCAGGAGCGTCAGGTGACCCCGGTCGGTGGCGGCAGGGCTGTCGAAGTGGATTTTTCGCTGATCTGTGCCACCCATCACAATCTGCGTGCCGAATCTGAAAAAGGTCTGTTTCGCAGCGATCTGTATTACCGCATCAACGGGCTGACGGTGCTGCTGCCGAGTCTGCGTGAACGCAGCGATTTTAAGGCGTTAACCGACCGCCTGCTGGCTGAGCTGTGCCCCGGTGCTGATATTCGACTGGCACCGGAGTTGCTGGAAAAAATGAGCCGGCACAGTTGGCCCGGTAATTTGCGCCAGTATGTCAGTGTCTTGCGTACGGCGGTGGCCATGCTAGACACCCATGAAACCCGCATCGAGCGCGAGCATCTACCGGATGATTTACTGGAGGAATTGCTGCCACTAATGACAGCGGCGCCTATGCCGCAACAAAAACTGGAAGATATGTCGATGCTGGCGATACAAGCGGCGCTCAAGGAAAATCAGGGCAATGTTTCAGCCGCAGCACGGCAACTGGGCGTGAGTCGGCAAACCCTGTATCGCAAACTCAAATGACGCGCAGCCTTATTTCTGCTAATTTAGCGGGCTGTTAATGCGTCGAATCGGGTGAGCGTGTCATGAAAAAGGATTTTTGGCTGGAGCGTTGGGAAAAGAAGGAGATCGGCTTTCATCAGAACGAGGTGAATCCGCATCTGCTGCAATACTGGCAGGAAATCAGTACCCAAGGGGCGGGTGAGGTGTTTGTCCCGCTGTGCGGCAAGACGCTGGACATGATCTGGTTGCGCGAATTGGGTCATCCGGTCTTCGGCGTGGAACTGAGCGATATCGCCGTGCGGGAGTTTTTCCATGAAAACGGTTACGCTGACCGGCTACTCATGGAGGAATCACACTTTAGCGCAGACGATATTCGCATCCGCTGCGGTGATTTTTTCGACTTGACGCAGGACGATTTGAAACAGGTGAAGGCGGTGTACGATAGGGCTTCGCTGGTCGCCTTGCCGCCTGTTATGCGCGATCAATATGTGCATCATCTGGTTCACATATTGCCGTCTGCTACGGAAATTTTGCTGGTCACCTTCGATTACCCTCAGGAACAGATGCCAGGTCCGCCGTTTGCGGTGTCAGCGGAAGACATAACGAGGCTTTTCACGCCGCATGCCCAGATCCGCCTGTTAGCCAGCCTCGATGTGTTGCCGGACAATCCGCGCTTTCAGGCGCGCGGCGTGACTCGTTTGCAGGAAAATATCTATCTGCTAGTGTTGAATTGATCTGTAGCGCGGCAAACATTGCCCTTTAGGGCGGTGTCAAGCGGGCGAAGCAGTTCATGCCTTTGAATAGTGAGGGGGAGGATATCAATTTGTGCGCCCACTATAAATCACATAGAACTCAGGCGCGTTAGACATTCAGCAGAAAAATGACGGGGATTCTCACCATCGATGCGAAGAATGGCTCGTTTAATCATCATCTGTTGGGTTGCGCAATGCTGGTGCATGGCGTTTACTGTACTTGCATTTCAGCCTTTTTAACCTCTTGTGTCTCCCTGCCGGTGACGCAAGGATGAGAGTCGAAACCTAAAGTTGAGCAGTAGTCTCGAACGGAGTTATATGCGTCTATTGCATACGTCTGACTGGCACCTAGGCCAGACACTGCACAGTTTTGAGCGTAGCTATGAGCATCAGTGCTTCCTGGACTGGTTGCTCGATACGCTGGTCGAACAGGAGATCGAAGGCTTGCTGATCGCAGGCGATATTTTCGATAACGCAAATCCATCCGCCGCCTCGCAGAAGCAGTTCTACCGCTTCTTGCAACAGGCTAGGACACGTGTGCCTCATCTGAATATCGTGGTTATCGCGGGCAATCACGATTCTGCAGGTCGTCTGGAGGCCGTGGCACCGCTATTGGCGGCCATGGAAACCACGGTGTCAGGCCACATCGTGCGCAAAGATTGCGGTGATGTCGATCTGGAAAAGCTGGTCGTGCCGATGAAAAACCGGCAAGGCGAAATTGCGGCCTGGATACTCGCAATCCCATTTTTGCGTCCGGGTGATGTACCTGGTGTTGAAACAGACGGGGACGCTTATGCGGAAGGCATTGCGCTTCTCTACCGGCAGGCCGCCGATTGGGCTAAGGCGCGTCGCCAGCCCGGTCAGGCGATCGTCGCGATGGGACACTGCCATATGGTGGGCGGGGCCGTGTCGGCTGAGTCCGAACGGCGCATCGTGATCGGTGGTGCCGAAGCGCTTTCCGCCAGCCTGTTTGACCCTGCCATCGCTTATGCCGCGCTAGGTCATCTGCATCTGGCACAACGGGTAGGAAAACAAGGGCATCTGCGCTACAGCGGTAGCCCTGTGCCGCTATCCTTTGCCGAAATTGATTATCGTCATCAGGTTTTGTGCGTCGAGTTGGCGGGCGAGTTACTGCAAACGGTGGTTGAAATAACGGTACCGCGAGCGGTTGATTTGTTGCGTGTTCCGAAACAGGCCGCGCCCGTCGAAGAAGTTCTGCTGTTGCTGGAAAACCTCGATTATCCGCCATCGAGCGACGTGCAGACTCATCCTTATCTTGAGGTGCGCGTGCGGCTGGATAGACCCGAACCCGGCTTGCGCGCACGTGTCGAAGCGGCGCTGGAGGGGAAAGCGTTGCGTTTGGCCAGAATTGAAACCAGATTGTGCGAAACTATGGCTGAAAATGCCGCAGCCATGTCGCTTGATGATCTGAATCGTTTGCGTCCCGAAGATATTTTTAAACGCCTGTATGAGAGCCGTTACGGCGTGGAAGCGCCAGCAGCGCAGCTGGCCGCTTTTGATGAACTGCTTTTAGAGTCAGCCTTTACGGGCATGGCAAAAGGTCAGCCCTGATAATGAAATACGCCGTATCTTCTCCATCGGCCCTACCTTCTTCCCGCATGCCGGGGAAAGAACTGACGACTCACTGCGCGTGTGGCAGCTTAACATCATGAAAATACTGGCTATTCGAGGTAAAAATATAGCTTCTCTGGCGGGTGAGTTTGATATTCCGTTTATGACGGATCCGCTGGCATCAGCCGGCCTGTTTGCCATCAGCGGCCCGACCGGTGCCGGAAAAAGTACCTTGCTCGACGCCTTGTGTCTTGCACTGTATGACGATACGCCGCGCCTGTTAAAAGCGGGAAGCAGTAAGTTGCCGGATGTGACGGGGGAGACCGTCACCCCAGGAGACACACGAACCCTGCTCAGGCGCGGTTCGAGCGACGGATATTCGGAAGTCGATTTTGTTGGCAACGATGGTAATGCCTACCGCGCCCGCTGGAGCGTGCGGCGTTCTCGTGCCAAAGCGGACGGAAAACTTCAGGCGCTTGAGATGACACTGAAACGACTGCCTGAATTGCAGTCGATAGGTGGCACCAACAAAGAGGTTAAGGCTGAGATCGTGCAGCGTATCGGTCTGTCGTTCGAGCAGTTCACCCGCTCTGTGCTGCTGGCGCAGAATGAATTCTCGGCCTTTTTGAAGGCGGACGACAACGAGCGCGGCGAATTGCTCGAAACCCTGACTGGCATCACCATCTACACTGAACTTTCCAGACGTGCATATGAAAGAGCCAAGCTGGAGCTGGGGGTGCTAAATCGCTTGAATGACCGCCTTGCCGATCAGAAGCCGTTGAGTGCAGAAGAGCGACAGACGCTGGACGAGCAAAGCTGCCGTGCGAACGAGGTATTGACGCAATGGGAGCAGAAGAAGGGCGAATTTTCCGCTCATTTACGCTGGCATGAAAGTATGGATAAGGCGCGTCTTGGCGCGCAACAGGCTCAACTCGAACTCGATCGATGCACCGACGAACAACTGCTTGCCGAGCCACGCAGAGCAGCGTTCGAACGCATTGAGGCGGTGCAGTCGGCGCGCACACTGCTGATCGAAGGAGATCGGCTGGCAGGTGATATCGCTAATACAAGACAGCAAATTATCGAGGCGGATAACGCGCGTCAGGACGCGCAACTGGATTTGCAAACGGCAGTAGCGGCGGAGCAGGACGCCGTTCAGGCATTGCTCGCTGCCGAGCAACACCGTGCTGCTGTCACGCCTGACCTTAACGCAGCGCAGGCGCTTGACACGCAACTCGAGACACTCATGCCTATACACCGTCAGACTGAGGCGAAGTTGAGTGAATTTCGTCATCAGGTCGACGAGGATATTAAAAATATAGATAATAATCAACGTTTTATGAAGTCGCTGGCAGATGAGCAGTTAAAAACATTGCAATGGCTGACAGCACACGGTGCACTGGAAAAGCTGGCGATCAACTGGCCTCGCTGGGATACGCTGCTGTCTTTGGCCGCGATGCAGGTACAAGAGCAGGCGAGTCGGGCGTCTGAATTGAGCGCAGCACAGCAAGTCTGGGCGAAGCTGGACGGTGAATCTCATGTGGCACAAGCCGGGTTGCAGATCTGCACAGAGGCGGTGGCGTTAACCCAAGCAGCATTGCAAGGCGCGCAACAAAATCTGGCCGCTTTCGATGTGCCGGAAAGACAGGCGCTCAGGCAGATGGCCGAGACAAGGCGCGAAGTGATCAGTGCGGCCGAACAGCAGTGGCGCGAGCTGCTGGCAAATGTGTCCTTGCAGCAGAGTCTGAATATTGAGGCTCAGCGCATGCGAGAGGAAATTCGCCAGTCTGAATCGGCGCTGGCCATCGTCAGTCAGGAGCTCCCGCTTGCCGCTGCAACGCTCCTGCAGGCGGAGCGTTCGCTCAAAGTTGCTGAGGCCGCTTGCGGTGAGAGTGTCGAACGTTTGCGGGATGCGCTCGTCGAAGGTGCGCCTTGTTCCGTATGCGGTGCGACCGAGCACCCGTATCGCAGTGAAAATTCTCAATTACATGCCGTGTTGCACAGGTTGCAATCTGAACTTGATTTAAGTCGCGATCAGGTTGAGCGCTATCGTCAGCAGCAAACGATGCACCAGACTCAGCGGACAGAAGGTTTACGCCGGATGGAAATCATCGCGGGGAAAATTCTCACTCTGGAAGAGGCGATTCCAGATATGGGGGCGACGATACTGGCTGAGGAGTTGAGCGAGGTTTTACCGGATGATAGAGCCGCCTGGTTTGCCGAACAGCAGCAACAATTGCGCGTTCAACTCAAAGCGATCAATGAAGAGGAAAGCCAAGAACGCAAGGCGCTGCTGGCTAAAGATCAGGGGCAGACGGCTTATGACACGGCGCTCAGGCAGCACACGTTGAGTCAGAGCACGGCTACGGCGGCTCAGGCGGCCCTGATCAGGGCGGGTGCTGAATTAGCTTCGCTGCGGGATAAGTGCACGGATACGGCAGAGCGGCTGGATGACACGTTAAACCGGCTGGCTGACGGATTCGATCGGCAGGACTGGCGCGATGAATGGCGCAATCATCCGGATGAGTTCCACAGCCTATACCGTAATAAGGTCGCATTGTGGAATGCCAGCAGCCGGGCGCGGGAAGATCTGCAATTGCAAATGAGCAAAGCTGAGGCCGGGCAGACTGCGCTGCAGGCGGCATTAAAGCACGGCAACGCAGAGATGGAGCGTGCAGCTGCTGCCCACCGCTTGAGTTTGGCGGAAATTGCAACACGTCAGGCCAAGCGTAGCGCCTTGTTCGGCGGTCGCAGCGTCAGGGAAATCGAGGCTGAACATAATGGTGCAATCACGTCCGCCAGAGAGATGCTGGCTGCATCAACTGAGCAGAGGCAGCTGCGTGTTCAGGCTATAACACGCAGCCAGGAGGCGCTGACTCAAGCCGGGAATCGACTTGAAAAGCTGGCCGCTGAGGTGCAAAGTGCCGATGCCGGTTTGTCAGATTGGCTAAGGAAATTCAATCTTAGCAATCCGGATAATCCGCTCGATACAGTCGCTTTGCGCTCCTTGCTAAGCCTGACGCCAGAGTGGATAATTCACGAGAGGAAAAGCTTGCAAATAATTGAATTATCGATACAAAATTCAAATGTATTGCTGCGTGAGCGACAAGCGCAGTGCGAGATTCTGATGAAGAGCTGCCCGGCTCAGGGCGATGCGGAGGGTGTACGGCAGGCTTTAACCCAGATAGAAATTGAACGGCAGTCGGCGCAATCGGCGGCGAGTTCACTGCAATTGTCTATCGCACAGGACATAGCGCGTCGGGAGCAGTCGGCGAGCATGCTGCATGAATGGGAGACGCAGGAGGAAAACTGGCGTCTTTGGGCGCAGCTCTCCGAGATGATAGGTTCTGCGGATGGCAAAAAATTTCGCAATTACGCGCAGCAATTTACGCTGGATGTACTGACCGGCTATGCCAACCGTCATCTTGAGGCGCTCTCGCGTCGTTATCGACTGACGCGCGTGGCCGATACGCTGGCCTTGATGGTAGTCGATCAGGACATGGGCGATGAGTTGCGCTCGGTGCATACGCTCTCAGGCGGCGAATCATTTTTAGTTTCGCTGGCACTGGCGTTGGGCTTGGCCTCTCTTTCATCAAACAGGGTGCGCGTCGAATCGCTGTTCATCGACGAGGGCTTCGGCAGTCTGGATCCGCAAACGCTGTCAGTAGCGATGGATGCGCTGGATGGCCTGCAGGCGCTGGGGCGCAAGGTGGGCGTGATCTCGCATGTGCAGGAAATGACTGAACGCATCGCCACCAAAATTTTGGTCAAGCGCCAGACAGGCGGAAAAAGTTGTGTGGAGATCTTCTGATTGCATCTGCCAATACTCATTTCAAGTTGATGTTGCATGCGCAACTTGTCGGTTTCAGCCGGAGTCATGGTTTATACTCAGGCAGAATGGATCAAACACAAAGTTATGGAACAGCCACTTTTCGTTGTATTTTTATCAGGCTCACTGGCCGGGGTGTTGATCACCTGGCTGATTTATCGCGAGAAAATTTCGCGCTCAAAGAGCGATGCGCAGATCGAGACAGCGCGTCTTAATGAGCGCTTAAACGCGGTTCAGGAGGACTCCAGGCGTCTGCAACGCGATAAAGATGTACTGTCCGTGCAGCGCGATCAGTTGACAATCGAGCAGCAGCGCCTGAGCAATCAGGTGACAGAGCTGTCCACCAGTTTAGAGGCAGAGCGCGCTAAAGCGATCGAGAATCTTGCTGTGCTCAATGGCGCGCGTGACGAATTATCCAATCAATTCAAAGTGTTGGCGAACGAGATATTGGAGGATAAAACTCGCCGTTTTACCGAGCAGAATCAGACCAACATCACCCAGTTGCTGGAACCCTTGAAAATCAAGATTGCCGAGTTTCAGGGGCAGGTGCAGGAAGTCTATGTTAAGGAAGGCAAGGACAGGTCGGCGTTGTCCGAGCAGGTCAAACAACTGATGCAGCTCAATAATCAGTTATCCCGTGATGCGCATAACCTGACTTCCGCGTTAAAAGGCCAAAGCAAGACGCAGGGGAATTGGGGCGAGCTGATACTGGAGCGGGTGCTGGAGGCGTCCGGTTTGCGCCGTGAGCATGAATACGATGTGCAGGAGAGTCATAACCGAGCCGACGGATCGCGTGCGCAACCCGATGTGGTGGTTCATCTGCCCGATGACAAGCATCTGGTGATCGATGCGAAAATGTCGCTCAATGGCTACGAAGAGTACGCCAACAGCGAGACGGATGCGCAGCGCGATGCGGCCATCAAGCGCCACATGGAGTCGGTGAGGGCGCACATCAAGGAATTGTCCGGGAAAAACTACCAGTTGTTGTACGGATTAAAATCGCTCGATTTTGTGCTGATGTTCATCCCGGTAGAGCCCGCCTTCATGCTGGCGATTTCGCATGACAGCGAGCTGTGGCAGGAAGCCTGGCAGAAGAACGTGTTGCTGGTCAGCCCTAGCACCTTATTGTTTGTGGTGCGCACCGTGGCGCATTTGTGGCGGCAGGAGCAGCAGAACCGCAACGCGCAGGAAATCGCCAGTCGCGGTGCAGAACTCTACGACAAACTGGCCGGATTCGTGGAGGATCTGGACGGTCTGGGCATCAAGCTGCAACAGGCGCAGAAGGCCTATGACGGCGCTTACAATAAATTTACCGGCGGCCGTGGCAATGTGATCCGTCAGGCGGAAATGCTCAAAGTATTGGGTGTTAAACCCACCAAACAATTGCCGCAGAAGATGCTGGATGCGGCGCAGGACGTTAGTAAAGACAATAGTGGGGAGCTGAAATGAAGTGTGTAGTGAATCGTTTTTTTGAGCTTGTGGCTAGTCGCCTGGAGAATTTGTCATGAGCTGTGTTCTCTCAGGTGACATCGGCGGGACTAAGACCCGTTTAGCCATCGTGACCGTGGCAGGGACTCGGGTGGATATTGAGCACGAGGTGAGTTTCGCCAGCGGGAATTATGAAAAGTTTGAAACACTGCTGGCTGAATTTCTGGCCGGCATAGATACCCCTCGCCGTGCCGCTTTTGGGGTGGCTGGGCCGGTACAGGGGCGCGTGGTGCAGACGACTAATCTGCCCTGGCGGATCGATGCGGATGCGTTGCAGCAGCAATTCGGCTTCGAACGCTGTTTGCTGCTCAACGATCTGGAAGCGACAGCATGCGGCTTGCCCGCGTTAGGCGATGAGGATTTGCTGACCTTGCAGGCAGGGGAAGCCGATGCGACCGGGAATGCGGCGGTGATCGCAGCGGGCACTGGCTTGGGCGAGGCGGGCTTGTATTGGGATGGCAATAGCTATCAACCTTTTGCCACCGAAGGCGGCCACGCCAGTTTTGCGCCTTCCAATACGCTGGAGTTTTCTCTGCTGCGCCATTTGCAGCAGCAATTTGGCCATGTCAGCTGGGAGCGCGTGGTCTCGGGCATGGGTATCGTCAGTCTGCACGAATTTCACTGTCTGTATCGCGGCAAGGCGGCGCCTGAATGGTTGATCAGCGAAATGCAGTCGGGGGATGCGGCCGCCGCGATTTCTGCCGCAGCCTTAGCTGGCCGCGATGAGATCTGTGCGCAGACCATGCAGTTGTTTGTACAGCTCTATGGTGCTGAGGCGGGTAATCTCGCGCTCAAGACCATGAGCCGTGGCGGCATCTATCTGGGCGGCGGCATTGCACCGAAAATCCTGCCCATGCTGCAAAGCGGTGAATTTTTGGCAGCTTTTCTGAATAAAGGCCGCATGAAACCGTTGCTCGAAGCGATGCCGGTCAAGGTGATCTTGAATGACAGGGCTGCACTCTACGGGCCGGCTTTGCGGGTATTTCAGGCGGGAGATTGATGCGTTAAAAGCGGTTCTTCCCCCCGGAAATTTGCACAATAGCACCGCCACTACAGGGTGGAATCATTAGCCATTGCCCATTTTCATGTGACAGCTGGGCGCTAAGTTGTTAAACTTGGTCAGGTGAAAAATTGTGCGCAAAAATAATATTATTTAAATACAGGCTATTACGATGAGTTCTTCAAAAAAAACGAGTGTTAAAAACAAGGTTGCTCCCAATACAGATACATTTGAACAGTCGCTGACCGATCATCTGATTTACACCGAAGGCAAATCTGCCAAGACCGCTACACGTCACGACTGGTACGAAGCTGCCGCGTATACCGTGCGCGATCAGCTTATCGAAAAACAGCTGAAAACAGATGAGGCGAGCGCGGGTCAGGATCCTAAGCGTCTGTATTATTTATCGCTGGAATTTCTGATCGGTCGCACCCTGTCCAATGCGGCGCTCAATCTGGGTGTTGCATCGCCCTTGCGCGCGGGTTTGAAGGCTTTGGGTCAGGATCTGGAAGAAGTTGAAGAAACTGAAATCGATGCGGCTTTAGGTAACGGCGGTTTGGGTCGTCTGGCGGCTTGTTTCCTAGACTCCATGGCGACACTGGATGTGCCGGGGCAAGGTTACGGTATCCGTTACGAATACGGTATGTTCAATCAGCATATCGAAAATGGCCAGCAGGTCGAAAGCCCGGATAACTGGCTGCGCTTTGGCAATCCCTGGGAGTTCCAGCGCCCCGAGCGTCTGTATCCGGTCAAGTTCTTCGGCCATGTGGTACATTTCCCGGACGGTCACGGCAACACCGAACACCACTGGGTAGACGGCGAAACTGTGATGGCGATGGCCTACGATGTGCCTATTCCCGGTTACAACACCGACACCGTAAATAACCTGCGTCTGTGGGCCGCGAAGGCCACGCGTGAATTCAATCTGGAATCATTCAACGCGGGTGACTACATCAGCGCGGTTCAGGATAAGAATGTCTCCGAAAGCCTCTCCAAGGTGCTCTATCCTAACGACAGCTCGGCCGTCGGTAAGGAATTGCGTCTGAAACAGGAGTATTTCTTCGTTTCAGCTTCGATACAAGATATTTTGCATCACTTCCTGGCTGAACACAGCGACTGGGATCAGTTGCCTGAGAAAGTCGCGATCCAGCTCAATGACACCCATCCTGCGATTGCCGTTTCCGAATTAATGTATCAACTGGTTGATGTGTATAAGCTCAAATGGGATCAGGCGTGGGAACTGGTCACCAAGGTCTTCGCCTATACCAACCACACTCTGATGCCTGAAGCGCTGGAGACTTGGGCGGTGAGCAAGTTTGAACGCGTGTTGCCTCGTCATCTGGAAATTATCTACGAGATCAATCATCGTTTCATCGCTCAGGTCAATCATCTGTTCCCTGGCGACACCGAATTGCTAAAGCGCGTATCCATCATCGATGAAAACAACGGTCGTCGCGTGCGCATGGCGCATCTGGCGGTAGTCGGTAGTCATACGGTGAACGGCGTGGCCGCGATCCACAGTGAACTGCTGAAAACCACTTTGTTTGCCGATTTTCACCGTATTTTCCCCGGTAAGTTTATCAATGTGACCAACGGGATTACGCCGCGTCGCTGGTTGAATCAATGTAACCCTGAACTGACCGAGTTAATCTCTTCGCGTATCGGTTCCGGTTTTGTGCGTGATCTGTCGCAATTGAAGCAACTGGTCAATCATGCCGATGACGCCGAATTCCAGAAGCGTTTCCGTGAAGTCAAACACGCCAACAAGGTCAGGCTGGCTAACTATATCGAGCGCAAGGTCGGGATTAAGATCGATACGGATTCGATGTTCGACGTACAGATCAAGCGTATCCATGAGTACAAGCGCCAGTTGCTCAATGTGCTGCATGTGATCACGCTGTACAACCGCATCCGTTCCGGCAATTTGCATAACGTTACACCGCGCACGGTGATTTTCGGCGGCAAGGCGGCACCCGGTTACAAGATGGCTAAGCTGATCATCCGTCTGATCAACGATGTCGCGAGCATCGTTAACAACGATCCTGCGGTGCACGGTCTGCTCAAAGTGGTGTTCCTGCCGAGCTACGATGTGTCTTCTGCGGAAAAATTGTTCCCGGCAAGCGACTTGTCCGAGCAGATTTCTACGGCAGGCACGGAAGCCTCCGGCACCGGCAACATGAAGATGGCGCTGAACGGTGCCTTGACCATCGGTACGCTGGACGGTGCTAACGTTGAAATCCTCGAAGAAGTGGGCGACAACAATATCTTCATCTTCGGTCTGACCACGCCGCAAGTCGCTGAGATGCGCGTGCGCGGTTATAGCCCATGGGATTACTACCACGGCAACGACGAGTTGAAGCAGTGTCTGGATATGATAGGCAACGGTTTCTTCTCGGTGGAAGAGGCAGATCGCTACAGTCCGATTTTCAACAATCTGACCCATCACGGCGACCATTATCTGTTGCTGGCCGATTACGCCAGCTATATCGCGACTCAAGATCGCGTCAGTCAGCTCTATCAGGAAAAGGATGAGTGGACCCGTCGCGCAATTCTGAACGTGGCAAATATGGGTAAATTCTCCAGCGACCGCACGATTTTGGAATATGCGGAAAAGGTCTGGAATGTGAAGGCCGTAAAACCTTGAGGTCATCAGGTTTAACCTTCTGATTTAAAATGAATAGCCACCTTCAACTAAGGTGGCTATTTTTTTAACCTAAGCCGGACGTTTTAACCCGACAACCATTGCTTTTCAATCAAGCGCGATGCGGCTCGTATAGCTGCGCTATAATCTGACAGGCCGCTTTCTGTGAGGAATCGAATGTGAATAAAAGTACCGCTTACTTTCTGCAAGTCCGTCCTAAAGTTCCTGAACGCTTAGCGCGTCTCGAAGAGTTGGCTAACAATCTCTGGTACAGCTGGGATCGCCCGACCCGCCGTTTGTTTGCGCGTCTGCATCCGGGCTTATGGAAAGCCACCGGCCACAATCCCAAAGCATTTTTGAAGCGCGTCGATGAGCAATTGCTGCTCGATGCCGCAGAAGATCAGGTATTTCTGGGGAATTTCAACCGCGTGCTGGCCGATTACGATACCTATCACGATTACCGGCAACCTGCGGCAGGCTTCGACTGGTTAGGCGAAGACGATTTAATCGCCTATTTCTGCGCCGAATTCGGCTTCCATGAAAGCTTCCCCATTTATTCCGGCGGTTTAGGGATTTTGGCGGGCGATCACTGCAAGGCGGCCAGCGATCTGCGTCTGCCGTTTGTCGGTGTCGGCTTGCTTTATCGTCAGGGATATTTTCATCAAACTATAGATGGTGAAGGCAATCAGATCGCCAGCAACACCGATTCCAGCTTCGATGAGCTACCCGTCACGCCGTCTATTACCCCCGATGGCCTGGAGGCCTATACCTCGGTGGAGTTGCCCGGGCGTAAGGTGCATATCAAAATCTGGCAGGCACGGGTCGGGCATATCGTGTTGTATCTGATGGATACGGATCTGGAGAGCAACAGCGCACACGACAGAGACATCACCCACAGGCTGTATGGCGGCGACACGGAGATGCGTATCCAGCAGGAGATCGTGTTAGGGATAGGTGGTGCGCGCGCCTTGCAGGTGCTGGGTATCCGTCCTACCGTCTGGCATATCAACGAGGGGCATGCCGCCTTTATGATGTTGGAACGCACCCGGCAAAAAATGAACGGAGAGGGTTTTGATTTTGCCTCTTCGCTGGAGTCGGTTGCGGCGAACACAGTGTTTACCACTCATACGCCGGTACCTGCCGGTCACGACCACTTCCACGTCGGCATGATGCAGCACTACTTTGAACACTATTATCCTCAGCTCAATTTAAGTTACGACCAGTTTATGGCGCTGGGTAAGACGGCGGGTGGACAGGACTTCAATATGACCGCGCTGGCCTTGCGCGGCTCGCGTTTTCACAATGGTGTGTCGCGCATCCACGGCGATGTGTCGGCCAAAATTTGCGGGGATATGTGGCCGGAGATTGAAGATACAGAAAATCCGATGACTTATGTCACCAACGGGGTACACGCACCGACTTTTCTGGCGACCGAATGGATAGAGTTGCTGGACCGTTATCTGGGTTCCGAGTGGAATTCGCGGATGAACGACCTGAAGTTGTGGGATGGCGTAGACAATGTGCCGGATCATGTATTCTGGAGCGTGCATCAGACCTTGAAGGTGAAGATGCTCAATACGGTGTGCGATCGCATTCGCGCCCAGCATTTTCGCAATCACGGCTCTGAAGCGCATCTGGATCGTTTGCTCAAGTACGTGAACCCGGAAAACCCGAATATACTCACCGTGGGTTTCGCGCGCCGTTTTGCCACCTACAAGCGCGCCACCATGTTGTTCGGTGATCTGGAATGGCTGCGTGAAATCCTTCACAACCCGGATCGTCCTGTGGTGTTTATCTTTGCCGGCAAGGCGCATCCAGCCGACGTGCCGGGACAGGACTTGATACGCCGTATCACGCAAATTTCCAAGATGCCCGAATTTACCGGCAAGGTGCTGGTGGTGGAGGGTTACGATCTGGCACTGTCGCGTAAACTGGTGTCCGGTGTGGATGTCTGGCTGAACAATCCGCTGTACCCGCTGGAGGCTTCCGGCACGTCCGGGATGAAGGCGGGGATGAACGGCAGCATCAATCTGTCCGTGCTGGACGGTTGGTGGGGCGAGAGTTACGACGGCAAGAACGGCTGGGCGATCAAGCCGGTATCCGAGTCGCTCAGCGAAGAGGTGCGTACCCGCGAGGAAACCCGCACCCTGTATGAACTGCTGCAGGATCAGGTAGTGCCGTCCTATTACGATTACGGCAAGATGGGCTTTTCGGCCAGTTGGGTGAAGATGGCCAAGCGTTCGATGGCCAGCATCATTCCTCGCTTTAATTCCAAGCGCATGGTCGGCGAATATCTGGCGAAGTGTTATCTGCCCGCCAGCCGTCAGCATACCTTGTATACCAAGGATGAGTCGGAAAACGCCCGTCTGGTCGCGCTTTGGAAGGCGAGGGTACAAGGCGCTTGGACGGGTGTGTCCTTGCGCCGCACCGATCAGGCTAGTTTGTGTATCAACTATGGTGACAGCCTGAAATTTGAGGTTGCGGTGAAGTTAAACGGACTGACGCCTGAGGATGTGGTGGTGGAAATCCTGATTGGCTATAATGCCCGCAAAGAGCCGCTGGCCTCGGCACGGCATTACCGTTTTGAAGCGGTAGGTGCAGGAGACGAGTCGGGAGAACATCTCTTTGTCACCGAGCTGCAACCGGAACAATGCGGCAATCTTGAATACCGTATCCGGGTCTATCCCTGCCATGATCTGTTAACGCACCCCTTTGAACTGGGTATGATGCGCTGGTTGTAAAATTTATAATTTATTCAATAGGTTAATGATACATGGCCGAAATTAAAGTACTGTTTGTTACCTCTGAAATTGCACCGCTCATCAAGACCGGCGGTCTGGCTGACGTTAGTGGTGCCTTGCCGGCCGCCTTGCGCAGCATCGCTGTCGATGTGCGCGTGCTGGTGCCGGGTTACCCGCAGGTCATGGCGCAACTGGGGCCAAACGAAGTAGTGGCGACTTTCGCCGAGCTGCCCGGTTTTCCGCCGTCGCGATTAATTTTTTCCATCATGAAGAGCGGCGTGCCGCTGCTGGTGTTGGATTGCCCCTCGCTGTATCAACGTGCCGGAGGCCCTTATTCGGATCCGGACGGGCATGACTGGGTCGATAATCCGCTGCGCTTCGGCCTGCTTTCCAAAATTGCGGCAGTGTTGAGCTGCGATGAATCTCCGCTTTCCTGGCATCCGGACCTCGTGCATTGCAATGACTGGCAAACCGGACTGACCGGCGCTTATCTTAGCGTGTCGCCCGGTGCGGTGCCGAACGTCATCACCATCCACAATTTGGCGTTTCAGGGGAATTACCGCCCGCATAAGGTGCAGTTGCTGCAATTACCGCCGGCCAGTTACGATATGCACGGTCTGGAGTTATACGGCAATATGTCGTTCCTCAAGGCGGGCTTGTACTATGCCTATCACATCACCACGGTCAGTCCCAATTACGCGCGTGAGATTCAGGGCGACGAGCTGGGCTTCGGTTTGCAGGGTTTGTTGCAGCAACGCAGTTCCGACATCACCGGCATCTTGAATGGCATCGATACGGACGAATGGAATCCGGAGTCGGACAAGCATCTGCCCGCGCATTACAGCAGCACTCGTATGACCGGCAAAGCCGCCAATAAACTGGCGTTGCAAACCCGGATGGGCTTGAATCAGGATGCCGATGTGCCGCTGCTGGGCGTGGTCAGCCGATTGACCCATCAGAAGGGCTTGGATCTGTTGCTGGAGATCGCGCCGCGACTGCTGGAATTGCCCGTGCAACTGGTGATTTTGGGCAGCGGTGAGCCGGGTATGCAAAAGAATGCGCGCTATCTGGCGCATCACTATCCGGGTAAGGTGGCTGCGATGATCGGTTTCGATGAGAGTCTGTCGCATCAGATTGAAGCGGGATCGGATATGTTCATCATGCCGTCGCGTTTCGAGCCTTGCGGGCTGAATCAGTTTTACAGTCAGCGCTACGGCACACCACCCGTGGTGCACAACACCGGCGGGCTGGCAGACTCGGTGGTCGATTGCAACGCAGAGACGCTCAAAGATGGCACGGCCAGCGGTTTTGTGTTCAGTGGCATGAGCGCGGACAATCTGTACGAGACCATCAAACGCGCCGTCGAGCTGTATCACGATCAGCGTAAATGGAAGGCGTTGCGCAAGAACTGTATGGGCAAAGACTTCACCTGGGAGACCAGCGCGAAAGCCTATCGCGAGGTTTACTACAAGGTTCTCGGTCGCTAGTGTTTAACTTATGCAAATGCTTGATATTTCTATTTGTGGCTGGCAACACCTGCGCCGTACAAGTTGACCCGGAAGCCATCGTGGATGCGCACAACAAGTGGCGTGCTCAGGCGGGTTTGACTGAAAAGCTGAGCTATTCGTCATCTTTGGCGGCAAGTGCGCAGGACTGGGCGAACAATCTTAAACGCACCAATGCCTGTCAGATGCGTCACAGCAAACCGGACGGACGCTACGGGGAAAATCTGTTTTGGGCCAGCGCGTTGAAATGGTCGGACGGACGCCGCGATTTGCAAAAGGTCTCGTCAGAACAAGTGGTGGACAGTTGGGGGAGCGAAATGGCAGATTACGATTACGCACACAACCACTGCAAGCAGGGCAAGATGTGCGGCCACTATACGCAGATGGTCTGGCGCAGCACCACGGCGGTGGGTTGCGCGGTGGCGGTGTGTGAAAACAGCAAAGAGCAGATTTGGGCCTGTCAGTATCAGCCGGCCGGTAACTGGGTGGGTAATAAACCTTATTAGCGCTGAATTTTTTTCGGCGCAATAAAAAACGGGTTTGCATTGATAATGCAAACCCGTTTTTAGTTTTTAATCAATTTGTTGCTTGATTAAACCCCTTGCTTCAGACTCGCCGAAATGAAGTCGTCCAGATCGCCGTCCAGCACGCCCTGAGTGTTGCCGACTTCAAAGTTGGTGCGCAGATCCTTGATGCGCGACTGATCCAGCACGTAGGAACGAATCTGATGCCCCCAGCCGATGTCGGTCTTTCCATCTTCCATCGCCTGCTTCTCGGCATTGCGTTTGCGCAATTCCTCTTCGTACATACGCGACTTCAACATGGCCATCGCCTCGGCGCGGTTACGATGTTGCGAACGGTCGCTCTGGCACTGCACCACGATATTGGTCGGGATGTGGGTGATACGCACCGCCGAATCGGTCTTATTGATGTGCTGACCACCTGCGCCTGACGCGCGATAGGTGTCCACGCGCAAGTCGGCCGGATTGATGTCGATCTCGATAGAATCATCGACTTCAGGATAGACGAACACGCTGGAGAACGAGGTGTGGCGGCGGTTGCCCGAGTCGAACGGTGATTTGCGCACTAAACGGTGCACGCCCGTCTCGGTGCGCAGATGACCGAAGGCGTATTCGCCGATGATCTTGATCGACGCGCCCTTGATGCCGGCCACATCGCCGTCGGACTGCTCCAAAATTTCCACCTGAAATCCTTTGCGCTCGGCGTAACGCAGATACATGCGCAGCAGCATGGAAGCCCAATCCTGCGCCTCGGTGCCGCCGGAGCCGGCTTGTATATCGACGAAGCAACTGTTCGGGTCCATCGGGTGATTGAACATGCGGCGAAATTCCATTTCCGCGACGCGACGCTCGATGTCCTGAATATCATCGGCGGTGCTCTGCATGGAATCGATGTCGCCTTCCGCCTGAGACATCTCAAAAAGTTCGCCGGCATCCGATAAATCCTGCTGAATCTTGGCTAAGCCCAGCACCACGCCTTCGAGCATCTTGCGCTCGCGGCCTAATTCCTGCGCGCGCTTGGCATCCTGCCAGATGGCCGGATCTTCAGCCAGTTCAGATACTTCGGTCAGTCGTTCGCTCTTGGTATCGTAGTCAAAGATACCTCCGTAATTCGGCGCTGCGCAGGGCTAAATCTTGTAATTGATTATTAAGGGAATTGATTTGTTCGACTTCCATGATTTTGTCCTGTGCCAGAGCTTGCTGAAAAGGGCGCGATTATAACGCAAACAGGCCGAACAGCACCCCGGAAGCGATGGCGAGAAAACCGATGGAAACCTGTTTGGCTAAGGTCCGGCCACCTAAAAAGATGACTAGGCCGAATTTGAAGGCGAGATTAGACAGATAGGCGATAGCGATGGCGGTAACGGTTTGCTGTTCGCTCAGTTGTCCCAGATTGAACAGGCGCAGGCTGGACAGGGTGATGGCGTCCACATCGGTCAGTCCCGAAATCAGGGCGACGATGTATAAACCCTGCGAGCCTGCCACATCTTTCATCCACGCCGAACCCAGCAGCACGACCACATACAGCAGACCGAAACCAAGCGCGGTATGAATCTCGGCCGGGTTGGTGGTTTCCGGAATATACAGCTGAGAGTCTTTGTTGATTTTCCGCCAGTTATACAGCGCGACCATCAGTCCGAAGATGAGTCCGCTCGCCAGTACCGGGAAGAGTCTGGGTAGGGATCCGAAGGCGATCACTGAGCTTACCATCATCAAACGGACCAGCACCACCATGCTGGCGATGACGATGACAGAAGCTGCAAGATATGACACGGTTGGATTATCTTTGCTGTGTTTGGAATAGATCAAGGTGGTGGCTGTGCTCGATGCCATGCCGCCGAATACGCCCAGAAACAGGGCACCGAAACGGGTGCCCGATACATGTAACGCGGCATAGCCTGCCAGGCTGATGCCTGAAATAAGCACTACCATCAGCCATGCGTGATAGGGGTTGAAGGCTAGATAGGGGCCAAAGCTCTGATCGGGCAGTATCGGCAGGACGATGAAAGTCAGCACGGAAAATTGCAGTACGGCGACCAGATCGCGACGGGCCAGTTTTTGTGAGAAGCCGCGCAATTCTGGTTTGAAGTAGAGCAGGGCGGTGACGCCGATGGCCAGCATGACGGCGAGCTTGGCCATTCCATACCAGACCATCGCACCCAGACCGTAACAAAGCAGCAGGGCGATCACCGTGGTGGTGCCGGGGTCATTGTCGTACATGTGTGACACCCGATCACCCTCGCCTGCGATCGGGGGAGAGCTGGGAGAGGGCGTGGCGACACGCCGGTCTTTTATATGATGGTTGTTGACATAGGAGGTGGTGATCATGACGGCAACGGACAGCATGCCGATGATGAGCAACCACGGTGAGCCTATCTTGTTCGACAGCAGCGCCATCAAGGTGCCGAAAACGGCAACCAGCGCGAAGGTGCGCAGTCCGGCTCGTGCAGAGGGATTGCGTTCGCGTTCCAAGCCGATCAGCAGGCCGATGGACAGACTGGTGAGAAATTGCGGCAGGGCTTCGATGCCGTTGCCTTGCAGAAAACTGGTTTCCATCGCATCCGCTCCTTTGTATGTGACGAGCTACAAGCTTGGCAATCTTACTCCCAATGCCGGATGATGAGTTGCAGGCTTTGCCGGCCGTTGTACTCGTTGATGCTCAGGCTGTAGACGGCATGGATGTATTCAGGCAACGGTTCGCTCTGTCCGAACAGGATAGCATCAATTTCATTGCCATCTTCAGTGGCGAGTCGCAATTTCAGATGTTTTTCGCCGACTATGCGCTGATTGACCAC
Organism: Gallionella sp.; assembly: GCA_041660905.1. Lineage (GTDB taxonomy): Bacteria > Pseudomonadota > Gammaproteobacteria > Burkholderiales > Gallionellaceae > Gallionella. The sequence continues at coordinate 34,548 of JBAZVL010000012.1, forward strand.
TTCGAAGTCATCGTCAAACTGAGGGGCCGGAAAGCCTTGCCCCCAGACTTGTTCTTCCAGAAGATGCGCGGCCTCCAGCGTCATCTCGGTCGAAGCCAGTGGACCATCGGTTTCGATGCGTAACGTTAAATCATTTTCTGATATCAACTCACTGCACACTAACTCAAAGGCGGCGGCAAATTCATCAAAATCATCCTGGTTCAGACTAAGCCCTGCCGCCATGCTGTGACCGCCGAATTTTTTGATGAGATTGGGGTGGCGTTTGCTGACCAAATCTAACGCATCGCGCAGATGCAGTCCTGAAATGGAACGTCCCGAACCCTTGATTTCATTGTCATTGGAAAGTGCAAAGGCAATCACGGGGCGGTGGAATTTGTCTTTCAGTCGAGAGGCGAGAATGCCGATTACACCCTGATGCCAGCTCTCATCAAACAGACTCAGACTGAAATTGCCGGCGGGTTTCACGTTTTCCAGCGAGGCTAGCGCGCTGTCCTGCATACCGGTTTCTATGCTGCGCCTCTCCCGGTTTAAACTGTCCAGTTCGCTGGCTATCTGGAGCGCACGAGCCGCATCGTCGGTAATTAAACTATTGATTCCTAATGACATATCGTCAAGACGGCCGGCAGCATTAAGTCTCGGACCTACGGTAAAGCCCAGATCCAGACTGGAGACTTTGGACTGTGATTTCTTCGCGATCTGTAGCAGCGCGTTAATGCCCGGAGAGGCGCGGCCGGCACGGATGCGCAGCAAACCTTGTTGCACCAAAATCCGGTTGTTCTGATCCAGCACCACCACGTCGGCGACCGTACCCAGGGCGACCAGATCGAGCAGTCCGACCAGTTTGCGACCCTGTTCATCAGAGAGGATACCTCTGTTGCGCAATTCGGCGCGCAGCGCCAGCAGCACATAGAACATCACGCCCACGCCCGCCAGATGTTTGCTGGGGAAGGCGCAGCCGGGCTGATTCGGATTTACGATGCAGGCGGCGTCCGGCAAGGTGTCGCCCGGCAGGTGGTGATCGGTGACCAATACTTGTATGCCGAGCCGGTTGGCTTCGGCCACGCCTTCCACGCTGGCGATACCGTTGTCTACGGTCAGCAAAATGTCGGGCTTGGATTGCGCCGTGCCCGCAAGATCGCAAGGGCCTTCTCCTAAAAACATAGTCGCGCTATGCGCTCCTTGTTTTGAGCGAAAGGGTACGTCCGAGGGTGCACCGCCGCAGCGCGGCGACCCTTTCGCCGCCAATTGTACGATCTCGGGCGTCAGTCCGTAGCCGTATTCGAAGCGGTTAGGGACAATGAAATCGATGTCAGCGCCGAAAAGACGCAGTCCGCGCACCGCCACCGCACAGGCGGTTGCCCCATCGGCGTCATAGTCGGCGATCACCAGGAGTTTTTTCTGTGCCGCGATAGCATCCGCCAGCAACACCGCCATTTCGCGCGAATTTTTCAGGCTGTCAAAAGGCAGCAGATGCGCGAAGGTAGTATCCAGTTGCGCCTTATCTGTGATGCCGCGCGCGGCAAAGATTTTCGCCAGTGCCGTGGGGGAACCGCTCGCAATCAGGTGTTGCAGGGCGTCGTCAGGAATCTCTCGCGGTGTGATTTGTGTCATTTGTTTAAGTGATGCGCTTAGCGCCACTCCTCGGGTTGGCACTCTTTCCAGTCGGTAAAGGCGGATTCCAGGGTGTACAGATAGCGATAGCCGTTTAAGCTGAGGTATCCGGGCAGAATGTTGTTTGAACGCACCAGTTTTGTGATGCGTACCGGGCTAAATGGGTGTTTTAGACCGAAAGGCCGGGCAAGCCATTCGATCAGACAGGCTGTGAACCATAACATGCGATACGGGATGGTGGGAATGCGTCGTCGTATCCCCGCCACTTTGCAAACGGTCTCAACATAATCCTGAATGGACGGGCCGGGATTCATGCTCATGTTAAACAGGCTGATGCGTTCCTCGCCGCGCTGTTGTCGTTGCAGCACCCAGTTCATGGCATGGCAAAGTTCTTTGACATAAGCCCCCGCTTTGCGGGTTTGCCGGTTACCCATGTAGAAAAAATAGCGATGTAAAACCGCTTTAATCAGGCGTGATACATTGCCGCCTTCGCCCGGGCCGAATACCACCCCAGGACGCACGATAACCAGATGACGATTTTGCGGGTTCTGGAGTTGCCAGTTGGTGTGTATGCGTTCGGCGGCCAGTTTTGAGTGGCCGTAGGCGGTGAGCGGGGCAGGTAGGGCTGTCTCGTCCTTGCTGGTTTCAGACGGGCCGTAAGGTGCGATGCTGCTGGTGAAAATAATCTGCTCGCACGAGATGATATTAGCCCATGTGCAGACATGTTCTGCGCCTGAGAGATTGGTTTCGTAATATTCGTTGTCAGCATGGCCAGGTTCGCGGTGGATAGCCGCAAAGTTGGCAATCAGGATCACCGTTGCGGGTAAAAGCTGCGGATCTATCGGCAAACGAACATCCAGTTGCACGTAATGCACTTTGTCGGTGTTCAGGTTAAAAATAGGCCGGATCGGCTGTATATCAGCCAGATACACGTCGTCAACCAAGTTGTTGCTGAGCAAATATTCGGCAAAATGACTGCCTATAAAGCCGGTGCCGCCAAAAATGACACATTTTCTGGACATTACTTTTAGCCCCTGTTCCCGGCAACAGAGAGTACCTTGCTGACCAGTGCCTGAATATTGAAGGTCTTATTCACAAAAGCCTGTAATCGTTGACGACGCGCCGCTTTCGATTCGATGACTAACTCTTCCTTGTATGTTTTAAATTGTCCGGCTAATTCGTCGCTATCCCAAGTGTGGGCGACCACCCCTGCATCTGCCGTCTTGACCAGTTCACCCAGTTCGCCACCTGGCTCGCAGATGACGAAAACTGGCACACCTGCAGCCAGTAAATTGGGGAGCTTTGAGGGGAGTGAACCCTCCGAGGTGTTCAAGGCCTGCGGAATAATCTGCACATCCGAGCGAGCGTAGAGTTCTGCCAGTTGCCCGGCCTGAACTAGCGGGTGAAAGTGTACTTTGCATTTCTCATCGCTTTGTTTGGCTATACGCAATTGGTCAAACATAGGGCCTGCCGAGAAAATGTGACACTGTACATTAGCCTGTGTGCAGGTGATTTTATTCATAAACGCATACAAGCCGTACGGATTTTGTTTGACGCCGAGCGCGCCTGAATAAACCACATTAAATGTATCGGGCGATAAGGTTTCGAGCAGTTCGACACCGTTGCAGATTTCATCGGTGATAGTGACGAAGGGATACTGGACGCTGCAGCGTGCCTTGTTTAACTGATATTCAGCGATGGCGCGACCGGCCATTGAGGAAGACAGGAAAATCATCTGATCGCACGCGTTAAAGCATCTTTTTTCAACTTGATGAATTGCAAAATTGAGTGCGCGGTAGAGCCAGCCTCCAGTGCGGGCGGCATAGACACCCTGTAAATCATGGGCGATACCGACGCGCATCACGCTGCGCGGCATCCATAAATTCAACAGCAAGAAAAACAGGCTGGGCGGAAATACTGAAATGACAAGATCAGGCTTGTCAGAGAGCCTGAAAGAATGACTCAGCGCATACCATGCATACCATAATTCCAGCACGGCACGACGCAAAATACCAGAAGCCGGGTAGCGTATCCATCCTCCCCCGCGCCGTATCTTCATCCCCGGCAGGCCTGCATGGCTGATTTCAATGCGCCAGTTGGGGTAGACCGGATGAGAACTGATGACGCTGACGTGATGGCCCGCTGAGACCAAGGCTTCGGCCAGACAGGTGTTGTATTTTCCCGTTGAAATTTGTTCCGGAAAAAAAAAGGGTGACAACAGTAATACGTTCACGAGTCTTGGTTCTTTCGCTGCCGATAAACTGGCAGGCTTGCATCCATTGATGAATGAATTCAGTTGGTTGGATAAATTCTAAGGCTGTGTATTCCAACTGTCTTTAGAAGCGGCTACAAAACAGGCGATGCGCTTTGCCGCTTCGACTGTTTCCTCAGTGCCGGCCACCAGCGCCAGACGTATGAAATGCTCCCCCGGATTGATGCCCTGCGCGCTGCGCGCCAGATAACTACCGGGTAAAACCGTTACATTATAATCACGATACAGCGTTTGCGCGAACACGGTGTCGGACACCGGGGTGCGTACCCACAGATAGAAGGCGGCATCCGGCATTACGACGGGCAGCACCGGTTTGAGAATTTCGATGACGCGGGCAAATTTTTCCGCGTACAAGCGGTGGTTTTCTGCGACATGATTTTCCTCGTTCCAGGCCGCGATACTGGCGGATTGAATCACCGGATTCATCGCAGAGCCGTGATAGGTGCGATACAGGGCGAATTTTTCGATCACGCGTGCATCGCCGGCGACAAAACCTGAACGCATGCCGGGTACATTGGAGCGTTTGGACAGGCTGGAAAACACCACCAGATTCCGGTAATCGCAACGTCCCAACTGCTGCGCGGCTTCCAATGCACCCAAGGGCTTAGTGTCAAAATAAATTTCCGAATAGCACTCATCAGAGGCGATGACAAAACCGTAGCGATCCGACATTTCAAACAGCGTTCGCCATTCGGCTAAAGGCATGACGCGACCGGTCGGATTGCCCGGAGAGCAAACGTAGATCAATTGCGTTCTTTGCCAGACAGCTTCGGGGAGTTGATCAAAATTCAACGCGTAGTTATCTTCAGGCAGTGTGTTAAGAAAGTAGGGTGTCGCACCTGCTAAAAATGCCGCGCCTTCATAGATTTGGTAGAAAGGGTTAGGGCATACCACAGCCGGATCAGTTTTGGTGCGGTCGATGATGGTCTGCGCGAAGGCAAACAAGGCCTCGCGACTGCCATTGACCGGCAGCACCTGAGTCTTGAAGTCCGGCACAGGGATGCCATAACGACGGGACAACCATTCGGCAATCGTGCTGCGCAATGCGTCAGAGCCTGCCGTTGTGGGGTAATTCGCCAGTCCTGCCAGACTGTCTGTCAGCGAGTCCTTGATGAACTGCGGCGTCGCGTGTTTTGGTTCACCGATCGACAGGCTAATCGGGCGATACTCCGGATTGGGTGTCACTTCACGAAACAGGGCGGCGAGTTTTTGGAACGGGTAAGGTTGCAGCTTGTTCAAATCGGGGTTCATCGGCTATCTCAAGGGCGCATAAATATTCGTTACGCATTATACCGTCTGGGGGTCTTGCATTAACACAGTTAATGCAAGACCCCCAGCAGAGACTAAGTTTTTAGTGCTTTGCGAACGGCTGCGAACGTGGCGTACTGTCGGATGACGGTGGCAGGATAGGCAGCTTGAAATTTGGCTGGTCGCCCGTCAGCGTTTTCAGGAACGCGACAATCTTTGCATTCTCTTCATCCGTGAATTGCTTCCCCAATTGTACGCGTCCCATGGTATCAACGGCTTCCTTCAGCGTGTTGGCAGCGCCATCGTGGAAATACGGATAGGTCATTTCCACATTGCGCAGCGTCGGTACCTTGAAATTGAAGCGGTCAGCGTCTTTGCCGGTTACGGCGATGCGCCCTTCTGCAGGATTACTGGTCTTGTAGGGCTCGATCACACCCATCTTCTGGAACGAATTGCCGCCAACGGCAGGGCCATTGTGGCAGGCGACGCAACCGCTGGTCTTGAACAGTGTATAGCCTGCCTGTTCATCAGCAGTCAGAGCCTGTTTGTTTCCCCGAAGCCACTTGTCGAAGCGGGAGTTAGGCGTCACCAGCGTCTCCTCGAATGCGGCGATAGCTCTGGTCACTTCCTCTATCGTTATCTTGTTGTTTCCGAACGTGCGCTTAAATTCAGCAACATAGGCGGGGATTGATTGCAGAACCTCGACCGCGAGGGTGTGATTCGATGCCATTTCACCGGGGTTTGCAATGGGGCCGCCGGCCTGAGCTTGCAGGTCTTTGGCGCGGCCGTCCCAGAATTGAGCGACATTCATGCTGGAGTTGAGTACGGTCGGCGCATTGATCGGCCCTTCGTTCCAGTTGTGGCCGATGGAAGTCTTCAGGTTGTCCGTGCCGCCCATCGACAAATTGTGGCAGGAATTGCAGGAAATAAAGCCGGACTTGGATAAACGTGGATCGAAGTATAGTTTCTTGCCCAATTCTACCAGTTTAGGATTCACGATCTTGGCCTGCCGTATTGGCTGTATCGGTTCGTTGGTGCTCGCCTGAACGGCAGAAAATCCTGACAATAACAGCGCGGCAATGATGATGCGGATTTGCATGTTGCTCTCCTTGTATGGGTTTAAAAATGCCGGAGGGGGTGTGCAGATTATAAACCTGCTGTATATGCTTGGTGTTGATTGTGATGTTGGTGAGGCGAGAAATTCAGTTATGCGTACTTGTTAATTTAACGCGCCACTTGTTAGCTCGCACTGCAAAAGCCTAATGCAGTTTGCCGGCCAAAGTGACCTTACCATAAAGGGTAAGCCGAACATCGGCAAGTTATTGTGTTAACACGTGACATTAAATTGTTTGTGTTTTTGCGGGTGAAGCGGAGCCGGTAGCTGTGCCCGTGATCACACAGAGTCTTACCCGTGGCAGCGAAGGATTCGGGATAGCCAACCCTGAACGTCCATTTGTAAGACAGGATGCCGCAGCATTAAGAAAACCCGTTTACACAAAATTCAGGACACACTCGAACTCACTATGCCAGTTTTTGGAATGCGTTTGGTTGTCGCCCTATGCGATATCAAGAAATTTGATCTGAGTAAGTTACGACTTGATCTTTACCCGCATACTTGGCCTGATACATCGCATCGTCTGCCTGACTTAACAATTGCTCAAAGTTAGCCTCTGCCTCCTGAGATGCAACGCCTACGCTGATCGAGTAATTCACCATGCCATTGTCGGTAGTAACTTCGCATTCTCTGACCATCTCGCTGATTTTTCCGGCGATATGCAAGGCGCCTTGCATATTGGTTTCCGGTAGTGTCAACACGAACTCTTCGCCCCCCATACGACCTGCCAGATCACTGTTGCGCAGGCATTGCCGTATGATATTCCCGAAGGATTTCAGAACTTCATCGCCTCCTCCGTGACCGAAGCTATCGTTGATCTGCTTGAAATTGTCGATATCAATGAACAAAACAGACACCTGTTTGGCGTTGCGGTTCGCCAACTTGCAGATTTGCGAGGAACTAGACACGAATGCGCCGCGCACCATTACCCCGGTGAGTGAGTCATAAGTCGCCATTTTTTGCATTTCACCCTTCAGTCTATCCATTTCCGCCATCAATCCTGTTATGTACCAGGAGGCGCTCGGAGCGATGAGCGCGGGTAGTAAGACGGCCATCATCAGATTCCAGGGATCAAGACTCCGGTTCAGCAGGATCAACACCAGTATCGTCGGAATAAGCGAAGCAAACACAGAAACGACTGTGATCCAAATGACTAATTTTTTTCGATTGAATCCTGTTTTTTGCGAATTATTCGACATGCAATTTCGCACCTTTCCGGTTTTGGAGGACAGAATTTTTCGCTAAATATCCATCTTCCTAAATTGACAGGCTGACATTAGTGTACAGGCGCCTAATGTTGCAGCATAGCAGCATGCGACGAAATGCATAATCAGTTGCAGAATTTTAGATACAAAAAATACGTAAAAGCAGGCAGCGTCAAAGCGGCTGAAAATCCATGATTTGTAGCCATCGCTGTTCGCGGCAGTGCGCATACTTTCAAATACAGTCTGTCGCTGGTTGTCGAAGGTGTGTGCGCACTGCGATTTGATAATGAGGCGGGCAAGGGCAACCACTACCAACTGGTAGGGGTCGAGTTGCCATACAGCTTTTCTACGATGCCGGTACTATTGGGTGAGTTTTGGAAAATGGTGGATGAATGGAGAAAATCATGAATACAGTCGTCGTCGGCGTGTCCACTCGCGAGGAAGTCAATGCGCGTTTTTTGCGTGCGCTGGAAACGGGCAAGCCACAAGGCACGTATCGCAGCTTTGAAAGTACAGCGGAACTATGGCGCACGCTTTCCCCAAAACGCTGGGACGTGCTCAAAGTGATGACCGGTGCCGGGGCATTGTCTCTGCGTGAAGTGGCGCGGCGTGTACACCGTGATGTCAAAGGCGTGCACAGCGATGTTCACGCCTTGCTCAATGCCGGATTACTGGATAAAACCGATGACGGGAAGATCATTTTCCCGTTTGATTCGGTGCATGTGAATTTTATGCTGCAGGCAGTATAGCCTGACGAGTTATTTTGTGTGCGCTACAGGGTGTCGCACGCTGGGCGCAAAATAACTATCTTTTGATGGTATATCCCATGCAGCGATTGAGAAGCAATGACAAATTTCTCCCCTAAGTTTGCTGGTTCCAGCACTTCAATCTGATCCCTGAAAGCCATCCGCCACCAGCGCAATTGTGCAGAGTCAGTCACGGTTGCTTCAAGACGCATCCATCCGGGTATGTCGGTTGTAATTGTCTGATCAAGGGATAACGGCGTTTCTCCAAGGTGCTCGACAGTGATAATTCGAGTGTAGAGACAAACTAAAAGCTGCCGAACCTATGTCAATCCATGCCTATTTTAAGGCATTGTTCAAAATCAATAAAACAAAAAAGCCACTAAAAATCAGTGGCTTAATTCATTATTCTGGCGGAGAAGGGGGGATTCGAACCCCCGTTGGGATATTATCCCAAACACGCTTTCCAGGCGTGCGACTTAAACCGCTCATCCACCTCTCCGAAGGGGGCGCAGAATAAACCAGATCATTGTTTAATGCAATCTCTATCGAGAAATTAATAGAAAAAGGTGGAAGTATTAACAATCAACGCGGATAATCGACGCAACCATTTTTTTCGTCCTGCGGATCAAAAAACGCACTGCCGCTTGATTACATATTCCAGTCAAATAAATATTCGTTTAAATTCAATAGGTCAATAAATGTCATGTCAAAACATTACTTAACATCGCTGTTCTCGCCCAAATCGGTTGCCGTTTTCGGTGCCAGTGACCGTACCGACTCGGTCGGTCAGATTGTCTTTCACAACATGCTGGAGAGCGGTTTTCAGGGCGCGCTCTATCCGATCAACTCAAGAAGCCCAGAAGTACAGGGGCATAAGACGTATGCCAGCATCGCCGATATCGAACAGGACGTTGAGCTGGCGGTGATTGCCACGCCGCCGCAAACAGTACCCGATATCATAGAAGCGTGCGGATTGCACGGGGTCAAGGCTGCGGTCATCATTACGGCGGGGTTCAGTGAAATAGGCCCAGAAGGGAAAGAGCTAGAGCGCCAATTGCTGGAAAATGCCAAACGTTACGGTATACGCCTGATCGGTCCGAACTGCCTGGGCGTGATGCGTCCGTCCATCGGCCTCAATGCAACGTTCAACAATGGCGGCGCCAATACAGGTAATCTGGCGCTGGTCTCACAGTCCGGTGCGTTGTGTACCGCTATTCTGGACTGGGCGCAGATCAATGATGTGGGTTTTTCCAGCGTGGTGTCTATGGGATCATCCGCCGACGTGGATTTCGGCGAAACACTCGACTATCTGGTCTCCGATCCGCAAACACAGAGCATTCTGATGTACATCGAGGGAATACGCGAATCACGCCGCTTCATGAGTTCACTTCGTGCCGCTGCCCGCGTCAAGCCGGTGATTTTGATCAAGGTGGGGCGTCATGAGGCAGGCTCCAAGGCCGCCATGTCGCATACCGCCTCGCTGGTTGGTTCAGACGATGCTTTTGATGCCGCAGTGCGTCGCGCCGGTGTGGTGCGTGTACAAACCGTCACGCAATTGTTTTCCGCTGCAAAGGCGCTCTCTTGTGGCTTTCATCCGTCGGGTAACCGCCTGGCGATAGTCACTAACGGCGGCGGACCCGGTGTCATGGCGACCGATCGCGCGTCGGATTTGGGGCTGGTAATGGCGGAACTGTCGGAGCAGACCATTAGCCGGTTAAATGAAGTGCTGCCTAGCAACTGGTCGCACGGCAATCCGGTGGACATCATCGGCGATGCCCAGTCAGACCGTTACCAGCATGCGGTTGCCGCGTGTCTGGAAGATCCGAATGTGGATGGCGTGTTGACCATCCTGACTCCACAGGCGATGACCAAACCTTTGGAGGCTGCACATGCGGTCATCGAGCTGGCCAATCGTTACAGCAAGCCGCTGCTCAGTTGCTGGATGGGAGAGTCGCAAGTTGCAGAATCGCGAAAAGCGTTTGCGCATGCAAGAAAGCCTAATTTCCGCACGCCGGAACCGGCCGTCGAAGTGTTCTCCTATCTATCTGATTACTATCAGAATCAGAAGCTGCTGATGCAAATGCCCGAACCGCTCTCGGATCATACCGCTCCCGATATAGAAGGTGCTCGCATGGTAATCGAGGGGGCGTTGCTGGATAAACGCCGTGTGCTGAGCGAAATGGAATCGAAAGCGCTGTTGTCGGCTTTCCATATTCCTGTCGCGCAAACTATGGTGGCGCGCTCGCCTAATGAGGCGCTGCTGATCGCACAGCAATTGGGCTTCCCGGTGGTGATGAAGGTAAATTCGCGCGATATCACGCATAAGAGCGATGCGGGCGGCGTGATGCTCAGTCTGTCCAATGCACAGGCGGTACGCGCGGCTTACCATGATATTACCGAGAACATCAAACGTAACCGCCCAGGTGCGCACATGGACGGCATCTCGATTCAGCCCATGATTGTCAAGCCTAATGGTCGCGAACTGATGGTCGGGGTGACCAATGATCCGGTTTTCGGCCCGGTGATCACCTTTGGCGCGGGCGGCACAACGGTAGAGGTGATGGGGGATGCGGCCGTTACCCTGCCGCCGTTGAATATCTTTCTGGTGCGCGATTTAATCGGGCGCACTCAGGTGTCCAAATTGCTGGCCGCGTTCAGACATATGCCACCGGCTGACATGGAATCTCTGGAGAGAATATTGCTGCGCGTCTCGGAAATGGTCTGCGAGTTGCCCATGCTGATGGAAATGGATATCAATCCGCTGATCGTCGATGAGCATGGTGCACTGGCAGCGGATGCGCGCGTGGTGGTCGAATTCAGGCAGCCTAGCGCGGATCGTTATTCACATATGGCGATTTACCCGTACCCTACACATCTGGTCAACCGCTGGCAACTGGCCGATGGCACCGACATCACCATCCGCCCAATCCGGCCTGAAGATGCAGAATTGGTGCAGGCATTCGTGCGCAATTTGTCCGAGCAGTCGCGATTCTTCCGCTTCATGAATAGCGTGCAGGAGCTGAGTCAGTCCATGCTGGTACGTTTCACGCAGATCGATTATAGTCGCGAGATGGCGCTGATTGCGGTGACCGAAGATCATGGTATCGAGGTGGAGTTAGGCGTGGCACGTTACGCCTGTAATCCGGACGGAGAATCCTGTGAGTTCGCTCTGGTCATTGCAGACTCCATGCATGGCAAGGGGCTGGGGCAGAAACTGATGAACGCGCTGATGGACGCCGCACGCACCAAGGGTATGAAGGTGATGGAAGGCGAAGTGCTCAGAAACAATAAGGACATGCTGCACCTGATGGAGAGGCTGGGCTTTGAAGTCAACACCAGCATTGATGACGATAGCATCAAAGCGGTGCGCAAGGAACTGTAGTAACCAAAACGAGAAAAGTTAAATCTGGATTATTGGTTTTTACCTTACGCTTTTAACTTTTCTCCTTTCACTTTCGAGGTTTTATATGCACACAGCCTATCTTACCCATGCCGTTTGCCTGAAACACGATATGGGAGCCGATCATCCAGAATGCCCCGCTCGCATGCACGCGATCGAGGATCAACTCATCTCTTCCGGTTTATCGCCGTTCCTGCTGCATTTCGATGCCCCTCAAGCGACCCGCGAGCAATTGTTGAGGGTGCATGATGCGGCGTATGTCGATGCCATTTACGCAAAATCTCCCGAGGCCGGTCTGGTCGATTTAGACGGTGATACCCAAATGAACCCTTATACCCTGTCCGCGGCCTTGCGTGCGGCGGGTGCGGCAGTTCAAGCCGTGGATCTGGTAATGGCGGGGCAGGCTGAAAATGCTTTTTGCAATGTACGCCCCCCCGGTCATCATGCAGGGCGCGCCAGGGCGGGTGGCTTCTGTATTTTCAATAATGTCGCGGTCGCGGCTGCACACGCGATAGCGCACCACGGTTTGCAGCGAGTGGCGATCGTGGATTTTGATGTGCATCACGGTGATGGTACGGAGAATATTTTTCACGACGATGCACGGGTGATGCTGTGTTCGAGTTTTAGGCATCCCTATTACCCTTATTGCGGTGCCGAGAGCGGCAATGAGCACATCATCAATACGCCGCTGGCAGCGGGTACATCGGGCGAAGTCTTCAGAGAGACCGTTTCGCAGCACTGGTTACCTGCGTTGGAAAAATTTGCTCCGCAGTTGCTGCTGATATCGGCAGGATTCGATGCGCACCGTGAGGATGATATGGGCGGTCTGGCACTGCGCGAGGCGGATTACGCTTGGGTGACAGAAGAGCTAAAGAATTTTGCACAACGTCACACTGAACGGCGCATCGTTTCGGTGTTGGAAGGCGGTTATTCCCTGCATGCACTGGGTCGCAGCGTTACAGCACATATCAAGGTGTTGAGCGGTTTGTAACCGAGGTCAAACCTGGGGTCAGGTCTTGCAATAACACATTCTCAAAAATCATCTCAGGGGCTCAGGTCTTGCAACAATAGGCCTCGGAGGCGCATGAAGGTGTGCAGGTTTGGGGGTATGGATGGGGTCAGGTCTTGCAATAACACATTTTTAAAAATGTGTTATTGCAAGACCTGACCCCATCATAGTTTGCACACCATCATAGTCACATAATCGAGCGATGGTAGGAATCGCCTGATTTACAGCTGGCAGACTAAGCTTTATCGTGCACGCCTAATTTTAACGTCAAGGACATGCTGTGGTTGCCGAGAACACCATCCCCGAAACGTCCAGTGAGCAGGGCGTGTCAGGGGATTTTCCCATTGTCGGAATTGGCGCTTCAGCTGGCGGACTGGAAGCGTTCGAGGTGTTTTTTCGGAATGTTCCGCCCGATAGCGGCATGGCTTTTGTGGTGATTTCTCATCTTGATCCCAGCCACGAGAGCATACTGACCGACATACTGCAACGCAGTACCGACATGATCGTGGTCGAAGCGCAAGATCAAATGACCGTCGAAGCCAACCGAGTTTATGTGATTCCTCCTAACCGCGACATGGCCATTTTTCACGGCCAGTTGCAGCTGTCTATACCCGAATTGCCGCATGGCGCACGTCTGCCCATCGATACCTTCTTCCGTTCACTGGCAGAAGATTACGGCGAGCAGGCGGTCGGCATCATACTCTCCGGTGCCGGGACGGACGGCACACTGGGTTTGCGTGCGATCCTGGGAGCTGGCGGTATTTCTCTGGTGCAGGAGCCGTCTACCGCGAAATTTGACGGAATGCCGAGCAGCGCCATAAACGCGGGTTACGCCACCCACATTCTGCCGGTCGAGAAGATGGCGGATGCGCTCAAATCGGGTCTGCGCCGCTTGTACCAACCTCCGGTTATCCCCGCTGAGGAATTGGGTGATCTGAACCGCATTCTGATGTTGTTACGCAACGTAACGGGACACGATTTTTCTCAATATAAGAAGAGTACCATCAGCCGGCGCATCGAACGACGCATGATGCAAAACGGCTTGGATAATAAGACGGTTTACGCACGCTATCTTAAGGAAAATCCACTAGAAATATCATTGTTATTCAAAGAGTTGCTTATTAATGTCACCAGTTTCTTCCGGGATACTGCGGCCTTTGAGGCCATCAAACATGAGGTGCTCCCCAAGCTGCTGGCCGGTAAAGCGGCCGATGACGTTCTGCGCATCTGGGTTGCCGGCTGTGCCACCGGTGAGGAGGCGTATTCGCTGGCGATCGTTTTGCGCGAATATCTGGATGAGCATCATCAGCAATACAAAATACAACTGTTCGCCACCGATCTGGATGACGAGGCCATCGCCACGGCGCGCACCGGCATTTATCCGCCGAATATCGTTCAGGATGTCCATCCCGAAAGGCTGCAGCGTTTTTTTATCAAGGAAGATGTCGGTTACCGGATTAAGAAATTTATCCGCGAAATGGTGGTGTTTGCCGTGCAAAACGTCATCAAGGATCCGCCGTTCACTCATCTGGATATGGTCAGCTGCCGCAATCTGTTGATTTATCTTGAACCTCCCTTGCAAAGCCGGTTGATCAGCGCGTTCCATTTTGCCCTGAATGGCGGAGGCGTGTTGTTTCTCTCTCCCTCCGAAAGTATCGGTACGCAGGTTGAGTTATTCAAGCCGCTTAGCCGCAAATGGAAGTTATATATCGCGACCGGCAAGACGGTCGCCAGTTGCACGTTACCGGATGTAAAGCGGCGTCCGATTGAGGCGAATACTGACGTGACCGGTGTGACAAACTTTGCAGAGCTGACCCGACGCGTGTTGTTGCAGACCTATGCGCCGGCTTCAGTGGTCACCGATGCGCAAGGCAATATTCTGTATGTGCACGGAGATACCGGCAAGTATCTGCGTCCTGCCCCCGGCCATGCAACGCTTAATATTGTCGATATGGCACGCGAGGGGCTGCAGTTATCGCTGGGGCAGGCCATCACGGCGACTCTTCAGCACACCCCGGTTCTGAATCACGAGGTGACTATCAGAATAAACGGACAGATTCATGCGGTTCGATTTAGTGTCCGGCAAATCGACAGCAAGCAAACAGGCGGTGAGGACGGGCGCGTCAAGTTGCTGCTGATTAGCTTTCAGGATCAGGTTCATACGCCGCCGGCCAGACCGGCCAAAGCCTTACCTCGACGTGCCGAACTGCGCCGTCTGGAGGAGTTGGAACGCGAACTGGCTTTTTCCCGAGAGAATTTGCAAGCGACGCTGGAGGGGGAGCAGGCTTCGGGTGAAGAACTCAAATCCATCAACGAGGAGTTGCAATCCACAAATGAAGAATTGCAGTCGACTAATGAGGAATTTGAAACTTCTCAGGAGGAATTAAGATCGCTCAATGAGGAAATGGCGACCGTCAATGCTGAATTGCAAGCACGAATCGAGCAGCTGATGACAGTGCAAAATGACCTAAAAAATTTGCTCGACAATATCAACATAGGGACGCTGTTTCTCGATGAAAAATTGCGTATCCGGCGTTATACGGGAGATGCCAGTCAGTTGTACCGTCTGGTCACCACCGATCTCGGCAGACGCCTGACCGATATCAAGTCGAATTTCGAAGGGCCGGACCTGCAGGCTGAGATTGAGGGCGTATTGGCTACACTGATACCCTGCGATCGACAACTGCGCACTTTGGACGGCCGCTGGTATCACGCGCGCATCCAGCCTTATCGCACGCTGGACAATGTGATCGATGGGGTGCTGCTCACATTCGGTGATGTCAGCGAACGCGTGCAAGCCGAGCAGAACCGGGTTGAACCGCGCGAATTGGCGCAAAACATCGTCAATACGGTGTGCGATCCGCTGCTGGTGCTGGATGCCGATTTTCGAGTCGTGGCCGCGAGCCGCTCCTATTATCAGTATTTCAAGTGCGGCGATGCGCAGTGCAGCGGTTGTTCAGTGTACGAAATCAGCAATCGATTGTGGGATACGCCCGTCATGCACGAGGTGCTCGAACGGGTGTTGCCTGACAGCGGTACGGTTGATCGTGTTCGTATTGACTATGAATCTCCCGCGAACAGTCATCGAACGCTATACCTCAATGCCCGCCATATAATTGGTAAGACTTTGATTCTAATCGGAATGGAGCTGCTGCCGTGAAAGATAAACCTCGCTTGTCGGAGGCGCATGCCTTGCGGGAATTCGCCGAGACCAAGCTGGCGCAGCGCGTCCATGCTAATAAACTTGAAGGTATTTCAACGAACAATCTGTTGCATGAACTGGAAGTGCATCAGATTGAACTGGAAATGCAGAATGAAGCCTTGCGTCAGTCTCAGTTTGATCTGGAAAAGTCGCGCGACCGCTACATGGATTTCTATGATTTTTCACCGATAGGCTACATCACCCTCAATGAAAAAGGGCTGATTTCCGAACTCAATCTGACGGGCGCAGCGATGTTGGGCACTGAACGCAACAAGTTGTGGCGGCAGCGCTTCGCCTCGTTCGTCCTGCCGGAATTTCAGGATCACTGGCACCGGCATTTTCAACAGGCGCTGGTCTCGGATACCTCCGGCACCTGCGAACTCTCCCTGCAACGCAAGGATGGTACATATTTCTTTGCCCGGATTGATTGTCTGCGCCTGAATAAGCCCGGTGAGGCGCTGTTGATACGTCTGGTGTTGACAGACATTACCGAACGCATCAAGGGTGAAGCGGAGATACGCAAACTGGCTTTTTACGACACGCTGACGCAATTGCCCAATCGCCGTCTGCTGGACGATCGTCTGGTGCAGGCGATGGCGGCATCCAAACGCAGCGGGCGCTACGGCGCTTTGTTGTTTCTCGATTTGGATAATTTTAAACCGCTCAACGACGAGTATGGTCATAATATGGGCGACCTGTTGCTGATCGAAGCGGCGCATAGAGTTACCAGTTGCGTGCGCGAAATCGATACGGTGGCGCGTTTTGGCGGGGATGAGTTTGTCGTGTTGTTGAGTGAACTGGACGTCGACAGGGCTGAATCGGTCGAGCAGGCGAGGCAAGTAGCGGAAAAGATTAGAGCCACCCTGGCCGAACCTTATACGCTGACCAGCGCCACGGCGGGCGAGGCGGCTGTCACCATTGAGCATCACTGCACCTCAAGTATAGGCATCGTCTTGTTTCTCAATCATGAAAATAGCCAGGCGGATATTCTAAAATGGGCCGATATGGCGATGTATCAGGCTAAGGCGGGCGGCAGAAATCGGGTTGAATTATTTCTGCATGAATTACATAATTAATTGATTTTAAACAATATTAATGGATAAAAAAGCGACCGGCGCAACAGAGTCGTCGACAATTGAGGCGCAGCAGACGAATATGCTGGAGGCGACGCGCTCGGATAAGGATCTGCTGCATGAATTGCATGTGCATCAGATGGAACTGGAGATGCAGAACGAGACCCTGCGCCAGGCGCAGTTGCAACTCGAAGAGTCACGCGATCGTTACGTGAGTCTGTATGATTTTGCGCCTGTCGCCTATCTTACCGTCGATCGCCATGGTCTGATTGTTGAAGCCAACCTGACCTCGGCCAAACTCTTCGGTATGGGTCGCCAGTCCTTGTTGCACAGCCGTTTTTCAAGATTGCTCACAAAGGAATACAGCGAGCGCTGGTATCGTTTCTTTCTGACCTTGTTGAAACACCCTGACACGCTGATTTGTGAGTTGCAATTGCGCCGCAGCGATGCAACATTGTGTTACGCACAGCTCAACTGTCAACGCATAGTCGATGGTCAGGAATATGCGGTACGCATCACCTTTACCGATATCACTGCACTGCGAGAATCCGAGCAAAAACTGCGCGAATCAGAGGAAAAATTCAGGATTATTTTTGAGGGTGCGCTGGACGGAATTCTACTGATCGATCCGTATAACCATCGGTTCGTGAATGCCAATCCGGCCTTTTGTAAAATGTTAGGATACAGTCAGGATGAAATTCCCGGACTGTCGATACAGGATATCCATACGCGCAGCGATCTTCCATGGATTATTGAAGATATACAGAGGCATGCGCGCGGTGAGCAACAGTTATCATCGGATATTCCCGTGCTGCGCCGTGATGGCGGTATGTTTTATGTCGATATCAGATCATCCCAGGTTCGCCTGCACGATAAGTTTTTGCTGGTCGGGGTGTTTCGCGACATCACCGAGCGGCGGGCAGCCGAGGAAGAACGGCGTATCAGCGAGCTAAAACATCGGCTGTTGTTCGAAAATTCGCGCGATGCGCTGATGACGCTGGCCCCGCCTTCATGGTGTTTTACCAGCGCTAACCAGACCACGCTGGCGTTGTTCGGTGCGGATAGCGTCGCGGAATTTATCGGGCTGGAGCCCTGGCAAATGGCGCCTGAACGACAAGCGGATGGCGCTGATTCTGCACTCAGGGCGCAGGAGATGATAGAGATCGCCATCCGGCAGGGGGTGAATGGCTTTGAATATCTGCACCGCCGGTTGGATGGCAGCGTGTTTATGGCCGATGTGTTGCTGACCCGGATAGATTTGGGGTCGGAACTTTTTTTGCAGGCAACCGTGCGCGATATTACTTCGCGCAAACAGACTGAAACGGCGTTAAGAGAAAATCAAACGAGGTTGCGTGAACTGGCTGCACAAGGAGTCGCCAGCAGAGAAGCTGAACTCAAGAGCATCGCACGAGAAGTACATGACGAACTGGGGCAGGTTTTAACCGCATTGCGCATGGATATTTCGCTGTTGCGTATGCAGTTCGGTGAACAAAATCCGCTGTTGCTCAGCAAGATAGAAGACATGCGGGTGCTGATCGATCAAGCCATTCAGGGGGGGCGCGATGTGACCGTCAATCTGCGACCGCCTGCGCTGGATATGGGGCTGGTGCCGGCACTCAACTGGCTGTGCAATGAGTTTAATGCTCGCAACCTGATCCCTTGCGTGTTGCAAGCCGTCGAGCCGAAACAGGCGCTCAGTGAAGAACAAATCATGGTGATATTCCGTATCGTGCAGGAATCGTTGACCAATGTGGTTCGGCATGCCGGGGCGAGCCGGGTCGAGATCACCCTCACGCAGGGCGATGATGGTCTGACGGTGACGATTCGCGATGACGGACAGGGTTTTGATTCTGATGCGCCGCGCCGCAAAAAATCATTTGGTCTGATGGGAATGAAGGAACGCGCTTTAGCGATAAATGGTAGCGTGAACGTAGCGAGCAGTCCCGTACTTGGGACGGTAATCACCGCGCATATTCCATTTGATGTGGTCAGACTATTAAGGAGAAGAAGTGATGATACGTCTGTTAATTGCGGATGATCATGCCATCGTCCGTGAAGGATTGAAGAAGATATTTCTGATGGTGTCCGACCTGGTGGTGGCGGCAGAGGCATGCGATGGGTCTGACGTGTTACGTCAGTTGTCAGTCTCAACCGATTTCGATCTTTTATTGCTTGATCTGACCATGCCGGGGTTAAGTGGTATCACCTTGATCGAACGTATCAGGGCACGTTGCCCGAATTTACCGATTCTGATTTTTTCCATGCATAACGAGGCGCAGATCGCCTTGCGTACCATCAAAGCCGGGGTGGCCGGTTATATAGCCAAAGATGCAGACCCGGAAGTGTTGGTGGGTGCGATACGCAAGGTAGCCAGCGGCGGCAAGTATATCGACCCAAAACTGGCCGAGCAAATGGCTTTCGATTCAGTGTTTCCGGATCAGCGTGAGCCTCATGCGCGATTGTCGGATCGGGAATTTGAGATTTTCGCCCTGCTGGTGGCCGGTAAACGCGTGAATGAAATCGCCAATCAGTTATCCATCAGCAACAAGACGGTGAGCACGCATAAGTTGCACCTGATGGAAAAAATGGGGATCAGCACTTCAGCCGAGCTGGTGCATTACGCGATTGAAAGACATTTGTTTAACTACTAAGTTGCAGGCCGGGACAAGGATTAAGCGGTCCATTTCAGGCTCGCAAGCTTCAATGATTTGCCCACCATTTTCTGCTAAGAAAACGCTGATTTATTCACCCAAACGGTCGTTGCGAGCGGCCGTTAGCCGCGAACAAAGTGTGGCGGGCGACAATCCAGTCCATTGATAACAAAACGAATTCTGGATTACCACATCCCGCCACACTTTCACTTGGCGAATTTTCTCCACAATTATTGTGGACAAGTCTGTTAATCAAACCACCTGATACGTATTTAACCAGTTGAATTAAATTGTAATTGTTGGTTTAGCCTGTTTTTGTGGCATGTCCCTTGTCAGCGTATGGTACGCTGGTATAAAGGCATTACTTCAGGCAAATGGCGCTCAATTTCTCTCTCGCGATTTTCTCCGGAAGGATGCGTCGATAACCAGAAGGGGGGCGCGCCTTTGTTGCCGGCGGTCATTTTTCGCCACAGTGTCATTCCTGCACGCGGATCGTAACCCGCTCGTGAAGAAAGCTCCAGTCCCACAATATCCGCATCAGTTTCGTCACTTCTGGAAAATTTGAGGGTCAGTAAGGAGCCGCCAGCGCGAAATAGTCCGCTATAACGGCCATCTCCGATATTTTGTCCCAGCAAAGAGACGCCAATTTGCGTTAATTCGTTCTTGGCCATGCGCTCTCTGGCGTGTTCGCGCAATGCATGAGCGATCTCATGACCCAAAACGATGGCAATTTCATTATCAGTCAGCTGTAGCTTTTCTATCAGTCCTGAATACACGGCGATTTTTCCGCCCGGCATACAGAATGCATTGAGCTGATTATCGCGCAGTAAGTTGACCTGCCACTGCCAAACGGTCGCGCGCGGGTTAAATTGGTGGGCGTGGGGGATGATCTTGGCGGCGATGCGGCGCAGGCGATGGAGCTGTGCATTTTTGTCCGTTGCCAGGATGTGCTTAGCAGAAGCCTCTTGCAGCATTTCCGTGTACTGTAGCGACGCTTGATTTTCTAGCCGCTCGGCGGGAACCAGATTGCGAAAAATTGAAGGCTTTCCGACACTCACACCCTCTTGAGCGCAGGCCATCAGCGTAGTCAGCGAATAGAGCAGGGAGGTGGTAATGAAAAGCCAATGACAGATATATCTCATTAATTTTAAGTGAGCTATAACAAAACTGCCGGAACCGGCCGGTATCGACCGGCTCCGGTGAACTTGCAAGTGCTATGCGTTGACCGCAGCCTTGAGGCTTGCACCCGGCTTGAATGCAGGCGTCTTGGATGCAGCGATATTCAATTGGGCGCCGGTGGCCGGATTGCGACCGGTGCGAGCTGCGCGTTCGCGAACTTCGAAAGTACCGAAGCCAACCAGCGCGAGGCTGTCACCTTTGCCCAGTGTTTCGCTGATAATTTCAAGCAATGCGGCGATGTTTTTGTCCGCATCTGTCTTAGTGCTACCTGTTTTTGCTGCCAGTGCGTCTATCAGTTCCTTGCGATTCATATTTACTGCTCCCGTTGTGGTTTAAAGAGGTTTCAAATGCCCTGCAGTCTGTTCGTAATTATTGGCAGAAAAAATAGCTTATGCAATATTTAACCTTGAGCTGATCTCGCCCGGATGGTCACATTTTGCTAATCTCTAAATCTGCGCAGGATTGAACAGCTGATTTCAGGATGTTGCTTGTGATGCTTGATGCTCAACGTTCAGGAGATACCTGACTTTGAGTGATTGATACAGTAGATTTCTTACTTCGGCGTCATTCAGATCCGCCACCTCCAGCAATTCGATCAAATGTTCATTATCTTCACGTCCATTCCAGAACTTGAGGTAAGTGCCCTGTTTGTAACCGTGATCCTGACGAAATACATTCAATACATTCTTACCAATATAGTGTTTAAACAACACGTCCCAGTCCATCCCGCAATCGGCCAGCAGCGACTCAAACAGGGCAAGGTTAGTGCGTTTTGCGGTGGCCAGCCCAACCATCAGATCGAGCTTTTCCAGCAAATGGATTTGCGTCAGCACATAATACAGGTTATCGAACTGTACTGACTTTTGATGTAACGCCAGTTCTGCCAGCATATCCAGTTTTGCGAGTGCCACGTTGCCGTGTTTATGCTCAATGTATGCCGATAAAATAAAGTGCCAGATATCGACCAGTTCCATGCGCAATTGAGCCATGTCGCATTCCTGCTTCTTCCACCACTTCCAGCCGTGATGCTCAATTGCCTCAACACCTTCTACCAAAATTGCACGATGCCAGTTGTTTTTGGCGGATACCCATTCCGGATTGACCTTGCGATTCATCTCGTCCTGCATTTTTAGCATGGCGATGAGTTGCGATTCCGTTAGCGTCATTATTTTCGTGTTTGTAAGTAGAGCGCGCATTCTACCAACACCCTCAATGAATTTATAGGCTGAGATGAAAGTTAGCACTAAAAAACTATCCTCCGACAACAGACTGAGTCGCTATATCGGGTGTAAGTGCGCCAATTAAAGCTAAGGAGCGCTTTTCCGACTGCGAATGTCTCTGCCGGGTTGTATGACGGTTAGCGGGGGTGCGGCAGGGCGTCAAATAAGTTTACAGTTAAGTTGATGGTTTATAAGTGCCAGATGCTATGATGTGGTGCCGGACGGTTCGTCCTGCACCACATGAATTTATCGACATTGGTAAAATATGAGCAGAACGCGATTTTTCCCTTTCCTAGCCTTGTGTGCGCTGCTGACGAACGTTGCCGTTGAGGCAGCGGAGGTCGATATCAAAAAATTCGCTCCGATTCCAGTCTACGCTATTTACCCTCCCTTGAAGAGCAACGGTTCGGCTGATGAAGCGCTGTCAACCGGGCGGGTGTTCGACGAACTTTACCCCATGGCGTTGCCAAGCGCAAAACGCTGGCGTATCGCTTATCTGTTCCCGCATGTCAAAGACCCCTATTGGGTAGATTGTACATACGGGCTGATTTCCGAAGCGCGGCGATTGGGTGTTGCGGTCGATATTTTTCCGGCCGATGGCTATGACGATTTGATCGGGCAACTGCGCAAGATGGATGAAGTCATCGAGGCTAAATATGACGCCATCGTTATTTCGCCTATCAGCCAGACTGCCAATAATCCCTCTATCGCCAAAGCGCGCGCCATGGGTATCCCGGTTTTTGAGATGGCCAATGACAGCACCAGTGATGACTTGACGGTCAAGGTGACTTCTTCGCTCAAAGGGATGGGGATAGATACCACCGACTGGGTGATCCGGGATGCGCATAAGCGCGGCATGAAATCGATCAATATCGCTTTATTGCCGGGACCTGCCGATGCCGGTTGGGTGATGGGTGAAGTGGCGGGGACTCGTCTTGCCGCACAAACGTCAACGATTAAAGTGAACATCGTCGATGTGCGTTATGGCGATAGCGATCTGATCGGTCAGTCACGACTGGCAGAACAGGTGCTCAAGGTTCACGGCAAAAATCTGGACTATATATTGGGTTGCACCGACTGTGCACCTGCCGCGATATTGCCGGTTAAGGCGGCCGGACTCAGTAAAAAAATCCGCATTGTCGCTTACGGACTGACTCGCGAAATGATAGGACACATTCGCAAAGGTGAAATTTTTGCCGCCACCGATGTCAAGGGGGTCAGTCAGGCTCGGGTTTCCATCAATCTGGCCGTGAACTATCTGGAGGGTCGTATCAAAAAACTGCCGCATACTTTGCTCATCAAGCTAGGAATGGTCGATGCGGGTAACTACGCCAGTTACGATTACGATATCACCACAGCGCCCGCCGGATACAAAACGGTGCTGTCCTATTCACCCGTCCTGCCTCGATGATCATTACCCGGCTTAAAACCCGACTTGTACTGTGGGCGGTAGTCATCAGTCTGGTGATGGCGCTGACCTTTATGCTGGCTGTGTCATGGGTAATCAGCCAGCAATATTTGAAAGACGCACAGGTTGAACTGAGCAATGCAGTCAGAATCATCAATGACAATCTGAACGAGAGAAAAGCGAATCAACTACAGGCCGCGCGTCAATTGGCAGGGCAGAAGCTGCTGGGCTCGACGCTGTGGTATTTGACGCAGTACCTGGATGAAAACGTCAATCCCGAATTGCTCTTTGTTACCTACCAGCAGTTGGTCAAAGACACATATAAGACGGCGCGTGCGACCAATCTGTCGAGGATTGCCCTGTATAACGATAATGGTCAGTTAATTACTTTCGCCTCATTGCAAGACACGCATAATCAGGCCGGATATGTCGAACGTCGCCCCTTGCCTGTATTTCAGGTGGCGACTCTTAACGCCGGCGATGAACTCAATCGCAATAACCTGCGAACGGTGCACGCGCTTGGCAATCTGGAGATGATGTTTCCCGGTAAATTGCCGCAGCAGGAGGATATCCACTACAGGATGGTGGATGGCCTGTTGTCGATAGAGTCATTTGTACCTGTGATGGGTGAGGTGTTCAACGCCGGGAAACTGCAAACCCGGCAACTGGGTCTGCTGGTCATGGTTCAGCCGTTGGATCAGAAGTTTGTCGAACAGTTAGGCAGGTTAACCGGTAGCAAAATCAATATTTTTAACCAGCAAGGACAGCTTGCCGGTGCGCTGCCCGGATATCTCTCTCTGGATCAGCGCGGGATGCAAGTGCTCGGTGAAGGCGAGTATGCTTTCAATGAAATCAAAGTCGGCAATCAGCATTATTACCAAAACTTTCTGCCGCTGTATAACGGGACGCATCGGGTCGCCAGCATCGCCGCGCTCAGTTCAGCCGAAGTCGTTCGTGAAAACACCGCAGAAATGATCGAAATTTTGGCGGGAATTGCCTTTTTTACACTGCTGATCATTTTGCCTTTCGGCTGGTATCTTGCGGCGTCGATTTCGCGGCCGGTAACCGTGTTGAGTTCTATTTTTCGCCGTGTAGCCGCCGGTGAGGGCGTTGCGGGCACTACGCTGAGTATGCTTGATCCGAAAAGGGGTGATGAGCTGGGCGACCTCACGCGAAGTTTTATCGCCATGGACGAAGCTGTCAAACAAAAAATTCGGCAGATTGAGGAGATTAACGCGACGCTGGAAGAGAAAATTGAGCTGCGTACACGAGAATTGAAATTGGCCAATATCGAGCTGACCAGACTGGCTCGTTACGATGTATTAACCGGTTTGCCTAATCGTCAGTTGCTTAGTGACAGGCTCAATCAGGCGCTGGTGCTGGCACATCGCGATATGAAGCGTTCGGGGTTGATGTTTATCGATTTGGATGAGTTCAAACCGATCAATGACCAGTATGGTCACGCGGTTGGCGATCAGGTGTTGCTGGAGGTTGCCCGTCGCATACAGGGGTGCATACGTGAATCTGATACGGTCTCGCGGATAGGCGGGGACGAGTTTATCGTATTGCTGCCGGTGATTGAAACGGCGCAAGATGCCACCGAGGTCGCAGAGAAAATTCGCGTTGAGCTTAATCAACCATTTAAATTGAATGGCAATTGTATGTCTGTCTCGTCCAGTATCGGGATTTCTGTGTTCCCTGACCACGGTGGTGACGAGGCCACTCTGGTTAAAAATGCCGATACAGCCATGTATGCGGCCAAAAATGCCGGTCGCAACAACGTCAAATTATTTCTTCCTGATTCCGATCCCGTTTGAAACCACAGACTTCAGGCTGTTGCCAACGCAGTATCAATTCGCACTCAACACACCGTCCACCAGTCGCAAGCTGCGCTGCATGCGTTTGGCCAGTTCCAGATCGTGGGTGACGACAATGAAGCTGGTGTGCAGTTGCTCGTTGAGTTGTTGCATCAAGTCAAATAAAGCTTCCGCGCTGCTTCGATCCAGATTGCCGGTCGGTTCATCGGCCAGCACGCAGGCGGGTTGAGTGACCAGCGCGCGTGCCACGGCGGTGCGCTGACGCTCGCCACCGGATAGCTCTGAGGGCAGGTGATCTAGCCTATGCGATAGCCCCACTTTTTCCAGCATCGTTGCGGCAACCGGTTGTGCATCCTTGCGCTTCATGCCGCGTATGAGCAGTGGCATCGCCACATTCTCCAGCGCGGTGAATTCCGCCAGCAGATGATGAAACTGATAGACGAAGCCTAAAGACTGATTGCGGATCACGCCGCGCTGTGTCTCGTTCATCGCCTGCACGTCTTGTCCCAGTATCTGCACGCTGCCGGAACTGGCATTATCCAGTCCGCCTAACAGGTGGAGCAGGGTGCTTTTACCCGAACCCGACGAGCCGACGATGGCGATGCGCTCGCCCTTCGCTACATTCAGATTGACGCCTTTCAATACCTGCACTTGAGACTTGCCCAGCGTGAAGGTTTTGCTCAAATCCCGGCAGGAAATCACGCCGTGATGAGAGCTAGAAGCTTCACACAACAACTCGGGGCTTAGCCCCTTCGTTGTGCGGGGAAGACCCTTGCGGTCTGCATCCTGATTCTTACTCATAGCGCAGTGCCTCCGCAGGTTGCGTCTTTGAAGCGCGCCAGCTCGGATATAGTGTCGCTAATAGACTGATTAAAAATGATAATCCTGAAACCATGAATACCTCGGTATAACGTAAATCGGAGGGCAGTTCGCTGATGTAATACACGTCTTTGGCGAGGAACTGCACGCCGAATAGATGCTCGATAAACGGCACCACCACGTTGAGATTGAGCGCGAGCAATACGCCGCAAACGCTGCCCGCCAGCGTGCCGATCAGGCCGATCACCACACCCTGTACGATGAAGATTTTCATGATGCTGCGAGGAGAGGCGCCCAGCGTGCGCAATATCGCGATGTCAGACTGTTTGTCGGTCACCGCCATCACCAGCGTTGAGACGATGTTGAACGCCGCGACCGCGACGATCAGCGAAAGAATGATGAACATCATCTTCTTCTCCATCTGTACCGCCTTGAAATAATTGCTGTTTTGATGCGTCCAGTCGTTGGCGTAAAGACCGTCCGGCATTTTGTATTGCAACTCGCGAGCTACGTCAGGCGCTTTGTCGATCTCGCGCAGCTTGGTGCTGATACCGGTCACCGCATCGCCCAGTTGAAACAGCTTCTGCGCATCAACCATGTTGATCAGGGCAAGACTGTTGTCGTAAGGCGCCATGCCGATCTCGAAGATGCCCACCACGCGGAATTGTTTCAGTCGCGGCATCATCCCGGCCGGGGTAATCGAACCTTGCGGCGTAATCAGCATGACTTTTTCGCCCATGCGCACGCCCAGTGCTCGCGCCAGATCAGAACCTAACACGATGCCGAATTCAGTGCTGCGCAAATCAGCCAGTTTTCCGGCCTTGACGCTGTTGGATAAGTCGGTGATAGCGGTTTCCAGCGCAGGATCTATACCGCGCACCATCACGCCTTGCACGCTCTGACCGAATGACAGCATCCCTTGTCCTGCCACATAGGGCGCAGATGCGGTGACCTGCGGGTGATGGGTGACTATGTTTTGGATGACTTGCCAGTTCTCCATCCGTCCGCCGTCGGCGACGACTTCTAGGTGAGGGGATGCGCCCAGCATGCGTTCGCGGATTTCCTTCTGGAAGCCGTTCATCACCGACAGCACGACGATCAGCGCCATTACGCCCAGTCCCATGCCCAGCATGGAAATCAGCGAAATGAAGGAGATGAAGTGGTTGCGGCGTTTGGCGCGCGTGTAGCGCAGGCCGATAAATAATTCGTAGGGTTGCAAGATAGATTAGGTGCAGTGACGGAACGGTCGACAGTTTGCCACAAGGCTGCGCTCAATGGCAGATTCGCGGTACATTTTTGCCTGCATGTGCGAGCTGTCGCGTCTAATTATCGTCGTGTCAGGATGAAAATTCGCATTATGATGTCTGCGAACGGTCTTCCCCACGCTCGTGGGGGTGTTTCCGAATGGATTTTTCTGCGCGACTACGTGACTGAGTCTTCCCCTCGCCCGTAGGGATGTTTCCAGAGATACGTTCAGCAGGGAAGCGCGATCACAATATTTGTTTTAGTGCCGTGGATTTTTCAGGAGCTAGTTGTAACTAATCCTGTATTATTTCATTTAGCTCTATGTGACGGACTTGGGCACGCCAAAGCCTTCGGCTGCGGACTATTGTTGGTGCAGCGGATTTAAATGGATGCTTGCGGCTATGGCGCTAAGGGTGACTTGCCGAACCGTGGTCGGCCTGTTTATATGGCGGACGGAAGCTGCGGTACTGGCGGCGGGTTATGCGCCTGTAGTCGGTTTCATTCATACCGGAAAACCGTTGCCCTTCGATTACGATGTCGCAGACATATACACGCTGACTCACCATTATGGTAACGCTCTTCAATGGTGTTCCCCACAGGCGTGGGGATGAACCGCTCGATAACAGCTTGCTCAATCTCAGGCGATAAATTAATCAGGTAACGCGGCATAAACGCGTTCCACCTGATTTAATAATGGATTCCGGTTTTGATTTGGAATCTTATGGACCTACGGTAACCTGCTGGACCGGACCAAAATCGCCATTAGGCGCGCTCTTGTCCCACCAGCGCAGCCGGTATTCACGAATTTCCGGTACTCCTGCTTGTAGCAGGGCGCGCTCGTC
>JBAZVL010000013.1:0-39473 GCA_041660905.1 Gallionella sp.
TGCAGCACCACGTCTGCGTCCACGAGGATCATCACCGTGGCATTGAGTCCCATCAGCGCAAGCCGGATGTCGCATGTTGCAGCTGATCCGGTGACGGCGGTTGCGTTTACGGTTATCAGCGCGAGCGATGGGAGCGGTGCGGACGCTGCTGCGGCGGCCAATGTTGGTAGTGCGAGGGTGACTGCGCCGATGCCCGCAACGCCTGTTATCGCGGATGCGCTAATGGTCATCTGCGGAAGCGTCAAGGCAGCATCTGCTACTGGCCCTTGGGTCATCTCGCTAAAAGCGACGATTTGTTCCAGCGTCTGATCTGATGTACCGATCGAATCGGTTATCGCCGTACTTGATGCGAGAATTCGTTCCAGCACGGCGATGGATTCGTTGCCCGAGAAGGCCCGTCCTGATGCTTGAATCTCGGTTAATACTTGCGTTGAGGCGGCGAGTGTGTTGGTGATCGCGGTGCTGGTGGCGAGGATTGTTGGCAGATCGAGTGCAGAGGCACCTGTCGAGTCCAAGTCAATCAAAGGAACACCGACAACGCCCGTCCACCATGCCGCTGCTGGCGATGTGTCTCGTAACGTCCATGCCACGCCGTCTACCGACGTGTACGCTGCAGTTGACCCAGTGCCGGCCGCTACCGCACAGAACGCCGTGCCGTTCCACGCCAAGCATCCGGAATAGAAATTGGCGTTTGCCAGCGTGCGTCCTGTCCATGTAATACCGTCCGGCGACGTAGCCGCCTGATTAGATGCAGCACCGGTTGCTATTGCACAAAACACGGAGCCGTTCCACGCCACGGACGTCCAGTTGTTTGCCGCAGGCAGCGTGCGTGCAGTCCAAGTTATGCCGTCTGCTGATGTGGCGGCAGACGTTGAAGTGAGCTGGCTGACGACAGCAAAAACAGATCCGTTCCATGCGATGGACGTCCAGTATGCTGCCGATGGTAGCGTCCTAGTTGTCCACGTAACACCGTCAGGAGAGGTTGCCGCTATTGTTGACGCTTGCGCGATGGCGCAGAATACGGTTCCATTCCATGCAATGGATTTCCATGTTAGAGCTGCTGGCAATGTTCTGGCTGTCCACGTTATCCCATCTGAAGATGTGGCCGCCGCTGTTGATCCACCAGCACATACGACGCAGAATACTGCTCCATTCCATGCAATAGCAGACATTCCGACCATCGCCGCCGGCATGGCTCGGAATGTCCACGTTATTCCGTCTGGGGATGTAGCGCATTGCGCCGTGCTGCTGTCTATCGCAACATATGCCACGCCGTTCCACGCCACCGCAACCCAACTGCCGGATGGGATTGTTCGTGCAGCCCATGTCACTCCGTCCGCTGATGTTGCGGCTACCGTACTGACCCCGTTGTTTGATACGGCTACAAACTGAGCCATGTCAGCTCCCTATTACGCGGTAGTGATTGTGCGCTGCCAAGCAGTAATGGTCGTTGTCGCTGCTGCGGTCAGCCCGGTGTTTGCCATATCCATTTGCACCCCGGATGCCGCAATCAAACCGTCCTCACGGATCAACTCGCCAGTTGCGTCGATGCCCCCCGCATCAGCCACACTCCCGTACAGCCGATAATAGCCCGCAGTTCCTGTAGCTGCGTTGACCCCAGACCATGTTTGCGTGGACGATTTTGTGATGACCCCAGCAACGGGATGATTGAACAGCAAACCATTCGCGGCGGTAACGCCGCCTGCCATGTTGGCGGTAGTCTGCGTTAAGGTCGTAGATGTGCATGCCACGATGAATCCGTTCACCGAAGCACCGGTTCCAGGGAGTGCTTTGATCGTTACGACTGCTCCAGACGAAGTGACTTCGTATTCCACGAATCCCTTTTTCTTCTCGCATGCCGCTGCAACATCCGCTGCGGTCTGCGCCAACGACGTGTTATAAGCAACGGCCCCGCCGAGAATATCAATGCCGTTTACGGTCAGCGTATCGACTGAGCCCGCCGCTCCGCCGGTAAGGGTCATCGTTCCGGTTGACAATACTTCTGCGGTACGCGCCAATGAGCTGCTGGTGATCGTACAGAGCAGCGTGCCCGTTACGGCAGCATCAGCAGTTGCCGGCTGTGTGCCCGTATAAATCTCCAATTTACCGTTCTCGAACGCATCCTTGAGAGATCCGTATCCGGCCATAAACTGGCGTGCGCCAGTGCTATATTTGAGTGCCATGATCTACCCCTTATGCCGTAGGCAACGTGATTGGGAACGACGAGATTGTGGTTGTCGCAGTCGCCGCGAGGGCTGTATTGCCCATGTTCATCTCCGCACCCGATGTCAGGATCGCTCCGTCCAGGCGGATGACCGTGCCGGTCGCATCCAGCGCACCGGCGTCCGCCGCGCTTCCGTACAATCTGAAATACCCGGCGGTTCCAGACGCGGCGTTGACACCTGTCCATGTCTGTGACGCCAGTTTTTGTATCACGGCAGCAGCGGCGTAGCCGAATTTCAAACCATTCACTGGCGCAACACCCCCGCTCATGTTCACATCGGTCTTGGTGATGGTGGTCGCGGTAGACGCCACAACATAGCCGTTTGGTGTAGTTCCCATCCCCGGAATCGCCGTAATCGTGATCACCGCGCCGGACGAAGTGGCGATGTATTCTTCCGTCGAATGGAAGTTGTTGATCTGCGCCGCGACATCCGCTGCGGTCTGCGTCAGCGAAGTGTTGAACGGCACAGCCGCGCCGAGAATGTCGATGCTGTTCACGGTCAGCGTATCGACAGATCCTGCCGCGCCGCCGGTAAGGGTCACCGTGCCGCTGGAGAACACTTCCGCAGTATGCGCGCCGGAGCTGGAAGTGATCGTGCAAAGCAATGTGCCGGTAACCGCCGCTTCGGCTGTAGCGGGCTGCGCGCCGGTGCGGATTTCGATACGACCATTTTGGAAAGCGTCCTTAAACGATCCAATTCCGGCCATGAAATTGCGGGCGCCGATGCTGACTTTTAGTGCCATGATATTTCTCCTTCGTGACGCCGTTCGGCGTGTTAATTACAAATTGCTGGTCAATATGAGTCGATTTGATGCGGGTATAAATATCCCCGCCCCACGACCCGTCGCTGCTACAGTATACCTCGTTCTGGTTAAGTTTCGGATGGACATTTTAGGCAGCCCCACGCAGACACCTTGGGTCGTCTGCCACACGGGTAATTGCCGCGCGCCGAGTGAGTTGTCGCCATACAGCGAACCGTCCACGCGCACCGATGTTCCGACGATTGCGCCGTATGCGGTCTTCTTAACGTACTCAAAATCCGCTGGACCCTTGCCCACCAGAATGCCGCAGGTCCGGTCTGTGCCGACGAACACCCCGCTGCCATCCACGTCATCCAATGCCTCAAACAGCGCAACGCGCCCGTCCAGGGGGATACCATTGCGCAGGTCAAACAACTCATAAGCATATGGCTCGGACGGGTACAGCGTGTCGTCGACCGCGACATAGACTTGGCCCCGGTAGCTTCGGATCAGATGCCCGGCCGGCGGCCCACTTAGAAACTGGGTGATCAGCGGCGTCACCAATTCCTTCGCGTCGTTCGTGTAACTGACCGACGTTGTTGCGTTCGGTACGACCAATGCGAGATATTTCACATCGCCATTTGGCGTACTCAGATAGACCCCCTTGGTGGTCACCGTCGGATCGCTCGACACGGGGAGCGTAAACACCAACCCGCCGCCTTCCGGCACGGCGACTCGCCCGGACAGTGCCGCGCCCGACTCTTGCCCGTCATTACGAAAGTACGTCAGGGTGAACTGATAGCCGCCGGCGGGCATGTTGCCCACGGTGAGCGTTACGGCAGGCGTCGTCGGCACGGGCAAACCCCATGATCGCACAACGCCGTTGTCCAGCACACCGGACTGCGCGCCGTTTGAAAAATACACGCGGTCGAGCTCGCGGTGATACGCCATCGGCAGTCCAGCGGTCAGGCCGGTCAGCAGCGCCACGCCAGCAATCGAGTACAAAACTGTGCCGGACACGTACAATCCAATCGTGCCGGAATCGTCGGCCCACAGTGAGTGCTTGGCGCCGGCGGGTACGGAGCCAACGATAGCATATCCGTCGCGCCTGGAGATTGCGCCGCTATTGTCGATATCTACGTTGGTCGCGATGGACAGATCCGCCGGATCGAACCGTTCTACGGGTCGATCCGATCTGAGTCCGTTGAACGATTTGATCTCCATGGCGGTTAGCTATATGCGAGGTTGCGGTGCGGCCTGCTCGCATTCGCGCGCTTCCTCATGCTCGCGTCAGGCCGCGCACCAAAATAATCCTCGAACTGCTTGAGCGCACGCGCCGACTTCTCCGGGTCAAACGTCTCCGCGTCAGGCTTCTCATACGCACGGTGTAGCACCCATTTGATCAGGTGGCGATGATGCACGCCATTGATCTCGGGGGAAGTCACCACGCGGTCTACCCCGCCTGAGAACGCCACGGTTGTTGCGGTGATTCCGGTCGCCGTAACTGCGATGGCGTAGCCGTTGTGCAGCGACCCAGCGGTGGCAATGTCGGTCAGCGTCACAGTTGTCCCGATGGAAGATGCGACATATTTGTTCTGGTTCAGATTGATCTGCGTGACGAGCGCGGCGGCGGTGGTGGTCAGGTCGGTATTGAACGCAACGGCGCTGCCGAGGATGTCCAGGTCGTTCACAGTAACCGATGACACCGAGCCAGACGTGCCCGCCGTCAGGGTAAATGACCCGCTTGCGCGTACCTCGGCGACAGCAATCGTGTCCATCGTGGCGATCGGAAGGCGGTAACCCTCCGTATGGATCGTGTATTCCGTATCGGGGATGTGATCGACACGGATCGACGTGTCGTAATGGATGATGCCCTGTGGGCGGTATGGCAGCGTGCGCCAAAATGGCATCACGCTGTCCATCTCTTCGGCGGATGTGATTGCCAGGATGTAGGGCAACATCTGGTTCGAGGTCTTGTACACCATCGAGGCGTAGACAAGCTCGAACATGCGCGAGTCAACGGTGTAATCCATCGTTCCAGCACGGATGTCGAACTGCGTCAACAGTACGTTTGAATTCTCCCGCAACAACTTTCCACGAATCGCCGCCTCAATCTCCGCCTCGTTGAACCATATCTTCAATTCGGCGTCGGTGAACAGTTGCGGGAACGAATTATCGAACGCTTCGACCCGGAACTGCGCGTAGAGTTGCTGGAGGGTTGCCATTGCTACAGCCCAAATTGGTCAACCAACATCCGTGCATACCCGCGAATGGCGTCATCCGATGGGTACTTGCGCATATCCACCTTCAGGTTGAACTTCGTCTCGATGAAGTCACGCGTCTGGTCTTTGGTCATCACACTCAGCTGGTCATAGAACTCCTGCAGCGGAGCGTCCTGTGACGGCGCGGGGGGAACGACCTTTGCCACGGGAGTATTTGGCTCAGTCGCAGGGCGGACGTAAACGTCGCGATGATCGAGCATCTTGCGCCCGGCATCGTCCGGCACATCTTTGATCTCTTCAAAGTTCCATTTACCGGTGCCGTAGGTCAGGTCGCTATGGTCAGGGCGGGTCGAAATACATTGGATGAGCATGGTTTACCTCGGGTTATTTGAAACGCATTGCGCCGCCGACACCGTACATCTCGCGCTTCTCGTCGGAGGGTTTCTCCTTGGACTCAGAAGCGTCGGATTCGGCACTCAAGCCCATATGAGTCAGTTGAATCTCCAGGCGGGACGATTCGTTCGTCTCACTTGCGTTCTGCGACACGCTGATTACTTTGCCGGTAGCCATGATGTGGTATTCATCGCCAACGGCGGGCATGTCTTTGATGCCCAGCTTCTTCAACATCTCCGCGACAAGTGTGATCGCCGTACCGTAGCCGTACTTGTCGCGAGACGAACTGCCGATTTCCATCGGAGAATTCTTCGCCTTCATTTCAGCCGGCGTGCGGGCCAAGTCGGTCAATTTCATGTCCATCATGTTCTCCTTATGCGGCCCGGCCTGCGCATCGTGGTGCGCAGGCCGGGCCGCATAACGGGGCGGCCAAAACCACCCCATCGCATCACATTACGGGTTCTGCTGAGAAGCCAACGAACCTGCAACTTCACCAGTGTGGATGCCCTGAACGATAACGTCAAGAACACCAACCGCCGCGTGAGCAGCACCGCCGATGGTCAGCGTCAACCATGCGTCTTTTGGCAGCACGACCGGAGCCTTAACGCCGGTCTTGCGGGTAGCCGCAGCGGTTGCTGTATCCAGCGCAGACACGAAGTATGCAGCATCCTGGGGGACGGCGGTAACGTCAACGCCGTCGGTGTACAGGAAGCCGATGCTTGCGGTCGTAGCTGCGGTAAACGCGTCGGACACGATGATGTTTGCATCCATCAGGGTCATGCCGGCGGGCAGGATGCCGATACGAACCACGTCTGCGACTTGCACCGCAGTTGCGAGGTCGGTATTCAACGCGATACCCGATGCGTTGGTTTCAAAGTGGAACGGCAATGCGGTCAGGTTGCCGAACGGCGAGTTGCCGAACAGTTTGGCCTGTTTCATTGCATTGGTGTTTACGTTTGCCATGGTAATTCTCCTTCTTGGATATGATCCAGTTTACGGAGGGGGCAGCACGCCCCCTACCGGTTCAATTACGCAGCGCCTTCGATCTTGACCGCAGTGTCGATAGACACTACGCCGAAGTCGGTGTACTGGTTGCTGGTGCCGAAGTCCTGCAGGAACTGTATCTTCGACATGCCGTTGACGATACCCACCAGAACCTCGAGACGGGACTTGTGGTCCATCAGTTCTTCGGAGTACATCACAGATTGGCCGTCGATCTCTTCGCCGTTCTCGGTCAGCATCTTGGCTTTACCCAAGGCTTGGCCGAGGGCTTGAGAGCCCAGCAGCAGCGCGCGGTCGACTGCGTAGCCAGTGCCGCCGCCATTGCCGTTGTAAGTGCCGAATGCTGCTGGCACCAAATCGGTCGTGGTTTCAGTCGTGGCCGTTTCGCTGGCGCAGTGATTGACCGCGTTGGTAGCGAAGAAGCGGATCGGCTTTGGCATCTTCACGATCAGGATACCGCGCCA
Source organism: Gallionella sp. (assembly GCA_041660905.1). Lineage (GTDB taxonomy): Bacteria > Pseudomonadota > Gammaproteobacteria > Burkholderiales > Gallionellaceae > Gallionella. Next base: position 7,046 of record JBAZVL010000013.1, read on the forward strand.
AAGACCTGCATCACCCAGCATCAGCGGATTCTTGTTCGCAGCAGAAGCGCGGGCCATGCTGTTCGCTTGCCATGTGCGGAACATGGGGCTGCGCAGGAACGCGTTGTACTGAGCAGCGGATACCAGCAGCACGCGCATTGGGCTGTCCTCGGCTAACTCGTCGCCATCGAACTTCACAGCGCCCGGCGCGAACGGTGTCGAATCCAGCCATGTCGCCAGACTGTCAACCACGTCGGTAGACATAAGGTCGGTGGTCTGCATGGTTATCGCATTGGCCGCAGCGGCGAACGGTACGATGTTGCCGCCGTTGACCATGAAGTGACGGTTCTTCGACGGGGCACGCACGGTGTTGATCATGGTGCCGGCGAACGACGCGTCGGATGCCAGCGGAACCGCCCATTCGCCGTTGTTGTGGAAGCCACGCGCGCCGGCCAGATGCACCAGTGTACGTTGATCTTCCAGACGGGCTAGGAATCCGTACGCATTGGCACGAGCCAGACCGAGCAGTTCATGCACGGTGCGTTGTTGCGACATCTGGGAGCCAGCAGACACAGGGTAGCGGGACACGCTGATGTGCAAGCCGTCTTGCGCGAAGGTCATTTGTTGACCCAGACCTTGAGCATAGGCGTCACCCATGATGACCTTGCCCATCGTCGGATTGACCAAATCGAAGGTGATACGATCACCGGCGGCCTTGGTCAAGTCCTTGTTACGGACGATCGGGTAGTCAGTGCTGGACTGCATACGCGCTTTTGACTGAGCGTCTTTATCGGTCGGGAAATTGCCAGCCAGACGGTTCAGGATAGTGCGGCGTTGCATGGTTGCGTAAAACAGACCAACGGACTGTTTTACAATCGCCTGGGGCGATCCGAGTGGCAGAATTGTTGCGCTCATTTCTATTCTCCTTCAATGGGAAAGTAACGTCTCTCGACGTGGTTATACAACGGGCGGTACGTTACAGCATTTTCATAATCGCTTCTGGTGACATAGTAGCAAACTTCTGCGACCATTCGGCGGCAGTTGTCGGCTCCGTATTGACAGTCCCGACTTGCGACGCAGGAATGTCCGACGCGCTGGTCAATTTTGTCCCTTTGGCCTTGGCAATGGCGTCAGCAGCTTTCGCTTCCAATTCGGCCTTCGTCAGTGCCGGGGGCTGGTCCGCAGGTTTGCCCAACGTCGCCTTGTACTGAGTGAACAATTCGATGATTTCGGGCGCAGTACCTTCCTTCATGACAATTTCAGCACCGCGCCGTTCAAGCGTAGGCAAAGTCTTGATCCACTTGTCCACCTCACCACTCTCAACCAAAGCCTCAAAATCGGGGACTTTATTGGTGATCGCGGCAAAATGCGCCTTTGTGTCCGCGTCGGAATCAATCGAAGCAGTTAACTCCCGCTTCAGATCCGCGACCTTGACGGCCACACCTGCGTCAATTGCTTTCTGCAGGGCGGGTGCCAAAACTGCGGCCATGTCGGGGTATTGCTCTTTGAACTCTTTCAGGACATCCTCCTGGGCCGCCGTATCACCAGTTCCAGCATCGGCAGCCTTGGCGGCTTTCAGGTTTGCGATCAATTCGGCCTGCGTATTTGCCAGCGCTTCGAACTGATCGGCTTTCGCACGGGCAGTTTCTAGTTCGCTGAACGGTATGGTGTGCTTCCCGTCTTTAGCCAATACCGCAGGCTCTGGTTCAGGTTCTGCCGCAGCGGCTGGCGTCGCGCTGCCTTCTGCCGCCGTAGCTGCCGCTGCTGGCTCATCGCCTGCGGGCGCTGCGGGTGCAGTATCGCCATATTCGACCAATTCACCGCGACTCAGCGCGTTCACTTGGTCTACGGTCAGGGACTCGAACGCATCAGCGTGCGAGAGGAACCATTCAAAATCGTGTTCAGCCATGTTTCTTCTCCATGTGTCGGACCGTTGCCGGGCGACCCGCGTATCGCTGCGGTGCGTATGGAATTTCCATCTAACTACAGGGACGACCGCCTCTCGGCGTGCGCCCACTATGTACTACAGCGGGCGCTTCGTGTCAATCATTACACCGTGCCGAGGTTTGACCATGTGATGGTGATCGTGCCGGTCAAGGTCTGAGTCGCATCTGCGTCCACATCGGTCGTGGTGGCGTATGCGGTGTTCACGTATACGTCCTTCGCAGTCACGGTGCCGTCAAATTGCGCGGATGCAGCCAACGCCGAGCTTACTGCCGTACCCGCCACGTTGATAACCGTGGATGACGCGAACGCGGTAGATGGCAACAGATCGACCATCGTGGTGGCCAGGGTGGTTGCCGAAGCCGCCGCCGTGCCGATACCGAGTGCGCCAACCGCGCCGGCGTTCAACGTGCCTGCGATTGCGCTGGTCGTCTTCTGAGCAATCGTTGCCACAACACCAAGAACGTTGATGCGGCCCAGTGGGAAGTTGAACAACTTGGTGGACTGGTACTCCGTACCGTTGACGACAGCCTGCGCCACGTCGGTCAAAACGAACGTGGTCTGGTGCGTCACGCCGTCGAAGATGTCGGTTGCGGCCAGGCCGGAAACCACTTCGAGCCCGTCATATGCCGTATCGAGCACGCCGTTGTGACCCAGTACGGACCAGGCGGTCGTATCACGGTAATTGCCGATAAGGGCGTCGGCGACAGATTTAACCTCGCCATACGACCAGTGATAGTCCTCATCGGACGGGTTGACGGACGTGCGCTGGTCTGCACCGTGGGTGGATAAGCATTTCACTTTGTACGACATGATCTATCTCCTTGATGGGTTGAGGGGGGGTCATTTAACACAATAGGGCGCTTGCGGTCAATCGTTCAGTCTCGGCGTCTCGATCCCGGTCATCCCAGACGCCGGTGAACTCGGATGCGTACCGGGCGTCACTGGGACGGGGTTTGCCTCCGCCGGAACCTGCGGCGCGACCGCTGCGATGTTTGGGCTGGTGGCGCCCGGCGCCGGCGCCGTGTGCCCGGCCCCGCGCATGATCTCATCAGCCACAGGTGCAGCCTGCGGAGCGGCGATGACCACACCGGCCGCTTGCATTGCCTCAAACGATGCCTCAGTATTTTTTGCCACCGCATCAGCAGTGAGTTTCTTGATCTTCGCATCGTTCACCCTCGCGTCTTCGACCAGCTCCTTCATACGGAAGTCGGCATCAGACTCCATGAGCGCCTTCTTGACAGCTTCCTCGATGCGTTGTTGTATCTGTTCTTCAGTCGGCTGGGACGAGGCTTCGCGAACCGCTTTGATCGCTTCGTCTCGATTTGGCAGGTCCATGAGCGTGAGCATGTACGGGAATAGCACCTTCTGGAACTCGGTCGGTGTCGATTTGTACGCTTCGCCGAACACGTTGAGCTGCTGGCCGCGATAGCTTGACGACGCTGGCACATCTTCAAGTTCAACCTTGAGGCGGGTTCTCGCTACGTCGTTCGTAAGGTACGCCGCGCCAGGTGTCGGCGCGTTCAAGCGGATCTCGCGCGGAGCTTTCGAAACATCGCCCTTGGTCATCACCGTCGTTTCGACTCCGGACATGTCCTCGATAATCATCGAAGTGAGCAATTCCCCGACTTCGGTGCGCGATCCTTGGAAATTGTCGAACAGCTCGCCTTGCCCGAGCGATGCCTGATGCACGAGGTCCGCATTAGCGAATGGTGATGCTTGTTGCTGCGTAGCCTCTGGCCCACCCATCGCGCCAACCCGCTTGATCCCCTCGCGAGAATCGTTCAGCATGTTGCTTTGCTGATCGGTCAGCTGGAAGTCACGCTCGACCTTGAACACGTGCTGGTCTTTCGTGAAGTTCTTGGTCAGGACGATATCCGCGTCGGACCGAGCCACTTCACGACGCAGCGTATTGTCGTCATCGACCGTCGCGCCTTCGGTGCGAACGGTACGCACAGCGGACAACCCCCAACGTAGCTTCGACAGGGTGGCATTCACAGTGTCTTGCAGGTATATCCACGCGCGGCCCAGCCCATACGGCACGCCGGTGCGATCCTCTCGGCGGTTCCAGAACGGGACATACGGGATTCGATTGTGGGCGTAGGGGCATGGCTCGTCACTAAGTTTGTGCGGGCCGAGCCACCACGACAGACGTACCTTGCTGATCACTGCGTATTCCGGCTTGACCAGACCCTGCGCCACGGCGGTGACGTGTACCTCATTGGCTTGGTCGTACTCAACGACCCGTCCATCGGGGGAACGCAGGATAAGCACCCGGGACCACACGCGATACCAGACCTCAAACAGGGCAACCCGCTTGTTTGCCGAATCGCGCCATTCCTGTTCCTCGATGGAACTGCCGCGTTCGCTCTGATACGCCGACGACAGCATGGGGTACGAAGTCTGCGTATCGCCTGGCAACGGCGTCGTGACCGCACCATACGACGGCGCGACGGCGCCGGTTGACATATGCAGGCCGGTCGAATGCCCGCCGTCATTGGTGAACTGCTCGAAACTCTGCCAACCCGTGGCGGCCTTCTCGATCAGTTCGGTTTTGTCTGGGAACAACAGCTTTGCCTGTTCCTTGTCAGTCCAACGGCGTCGGATCAGATAGCGGTGATCGTGCATATCCGGGTCGCGCGTTCCCTTCCAATCATAGAATATCTCGTTGCGATGCACGTCCAGCGCGCGGTAGCGATACATGAACGGGTCGGGATTGCGCGATACCTCCACCCAGCCGACTCCAAGTCCGGCCTGCGCACGGAATGCGTTGGAACACGCCTTATCCGCCTTGGCATGGCGTTCGGCTTCGTTCAGTTTGATATTGATCGCCTCGGCAACGTCATCACCACCTTTGTCACCGGCGGGCACGATGCGGAAGTCGCGGCGTAGTTTTGCCTCCTGGCCGCAAATGTAGGCCAGCGCAGGGCCCATCAACGGTTCGATCGCGGGCGGCATTCCGATCGACTGCTGCTTGCGGAGGATGTCCGAGTCAAGCTGGTTGCCGTCGAAGTAGTCTGCAACACGGTCTGTAGCAGAACGCCAAGGCGGCTGCTCTTTGATTTCCTTGTGCCAATCCTCAAACTGCGCCAAAGTCAAACCAGGCGTTGGCTCGGGTTTGGGCGCAGCGGTGTCAACGTCATTGTCAGCCATGGTCAATTACATCAAATGGATCAGCTTGTAATTCGTGCGCAGATATACCGCCGCGAGCTCATCCACGAGGTTTAGCACTGCTGGGCACTTGGCGAATTTGTCGCGGTTAGCTTCGATCCATTCCGCCTCGTCCTTGAGGTAACTCACGACGTTGGAAATCCTCGGATCTTCGATTTTAGGGATGTCGATCAGGCCGTAGCGGCCTTGGTATGCCTCGATAACCGAGTCGATCGCACCGATGACATCTTCATAGAACGAGCCGAGCGCTACGTGTTGAGCGTAGCTTCGAGTCTTGAGATGTTCGCGGTGCGCAACATTTCGTGCGGAAAACACACGTGCAACGAGTTGTTCGATCATTTCTGCCTCCCGGCATGAGGTTGAACAGCGTGGCGGCTATGATGCCCTACGGTTTGGGCGGTGTCAACATAGCTCGGGTCTAGGCGCACCATGGAAATAGTGGCGCCACTCAGTTTGATTCAAGAACACCACCCGCTTTTTGTCGCATTCGAGCAAGTATTCCAGATTTTCCTCGTACTGGTGTAGCGCCGAGTCCTCTTCGCGCTCTCGGTGCGCACCTACGATCGCGATCAATTCATCGAAAGAATTGCATGCTTTGGCTCGGGCGAATACTACGACCCGCTTTTGGACGAGACTCTCGCGCAATTCTTCAATCCGGCGCGTCGTCACTTCGACCAGTTGTTCGACGGTTGTTTCAAATAGTGCGTCCATGATTTTCTCCAGTTGTAGATGACACACTCCAGCCGCAGTCCTCGCATTTACGGCAAGACTCGGGTGGTTGCGTCCGCTGCTTCTTCCCAAATATCCGCTCCCACCCGTCGGCGTACTTGTCGGCGTCACCTTTGACATTTGCCAGGACGTCGCCTGTTGCTTCGTTTCTGCTTGCAGCCATTTTCATTTCCTCTCGAACCATCTGCAAAACCCCTCATCAAAAACAATGAACGGGACCGTTTCATTCGCATCGCAGTGTTGCTCTCCGCACGGGTCCTTTAACGAGCGACACACTCCACACCCAGCATGTTTCGCAGCGCTAATTCTTTCTGCCAGTTGATCGGGGGTAGGCCACGGCGCACCGTTTCTGCTTGCACTCATCGTGACCTCCATACCGCCGTTAATCTGCCATCCGCCACGTCATACGTGTGCTCTGTTATTCCAGCCCACACCGTTATCGTAGATTCATTAGGTGTCATGTCGGGTAGTTCTTTCCCGCCCCACGGTCCGTCGATCAATCGGACCATTGGCGCACTTGTAAACCGGTCCAGCGTGGACGTCGTCGCGTCGGTCGTTCCCATCACAACCTCCAATCCCTAATTGCAGCCTCTTTTGCTGCTACACACGCTTTCGCGAGGTACGGGTATCCAGCACGGATCTGCGCAATTTGCGATAATTTTATCTGTACACGCAAATCACGCTCATGCGCAGCCGCCCTACGCCGACCCTCTTTAGTTTTTGAGCGCCAACCAGAGGATGCGAACCTATCAGTCATGTGCGCTGCCATTTTAGAGTCTCCAATCCGGCGCATCGCGCCCAAATCCACTCGACTGCCGCGTCGTCCCGGCCATCGTAACATTCCCACGCGCTTTTGCCTGCGCCCATTGACGAAGCGCATCCGCCCCTTCACTACAATCGTTCGACTTGTCAGGCTCGTCGCTGTACTTGCCGTCGCGCGCATTCCATTTCTTTTTGTAGCCGTCGATCCGCGATATCCCCAGTTGGCAGTTTGTCTCATCAAAGTGCGCGGTCGGAAATTGGTTCCACACGATCTGTATGCCCTGCACCAGCGTCGTCGGCTTATCAACCATTTCAAACTTCTGACCGGGCAGCAGCCGTTCGAGTATTTCAGCAATCGATTCGTTCTTGTCATTCTGCCGCTTATGGAATGCGTCGTGCGGTAGGAAATGCTTGTTGTAGATGAACCCCTTCTTCTGGAGCATCTCAGCAAGTTTGTCCAATTGCGTGTCGTCGTTGCCGTGCGCCTCAAAGTAGTCGATGAACCGATCTTCCATTCCGACCTGCTGATGAAACCAGATGGCGGTTCCGTCCGAGTTGCCCACGTCCCAAAACGTATTTGTGGGGATCGCCAACGTAGGTATCTTACAGATGCGCCCCTGCTTGCGCGCCACAGCCATTACACGGCGGTGGTAGTTTCCCTCAGTGCTGACAAAGAACGGCTCATTCGGCGTGCTCGGGTACTGGGAGAACATCTGCTCTTGATCCCCGGTGAATGACCCTTCCAATGTGGCAGCGTACCACGCGCGCTTGCGGTCACTCAACACCGTTGACATTTCGGCTTCGACGCTGGAGAAATACTTGTTTAGGTCCGGCGTAATAATTACGCCGGTCGGGTCCATCTCATATGCCGCATCAATAAACCACGGAAAGAAATGCAATCGGAAATCCTTCGGGGTCAGCGCGCGCTTCTCCTGCTCCAACTTCTCCGCCTTCTTCACCCGCTCAAAAAAATCACCCTCGGCGCCCTCGCCAGTTGATTCGATGATCACGACGCCATTCTCCGGCACAGTGGGTATCGTACCGATTACGACCTCATTCGCCTTCTCTGGATACTTCGCGCAAATCTTCGCGTATTCCGAAACCAGCAGACGGTGCAGCGTGGCCGACGCGAACGAGGTCGCAACACGGATGCTGCTGTCGCCCATCTCGTGCGCAAACAGCAACTCGTTTGTATTGCTCGACCTGATCGGAAACATCGCTTTGATCTCGGGATCGAGATTGTCGTAGGCGAATTTCACCTTATCTCGGAAGAACGCCGTCGCGCTTGTGTCATCCTGGGCGACGATGCCGCAGCGCACGTTCCGATTGAACAGCGCGTAGTCGAGCCACATGATGCACACCAATGTTGTCATGCCCAATTGGCGGGCCTTCAATGTCAAATTGCGATACCACATGCGCTGAATGAATCGACGCTGCGTGCGGTTGGCCTTGAACGGAATAACACCCGACGGATTACCCTCGACATCCTTGATCATGATCTTGTACATGCCGGAGTCGCAGATCCGCCACATGGCGTCGTGGCCGTTCTCGGCGAATAGGCGGGCTTCTTCGGGGGTCATAGCGGCGACCTGTTCAATTTTGCATCCGCCGCCGCGGGCGCATATTCCTCAGATGAGACAAAAATAACCCCGTCACACGGTTCTGTAAAACGCAACGGCTCACATCCGGTCCGATGTACGAAGTCGGCCAGCTTGTCCACGCAGCTCAATTGTTGTTCTTTGGGGGTCATGGCGGATTCCTCTCAATGCGTATCATCAGCCCCGTGTCACGATGAGAAAAACGATCGTGCATGGCTCGTATCATCGTGAACTTTGCGAAGAGTATTTCTGCTTTTGTCCAGTCTGTCGTAAAAATACTTCCAATCTCACATAGCAGCGTCCCCTTCTGCATGTCGGTCAACGTTACGAGCCTCGCCAGCGCATGTCGATTGGCAGCGTCAATGAATGGACAGACTGGAACGCGGGTTTCGTCGTGGGTCATTTGCTACGTCCCTCGTAACACGGCTGAAGCATGCAGTCGTCCGGGGCAAACATGATGTTTGAACTTCCACGTGGGTATAACGGCTCTCGGGCCTCGTTCAAACACTCGCCCGGCATAAGTCCCGACCCATCCCGAACAAACTCAACCCGTTTCAGGTGACGACAAGTGTTGCAATTTTTTTCGTTTTCCTGAAATTCGAGAACCGACTTGCGCCGCGCCTCCTGCGCATTTGGGGCGCATAGATACGATATGTTGGCTTGCGGTATGACCGCCCCGAGTATTATTCCGTCTGCGTAATCGAATTCGATTCCAGAATACACGCATTTGCATTTTCGCTTCGGCTTATCAGTCCACGTCACGGAGATGGCGCGATTGTCCTTCTGGCGGCCGTTTATGGTGGAGGCGCGGATGATCTCGGTAGTCACGGTATAGCCCCTCGACCCGACCGCAGCAGTAACTGATAGTTCTCCGACAATGCAACACCTACGCCGCGCTCCTTCGCGTATCCCATCTCAGTGTCATTCGCTTCCATCGTCTTGATCAGCGCCGCCGCAATCTCACCGCTCAATCGTTTTGCCAACTGCGCACGACTCATCGTGACCATACGAATGATGTCGGAGCGGGTGCAAACCATTCGTGAAAATGCGTCAGCATCGGGCGACGGAAGGTCGAGCGGCTGATACGCGTCGCTGATAAACTGGTCGTCAAATTTGATCTCAACGGTCGGGTCGCGCGGGTCGGGGTATGTGCCGAGTTGTACGGATACGGTTATGCGGCTCATAGTCGCACCATACCTAAACTCGCGCAATGAACGCGAAGCAGCATTGAGTATGCTTCCGACGGAGACGCCCCGACGCCGAGTATGAATAGACCCGATTTGGAACACCACCACATGCCGTCTGCGAAGAACAGGTTGGGTTTCTTCAACGTCCGCATGAAGATGATATCTGAGTCGGGTCTAGCAATAGCGCGACGGATGTCATCCTCTGTAGAATCGTTTTGCAATCGCGACAACAGCCGTCGTCTTACTGCATTTATCAATACAAGGCGTCCTAGCATACTCATCTCCCACTGATCTGCGGCAGCCCAACGTGGGCCAACGCCTCGGCATCAGCTTCACGCTTGGCCTTGTTCCGTGCCTTGCGGTCGAGTTGCTTTTTGATGATAGCGGGCGTCAGGTGTTTGTTCTTCAGCTCGACAAATTTGGCGATGTCCGCGTCGGGGAACTCCTGGGCGACAACCTTCTTCCGCCAGCCTTTTGGAATCGGACGGAAGATACCGATCAGCGAGAACTGCGCGTCGGAATAGCCGCCCATGTCGGACTTTGCTTGTTCAAGAATTTCTCTGGTTAGTTTCATTTGGTGTCAATCCTTCGTGTTGTGGTGCGGCGCTGAGCATCGCTCTGTACGTGCTTTTCACGCCAGTATATTCGTCTGATTCACGATGCACGCCAGCTACTCCGATCATACGTATAGTCGGCTCAATCGGCACTAGCTGCCATCCATCCGGCACTGTTTGTTTCAGTTTCTTGTGCAGCTCGGTATTCTCAAGTTGTGCGATTCCACGTTGCTCAACTGCGTGCTCGTACAGTGATTGCAACGCCTCCACCTCTTGCTCAAGTTGCGCGATTGCGACAGCCGCTTCTTGAGCGCAATTCTTACCGGCGCGCAAATCGGCAAGTAATGACACGTTGTTGCTCATTTGCCATGCCCCTTATCATGAAACACCCACGTACGCCTCGTGCTGCACCGCGAGCAGCGCGCATGGGTCGGGCCGTTGCCGGCCTGTCTGGTGATCCACCGGTGTATGCAGCCGAGCTTCATGATTTACAGCGTGCTGGTTCAGGCCCGCCTGTCACGGGGATCGCCGCCCATTGTGTCTTAGTGAACCACACTCTTGACCCACATACGGAACATTTCGCATACACCATCGGATCAGTCGGGTGCATGAATCGATTCGGCTTAAACTCTGGGCCTCCGCCCTTGCCTCCGTTTGGGATCCAGTAGTGTTGACACTCGTTTGCTTCACTCATGACCCACTCTCCACTCCGCCGGTTTGTCCTTTGAACGTAAAAGGCATTTGCAACTGGCACATTGCGTTTCACGGATGATGTCTCGCCCAACACAAGTGTGCCCTCGCGCGTCCTTTGATGCGCACTTGCCCGTCATAGGCGATACCCAACCCTTTATGCTTGGCGTTCTCATACCTTGACCGTCTTGTACTTACCCTTGAGATACTTGACCACGAATGCGCCCTTTGACTCGGCCCGATCGAATGCTGCGGCCACGTGTGACGGCACCTTGCGGTACTCATACGACGCGCCGTGCTGATAGGTTATCTCCAGGGTGCGGGTTGTCGAGTCGTAGGATGACGAGGCGACTGCTGTGCTGGGGTGTTTCATGGCGTGTCTCTCCGAAGAAGCGACGGATACTTCTGCATCAATTCCGATATGCTCAGTGATGACCCTTCCAACCGCGCAATCTCGCGGTCAAGATACCAACGTGCCTTCCTCAGATCCTCGATCTCGTTGCCCTTCTCGCCGGCACGCCAGATGTACTTTACCGCGTTGCCCCTGCAGAAGTTCATGTGCTCGGTGATCTGGATACACTCGACGCCGGAGGGATGCGCAGTGTAGTTGGCGGGGTTAGTCACCGGGTCGTTGACGCGGCTCATTCAAACCACCGCTCGACTGTACCCTGCAACTCATCCGCCGTCATGTCACGCGCCCAGTCGGGCACATTGGCGATCTCGGCTTCGAGACTTGCAACGAGTGCTTCGGCGACACCGAGCTGGTCCTTGGCAAAGTTGAGCTTGGTGGTTAGTGCGACGACCAGCGTGGTTGGAGTGTGTGCGCCTTCTTGCGGCATGATTGGCGGAGGCACTGGTATTGTTGGCATGTCGTTGTTGTTCATGATTCAATCCTTTCAATAAATGCGTTTAACCACGCGGTGCCGTCGTCTTCCGAACGAAGCTGTACGATTACGACGCGCAACTTACGGTCTCCACTGACTGTTAATGGGACGGGCAATGCAGGTAGGTCAATTGTACGCGCTCGCTTTGGCGCATCCCAACTGAAGCATGCCGCATGTTCCGTCGGAATTGTCTCGCCGGCACCAACGACGCACGTAGTACCAAGCACTGTGTGCCACAACGTGTCCCCGTGGAATACCGGCCGACCTTCCACAATGCCGACGGCGAAGGTGTAGTGTTCAATGGGTTTTAGCCTCAAGCATGGGGTGCCACCTGCTCCGCCCAGTATGTGACCGGGATATCGCACACACTCATTAGGCGATACGAGCGTTCCATCGCACATATCCACCACGCGGGCATACTCTCGGTATAGATCGCCTAGCGTACGGATCATGACAGCGCCTGCCTGTCGGGCCGCTCACTGAGAGCCGCTTGCGCCAGTTTGTCCACTCCAGCCTGATACCTGCGCTCGGCTGCTAGGTGGCGCTCAAGTTCCCAGATCTTGTTCAACGCGTCGGTGTATGCCAAGCCCTGGGCGTTCTCGTCGTCCGGGCAAGATGACTCGCCGCGCACGATGTGGCCGTTGATCAATGTTGCATGGCACAGCGTGCCGCCGTAGCCGTTCGGTACGAAGAACTCGACGTTGGCGATTCTCGATTCTATGTACTCGTCGGTCAGTTCGCGGTCGCGGGCGGTCGCGGTGATGGCTTGCTCTTTGGTGGTGAGGTCGCTCATGACTGCTCCTTTGCTGCGGCATGCACCGCCGTTCCACCAGCAATACGACTCTTCAACTCGTACCCCATCAGCGGCCACATCTTCTGCACTGCATTCTGGCGAGCGATCTTGCGGCCGAGCTCGGCGTCGAAGTTCTCGGGGCTTGCGCAGGCCGATTCCCCGGTGACGGTAAAGCCGTTGCGCAGGACCAGGACGCAGAGTGTGAGAAGGTCGAGCGACTGCGGGATGTCAATTACCTCGTCTACGTTTCCGATGCAGCCCTCGGCCGCCGTGAAATAATGCTCGCTGGCGATGTTCACCTCGATGTCTGCCGGCGTGACGCGCGGCGCGGTCAGACCTTTTGCTTGAATCTCTTGCTCGATTGCAGTTGGCATATTATTTACCTCGTATATTATTTATCGGGTGTCACGGAACGCATCGTACCTGCGATGGTGTTACGTGTCAAGCGCTTTTGTCATGGGCTGGTGGTTTATCCGATACGGTTTATCCGATACGGTTTATCCGATACGGTTTATCCGATACGGTTTATCCGATACGGTTTATCCGATACGGTTTATCCGATACGGTTTATCCGATACGGTTTATCCGATAAAAATTTCCAAGTTCCAAAACTTATGGCGTACGGATCGGCGGTGGCAACACATATACACCATGCGCTCCGTCTATACCCCCCCCCCTATCCATCCGCCCGGACGATTCGCATCGGTCGGCCAATTGTTACAGTGTTTCGGACGCTACAGCAGCATTGAGCCACCCTGCTCTTGCGGTTCAATGTCGCCCGCCTCTATGATCTCGCCCTCTATGACGCGGCCCATATGTTGCGCTGCAATAGGTATGGTTGATCCCTTCGCCGCAATGCTGGCGATATAGTCAGCCAAGGGCGAGGCGTTATGCATAACGTCTACCTGATGGCGCTCAGACAGCTTCTGATACAGGATACCGGCGATGCGGGACGCTTCAGACGATCGGTATTTGAGCAAGGCGACCGACGACGGGTCGATTCGTTCATTGCCCTGGGCATCAACGATACGCTCGGGCTCTTCGTACAGCGAGGATACGGCCAGCTCGTGCAGTCGGAACGCTCGGGTCGCTTGCGCATCCATGAATTGCTGCGGATCGGCGTTGAGGCGGCGATACATGACCGTCGAACTCACTCCATACGCTGCGGCCAGCTTACCTATTCCGCCTAGTGGATCGGCGTATTGCTCATATAAAAGCTCGTCGGGGATTACGTCTAAAATGCTCATAGTGGTCTAAACCATTGAATTGACTGGGGCCTAGACTGTCACAGTTTAGGCATGCGCGTCAATCATGACATGATGCCGGAATGATGACTGATACATGACTGGTATGTTTAGCGGAAAATATGCAATAAAATCATATAGATGACTATACATCAATATATAATATATAAAATAGTCAATGCTAGGATAGGTAGGATGTAGCTAACAGCTACTGTAGTAGATACAACGCTACATTACAGTTTAGGACTGGGGAACAGTGATGTATTAGTCATCCCGACGGCTAGTGACTCCCGCCAATATCGGCGCGGCTTTCCGCATGACTAATACCCTCGACATATTGCGCGCGGTTCAGTCATGCACTATGGATTGACTCGCTGCATTTTCGGCGTATTATGCTGCTACCTTAACCAACCGAGGGCCATATCATGAAGTTATACCTAAATCGGTTTAAGTTCGACACGTCGCAAGAGATCGGCGCCGCATGCTGGGCGAATATGCGCGATACGCTAATTGCGCGCGGCATGCACCTAACCGAGTTGCCCGCCAATTCCAAGCGACCGACGCGCGCGCAATATGACCTGCATCCGTTCGGGCACTGCCGCTTAAATGAATTTGGCGAAGAGATGTTTGACTTTGTGGTTTACAGGGGCGAACGGTTTAAATCTGGCTATGTGCTGGAGCTGCTCGCATCTGAACTCGACGGCGGCGGACGGCTTGCGGATCCATTGCCCGCACCGCCTGCCGTAGAGTTGGAGCGCAGCCGCACCGCGTTGGCAGTCGACTGGCTAATCGAGCACCCAAACTGTACCCAAGCCGATGCAGCGGAATTGTTCGGGATCACGCAAGCGGCGGTAAGTGCGGGGGTCGCCCGAAGCGGCAACATTACCGGAAAGAGCGCGAGCCGTCAGGCAGTCGACTGGCTAATCGAGCACCCAAACTGCACCCAAGCCGATGCAGCGGAATTGTTCGGGGTTGAACGCGCCACAGTCACGCAAGCCATGGCCCGCCACCGTGCCAGGCAATAATACCCGACTAAACCGTAGGGTAGTCGTACATAATATGCTTGACACGCGCAAACAGCATATATAATATAGCAACCGTAGCAAGTGCAACACATCCGACAACATAGGAGATAAATATCATGACATACCGCACAACCCGCCCGACCCTTGCGCAATGGATCAAACAACACGCCCGCCGCCTGGACTCGTGTGCTGCCAGTATCGACAATACTTGCAATGGTGCAATCATGACATACCGCACCGCCGCGCAACGTGTCGCACTGTATCTGCAGCGCCGCGCCGTATCGGGTGCGGCGCCTGATAGCCCTGCAATGTGGAACCTGTCCGCCCGTGTGGTACTGGCGCGCAGCGTGTGTTAAACCTGCAACACATCCGACAACATAGGAGACATACATCATGACAACATACACCGAAGACGTAGGCGAGATCATGCAATGCAGCCGCGAGCGCCATTTGGTGGCGGACATATTGAACGCATGGAATACAGGCGGACTGCCTGACACGTTCGACGCGAGCGGGGCCAAGTTTGCATTTAACAGCAACAGTGGCAATGTGTTCCTCGTAAATGATGACTATCAATGCGCCATGATGAACGGGGACGCGCTCGCAGTGTTTTACAGCACACCATATGACGGGCTTGAGGGATTCATCGGCGACCTGCTGACGGAAAACGACCCGAGCGCCATTAATGCCGAGGACGCGGAATATATCCTACGCGCTGCGCACGACGAGGGCGCGGAACTGCCGGAGGTTTGGCAGGCATTCGGCGAGAAGTATCAAGACGGGCAGGGGCTCTAACCATGCAAACGGCGCAACTGACCGGCGCGGCGCTTGATTGGGCGGTGGCAAAGTGTGAGGGTATAACCATACCTGCGGATGCGCTGGCCCGCCAGCAAGCAGGGGTCGCGCGCGGCTATTCACCCTCAACCGACTGGGCGCAAGGCGGGCCGATAATTGAGCGGGAATGGATCGATGTCGTAAAGATACACGGTCACGGGTGGCATGCAGACTGTGGCAAAGTTGCAACTGGCCCGACCCCACTAATCGCCGCCATGCGCGGCTATGTCGCCAGCAAACTGGGCGATACCGTAGACGTGCCCGACACACTCACACAAGGAGTCTAAAATGTACACCGAATACCACAACCCAAATAAAGTAATCATACCGCGCGAAGAGGTAGCCGAGTTTGTAGACGCGCGGCCAGACTGCGGCCTTAACCGTGGCCGCGCGTATTGGTTCGAGTTTGACCAGGACGGCCACGAGATCGACAACGATTCGCCGGTACAAAATGCCGCGCTGGATGCGCTATCCGCCTACGCGTGGCGATGGCTGCAGGATAACGGTCCGCTGCTGCGCGATGGTGTGATGCGTGAGGCTGTGGGGCATACGCCGGGGCCTTGGGCAGCAGCCGACACTCTAAGTCGGACAGGGTTAATCAACGTCTACGGGCCCGGCAGACCGTTACCGATTGCGATAGTCACGGGGGATTACAAAACAGAGCGTGAAGCAAACGCCCGACTAATCGCCGCTGCGCCTGAATTGTTGGAAGCGTTGCAGGCGATGCTGGAAATATACGGACCCCGAAATGGTGCCATCGAACGGGACGGCCCGTGCAATTATGCCCGCGCCGCCATCGCCAAAGCCACCGGGAAAAAAGTATGAACCTCGTCCGCCTCCACACTATAAACGGCCCGATGTGGATTGATACGCGCCAGCTGAATACCGCCCGCACACACCTGACGATATACACCCGGGCGGGGCGTAAACTCAGCGAGACGGCACGCACTGCGCAAGCCCGAGAGAATGCCAGTTATGGCGTACATCGTGACAACCTATTCGCGTCGCCCGAGTTGGCCGAGGCGAATCATGCGCGGATACTGGCAAGCATATACAACCCGATGAAAGGAGCAAATCATGGAATCAGTAAAAGTTGTAATTGAAGTGCGCGGCGGATGCGTCGTATCTGTAATGTCTGGCATTCCGCTGGACGCGGTGGTCATTGACCATGATGACTTTGGACCATTCGACCGGCCTGCTGCGTTTGGTCGAATGTTCGCCGACGACACGCTCGTTAGTGATTTTATGTGCGCATCATCTACCAAGAAGCAAATATAAAATGAAAAAAATCACACAAACGGAATTTGACGCGCTACCCATAACCGACGGGCGCAAACAATGCCCAGGAAATACCGACTATTCAGAAATAAAAGAGTTCGGCGAGTCGTGCAGCTTCGGCGAGTGGTGCAGCTTCGGCGAGTCGTGCAGCTTCGGCGAGTGGTGCAGCTTCGGCGAGTCGTGCAGCTTCGGCAAGTGGTGCAGCTTCGGCGAGTCGTGCAGCTTCGGCGAGTCGTGCAGCTTCGGCGAGTCGTGCAGCTTCGGCGAGTCGTGCAGCTTCGGCGAGTCGTGCAGCTTCGGCGAGTGGTGCAGCTTCGGCGAGTCGTGCAGCTTCGGCAAGTGGTGCAGCTTCGGCGAGCAATCGCGGATGGTATCATGATCTATCGTGCCCCGCACCGCCGGCCCCGCATCTTGTCCCAACTTTACGAGATATGGCGCAGGCGTGTAATTTGGAGCCGCATATTTGCGCTGTCAGCCATACTGAGGAATAAATCATGAGCATAATTATCAGCGAGACAAAAAACGGACGCGCGTTTCCACATAACGTGTTTATCTGCAATGACGAGGTTGACTTCATCGAACGGATCAACGCGCAGGCACACCAAGATCGCAGCGACAGCGCCGGCGAGATTGAGACAGTCGAGCACGCCGTCGCATACTTGAACGAAAAGCACGCGCAGCGCACGGAGGTCATCGAGCAGGCTGATTATTGCGAGGGCATGTGCGACGCTGTTGATTCCTGCGCGCAGCGACTCGGCTGGACGGAGGTTGAACCATGACCACACCATTGAGCAAACAAGCCGTCTTCTGGATCATGGCCGCGCCGAAGGGTGAAAAGCGCACCCAGGCTGCAGCTGCTAAAAAATTTGGAGTAGCGCAGGGAAACATAAGCACCGCAATGAAGCGCTGGGTTGCTGAGTCGATACGTCCCGATGCGCGCCGCCGTAATAGGAGCGTGTGATGCCGGGGCTAATCGTGTTGGTGGTGCTGGTGGTTGTTATCTGGCGCGGAGCAGCAGGCCGCAAAAAGGGAGACAAATGATGAGCATGTTTTGGATCGACATCAAGAGTGCATGGAGAGGAATGCGCGCCATGAAACTACCCAATCGCGCAAAATGGGGTATTGCGTGGATGCCGGGCAGACTCTGGATACATTTCTGGACACCAAAATGGCACGAGGGTAACGGTCCGTACTTGTCTGCTGGATTTTGGATCGTATCAATTTATCGGGGGTATTGAAATGAGCAACGACCAAATACGTGAGATATTCTTCAAGTGGGCCGACGAGCGCGGAGTTGACAAGGCGTCGCATGAAGAATGGAATAAATTTTTGTCAGTGTGGAATTTGCGCGGTAACGGCCTGCTGACCCACCAAAAGAATCGTTGGACAATACCCGCACCGGCAACCTGCAAGACGTGCGGAACTCGGCATACCGCACCGACGACAGGCGTGGTTCATAATCAGTGCGCACTTTGCGGCGGGGAGCTGACGACCGAATCCGAAGCGGCAGATAAATTAAAAATGCGCATCTGCTGGGATCGCGGAATGTTCTGGCATACCGATTGCGAAAAGCACCACAGCGCAATAATGAAGGAACTTGCAACGTCAAAAATAGAGTGCCTCGTATGCGGGATGGTCGGGGCGTACCCAGTCGGCGGTTCCGGCGAAATATGCTGCGATGTATTACCATGAGACCAAACATGACAGACCACGCCAACCGCATCAACCGTCTCCGCCACCGCCGAGACACTCGCCAATTTTGGGTCATGGTCGCAGTTATCGCGGCGATGATCTTACTGTGCCTGCCGGCCCACGCAGCCGACGCCCGCCTCATGCTCAATATCATGACGTGCGAGTCGGGCATGCGGCACAGCGCTGTCGGTGACGACGGGGTGTCGAGAGGTATCGCTCAATTCCGCAAGGATACATTCTACGAGTTTGCCGCGATAGCCATCAAACGCCGCGAGTGGAATTACAAGCGACTTGGCAAACCGCATTGGTTAAACCCTGTGCAGCAGGTGTTCCTGCTCGAATGGGGACTGGACAATGGTTATGCGGATCGGTGGGCATGCTATCGGACAAGGAGTATGAAATGAAAGACCGCGCTGAGTTTGAACGAGTGTTCCATAGAAGCCTATCAGCAGCACTTGAAGGTGGCCCGCGTTCTGATGGGAGAATGCGGCATATTGCTAGGTTGGAAGCGTGGGTAGCCGCGAAAGAATCCTCCAGCAAAGAGCTGGAAGCATCGCGGCAGATGATTGCTGAGTTGGAAGCGCAGAGCGCTCGCAGACTTGTCGGCTTATGTAAGTGCAGCGAAGAGAAAGAAGCTCTTGAGAAGAAGCTGGCAGAGCAGCAGGCGTTGATTGTCGATCTGTTGCCAAACTACGGGGATATTGGAACGCGAGATACCGATGTGGCAAGGCTGCGCGCAACGACAGGAACAGAAGAACTCACCCAGCTCTTAACCGCAGCCCGTCAGCAAGGATTTGATGAAGGCAAGCAAGATGGACGCGATGAGTCTAATGAGTCGAAATCTGTGCCATGTACATATTGCGAGGGAACGGGGACTGTAGATGCTGGAATTTACAAGACAGCCCACACGCACTATTCAATATGTAGAATATGCAAAGGCTCTGGAATTCTACCACCACAAACGAAAGGATAAACCATGAAATCAAGATTGATAATGAACATAATGTCTGTAGCAGGATTCACATCACTAACAATTGTCTGCGAAAAGTCGTGGACTCCTTTTTACTTGGCACTGTTGGCAGCGACGATCTGCGGATTCATTCTGTCCTGCATTGACTATGCAAAGGCTAAACCATGATCATCCTATATTGGGTATGCGTAATATCAACAGTCATAGCCCTGCCCTGCGCATCGATTGCGCAAGACATGGCCGCGCAAGACGACTCGTGGGATGAATACGAAGCGCTCGACCGTCACATGCGTCGGCTAAACGCGCTACTGGCGGTCGAGGTGCTGGTGGGTTTGGCGTGGTGGTTGATATGATCGACTATGATCCAACTGATGTGCCGGCACACCGCCCGTCTCATAGTCGATCATATCAACCACCACGCCAAGAGTGTGGGGCTATGTGGGTAGGGCCGGCTCGGGCGGTGTGCGCGCAGCATGACGTGGCAACGATGTCGCCGGCGGAGATGGTCGGGCTCCTTGTCGGCAAAATAATTGCGTCGGTTGATTGGGAAAGTAACCTTACAGGCCCAATGTGCGTAAGCCGCATATCATTCACGGATGGGACAAGTGTGGAATTCGACGGCAGCTCGGACTACGCCAGGATAAACAACGCAACATTACCTGACGTAACGTGGGTTGAAGTGGGGGATACGTAGCTATTTGTGGAATGGAGACTTGTGTCGCCCCTCCGCAACGCACTGCCGGATGTTCTGCTTCTGCGTTCCACCCTGCAGATGCGCCGGATTCACGCACGACCGATTGTTGCACAGGTGCATGATCACCATCTTCGGCGTGACTCGGCGGTCGGTAAATGCTTTGACACTCTCACGATGCGCATACACCGTAACCACTTGACCCTT
Organism: Gallionella sp.; assembly: GCA_041660905.1. GTDB lineage: Bacteria > Pseudomonadota > Gammaproteobacteria > Burkholderiales > Gallionellaceae > Gallionella. Next base: position 27,278 of record JBAZVL010000013.1, read on the forward strand.
ACGCGACCCGCGCTGTAGCCGGCGTGTCATGGTCGGATAGCCTGAGTTATTGCAGCGCCTGACCCACTCCCAGCAGGGTGTGCCGTTGTAGGCGTGTGTATCGGATTGCACGCTGTTGGCGATGATGCGGTCGGCTAGGGTGGGATATCTCATGCCATCCCCTCCGCAACCCTAACCACACCCATCTCCACCGCCCCCGGCATCTGCGCCGCAATGTACGCCTTCATCACGTCGGCACCGGTCTTCAGCCCCGCAGCCCAGTGGCCCTTCTTGATATATAGAATTGGCCGCGTGGTCGTGCCAGGCAGCACCGCCGTGCAGCGTCCGTCTCGGAATGCGCCGTGATGTTCAAACCCCAAAGCCTTCATCATATCTCGCCGCTTCACCCGTGGCATCGCCGCATCCATGCGCTGCGCCTTTAGTAATGCGTCAAGCGCCAGTGATGATACCCAACCCCCGCTGAACCCCGGCTCGCCCGCATGGATGGCCTCCATGACCTCCTGCTCGACACGGCCAAGGCCGACTGCGATAGCTTCCTCGGTGCTACTGGTGAGTGGCGCGCGGGATAGCAGGCAATCCAGCCCGAACTCGGCGGGGATCTCGTAGGTGTGGAGGAAGTCGGTAACCGCAGCGTAGCCGCCCTTGTTCAGCCATCCGTACAGCCGGGTGAAGTAATCACCGGCCATGCCGTCTCGCGCAAGGTCCTCGATCTCTTGCTGGGCGCAGAACATCACGCACCAGCGCCGGTCGCCCGAGGTGGTGCGGATAGCATCCTTGTGGTTCGAGTTGACGATAAAGTTGGCGCATATGTCCATGGTGCGCTCAGATGTGCGCATCGCGCGGATCGGCTGCCGCGCATTGGTGATCATCGGCTTCAATGTCTCGATGATCTCGACCCGCCCCTCTGGATACCACACGTCCTCCACGCCGATGAATATCTTGCCGACCAGCCAGTCGTTGAACTTCTCAGCCAACTCCGACGCACGCGGCATGTGGGTGTAGCGCGAACCGACCGCCTGCTCGACGCAGCGGCTGAACAGCGACTTGCCGTTACCCTGCATACCCTGGATGAGCGGCGCCCATTGGAACTTTACGCCCTGGTGCTGGACGATGGCCGCCATGTATGCCAGCAGGATGTCGCGGTCGCGTTTCACCGGCAGAACCTTTTCCATATGGTTGAGGAACGGGACCACGTCGCCGGCGGCTCGCGCCACATTCAAGCGACGGTACGAATTGACGAACGACGCGCCGTCCCGTTCCCACGCTGCGGAGGGGTCGAGGTCGGGGCGGAATGCCGAGTGGTCTACCTTCGGCATGCGAGTGGCTTGTGAATGGGTGAAAGCCAGCCACGCATTGTCTGTGGTCTTGCCATTGGCCGTATCGATCACATAGACGCTTCCGCCGTATCGGTTCTTGAACTGATCAGGCCCGAGCTGCTGCCCCGTGGCTGTCAGGATAATGTTTGCATCGGTGACGTAGGTGAACCCTCGCCACAGATCAAGCTGTTGCTCAGGGCTGGCAAATACAGAACCTGTGGTAAGCCGTCCGACATGCGTCAGCGGTTGCGCAGCGGGGCCGGGGGTATCGTCGGAGTCTGGCGCCGGCAGGCCGGGCACGTCGGCTTGGCGCTCGCGGTACGCGCCGGTGGTTATCGCGCAGGCGTTCAGTATCGTGCGCTGGATGTAATCCTCGCGCTCGTGCTTCTCGCGCGCCAGCCCGGAGCGACGCAGCAATCGCGCCATGCGCTCACAGTCACGCCCGGTCCACCAGGCGAGGTGGGACACCAAAGCGGCGTCGGCGCCGTTACGACTATAGGGGCAGCCGTCGTCACGGCCCGAATCAGGGTACGAAGCGGTCAGTGCTGTAACGTTCGCATCCCACAGATCCGCCAACGTCGCGCGTCCACCAAACGCCGATGCGGCCGATGGTGAGGCGGACAGCATGCGCCTGATCAACTCGTCGTCATCCGATGGGCCTCGCCAGTCGCTGCACGGGCCGTCGGTCCATTCGGCAGGGGTGTCGGACGATGACGCTTGGGATGGTGGGAAGTATTGTGGGACGACGACGGCGAGAGTGGTGGTGCAATCGGTGGAGGCGTTGCCTACGGCATTGGTGCCAGTCAACGCGACAAATCTACCCTCGTGATAGAACTCAAGTCCGAGCGATTTACATGTGCAACCGTGCTCTGGCACGGTGCCGGTCCCAAACAGATGCAGGCCGCGTCCTGATGTGGACACCTCGATGGCCGCTCCAGGAAATGCGGCGCATAACTCAATAGCAATAGGGTTCCAGTGTGGTGGGGTCGGGTCGCCTTCAGGATAGGTCACGAGGCAGTTGTCAATGTCAAGAAACCAGAACGGATCGGACGCTGCGAATGAAAATCCGACGCCATAGTTCGACCCGTACAGCGGCGCGACGGCGGACACGTTCGCAAACGTCGTCCATATATCCGAACCCCCATCACCCTTCGGCGGCAGCTGTCCAGTGCGCCAGTCGCAGGGGAGCTTGTCCATTTTTCCGGGCTTTGTTTTTGACGGAACGAGCTTGTACAGAACGAACTGGGAATACGTCCCCATCGCAGCCAAGGCTGTCGGTAGTGTGGTCAGCATATCGCTCACCCCATCAGTGCTTCAAGGGCTGCTCTACGGAGGGCCTCAGGCGCTCGGCGCGCGAGATTGCGTGTCTTGACATCAGGTGCGACCAACGCCTGGGCGATGATATTGAGATTTTTCGTTCTCACCGCCTCGCCCACAATCGCACGCCGCAGATTCAGCATCGTGCCAAAGTGCATATTCACGAGTCCGGTCGAGCATTCGGCGAGTGCTGCAATTTTCTCGCGCGATATTTCGCTGATGCCGAACTCTTCTGACAGCTTGACCGCTGCGGCGAGGATGGTGGTTTTTCTGATGTGATCGGGTTGTGGGATGCTCATAGTTTGCTCCGTAATTCGCGTTCGAGGGTGCGGCAAAGATCGATGGCACTTGGTGGGATATCGAGTGGGCAGTCGGCGATCATCGCATCAGTACGCGGCGTATCGCTCGCAGATGTGTTCGGACGAGTTGCGCCGCACCCGTGTGGGCATGCATCGAGCCAAGTGCATCTAACCTCACGTTTCTCCGGGCAATAGTGTTCCCACACGGGTCCGCTCATATTTCACCTGTACTAAAATGACCGCACCCGCCGAGCGCCGTCACGATTGATAAAAATTTCAACTGCGCCTGCTCGCGTTCTGTTCCGGTGTATTTCCAATTGCCGGGCTTGCATTCCACCGCGTAAAACTGACCGATGATCTGGCCGACGTGCGCAGGGGTTATCACCACACGTTTGATGCCGATCAGGTCGGACGACTTCACCACCTTGTTCACTGCAGTGCTATCGTTAGCCAGACCAAACCGCACCGGCACACCGCGCTCGTCTTTTAGCACGCCGACGTTATTGCGGAATAGACGATCCCCCCGGCGCGTTGCGGTAAGGCGTGCGTTATTTTGCACGGCGGCTTCGGATAGCGGCGATGCGTCGGTTTTGATAGACGGCGTGTATTCGCCGATGATGAGCGAGCGCAATTCTGCTATGGCAAGCGGGTCGATATTGTGGCGCGCGGCCCATGCGGTGAGGATCATGCGCACCCTCGATTCAAATACTCCGAAATAACGATAGTTGCAATCACAACAGCGGCAAGTACGCTGAATAAAAAGACTGAGCCTATGATCAAATCTTTGTCTGCTCGATCTAGTTTCATTTGCTTTTACCGCCAAGTTGCAGGTCGTTGGAGAAGGCACTGATTAGATTGATACAAAATGAAAGATCCTCTGCTGAGAGTTGTGCCGAACTGTGCCTAGCCATCCGTATGACCCGCCACAGCGTCGCAGCCTCTTCTGCAGTCTCCAGCGTAATTGTTATTGGCGCGAATTTTGGTTGCTGTTCAATTTTCATTTGTAATCCTTCCACAACAAAATGACGCTTCGCAGCACGGCGATGTCTGCAATAAGACAGAACGTCCCGAGTGGGATCGCCGAACGGTCTTGATACATGACCACCGGAACGAGGATTAAGACGGCCACCCCGCATATGGCAAGAACTCCCAGCTCTGCTTTGCTCGTCATTGTTTGTTACCCCAATTAAATACGGCGTAATGTATCTTCTCGCACATGGATTCTTCACCGGCGCATATCAGCAACCACATAAGCGGGACTATCGCCAGGATAACAAGCATGCGAATCGGGGCAAGTATCAGACGCATCGTGAGCGGCAGTCGTTTCATATCACCCCGCAAAAAATTTATGCCAAATACGGCGTAGTGTTTCAAGATCCTTCGGCCCGAGCATGTCGGTCTTTTCACCCATGCTCGTCGTGACAAGCAGCCGTGTGATGAACTCGCCATCTGCTTCTGTCACTTTGTTGATCGTGGCGAGTTGTTGAATCATGTCTTTGGTGCCGACTGCCATTTGTGCCTATGCCTCGAATAAAATTGTGGCGGCCTGCCGGATTCGAACCGTGCGACCTCTCCGCTTGCGCGGCGTGCTTTACCACTAAACTAAGACCGCCAACAGAATGAACGACTGACGAGTACGATTCGTGCCACTTCGGAATGCCCCGAAAAGCATTGCCCCGCCCGTGACATGCAGATGTGATCAATACCTGCACAATCGTTCAATCTGTTGGTGCTGGCAGCGCGGATCGTCTCATCACCTTGTTTAAGCCCCGTGCATCTAGCCGACAAACGGCTGAGTGGTGGTAGCTCCGCGCATGTTGTTCTCACACTCACCTTGCGGCGATGCCAACAACCCATATCCTACACATCGCTGACCGATGCGTCAACCTCTAATACGACGCATCGCTGTGTCATAGTACGTGTCGTCCCGCTCAATACCCATAAACTTTCGTCCAGTATTGACGCACGCCACGCCAGTCGTACCGCTACCCATCGTATTGTCCAATACGGTTTCGCCTTCGTTGGTGTAGGTTCGGATCAGATATTCGCACGCCGCTACAGGCTCCTGTGTCGGATGATGCCCGCGCTCGTTTTTCCAAGTCTGCACCGTTTTAGGAAAGCGGGTCGTATCTCCGCCTTGGTAGTCACGCATCTTGTTCGCGCCGAATGTCGGGCTATGCCCGTATCCGCGAGCACTGTTTGTCGGATGATGCCCCTCGGTTTTCTGCGGGTTGTAGGTCGGCGTGCCGTTGAAGCAAAACACTAGCACATTCTCGTGCGCCTTCATCGGCATGTATTTGCTTTGCAAAAATCCAGTGAACCGAGTCTTCTGCCAGATCCATTCATATTTGAACGCGCATGGGTTACTCATCACCAGCGCCGAAGTAAACGGTTGCGATCCAAACAGTACAATCGCCCCGTTCGGTTTAATCAATCGTCGGTATTGTCCCCATAGCGGCTCGAACGGTATTACCGAATCCCACTTACACGCCGTCGTTCCGTACGGCAGGTCTGCCAGAATCATATCGGTGCATCTGTCTGGCAGAAACGGCATTACGTCCAGGCAACCGCCTCGGAACAGTTCGCAATCGCCAATCTTGTCATAGCGGTTAAGCATCACCGACCTCCACCCCATTCTTTCCCAACACTACCCGCACCCGCTCCGTCAGCGCCTCCGCCTCCGCGCGCCCCAATGACTGTGCCGACAATATGTCAGTACCTATCGTATGGAAGAACCTGCGCTGTTGCTCGGGTACCGTGTCACCCTGGACAGTACGCCACCCGCCCCATATGGCGGCTACCCGCTTCAACTCGTTCAACGCCTCGATTCGCTCGCGGTGCCGCTTATTGATCGAAGCCACCACGATAGGCGCTGCGCCGAATGGTATCTTTGGTGCGAGATCGACCGCCGCAATCTCTCCGCGCAACCGTGCCAGCAGCTCCGCATCCATCTCCGCTAGGTCGCCGTCCACCGCATCGGGGGCGGACCTGTCCGCAGGCACTGGAGTTTCGCCGCAGAATGGGCATGCTACATAAACGCGCTCGTATGCCGATAGACATTTGGCGCAGACGCGCAGTGGTATCACATCGGTCGGCGCGTCGCGGATGCGGCGTTCTCGGCGGTCTAGGGTCCATTTGCGGGGGGAGTCGGGCAACCGATGCCTGATCCAGTTCCCAACGTGGTCGATGATAATCGCCTTGCCCTTTCCCTCCATCGGTCGGAGACCACGACCGAACTGCTGGATATAAAGACCGAGTGATTGTGTTGGCCTCGCCATACTTACGACTTCGATGGCAGGTACGTCCACCCCCTCACCCAGCACCTCGACTGAAATGAGTTGTGTAACCTCACGAGTGCGGAATCGGTGCATCAGATTCGCACGTAGTAACGGCGGAGTTTTACCAGTGATCACCTCAGCAGCAACACCGGCGGCACGATAAGCAGTAGCGATATCTGTCGCAGAATCTATATCTGTGGCGAACGTCACGCCAAGTTTACCTGCAGCAAACTTTAGATAATCGCGTACCACGTCGCCGACGATATGTGAGCGATGGACGGCACGGGCCAGCGGTACGGGGGAGAAATCACCGCCTGCGCTAATCGGTACGTCGGACAGATCGAGATCGGACGGCGGGCAGATTAGCCGGTAATCAGTCAGATACCCGTCATTGATCAGGTCGCGCATCATCGGCCCCATTACCATCACGTCGGTAATGCCGTCAGCATGCCGTCCTAGCCCTTTGCCGTCGGCTCGACCTGGTGTGGCGGTCACAGTTAGAATTCGTGCATTTGGAAACATTGCGGCTGCCTTGCCCCACGCGTTGTCTGACAGACAGTGGTGGCCCTCGTCAATTACCACAAGAGTCGTCTCTTTGAACATCGCCTCATTCGCATCTCGTCCGATCAAGGTCTGCACACTGGCAACAGCGCATCGTGCGTGCGGGCTGACATAGTTCCGATTGAGTTCCGATAGGTGGATAGCTCGACAAGTTGACGCGGTGGCGGACTGACCGATGACGCGATGCTGCATTCCATTGCGCGCGAGGGCAAGGGACATCTGCGATATAAGCTCGGAACGGTGTGCTATCGCAACAGACATGCCTACGTTCTCGCGCATAATATCGGTAAACGTCATGGTCTTTCCGGCACCGGTGGGCATGACCCCCATCACCACACGCGCCCCACCCGCCCAAGCTGCGTATATCTCTGATTTAAGTAATTGCTGGTATGGTCGAAGCATGATTTAAATTGGTATTGACTGTACGGTCATTTTGGCATAGGATGCGGGCGTGAGTCAAGGAGTAGTGTGCAACGCGGGCTACACATCAAGAAAAGCCTCGCGTTTTTGCGTAGGAAATGCGCCGGGTTTAATGTACTTGAGGAAGAAGCTGATGCGATTGGGGCGAAGGATACTGCGCGCATCATAATCAACCTCGATGAATGCGCGGATGGAATTTATGAGGTTGTGGTGTGTAATGAATCCCACGATTTCGAGTCAGGGCATGTAGATGGCTATGACCTAAAGCTGTTCCCATTTGCGGCGCCAAACGTGGAGCTAAGTGGCGCGGCGCTCCCCAGCTCAGATTGAAAAACCATGCCGTTCACCGCGTCCCGCTTGAGCGGAAAGTTGTGCGGCTCTATCAACGAAGAGAGGACTGAAATGGCAATCGTTTTTGATGAACACGAACTGAAAATTATCTCAGAATGCCCAGAAGTGATGCGGATCGTAGCTGACTGGCACGATGTGCAACAGAACTGCGCCGACGATCAGGAAGCAGGATGCCACGGAGACGAGATACGATCAAAGGAACTGCGCGCCGAGGCGAACAGAATCGAGAGCGAATACTGATGATGCCCAACGTGCAAGGTGAGGCGCTGCCCATCTCGAAAGGTGAAACGAAGCTATGAATGACCAAACAATAAAATCAGTAGAACGAAGCACTTCAGGGCAGTCGCGCTCGACCGTAGGGTTGGGCATCACTCCCCGCCGCGTGCTTGATCCGTGCTGTGGAAGCCGAATGTTCTGGTTTGACCGCCAGAATCCCGATGTGGTGTTTGGCGACAAGCGCACAGAGACGCATGTGCTTTGTGATGGGCGGACTCTGCGCATAGAGCCTGACATGACGCTCGACTTTACAGCGCTGCCGTTCGATGACGGAGCTTTCAAACTCGTGGTGTTCGACCCGCCGCATTTGCACACAGCGGGGCCGAAAAGCTGGATGGCGGCGAAGTACGGAAAGCTCACCGGAAACTGGCGCGAAGATTTGCGCAAGGGATTTTCAGAATGCTTCCGGGTGCTGGCCAGCGATGGGGTGTTAGTTTTTAAATGGAATGAAACGCAAGTCAAAGTGCGTGAGGTTTTAGAATTGACGGAAGTACAGCCGCTCTTCGGCAATACCTCCGGCAAAAAAGCGGGGACACATTGGTACGTGTTCATGATGCCCAACGAAGTAATTCAGGGGCCGCGCAGCGGTCCAGCTGGAATGGAGAGTTAGGGGTAATGAAAAAATACTCGCTATGGCTTATTGGGCAAATAGCCGCAACCCTAATTGGCATTGCAATAGGGATGCGCCACGGTGCAGATATTGGTATTGCTGTCGGATACGCCATTGTGGTGTTGGTTGATATACGCCAGCAGACAGACCCTAACGCATAGGTAAGGGGCGCGGCGCTTTTGCCGCGTCCGCCCTTGACCGCCGGGTTAGGCGGGAAACTTGGAGGAAATAGCATGGCCTCAATTGGAACGATGATCGAGCAGCTTGATGGAATGCGTGACACCAGCGACCTCACTGCATGGGAAAACGATTTTGTAACGAGCATCCTTGAGCGGTACTTGGCTGCGAAAAAAGACACGCGAAACTTGAGCGCGAAACAAGTTTAAATAGTTGAGCGTATTTGGAGCAAACACTTTGCCGCCTAAACACGAAGATAAATTAAAACACGCTGGCGCGCAGTCCCGCGCCGAAGGCGCGAACTTGACTGACGTGTTAGGGGCGTGGAACCCCATAAATCTGAATGACGACCAGCCATCAGGAGATGTTGATGTGCTCGTGGCGCGAGAGAATGGAGAGGTGGGGCTATATAGCGCATCAACGGTACGGTCATTAAAGCGGGCTGCTGTACTGGAAAATGATGCGTGCGTGTTCGCCTACTGGATGCCTGTGCCGAAAGCCCCTAACGTATGAATTAAGCGGCGCTCGTAGAGCACCCTGACCGAAGAACCACGCTTTAACGCCTCGCCTTGAATGCAAGGTTCGGCACCAACTACGGAGAGTAGCGATGTTATCAACGAAGCACTTAATGGCGGCAACAGTTGGACTTGGTTTAATGGCTGGCGCACTATGGGGAAGTGATGGCGAACCGAGATATGGAAATAAAGTCGGGAAGCCAAAGAAGCATAGATCGAAGCGCAAAGCGAAAATTGCCTACGCCTCGAAACGGAAAAACAGGAACTAACCAAAGGTGCCGAACGTATGAATTAAGCGGCGCTCGTAGAGCGTCCGACTTGAATGATGGGTTAGGCACTCACCCTTGACGAGTGCACAGGAGAAAGACATGAGTACCAGATTGCTTGCAGAGCTTGAGATGGACAAAGACTTGGAATATTTGAAATCACAATTTGAAGAGTGGCTACCGCGCCAGTTTGGAACGCATATCAAAGACAAGATGAAAGGATTTGATGAAGAGGATGGATACCATGATCAGATGATTAACGCCATGTGGATAGGTTTTAACGCTGGAGTGAAGCTTAATAAATGATGACGCCAAACGTGGAGCTAAGTGGCGCGGCGCTCCCCAGCTCAGATTGAAAAACCATGCCGTTCACCGCGTCCCGCTTGAGCGGAAAGTTGTGCGGCTCTATCAACGAAGAGAGGACTGAAATGGCAATCGTTTTTGATGAACACGAACTGAAAATTATCTCAGAATGCCCAGAAGTGATGCGGATCGTAGCTGACTGGCACGATGTGCAACAGAACTGCGCCGACGATCAGGAAGCAGGATGCCACGGAGACGAGATACGATCAAAGGAACTGCGCGCCGAGGCGAACAGAATCGAGAGCGAATACTGATGATGCCCAACGTGCAAGGTGAGGCGCTGCCCATCTCGAAAGGTGAAACTTTAAAGGAGCGATGAGCATGGAAGCAACGAACGAAACTGGAAAGAACCCTGCTGGCGCGCAGTCCAGCGCCGAAGGCGCGACCTTGAGCGTAAGGTTAGCCGCCAAGCCACTGCCAGATGGTGTGCCATGCTCTCATCGTGGGTGCCTGCACCATGTAACCCATCCGTGCGAAGGATGCGGGAGGATTGCCGGAGTCGGAGTAGTTGACTTGTATGACACGCCGGATACAGAACTGCCCGGAATGTGGGAGCGTGCGGATTTTATGTAAGGCGGCTAACGGAACTGAGCTAACCGGCACGCTTTAGCGTGTCCGAGTTGAGCGAGTGGTTATGCCACACTTGACCTGTGACATATCACATGATATAATGATCCTGTTTCTTGATAAAGGGCAGAATCGTGGATTGGAAAAAAGACTTTGCAACCAAAGAGCATCAACTGGTTTTAGAGCATGGATTCTATGCGGTCGTTCCCACGCCAGCGGGAGATTGGTACGCCGGATTTCAGTGGCACGACGAGCCGTGCATGACGGATGACTCGATGGAGTATTTCGACACATGGCAGCAAGGGAGGAAATACTGTGAGAAAAGAGCCAAAGAAGGCAAAGACCGCAGCAGAGAGGAAGGCTGACGAACGCCAGCGCCGCCGTGATAGCGGGCAAGTGCTGGTGCAAGAGTGGGTGCATGGTGATGATTCGGAGCGGCTGCGTAAGTATGCGGCAAAGCTGCGTAAGGCGCGGGGTGGGGCATAACGTGGAGCTAACCAGCCGCCCAACACCAACAGAAAGGACGAAGTGATGAAAGACGAACTACAAACGAACGATGCAAAACACGCTGATGGGCGGTCTGAGTTGAGCGCAAAGTTAGAACTCGCTCTAAAGTTAATAAAAGACTCTCTTCCACCTTATGATCGAAGCACCAATTTCATAGAATTTCACATTACGTTTGGCAACGGCATTGCACTGCGAGACGCTAACGGAACAATGATAGCTGGCGGGTATGGTGGCGTTGCAGCGAAAATCGTCAACATGGGTTCTAACGTGTTATAGACACCGCCCAATAAATCCAACTTTTAATTGACATCGCCGCGCAAACCGCTACAATGCCCGACATAGAGAGTTTATAAATGAAAATCAAACCGAGCATTAAAGTGATAATCGAAGTAGGCGGAAAAACGCACCGCCTGGCACTCATCCCGCAACCGTGGCGCGGTCGATACTGGCTGCGCTACAACGGATCGAAGTCGCAAAAAATGCCCGAATGCACCATCACGAAGCTCATGGATGAATGCAGGCGGATTATTGTTAAACATGAAAAAGGAGAAGTGAAATGATGCACCCCCGTAAGAGTGGTCCAGGCCGTCGTCCGCAGGTCGTATCGTGCGATCGGCATCGCCGCCCAAGGAGCACACATCTCCGCGATTTTTCAGGCGCAAAATTGGCGCGTCTCGCCGATGACGGAAAATGCGCAATGCAAAATGCGGGCGGACTCGTCAGCCAGATGTACCGTGAAATCCAAATCCGCAATTACCAAGGAGCGTAAGAATGATCACAATAACCCTCGCCGGTCTGTCGGCAATGCCGCTCGAAGACCGCCAGCGCATCGCATTGTTTGTTTGCCCGGAGTTGGGCGATACCGTGACCGCACGTGCGCCGACTATGAGTATGTCGGAACTAATCGCTGGTCTGCCTGGTCAAGCTGAGTTGCGTGTTGTACAGGCACCAGCACCAATCGAGCCGACCGAAGCGTTCTCACCGCACACTGTCGTTGCCGAAGTGCCACCCCCTCCGCCTGTCTCGGCGGCAGGAGCACCGCACTCGACAGGTCACGTGGACCACTCTCCTGAGACACGTATCCCTGCACCGCCTGTCGGCATCAAACTCGACTCCGCCGGCCTACCATGGGACGCCCGCATTCACGCTGAGACACGCGCCAAGATCGGCGACGGCACATGGCGCTATCGCCGCAATTGTGACAAAGACCTCATCGCTACGGTTGAAGCAGAGCTGCGCGGTATTGCAGCAGCACCAGCAGCACCAGCAGCACCAGCAGCACCAGCAGCACCAGCAGCACCAGCAGCACCAGCAGCACCAGCAGCACCAGCAGCACCAGCAGCACCAGCAGCACCAGCAGCACCAGCAGCACC
>JBAZVL010000014.1:0-38360 GCA_041660905.1 Gallionella sp.
ATGGGACACTGCGCCCTTTCCTCATTTGCAGATTTTTTTCCCTTTTCAGAGGTTGACCGACGATGGCAGGAGTAAAGGGCAGAAGCGGTGGCGCTCGCCCTAATTGTGGCGGTGCGCAGGCTGGCGCTGGTCGCCCGCCTAAAGACCCGCCCGAAGGTGTGCTGGGCGATCTTCCAAGCGATAGCCCGCTGGAGTTCTTGCTTTCGGTGATGCGGAGCACGTCTGCCGATGATCGGCTACGGGTTACGGCGGCTACGACGGCGGCTCAATACATGCACGTCAAGCTATCGGACGGTGGTAAGAAAGATGCCAAAGCGGACAAAGCGAAAGAGGTTCAAGGCGGAAAGTTCGCGCAGGCAGCCGGCCCTAGATTGGTCCGTGATAACTCCAAGGGCGTGTGATCCATTCAACAGCCTGTATTGATTGGGAGCGCAGGATACAGGCGCATCAATCGTTAATCGTTTCACCTCCGATTTATCCTGACGAAGCTAAAGCGGCCCTAGAGGTCTTTAAGCTATTGCGGGTAGTTGATGTGCAGGGCGGCCCTACGATGGGGGAGATTTGCAGGCCGTGGGCGATTGACTTTGTGGCCCAGGTGTTCGGGGCTTACAACGCAGACACCGGGCGCAGGCATATTGCCGAGTTCTTTGTCTTGCTTGCCAAAAAGAACATGAAGTCAACGCTGGCCGCTGGCATTATGCTGACGGCGCTTATTAGGAACTGGCGGCAGTCTGGTGAGTTTCTGATTCTGAGCCCGACGATTGAGATTGCGAAAAACTCATTTTATCCCGCCCGCGACATGGTGCGAGCGGATGAAGAACTGTCAGACCTGTTCCAAGTTCAGGATCACTTGCGGACAATCACGCATCGGGTTAACGGCGCGACGCTTAAGGTAGTTGCTGCTGAGAATGAAACAGTATCCGGCGTCAAGGGCATCGGGGTTTTGGTAGATGAGCTATGGCTATTCGGCAAGCGTGCGAATGCCGAGAACATGCTGCGTGAGGCGACGGGCGGACTGGCATCAAGGCCAGAAGGTTTCACGATCTTTCTATCGACTCAATCAGACGAGCCGCCTGCCGGTGTGTTTAAGCAGAAACTCGACTACGCGCGCGGGGTGCGTGATGGGCGGATTAAGGACGGCAAGTTTTTACCGCTGATTTATGAATTCCCGGAGCAGATGCTTAAGGACAATAAGCACAAAGACGCGGCATTTTTCTTTATCACCAATCCGAATCTGGGGGCTTCGGTTGATGAAGAGTTCCTGATTCGAGAGCTTGCCAAGGCCGAAGAGGCTGGCGAAGAGTCGATGCGCGGCTTTCTTGCAAAGCATGTGAATGTCGAGATCGGGCTTTCTCTCAAGTCAAATAATTGGGCCGGCGCATTGTTTTGGGAAGACTCCGGGGAAAAAACGCTAACGCTTGAATCGTTGCTTGAAAGATCCGAGGTTGTCGTTGTTGGAATCGATGGCGGCGGACTGGATGACATGCTGGGCTTCGGAGTTATTGGCCGCGAGATTGAAACGGGGAAGTGGCTGCATTGGGCACATGCCTGGATTCATCCAATTGTTTTAGAGCGTCGAAAGTCTGAGGCTGATCGGTTCAAGGATTTTGAAAAATCCGGCGATCTGACGATTGTTGACAATATCGGCGAGGACATTGAACAGCTCGTCGATTACGTGGAGCAGATTGAAGCATCCAAATTGCTTGACCGTATTGGTGTAGATCAGGCCGGCATTGGCTCTATCGTTGATGCGCTGACGGATAAAGATGGACTGGCGCTTCCGATTGAAAGAATCGTCGGGATTCCGCAGGGCTGGAAAATGGTCAGCGCGATTAAGACGGCGGAGCGGAAACTTGCGGAGGGAGCATTCATTCATTGCGCGCAGCCCATGATGGCGTGGTGTGTCGGTAACGCCAAAGTTGAGCCGCGTGGAAATGCTCTCATCATCACAAAGCAGGCGGCAGGTTCTGCAAAGATCGACCCGGTGCTTGCGATGCTTAATGCGGTTGCTCTGATGGGCATGAATCCCACTCCACGTAAAAAATTGTATCAAGCGTTTGTGCTTGGGTAGAGGTGTAAAAATGTCAGAAATTTACAAAGCATGGTCTGTTCTTGAGGCTCGCAAGTTCAGCGAGGACGATGATTTCGTCTATGTCGATGGAATCGCAACGACTCCGACGCCAGATCGTGTCGGCGACGTAGTTGATCCGATGGGCGCGCAGTTCAAAACTCCGATGCCCCTGCTGCTCTATCACCAAAGCACTCTACCTGTGGGTAACGTTGTTTTTGCCAAGCAGACAAAAACAGGCATTCCGTTCAAGGCGACGATTCCGAAAGTGAAGGAACCTGGAGTCGTTCAGGATAGGACAAACGAAGCGATCCATTCGCTTAAATACCATTTGATTAACGCTGTCTCTATCGGATTCAAGGCGCTGAAGGATGGCGTCGAAATCCTCAAGACTGGCGGACTTCATTTCAAGATGTGGGAATGGCTGGAACTTAGCCTGGTATCCGTTCCGGCAAACTCCGAAGCAATCATTACCGCTGTAAAATCTTTAGACCAAGCCGCGCGTGCCTCTGCTGGCAATACGCGCGGAGTGGTAGAAAACGCCGCCGATAACTCGGGGCAGAAAACCAGCAGGCCCGTCCAATTGATTCCGCGACGCAAGCCGGCACAAATCACAATCACTCCGAGGTAACAATCATGGCTGTCAAAAAGACGGTTGCCGAACAAATCGGCGATCTTGAGAACACTCGCGCCGCGAAGGCTGCGCGCTATAAGGAAGTCATGGAGAAATCCATTGATTCGGGTCGCACCAGCGACGCTGCTGAAGGCGAGGAAGTTGATACGATCGGCGACGAACTGAAGTCGATTGATGCGGATATCGTTCGCCTGAAGCGTTTGCAGGATTTTGAGCGAGAATCTGCGGCGCCGGTTGCTGGCGCTGCCTCTGCTACCGCCGCTGCTGCTCGTGGTGGCGCTGCCAACGTCAAGACCGTTGAGAAGCTCGCGCCTGGTATCGCGTTCGCTCGCTATGCCATGTGCCTGACGAAGGCAAAGGGCAATCACATGATGGCATTCCAGCTTGCGGAGCGTCACTATCCGCAGACGGATGCCGTTGTGAAGACGCTGAAGGCCCAGGCTGAAGGCGCTGATCTTCAGGAATTGATGCGCATCAAGGCCACTGTTGCGGCCGGTGATTCGCTCAACAGCACTTGGGCGTCCCCGCTGGTTTATGCCAATACGTTCATGGGCGATTTCATCAGTTACCTGCGCCCGCGCACGTTGATCGGTCAGGCTCAGTTCCGGCCCGTTCCGTTCAATGTCCGCATCGGTGGACAGACGAGCGGCGGGTCTGCTAACTGGGTCGGTCAGGGTAAGGCAAAGCCGGTGACGAAGTTTGATTTCAATGCAATCACGGTGCCGTTTACCAAGATTGCGGCGATCTCAGTCATCACTCAGGAACTGGCCCGTTTCTCTGATCCGTCTGCTGAGGCTTTGGTCCGTGATTCGCTTGCGGATACCGTTATCGCTCGGGCTGACACGGATCTGTTTGATCCTGATCTGGCTGCGGTTTCCAACGTCTCGCCGGCTGGTCTGTTGAACGGTGTGACGCCTACGGCAGTCGATGCGATCAACTATGCCGATCCGGCGTCAGTGCGTTGCGCTATCGCTCTGTTGTGGGCGCCGTGGGACAGCACTTATATGGGTGCTCGTCCGGCGTATTACACCACTCCGGCTGTCGCTCGTCAGTTGTCGCTTTCCCGCGAAGCGCTTGGCACTCCGGCATTCCCTGGCATGACTCCGACTGGCGGCACGCTTGATGGTGTCCCGGTTCGGGTGTCGCAGTATCTTGCCAACAATGGCGGCTCCGGTGGCGCTCCGTTCATCCTTGCGGATGAGTCGGAGGTCTACCTTGCCGACGATGGCAACGTGACGCTTGATGCTTCGGACGTGGCATCAATCGAAATGTCCGATGCGCCGGCAGGTTCGTCTATCGCAACAGTTGCGGCTTCCAGTGTTAATCTGGTGAGCATGTGGCAGACTAACTCCGTTGCTTTCCGGGCCGAACGATTCATCTGGTGGGGCGCTCGCCGCACAGGCGCCGTGCAGTGGATCGATGGCTTCCCGACAAGCTGCTAAGTAATCTAGGGAGGGCCGAAAGGCTCTCCCTTTTTCGAGGTCATAAATGAAAGTCACTCCCAAATTTCGTAAGTTCGGCAAGTATGAACTCGGTCAACAGTTTGAATTGCCGGATCGTGCCGCCAAGGTTCTTATCCTAGTCGGTAAAGTCACGGCTGTAGAGCCGGGGCCGCAGGGCTATCGGACGCGCGACATGCGTGCTGACGCTGTGCCTGTTGTTGCTGTTGAGTTAGACTCAGAGGGCATTGAGTGGAACGCAGAAATTCATGCGGCCAGCAAGTTCAAAAAGGCAGATGGCACTTGGCGCAAGCGCGCTGGCCGTGTTGCCGCGTCTGAGGAATAAAATGGGCATCCTTGATCGGTTTAGGAAATTTCTTACTCCGGTCAGTAGCAATCGCGGCTGGTATCCGATTATCCGCGAGCCTTATTCCGGTGCTTGGCAGCAGAACCAGGAATGGACGGTTGATTGCGTCCTTGCTCATCATGCCGTGTATTCCTGCATTACTCTAATCTCAAATGACATAGGCAAGCTGCGGCACAAGCTGGTTGTTTCGGACTCAGATGGAATCTGGACTGAGACTACCAATCCCGCTTACACGCCAGTTTTACGCAAGCCGAATCGTTATCAGAATCACATCCAGTTTAAACAGTGGTGGATCACCTGCAAGTTGATTCGCGGCAATTGCTATGCACTCAAGCAGCGCGATGCGCGCAGGGTGGTAACAGGGCTCTACCTTCTAGACCCTAGTCGTGTGCAGGTTCTTGTATCTGAATCCGGCGACATTTTCTATCAGTTGCAGACCGACAATCTTACCGGAATAGACAATACAGGGCTGACTGTTCCCGCATCTGAAATCATCCATGATCGGATGAACTGCTTATTTCATCCGCTTGTCGGCGTTTCACCATTATTCGCCGCTGGCTGCGTTGCGAATCTTGGATTGAAGATCGAGCGAAACTCGTCTCGGTTCTTTAGCAATTCGTCTCGTCCAAGTGGCATCTTGACTGCTCCAGGCTCAATCAGCGATACGACTGCGAAGACGTTGAAGGATTATTTTGATGCCAATTTTACCGGAGATAATTCCGGAAAAGTAGCAGTCGTTGGAGACGGTCTAAAATATGAACGTCTCGCAATTACTGCCTCTGATTCTCAGTTGATCGAACAGCTTAAATGGACGGCAGAGGTTATCTGTTCCACGTTCCATGTTCCGCCCTATAAAATAGGCGTCGGCAACATGCCAAGCTACAACAATATCGAAGCGTTGCAGCAGGATTACTACAACACTTGCCTTCAATCGTTGATCGAGGAGTATGAAACTTGCATGGATGAAGGGCTTGGACTTGACGATAGGACCGGCGTTGAGCTTGATCTTGATGGATTGCTCCGCATGGATACGGCGGCGCAAATGGAAACCCTGGTTAAAGGTTTGTCTGGTGGCGTCATTTACACGAACGAAGCCCGCAAGAGTCTAAACAAAAAGAGCGTCGAAGGTGGCAATGTTATTTTCCGGCAGCAGCAAGATTACCCGCTGTCTATTCTTGCAGATCGCACCGGACCTGATGCGATAGTTGCCCCGGCCATTACAAGCGAGCCCGTTGAACCTACGGAACCGGATGACGACGAGCTAAAAGCGCTAGAGCATCTGGTTGATGCGCTACTCACTAAGGAATTGAGCCAATATGAATACAGGTGAGCTTGCGGCATTGATTAAATCAATTGGGGCTGTCATATCGCAGCATGTAGGGGCGGCATTGAAACCGCTGCATGGCCGGATTAATGAGATTGATGGGCGGGTAAAAGTTTTGGCCGATGCGCCAAAGCCTAAAGATGGCGAGGATGGCAAATCGGTAACGATTGATGATGTTGCGCCGCTGATTAAGGCGGCAGTCGATGCCATTCCCCGCGCACAAGATGGAAAGTCTGTGACGCTGGATGAGGTGGCGCCCCTAATTGAAAAGGCCGTAGCCGCAATTCCACGGCCTGAAAATGGTAAGGACGGCGCGAGTGTTGATGAGATCAAGGCTTTGATATCGGCGGCTGTAGCCGAGTTACCGAAGCCGCAGGATGGCAAGTCCGTGACACTGGATGAGGTCAAGGGTTTTCTGGGAGAAAGCATCACATCATGGGAATTGAATTTTGAGCGTCATGCGCAGCGAGTTCTTGAGCGCGCCATAGAGAGGATGCCAAAACCGCAAGACGGACGTGATGGCGTCGGCTGGGACGATATGATTGTTGAGCATGACGGCAAGCGTCAAGTCTCGTTCATATTCAAGAAAGGCACGAACGAATATCGCGCCGACATTGTAATTCCATGCGTGATTGACGCGGGGTTTTATCAGGACGGAATGGCCGTCGAGAAAGGCGACGGCGTGACGTTTGGCGGTTCTTACTGGATCGCGCAAAAGGACACGAATACGAAGCCTGAACTTGGCAACCCTGATTGGCGCTTGTCTTGCAAGAAAGGGCGCGATGGAAAGAACGCCGATCGTCTCGAAACGCGCCCTGTGCTACAGGTGCCCGCATAATGGTCATGCTCGTCACGCTCCAGCAATCGAAGGATCATTTGCGGATTGACACGTCCGATGGCGACAATGATCTGACGCTCAAAATTCACGCTGCATCGGCTGCGGTGCTGAATTACATTCGCAACGGTGCTGACGTTTTTCTTGATTCAAGTGGCGAGCCGGTTCTTGATAGCAATAGTTTTCCGCTGGGGATTCCTTATGAGGTGCAGGCGGCGACGTTGCTGATGGTCGGCTATTTATTCAAGGATCGAGATACAAATGCGGACGGTGCTTATGAGCACGGATATATCCCAAAGCCGGTAATGGCGTTGCTTTATGTTCATCGCGTGCCCAGCCTCCGATGAGCTTGCAATCCGGCTACCTTCGGCATCGCGTCGCTTTGCAGCGGCCTACCTATTCACAAAATACATCGACTGGTGAGCAGACGCTCACATGGGTTGATGTTGCTACGGTATGGGCTGCGATCGAGCCGCTATCCGCACGCGAGTTCATGGCCGCACAGTCTGAGCAGTCACAGATTGATACGCGAATCACAATCAGACAGCGTAGCGACGTTATTGCAAGCTGGCGCGCAGTTCACATGGTCAATGGAAGCGCGGGTAAAATCTATAATGTTCATGGCGTGCTTGCCGACAAAGAATCTGGGCTTGAATACGCTTCTCTGCCATGTTCTACCGGCGTAAATTCTGGCGAATGATCGTCGCGGTTTTATGCACTGGTCCAAGTCTCACGCAGGCAGATGTTGAACATTGCCGAGAGAGATGCGACAAGATCGTTGCGGTATCTGATGCGATCTTTATGGCGCCTTGGGCTGATGCAATGGTGGCCTACGATAAAGCGTGGTGGCTTGCCCATAGAGAGGTAAAGTTCAAAGGTCCTAAATACATGAGCCACCCGGAAAAGGTTAGGGGGCTTGATGATGTTCAGCTTGTAAATCCGGGCGGCGGTCATTCTGGAACGCTTGGAATTATCATCGCGGCGCGAGAATACAGTCCAGACAAGATCATCTTGCTTGGCGCAGATTTAAAAGGCACGCACTTTTTTGGCCCGCACACTGATCCAAATTTGAGGCATACAAGCAGGATGCGATTCAAAGCTATGCGGCAGCAATTCTCTGCATTCAGGCGCTTGCCTATAGTTAATTGCTCACCTGATTCTGAACTTGATTGTTTTCGTAAAGCAGATTTGAGGATGGAACTTGCGGACGTATCACAACGCGCTGCGGACTGATATGCACTATCGGAAAGCCGCGTTTGATAGCGGATTGCAGGCGATAGGACTCAAGGAGTCGGCGCCGCATAAGTGCGATGTTCTATTGATTTGGAATCGTTATGGGCGATTCGAGCAACTGGCAGACGCGGCAGAGGCTCGCGGAGCTAGGGTATTGATTGCCGAAAACGCAACGTGGGGTAATGATTTTCTCGGCGGCAAGTGGCTTTCCCTATGGAGTGGCTTCCACAATCGCGCTCAGTCAATCAAGGTCGGCGGACCTGAACGCTGGGACCGTCTAGGCATGGAGCTGATGCCGTGGCGCACTAGTGGCGAAATCGTCGGCCTGCCTCAGAGGGGCATCGGTCCAAAAGGCACGCCGCGTAATTGGATTCCTCCCGGCTGCGATAGGATCAGGCCGCACCCCGGCACAAGGCCATGCAAGCCGCTTGAGGACGATCTAGCGCGCGCGGGAGAGGTTCGGACGTGGGGTAGTGGCGCGGCGGTCAAGGCGTTGCTCTGGGGTATTCCTGTTAGGTCTTGGATGCCTGACTGGTGTGCAGAGCAGGACAACACGGACGAGGGGCGGTTAAAGATGCTAAGATCGCTAGCATGGGCGCAGTGGACGCTTCCGGAGATCATTGATGGAAGTCCGTTTAGACATCTGTTATTCGATCACAACTCGGCCTGAAGCGCGGGTTGCAGGAGCGGTTACCTATTTTACTGGCAGACCATGCGCGAATGGGCATTTGGATCTTCGCGCTGTAGTTAGCGGTTCGTGTGTTAAGTGCATAAAAGATGCCCATGCAAGGATGAAGGCAGCAGACCCAGAGCGTTACAGATGCCAGAAGAGAGAGGCTTACAAGCGGCAGAAATCTCAACGATGCGCCTCATCTAAGAAGTATGCAGAAAAAAACAAGGAGGCAATTGCGGGCCGTATGCGAAGATGGTTTAAAGCGAACTCAGAAAGGATATCGGCTCAGAGAAAAGAGTATCGAGAGCGTAACCGAGAAGTGATCGCGGACTATTCTAAGGCCTATCGGGAAGCAAACCGAGAGAAGATTCGACATTACTACGAATCTAATAGGTATCGGTATATAAATCGAAATAGATTAAGGCAGATGGCAGAAATACAGGCAACGCCTTCGTGGGCAAACTTGGACGCGATCAAAGGCTTTTACGAAAGTGCTGCCAATATCTCATTGACAACCGGAATAAAGCATCAGGTAGATCATTACTATCCGCTCAAAGGAAAGACAGTCTGCGGTTTGCATGTTCAGGACAATCTAAGGGTGATCCCCGCGCTGGAGAATCAGCGGAAAAACAACAGACATCCTGACGAGGTATGAAAGTTCTTTTTACAGGGCGCGGCACCTCAGGTTCTTTTGTTATTAGAGGATGTCAGCTAGGGGCCGCAATAGGGGCCGATGTAATCCCTATGCAGACCAAGGGAAGGTATGACCTAGCAATCGGAGTCAAGCGCGTTCCCGACGCACTGGCGCAGGCTTGGCATGGCAGATTGGTATGGGACATTGTGGACGCTTTCCCGCAGCCGCATGGAAACCATTGGGGCGAGTCAGAGTGCAAGGCATGGCTATCGAAGGAGGTTCGCAGACTTTCACCCATAGCCATTATCGCGGCGACAAGAAAGATGGCGGAAGATTGCGAAGGTTTTGGAGTCCCGGTTTTGTGGCTTCCGCATCATTACAGGCCCGGAATCAAGATCAATCCGATTCGTGAGCGAATAGAGTTCATCGGATATGAAGGGGGACCAGCTTACATTGAACGCTGGCGCAGCTCTATCGATAGGGAGTGCAACAGGATTGGCGCTCGGTTTGTTGTCAATCCGCAGAATCTTGCAGACTTGGATGTTGTCCTAGCGCTTAGGGGTGAGACTGGATACGCCCCGCGAAACTGGAAATCTAATGTCAAACTTTCAAACGCGCACGGTAGCGGAACGCCTTGGATTGGTGGACGAGAGGCGGGTTATCTTGAAACTGCGACCGGCTCAGAACAATGGGCGGATACTCCGCAAGAACTGCGCGACTCGATAGATTCAATCGCGGAACATTCAAAGCGTCAAGAAATTGGCCGGCGCTTTCTTGAGTCGCGGATTTCATTGGAACAAGTGTCGGAAAAGCTGTTAGGTTTTCTAAATGGACTTTGAGATTCTGAGGACTGGAACAGAATCAGCGTCAGGGCTATCAATTTTGAAGTCTGTATACGCAGCCATGATTCAATCCAAGATGAGCGTCAAAGTTACAAAGTCATTCCAAGGCGGCGCGAATTGGCTGATGCTGTATGGAGTCGGGGCAAAAGATCGAAGCACGGCACGCGATAAGCAGCTCGCGTCAGGCAATCATGCGCTGCTCTGGGATTTGGGATACTTCGGCAGAAAGAAAGCAACCGGATACATGCGTGTTTCGATAGATCACCAGCATCCGCAGGCATGGTTAGATAGGACCGTTCCGAATCCTAAGCGGTGGGAGGTTCACGGAATTAATCTGCGGGAGGATGCTAACCCAGACGGTCATATCGTTCTTGCAGGATGCGGCCAAAAGTCTCATGTTTTTCTTGGCACTCATGGCTGGGAAAAGTTTAAAATTGACCAGCTTCGGGAGAGGTTTCCAGACAGGCGGATTATCTATAGGCCGAAACCGGGCAGTCATGCGGTGACGCTAGATTGCGAGACTGATTCAACGTCGCTTATTGCGCATGTTCTTAAAGGTGCGGCGCTGGTAGTATCTAGGCATTCAAATGTATCGTGCGATGCGATTATCGCCGGAGTGCCTTTTGAGTGTGACGATGGTGCAGCGGCATGGTTAAAGGGCAAGCCTTATACGCCGGAGAATCGTTTAGACTTTCTGCGCCGTCTTAGTTTTTGGCAATGGAAATCTGACGAAGCAATGAAGTTCATCAAATTCTTCAGCGAGGTGATTAATTGAAGATTAACGTGGGATGCGGAAAGCGCACAGACCCGGATTGGTGGAACTGTGACGTTCAGCAAGACCCGGACGCATCTCAGCCGCTGGATGCAATTTGTGATGCAAGATCAATCCCATTGCCTAATGAATGCGCGGACGTGGTTCAGGCAATCCACTTGTTTGAGCATCTGTATAGATGGGAAATTGATTCCGCTCTTGCTGAATGGCGCCGCTTATTGAAACCGAAAGGGACGTTGATTCTTGAGCTTCCGAACTTGGTGAAGTGCTGCCAAAATTATTTGAGCGGCAGAGTTCGCGGCGGGAAAGAACCGGATCAGTTATCACGATGGGGAATCTATGGCGATCCTCGAACCGGAAATCACTGGATGAATCATAGGTGGGGCTATTCGCCTGCGGAATTGATTGATATTTTGCACGCACGCGGTTTCGTAAAAGCCAAAGAGCACGCGACACAATTTCATCCCGCTGGGCGCGAATATCGAGATATGCGAATAGAGGCGCGCAAGGCGTGATTCACAAGGTATACATCGGTTACGACGAGCGCGAGGAAGAAGCCTATCGAGTGGCCTGCAAGTCTCTGAAATCTCATGGCGAAGCGGTAAGCGTTACCAAGCTGGATGCGGAGAGTCTTGCAGCCTATGGCCTCTTGCGCCGCACTACGGATCGGCGCGGCGGCATCTATGACCTGCCAAGCAATGCGCCTGCCAGCACAGATTTTCATGTCAGCAGATTTCTAGTTCCGCATCTTGCGCAAAAAGGATTCGTTTTGTTCTGCGACTGCGACGTTGTTTTCTTGCGCCCGATATCCGAACTGTTCAAGCTGGCTGATCCTGATTATGCCGTAATGGTAGTGAAGCATGGCATTGGTCATAAAGCTGGGATGAAGATGGATGGGCAGGTGCAGCAGTTGTATGTCCGCAAGAATTGGTCCAGCGTAATGCTCTGGAATTGCGATCATCCGGCCAATTGGCGGCTTACGTTGCAGGATGTGAATGAAAGACCTGGGCGCGACTTGCATCAATTCTATTGGCTGAACGATTCAGAGATAGGAAAATTGCCGCATCGCTTCAATTGGCTGGTAAATGTCAATCCGAAGCCGGACAATGTAGCGATTGCTCATTTTACCCTCGGTGGTCCATTCACAAAGGATTGGCGCGGCGCAGAGCATGATGAGATATGGACGGAGGCTGCAAATGGCTGACGGGGTTTCATTGAAGATAGAAGGCCTAGACGCATTGCTAGGCAAGCTAGAAAACTTGACCTATCAGACCAAGAAAAAGGGCGGGCGCTCGGCGTTGAGAAAAGCGGCGGCCTATATCTGCGATATCGCCAAGAGCAATGCTAGCCGGATTGATGATCCAGCGACGGCGGAGAACATTTCAAGGAATATCGTAGAGCGCTGGAGTGGAAAGTTGAACAAGCGAACTGGCAATCTTGGGTTTAGGATTGGAGTTCTAGGTGGTGCGCGTGATTACTCGGCATCCGGTGAGATCAAGACCGGAAAGAGCGCGAGTTTAAATCCGGGCGGAGATACGTTCTACTGGCGCTTTATTGAATTTGGCCGCGAGGGAGTAGCGGCCCGCCCTTTCATGCGGCCCGCGTTGAGTGAGCACACAAACGATGCCACTGATGTTTTTGTTCAGGCATACGAAAAAGTAATTGATCGAGCCATAAAGACCGCCAAGAAAAAGGGGACGGTTATCTAATGGCAATGTTTCCGCCAGTCTTTAGCACGCTTTTCGCATCTACTGCCGTCAAGGCATTGCTCGGTAGCGCGCCGCTGCGGGTATATCCAGCGGGAGAGGCGCCGCAGGATGTTGCCAAGCCTTACGCGACATACCAGACGATTAGCGGAGTGCCTGAAAACTATTTAGGCACCCTTGCAGATATGGACGGATACACTATCCAGATTGATATTTATGCGACAACGCTTTCTAGCGTCCGCGCTGTGGCTGATGCTGTAAGGACTGCACTAGAGGACGTGGCTTACATTACGTCATTGCGCGAGCCTCCTAGAGATTCGCCTACAAACAATTTTCGATACAGTATGGACGTGGACTTTTTCACGGCTCGATAGAGTTTCACCCACCCCCGCCGTGTGCGGGTTTTTACATACCGCGAGGTTTTAATATGGCAATCCAAACTAAAGGCACTGATCTTTTCGCCGTTGATCCTGCTGACGGATCACTTATCGAGGTCGCTTGCGTGACTTCGATTGACGGCATTGATACTGCAATCGATCAGATTGAAACGACGTGTCTTTCAAACACTGCGCGCACTTATGTTGCTGGCTTGGCAAGTCCAGGGGCGGCGACGTTCGGCATCAATACCGATACCAGCGAAGCGAGCCACCTTAGACTTCACCAGTTGAAAGTCGCTGGCACTGTGCTTCATTGGGCGCTCGGCTGGGGTGACGGCACGGCGAATCCTACCGTCGATTCAAACGACACTTTCAATCTGCCGACTACCCGCAGTTGGATCACGTTTGACGGCTACATGAACGCCTACCCGTTCAGCTTCGCGCTTAACGCGGTGGTCACTTCGAGCATCGGCATTCAGATCAGCGGTGACCCGGTGCTGGTGCCCAAGGTATGAGCCATAAACGATTAGTGGAGTTGGGCGCATTCGCTCAGACTCCTACGAAGCGTAAGATCGAATGGACGAAGGATGATGGTGAAGTCGTTTCCTTCGATTGCTGGATCAAGGGTATGCCGTTTGGAGAGGCAGAAAAGCTCTGGAAGGTTGATCCAGATAGCCCGGATCGTAGCGTCTCTGCAATGATAATTTCTCGTCAGGTTTGCTTTGATGAGAAAGGCGCGGACATGCTTACATACGAGGATGCTTTCCAGCTTAGACCGAGCTTTGCCTATGCCTTGATGCAGTCGGTAAGCGAGGTCAACGGCAACGGAAAAAAATCACAGCCGCCGACGAATTCTGGCATGAAATCGTCCTTGCCGGAGTCGGCGGTAGAAGCATCGCCGAAGCCAAAGCAACCCTGACGCTTGATGAGGTCAGTGCATGGCAGCAGTATCGTGACAAGCGCGGAAGTTTGTCGCCGAATAGACGAACAGATGCCGCTATCGCTCGCCTTGCCGGCGCTGTCTGTGTTGCTATGAGTATCAAAAAAGAGGGAGGAAGTCCGATGACGATGTGGGATTTCTTACCTTATGAAGATCAGAAACCGGCTGATGACTTGCTTTCTGTGTTTAAGGTTTTGGGAGGTAAACGCTAATGGCCTCTAAATCCCTTGGCACATTGACGTTGGATCTAGTGGCGAAGATAGGCGGTTTTGAGCAAGGCATGGACAAGGCCGCTCGCACGTCCGCGAAGCGCATGAAAGAGATTCAGCGCAATGTTGAAAAAGCCGGAAAGATTATCGGCGCATCATTGGTTGCTGGCGCTACTGGTCTGCTGTTGTTCGTTGACCGCCAGGCGGAGGCAATCGCCAAGTTTCAAGAGCTATCTGAAAAGGCCGGAGACTCTGCCTCTAAATTCGCATCTCTAAAGCTGGCGTCAGATGTAAGCGGCGTCTCTTTGGATCAAGTCGCCGCCGCCTCAATTAAATTGACGGCAGCGCTTTCTAAGCTAGATGATGAAGGTAAGGGCGCAGGACTCGCCATTAAAGCGATCGGCATAGATTTTGATGACTTCAAGAAACTGAGTCCTGTAGAGCAGCTTGACGCAGTATCTAAAGCGCTGGCTGGCTTTAAGGATGGAGCTGCAAAAACTGCTGTTGCCGTTCAGCTATTTGGCAAAGCTGGCGCAGAGATACTTCCATTTTTGAATGATCTTGCAGAGTATGGGCGCGAAAATGTAAAGCTAACAGATGAACAAATTAAGGCGGCTGACACCTATACGGAATCTGTCTCTGCACTTAGGTCTCAGATCGAATCATTGGCGCAGACTCAGGTATCTGATCTGCTGCCAATACAAACTCAGCTTGTTACGATTCTCACAGAGGCCGTTAGATATACGGCAGGATTATCTAAAGAGTCAGGCTTGCTTGAGGCTGCTATGGGAGGGCTGCGCAACGTCCTGCAAACGGTTGTTGTTCTTGGTTCAGATGTTGCGTTTGTATTTGGTGGCGTTGGCCGAGAGATCGGAGCAATTTCCGCGCAGTTGAGCCGCCTTGCGGTTTGGGATTTTTCAGGATTCAAAGCGATATCCGAAGCGGTAAAAGAAGATGGACGGATTGCCCGCGCTGAATTGGATAAGTTCCAACAAACCATACTGAATCCGTCAGGATCAACCCTTATAAAGAAAGGACAAGACAATCGCCCGACTCTTAATTTTAGTGGGATTAGCGACGCCGGCGCCAAGAAAGAAAGCGATGCTCTCAAGCAATTAATGAAGGATGAGGCTCAGTATTTCGAGACTCGATTTGATGATGAAGTAAAGCTAACCGATGCGACTAAGTCGCAGATGGAAGCCGCAGATCAGCTTAGGTTAAGTCTTAGAAGCGTCTGGGAAGTTTACGACGATGAAGTCTCTAAAATAAATGGGATGCCGTATCTAACGGCAGAAACTCGAACCCGTGCACTTTCAAAAGCTACCGAAGATTTGCTAGACGGACTGGACGCGCTAGACCCTACAGTTGAGAAGGCTAGCAAAGAACTTAACGATTTCGCCAAGCAAGCTGCTGCTAACATCACGGACGCTTTCGCCGACTTCCTTTTTGATCCATTCGCAGAGGGGCTTGATGGAATGATCCGTGGGTTCGCAGATGCATTGCAAAGAATGGCGGCTAATGCGGCTGCGGCACAAATTGGGCAATACATTTTCGGAACGCAGGACAAGTCCGGGAATCTTGTGGGCGGTTTGATCCAAGCGGGCATTGGATATTTCGCGGGCGGAACAAGCGGCTCTACTGCCGCTGCCGCAAGTCCGGGGAATATGAATTTCTCTATACCTGAATCGGTAGGCGGTGGAAGCATTCCTGTAATGCCGAAAGTTGCGGCATCATCTACATCTAAGGGTCTCGTAATAAATCAGAATTTCGCCATTCAAGCGCCGCAGGGAACTGTGTCTAGACAGACTCAGAATCAGATCGCAACCAATGCGGCAAAGGCAGCATCTAACGCGCTGCGCCGGAGGAACGCTTAATGGAGTTTCTTGAAACGCCAGTGTTTCCAGGATGCCCTTCGTTCGGTTTCGTAAGCCAGCCTGAATACATGAATCAGATTGTTGTTTTCTCTGGCGGGCAGGAACGACGTAACAGGATGTGGGCGCGCCCGCGATACCGATTCACTGCGACCATTGGGCCTAGAGTTGAGGATCAGATAGAGGAGATCATAGAGTTCTATCACGCTGTAGGCGGAACTGAGATAGGGTTTCGCTTCAAGGATTGGAGCGATTACAAATCATGCCGGCTGGGGGCGACACCAGCCGCTACTGATAAACCAATTGTAACGGTAGGCACTGGCAGCAGCGCAGTTTTGCAGCTTGCAAAAACTTACATTGCCGGCGCTCGCCAACAGATTCGATATATCAAAAAGCCGGTGTCTGGGACTATCCTTGTAGCCAATGAGACGGGCTCTGTTCAGGCGTCAAATCTTTGGGACTTGGACTACACCACGGGGACGATTGTTGAACTTCCCGGATTCGTTGGAACGCCTACGACGTGGGGCGGAGAGTTCGATGTTCCTTGCCGCTTTGATAGTGAACTACCGATAGAAATACAAAACAAGCAGATTGAATCCGTTTCTATCGCGTTGATTGAGTTGCGCGAGTGAAAGTTTTAACCGCTGAGGAAATCATTGCGATCAATCGCAATCCATCGTTCCTCGTTGCGTGCTGTATGGTTGAAGAACCTGACGGCACTATCACTAGGATGACGGTTCACGATGAATCAATCCTCGTTAATAAGGGCGATCTGGCCGGGGAATATACTCCTGAAAAGCCGATAAGCGGGACGGATATTCAGTCCAGCAGCACGGCGGATGTAGGCAATCAAGAAGTCACAGTCGGTCTTGATGCAATCGATATGACTGCGAATCAGATTCGCGCTGGTCGTTTTCGCGGCACCAGATACACAATATTTTTGACGGATTGGCAGCAGCCGACGAATGTTGCCATTGTTGGGCAGCGGGGAGTCGTTGCAAATATCAGCCTGGTTAATGAACTGGTGGCAAAGTTCGAACTGCGGCAAATGAAGCAGTCACTTCAGCAGCCGATTATTCCAGTTGTATCGCGTTCTTGTAGAGTCGATTTAGGGAGTCAGCCAAGATTTGCGGGAGACGCTTTTTGCGGGGTCAATCTTGCCGCTTACCGCGTTGAGGGCATGGTCGATACTGTGGAAGATCGTAGAATTTTCACGATCTTCGGACTGTTCCAAACCGGAGCCGCGTCTGATTTTGGATCGAATCCGACGCTACATTCTGGCGCATTCGATAGCAATGCAACTGGCAAGCCAGACGGCTATTATATCGGCGGGTTACTTACGTGGGTAATCGGTTTGAACGCTGGATATCAGGCCGAGGTTAGGGCGGATTTTAGGGACAGTAACGGCGTAATAACTATTCAGCTTTTCGATGTGGCTCCTTTTGACATTCAGCCATTCGATACATTCACACTTGTTCCGGGATGCGATAAGGCACGCGAAACCTGCCGGGACAAATTCAGCAACATAGTCAATTTTCAAGGCGAGCCTGATTCAATTGATCTTTCCATTCTGCAAGAGGAGTCGCCGTTTTGATTTCTCTCTGGGAGCTTTTCAGCATCGCTCGCGGGATGCACGGCACGCCTTGGATTCATCAAGGCCGCACGCCTGGGGTTGCGCTTGACTGCGTTGGCTTTGTCGAGGCCGTAGGCCGCGCCTGTGGGGCCGTGCCTATGGACTTGGTAATACCTGCCGACTACGGGCGCACCCCTAAGCCCGGCGCGCTGGAAGCGTTTGTGAGCGGGTTCTGCACGCGCACCTATGAGGCGAAGCCGGGGACGCTGCTGCTACTTCGTATGCCGCATTCCATTAGACATGTCGGGCTCTGCACGGGCGAAACTATCATCCATTGCATCCAGCCCTATGGCGTCGTTGAGCACGGCTACAGGCATCCATATACAGCGCGCACGGCTAGCATTTGGCAGATTCCGAATGTGGAGTATCCGGCGTGAGCGGGAATACTGGCGCAGCAATCGGCCGTATTGCAGTAACAGCTATCGCCTCTTATTACGGAGGCCCGATAGCTGGCGCTGTTGCTGGCGCTGCTTTCGGAGTTGTATTTCCAGTTGTAAATGAATCTGAAGGCCCGCGTATTGGCGACGCTCCTGGACTTCCCTCTACTGTTGGCAGCGCGATTTCTCTTTCCTACGGCACAACGCCGATTGCCGGGGTTTGCATCTGGGCGAGCGATTACACGGAACATGCCAAAGAGCAATCTGGCAAGGGCGGGTCAGAGCAAAAAATAAAGAACTACAGCTATACCCGCAGCTACGCCATGATGTTCGGCGGGAGGCCGAAGCAAGGGCTGATTCTACTCAAGAGAAACGGGAAGATCGTGCTGGATGCGCGTGCGCAATTTGACGGAGAGTCAGACGAAGAATTTAGGAAACGCAGAATTGTCGCCGCAGGATTCAGGACTAGGAACGAGATTTATTACGGCACCGATACCCAATTGCCTAGCCCGACAATTGAAGCGTCTAAGGGCATCGGAAATGTCCCTGCCTATCGGACGCGCCCATACATCGTTTTGGTTGACGAGGATGTAACCGATACCAATACACTCCCAGCAGCGTGGGAAGGCGTATGGGCTGATTCTGCCGTTGAAGTTCTTGACGAGACAACGGAATACAAAAACGATGTGCTTGAAGCGTGGAGCGATGGCGCGACGAGTGATCCGCGATCATGTCTGAACGATCACGAATACCGCTACGCCGCGAATGCGTGGACGGATGATTTTGACGCCGCGAAAGATCAAGCTCTTGCCGCTACGAGCTGGTGGAACGGTGAGAACGATGTTCAACGCGGATGGTCTGCAACTGCGACTGGTTCATCCCCGGACTTTTCAGCGACGATGGGGCCATATCAATCTGAGGATTCTGGGAATCGATCGACAGTATTTATTCATTTCAATATGTCTTCGATTGCGCCAGGATTTACAGCAGGCTATAAGGGTTTAACGTCAAGTGTTGTCCTTGGACGTTCAGCTGATGATGATGCGTTTGAGGAAACGGCATTTTTATCAGTTGCATCTATGGTGTCGTTTATAAATGATGCGCACCCTGTCGGCTCTGTGATGTATAGCGATACTCAATCTTGTCCTGGGCCTACACCGATTTATTATCATGTGTCTAGTTATGTGCCCGGAGGAAACAACGCTTTTTCTCTGGTTCAGTTTGTTCTATCAGATCCAGCAGGAACGTGCGGCGCCTTCGGCCCATATGAGAATGGCGAATACTTCGCCGACGCAACGCCAGATGCACTGATCCAGGTTCGCAGAAAGATCAGAGCCCCCGCGAATCTTTGCGCGCCGCGATGCCTTCCGCCATATCCGTTATTCGATAGCAATCCAACTTATTGCGTTGTCGATACCGCGCAGATGGGGCAGCTAGATTTCCCCGTATTGCAGCGGAATATTGATTATGTGCAAGTGGCTGGAAGTTTCCTTGCACTATCTAATTTCTCAAAGACAGATAATGATGCGGCTCCCTATACAACTGCTGCGATTCTGTATCCGAATGACCCTGTTATTTTGGTCACATCACCTAGCAACACGCAGGCATTCTGGGATGCGGCGTATGCTGATGCTGTGGCGGCTGGGCGGATACCTGCTGGCTATACCTATGACGCGGAAGGCAACGGGCCTGGGCTTAACTATTACCCAATTCAAAAAGCTTACGCATGGGTCAGGGAAGATTCATTGATGCACCTTGTCGATTCGCCTGTTTCTATGGGCTCTATTGTCACTGAACTATGCCAGCGATCCGGGCTTTCATCGGCAGACATTAACACTGACGATCTTGATTTGATCGACGTGAAAGGCTACCTGATCGGGCGTAGCGGAGTTACGGCTAGGCAGGGCATTGAGCAATTGCGAGCGTTCGGACGCTTTGAGATTGTAGAAAGCGCGCTGATGAAATTCCCCGTTCGTGGTAAGCCAAGCGTGAGGGGATTTATCTTGGATGATCTTGGCGCGCATTACGCTGGCGAACAAACACCCGAACCGATTACGACGGAAGACACTGAGGATATCGAGCTTCCCAAAACAGTCAGATTCACTTGCCTGATTCCTGCTAGAAATTGGGCGGCAGGAATGCAGCAAGCGCAGCGACAGGTTACGCGCTCAGTCGTTCAGTCTGATATCCAGTGTCCTATTTCATTGACAGATACCGAAGCGGCTACGGTCGCACTCTATTGGTTGCTTGATGCTTACGATGGACGAGTTCAATTCTCGTTCAGTATCGGGCCTGAGAATCTTGATCTTGAACCGGGCGACTGTGTTGATGTTCCGTTTGGGTCAGACTTCGATCGTGTGCGCATCGAGTCTATCCAAATGGCCGCGCCGGGAGTGATGAGAATATCCGCACGGCGCGAAGGGCTTTCAACCTTCACTGTGACGCAGGAAGGGGTTAGTGTTCCAGCCTCAATCCCGGTAACGACTTCCGTGACGCCAGCCAGCTTAGTCCCGTTGGACATTCCAGCTCTCGTTTCGTCTGATGATAATTCAGGCTACTACATGGCGGTGTATGGTTCGCTGACGGGCTATCAGGGCGCGTCTGTTCTTCGCAGCACCAATGGCGGCACGACATTCATTCAGGCTGTTGATGCGCCGTCTGAGAGCTCTGTTGGAGTTGTTTCAACAGTCCCGTCAACGGTTGACCCGTTTAGGATCGATCTGACCAATACTCTGACAGTGCAGATGATTAGAGGCAGCTTGTCGAGCATCACGCACAATGAATTGTTGTCCGGCAGTAACGCTTTTGCATGGCAGATCAGGGGTCAAGATGGGCTTACTTCCAATTGGGAAATATGCCAGTTCCAGACGGCTACGCTTATCGGGACAGATCAATATGAGATCAGCACTCTGACTAGAGGCCGTAAGGGTACCGAGGATTTTATTGACGATCATCAATCTGGCGATTTGTTCGTCTTGCTATCAGCCCCGATCAATAGAATCATCGGCGATGACTCATTGATCGGCGTAGAGGTTCAGCATAAAGCGGTCGCCTTTGGCACGCTTGATGATTCCGCTGTAGCGGTTGACTTCACGCCATCCGCAGTATCTCTAAGGTGTTACTCGCCGTGCCTTGTGCGCGGGTACAGAAATGACGACGGCGATCTAATCATCACATGGGTTCCACGTTCAAGGCTTGGCGGCACTCGCTGGCTTGACGGATTCCCGGTGCCATTCGGGGAACAATCTGAATCCTATAGCGTGGACATATTGCAGAATGGCGTAGCGGTGAGGTCGATAACTGCCACTAGCAGGACGGCGACATATACTGCGACGCAGCAATTGCTTGATTTTGCCGAGCTTCAAGTTTCTGTTGATGTTGTGGCCTATCAAATCAATGCGATAATTGGACGCGGCGAACCGGAAGAGGCGACACTATGACGACTTACACGACTGCGCTTGAAATAGAGGAGCTGGAACCGCAGCCGGTTCAACCTGACTTGGTTGTTAACGAAGCTCTCAATGTTCTGGATTCAATCATTGGCGGGCAGCTAACGCACGAGATGACTTCGGACGCAGATTATTCGATTGCGATTACCGGACTGCATCCGCAAGAATGGCAGTATTCGTCTTACCTTTTCACTGACAGCCCTTCTACCCTGACAACTGGCCGCAGCATCATCTGGCCGGCGAAGTCTCGCCGCGATGGATTCGCCTTCAAGAATTCAACCGCGCAGACGCTCACCGTAAAGCGAACTGGACAAACCGGCTACGCGGTGACGGCTGGCTCCACGGCGATGCTTCGTGACAATGGAACGGATATTGAGGTTGTGTTTACCGGGCCAACTGGCGCGACTGGAGCGGGTTATACGGCCACCTCTGTTACCAGCCTTGCTATCGCATCGAGCGGCAGCAAGGTATTTACCACTCAGACCGGCCTAGCTTACACCGCTGGCGCCCGCATCCGTGCCACTTCTATTGCGGCTGGCGACTACATGGAGGGCGTGGTTACCGCCTACAGCGGATCAACGCTTACCGTCACGATGGATCGTTCTAGCGGCTCTGGAACGCACATTGATTGGAACATTAATGTCATTGGCGACGTAGGTCCTCCGGGCAGTATCTCATCGCTGCCAGTTTCTCTAAATGCAAGTAGCGTTGCAAATCCTCAGTTTGATATGTATTCTGAGACGACTTATCGTCCCGAACATGTGCTCTCAGCTTATGGAACTGGGATTGGTTCGGGTGGTTTATTTACCGCGAGATATGCGAGGGGAACTAAAGCATCTCCGACAGCTTGTCAGGCTGGTGATGTTGTCGGTGCATTTGGGGCGAAATGGTGCGCGAATGCAGGATCATTGCTTACGACAAGTCCCGTCGATATGCAATTTGAGGTCACTGAAAATCAAACCAGCACTGCCAACGGAAGCTGGATTAAATTCTCAAGCGTTGCAAAAACAACGACGACAAAAAAAGAACGCGGCGGAATCACAGATAACGGAACTTTCTGGTCCCATGATGGAGCTACTTATGATGCAAAACTTGACCGTCAGACATTGCCAACCAGTGATGCAAGATTCGTTGCAAGTGCTGAATATGGAACACAGTCATCTGCTGCATTTGTAGCCGTTGGTTATGGCGCTGGCACCGGATGTCTGCCTGTTTTTAGGGGAATAGCCACCGGAGGAACTGCGGCATTACCAAGCGCAACGGCATCTGGTTTTTTTCTATGCGGGCTTGTCGGGCATGGGCATGACGGAACGAATATTACAATCAGTAAAGCACAGTTATTGATGACCGCTACTGAAAACTGGTCCGGCTCCGCTCAAGGCTGTGAAGCGTCGATTGCAACAACTAAAAATACAACAACGACTACAACTGCGCATTTCAAGATTCCAAATGATGGCGGAATGGCAATTGTTGATGGCATCACTGCACCAGCGGCACAGTCTGGATGGGCTAAAATTTACGTTGATACGGCTGATGGAGATTTGAAGGTGATCTTTGGAGATTCAACCATAAAAACCATAGTTGTTGATACTTGAGGGTATATGAACAATCAACCAAATCCAATCGAAGTAGATGGCCGAATTTCCGCACTCGTCCGGCAGCGTGATTCGCTGGCTAATGAAGTGGTGATGCTCTCTGGAATCTTGGCATTGAGGGATGCGAAAATACTTGAACTTCAAAAGTCATTTGATGAAGCAACTGGATCGGTTGGAGTGAAAGTCTAAATGAGACAGCCGCGAGACGGCAGAGACGGATACGACGGCCGTGATGGAGTTGACGGGCAAAGTGCCTATCGGATAGCCGTCAAGAATGGCTTTACCGGAACTGAGCTTGAGTGGATCAAGTCTCTGCGCGGCGCAGATGGGCGAGATGGAAAGGATGGAATTGAAGGGCGGAAAGGCGACAGGGGATTCGCTGGACTAAACGGAACTGATGGCCGCGATGGGATTGATGGCGCCAAGGGAACCGATGGACGCCACGGAATCGATGGCAAGCAAGGTCTCAGAGGATTGGCCGGAAAGGCCGGAGAGAATGGCAAAGACGGCAAGCAGGGCTTTGACGGATGGTCGCCTCTGCTAGCAGTGGTTCCAGATGGCGAGCGCAGAGTCCATCAAGTCACGGGCTGGACAGGCGGCGAAGGCGCTGAACCTGAATCTGGCTTTTATCTTGGCAAGGATGGGCCAGTAGAAAGAATTGCGGATGCTACTGATATCAGGGGCGCTCAGGGGACGACTACTGTAGTCGTTAGGTCTTTATCTGGCGACGCCTCGGCATCAAACCTCGTCACATCAGTCAACGCACAGACCGGCGACGTGGTGCTAGGCGCCGCCGACGTTGGCGCCGACCCGGCCGGAGCATCTGCGGCAGTGGCCGCTGCTGAACAGGCGCTTCGCGTGCTGGTCCAAGACCCCACAGGTTTCCCCAATCGAACCGACAGCGCGATCAGTTTTGTCGAGGCGACGCGCACGTTCAGCATCCAGCCGACCGGCGCGAGTTACGACGTGTATGCGGCCGGCGTGCAGTTCACCAAGTCAGGCATCGAGAGCATCGTCATTCCAGATGTGACCGGCGCCGCCTTTATCTACTTCAACGAAACTACCGGCGTCCTGGAGCAGATCAGCGGCTTCGACATTTCTCTGATCATCACGCACATCTACGTGGCCGCGGTCTACTGGAACACCACGCAGCAGCGGGCCATTTTGATTGGTGACGAGCGGCATGGCCTGAGCATGAGCCACGCCACCCATCTGCACTTCCACACGTCGTTTGGGACGACCTACGCCAGCGGGCTCGCGCTGACCAACATCCTCGCCGATCAGTCCGGCGCGCTTGACACTCACGCGCAGTGCGGGGTGCAGGACGGTGAGGTTCAGGACGAGGACATCTCGCACGTCATCGTCGATGGATCGCCGCAGGACATCAGCCCGATCCTGCGCGCACCGTTGATCTGGCGCGTCGGCGCGAACGAGTGGCGCATCGATAGCCCCGCCGACTTCCCGCTGATGAACACCGGCAGAGCAGGCTGGGCGGGCGCCCGTCCCGCTTACAACTACGACAACGCCGGGACGTGGACGCTGGCGGAAGTCACCAATGCCGACTTCGTGCTCATGCACCTGGTCGCCACCAATGACATTCGCTGGCCGATCTTCGTGATTGTTGGCAGCGAATACACCACGAAAGCCAACGCTCGCGCCGCCGCTTACACCGAAATCCTGGCGATGACCGGCCTGCCGTTCACCGAGTTCAAACCGATTGGCACGCTGATCTTCGAGTGCCGAACCACCTACACCAACAGCGTCAACGCGCGTATTGCCACCACGGACGAAGGCGGCGACTACGTGGACCTACGCCGGAATCTCTCATTCGGCGCTAGCAGCATGTCGTCGCAGGATGTGCAGCGCGAGGTGTTCAGGATTGAAGACCCGGCCGGCGCACTGCCTACAGTCACTTATCCCGCCATCGCATTCCAAGCGACCGGCGTCGCGAACCAATATCGGATGCACCTCCTGCCATGACCGCCGTCATTTTCGATCAAGGTGCGCCTGGTGCTGCGCAATGGCCAGTTGAGCAAGACAGCGGCGAAAATGAATACACACCTGGACTTGGAAGCGGTCTAATCGCTGCTGCTGCCGCTGCGGGCTACACCAAGATTTATGACCAAGCCATTGCTGGAAATACAGGGTTTAAATCCAGCACTCCGAACACAGCAGGCAGGGCTTTCTATATTCGCTCGGTGTTTGCGCTTTCCGTGGAGCGTGCATCTGAGGAAGCGCCAGTGCTTTCGCTTGAGATTCGCAACTCCGACGATGTGACCGTATTCCATGTCCCGTATACGATGGCGGCGATCGTGAAGCGCAAGAAAATCATCTGCCCGGTTGATGGAAAGGTGTATCTGAAAACAGACATTTCTACACGCCTGCCGTGGACGATTGACATTGAGGAAATACCATGAGAACAGAAGTTGTTGTCCGCAGCAAAAAAACCGTCTCGCTGGGCCTGCGCATTATCAAGGCCGATAGACGCATCATTGATTTAGGCACGGTTTCTAGCAAGCCGGTCATCGGCCCGATTCAGCGCTGGCTTCGCAACTGGCGCATCAGCAATTACCGCGAGTCGATGGGCCTGCCGCGCAAACCAACCCCGCAAGAACTATCAGGAGGCACCGCATGAACGCTGAAGAATACGAAATTGAGAGTGAGAAATTCACGCAAGCTAATCGCGAATTTAATCGCGCCAAGCATGCTTTCGAGAAGATCACCAAACCGACAGAATCGGAAGTCGCCGCCTTCGATGCCGCAGAGTTGAAATTCATGCGTGCAGAAAAGGCTAAAACCAAAGCCTATGCCACTCACTCCGCTGCATCACCCGACACCAGCGAACAGAAGATCGTCGGCGATAAGCGCGTGCCACTGACGGCAGGAGAGATTGCCGCCAGAGATGCAGCGCAGAAACAGGCCGAAGAGTCTTATTGGCCAGCAATGAAGGAGAACGTGTAATGGCAACTGTACTTCCAGATACTGGTAAGCAGTGGGTTATCGACAAACTGGATGATTCTTCCGCAACTTCGATGAACAGAATCGCATGGGGCACTGGCGCTGGAACGTCTGGCGAAACCGATACGACACTGTTTACGGAGGCCAGTGAGACTCGCGCCACGGCCACGATGTCGCAGGTCACGACGACGATCACCGGAGATACATTGCAAGCTGTCGGCACCATCACAGCGACCGGCACCAAGACCATCACCAACGGCGGTCAGTTCGACGCGGCAAGCGCTGGCAACATGCTGGTCAAAGGCGACTTCACTGGCATTCCATTGCTGGCTGATGACAGCATTGAATTTACGTGCAAGACGCAGGCGGATTTCTGATGAGCCTTGCCGTTGTCGGACAGTTGACTTACACGTTCAGTGATTCTGCTGCTTTCGATGAGTTGCTCGCAGATGCGGAGGCCGCTCCCGGTATCACAGTAGTTTCCTCGGATGCCATGGCCAAGACGATCACGCTGGACATTGACACCCAGAGCTAGCGACGTGGGCCGTCTTGTCGAATATGCGCCACAGCCGACTCGCACAGAGCGGCGGCTACGCGGCGGTTGGAACCGGCGCTGGTATCAGGCCGCGCCGCGCTTTATAGCGCTGCCAGCAACCAAAGGCGCACGTGGCGAGGTCAAACTCACCTACGCGCTGATCGGCATCTACCAAGAGGGCGTCTACCGCGTCGGCACGCCGGAGACGCTTGGGTTCAGTGGCGGCACGACAGAGACGTTCACCGCGACGCAGACGTGGACCTGTCCGAGTGTCGGCGTCAACGGCTTCGATGTGCTGGCGGTCAATGCGGAATGCCGGGGCGGTGGTGGCGGTGGTGGATCGGCGAACGTCGTAGCAGGGCCGGGTTCAGGTGGAACGGGCGGAGCTTTCGCCAAGAAAGACAACATTTCTACGACGCCAGCAACGGGCTACACCGTGACCGTGGGCGCAGCATCTGCGGCAGGCGGTGTCGGAAACGACTCGTGGTTCAGCACTACGGGCACGGTGCTGGCAAAAGGTGGTATCGCAGGCCAGGCTGGTGCGCTCAACAACCCTGGCGATGCCCGCTCAAATTCCGCGCAGGCAGCGGCCTGTGTGGGCGATACCATTTTCATTGGTGGCAGCACTATTGCTGCGTCAGCCACAAATTCATCTGGCGGAGGCGGCGGTGCGGGTGATTCCGGCAATGGGGGAGATAGCACAACATCGGCTGGCGGCACGGCTGGCTCTGCGGGTGGTGGCGTCGGCGGCGCGCCGACAACACCTAGCAACCCTGGAGCACCTGGCGGCGGCGGAGGCGGGGCTGGACTGATTAATACGGGAGCTACGGTCGGCGCACGCGGCCAGGTGCAGCTCAACTATCTGCGCAAATTCAAGAAAACATTTCCTGTCCGCCTTGGGCTAGTGCCGGTGCTGGATCGCAAGATTACAGCTCACCGCACGCTGTCCGTGGCATTACTTGGCCGCGTCTCTCTGACCAAGGCCATGCGGAAAACACTGAGCGTGACGCTGGCGCTGCGGGTGTCGCTAGCGAAGTTCATACAAAAGGTGCTGTCGGTGCGTATCGGACTGGTGCCAACGTTTGATCGTAGGATTGCCGCCCACCGCACGCTTACGGTTGCACTGTTGCTGCGGACGACGATCATCCGAAAGATCGGACGCACTCTGACGGTAGTGCTTCGCCTAGTCCCAACGTTACAGCGTTTCCTGCGCGCCGCTAGAACGCTTGCCGTGACGCTGGCTCTACGAGTTCAAGGATTCGTAAAGATCAGCTTCGAGGTTCTTTCGCGCATCACTGGCGGAGGCGGGACTACAATAGTCCGCAGAAAGAAGTTGATTGTTGACGACTGAGATTATCCATGATCCTTACCGCCCACGCTCTGCACCGATTCGCTGGTTGCGCCGAAGATTTTACCGACGCGTTGAATCACGCGGCTGCACACTGGCAGATCGACACGCGGGAGCGGCTATGCCATTGGCTGGCCCAACTGGCGCATGAATCTGGCGGCTTCTCGCGGCTGGAAGAAAATCTGAATTACTCCGCTGACGGTCTGGTCAAGACGTTCCGAAAATACTTCCCGTCGCTGGCCGATGCTGCACCATACGCCCGGCAGCCTGAGAAAATTGCGAACTGCGTCTATGCGAATCGCAACGGAAACGGCGACAGGGACAGTGGAGACGGTTGGAAGTTTCGCGGACGCGGGCTGATTCAGATCACCGGGCGCCGGAATTACCAGCGGTGCTCGCGTGCTTTGTTCGCAAATGACAGCCTGCTGCTGCATCCAGAACTGCTGCTTGAGCACGAGCACGCCGCGCAGTCTGCCGGCTGGTTCTGGGCATCCAATAACCTCAACAAACTCGCGGACGCCGACGACATTGATGGCATCACCAGAGCTATCAACGGCGGACTCAATGGAATCGGCGACCGCATGGAATGGCTGGCGCGAGCAAGGGAGGTGATTGCGTGACTCTCTTTATCCTTGGCGCCTTCGTAGCGTGGGTTATAGCGCGGATGCTGGCGTGAGCATCACACACGTCGTAGCCGGGATCGCTGGCGCAGCCAAACTCTCAATATCAGTCCTGGTGCTGCGTGCTGGCTTCATGGCCCTGGGTGATGAAGCTGCGAAGCTCCGCCGTGCATTTCTATTGACCGGCTCGATGCTGATTGCCGATGGTGCATATTTCATGCTGCTGGCTTTGAGAGCGCCCAAGATCGTGCTGGCAATCTGGCTAGGGGGAATCGCCACTTGGTCTATCGTGCTGGCGATTTGGCTGGTATTGCGAAGAAATGAACACCGTGAAGCACTTTACAAGGGAGTCATAGAAGATGGCTGATCCAACGAAGCGACGCCTGCTCCGCTGGCTAGCAACATGCGGGCTGATCCTGCTTGGCGCTACCATTGGCGTGATTCCAGTGGCGATTGCCGATACGACGATTCAGATCCCTGAGACTGTTCCGTGGTGGGCATGGCTGCTAGGCTCCGCAGGCCCGATTGGGGTTAGTGGCTTCATCGCCTACAGCACCGCGAAACGTCAGGCCCGCAAGACCGCACTGGAGGAATACCAAATACTCCATGAGGCCAAGAGCCGAGAACTGAAAGAGTGCCGCGAAGGCCGCATCGCAGACGGTATCCGAATCAACCAGCTTGAGGAAAACGAGGATGCATCCAAGCAGGTGCAGTTCCGCCTTGAAAGTCAGGTCTATGGCCTGCGGTCTTTCCTTCAAGTTACCGCCTTCAAATACGATATACCCCTCGCCGACGTTGAGCGCTATCTTGGCCGGTTTGAGGATCGGAGAAAGTCACATGAAGACCTTGCTACTGATTGACGATGACCCGTCTTTGCTATTGCTGATGACAAAGCAATGCGAAGCGGCTGGATACACGGTTGAGCCGCATAGTTCAGCCGGCGCGTTGCTTGGATCATGGTTCACAAACCCAGACAAATACGCGGCGATCATCACGGATTGTGAGATGCCGATTCATCGCGGCCCCGTGCTGGCCAAAGCCCTGAGACGCCTTGGGTGCATCACCCCGATCATCATGGTCAGTGGACACGGTGACGTTTTCGATCGTCACCAGCTTGACCAGTGGGGCATCACGGCCTATCTGCCTAAACCCTTCGACGTGCCGATGATTAAGGCATTGCTGGATGAGGTGCTGGTGTGAACGCTGAATGTATGCACGATGGGACAAAATGTATATGAATCATCCAAAAGCTATACATTTAGGCCCGTCCAAAATGCCGAAGGGAACGCGGCAATGAGCGAAGCCATGGCCGCAGCCGTCGAAGCCGCGCAGGTCCGCGACTGGATCACGCTGGCGATCTTCCTGATCGTCATGGGGCTGGTGGTGGCGCTGGTGGCCCGCAACCTAATCAGGCGCGACCAGGACGATCGTAGCCGGTTCAGCTTTGACGATCTGCTCATCGACCCAGTAACCAAGATCACTGATCCAGCGCGGTGCGTTCTGGTCGGCGGATTCGCTGTAGCCAGTCTGGTGCTGGTCTATCTGGCGGTGAAGGGTCAGATGAGCGACACTGTTTATATCGCCTACATGGCCGGCATTGTGATTCCCGCTGTGTCGGTGGTGCTGAAAACCAAGGTCACGCTGCCGGGAGTGCTGAGCCCGTCGGCGATGACGACGACCAAGACCACAACCGAAACGACTACCGGGGAAGGTCCATGAGCCTGATCTACGGGCCGTGATAGACTAATTTCGTAGTAACCACCAACAGAAGGAGCAACAGAAATGTTTACCGTAAAAATCATCTACGCCAGCGGCGCTACCAACATCCTGCCAGCCGATGAGGTCTATATCGGCAATATGGACAGCAGGCTCTCGCTTAAGCGCGGAGACAAGATGGACGAATACCAATTCGACGGATCGGAAACGGTCTACATCGAGAACTCCGCAGGAAAGACGGTTCACATGCTGCGTTGTGGCCGTGTATGTCCCGTTCCGCCCTCGCCTGACGTTCCACCAGCCTAATGGGCCTGCTCGTCCTGCTCCGATACGGCCTCTACGGTTCACTAATTCCGTGGGCCTAATCCTAAAGTGGTTGACCGGCGCCGCCGGGCCTTACATCCTCATTGCGGCGGGAACGCTTATTCTGGCCCTAGGAACCGCCGCAGGCTATCAGAAGTATCGAGCCGTCCAGATACAAGGGGAATACGACAAGCACCTTGCAGGCGATGACAAGAAGGCAGCGGAGGCATCCGAAGCGAACCGCAAGGCAGAAGCGGCGCACGCATCACAACTCGCGGCACTACGCGACCACTACCAAGCGGAGATTGACAATGAAAAAGCTGCTGCCGATCGGATTATTGCTGATCTCAAATCTGGGAATCTCAAGCTGCGCAAAAGATTCTCTTGTGATCAGGGGGCCGCAATTGCCGGAACCGCCAGCAGCGGCGATGGTGCCGCGCAAGGCGGACTTCAAAGCTCGGATGTCGAGTTTCTTATTGGAATCGCCAGCGAAGCCGACATCATCGTCAATCAACTCACCTTAGCGCAGGGCGTCATTGTCCGGCAGCGCGAAACCTGCAATGGCCCAGTCCGCTTAGACTCGCTGCAAGAGGCGATCAGGAAGCATTAGGGTAATACG
Organism: Gallionella sp.; assembly: GCA_041660905.1. Lineage (GTDB taxonomy): Bacteria > Pseudomonadota > Gammaproteobacteria > Burkholderiales > Gallionellaceae > Gallionella. The sequence goes on from JBAZVL010000014.1 coordinate 31,078, forward strand.
TGCGCGCAATGTGCGTTGAAAGTGCCAGCGGTATTTTTGCGATCATGGCGCTGGCGGCTTTGCGGGCTTTACTCTTTGAGCCGTGTTTGCGTCCAAGTTCATTTTTGCCAAGTGGCCCGCCGCTTGGCGTGAAGCCTTTGACGCCATTCTCCATTCCACAATCCCGCGACGTGAAGCGGACACCATTGCCAACGTCAGTGCGGCGCCCGGATTCGCTTGGAACCTTTAACCCGCTTTGTTCAACACTGGCAGATTGAAACGACTTACCGCTACCATCGAATCGGAAGCCTTCAACCTTAACAATCTTTTTCGTCATCGGCATCAGCGCCGGAACATCGCCCCAAAGGTGGAAGCTGCCGAAATTCCAGCGCGAGCGTCCGACCCACGGAATGGCGCCGCGCACGTTTTCTACTACCATTGGGATATGCCTGCCAGCCGCTTCGCTGGCCTCGCGTTGAATACGGAAACACGCATCGAACAGCGCATTGCAGGGCGGCGGCAAAGCCTTTGCGCGCTTCCACGGCATCGCACGGTAACTGTAAGCTTGGCACGGCGGACTGGCGACGATCAGCGCGGCATCCTTGAATTGCTTGCCGTGGATCGTTAGCACGTCCTGAATGACAAGCTGCGCGGGATACTTGGCATCTCCGTAGTGATGTTTTTCAATGTCGAACCCAATCACGTCATACCCCTCTGCGAGCAAGCCTTCAGTCCAACCGCCAAGCCCGCAGAACAGGTCTATCGCAAGTGGTTTCATACGACCTTAGCCTTCATCACCGCCGTTGCAATCTTGCTCAACTCTGAATTCACGTATTGCAAGCTCGCACGCTGCAACTCCGGCGCCGGGTTGCTGGTGATGACGTAGACCAGGGCGCGTAGTGCTTCCCGGACTTGAGCGAGATAAGCGATGTTATCATTGTGCATCTATTTCTTCACCTCGGTTTTTAGGCAGTTGCGAATTATCGCAGTCCCATAGCAGTAGTTCGGTAAATACGCTTTGGTATCTGCGCAAAACATAGTTTCCTTTTCCACCTTAGCCATTTGCTCAGAGTCACATTTGTGCGTCCACGGAGCAGACTGCCAATCAGTTTGAGGTGAACACCCGCCCAGTAACAAAACCAATATGCAGACGCGCCTCATTTCTACACCTTCACAACCTTAGTCTCGGCGCGCCACGTCTCGACGTGCTGCCAAATGGTGCGCTCGCCAGTTCCAACGTCTTTAGCGATAGCTTGAGCGGCTGAAAAATCGTTAAATACTGATGACTCAGAAGGAAGCGGATAACCGTAGCCAGTCAGCAGCCACGGACCAGCTTTCTTCGGCTCGAAATAACTTTCGTCGGCCATTGTTCTGCGTCGATAAGCCGCCAGCAATTCCCCCGGCGACTTAAACCCGGCGTCTTTTATTGCTTGGTTTGTCAGCACTCGATCTACCATTTTTTCAGCGATACGATCCTCCATTTCCTTCGCCGTATCGTGGCACTTGCCGGCGGTAGGATCGAATACTTCGCAGTTCTTTTCTGCCTCATCCAGCACGCTGTTTAACATGCTAGGAATCACCGGCTCTTTCAGCAGCCACAGGTTCGCGGCTTTGTAGGCTTCGCGCATTAGCTGACCTACAGGCATTCCTCTTTCAAGTAGTGGGCTTGCGGCGACGGACATGGCTCTAATCACTTCATCTGTAGGCTCGTTGGTTGCTGGGCCGATGATCGAAAGTGGGTTATCTACTACACTTCCACAAATTCTTCCTGTGCGGGTTACCCAAGAAGTTTCATCAGAGCCTGAGCTTATAGCCCAATCCTCACAAAACCGAGTTATCTCAACAACCCCGCCGCAGCGGAGCATATACATTCCAGGATCTGTGATTACTGGCTTGTTCATTTGGTTGCCTCAAGTTTTGCGAGTTCGACGTCGATGAGTGAGTCGAGTGCATCACGAACACAGCTATACGGGCCGTCAATCATCCATCGGTTGCCTTCATGGCAATCTGCGGAACCGTAGCCTTCGCAGAGATTGCCCAAAGCATCCAACCGCGCCGCATCCTTCCGCAACTCCGCCAACTCTTTCGAGTCAACTAGCTCAAGGCCGTGGTCTGTTGGACGTGCGGCGAGCATGGCGGCATAGACTCCGACACGATCAGCTCCTGCCTGCATTGGCATGTATGACAGGTCAAGCTTGAGCGAAGCGTTGACTTGATCCGCCGTCGCTGTAACCGGCACTATCACCCACTGTTTGTTCACTTTGGCGGCTCCGGCAGCGGCATCCAATGCGTAGGCGCTGGACAAGCTATGGACACGTTGTTGTATTGCGGCGAATACCAAAAATAGTCAAAAAATGCTACGCCGCATTCGGTGGTGGTTGGGAGCTGCCAAAAGGCAAGCAACAGCGTCCCATCCTTCGGCGCACTCTCAATCGGTTTCCATTTGTTCACTTGCCTGACTCCTTGTTGATGGCTTCCGCATACAGTGTTGCGGCCTTTTTCCAAACAGGTTCCGGGCCGCAATCTGAGAGCAAGTCTGCTGCTTCCATGAAGCCCCTAGCTTCCGCCTCAACCAGCCGCTTCATCAGGGCGTTGGCGAGGGCGACGGTTTCGTGGGCGTTGGCGATGAATGAAGCATCTTCGTCCAAAGCGCACATCCCACCACATACTTTCATGGGCCGTATGTATTCGGCCCCGTCCAGATGGGGTGATGTGATCGTAAAAGCATTCTGCGTGTTACGGTTCCTGGCGTTGTCCCTATTCCATGCCCACGGCCCCGGCGTCGCCTTCCCCGCCAGCGCATTGATCCGGTCAAGCTCTGCCTGTAGTTCTTTCACTTTCTCGCCTCCTTGATTCGTTTTGCTGCGTCGGCCCAGGCTTGGTTTTCAGTGGGGCCTTCACCGAGTAGATTGTCGCTGTAGTCGGTGTAAATCCTGAATGGCTGGGTGAAGTTCATCTTGTGAACATGCGCATCCTCATACTTCGCCATAACTTCCTGCTTCGGGGTCACTTTGTCACCTCCAAATCCTTACTCACCAGCGACTCCACGTAACTCGACACCGTGCGCCTGAGCCGCCTCGCGCAGGCCTTAACAGCCCTCTTTGTCTCAGCCGACAGCCGGAAGTGGCAGTAGGCGGTGCGGCGCTGTTTGGCGGGTAGAGTCATGCTCGCGGCCCCGATAACATCGGCGGCATCTTTCCGCTGGCATAGGCGTGTTCGATCTGCGGCATCATCCAGCGGCCCACAGTGTCACCGTTAGGCAGACAGATGTGCGATAGGAATTCTTCCTCGAACGTGCTAATTCCGCACTCGACAGCTTCGAGCTTTGCTTTTATCGCCAAACCAAGTGCGCGCCAACGTTGACGGCACGCCTGTTCCCACAAGTTCCCAGAATCAGTAGGGCTGCGAAGCTTGTCTCTGCCCGGAGTGTGGGTGAACTCTCGTGCAGCGCGATCTGGAAGCGGAAGCGTGAACCGAATGCGCCTGCTATTGGCCTCAAACATTACCTGCGCAGAATTTCCCTGCCAGCCATAGGCGAAACTGGTAGCGCCCCATCTTGCAAGCGTGCGCTCAATCTCGCCCCTGGTCTTCTCGACTGAGACACTGGTATTGGATGCATAGCGACTCATGCTCGCGCCCTCGTCCGAACCATCTGGTAAATGATCCCGTGCCGGTTGCCCTGCCGCATCATCGTGGCCTCAACTAAGCCTTGCCGGATAAGCTCTGTAATACGCTCGCGCACCAGCTTGATCGGGTAGCCAGTGCCCGCTGAAAGTTCAGGCGCGGAGCCGGGATATGTTTGGATGAAATCCATCAGCTTATTGTCGATGTTCATATCAGAAAGGAATATCCAGATCATCAACAAATTCCTGCAATGCTGGCGTCATTGCAGGCTTAGGCGCTGGCTTTTCCGCCCGCTTCTCTTTCGGCTGCACGCTCAGGCTCATGTATTTCTCGCCGGCCTTGCTCGTTTTCAACCAAGCTGACAGCCAGTAATCCTTGCCGTCCACGTTGATATTTCCCTTATAGTCCGGCCAGTTTTCCTGCTGCTTGTCATTCTTGAACAAGCCGCCCGTGTTCGGTTTCACTTCAAATGGGTTCATTGTTGTATTTCTCCTTTAGTTCGTTGACCTTCTCTGCCACGTCTGCCAGAAACGCCTTAACCTCGTATTCAAGCTCTGCAATCAACCCAGGATCACGCTGGACGCGCCGAACGTGCAGGGCCATGCTACCGGGCAGGCGGTTGTCATACGATGCGTAGTCGCAATACAGGCGACTAGTGCAGGCCATTTGCCATTGCATTTGCAGCAAATGCTTGCGCTCGATTGGAGCGCCTAGCAGTGTTTCGATGTGCGTGGACGTGTTTGGGCATTTAATCTCGATCAGACCGTCCTCGCCAATCGTCCCATCTGGACTCGCGCCAGCATCAGGAATCGTCGGGTGAATGATGAAGCCGACCTCCTGGACTTCGACATCATGCAGAAAGCAATAGGCATTTCGCGCTTCCGGCTCTGTCTCGGTGCCGTGCTGCATAGCCGCGTTGCTGTAGCTCTCTGCCGGTTGCCCGGTAAGGCGTTCGGCCACAAGCTGCGCCAGATAGTTAGCCCGGCTCGCAGACGGACCGCTCTTGGTCTTGGCTACGATGTCGGCGATCTTGCTGGCGGTTGCCTTGCCGGCGCGCTCCGCCAGCCATTCCCGCGTTCCTTGTTCGGCCATTACTTTGCCCTCTTAGCGTTGAGCGATTCCACCGCGTAGGCATAAGCCTTTGCCGGGATTTCCTCGATCGTCTTGACCTTCAAGAACTTCAAGAACTTGGCCTTATCCGCGCCGACATCTTCGATCAGCGCCACGATCGTTGCAGCCTGTTCCTCTGTCAGAGTGTCGGCCTTTCCTCCACTTCCGTCATCATCTGTATTGCTGGCAGCAAGGCCAGTAATCGCGGTTGCGGTATACCTTTCGAGGTAGGATTTTGCGCTTCCGCGTGCTTGGATAGCGTTACGGCCCGGTCCGGTATCTGGTGCCGCCCCCATTGATACCGATTCAGAGTGCCCGGACGAGTGACGCAGAGTGCAAGTTACCTCCATCCATGTCGGATCATCTTTGGTGAGCTTCCAAGCCATGCTAAGGCCATGCTTTGCGAGCGGCTCAGTAATCGCGGCCACCACGTCAAATAGGTTGGCGTATTTTTTTCCCTCAAGCGGCCCGCTTGTCGTTTCGGTTCGCTTAACGATACGCACGGCCTCTGCCTTGAATTGCGCGAAAGCAGAATTGAAATCCTGCCGCGCCTGATTGGCCTGCATCCGCTCGGCAAGCTCCATTAGCTTAGTGATCTTTTCAATGTCATCACCGCGCTGGACGGCGAGCTGAAGCATGCCCATTGGCGACGCCTCGGCAAGCTGGCGTGGTGCTGGCGCGTTCATCCGCTCCGGCAAAACTAAAGAACTAACTTTGTCTGATTCCATTTTGTATCCCTCACGGTTGCAACGGTAGCGAATTCAGCAGGACGTAAATAATCACCAGTCCGGCTGCAATGTAGAACATGGACAGCCTCACTTTGGTGGCTCAATAATGGTGCGTGATTTTAACCATTCCTCTTGGGCGTCGTTACAGCATAACGGCCCATCAGAGTCTTCCTCCCAGTCGCGTCCACAAATACCGCATTGATCTTGCATGACGCGCTTAACCGTTAAGGTAATGCCATCTTGTGATCTGTGATCCCGTATGAATGAATTAAACTCATTTACCCATTCTTCGAGCCTATTTGCGCGGCGTTCGATGGTGGACGAATAGCGCCATATGTGAGACGGTGGATCGCACTCGATTGCCAGATCAACTAAGACACTGACTTTCATCACAGCCCCCTCTTGCAGTAAACAGCAGGCGCCATCGTCAGCACACCAGCCCGGATGCCTACCTGATAGTCGCGCAGGCGGTTGCGGATGATGAATGAGCTGATACGGGCGCGCCGCCGCTCTTGGTGCTGGCGTATCTGGGCGGGCGTTGAGCGGGTTGCGTGAGTCATGGATTGGCTCCTGAGCGTGAGGCGCGGGCTTTGTCCAATGCTGCTTTGAGGCGTGGGCCGGTGCCGTGGCGATCTGTGAAGTTCGAGGCGTTATAGTCGCTGCTCGCTTCGCTCAATGCTGGTATCGCGCAATCAAGCGCCGCCGCCATCCGCTCGTTCTCTCGTCGAAGCTTAATCAGATAATCGAATGAAACGGCGCACAGGTTCTCGCGTTCACGCTCAGGCACCTTTAAATCTCTCGCATCTGACAGCCTTGCGAGAAGATCATCAAGCGTCGCTGGCTGCACCCACTTCCACTGTTCCGCGCTCATTCCTTCCACTCCCGTCGATGAATGTCCCATCGGCGAAGTTCACGCTTTAGCTTTGAAAGCCTTGGCCCAGAGACATGCTTTAATCTGTCTGCAATCATATCGGCCATTTGATCGGCGAAAATATCGGCGGCTCTCATAACCTCCCGCGCCTCAGACATCGCTGCGCGCATACCATCGAATGCGTTGCTCATTCCTTCGCCTCCAATTGCTCAATAGCCGCCTCGGCAATCTCATCGATCACGTTATCGTCCAGCAGCGGGATCAGGTTGTCGCCGCCAGCGTAGATGCCCTTCACGTCGAACGTGCTGTCCTCGTCTGCATCAAAAGGGTTGCCAGCCTTGCTGCCCGGTATGTAGCGGCCCTCTACGCGCAGATCGACCTTGCGGAAGATCACGTCAACGGAGTCAAGCCGTTTAACGCGCTTTCCGGTGATCGCGTGGATCAGGCCGGGGATTGTTTCGTCGCTCATGACTGAGCCTCTTCAAACTCTCCGGCATCGCTCAGGACATACCAGGTGTTCGGCTTGATTCCGTTCTCGCCGACTTTGGATGCACGGATATGGCGGATGTTGCATTTGTCGTCGTGGTTGCACAGGACGATTGCTCCGTCTTTATCGGCCCTTGCTTTTCCGAAAATGCCGATGTTCATGGCGACCGCGTTTTTGCCCGTGGCGCTGGACGCTGACTTGTTGCCCGTGGCGCTGGACGCTGACTGGTCGCCCGTGGCGCTGGACGCTGACTGGTAGCCCGTGGCGCTGGACGCTGACTGGTCGCCCGTGGCGCTGGACGCTGACTTGTTGCCCGTGGCGCTGGACGCTGACTTGTTGCCCGTGGCGCTGGACGCTGACCGGTCGCCCGTGGCGCTGGACGCTGACTGGTAGCCCGTGGCGCTGGACGCTGACTGGTCGCCCGTGGCGCTGGACGCTGACTGGTCGCCCGTGGCGCTGGACGCTGACTTGTTGCCCGTGGCGC
>JBAZVL010000015.1:0-35345 GCA_041660905.1 Gallionella sp.
GACTTTTGGCCCCACCCCAGGGGGAGTACCTTGCATTTTTTTCCAGAGCGGCCATACACTGCCTGTAATGCTGCGCCCATTCGAGCCACGCGCCCAGCCAATGAGTCGGAAGATGCCCAGCCTTGTCTTGATCCGTTTGCGGCTGTCGATTGACCATGACACATCCTGAGCAGCGAGGCGCGTTGTTTTCCAGTTCGGGATTCATCATCACCGCCGTGTTACTGTTGTGTTGATTGGTGTGTCAATCCGTCTGACTCGATGACTGTGTCTCTCGGTATCCAATATTTGCGAATCGAAAACGGAACATGCCAAACATGATAAACGGCGTCTGACTTGCTGAGATTGTCAAACTCCCATATCGGGCGTAGGTTCGTCCAGTGCCAGCATTCGCGCATAGAATCGACGTTGTTTGAGTCAAACGAATGGATGGGAATGATATGGTCGATATGCCATACTGTCTTGTTGTGCCACGTCATAGGCTGCCCCGCAAAAGGAAGAGCCAGGGGAAATTGACGCTCGATATGCCAGATCAGTTCGTCATGATAACACCCGCAAAACATAAAACCGAAATTATATCCCTGATCGTGTATTGCATTTCTTAGGCTGTGTTGTTGCCATTCGCTGCGGTAGGATTTAGCTTTGTTCCAAATTTCAACTTGTCTTTGTTCTCTTTGGTCTGGCGTGATGTATTTTTTCTTGCTCATGATTTTCTCCTTAAGTTATTTTCGGACAGGGCGGACAGGGCTGTTCTCCATAAGAGGCTATATATATAATATTATATTTTTTCTCAGGTGTGGGGATAAGGGGAAATGCCCTGTCCGCCCTGTCCGAAATGTGTTTTTGAGTGTCTTTTCGTGTTTTAGCTAAACGGATGTTGCGGAAATGCCCTGTCCGCCCTGTCCGGTCTGTCCGAAAAATGTTACAGGTTTGCGGTTTAGCTGAGAAAGTGTCAGAAATGCCCTGTCCGCCCTGTCCGAAATGTGAGGCTTCTGAAATCGGACAGGCCTCAGGACAGACCTTAGATAAGCTTAAAAGTTGCATCTTCGCCCTCCTTCTTGTCGATCAGATACAGCTCTTCCGTGGTGTCTGTTAAGTTCCATGCCAAACCGCTGTGACGCTCCACCGAAGAGGACGGCGGCCACCTTTTGACATGCGGATCCACCTGCGGAATCATTCCGATCTTAGCTAGGTTGCGAATCAACTGAATCGGATAACCCTTGTAGTCGTGACTCTCTTTGAGTGCCGCGCGTCCCCAGGAGTTGGCGACGTTCGTCTTGATGAAACATGCATCGTTCTGCAGGTTCATTTTCTCCAGATTGAACTGGAAGACGTCGATGATTGCGCGGGCCTGTTCTTCGTCGATATTGGATTCTGCACGGGCCCTGAGAATGTGCTCTAACGTGTCCTGTGTCGCGTCTGGCGTTCCGCAGCATGCCTGCAGGATGGATGTCTCGAACTCCGCGAATCGGGTCACAGGTGCGACGTTGAAGGGTTTGTGCGTCGAGAGCATGTCGATGATGTCAGCAACGATTTCGAGTCTGTGTCGTTCGATATAGGCGAGAATGGTCCCCTTCCAATCGGCGCGTTCCATGGTGTTTTCCGGCCGTGACACCATGATGTAAAGGAATCGGTGCGCTAAATCAGCGTCAACCGTTGCGGTGTTGGCGGTTATGACGTAGGTTAGATCGTTTGGCCGCGTCTCTTCTCCGTGTCCGTACGGGGCCATTCCAGTGATATCCTTGGACGTAATGAGCGATGCCAGTTCTTCGGATTTGAAGTCACCGGTGACGTTATCGACGAGGAACACACGGGCGCGCCGGCCGGTATGAGAGACGCAGCGTTTGACTATCTGCTGCATGTTCGTTGAGAGTTCCTGCTTTGAGGTGCAAATAGGCGCATTGCCATAGAGTTGCGCAACGAGTTCGACTAGCGTCGTTTTGCCGCAGCCCTGCCCGTCGGATGAGTCGATGACCCATGCCGGCCGCGCGATACCTGGGATGTACCAGAGCGGCGCGCAGACGAATGCGGCAAGGAGGTGCCTGTCGATGGATGTCGCCGGACAGAAGAAGTTAAGAAGGGTCTCGAACCGTGACCGATTCGGGCATGGTGCAGGCAACTGATCATGCGCATAGTACACATCTGGACGCCGCGGCCATGACGGAATGAGGGAAATTGACTCGTATCGGCGCGCCTCCGCCTCGACTGAGCAGTAGAATTGCCGCGCTGTTGACATGGAGTCACCACGCGCCCAGGCAACCGGATGCTTTGAGCGTCGGCCGATCCATGATAGCAGGTGATCCGCATCGCGAATCGGGATGATTTCGCCGGTGTCACGATCGTGGTCAAAGAGGTACTTATCACCCTGCTTGCGCGGAAACCCGAGGAAGCGCCGAGACAGATCATCGAGCATGGATCGTTGCGTCCGGGGCTCCTGGATGACCTCCTTGCGCGTCTTGCCGCCTTTGGCAGGGACTTCTGATTCCTGAGGGATGAAATTGCGGAACGGGACCGAGTTCGCCGTCTTGGCCTCTGCAAGTTGCGCTTCGGTCGGTCCGTTGTCGGTTGATGCTGATATGTCCCGCGCCGGAGTGTAGAGTGGAGCGGCAGAAATGAGCGCGTAAACGTCTTCAATGGTGTGGCCTTCGTCGATGAGATAGTTATAGATGTCCCCCTTCGGCGCTGGCGATGTGGGCACTATCCGGATGTCTGCTGCGACTCCGGAGAGCCCCGCGGCGACGATCTGAGCATGTTCGCGGCCCGGTTCATCGTTGTCGGGGAAAATCGCGACGGACTTGCCGCGGAATATCTCGGCATAGGATGAATCAAACTTCTTCGCGCCACCGCAGAATGTTGTTGCGGGAATTCCGCGTTGGATAAGGCAGTCGGCGGACTTTTCCCCCTCGACGATGCAGCACCATGATGATTCGGTGATTGCTGCGAGGTTGTAGGGTATAAGATGGACCCCTTTGATGCCCCAGCCGTCGGGTGTGCCCTGGCAGAATTGCTTTTTCAGCGTCGAATGCTCCAGGCGAGACACGAAATGGACAACGGCTCCGGATAAATCGCGGTAGAAGTAGCGTGCGGCCTCGTGATAGCCCTGCCGGATAAGTTCGTCAAACCGGCATTCTTTTGGCTGTGCGCCGGTCTGATTCTTCGGCGTGAGTTTGTAGAGTTCGCCAAGGTATTCCTGAGCCTGTTGGATGTTGCCTGCGAATTTGAATGCGGCAAGCTCGATGATGCCGCCGCCCTGCTTCTGGACGTGATCGTACCACTGCTTAGCGTCGATTGAAACGGCGTCGGAATTGTCGCCGCCGCGCCATGTTGCCGCACAGCGTCCGGCATGAATAGTCGCACCGTAGTGGGCCTGAGCGAATGCGGCGCAGTCGCCAGCCGCCCGGATATCGTCAAATGAATAGAAGCGCATTATGCTGATTTCCTTCTTTATGTGAGTTGATTCAGATCTCTAGTCGGTGGCCATATATCGAGGATGGAAAGCAAGACGCGTGTTGCGCTGGCTTCTCCGGTCCTGCTGCCAATTTCTCCATCCGGACTACAGACGGCGGGAATTCCTGGATATGAGACGTTGGTTATGGCTCCGATGGGTGGTGAATACATGGCGCAGCCGGAGAGAAATAGGACGGATAGGACTGATAGGACGTATAGTTTGCGCATGCTGGTGCTCCTTTGTTTTGTGCCTAGACGATGACAAGGGGGAAGTTGTTGCGATGGATTGTGGGGCATTGTGGAGGGAAAGAAGGGGAGGGCGACTTGCGAGTCGCCCGTACTGGGCTAGATTGAGGGATTCCAGTGGGTGAAGGTGTGAATGGCAAATTCGCCTTGCTGGAAAAGGCGGTCGGAAAGGTCTTCGTCGTCGGGGGAAGGGGGGATAGTAGTTTATGCGTTTGGATCCACGTAGGAGGCGGTGTTTTGTGCGGGTGGGAAGTTTGAATCGTTCTGCGTCTTCTGGAAAGACTGAGAAGTTGAGATAGACGGCGTTCCGGAAGGTGCCGTAGTGAGGGGTGTGAGGGCCGAGGGTGGGTTTCATTGGTTATTTTCCTAATCTCTTTGATATTTCGTGTACGTCTGCGAATGGTTTGGGCTTCCAGCCTTCGGCAACGCGGCCTTTTCTATCTTTATAGAGCATACCCATGGGCCAGAATCCGAGTTTGCGGGCGGTCTTCATGCGTTGCCAGGCGTTCTCCTGGGTGTCGCCGCGATAGCCGACAAGTACGTAACAGCGGAGGCGGTGGGATGTTGCGGACCAGCCTGCGGCACGGAGTAGTTTGCCTGCTTGGTTAAGCGGATCCAGATCGTCCGGGGTATCGTAGGCGAAGAAGAGTTGTTCGGGTTTGAGTTGGGATAGTTCCTGAACATGCCATGGTTTGAGGCGTTTTGCTTCGAGGCCGCCTGAGAATTCGGCCTTACGGGGCTGGCGCTTGAGCATGGCGAAGACTTTTCTGACGTGTTCGTCTGAACAAGCGAGCAGATTTGAATCAAGGATATTCCAGCCGTCGTGAATGCGAAGTTCACGGACTGTGTTGCCTTCGCGTTTCCAGGCATCGCAGAACCAGCAATAGTTTGGGCAACCACGGGAAGTGATGACATAGCCTTGTTTGACGTACATGCCGGGTGTGAAGTCAGATCCCGGGTCGTCGTAGGCTGGTCCGCCGATTTTAACGGGTGCCACTTGTTGCCATTCGAGGGCAAGTTGTTCCGCCTTTGAGCGATCCTCGGTGAATGTGACTGATATGTGGACCTCGTCGGCTTCGTCCCAGAATGAGGGAAGGCCGACAATGCCGTCGTCCGGGGTGGCTCTGGTGCGGCGGGGAAAGACTCGGAGTATGTTGCGTGGGGGTGTCATTTGCAGTATCTCATTTCATAGTGCCAGTGTCGGTAGTTTCTTTTCAAAACCAAGTGCATCGTGAAGGATCTTAACTCTATCGTACATATCTATGAGGATTAAGACCTCAGGAGTTGAGCGTTGGACGATCATTATCATTTCCTGTGTTGAATTCATTTGTTCGTCAAAGGGATCGTCAAGCATAATCATGAACATCAAAGGAGCCAAGCGTGCCTTACCGTCTGGCCAGACAAATGTTCTGCTGTAAAAACCCTCTAATTGTAATGGGTTGGTTCCGTAAACACACCACGTCGACGGGGGAATACCAGTAGGGGTTGGCTCTGCTGAATAAATATAGGGATTGTGTCGTTCCACTAAGAATTGAGGTAACCGTTTCATAGTGTCTAGTATATGTTCCCTGATGTGTGAGTTGGAAACGCTGACGATTGTGCATGAAAGATAATTCCGCATGAATTCACGGCCTATCAGCATCATCTTTTCGGATCCATTTAATTCTGTGGTTGTTTTCATTCGTCATACCTCGCGAAGAGAAAGGTGTGGTTGGGGTGCATGGCTTCGATGCGGGAGACGGCTCCAGCTACGGCGGCTTCGGGAGTCCAGGCGGTTTCTGACAGGGTGCCGGAGACTTCGCCGAGGTTGCCGACTTCGCCGAAGTTGAAGCGGCAGCTGGCGCGGTGTTGGGGTGCGCGGTGTTTGTAATATGGGGGGACTGTGGTGAGTGTGATGTCTACGAAGGTGTGCATTTGGGGGCCTTTCGGGTGACTGTGTTGACGTTGTTGACGTTGTTGACGTTGTTGGGAAGCAATCCGGCTTTCTTGAGGATTTCTTTGTCGTAAGAGTCGATGTTGTTCCAGTCTTGCGGCGGATTGGCGCGCAATACATCACGGGCGATAACATCCGCACCGTGAGTGGTGATGATGTTGGCCACGGCGCAAACATAGCCACGGTCAAACGCGAGGTCCGCTAAGGTTTTTGCTGATTTGCCTCTGCGAAGTTTCCTGCGAATTGTTGGGGCGGCAAGCGGTTCTGGCGCTGAACGGGGTGATATATAATCGGGCGGGGTTACGTTTATGGGGGTAAGGTCTTTCATGGGTGTGCCTTTCGGGTTAGTATTAATTCTGCGAGTTTCTTTTTGTTGCCTTGTTTGAGTTGACAGTTCTTTGTGACGCATACTGTTTCGTACTGCCAGAGTGATTCGGGATATAGTTCGTGGACCAGGGGAACATCGTAATAGGTGAGGACTACTGCAGCCGGGATCTGATTCAATTGTTCGGAGAGAAAGACGTGATCGGCTTCTTTGAATGTTTCGGCGTAGTAGTTTTCTGTGCCAATGTAGGGGGGATCGCAAAAGAGGACATGGTTGCGCTTTTGGCCGTACATGGTGATGGCCGCCTGGTAATCAAGGTTCTCTATGCAGGTGCCCCGGAAATATGCGCCTATTTCGTCCAGTTTGGTCAATACGCGTTGATAACGACCGACTTCCTTGATGGCGCACCTGTCGCCGGTTGACACACTGAAGCCGCCGCTGCGGGCCTTGCCGCCCCATGAAAACAGATGCCGGTAGAGTGTGGCTCTTGCACGTTCAATAGGGTCTGTGATGAGGCGAAAGGACAGACCTCCGCGAAGGTAGACGCTGTAGTCGTCTTGGAAAATGCGGCGGCTGCAGGGTGTCCAGTGCAATTTGAAGAGAAGATCGTTCAACAGCTGTTTGTCGGCAAGTACCCGGAACATATTTACGAGATCGGCCGAGGCGTCATTGTAAATGCGTTTCTGAAATCCGGCATTCAGAAGGACTGCGGCCGAGCCACCGAATACGTCTATCAGGGTGTCGGCCCCGGTGGCATGGAGGCGAAGGGCAATCTCCCGCGCCATCCGGTGTTTGCCGCCGATATAGGGCATGAGGCTGATCATGGCAGTTTCCGCCCCTCTTCCAGTTGCTTGATGTAGTGGTGGATATATGCAGCGTTATGCATCCGCGTGCGCAGTTCTCGGGCGATCCACGATTTCAAATAGCGGTTGCGCGTCTGGTGCTGCGCGCACTTGTAGCAGCCTGGTTTTCTCATATCTCCACCTCGTTGATTCGTTCATGCAATTCTGCGGCTTTATCTTCCAATGCAGTATTTTCCATTTTGCAGATCTCCAGTTTGCAGTCATCGCAGACCACAGTTCCATCTTCGTGCGCCCACTTGGCGCGCTGTCCACAGTCGCATTTCTGTTGTATTTCCATAAATTTCGCGGCGGATATTCTGCGCCAGCCGTAGTCGTTCGCAGTCGGATCGTGAGTCAAATGAGAGTCCAAGCCTTTAACGATGTTGCTCACATATCTCCTTTCCCGCGTTGTTCGGATGCGCGGCCCCCGGAGTCAGTCAAGATGCTTCGGCAAGTTGCTGTATAATGGTGTTCTTGTGGTTCACTTTATCAATCGCGTTCCAGACGGCCTGTAATTCGCCGACAACGCAGCAGGCTACCTTTGTCCGCGTCACGCCGGTATAGAGTAGCGAGCGGTCCAGTAGTCCCCACCCGTCGCGATTAAAGCAGCACATCAGCACGTTGCGATACTGCGAGCCCTGCGCCTTGTGCGTGGTCATCGCGTATGCAAGCTGCAGGTGTTTCCGCGTGTCCTTCCCGAATAGGACGTAGTTCGTATATTCCGGATTCTTGTCGTCTGCGCTCTTGTTCCAGTCGATAACCGGGATGTCTGTATGCACCCATACGCCGCCATCCTGGTCAATCGTGTGAACCGTGCCCGTCGTCCCGTTCCATACATCGAGTTCCGGCAGATTCTTCGTATTGATAACCCTGTCCCCGGTGTTGAATTTCCGCTTTTCGTCGCGCGGTGAAATCATTTCGACAATCGCCGCATTCAGCCCCCGCACCGTGCACGGGTCCTGATCGTTTTCGCCGTTACGGGCGCAGAGAATCACGTCCTGTTCGAAGTCGAACGCGCCCGCGTCAATCCATTTCAAAATCTGCGCCTGCGTCTGGGCCGCGTTGCCGGTGTTCATCATAGTCCACTTCTCGCCTGGCGATGTAGCGGATAGCGGAGGTCTGCCGCCGCCCCGAATAGATGTAGCGGCTTGGAACACGGCTTCCGTTGCGCGGTAGCAGGTTGTCAGCGATGCAACAAGTTCCGGCCGCAAATTGATCAAATCATGGAACGGCTGTCCGCGGCCAACTGGTGGAAGCTGCGCCGGATCGCCAACCATGCAGAGCCGCCGCGGAGCGCGCTTGACGATCTCAGCCAGCAACAGCGAATCAATCATGCTCGATTCATCCAGGATCACCGATTGATCTGCCAGCGACGGAGTCAGAAACGCTTTGCCGTTGTAGCCGAGCATTCGATGGATCGTTGACGCCGGATGCGAACACGCCTCGCGGATACGTGCAGCAGCCTTTCCGGCGAACGCGGCGAGCGTCACCGTTGCGCCTGCCTTTTCGAGCCGTTCCGTGACCTCCTTGATGATAGTCGTTTTGCCCGTTCCGGCGCCGCCTGTGATGATTGACACCTGCGAGCGGCAGGCTTTCATGATCGCGGCTTCCTGTGATTCGTCAAACTTCACTTTGTTGTGCCCTCCACAAATTCCCATATTGCTGTCTCCGCGTAATAATCCCCCGCCAGACTCACGCCCTTGCTGTCCGGGAACGCCTTCAACGTCCCTTCCTCGAACAGTTCCGCCGTGCACTCGCTGATCATTTCCGCATACCCGCCCAACAGCCCGGTAGTCTGCTGAAACAACTGTTCCCATGCCGCAATCGTGTCGCCGCTATCGGTCAAACGGCGCAGCGAATAGATCACCGCAGCGCGTATCCGCCGCTTATCGTCATCCGTGATGCCGTACGCCTGCCGGATCGCCTTATCCACGTCCTTGAACCCGTACGCCGGTAACTCAGCGAGCCGATACGGGTCCGCATTGACTACACCCAGCGTCTCCGCCTTCCACATCTCCCAGGCTGCACACGCCATATTCATCGTAGCGCCGCGTCCCATAAGCGTGGCAACAACCTTTGCCTCTTCGGATTTGTCGCGCAGTGATTCCAGTTGAAGCTGGAAGTTGGCGTAAACCTTGCCGCTCAGCCTCGGGACGGCGTGCTCTGCGATGTCCATCCATGCTGCGCCGGAGTGCGACCAAATTAACTCTTCCGCTGCGGGCCCGAGTCCAGACGTGCGGGCGCAAACGTAGTGCAGTTGATCACGGGAGTCCGTCGGAACGTCGAGCCGCGCGGACTTGAAAGCGAATTCGCGTTCGCCCTTGTAGGCCGTATATTCTCCTTCCAATATCAACTGTTCGCTCTCCTGCGGTCTCCATGACATAGTACCCTTGCACGGCCCATGAGACGTGATGAGGATGTACCAAGACGCTGCTTCGGCTGTGGCCGGAGGATATGCGACGCGTTGAACTGTGACGTTGAGTGTCGGCATGGTGTTTACTTCTTGATCTTGATTACGTCCGCTTCTTCCATGTGCTCCAGCACAAATGTCTTATCCTTGATCTTGACGCTGACTCGGTTTACCCGCTTCAGTGCCTGGATAAGAGCCAGCGTCTTTTCGCGCTTGTCGATCGCGCACTGTTCGATCCGATTCAGGACCAGAAACAATTCCTCTGCGGCCGCCCCAACTTCGTCACGATCCGGCATGCCTGGCAATTCGTCTTTCTTGTCTTTGCTCATTTCTCCATCTCCCTTTCAATTCGTCTTCTAAAAACTCTGTAAGCCAGCCCTGCCGCAAGTTGCGCATTGCCGGCCAACAACACCGTTACGCCCTGCATGGTCAATTCCGCTATCCGCCGCGCCACAAATGCGGGCCGCAGATTCGGGTGGTTATGCTCTGGCAGCATCAATTCGCCGTTTACCTCTTCAAAGCAGCACTGCGCAAAATCGCCTTCGACGATTACCACCCGCGCGGGAAAAGACTCCATGCGCGTCAATTCCCGCTGAAACCGATCCCAACCGCCGCTGATCGTGCCGAGGAAGTCATCGAGACTCTTGCGCTCCACCGCAAACCGGACCGCCAAAGATTCACGCCCCCGTACCCGTTCACAGTCCTCTGCAAGCGCGTAATCACCCGCAACCAGCGCACGGATATCCGTTATCGCGTCGCTGGGGTCCCACGCCCAGGGCGATTGCTCGCGCGAGTCGATTACGATATGCAGAGGCTCAATCATGTTTAGAACGGGAGTTTGCCGGTTGAAGTAGGTGCCGCCGCTGCCGGTGTTGCCGCAGCAGGTGCCGCTTTCTTGGCGAACGGATTACCCGCCGCTACCGGTGTTGCTGCCGGTGCTGGCTTGGCAGCTACGCCCGCGAACAACGCCTTGACGCGCTCATTGACCGTCGCCTTGTCGATCTCCTGCACCGCCGCGCCCGTCTCGATGTACTTGACGTTGAAGAAAGTCTTGCCGCTTTCATTCGGCTTGCTCTCTTCGACGTGGAATGGCACTTCCTTCAAGTAAATCTGCTCTTTCAGCGTTGTCAGATCGTCGCCTTCAAACCCCAGCGCGCGCAGCGTCTTCATTGAAATTTCAGCCTGCGTCATGCTGGCGAAATTGCCCTTGCCGTAGTTCTGCGACATTTCAAGCCGCGCGTAGTCGCTCTGATTCGGATCCGCAACACTGGTTCCGTGAATGCAGATGTCGAAATCATTTGCACCCGTCGCGAACTTCGGATCCGCGAACTTCACATCGTCAATCTTCACCATTATTGAGCCTGCACTTGTAAACATACTCTCTTCTCCTTCTTGTTGTATTTCGTACCGTTAAACAAACATCGTCCCGTTGAACTTCTTCCAGAGTTCCCATGTCAGCCGCGTGTGGTTCATGCACCCGTCGAGAACCGATTTGCGGCCCTCTTCCGTTTTGATCAACTCCGGCACCTGGTCATAAGGAATATCAGCGCGGTGCTCGCCAATGATTAGCGACGCGACAAGCTCTAGTTTCGCATAGCCCTGCGAGGACCAGCCGCCCCATATCTGCATCAGGTCATAGTGCCGCTCTACTGAATAGCGCTTCGTCCATGCGGTTAACGGAGGCGCGCCGAAGTTGGCCGGATCAATCCCGAGAATCATTGCGCGCTTGTAGATCATTGGCAGATCGAACCCGATTCCGTTCCATGTCACCAGCCGTGTTTCGTCGTTTCCGATTGTCTGCATAATCGACTGAATCAGCGTGCTCTCCTCTTCGTCTGTGTCCGCTGTGATGATTTCGCCGAAACCCGCTGCGTCATCTGCCGGATTAGCTGTAATCCCAACCGCGCCGAAGCAGCACACCCGCGCCGTGAGTGCGTCCAGCGCCATTTCGCCAATCTGCTTTTCCTTCGCCTTCGCAGTGGCCTCCGCGATCTTCGCCGGATCTTTCAGCCGTGAATCAATCGTCGGCTCCGGCAACCGGCTCACCATTGCCGCGTTTGGTATCGTCTCGATGTCCAGTGCGATTATCATTATGGCAACTCCCTTCTCAGCTTGAGCATGTTGTTGATTGCGGTTTTGTGTTCAATCGTGAGCCGCGGATCGTCGGATGCTGCCGCTGCGTCGAGTACATCATCAGGGAGCATTCCCCACTCTTTGCCCGAGAACTCGCCAAACCCGTCCGGGCAAACGTTGCAATTTGTCGAGTTGACTGTTGCCGTTGCAGTGGTTCGCCGCTTTACTTCCTCCGTGTCGATTGTCTGCCCCGCTTTCGGCTGCAATTCGTCGAAATCAGACACCTCCTCGGGTGGATACATTCCATCCGTTGCCGAGGGGCATAGAGCGCGACCCATATCAGACACCAGCCGCGCCCACAGCATCTGCATCCGGCTGCGAGGCGTCGCGTATTTATCCTTGAGCGTTCGCTGCTCGAGCGGCTTCTTAAGTTCCGCGCGTTGGTCCTTCGCCGATCCTGCATAAACAAACGGCTCTTGAAGTGCATCGTCCCAGGAGAAGGAAAACGTTGCGTCCTTCGTCTCACCCATCGAAGCAACTACTTTCGCGCCGGTCGCGTCGCGCTGCAGTATCTTGTATTTCCCGCCCGCCTTCACAAAATCGGCAAGGATCGCTTCCGCTTTCTTCGTGAGCCGCCCCATCATAATGTGATACGTTGCTTCCGCCTTAACTATGCCGATCTCATGGATCAGCGTAACGGCAAGCATCCCCTCGGCCGGATTCTGAGCGCCCATTACATGAGCCTGCGCAAATGCCGTCGCCAATGTGTTGGCGTCATGCATCGTCGCAATAGGCATCCGCGCCACAATTGTTAATGCTGTTTCCTGATTCATTTTCCTGACTCCTCGTTTTCCTGACTTTTAGACAGCAATGTGATTCCGTATTCCAAGATACGTATCTTCATTTTGGCGGCGGCGTTGGCGGCGGCGTTGGCGGCGGCGTTTGCGGCGGCGTTGGCGGCGGCGTTGGCGGCGGCGTTGGCGGCGGCGTAGGCGGCGGCGTAGGCGGCGTTGGCGGCGGCGTTGGCGGCGGCGTTGGCGGCGGCGTTGGCGGCGGCGTTGGCGGCGGCGTTGGCGGCTGTTTTATTTTTTTCAGAATCATCAACCAACACCACCCGTGCAGCCTCTATCGCCTGTCGTGGGTGCGTGTCGTTTGGATATTTCACCTCAAATATTGGCAACACCTGCTCAGCCGCAAATATCGCATAGATAATCTGTTGTTTACGGTCCATCACCCGCACAATCAACCAGTTGACCCACTGTAACTGTTGTTCCGCTATCAACAGTCTCAGCAAATCCACCGCATTGATATTGCCCACGCTCTGAGCAAACCACCATTTCATACCTGCGTTACACGCTGAATGTTCTTTCAACCATGTACTCGTAATATTCATATCGATTCCTCGTTTAGTTATTTCTCAATCTTCCCGTATTTCGTGTTTTTCTTTCAGCGCCACAATCGCGGCCCGTAACGCCGTAACCTCTGCGCGGTCCCTGTTACGGCCCTCGGGCGAGTAGTAATCCACATTCGCCAGTCGGATAGAGCGCGTTTCCTCCATTCGGCGGAGCGCGGCGATGTTGCGAGCGGCTATCGACCGTGCTGATCGTCCGCGCGGCCACGCGCTTGAGTCGTTGATTGCGTTCATTTTGTCCTCTCCCATCCTATGCGAGCATTCGCCGCATATTTAACCAGCGCCTCTCCCGCTATCCGGTGCCGGCACGTGATCACCGCGCACAGGCCCGCGATGATGTACAGTCCAAAAATTACGGCTAAAATCTGCACCTTGAACCAATCAGTCATGCGCCCCACTCCTACTCTATCCACTCGTTGGCGTACACGTTCCAGTCGCCCAACTCAATCTCGCCGCCCTGGAGTGCATCATCGTTATCCGGGAGCGCAGATAATGCCTCAGATATACTCTCTGCGGTGTTGTCCGGCTCCAGATTGCAGGCAATGAGCAAATCAATCGCCCCCTCACGATCCGGCCCGGCAACTAGCAACGGGCCGCTGCCGGTAAATATCCCGTATTGCCCGGCCAAATCGGCGGACAAATTGGAGTCATCATGGCGGTATCTGCGGCCACGGCCCCCCCGCGCCTCGATGTACGGCCTGCGCTCAATCCGCATGTTACGAGCCGCATCCTGATCCTGCTCGATCATCAGGGTGATGCACTCCTGGCACTCGCCACAACACTCGCAATCCATATCATCCGGCCAATCATAGCGACTCATATCGCAGCCATCTGCGAGCGTTACGGCGTCGCCAACATCCCCGCCATGGTGGATTGCCAGCACGCGCTCCGGTGCTCCCGCCTCGTTATTGCCGCAGATGTAACCCGCCTCATCCTGCTCTGCGATCCATGCCTGGCACTCCTCTGCCGCACCCTCGTATGCTATGCGGGGCCGTGCCTCGCCCATTAGATCGGGTTGATGCATATTGCGGATGCTGATAACCATGTGTGTTGCTATGTTGCTCATCTCAACTCGTTTCTGCCGCATCGCGGCGTTGCGCTGATCGCAACCCAGTGTTACGATGCGATCAACATATGCTACCTGCCGCGCAAAGTCAACATTGGCGAGTTAATAAGTGGTGCTCATTAATTTCGGATCAATGTTTATGCGGGTCAAACGCGAATTGGAAAATAATTGAATAATTTAATGAGTGAAGACTCAGGAATTAGATATACGTATCCCGGTCGCAATTTTTCTCGAACCACGCTCTATGCGCGTTCCGTAATCGCCGCTCCTGCCACCAGAACAACTGCTGCCTGCGAATCCATGACATGATGTACTCAAAGTCACTCATTGTGCCACGCGCATGAATCCCACCACGTGGCTGAAAACCGCTTGCCCTCAGCGTCAATCGAAAGCAGTTTCAAGGATAACACCATTGCCGTCTGCGGGTCGGTCTGTAACATTGCCTCGATGATG
Source organism: Gallionella sp. (assembly GCA_041660905.1). Classification (GTDB taxonomy): domain Bacteria; phylum Pseudomonadota; class Gammaproteobacteria; order Burkholderiales; family Gallionellaceae; genus Gallionella. The sequence goes on from JBAZVL010000015.1 coordinate 14,204, forward strand.
GTCCGCAAAGTGTCGAAGCCGACCTTATCCCGCTTGCCGGTCAACTGTTCGCAGAGTAGCAGGAAGTTGTTTTCGCATTGTTTGAGTTCGGCGGGTTTCGCGGCTTGCTTGCGCTGGATAAACCAATCTTTTGCGGCAGCGTCGAGCGATTCTATAACGGCAATGCTTGGCTGATTCGTTCCAAGAATAGTTGCATCCCATTTTATGAACTGTATGCCCTTATCAGTCGCCATCAATGCCCACGGCTGAGCCTGCGGATCTGGCTCGCTGCTACAAACTGCCTCAAAGCTTACACAGGTATTCCGCACGTAGTATTTGATGCACTTGTCATAATCAGCGGCGCGAAGTTGACCGCAGAACAGCAAGAATGCGAATAGTAGTTTTTTCATCACAGCCCCCTGAGATAGATGATTGTCATGTTGTTGCCTGGAACTGTTGCCTGAAGTACATTGTTGGACGTTGCAGGAAATACATAGGCATACACCTGATGCACTCCGCCCGTGTACTTTACAATCTGAGGTCCGGCCTGAACAAAGATACCGGCCACAGTCAAAACCTGATTTGCTTGTACTACGGTGCTAGTCACCATTGATGGATTAACCTCCACCACACCCACATTACCGTTGAGCCATGACGGACTCGTATAGCGGCATTGAGCGTTTATCGCATAATAACCGGGATGAGTTGACGGGAATGCGTATCGTTTCGTTGTGGTGTTGAATCCCGAATGAGTGTCATTTAGAACATTTGTCAAATTGATTACGGTTGCGACGCCTCCGGTAACAGTCTGAGCATCCAGCATATTGACATTACAGATAGGGGGATAAACAGGATCTATGTAATTTACCCCTGCCGTTGACCGCATCGCCATATTGCTCCCCGCCTGCAACGAGAACCCCGTGTTCGTGAACGCTGCGGTGCCGATGGTGTTGGTGAATCCTTTTTCCGTCAGATTGGTTAAGCCAGACCCGTTGCCGACAAAGTTGCCATTGCTCACAGTGTAACCGGCCATGTTGTGATTGTTGGTGTATGGGGTCTGTGGTACTCCACTGCTCCCGCCACCCAAAACGAGCGGCACCCCATTCGTGCGGTATTCGCTCGCGTCAACATATCCGCCAACCGTCAAGCGCGGCAGGTTCGTAGCACTGGATCCGTTGTAAACCAGATTGCTGTTAGCCGGATCGAATTGCACAACGGTGAGCGTGCCGGTGGTTTCGGCGCAGGCCGCGGCCGCAGAGCACAACAGACAAAACAATGCAATGATACGTTTCATGATTTCCCCGCTTTTGTGGCTTGTTGATATTCCTGCCAGTATTTTCTGATTTTGAGTGTTTGCCGGTGCGCAACGCAGGGCGTAATATCTGCGCGTTGCAGCGTGTCTTGGCACTGCGCTACCATTGACCGCAAGACAAGTCCGTGTTCGGTCATGTCTGATACCGCTGCGATTTGCTTCAAAAGTTCCGGCAGACTCTCCTGCGGCGTTCCGGTGCTGCCCCACTCGCGGCCATGCGGGCAGAGGAAATCCGGATTATCCGGATAGATATCAGCGCGGAACGTGCGCCCGCTTTCCAGATTGCGACACTGTGCGCAGTGCGAGCCAGACAAACAATGATATGACTCGAACCAGTTCATGTGCACGGCCCTCCACTGACAGTTACGGTGCAGGGCAGATCCGCGCCAGAGCAATCGCAGAGTGTTGGCGGGAAATACCAGCGCAGTGTGCCTGCAATGTTCGCCTTTGCGAAGCCGCAGCGGTTGCCGCTGTTGTAGCCAGGGACCGGCAGAAATATCTGAGCATCCGATTGCACTCCAGGATAACAACTCTCAGTGTTGACATACAGTGCCGCATTGTACCAGCCGAAAAACGGATCAGGAACGTCGTAAGTTAATGTAGAGAACCGCGTTCCTCCTGCGGCATACGTGACCGTTGGACTTTGGTATTCTATGCCTGCGTAATCGCAGAAATTCAGATTGAACACAATGCTTTGATTCAGTATCGGGCACAGGGGGACATCGATGGAATAACAGATTTGCTCGGGGATGCAAAAGCAGTCATCACAGCAGCATTTTGCGAATGGTTTCCCGCTCGCTGCTATGATCGGCCGCCCGTTTGAGTTGTATTGGAGTTTGCCCATAGTCTAGTCGTAAACTATCGCTTTCACTTTAACAAATTTTCCGGACACCTGATCATACATCGAAAGATCGTCGCGCAAACGTCCGGACCCGCCGCAGAACTCTCCGACCACAATATCGAACCAGTCCAGCGATGCAGTGAAGTCTGCAATCCCTGTACGCGGTGTGAGAAGATACGTGCCCTGCATGCGGCCCGTTGTCTCGTTCCAACGGAAGGACCGGACCGGCCACACAAAGTCACCGCCCGTGTAAATCTGTTCAACGCTCTCCACGGCACCCGAGGCGAATACGGCAACCCAGAGCGGCCACTTTGCTTTGCCTGCGCCAGAGGGATATGTCGTTTCCAGCGTCACAGTTAGCGCAGTCGGAGCGGTGGAACTATCCAGCGTGAGGCACCCCCAGCAGGTCGCGCTGATCGTAGATGACACCGTGTCGGCATACATTCCGGTTGCGCCCAACGTGAGCGGCGTGCTTCCAATCTGTATCTTACCGCCGTGTGTCAACACCTTCGTCGGATCATCCGGATCAATCGTCCCCTGGAAGTGGCATTCACCCGCGCCTGCGGTCGTCTCTTCGCGATATGCGAGCCTGCGCCGGTACTGTGCTATAGTGCCGGTCGGGGTCCTGGTGAGCGGAGATGTGTTGTTGCCGCCGAAAATCTCAGACCGCTGCATCAGGGAATTGAGCTTGCCGACAGCTTTTGCTGTCAGTTTGCCGGATCCTGAAAATGGTGTTGCTCTCATTGGCATAGTATCAACTCCAGCTATCTGCGCCGCCTATCCTTACGCCCTGCCGATAAAACCACTGTTCGGCCTCGGTTGCTGGTTCGGGATCGTTGCGTATTGCCTCTTCTAAAAAGTCATCAGCCCAGCGGCGAATGATATGGATTACCATCCACGTTTTGCCGTCATCCGTCGAAAGCCGCGCCTTATGCTCTTTGTAGAAATCATCGTGGAATGTGGCTTGAAACACAAACCGCTGTGGCGAGAACCCCGGGACACACCAGCTGACAGGCGGAGTGCTCGCGAAATCGGTCTTGCCGTGATCCTCATTGAACATCCGGATCAGGTCGCCATTCTCGCGGCGGAACGTAATCGGATCCACGTGCTTGTTTCTGCGATGCCAGTCAAAAACGGTCTTGGTCCAGAACACCCAGCACCGAACCGGCGTCGGGTTCGAGAACTCGATATTCTCTGTATTCTGGAAGCCTGCTTTCATTTCGATGCGCCTTTGCACTTGTCGATTGTGTTGTTGACCATCAACATGCTCGCTGTCATTTCCTTCAATACGGCTGTGTTGGCGTCAAGTGAGTCATTCACCTTCTGATTGAGGGCAATCGTCTTCTCGGTCTGCTTGTCGACATCTGCGCGCCACCCGAGAAAGAGCTTGTAAATAATCAGGCTTTCAACCACGGCTACCAGTGCAAGAATCGCCTGAGCATTTCCGCCGGCAAGGATTCCCTGCGCGCCTTCCGGTGTGAGTTCCGCAACAATCGGCAGAGCCGCAATGCTTCCAACAAAACCGCCGACGTGTGTTGATATATTCTGCATCATTTCCGTTTTCTCGCTTTCTTCGAGGCTGCTCGTTTTTCCTTTCGTGCCCAGGCGTCGGAGTATCCCGACTTATAAGCGCGATCCTTCAAAATCATCATATTCACGCAAACGATTTCAATCATGCGCTCTACGGAGTGGTAGCCCTGCATGATCTCCGCAACAATCGCAGTTGCTTCCTGTTTGGTATCACTCACGTTTATTCCACCAATCCTTTACGGTCTGCCATGCTTCGCTCAGCCCGAGACCGGCCGCAGCGCCAACGGATGCCCCCGCCGCAGTCCCTGCGCCACCGCTGGAGACGCCCCCGACGCATGCCCCGACCACGGTTCCAACCATGTTTGCGGCCGTGTGGGCGCTCTCGCTGGCGTTCTTATCTACGCCTTGGATGGTAACGTGCTCGACGGAGCCGTCCGGATTGTTGCGGACCCACTCGATTTTCTTGAAATGTACGTCCGTGCCAAGAGAAGACACTTTCATGTCGCCGTACTGCACGGAGGAGCACCCGCAGAGATTGAGCACCAGCCAGATAATCAGGAACCACAGCAGCAGAGCGAACGCCAAACCGTTGCGGAATCCCTTCATTTCCTTTACCGGGTCAACTGGTTCATAGTAGTTTTTCACTGATTCACACTCCATGATACGGATCTCCCGTCCGAACTCACATTAATGTTCACACACCCCGACTGGTTGCCGTTGTTCAGGACGTTCAGATCCCATTCGAAATGCGATCTGAAATTATATCGGAAGTTCGTTGCCTGCGTGTGGGCAGTTCCGGGTCCCGGGATGAATCCAGTGATGACCCCGTGATACTGACCGGGCTGCGCCCTACCAGCGTTATAGTTCCGGGCGGTGTTCTTAGACCATGAGGGGCTGGCGCTGGTGCTATTCCAATCCGGGACATTCCCTGACGGTGGCGCGGTTGGCTGAGGCTGGACGACATCCGGAATGGGCGCGGGAATGACGTTCGGCGTTGGCGTTACATCGCTGGCCCCGTCTTCGTACCACACAACTATTTTGTCAATGGGAATGTCAGTCGGTAGCTGATCTATCTTCGTCCCCTGCGCGTCGGTATCCTTCCAGACTGTCCGCTCTCCGTCGGCTGCGCTGGCGTCGTTGTATTGGACGCATACGGGCCGCGCCGTGTCGAATGGGCGCGAGGTGAGCACACGCTTGATGTAGGTGATCTGTCCGGAGTTGTCGAGTTCGCCGCCCTTGTATTTGAGGATGATGTTGCACGCTTCGTCCTTCAATACCGTCGGCTGCGCGACCGGCACCGGAGCGGGAACGGGCGCAGGTGTAACAGCTGGGGTAACAGGCTGCTTGATGACGCTCGACAGATCCGGAGTCTTGCAGCCGGAAGCGATAACGATCAGGGCAAGGGCAATAACGGCATACTTTTTCATGTGTGTTCCTTTCGAGTTACGGGCTGACCATCAACGCGCCCGTTGCATTTGTGTAAAGCGTTCCGGCGACTCCCGCGGAGGAGGGAAGAGGCAGTGTTAATTTTATGGGTCCATTGAGGTATATGCCACCCTGCGCAGCGACCTTGAACTGATACGAATCGTCGGTGCTGGTGGGCGTGCCATCGGACCAAACAAAGGAGTTAAGATTGTTGCAGCTAGCGCCCATGCCCAGAGCAATAGCGGAAGAGCCGCTGCCAGAGTTCTGATAGCCGATCAACCGGCCTATATAGGTGATGTCGTTGCCATCCATGTTGATATTGCCACCCATAGTAAAACCCGTCGTCTTACATGCTGCACGGGCAAGAGTCGAGATTGATTGAGCGGTATTAGTTACTACCTGATCACCATAGGCGACGAACGGAGCGCCGAGCGTGGGCCATTGACCGGTAGGACCCTCCCCCACTGTTTGCACAAACGCATCGCCGCCGCCATCTATTTCCAGTGCATAAGCGCCGCCGCCATAGACAGGATTCCAGTAAATTGAGGCCGGAAAAGACACAGGATTTTGAAGAACGAAACTGTTACCCGTGAGAATGTAGGTGCCGTTCTGGTCGTTAAGCATTCCGGAAACAATAAGTATATTGGTGTTTGCGCCTGCGTTCGTGCTGATGCTCATGCCGAGCAATGGCAGCACAGTAGTTGCGGAATTGTCGCCATTGGTGTGCAGGGAATAAGGATCTGACTCCGTGCTGGAAATAGTAAACGTCGCGCCATTGGTAATCGGCAGGCCGTTAATCGTCGCAGATCCGCTCTTAACCGGCTGATTGCTGCCCGTCCACAACAACGTACTCCAGTCAATAGTCTGCCCAGGGATCGGGGAGAACGCGCCGCCGAACGTCGAAGCCTTGACGATCAGCAGACCCGTCCCGAGGTCGTTTGTGCGGCCGCTCTCCACCAGCGCCAACGCATACTGGAAGTTACCCGGAGGTAGCGGAACGGTCTGGATCAGTGCCGATTCCGTGTTGGTGTCAATGCTGGTGCTCGCGACTGTGCCCACCGTCATCGAAGTCAAGTTCGTCGCGTAGTACAGGACAACGCTGGAGTTCGTCGAAAGACTATAAGGCCGACTGTCAGCACGCACGAAGACGCGCAGATCCTTCGACATCCCCTGTATTCCGGACAGCGGCGCAAGGCTCGCGCGCGGGTGCAAAGTGTCCACGGTGATTGACTCTTCGATTGCGAAGCACGGCAACGCCAGGAGCGCGGCCAACATCATAACGGCGTATCTCATTTTTGCACCTCAATGTAAGGGCTGTGTGACTGTGAACAGTTTCCGGGCCTTGTACGTAAACGAAAGCGTTGCGTTTGTGAGTGTGAGTTCGATTCCCTCCTGCCCGGTGACGCTGCGGGTCGGGCCGGGTGTCCATGTCGGGAATTTGAAGTTGCATGCGAATGTCCCGTTCGTGGCGTCAATCGCTGTGCAGGCATAGAGGATGTTCGTTCCGGCATCACCCACCCGTATTGATATCCCCAGCCCCGTCAAGTCCTGCACGGTGTTGGTAGTGATTTTGGCCTGACAGTTCGTCAACGAGTACGTGACGCCAGCCATGTATATGTTTGTGGTGTCCGCATAAGCGCTGACATCGTCGCGCTTCCAGGTGAGTGTGATTGCGTCCGGCACCAGGCTTTGAGCCTGCGCAGTCAGAGCGGTTGCGGTTGCGACAAACAGGGCAAGTATCTTTTTCATGCAGTTATATCCTTTATTGGATCCCAGCCAGTAGGGACACCTTCCACGTTTGCGGGCGGGAACAACACGGCGCTCGCCTGCTGTACACCCACAAAAAATTCAGTGATATCAGATGGTCCGTTCGGGTTTCTGCCCGACAACGCAATTAACGGTTTTTGCCGGATCCATGCAAAAGTCGCGTTTGAAACAGTAGGATCCGGGTTGCTGTCTGAATAGGACCACTGCTCGACGCTGCTCAATGCCGTTGTGATGTGCGCGGGCGGATCATAAGCCGAAATCTTGACAGAACGATTGATGCCAGACAACACAGTTGACCAACCATATGGAGAGGTGCCCGTGATGATGCCGGTCTGCGACTGATAAAGACGATACCGAAGCTTGAGCACAATCGTAATAGGCGACCATTCGTCGCACCCGGCATAACGGTGGCCGGCATAGCGCGTCATAATGGTCTGCACCTCTGCCGGTGCTGTCGGCGTGATAAGTGTATATTTCTTGCCAAGCGCCAGCGCCTGATCGCATGCACCCATTTCCGTCAACAAAATATCTAAGTTGGCCGCAGATAGATTTGTTCTGCGCCCGAAATACGGGTGAGACATCAATGGCTGTGATGTGTCGTACACTTCAAAATCCCATAGGCGGGCATCCGATCCAGGTTGCCACGCTGCGTCACCCCGGTCATAGGCCCAACTCACTTCGATGATAGTGTTATCTCCGCACTGATTCCGGCGCGTAACATCTATGCAGGTTTCCTGCAGCCAGCAATCATTCATGAACTTGCGGGCAATCTCTTCCTGTCCGTTCGTGATGTGATATTCCTCGACAGTTTCCAAGCCGAACGCAGCACCGCGAACCATCGAACTATGCAGAACGATCTGGCCAGTGGTGCCGACAATCACGGGCGCAACTGCCGCCGTTTTTACAATGGTGTATGCGCCCGGGGTCTCACCGTCTATCGGAGTGATAGGGCTGACCGGTCCCTCATTTGGTGAATCAACGTCCATTATTCCCCCACTTCCGGAGTAGATGCTGTTGCGGAATTGCGTTTGATTGCGTCGGTTGCTTCTTTATGCCTGGCTGCAATTGCAAGATGCGCCTCGATCTTGCGACTGGATTCAAGAAGCTGCTGTGCAAGCTGGACCTGTTTGCGGCCTTCTGCATATGCCTGAGTATTCACAGCGCTGCCGCCTACCATCAGCCCACGGCGGGCAAAGTTATCAGCACCGGGCCGGTCAAGCCTCATGCCGTTTTCAATCTCCTTGCGGCGCTCCGCCTCTACGTCCTTCGCATAACGTGCCTCCTCGGCCTTGGTCGCTTCCTCTGTGCTCTTTGCCCGTTCTGCTGCGCTTTTCCGGGCTGACTCGCGCGCGGCTGCTTCGCGCTGTGCGGATTCGGCCTTATCCTGCTTCTCCTTCTCGATCTCATTAACACTCACACCCATCAAGCCGCCTGTGAGCGTGCCAAGTCCGATCTTGAAGTCTGATGCGAATTGACCAAAGAAGTTTTCCCGGCCGGCCTTGCGGCGCACGCCTTTCTTTTCTGAAATGTCAGCAACCAGAGAATTGAGATTGATATTGCCTGCCGCTGAAAAAGCCTGGTCTGCACGCTCTCCGGATCCGTATTGCGACAGAGCGCGCTGGACATTCGGATCCTTTATGCTCTTGCCTATCAGGCTTATGGCCGCATTACGGTCGCCGCCCTCGGCATATGCAGCCGCAAGTTTGTCAAAAATCTGCTTGGCGTCCTTGTTCTGGAGTTCGTCGAGTGTAAAGCCCAGCTGTTCGAAATCCTTGAGCATCTTCGAGTCACCGCCAAGGGCCTTATCGCGGGCATTAGCCAATCGGCCGAACATTGCCGTAACACCATCCCCCTCGACTCCGAACTTAGCGAACAGCGATTGAACTTCGCGCAGCTCGCTGGCCATGATTTGGAGCGTTTCGGATTCGTGCCCCAGCTTGGCCATTTTAGCGGATGACTCTTCCATTGCACCGGATATACCCTGCCATGCGCGCTCTATGATGCCGCTGAGCAGGTTGCCGCCGAAAACCCCCGCAATCATCCCGCCCACACTGCCAAGCGATTTCAGGCTGTCATTGAGCGCGTTGGAGCTGTTTTTGATAGACTCCAGACCTCTGTCGTATTCGGAGCGGTCAAGAGTTGCTTTGACTCTAAGGTTTGCCATTGCCAGCCCCCTTTGCAGCCTTGAAGCGATCGATTGCGGCCTGCGCCTGCTTCAATGCCTCGCTGATTTCGTCCGGGTGCTCACTGGTGCGCCATGCGCAGGCGGGACCTCCGTTAAGCTCCAGAATGCTGGCGCGCAGGCAATACAAGGCAATCAGCGGCATGTTAAGCGCCTCCGCCAACGGCATGGAGGGAAGCCGGGAAGCCACATCAACAGCCATCGCGTAAAACTGCGGACAGCCCAACGGATCGCCTGCTTTCTCCGGGGTCCGGACAATCTGCGGATAACGCCGGTATGCCTCGACGTAGCGCACAAAACTGAGCCCGTCACGGCGCCAGTCCCGAAACAGCCAGCGGATCGGCAGGTACACGCGCGTAAGCCACCAGCTGGCTACAGGGATGCCGGAATATTCCGGGGTGTATCGAGTGCGGCAGATTGCTATTGCCTGCGCGATATCGCCGGGCGTCGGGCCGACATCATCCGACCAGTCCAGCCGCAGATCAATCATCTGTGCAACGTGACAGTGCCATGCAGTGAGCGGCCGCACGCGCAGCCCCGCAATACGCGGAGCCGCAAGCAGCAAAGCATCACGCCATGTTGTGTCACCACTCGCCATATTACGCCACCGTGTAGGTCATGGACGCTTCTTTGATCATACTGATCTGAATCTCGGTTTCGAGCCGATTGCCCGAGGCCGGAGCGGATTCGATGCAGGCGATAAATGCCGTGCCCGTTACTTCTCCGTTTACCACTGGCTGCAGGGATATTTCGTCACCCGGTTTCAGGCTGGTGGGCACTGTGCCGGCCGGAACATGCAGCGTTCCGGAGTAGCGGATTGCGGCCCCTGCGCCGGACCGGTTGATCACATTGCCGGCATAATCTTCGACCTGCGCCTTGTTGGCGAAAAGTTCGGTTTTCTTCCAGCCGTCTTTCGCCACGTATCCGGCCGTCTGACTCGGGACTTTCGCGCCCGAGAAGTTGACCATGAACTGAGTTCCCAGCTGTACGGGTTGCGTTGGTGCTGCCATGATGTCTCCTTATGCCGGGGTGATGCCCGGCTCCTTGACGATGCTGAGTTCAATCTCGTTGTGTTCACGGTTGAACGTCATGACCGTGTCCTCTTCGACCATCCAGTTCTCGGGAGTGTCGAGCGTGCCGTCGGTCTTGACCCGTGACATGCTGATAGTGCTCAGGGGCGTCTGCGCGAGTGCGGCCGCAGCCGTTGCGCCTGCACTGCCAAGCGGTATCTTGAGCGTGCCCTTGCTGCGCTGGTACGGGCCAGCATAGAGCTTATTCATGACGTTGCCGCCAATATCGCGCACTTCCGCTTTGTGCCTATAATCGTTTTCGTTCTGATACCCGTCGTTGGGAATCAGTGCTGCGGGGATGTAGATGCCATCAAAGTTGACGGCAAACGCAACCCCTTTCTGAGTGGGCACTGTGACAGTGCCGCTATATGTTCCGCCTGCTGCCATGTTTATTCTCCAGTTGCAAGACCGCGAGTTGAACAGCGCAGTCTATAAGTTGTTACATACCTGCCGTTTTCAATGGCTTCGTCTATCCCGTCAAAAGTCGGAGGGCTCTGGACTTTGATAGTGGATCCGGAAAGCAGAGCCTGAAGATTGGTGAGCGCGCAAAAGTCTTCGAAGACCTGCAGAAGCATCTGATAGCGGCTGTCAAGCGTGCGGTCCTGATAGTCCACGGATGCGCGGAGTTCGAGCTCGATCTCCTGGTGCGCCCACTGCGGAAGATAGCCGAAAGTAACAGGGACGCACCGCGGAGTAAACGCGCCCCAGTTGATTGTTTTGAGGATCTTGCCGTCTCCGTCCTGGACCGCCTGGACATCAGCGAGTTTATCCGCATACCGATCCTTTATCGCGGTGATCGCGTTTGCAACCAGATCCCGGCGCAGTATCAGGAAGTCACTCATGATGCCCGCCTTTCTGCCCGGTCAAGGCCGTCCTGCCATTTGCGGTCAAGCGTATTCAACAAGCGAGCATCCGCGCTGTTGATCATGCGCTGTTCAATGTCTGGCGTGAGTTTCAGGATGTACCCCAGCTTGTTGACAACTTCGATATACGGACTGGATCCGCTAAACATCTTCGTTGTCTCGATAGGGTTGCGTCGGGTTAGGCTCGCGAGTTCTGAGTTCTGTTCGGCCACCTGCGCGGAGGTGAGATTCAACATCTTCATAGCCCAGCCCCAAGACTCTTTTGCAATGCCGGCAAAGGTGATCTTGCGGAACTTCGCAACAATGGCCTTGCGCGCGTTCATAGCTTCCTGCCGCTTCTCGGTGTTGGACTTGGTGGCTCTAGGCACGCGCGGCAGGTATATCTTGCGCGGTTCGCTCTGGCCCTGCCGATAAATGCTGTAAAACGACGCGTCCTGCGCTTCTTCCATGCTGCCGTCATCAGAGTTCGTTTCCCTGCCCGCCTCGGTCTCTATAGGGCGCGTGGTGCGGCCTTTGGGCGTTGCGCTGCGGCCGGCCTGCAACATCAGAATCATAGTGTACTTCAACATTTCTTCGGAGCTGCGACCGGATTCTTCTTTCACCCGGTTGATGTCCTGTACGAATTTGTCAACACTCACGTCCATTTTGACTTTCATGCGTCCCCCCTTCTGTGGCAGGTGACGCAAAGAATGCCGTGCCGGGAATCGCGGGAAATCTTTTCGACAACAAACGCCTCACCGGAAATTTCAACCGGAGTTGAAACCGTAATTTCTACGCCCTCGGGGATCGTGCTGAGTGGCGCAAAGAAGCCCTGCAGATCATCCGGGAGGAATCCGCCAAGGCTGGCTGCTACATCCTGACTGAGCATGCCCAGATGACAGGGCACTGCGACATCATTGACGGTGACGGAATCGGTACAGAGTACCACCTGAGCGCGGTTGACCAGATTGCCACAGGTAGTCATTGCGTTGACCACAAAGGCCGGGACATCGTCAACGGTCAACACGTCGCCGATTCTGATTGCCGGGTCAAAGTCTTCGTCAAGAGTCCACACAACGGTTTTAAGATCGCACTCCAGCCCGCTCAGGGAGAGAGTGCCGCTGTCCTGGATTGCTGTCCGAACGGCAAGCGACGCCACTTCGCTACCGCGTGAAACGGTAGCGCGCATGCCGGTCGGAAGAGTTCTCAAAAGTGCTGTGGCGTTTGGCAGTGACATATTACTCCGTTACGAGAAGTGCACCACATACGCCATTCGTGACCACCGTGGGCGTTACGGTTACGCGCAGGCATCGCCCGACACTGTTCGGTGTGAACGGTATCACGGCAACCCCTGATGCGTTGGTGTATATCCATGACGATACGCCGGATGCATTGGTGTAGGTCATGAACGAGCCATTCGTCGTTGCTGAGGACGAAATGGAGAACGCCAGCGTTGCCGCCGCAGTATTCTCGCAGCTGTATGTGAACAGCATCGCGCCTTTGCCGACAAGGCCCGCAACGGTCTTGACGTTACCCGGCAGATTCGTGATAGCAACAGAGCTATCAGCCACCCGCTGAGGCGCAAGGATCGTTGTGTAATTCTTTGACGTGTACATGTCGAATCCGGCAAACACGGACAGACATGCGGCGACCGTAAGAACGGCCGCTACTGCTATAACTTTCTTGAGCATGATCTTTTCTCCCTTTACTGTTTCTGTTCTGTGAGACTTTTCAAAATCGGGCGACCGGGATTAACCAGCCGCCCGAGAACTTGCTTCTGCTTATGATGCAGCGAACTTGCTGGACCATGCGAACGCGGGCAGATACCTGTACCCGAAGTCAACAGACTGCAGGGCAACAACGCGCAGTGCGCCGCGAGTGCTGAGGCTGTAAGGATCGAGTGTCAGATCCAGAGCGCCCCACATTGCCATGACCATCGAGTCCCAGCGACCGCAGACAGCGTACTTGCTTGTCAAGCTGGACGTAGTCTCGGCGACTGCATCAGCCAGGTACTTGACGCCGTTCTCTTCGTCGGCGATCGGGACCGCGCCCGTTGTACCAACACGGCCAACGCCCTTCAGCTTCCTGAATGCTGTCGGCCGGAGCGCCCACTTGAAGTCGCCGCTGACATTCGCCTCTTCCATCGTAGCGAGCATCGCTTCGATTTCAGCGTAAGTGGGGTTCCCGTCTGAGGAAACCGTTGACTCCGTGATTGCATCCTGGCCCTGATAAGCGCCCGGACCAGCCAACGCAACAAACAACCCTGTCGGCTGATTGTTCGCGCCGGTTCCGTGGAAGCCTGCCGTCTGAATCGACCGGGCGAGAGAATCAACCAGATCGTTCATGACGAGCATGTCAGCGGAAGGAGTGGACTGCAGGAGCAACTGCCTGCTGATGTCCGTGTATGCGCCAACCGTCTTCGGCGTCACCTTGACCTGCCCGACTGTCATCGTACCCGCGGTGCCTGCTGTGGTTTCATCAACCCAGCCGCCCGAGGCCGTTGCCAGCTGCTTCGGCAGCAATACATCACCGACAAGACCAGTCAGCGAAGTTACGCCGAGATTGGAAAGGACCAACTTCGCGCGAAGATAGTCAATGAACAGCTCAGGCCTGAGATTCTGAGCAACGACATTGCTGCCTGTCCCGGCAATGTTGAACTCGCGGGCAATCTTGCCGCTGTGATTCGCGCGGACCAGATCCCACGGGATGCAGAGCCCCTTGGGCATGTACGTCTCGCCGCCGGGAGTCGAGCGAATGAGTCTCACAGATTCCTGCGAGATTTCGCGCTCAATGCCGTCGTCAACCTTCGGCAGATCCAGCGAGGGATTCATGGTCTTCGCCATGCCGATCATTGCGCGCATAAAGCTGAACTTCGCCAGCTTTTCGGCGGGGATCGTCTCGGTTACGCCCCGTGCAACGGGAGCCTTTTCGATTGTCGCCGCTGTGCGCTCTGCGTCCGCCTTGGCCTTACCGGCAGAAAAGTCACGCAGGACCATGCCCTGAAACTCACCGAGGCTCTTGCCTTCGGATATGTGCTTGCTTACCTGCTCCTGCGGCACGTTGTAGTCACGGGCCAGCGCGAATATCTCGACGGTCTCTTTTGCCTTGAGAGCGTCCCTGTCCTTCATTTCCTGTTCGTTCATAATCGGTTTACTCCTTATCACCGGGGCCGCTTTGGGCGCTTCCGGAGATTGATTGATTTCTGTTTTGGTCTCAGTTTCCTGCACTGGTAAAGCCTCGCCGGACCGCGCGACGCCCACCTTCGGATCTGCTCTTACGTCCACTATCGCGGCTGCAAGAGGTGTCCAGCGGGCCGCCCGTATCACCGGGATGCCATCCTTTTCGCCGTCCAACACAAGGTCTTCTTCCGCAAAATCCCCTTCCACGGAGATATCGCGGCGGACCCCGCTCTCAACATCGCGCATAAGGACCTGAGCCCTTTCCGATGCACTCCAAACAATCTTGTCACCGCCAAGCTTGCGGTCGCGCACATAGGCAGGCATAAGCCGCCCGCATGTGTCGCCATAGTGGCCGTCACGGAGGACAACGCCCTCCTTCGTCCAGTCACCCCGGATCGCGCCGTCCACATGAGAAAGGACTACATAGGCGCGCTGCCACTGCTTGTTGAAATAGACCATGCTGAGAACAGGCTGTTCACTGGAGACTGAAACCCATCCCGGCGTTTCGCTCTTGCCTTCTGATACTGCGCAACCTGCTTCGCGCACGATCTGAAATGATGCCTGTATGGGTGCCGCTTTTTTGCCGTCTCGTTCTATCAACATGATCATTCTCCTTTTGCTTTGCTGTCTGTAGATTCTTTCTTGCTTCCGTCATTGGGCGGAGTTCCCGCCTTTGCCGCGAGCGATGTCTTGCCTTCGAACCGGTCCGCTATCGGCGTGCCGGATTCGTCTTTCATTTCCTGCCGGACCGTCGCCAGATTGGCCGCGCGGTTCTCGCCGTTCTCAGCCGCGAGCGTGGTGTCGGTCGTAATCGCATGCTTGACGGCCCACTCGTTATAGGTGACCTCTCCGTTAAGATCGTATGCAGGCCACCGGCGACCGCGCCATGTGGGCTTATCGAAACGAGCACGCTTCGAGAATGGAAGCGGAGAAACACCGCTCGACAGATACATCGAAAGCCACGCGCGCGGCCTGCTAAAGATAGGTCTCAGCATCATCACCTGCAGCATGTGCTGCTTGACCTTCCAGCTTTCGCGGTCTTCAAGAGAGGCGAGCCGGCCGGCATTCATGTTGACGTTACTGGGATCATTTGCAAGGGAGTGGTAAGCGGTTTCGAGTCCGCCCGCGATACGGCGCACCAGCTCCATGTGATAGGCGGGATAAACAACATTCGGAGCGGTCGGAGCGGCTTCACGGTACTCGTACCCCTGCGGAGATATGCGGGACTGTCCCGGCTCCCAGGTCTGTTCGAACTGCGCGCGAGTGTCTTCGTCTTCCGGGTCGGCAATCTCATCAGGCGAAACCGCGCCGTCTTTCAGCTGCCATGTGCCAATGTTCATCGACTGCAGGCGCGCCTTGATCAGCTCCGCCTCATCGTATCCGTACAGCATCTTGATGGATCGCAGCACGCATGCAACGAGCGGAAAGCCGCGCGTCTGCCCCTCATAATCCTCATCGTAGATGTGGACAATCTCATCAGCGGGAATATAAATCTTGTCGCCGGACCATATGCCGGTTGCCAGCTGGACAGTGTAAAACCAGTAACCCTTGGCCGCGCCCCACTTGTCAACGTGGACGCCATTATAAACCTTGTCGCCGTTTGACATCTCCATCGAATATTCAAGCGCGAGTTGGTCCGGGCGGATCCGTGATAACGAAAACGCGAAAGGGTTTTCAGGATAGCCGAAGCCGGGATGCAGACGAAACAACGCCTCACCTTCCCGGTGCCAGTCGATTACCGCATGCCATTCCATCATGGCCAGATCTTTGCGTTTCGCTGTGTCTACATACTCGGGGTTTGATGCCCAGCGCTTAAAGTCGTTCTGGATTATTTCGTTGGCCATCTTGTCGGGCCGCTTCGTCCACTCTCCGGTTTTGTTGTCACGGCCATAATCGGCAACGTCCATAATCAGCTGCATGCCATCCGCGCCAATGATGTTGTTGCGGCAGATCGCGCCCCACCGGGTAAGGTAGGGGTCGTTCTTCCACATCTCGCGGGAGCGGTTGCGGACAACACGCAGCTGGTGCCGGATGTCCCATTGCGAAATGCCAAAGTCACCATACCAGCCTTCTGTGTGCCGGTCCTGCCGCGCCGCGTCGAATCCGCGCGCGAAGGCTTTACCGGCACGCACACACTGCGCCAGTGATGCGGCGGGCGCAGGTGTGGGGGTTGGTGTGGTTGTCTTGCGATTGAATGGCCAAATCATCGACTACCTCCAGGGGGCGGATAAGGTCCGTACCACGGTGCCGCATAATGGTTGTCTTGAGGTGTGCGCATCTTGATTGCGTACACTCCGCCGTTGCCGCCCGCTTTGCCTATCTGAGCGTTGACGATTTTGAGATACCGCGCTTCCCATGCGTCAAGATCGGCCGGCGACATGTGGCGCAGTTGCACGCCGTCTAGGACAATGGTCTGCTGTCCGTCTGTGGCTAGGCCAGCTTTTACCGCGCGGATGTTGGCAAGGATCGTCATTTCCGCCGTTGTGGTGCGTGGATTCCACAACACAAGAATCGCGCCACGTTCGGCAATGTAGGTCCCGCTCGTGAGGTGCACCGCTTCGATGACAAATGACTTGCGGCCACCTCGTAAGGTTGCGGTTGCAGTTGCGGCGATGGTGAGAGAGAAGCTGTCAGCGTCGGTTCCGGCAGCGGCGGCTGTGATGCATTCGGCACCGGCCTCCCCAAACAGAATGCAATTCAGAGCCCAGCCGGAAGAACGTGGAAAGTCGGTATAGCCAAGCGAAATCGGCCCGAGCGTTTCACCCGCTTGAATGCGTGTCACTTGGTCAAAAAAGTTTGAAGTCACATTTCCCGCTCCCGTTGTGGATATCACACAACGGCAACGGCGGGGCAGTAAAGCGTGAAAACAGCATCAGCGCGCTATTAGTAGCACATTCTCACATTCCGGCACCGGTGACGGTCATTCGCTGCACGCAATCCGGACACAGCGCGCGCGGACTGACAGTCAACTTGCTGCCAGCTGGCGCGCCGCATTCGTCGCAGGTTTTGACGGTAGCGGGCTTCGGTTCGGCGGCATAGCGTTTCATGATTTCAACAATGTGTCCGAGGTCCGCGCAGCAACAGGAATGACAGACGGTGCGCCCGTCTTCGAGTTGCCATCCGTCGCGCGGCCCGTGGTCATGGCCGATTGGTTCGCCGCAGTCTGCACAGGTCATTTCCCCGCCGCTTTCTCAATCGTCACGAATTTACGTTTGCAGGAAGTACACAGACGGTTGCGCATGATGCTGTCCGTCTTGCGTCTGGTGCCCTCGACGCGGAGAGTTGCGGCTCCGCACTTCGGGCACGTCAAGCCGGAGTTGCTGGGGCGCGTCATTCTTTCACCAGTCCTTTCAGCTTGCCCTTGATTTCCTCAAAGTAGTCCATGTCATAGGCGGTACAATCAAGATACTGCCGCGCCGCCTGCTTCACCTCCGCGAGTTCGGCATGTAGTTTCGTGTGTGTATTCTCAGGATCACCAACAGGAGTCCAGAATCCTTGACCATCAGGAATCATGCACGGCTCACCGTCAACTCTTCCGAGAGAGTATCTACGCCTGCCAGAATCATCATACTGTTCTGTGACTAGATCAGGTATCTTGGACAACGGCACTCCGCTTGCCAGCTTATTTCTTTTCAGTTCTGCTATTTCCTTCTGCAATGCGACTGCATCATCAAAGAGACTGACGCATGTTTTATTAGCATCCGCGAGTTCCCGCCTGTAAGCATCGCGTTCCGCGCAGGCCTCAACGTACTCAGCTTTGTACGTTGCAGCGTCGGCAAGTGCTGCATCGCATTTCGCGCAAGTAAATTTTGCTTTGGCTAACGCCTCGCATGACTTGCGCGCTTCGTCGCGATCCTGCTTAAATCGCAAAGCAGCATCAAGCGCAACATCGCACAGGTTGATCAGATCCAACTCTCGTTGCTTGTTCATTTCTTCCTCCTCTTCGTTTTCGCTTTACTCTTCCAGTTGATCGCGTCGAAGTTCGCCGCATACTTGCTGCGGTTCACTTTGCGCGGTGTGTCGCCTTTGCCGTTCATCGCTGATCTCTTTCCTTCCCCTCAATTGCCTTCAATCGTTGATCAAGTTCTTCAATACGTTTTTCAACTTTCTCACCATAAAACAAAGTCCAGTTCAACCAACGCTCAAGCGTCCATCCTCCCCACGAAACAACAATCAGAATAAGAGTGAAACAAACAAACCAGACAACAGTTTTGACAACATCTTTCTTTGTTTTCGCTACGGCTCTGTACTTGTCGCAGTACCCCATAAATTGAACTTGGTGCATGGTCGGATTGTGCCAATTTATCCAAGTACAATTGTTGAATTGACAGGATTCACAATTCTTCATCGCTGATCTCTTTCCAGATTGCTTGTGTCAACCTTCGTCACAGTCCCGTTGACTCCCATCATTTTGCACATCACCCAATGATCACCACGATCAGCAAGCAGGTAGCGGCTCACTGCTGTCACCTGCAGGCCATCTATCTGTTCTTTTTTCAGAACGACAAGCGTGGCAAATTCATCGTGCCTGTATCTGAGCCGGACGGTTACGCCGGGCATGTCTGTAAGTTCTGGCCTGATCGGTTTTGATTCTTCTGGGATTCCCACAACAAAGGGAATACCAAGCTGTATAAGTTTTTCTTCGCTCATCCTACCACCTCATTCCCCAGCTCACCCGCCGATATGGCCGCGCAGCCGGTTTCGTCGTTTGTGTTTTAACCGCATCAGGAACAACAGACGGCGGCACCGGCGTCTTCGTTGACTCCGGCTTAGCCTTCCGCTCCTCCGCTTTCCTCTCCTTCCGCGCCGCACGCCTCGCGGCCCGACTGTCATCACTCGCGTCCGGTCGTATCCCGTCCGTGGACAACAACGCCGCCGCACCCGCGACAACGTCACCCATTTCATTCCGGCCGCGCGTCTTCCACACTGCGACCGCCTTGCCTCCTTTCTCCTGCATCCCTTCCAAAACATCCGCGCTCGCCTCATCGGCAAACTGCGCATGCGTCAACCGGCCCGCGTTCCCAAACAAGCACACGCTCCCCGGCATGCCGATCGGTATCAGCCAGCCGCGCTGCGTGATCATGTGCCATGCGTGCGAATCCCATTGCATCATCTGCTCACGATCCGGCGACATATACCGGATATCGCACAGGTGCCCGCGCTTCTTGATCGTCTGCCGCCGGTAGGGTTCGCGGTACATCGTCGAAGCAAACCCTTTCGCAGCGTACACGGGCGGCGGATTGTGGCGAGCCATCAGCAGCTTACACGCAGCGTGTACCGTCGCGGCCCACTTCGAGCCGCAGTCAACCGCGATGCTCTTCAACTGCTTCCCGTACGGCTGAGCCAGCAGCATCTTGACAACCGACTCCACCGCGCGGTAAACGGAAACCTCCAACGCTTCCTTCGCGCCCTTCTCCCGCCACAGCGGTTGACCCTTGCCCGGAGTCCACCACCCATAATCCACCACGGAGTAACAAGGCACATTCGACGCGGCCAACACCGTCCACGCCGCCGCGTGATAATTCAAGTCCACGAACGCCACTACGCTGGCAACATCCTCGGGAATCTCGCCGCGCGCCAGGGTCCCGATCTGCTTCCGGATCGCCTCGGCTGTCAGCGTGTACTCCGCTTCCGGCCGGTCTGACTTCGGATCCTGCTGCATCTCAGCATCGAACGAATACTCGCCATCGCTCCAAAGCAAATGCAGGCAGTGCTGATACGCTGACAACTCCCGGTCATGGTCATACATGTGCGACCAGAACACATCAGCACCCGCCTCAATTGCTGACTGGTTATCCTCGTACCATGTCAGCGCGCTACCCTCCGGCGCGTCCTTCGTGATCTCAGCCAGCCAGCGCGCCCGGTACTCTTCCAGCAGCGACGCCTGCTCTTCGGGGATCTCCTCCCGGCTCAGCGCGCCACCCGACCATTTTGCAACCGCCTTGATTCGCTGCCCCTGCCAGTTCGGCAGATTCAGGTAATGCTCAGCCAGATCGCCGCGGCAGATCACAGTGCACGGCATCATCGCCGCGATGTCGCGCCCGTGGCCGGCCAGCCGCATCACGTCGCCGTCTATCAGCCGGATCCGGTCCGCCGTCTGACTTTCGCTCTTCGCGCTCTCGCGGGTTTGCGGATCGTCCAGCAACACCAGATCCGGACGGATGCGCCCGCCCTCCTTCGGCACCCGGAACAATCCGCGCAGGTGTCCTGTCAATCCCGTCGCGTATATCCGAGCGCCGCACCCGGGCCCGTATTCGGTCTGCCCCTTCTCCAGCGCGTAAGGCATCACGAGCTCATCCGCCGTCAACTGAATCCGCGTCGGCTCGCCGTTCTGATGCTGCGCCTTGCAGCGCTGCCGAACTCCATGCAGCAGCTTGAACGGTTCGCAGATCGCCGGGAAGTCAGCAGCAAGCAACTCATTCCCCTCCAGATCAGCATACACCGCGTTGACAATCGCCTCAGCAGCTGGCTGAGTCGCCGCAGGAATCACCAGAAACTTGCGGTGCCCATACAGCATAGCCCACTCAGCAGCCCCCACGCATATCGAAGTCTTCCCGCACCCCCGAGGCATAGCCGTAGCCTTCCGGCCCCCGTTCAGGATGACGTGCTGCAGATCCGCGATCAGCGTCAAGTGCGCCTCACTGAAAGGCCAGTTGCAAGTCTGCTGGTGGTACGTCGCCAAGAAGCGGCGCAGATCCAGTCGGCAGGCATCGCGGCGCGCCGGTAATTTGCACGGGGCAATGTCATGCGTGTTATTATGCTCGCTGCCATGCTTCTGGACCCGGTCGGCAACAGAGGCCGATTCACCCCGGGCCTTGCGCGTTTCGACTTTCTTTGCCCTCGGTTTCGTTTTGACTTCCTGCGGCAGTATATTCGCCAGTTTCAACTGCTCAGCCGCTCCTGATCCGTTTTCTGCGTTTTCCATGGTTTTCAGCCCCTTCTAAATATTTAACTATTTTGTTAGTATGTGGTTGTTATTCATGTCGCGCGGTGAAGACTTTTGGCCCCACCCCAG
>JBAZVL010000016.1:0-28833 GCA_041660905.1 Gallionella sp.
CCGGACACCCATGAAGTCAGAAGCCACACCCCTTTGTGTGACACCAATAATGGACTTATTGGCCTGGGGTGCCGCAGAAGCACTCGCCGCAGAGGTATTGGCGACAACTACATCCTCCGTATATCGCCCAAAACCTGTGCCCATCGTGTAACCCAGGGGTCTGATGTAGATTACATCTCCGCCCGTGGAAACCGTGACTGCTCTCTGGATGGTTTTGAAAGCCGCATCTGGAGTCAACCCGGTGTTCGAGTCGCTCCCGGAAACGCCGTCAACGAAATAATGTGTCGCCCAGGGACTTGAAAACCTGCCGTTTTCGCCCATGATTGGGACACCGTAACTAGAAACTCCATTAGGAAACTGAGTAAGACCCATTGTGTTCTCCTTTGATTTCGCCGGAACGCCCGCAATCTCAGCGGCCGCCAGGGGGTCAGCGAATCCCTCCCCTTACCCGTTGATGGAGGCGGCACCCCTCATCAGAATGCCGCCCCCCGTTGGTTAAGAAACGGTGGCGAAGGCACCCCAACGCCAATCGTCTACCATCACGGACATCCTGAAATACACCGCTTGCAAGATCATATAAGTATCGAAATCTATGGTATTTTTCAGTTCCGCTTTGATTCTGTCGAACAGGGTGAGGTTATCTTTCATAAGGTCGAGATTAACCATCGCCCAGTTATTGATGTCTGAATCCTCCATGCGGCTATAAGGGATGACCTTGTACCGCTGGTACGACGGGTTGATCTTGTTGTTCGCCGAATCGGGGTCCAACTGCGAACCACTGATTTCAAGTGCGGTATCAACGAGTGAATCGGGAACGAGCAATCCAAAGTTATCGCTCATCTCAAACCGCTCGCCGATGTCGGTACGGAACTTCTTCATCTTGATCCGCAACGCCGCCGCTGAAGTCTTGGAGAGCGCGGAGGTGGAGGTGTTGTCGAACCCAGTGGACGTGGAAACATCGGTCGCACGAGTCAGGTGAGCCGAAGAAGCAAGTCCGACGCCTTCTTCGTTGGTCTGGAAGTCGAAAGCAGTAGACGGCGCATTGGTAAAGATGCGGGACGCCCACTTCTCTCGCGTTCTGCTGGAAGAACGGAGAAGTTTCTTGGCATTGTCATCAAGGACTGGATACTTCTTGTCGTCCATGATCTCCCGTTCAACCTGAATACCGGCGGAAAAGGTTTTATGCTCCGCCCTTTTGTGCCAGCCGGGATACACCGGCAGGTACGTGATCTTCCCGTTGAACTCGGGAATATCTCCGACGCCCGTGGTATAGAACGATTCCTCGAACGCGCTGTCCGAGGATTTGACGGTGAACAACTGGTCGATCATGCCTTTGAGTTCGGGTTTCTTCGCTTCCTCATCCCAAACCTTCGTCAGCCGAAGGTCGAGAAGCCCCTGGAAGTCACCCTTTGTGATAGGACTACCCATGATTTATGTCCTCCCTTATCTATTCTTGTTACGAGCTGGCGCGGACGAAGCTGAAGTGCTCCGGGGTAAACCGGAACGACACAGATTCGCGCCCTGCGGTGGAGAGTTCAAACGCCTCGACAATCGCGCCGAAGTAGTTCGCATCCGGGGTCTGGTTCGAGTTGACGTACAGGCCGGGGCCACTGACGTAGATCTTCGAGAAGCCCTTCTTGAACGGCACCTGTACCATCGTGTCCCCAACGGCGAAGTCATACGGGAACGCATGAGTCACGGCAGGCTCGGTGGTGGACGTGCTGGCGGTCACACGATGCAGACCCGCGTTCGCGCCCGTGCGAACGTACAGGGTGCTGAGGGCCGCGATGTTGGTGTACGGGATGGTGTTGACGGTGATGGCCGTGGTTCCGCCAGTCGTCTCGCCGGATTCCGTGTTGGTGAGAAGCGTAGGAGCCGTGCCGACCGCCGCCGCGTACACCGGGCCACGGATGAGCGTCCAGTCGTTGATGAGCGTAACCTGGATGAGCAACTGCGGATCGCCGATGGCGTATCCCATGCCGTTCAGTGCCCAATCCCTCGCCAACTGGTCCGCCTGAGCGGTAACGCCAGTCGCCGTCGAGGAAAGGGAGGTCGAGGAATACGAACCGCCTGTGCGAAGGTTGAAGCCGGTCACAACGCCCGCGATAACCTGCGTGTTGGTCGCATCGCAAAGTCCCGCAGGAACGGCAAGCGGGACCACGCAACCGGCGGTTGCCGCTTTGGACGCCTGCGTGTAGGCGACCAACTGGCCGACGTAATACGTGTTGGTACCGCTGGACTCAAACCACTGAGTCCTACTCGGGCCGTCGATAACAGAGAAACCCATGATTTTGTCCTCCTAATTGATTGCTATTTGCGCCATGCACGGGTTCCACAGAGAGGACATCCGCTGTCTACCGACTGAAGCCAATGATCGTAGACAGTAACCGCCGTCCCGCTGGAATCGGCTTTCGGTAGAACGAAATGGCGCTGGTGCATCTTCAGCACCAGCATCGTGCTTCGTTCCCCGCTTCCGGGCATTGCGCCGAGAGCGTTGCTGTAATAGTTGGAAACCGACGATCCATTACGGCCTTCTGATAACTCGTCCCGCTCGATGTCGCAGATGAACCCGCAATGCCAGCATCGGAAATAACGTCCGTGGTCGATTTGCGCCCGACCAGTTCCCTTATCTCCCGCTTGCAGGCGGATCGTCTTACGCTCTCGCGGTAGTTTCGTGCGTCTATACGTCTTGCCCACTCGCTACCTCCCGCCGACATATCCTTGTGCGGACAGATATTTCTTGGCCTCTTCCTCCGTGATGCCGGTACCTCGCAACAGATCAAGCGCCTCTCGGGACAACTTGAAATCCGGTACGCGGCTGCCGGTGTCGGACTTGGCCGGTCCTGCCACGCCAAGCGGAGACTTCGGCTTGACGCCTACGTTCTTGTCCAGCGGGTTCGGCTTCCCGCCCGGAGTGGCCGAGCGGGTTTTATAGAAGTGCGCTTCCGCCTTGGCAAGATTGATGTCGAAGTCGGTTTCAGGATTTGCGGAACGCTTCACGTTAAACGGAGATTTTTCGTCCGTTAGGAGTTTATGTATCTCCGCCACTTCAGCGTTCCCGGTTCCTTCCGACTCGGACAACCAACCCTCCAAACGCTTCAGGTACCCCGTGCCGTACTGCAACTCGGAGTTCCTTTGCGCTTCCTTCGCCCGTGCGTCCCGCTTGACCAGATACCGCTCGAAATCCTCAGACGTGGTGAGGACTTCGGGTTCCTCCAGTTCCTGCGGTTGCGCCTGGGTCGGGGAAGGGGTAAGCCGCTCCTTTAATGCGGACAACAGTTCGGAGTTCTGCTTCAACAGTTCGGATACGTTGTCCTCAAGTTTCTTCACCTTCCGCCCGAGATTCGTCGGGTGGTCAGGATCGGCCTTGGGCTTGGCATCCTTATCCACGGCAGGCTCTTCCGAAGCCGCTTCCGGTACTGCTTCGGTTACTTCCGGTTCTGCGGGTGCCGGTTCTGCTGGCGCGGCGGGTTCCGGAGGTGGTGCTTCCGGCTCTACAGGTGCCTTGTTGTTCAACGCATCGAACGCCTTGGAGAGATCGTCGTCGGACGGGACTGCTTCCGCCTGAGTGCCCTCCGGTGTCTCGCTTATTACCACTTCCTCGTCGGCCATGACTACCTCCTGAAATGGAAAAGGACGCCGCATGGCGTCCCCTTCTTCGTGATACAGGTGTTAACCTGTAGGTTAACTGTTCTGGATCTTGGTGGCAACCTCCTCGAATTTATGAAGCCGCTCTACCCAATCAATATAGATTTTCACGTAAGCGCGGAGTTCCATCTTGTCCGCTACGGTCGCCTCGTCGTCCATGATGACCTTGAAATTCAACGCTTCGATCTTGGACTCGACGTTCTTCAGAATCTCGCGGCCCACTTCGGTGGTAATCGCCTTCTTCGTTTTAGCAAGTTTGGCCGCGAAGTTAAGATTCTTAATCGCCTGCCGTGATCCTACAATCGCCACATGGCGCTCGAACGTCTGCTGGCTAATTTCCGCCATAACGCGCTCCCCTCACGGCCTGTTCCGTAGAAGTCATCGGAACGGAGTTCTGGTTGGACATGGGCATCTCCATCGACGTCGCCTGCCCGTTGCCGCCCGGTTGCATGATCGGCACCTGCTCGTCAAGCAACGATCCCTTGAAGTCCTCGTACTCGTCTCCAAGGAGGATGAACATCTTGGACAGCATCTTGTTGATCAACTTGGGCGTGTTCGGATTGGGAATCTGAGCGATGTAGCCCAAAGTGGACTGAAGCATCTTGATCTTATTGCCTTTAGACGATTCTGTTTCAATCGTCTGTGTAATCGGCTTGTAGATGTAGTCGGCGTTCGGGTCGAAGTCATAGACCTTATCGCCCATCAGTTTCTTGCCCGTCTCCGGGTGCGCGAACTTGCCCGTCATTTGCAGGATCATCCAGTACAGTTCCGTCCACAGGGTATGCTCTGCGGTAAGGGATGAGAAGTTCGACCGGGCAGACGTGCGGGATTCCGCACCCACGATTGCGGTCGCTGTGGTGGACGATTCGGAAGGCAGGTTGCCCATCGTCGTCGGGTACACGGCAAACACCTGTTGCATACCGTTTTTCAGCATGGAAATCTGGTTGAGTGAACCGCTAATATCGGAATTGATGCGGAGCGAGTCGATCTTTCCGCCTGGATTCACCTTCAGGTTCGCGCCGGGATAGATGTCGTATTCCTCGTCCTCGTCTCCGTACCGCTCGGTAACGATCACCGGCATGGTGGCGAGTTTCACGCGGTCGTTGCTGATATTAAACGTATCGTTGATGGCAGACTGCAACTCACGCGCCATCTTCCCCTCGCCCATGCCGCCGTCCCGCGTGGGATGCGTGAAACAGATACCGCGAATCAGGGGGCGGTACGGCTCGCCGGATACGGAGACGTAGGGCGTCAGGTGGTATTGGATCAGCACGTTCGTTGTGCCACTCTGCGCGAACGCCATGCAGACTTCCTGCAACTCGGCCTTCTCTTTGATCTTGCCGAAGTTGTCGTATCCGGGCTTTGCCTCAAGCGGTTCGCTGGTGGTATCGTCCCGCCTGGTAACGACAACCCAATCCTTCGTGTAGACCGCTACGATGTCGTAGGGCTTATTCGGTTGGTTAGATACGTCCGCCTCGGCAGTCTCGGCGTCGGAGCGTTTAGCCGACGCCTGCGCCTGAGTCTCGTTCGGCGGGGTAAGTTTCTCCAACTCGTCAAGGTTGATGTACCCGTGCGTCTCGGCCTCACCCTGCAACTCCGACAGCGTTTTCTCAAACCGTACATACACCGCCCGCTTCTCCTGAAGCGTGTAGGTATACTCGGGAGTCGTCGTGACGTTGCGCGGGTCGATCACGTCGTAGTTGAACCGGTCGATAACCGGCAGGTCTTCCTCGACGGGATAGAACTTCTCCACCGGCTGAAGGTTGCCAAACTCATCGTGTTCAATTTCCGTCTTCTTCTCGAAGCCGGTAATGAACGGAGAATCGCGCCGATCCCACCAGCACCGAAGCACCACGTTGCGCCCAAGGCGACGGATAGCCTGCGCTCTCATGGCCTTCTGGAAGTGATGCGTATGCCTCGCGTTCAACGTCCGGTTGATGCACTCCTTCGCGGCGGCTGATTTCTTCACCGAATCCGGTGCGCCGTCCTCAAGGTAGACATCCGCGTAATCGCGGGTCATGAACAGTTGCGAGGCGTCCAGCGACATCTGCGTCAGGTAGATGGCGGGGTATTCGGGCAGGAACAGGTCCGACTGCCAATCGTAATCCCCCTCGGTGCGTTCACACTCAATTAGGTCTATGGCGGCGTCGAAGTCCTTGTTGTCCTGATCCTGATTTTGCATCGCCGTCTTGAAACCGGTGTCGATATGCAGATTGGCAAGGACGTTCTGCACGCCTTTTTCTATCGACTTATCGGCCATTCATGCCACCCTGTAATTCAATTTATTTTGAACGGAACAGCGGACATGATTTTCTCCAACGGCTCATTGCAGTCGGGACATTTCACTTCATCGTCGTACCGTGACAGGGGGATCATGTACTCCATGATCTTTACGTGCTTCGCGCATTTCTCGTTGTTGCAGACAAGTTGGTATAAAGGCATCAGACCCTCGCTCCTTCCCGAGTGAAGTACCTAAGTGTCCGTTCCTCCGCAGTCGTCCGCATGGATGCGCTGCGCGTAGGACGGAACCGCATATCCTTCAATACCGCCTCAACCGTCATGGGGAAATGCGACCATCGTTGCTGAGGGGTATCCTTATCTTCCTTGGCGTTCGACGCGGAGGCCCATTCCTCCCATCGCCAGTTCTTGAAACTGTTCGCGTAATTCTTACAACGCGAGAAGATCCAAATCGTGGGCAACCGCTCCGCCCGACCGTTGCGAGTGACCATGTTATTGAACGGAACACCGACCGCGACGGAGTTCTTCAGACGGGTAATCAACTGGTCCCGGCCTCGCGTGGATTTCGTATCCCACGGCATCCAGAACCCGCCCGTACAGACTCCCTCGCGCTTCAGCGATAGGAAGATGCGGTTCAAATCGTCTACAACCGACATGCCCGTATTGCTTTGCGTCTTCTGCGCAAGAGGGTCGATGAGGTTCAGCGTGAACCGCCGCTCGGGGCCGCTTCTTGAACCGATGTCCTCTGCGATGTCCTTAGTGACCATCATCTCCGGGCAGGGGTTCGACTCGTCGTAGATGAACAACTCGTCATCTTCCGACAGGTACATCCAACCGACCGCCCAATTCGTCCGCTCGTGGTAGTCGATCAGGCGGGCGTGAGTGCCAATGCTCGGAACGCCACTCGGGAAATACTTGGCTTCGTTTATGACGTGTACGCCGAAGTCGAACGACTTCAGGATGCGACCCGATACCTGCTTGAAGATCCCGTACCGCCGGATGGCGATAACGTCCGGGTCATCGTAGGACTCGAACAGCCGCTCGATCACGTCAGGCCGCAACGTCGGGTTATCGTCCGTCGCCGCCTGGAAGACGGATATGTTCACGTTGGCGGATTTGCGTTCAACCGGTTTTAGACCGTACTTGTCGCAAATTATCTGCGTCCTGTTGTACTCGTCGGCCCGCTCAAATATCTCGTCGTACACCCAAGAGTTTCTATTCGCCGCAGTAAGTGAGATCCAAAAATCTCCATTCGCCGCAAGCAGACGCGGGAGTTGTTCTTCGTAGAAAGCCCACGGGGGCTCCTCGTCGCACCACACCCGGAAACGTTGTGTTCCTGCGGTAGATTGTGTTGATTGCCCGTAAGACACGAACTCGCACGTAATATCAGGTCCACCCGAAAGAAGTGCCTTCAGGGTTATTGATGGCGAGCGAGCCGTTATGTCCTTCTTAATGATCGACTGAGGAATCCAGCGTTTAATTTCCGGGTAGATCGTGTTCTTAACTTCGATCCCTCCACCTACCTTGTCTGCCGATTGACCAGGAAGTGTTTCTGACGCGAACCGAAGAACCCTTACCGAGTTAAAGAATATTGTTAGAATCTTTCCGCACTTGGGACACTTATTGTCTTTGGGATATGTAGCAAAATTCCATCTTAATTCACATGGTTCACACCAAGGATAGTCTACGTTTTTCTCTACCGTTGGATGAAGACCCATTACGCTAAGAATATTCCCATAAGCGCACATTGCGGTCTTTCCCATCTGATTTCCACTAAAGATTCCTATTACTTTAGAATTACACTTAAGAAAAGATTCTACTAACTTGGTTCTCTTAAATGAAAGTAACGGAGTTAAGTCGTTTAATGCCTCTACTTCCTGCTTACTTAGTTTTACTGACATCTACATCTAGAAATAAATGTGGCATGTGACACTCGACGCGCCCGCCGCAGTGTCGATGCACCGGAACTTGCGGAGGTTGTCGATGCCTTGGATGAGGATGGACTGTCCCGCCGTGAGGATCTGCCCCACGCCCGCCGCAGGAGCAACACCATCCACTCGGTACCGGATGGAGTTCGTCTCTACAACAAGCAACGCCTCCTTCGCGGGGAGGAAGTCGAAGTCGGAGTCGATGCGATACTTGGACGTTCCATCAAGGTCGGTGGTGAACACTACCGCCGCAGACCGTGTGCTTCCTGTATACGCGGAGATAGTGGAAGATTCTCCGACTCCGGTGCCCGCAGTGATGGACACCCGCCGCCCGACGTACCGCGTCTCTCCGTCAACAGACGATGACCCGGTTTGCAGGATGAGCGCGGTAGTCGTGCTGCCGGACGCGGTAGCCAGCCCGATAATGGGTTCCGGCTTGAGCAGTCCCGCCGTGATGCCGGTGGAAGTAGTTGGCGCAAGCGTCTCGAAGAAGCCGCATTCCCTCGCTAAAATAATCGTCCCGCCGCAAGCCATGTTATTTCCTCCCTGTCCCGCGTTGCGGGGTTATGGTTACTGTTGCGCCCACGTGCCGCGACTATGAGTTACAAGCCAATGGCCGTTCGTGGCCGATATTACGCAGACGTAATCACCGGTAGACGCTCCGCTTGCGTTTGTGATGCCGTCTCCGTTGGTATCTTCAGCACCGAGAAGAGATATATCGTCGCCGGATTGCACGTCAACGATGACATCGTGCGCGGAACCCGTGTCCCGTATGCAGATGTTCATACCTGCAACGGCTGTCGGCAACGTCACGGTAATGGCTTCGTTGACGATGTTCCACGTCCCGTAACATTGGGCCGCAGTAGGACCGGCAACGTTGTCAAGAATAACCACGGACGTTGAGTTAACGATCCCATGCGCGGGGCCGATAGGCGACCCGCCGATGGGGTTGGCGATGGCGTAGGAACCGTACAGAAGCGCGACCGATACAATGGGTATAAGTATTCGCCTCATTGGAATCCCCTACAGCCGATTCTTGAACGCGGCGATCTCTGCCTTAATGCCATCCAACTTTTCCTGCTCCAACGCGCTCTTGGTCTTCAGGTCGGCGATCTCGGCAAGGATGGCGTCCCGCTTTGCGGCCACATCGGACAAATTGGACACGTCGAACTCAAGCACGGACTTCTGGTCGTTTAGTTTGGCGATCACTAACGCCAGTTCGTCCTCTCGGTCGTTGCATCGCTTTTCCGAATCGGCCAGATACGTGGCGATCTTCGCGTCTATCTCCCGCATCCGCTCCGCCTGGAACTCGTCCAGCGCCTTACCCTCCCTGGCGATTTCATCTGCAAGGCTTTTCTTCCCTGCGGACAGATCGTCAAGTTCCTTCTGTGCTTCCTTGACTTGCAACTTCAAACTCTCTCGCGTGGAATCAAGGCCCATTAGCGCGGCAAGGGCTGAATCCGCCGCCGCAAAGGAACGGAACGTGGCGGACATCCCGCGAATCGCGCTGATAGCCTCTTTCACGGAAGTCTTGTCGTCGGCCATCGCTTACCCCTTTCTCATCAATAGATAGACATTTATTTTCGTGGCGGAACTTCCTTCGACGCGAGGGCGCACCCATACTGGACACGTGCCCACGTTTTCAAGACCCTCGGAATTAAAGGTAAGAGGGAATCCAGGGGACTGGTCGATGGATTCCCACCGCACTCCGTCAAGGGAACCTTCGATGTACACGGAGCCGCCAGCACCGAAGTTGCCGTATACTTGAACCGACCTGGGAATGCGTTGGTCGCAAAGGACCGGAGTGCCGGGATCGTTGGGTGTTACCCCTTCCCAAAAGCACACCTTGAAATTCTCAGTTTCTTTTACTGAGGTGAAAGGGGTGTCGCCCATACTTCCTCCTTGGAATAATGCGGATATTGATACCCATTGAACCTGTAGTGCCTATGCACCGTTGGCACGTGGAAGAATGTCGGTACGTTGGGAACCTCCCCATCCGACTCGCTAGGGCTTGGCGTTGAAGATGGCGTTGAACTCGCCGTACTCGACGGCGTAGAGCTTGGCGTACTAGACGGACTCGGCGTAGAACTCGGTGTGCTGCTTGGCGTACTGCTTGCCGTGCTTGAAGGCGTACTCGATGGCGATGGAGTGCTTGAAGGCGTCGAACTCGGGGTACTGGAAGCCGTGCTACTCGGCGTGCTAGAGGGACTTGGCGTGGAACTAGGCGTACTCGATGGAGTCGATGAGGCCGTTGACGAAGGCGTTGAACTAGGACTCGCCGTACTCGACGGCGTAGAGCTTGGCGTACTAGACGGCGTAGACGAAGGCGTTGAAGATGGCGTACTACTTGGCGTCGAACTGGGAGTCGAGGACGGAGTACTGGACGGGGTGGATGACGGTGTATTAGATGCGCCCCCCGCCGCCACATTTACCGCGAAAGCGAATGTGGCCCACCCGGTAATAGTGCCGGATTTCGTCCACGACATCGTTGTAGATGTGGTAGACGCGGTTTCACTGGAACATCCGGCCCATTCATATTCGGCTATCTCCCCACCGGCAAATACGCTTACGTTTGCTTGGCTTGCGTCCTTCGTGGCGTAAGGGCTTTGAGCCGACGTATAAAGAATGGACGCAAAATCCAGTACAAGGTCGCCGGAAACCGATACGGCATTTACGGTGGGATTAGTGTTTGCGCCGGTTGCCGTTGCGACGGTGTTGTTCGGTGTGGTCTGGTCGGCATCTTGAACCGCTACGGCTATGACCCATCTTTCATCCTGGCTGGACGGCCATCCCGCCCACACGGTAGATGTTTGCTCAGTAGGATTTATCAGTCGCCACAGAGTAGCCTTTCCGTATGTGGCGAATGATAACGTAGTTCCGATCTGTGTAAGAGCTGTGCCTCCCGAACCTCCCCACTTGACTGAATTGCAGGCGGCAGGAGTCCCGGCACCGCTGCCAGCAAGGACATAAAGTACCCGGTTTGAACCGCCAATGGCGAATGATGGTGTGCTAAGATTATTGGCCGCAACAGCAGATCCATTACGCGAAGAATTGTTAACCGTCGCCGCCATCTACCCCCCCCTCACCGCCACGGAGGGCGGGTTATCCCACGAAGGGACAGGCGAGAACTTGTCGATAAGCCAAGACAGCGGGCGTGTCGCCTTCGACCATGAATCGTTCAACCACAGATCCCTTGAATACTGCCGCGCCTTGTCGATATCCTTCTGCGAAATCGGGTACGGCCATCCGCTGCCGCCGAAGTTTCCGGTACGGAACATATGGGCGAACCATGTCTTCTTCGACGTGATGAGTTGCCCGCCGGAGAGCCACGTTTTGCACGCAACTTCGGTCCCGACTTGCCCCCATGAACCGTGACGCTCGTCAAGCCCGTCCATGAGCCAGTAATTCTCGCGGGATGTCAGCCAGCACGCGCCGATGAAGGACATCGTTTCGATCAGATCCCCCTGCGCCTCGGGTCGCTTGGAATGCTCCTTCCAGTATTGGAACTGGAGATTATTGTCGAACCGCCACGATACCGTCAGCCGGTTCTCTCTCGGCTTCCAGACGATGCCCATCTCGAAGTCGGCCCCCTTGCAGGAAGCGCACTCCGTGGGCTTCAATCCCTGATACGTCCTTCCGCCGCAGGATTTGCATACCCAATCGAAGGCGTGCAGGTTGTACATCATCGGGACCATCGTCCGCTTGTAGTAGCAGTCCTGCATGAGTTTCACGTCGAAGCCCTTGTCCACGGAACAATGGGCGTCCAATTTCATGACGTATTTCGCCTGACTGATCCTCGCCCCCTCGTTCGTCGCGGCCCTTTGCCCGATGGACTCGGTGTGATGAACGATGGTGACTCGCGGATGATCCAGCACGGGAGGGTCGGGCCAGTTGCCGTCGCAGATGGCGATGACCTCGGTGTCCGCCTCGATGTTCGCAAGGACGTCCTCGATGGTGCGCTGGAGGAATATCTCGTTGCGGGCGGGAATGATGACGCTCAAATCCCTCACGCCTGCACTCCGCCGCCCCGCTTGAACTCGTTCAGATATTCGATGCGGCTCAGGGAATGGAACAGCCCGAACGGATTGGCGTCCAGTCCGCCGATGTACCTGCCCACGGGGAACATATAGATCGTGGGGCGATGCTCCGCAATCGTAATATTCCCGCGCCGCGCATCCCTTCGAATCTTCCCGCGAAGGGGTACTTCCTCCTGATTCGGATACGTGGTGATCCGGTCCTCACGACCCCCACCGTATTTCAGGAACAACTCCCGACGCATCGCGTAACTGTTCCCGTGCGGGACGATCTTCAGTCCGCGATGCTCGATGCGTTCCTGCGGGAATCCCCACGCCTTCATTGTCTCGATGCGCTGATCGAAATCTCCGCGTTCGTCGAGAATGCCCACCTGACGCTTGAACTGCACCACGTCATCCTTCGTGTTCAGTACCTCGTCGATCAACTTCCTCGTGAGGATGTGATCGATGTCAGTACAGATGACGTACTCGCCCCGCGCCAACTTTACGCCGGTATTGCGGGCGATGGGTTGCGTCCACGGGCGGAAGTCGTTCGTCGCGTGGATGCGGATATTCTTCAGTCCGCACCCCTCGGGTATCGACAACGGCGGGTCGCTGCCGTCGTCCACCAGCAGGATCTCTACGTCATCGGGCAGATTCAACTTTTCCCAATGAAGCATCTGCCGCCGTAAGATCTCGTGACTGTCTAGGACGGCGATGACGATGGAAACCCTCACGGATTGATCCAGAACGCCGTCGGCTCAAGGTTCTTCGTGGTGAACCACGGGTCGATCCGGTGGCATTTCGTGTAGGCGTCAACGGCTTCCATCACGCCCGACAGGTGGAAGTGATAGTAGTCGTGGACGGAGACGATGCCGCCATGCTTGACCTTCTTCGACCAGAACACGATGTCCGGGGCCACGTAATCGAACTCGTGATTCCCGTCGATGAACACGAAGTCAAGCGACCGGTCCTCGATGTCCGCGAGGGCGTCCATGCTCGTCTTGCGGATGATCTCCACGTTGCAACCCTTGAGCGCTTCAAGGGCTTCCTGGTAGATCAAGTCCTGCCGCGCCTGCGGGTACTTCTCCACGTAATCGTTCCACGGGTCGATACAGTACAGCTTCAGAAAGGGATTCTTGTCGCAAAGGATCTTCGCGTACCTGCCCCGGCGAGTGCCTATCTCCGCGCCCCGCGTGTAGCCAAGATCGCAGTAGACCTCGGCGAGAAGATCCCTATGCCCCTTCGCCTGAATGGGCAGGTTGTCCTTGATGCGGGCCTTGGCGTGCGGGAACTTATGGAAAATTGCGTTGAGTGCTGCTGGCAAATGGGCCTCCTGGCCGGTTGAGGGAGCGGGTTAAAGGATTGGAATCAGAAAGGCCCCTTGTGGGGGCCTCCCCTTCCCTGCGTATCTGCCGGTTAGTATCCCGATGCTCCTTGTGGGGGCGGGGCGGGAACCTCGCTAATTGAATTTCTCGGGGTCTTCCTTCACTGCCTTATATGTGTCCTCGGCGTTCCACCGCCGCAGCAGGTCCTCGGCGGATACCGTCTGCCGGTCCTTCCCGCCAGCGGCCATCGTCAAGCCACGAAGGATGGCGCGATAAAATTGCTGAGCCATTTCGTCTCCCCGGCGGATCGACTCGCCAAGGGACCGGACAAAGCCCGACGCCGCCATACCGGGGGAGTTCCAGTAATAACTCATCAAATTCCCCTCGCCGCCATCCGCGAACAAAGCCAACCCCTTGACGGTCCACTCCTGCCCGTCACTCGTCTTAATTAGGCAGTCCTCACTCTTCGGAACGGGCGTTATCGTGATCGACCACGGGGTTGACAATATGCCCCCCTGAAGTTAACAATACTGTTCCGTTTCGTTGACAATACGAGCCGGTATCGTTCTGTAGCCAACTGGTGACAAAATGTCACCGACTGAATACGGAGATTAAAGGGCGCATTCTCCGCACTATAAATGTCAACTTAACGTCAACTCGCGTCAAATTGACGGTTACAGAATCATCCGCTCGACGTAGTGCGCCATCAAGATGCCACCGCGAAGGCGTTTGAGTTACACAGAAATGCGATCTTATTACACTTATCAACAAAATCCCTATAATTCATATCGTTCTTCATGTAGTTGCAAGTGGAACAACATTGCACCACGTTGCCAATTTCATACCCAAAGGAACTATCAACTCTGTCAAGTCGGACACCATCTACGGAATCTCCGCAGTAATTACATGTAAATCGTTCGAGATAACAAAAGTATTCATACGGCAAATCAAAAATAATCCCACGCTTCTTTGCCTGCCTACGGCAGGTGGCGTATTTTCCCTTTAGCGAATTATCCCAATCCCTATTTCTCTTGTTCACTTTCTCTTTATTTTTCTCGTTGTATCTTTTCTTGTACTCGCGCATCTTTTCTGGATGCGATTTACAGTAAGCCCTTTGCCATTCATTACGTTTTTCCCTATTAGCGGTAAGCCACTTTTTCCTTGACTCCCGCATTGATCGGGGATGGTCCTTATTCCATTGACATGTCGGCATTACAGGATCATCCTCTTTATCGTATATAGATCCATCCGTGTCCGTTCATGGTGGGCATAGACTTCAATGTGCCCCATCGCGTTCGGCGCGAACTCCTTTTGTTCCTCCCACGACGTGTCCTGATCGTCCGACCGGGATTTCTTGTAGCATCCGGTGTTCATCAGGATTTTCTTAAGCGATGTAATTCCACCGTTCGCCGCCATTCCGAGTTTCAACTCATCATCGGCCCACAGTTGATGGTTATGGGCGAAGCAGAAGACATCCGCTTCCCGGCCCCTCGCCACGTTCGCCACCGATGTTTTCGATCCCCCGAGAGTGCGCCCGCCAGTGGTGACCCCGTGAGATAGATACCAGGGGATTGTGCGGACATGCCCCCCGGACTTTCCGCCGTAGTTGAATCGGAGATCAAGGAATCCGGCGTAACTGTGTAGTCGCCCGATCAGGGGGGTGTTTGCTATCTTGTCTCCCCACAACTTCTCCGCGATCCGGCGAGTCACGTTCGTTCCCGTCCGCTTCATCAGTTCAAGATGATGGTTGCTGTCCATCATCGAAACGATGCGGGAGGCGATTGGGGCCAGCAGGTCGCAGGCGTCCTTTATCAGTTCGTCCACCGGGTTGTCGATGCCTACATAGGCGCGGTCGATCATGGACGCCTTGAACCGGGGATCGTTCGTCTGCGCCAGGATCAGGTCGCAGGTATCCCCCATGTCCATAAAGTAGGTATCCGGATCATCCTTGTACTGGTCGATCACTTCTTTCCGGAAATTAGAAACGGACGATAATCGGTGGCCTAAATGAAGATCGGAGAATGGAATGAATCGGAACGTCTGCCCATACTTGTACGGCAGTCTAAATATCTGTACTCTCAGATATCACCCTCTCTC
The DNA here is from genome assembly GCA_041660905.1 of Gallionella sp. GTDB lineage: Bacteria > Pseudomonadota > Gammaproteobacteria > Burkholderiales > Gallionellaceae > Gallionella. The sequence goes on from JBAZVL010000016.1 coordinate 15,253, forward strand.
GTTGGGGTTCGGTGCGAGGATCAGCGCAGGGCCGGTAAGCCGTGCCAAAATTGCCACAACCCATCGTCCAACAGCCGGGGATCAACTCCCACCACGTCACTTCGCCAGTTCCGCTTCCTCCAACTTCCTCAACTCCCCGTACAGCATCACCAGCTTCGCCCGGATCTTCTGGATCGGCGACCGCAACTCGGGACGCTTCAGTTCCAGGAAGCGCATATAGTTCCATGCGTCGCGTATCTCCTCGATGGCCTCGCGAGATAAAACCCGTTTATCCGCCACAGGGTCGAAGTCGCCATACGTGGCGAACCCGGCAACCTCACCGGCCTCGCACAACGAGACGAACTCGTTCAGGAGGGCAAGGCGAGCGTCAGCACGAGCCTTCTCTGAACGGCGATAGGTGGTGGGCAATATGGCTCCAATAGGCCCGTACGGGGCCGTAGAAGGGGCTACAATGGGCGATCAGTTAGAGACAGGGGAAACGGAGGCGAAACCTTTTTACCCTTAGTGTGTAAATGGGGATGAGATAAGTATTCAGGAACCTTCGGAACCGGAACCGCTCCCCTCCCGGCACCCATCCACCTGCCCAGGACCGGAACAGGGAGGCACCATGCACGCCCACCCCACATGATTACGATTACGTTATAGTGGGGATAGATGCCTTGATACGGGCCATAAGTGGGTGATGACGAATCGGGGTGTAGGGCTATTTGACATAATAGCCATTACGTGACCCTATCGAAACCCGCCAGCCCTTTATCCACGCCAACCCACTGGGAAAAGTAGGACATACACTGGTCTATCGACACTCGTTATCTATTGCTGCTTCATCAGGATCGGTAATATCAATGACTGGTGGGTTTATCGATGAATCGGCGTCTAAGGTAAAGTGCTTGCGTAGAAGTTCACCAACAGTGCCAGAGACATGAACCTGTCGAGCGTCAATGTTCATTATGTTAATAATTGCTTGCGGGGCTGTTTGTGTCGGTGCTATGCCTACCGATTGCTGTATCCTGGCCCCTTCCTTGGCTGCAAGTTCGAGTATCTTCCCATTCTCCGGTATCTTATCGAGCGTGTTCCCTGCGTCTACCAGGTCGTGCGATAGCTTGATCGCCTCCGGCAGTTTGGAAACATACTGTTTCGTTAACTGGTCGATAGACTCCCTTACATCCTCGGCAGTCTCCCATCGGTAGGCCGTTATCCTCGCCACTCCTGCGTCCCTGGCGGATTGAGTTATCGTCTCCCCCTTAGCCCTTGACGCCATGTATTTTCGTTTTTCCTTCACCCTTACCGTCACGGTGTACCCTTTCCGTTACAGTATTCCTTGTGCCGTCTCCATCGTCTTCCCTCTTTGGTTGATTGGTGGTGCTGATGTGCTTGCTGGCCCTTGGCCCTATCGGGCCAGATCAGGGCGGTCGTTCCGCTTCGCTCACTCCCAGGGTTGCCCCCCTTCACTTCCCCCCATTATGTGCGATTTTGCGGGCTTGCTTCGGCCCCCGTCAACGATTATTTACAGGTAGTCTAATATGGCCGCATTTGACCGCGTTTGAACGGCTTGATTTTTGGCCTCCTCTAAATCGTAGTTGGTGATTTCGAGGGCTGCGGGTCCGGATCGGTGCCGTAAATTGATGACAATTTTTGTCACGGTGACAATTTACGTCATATCCTTAAGTATATGATTTTAATCATTTCTTGGTATTGATGCCAAACAATTTACGGAAACACATTATTGAATTGCATTATAAATCAATACTTTAACGCTCCATGATTATGGGCACACAGTTTGCTTATATACTAAGGCAAGAGAACGAGAAGCCGACCGACCCCGGCAATAGGGCGGAGAAGGAGAAGGCGATGAATAAGCGGACGATGGAAAACTACATGAAACTGGTCAGCACCTTGGAGTTGACACACGATCAGGAGAAGGACGCGGCCTTGATTCATCGCCACACCTCCACGCTCCACCGGATCGACGAGAACGGCTGCAACGGCTGGCCCCGGATGAAAACCGAAATCAGGGATGGGAAGACGTACCGCTATGAGGTAGAGGACGAGAAATGGCGGGCGCGGGACGAGAAGAAGGAAGCCAACCTTGAGAGGCGCATCCGTGAGATTTGCGCGAAGCATGGTTGGCAGGTCGAGTTCCAAGGCGATCCACGCGGGTGGCGTACAAACCTGACCATCAACGGGCGGGATGCGTCCCTGCTCGCAAACTACTAAAGGAGGCCCACCATGAAAGCCATTGTGACCAAGTACCACGGACCGACGAACACACGAGGGGCCAGGATCACCGCATCGGACGAGGACGGCAACCGAGCCACCATCTCCTACCCGTATGAACTGAGTGGGGAAGAAGTACACCGCAAGGCCGCCGTCGCCTTGTGCGACAAAATGAACTGGAAAGGGCGACTCGTTGGTGGATCGGTGAAAAACGGCTACGTGTTCGTTTGGGACGGTGAAACCAACATCGTTAAAGACGAAAAAAGGAGGACCTGATGTCCGTCAACTTCCAAGAATGCAAGCGATGCGGTCACAAGTGGCTCCCGCGCACGACAGAACCGCCCGTGGTTTGCCCGAAGTGTCACAGCCCATACTGGAATAAGCCGAAAGGCGAGAAAAAGGAGGAGGGGAAATGAAGATAATCAATGTCCAATACCATCGCAATGGAGTCGGCGGGATTGGCTTCTACGCCGTGCATTTTCAGGACAAGGCACATAAGGATATGGCCAATACCACTAAGGATTTTGTTGCCGTCCTGTTCCCAAATGATGACGGGGAAGACACGTTGACGGTGAATGGCCGCTGTGCCGTGCTGAATGTCGGTCTGCTCCCGGATGTAACCTTTGCCGTCAATTCATGGCGTGGGGATCATTTTGAACCGGATCTACGACGGGCAATCAGAGATTACGAGGAAGCGCAAACGGCGAAGTACGCCAAGGCATAGGGTTGACCTATAGGACTCATCCGGTCGGGAGTCTCACCGGCTCCCGACCATTTCCCCTCCCGACATCTTACGTCGCCATTCGTCCAGTTCTGACGCGATAGCCCACGGTATTTTCCCCTCTTCCCGGTAGACGGGTAGCCCCTTCTTTGTCCGCCGCTTTGCTCCGCTGGCTGACATGCCCAGGTGCGCGCCGATGGCTTTCCAGCCCGTCAGGTGTCTATTCAACTTTCACCCCTCCCCCATTGAGCCTCTTTATCGCGTCCTCCTCGTCCTCAAGGATCATATCCGGGTATGTCTTCAGCGTCCCCCCGCATCGCGGACACCGTTTTGTGTGTAACTGTGTGGCATATCTGCGGATTCTACACCTATCGCATATTATGGATTTCGGTATTTTGTCCCATAAAATGTCCGCATCCTCACCTTGCGCGAGTAGCAGTGGCACCAGGTAGGACGTGCTATCACACGCTTCGACGGTTATCAGGACGTCGAGGGCTTTCCTCAACGGCGGATACCCTTCCGCTTGCGATGCCCTCCGCGTGGATGCGCTCATCGTCGCCGTTTCCGCCCGCTTCGACGCAACAGACACACGCTCGGGCCACGTTGAGCACATCCCCCCGCATTCGTGGACGGAGTAGGCCCAGGCGTAGAGTTCCTTGAGGGTCACTCGCTTGGGATCTCCAGCCAGCCATTGTGTATCGCAAGTGCTGATGCGCGTTGATCCAACGGCATCGAGAGTAAGGTTGTAAGACACACTTTTTCTAAATTTATTTGCTCTTTTGAATAACAGGATTCATTCTCTTCGCATACTTTTAAGCAAAACCGGATCGAATCGTCGTTAAGGTTCCAATCATCTATTACAATGTGGGCGTTACCACCAACACAACTAAATTCATATATTTCCCCGATAACTTCAGCCATTTTTACGGTTGTTCCGTTTACGATAGACGGTGATCCGTATTCTTTATAACAACCTCTACACATTTTCTTTCTCCTCTCTGTGTTCCTCGATAAATTCCCTGAATCGGTCCTCCATCGTCTTTTCCTCCTCCTTCCGCCTCGGCACTACTTCCCGCCACGTCCTCCACCCCGGAAACATCCGGTCCAACTCCGCGTCAAGGTCGGGGAAGGTCAAGCCTCTGGCCTTTCAAACAGCCTCATCACGTCCTGCACGTCATACGCGAGGATGTATATTTCCCCTCGTGCCTCCGCTTCCGCCTGCCATGCCTTTTGCTCCGCACTCTGCTTGCCGTCGATGGCCTTGCACTCGATATTGATGGTTGCGTTTTTGGTCTTGGCGACAATATCCGGGTGGCCCTTATCGGGCTTCCCGTCCGGCCTGCGAATCGGTACGATCACGCGCCCCGTTCTTCCCCGCAACGGTTGTGGATGATACCGACGGCACCATATCTGCGCCTTCGCCAGGTATTGCAGGATCGCGCTTTGAACATCCTTTTCGCTCACCTCCCCTCCACCGGATACGCCGTGATTCCCACAAGCCGTATCAGGCCCGCCCGAAACAATATCTGGGCGGAAATATCTTCTTTGGGGTTCAGCGCGTACACCTTCGCCCGCTTAATCCGTGCGAGTAATTTCTGCTGCGTCTCCGACAACTTCATCCCGGCCTCCTTTCGGTGGGGGTTATTTACACGCCCACATAGTTCGCGGCGAGTTGAACCAGTCGCTCGTAATCTCCTCGATCAGCCGCCACTGTTCCCGCCCATTTGCGAGCCTCAAGGTAGTCATGCTCCCGTTTCGATCCGCGAGGGATACGGGCAGACGCCAGTAGTAATTGAAATTCCTCGTCAGTCATCCCCAACGCGCCCGCCTCTTTGCTTGGAGCATCAACGATTTGCAGGCGCGGGTAAGGCCCATGAGACTTTCGAGCACTATCGGGTCGCATGTGGTACTCCTCATTTCTTCTTCGGCCATTCGTGCCGATATACCAACCATCTCCGCCGCCTCAAGCATGATGTCGTCGAAAGATGCCGCCATTAGTCCGCCTCGCTCTTGCGCTTCCCGTTCCTCTTCGGAGGATGCTGATATTCGTAGGACATGGCAGAGGAATAGGTGTGTCGCTCCCCATTCAGGCGAACGTATTTCTTCCCGCCGCCCCCAAACCTGGACTTGGCGACCGACAGATAACCAACAGGATGCCGCGTCGAATACGTTTCCCCCTCACCCTTTATCAGAGGGTGGTGAAGAATCGCCACGGCGGATGCATCAGCGTGAAGTGCTCCCGATCCCCGCATGGCGTGTGCTCCCGGTTCCGGCTCGATATCGTCTGAGTCGGGCTTTCGAAGGTGATGCAGGAGGACAATCGGGATGCCGAGACGTTGCGCCTCCTGCTTTAGCCCCATCGACACGATTCCCTCGACAGCAAGCACGTCTTTCGTGGCGCGAGTCAGGTACATGAAATTGTCGATGAACAGGACTTTCACCTGCTCCATCTCCGCCGTTCGGAAGATGGACTTGAACATCGCCTTCCAGTCACGGGAGCCGGGGATGCGGGAAAACCTCATTCCGGTCGGCTGAATCACGGAGTACGCTTCAGCGAGCAAAGCATCCTGATCGGACACGGGGAAATCCGGGCAGGCTATCGGGGCCATCATGGTGAGGACTTCGGAAGGCTCCATCTCCAGACAGCAGAACCATTCCTTTTCGTGCTGTGCGATGGCCCATGCCATATTCAGGGCAAAACTTGTTTTCCCCACGCCGGGGTAGCCAGCAATCACATATAGGTTGCCGGGGCGAAGAGGACCGAACCGCTCATCCCACAACGGAATCGTCGGTATGGGATTCTTTCCACTTTTCTTCTCTTCGCAGGCAATCCGGTACGCTTCCTCGGCGGTGATCGACAGGGATTGCTGATCCTGATAGTCGGTGAGGGCATCCCCGACCTCTTCCCGTAGGCGAATGATCGCCTTGCGGTTCTTCTCCGCTTCTTCCTTGACGCGCTCCTGTGTGGTCACGCTGTAGCCTCTTCGGGCAGGTACACCTTCTCAAGCCAGGTCCCGGCATGGAGAAAGGTTGACGGCATCTTGATGAACCGCTGCTCCGTCTCGGATACTTCGGTCGAGTAGGTACGAGCCGCCCCAACGATCTTCTCAAGGTCAAATTTCGGGTTGTACTTCTTCTCCTTCTCCCATTCACGGAATGCCTGCGATTTATTTTCCCGTCGTGGATACTCAGACCAGAACCGCATGAAGTCCCTCGGGTAGTCATACCGAGGGGTGAGGCGTTCCCTTTTCTTAACAGGAATTGCTGGCAAATCTTGTGTATCGTGCAAATGCACATCTGTCTCTGTCTCTGTCTCTGTCTCTGTCTCTGGTGTATCAACTTGATATCGTGCTGATATCGTGCTGATATCGTCATGTATCAGCCAATGGGAAAGTTTTGAGACGGTTGATTCAACTTGCTTTTCTGTAGTGTGCAGTCGGAACGCTAATTTCTTAGTGCAAGGAAGCACTCCATCCGTCTCGCTGGCAATTATCCATATTAAAATGAGATGCTTTGCTGATAAGGGGTCGAGTTCATGGAAATCAACATCGTCAATAATGTCCCGGTATAGTTTGATCCACGGAGGGCGGCGGTCCTTGAAATGCTGAAAGCGTTCCCAGTTCTTAATACGGATCGGCAATTATTTCGCCCCCGCCATCTCCGGCGACTCCTTCTCATAGAACCTCATCATCGCCTCGGCCCTCTCCCAATGGTGGGCGGCTTCCCAATTGGTCGAGCCGGGTACCTTGCAGATTGAGCAGACCCACTCGATGGCGCGGGACTTCTCGTTGTAACCGACGACTGACTTGAATGGATGGGGGCAGGTCACGTGGTCGCCTCCTTTGCCCTCTGGTACGCCTCGTGCTTCCTGTTGCGCGTACATATCCGGCATCTCACTCCACCGTCGTTTCTCGATATCCCGTACTTTTCGAGGGAATGACCATTCCTGCATCGCGTCCGGTCCCTCTCCGGCTTCGGCCCCTTCGTCTTCGTGCGCGTGGAGTCGAGACAAGCGCGGCAACGTGTCGCCCCTCTCGTGATCGGCTTCCCGCACATGGAGCAGAACGACGGAGGGAGGGGATCGTATTTACGGCGGGCAGCGGGGGACTGAGTGTCATGGACATCAGGCTCCGGTCGCCACTTATCCATTTGGCGGGCGCATCCTTCGATACAGTCCATGCACTTGATCCCCCACCCAAAGGGACCATTTAGGCGCATGGCACGTTGGCGTTCGGCGAGGCAGGTGGAGGAATTAAGGCAGCAGGAGGGCATTACGCCGCTGAATCCTTGCCGTTCTTCTCCCCGGGATTTCTCCCGTACAAAACATCCACAAGGTCGCGCCCCGTATACTCGACCACAATGAGGGCATTATCCTTGCCGGGATTGCACGTCCCTCGCTCCCATTGGTCGATGAGTTGGCGTGAAATGCCCGCCTTCGTGGTTAATATGTGCCGTTCGGGATCGCTGAATTTCAGGGCCATAACGTCCTCCTGCCATTTTTATATAGCATCCATCCTGCGATTGCAACATATTTTTCATTTCCAGAAAATAATGCTTGCAATTTAATTTTTCATCCCTCATACTCATTTCCAGATAACGCACTCCCCCGGATATACCGGGCTTCGACTCCCCTCCGGGCACGGGCTGGGGCCATCCCTCACGGGACGCTTCGGCTGCTGATGACGGAGGGGAGGTAAGGCTCCCCGAGGGCACCGCTCGTTGACGGGAGGAAGCACCAAGTTGTTCGGCGGATGGTCTTTGCAGAGTTGGCGGCGCGTCCCGTCACGCGGACGGGGGTGACATGGAGTAGTGGCCGCTGTGGTGGCGAGTCATTCTGATGCCATGCGCTACCAGACGGATGACGCACCTGCGGGTTGCATGCATCCGCCGCCAACGCAAGAAGGGGGCGGCACTCGGCCAAAGGTGAGCGACCAGCGCTGGATATAGCCCGATGGCCGTGAGCCGCCCCCGCACACGAAAGGAGGAGGAGATGGAGAATAAGCATTGCCCGAAGTGTTTCAAGGAAAATGCTACGTGGGCGCACGTTGAATCCTGTACCCCCGCCCCTCGCGCCTCCGTGATGCCCGCGCACCTTCCGTCCATCGATCCCCTCTTCCATGAGGCCGCCGCGAAGGGCTTCGAGCCATTGTCGGACGAGGCCCGCGAGTCGTTCAGGGAGAAGGCGGGGATATTCAGGAAGGTAGTGGGAGGGAAATCGTGAGACGCCTGATCTGCTGGCTCTTTTCGCACGACACCTTCTCGTTCCCCTCCGGCGCGGTGGTCTGCAAGCGGTGCTGGAGATGGTGGCATTAAAGTGAACAGAGAAGAAAAGAACGCATATCAGTTGGCGTGGTATTACAGGAACGCAGAAAAGTTAGCCATAAAAAGGGCCGAGATATATGCAAGTCAAAAAGAGAAAGCTAAAGCGCATAGCCGAGAATGGCGTATAGCCAACCCCGACAAAGTAAAATTAAGCACAAAGAATTACAACATGAAAATAGATAAGGACAAAAAGAAAGAATACGATTCTTTATACTATGAAAAGAACAAGGAGAAGATAAAAGAAAGCGGACGTAATTATAGGAAAAACAATGTAGAAAAAATAATAGCTAGAAACTTAAAGCGGAGGCATAAGGAAAAGCTCAATGGGGGAAAATTAACGGACGGGATTGTATCTAAACTATTAACAGTTCAAAAAAGTAAATGCGCCATTTGTAAAAAGAGTTTAAAGATACGCGGCTACCATGTAGACCATATTGTCCCAATAATCCGAGGAGGCAAAAACTCGGATAGTAATATCCAGATTACTTGTCCGACGTGCAATCTAAAGAAGTCAGATAAAGACCCAATCCGTTTTATGCAAGAAATGGGGTATCTGTTATGAAGCCGAGCGCGGAGCGCATCCTCGACCACCTTCGGCGCAATCAGCATCGCGCCGTACCCTAGACGGAACTGGCGAACCTCCCGTGTGGGATTCGTGAACAAGGTCAGGTGGGCGATGGGCAAGATACTTTTCACGGAGGCCGCGTTATGAAGAAAAAAGAAATGGTGGAGCGGATCGGTTGCGATTTCTGCGGCGGCGAGGCCCATGCTTTGGATCGGTGCCTGTTGTGTGGTCAAGACATCTGTTGGGATTGTAAGAAAACGAAGGCGCGGGAATACCACCATGCCGTCTACTTTAGCGGCAGCGGGGATGGAACGTACTGCCTCGATTGCGATGCGAAGTTGAGGAAATCCAATGACCCGCTCCACTCTGCATACCGCGCCATTGAGGGACTCCGCAACGAGTACCAAGGATGGGTGGAGGACTTCGATAAGCGTAAAAAGGAAGCCGAGGCGCGACTGAAAGCGTTGAGGCCGAAGAGATGATCCTCAACCTCCTATTGACCGCGTTCATCGTGGCTGTCTTCAGCGTCACGTTCGCGGGATGGATCGGATGAGACGTTATCGTGGATACAGCAGTTGCCCTGTTGGGCAGACCTGCCCGGATATAAACAGCGTTATTTCTCTGCTATCGAAGGCGGCGGATCGGCTTGAAAGTGACCTTGAAGAGTTCGATGTGATGGACCCGGTGGACGTTCGGGCGATCCTCGCGGATGTAGTTGGAGATATCCGTACTGTATGCGACGGGAAGAATTGTTACATGAATATGCTCCGAGACTCAAACTCGAAACTACGCGAATGGGGCGAGAGGATGGAGGAAGAGAGAAACGAGATGGAAAAGGAATTGTCCACGTGATGCCCTTCCTCCCCTTATGCCCCAACGGGTCTGGTGAGTTGCGTATCAATTGCCCCTGCTCATCGTGCGCCGAACATCGGGAAGTGTTGCGGGAGAAGATCAGGAAGGAAGCGGAAGATTCGATTTGGGATAGTAGGGCCGCGAGTAGGCGGGTTGATAGGGACGGCTGGCTACGCAAAAACGGGAGGTGCTGGTGATGGCAGAGTTTCGGAAAGCGGAACGGAAGAAAGCGAAGTTGCGATGCGGTATCTCCGGTCCATCGGGATCGGGGAAAACATTCTCTGCCCTCCTCCTGGCATTCGGACTCGGCGGCAAGATTGCCATGATCGACACGGAGAACGGATCCGGCGACCTATACGCCGATCTTGGAGAGTACGACGTTCTCCCGATCAAATCCCCCTTCACCACGGACAAGTACATCGAGGGGATCAAGGCGGCGGAGAAGGCCGGATACTCGACCATCATCATCGACTCCCTATCCCACGCATGGTCGGGGGAAGGTGGACTTCTCGACCAGCAGGGGAAAATCGCCGACAGCGGCAGAGGCAATTCCTACACGGCTTGGCGGACGATCACCCCGAAGCATAACGCGCTTGTCGAGGCGATGTTGCAGAGCAGTTGTCATATCGTCGCCACGGTTCGCTCGAAGACGGAATACGTCATCGAGAAGAACGACAAAGGGAAGGATGTTCCGCGCAAGGTCGGGATGGCCCCGATCCAGCGCGAAGGAATGGAGTACGAGTTTACCGTGTTCTTCGACCTGTCGATTGAGCATGTCGCATCCACATCGAAAGACCGTACCTCCCTCTTCGATGGTCAGTATTTCAAGCCCTCCAGGGAGTCGGGAGAGAAACTGTTGGCGTGGCTCATATCGGGCGCGGACGCTCCGCCCCCAGCAGGGGAACCGCCGCCCCCGGAGGCGGACCCCGACGCAATCACCCCCGCGCAGATCGCCAAGATTCAGGCCACGTTCGGGAGTCTCGGCATCACGGATCGGGAAGCGAAACGCGCATGGGTCATCAATGCCTTGAAGTTGGAGAAGTTGGAATCCATCAAGGACTTGAAAAAGCACGAAGCATCCAACCTGATCTCTGCCCTCGAAGATGAGGAATCGAAGAAGGGAGCCGCCGCATGAGTTTCGTAAATCACATTTCCATCGACGGGAACCTCACGAAAGACGGCGAGGTAAAATTCGCTGACTCCGGTACGGCGGTACTGAAATTCAGCATCGCCCACAACACGAAGATAAAAGAGAAGGAGGAAGTGTCCTTCTTCGATGTGGTCGCCTTCGGGAAACACGCGGAGTACGTCGCAGATTTCGCCGTGAAGGGATCAAGCGTGACCGTGATCGGGCGACTCACTCAAGACAGGTGGGAGAAGGACGGGCAGAAATACTCCCGCGTGAAGATCCTGGCAAATCAATGCGTATTTGGGAAGGTGAAACCCTCGACGGCGACGCCGGATAATGCACCGCCGCCGGACGACGACATCCCGTTCTAATTGCGCCGCATCCCTTCGGGGAGACGACGGCGTGAAGGTCGCTGAGGGCGCGAAACCCTTTGGGCAAGGGAATGCGGGGATGACCGAAAGCGAGGTTCGTGACCTGTCCATGAGCACCTATGGAGAATCCCGCACCCTCGGCGACCGCCCAAACTTGAAAGGAGAAATGATGAAGTTCAATGACGCTCTCGCACAGTTACGACACATGGAACCGGGGTATTGCTCCATGCGTTACGTAATAATGATCCACGGTGACGGAAGCATTGTGCCGGAGTGCTCGGTCTACACTCCCCGCCACTTGCACACGTACCCCGCCCGCTTAACGTGGGAGGAAGCGTTGAGGGACTTGCAGGACAAGATGGACGGAACGCTGCCGCGCCCATTGGAAGGAGCACCGGAATGAAGGCCGGAACTGTAGTTCGGTTGTCCGATGGTCGCTACGGGACCGTCGTCTATAACGGTCTTGATGGTGTCGGCATCAAGTGGGGACGACATCAAGTTACCCTGGACGACTTGTTGGGCAGCGGGGGCATGTTGGATGAGAAAGTACCTAACGATTACCCGTGGAAGGCCGATGCCATGTTGCGGAATCCGTATCCAGGCGCAGAGATGCCATGTGTCGGGGAGGATTATGAAATAGCCGGGGAGGATGCGGCATGAAGACCGTCACGGTATCGGTAACGAAGATCCCTCCGAAGGGCCTCTTCCTCCTCCGTTGGCTGTGCTCCCTCCTCGGCGCGACCATCGTCGTGTGCCGCCGAAAGGGGAGGAAGGAGGGAGCGGGATGACTGTCAAGGAGATCATCGAAAACTACCTCGTGTGCCACGGGTTCGGCGGACTGTGCAATCCCGACAACGAGTGCGGGTGCGAGGTCACCGATCTGGCACCGTGCTCAGAAGGACCGCAACACGACTGTCAGCCCGGGTACAAGGTGGCATGTACCGAGGAGGATGCACTGTGCATGGAACAGGGCCACGATCCCGGTGACTGGCACATCCAGACCGAGAAACCCACTTGACCTGCCCCCCTCCGCGTGACGAGGGGGAGGAAGGTACGCGCCCTGAAGATGGAAGGAGGGGGAGGATGCTGATTACCGACCTAAAGGATGAGCGGCTGAATAGAGAGATGATCGCGTTCGCCACACCGGAAACGGTGGTCATCCATCACGACGATGCGGAGTGGGTTGCACTTATGCGCGACTCTCTCCGCGCCGCCCTCTCCCGCGCCACCGTTGCCGAGGCCATCGTCTCCCGGATCACCGTGGAGGGGATGGCGAAGATAATTTCCGAATTGCCAGCCGCACGGGAATACACGCTTAATATCTCCCACGCCCTCTGCGTGTACCTGAAGGGAGAAAAATAGATGCAACCACTTTGCGAATTTTGCGGTTCTCCAATGATCGCCGTTAAAGTGAAGTCCTCCAAAAAAGGCACCGTTATCACCGTCAAATGTGTCGGGTGTGGTCAGAAGAAGGAAGTGGGCGCATGACACCCGACGAGCGGAAGGCGTGGGAGGAAATAGTATCCACGGCAAGGTGGGCGCATGAAATTGCCCGCAATGAACACGAGGTCCCAGAGAACCAGAAAGCCATCCTCGCCGCCGACGCCGCGTTGAAGGAGGCGGAGGGGCAACTGTGCCGCATAAAGGAGCAATTTAAGATTGCTTGCAGATGGATCGTTGGCGGATATGGGCCGGAGGATATTGAGTGCGCCATGCACTCCATCAACGCCATTCAGGAAATATCCCCTTGCCGACACGAAGCCGAGGCGGGGCGGTTACGCGAGGCGGTGCGTTGGGCGCACGCTCCCGTGAACGTGTTTGCGTTCCAGCCGGAAGCGCGGGACATGTTCCTCGCTGAATTAGACCGCCGCGCAACCCTGCCGGAGGAGGAGGGATGACGAAGATACCGAAGTCGATAACGGTGACGGTGAGGAATGGAGACAACTTCCGGGCGACAAGGCCGGGGAGGATATGGCTGGGAGATGGCGCAAGTGTCGCATATTTGCGTGAGTATATTCGCCCCGTTCCGAAACCTCCCTATCGGGTCACCTACACGGTCGTAGCAAATGGAACATATGAAGTGGTCAGCGACGCCGGTGATGCCGGGATACGCAAGGATAATTGGTTTAACGAATGGGGGAACCAGAAAAGGATGTCAGTGTGCTTCCTTCCACGCGAATGGATCGGCCTCCGCGTGAGTCGCAAAGTGACGCCCATCAGGGCAACGAAATGACCCCCTCGCCGTCCCCCCTCGTTGTCGGGCCTCCCCTTCTCCGACCGCAGGACGTGGCGCGGATGCTGTCCTTTAACCCTTAACCGAAAGGAGAATGTCATGCCCCTGTACGAAGTAGCGATTCTGGAAGTGCCGACGAAGAAGGAAGTTGAGGAAGGAACTGGCGAGGAG
>JBAZVL010000017.1:0-27507 GCA_041660905.1 Gallionella sp.
CGTCAGAGCCTTCTTGGTAGAGCACATCGTCCAGGCCGCGCTTCGAATCATCATCGGCCGAAGTGACATTGACGATGTAGGGCATCGCGCCCAGGGCAAGCAGTTCGCGGCAGAGTTCATTGCGCGCTCTGACCACCATTGGATTTGTGTGGGCATCCGAATCATAAGCGACCAAGACGACGCGCCCCTTCCATTCGAAGTCATAGAAGATGGGCAGCAAAGGGAGTTTGCGCTTGGTGCTCTTGAAGGAATACACGCCGCCGAGACCCAGACAAGGCGTCGCGAACTTGGTGCAGCATGCAGCCTTAAGCTCGCCCTCGGTGATGACTATCTCGAATGAGGTATCTTTTTGGATGGCTGCCCAGTCGACAAGAGGAGGCATGTAGACCTCGGAGACTGTGTCCGCTGCTTGCACATATCGGATGGGCTTTGCATCGGTCTTGGCCGCAAATTCATTGCGGGTGTCTTCCAGATACCTCCAGCGCTTGAATCCTGTGCGCTTGCCCTTCGCGTCGAAGTAAGGCAGCTCCATCGCTTTCTTGACAGGAAGCTCGGCCCTGAGAAGATCGGCAGCATCGGCGGGCTTGATGCCCAGAACCTTTGCATCGGCGAGGTCAAGGCATGAGGTCTCAAGCTTTGCCGCCATCAGTTCCGCTGTATCGTCTTTCGCTACTTTTGGTTTCTTGCCCGGTGGAGCTTTGCTCCTCGAAGCCGAGCGCTTCGGTATGGGTGACAACTCGTCCGACATGATTCCTCCAAGTAATAAGTGAACCGATTGACGATGGCCAATATATACCGCCTTTGCGCGCGAGTAACCCGATGCTTACTTCACGATGCGATGAACTCGCACGTTAGTCTTACGAGGAGGCGGGAGTCTTGTGCTTGGAGCTTCGGTTTTTCCGAGCTTCTCGGGAGGCAGCATGCTTAATGCAATTTGCGCAAGCTCGCAGATCACAGCACCGCGCGAAGCTGGAAGCTTAGGCGGCTGCAAAGATTTAAGGAAGGCATTTGCAGCCGGCAGGCCTTGAGTGTCAGCAAGCATCTTCGCATGCAGCTTCTCGGCTTCGTTGCAGCGATAAGGCTCGGCTTTTGCAGCTTTGCGTGCTGCGACAAATTCGTCAATGCGCTTCATCAGATCTTCCGGCACATCAATAGAGGTCAGCATGTTTTTGCTCCTTTTAATATGATTAACGAGGACTCATTTAATATCTTTAAAGCGCGAAAGTAAACCAGGCGGAAACGCAGAACGCAGCACTTTGCTTAATAAACAGGCAATTCTTCAGCTATTCTCAGAGAATCTCAGGAGGGCAAAAGTAGCCGAACGCCTTACGCTGTATAGCCTCAAGTGCCTGCTCTTCAGATACTTCACGTCGAGGGCTCCGCCTTTACAGAATAGAGTACAACATATTATATACATAAGCATCCTTAAACATATTATATGAAAGTATTTTCTATAAAGGTTTAACTAATAGCTGAGATGATGAGATAAATACTAACAGAAGCTAATGATACCAAGCCTTCCATGACATCTCACGTCACCAAAAGTGCTGAAGAATTGCTGAAGAATTGGCCTCCATATGCAGGCCCGCGAGATTGGAAGGCTTGGTGTTATTGGCCTCCATAGCATGCGCTCATTTGAGATTGTGCTGATTGGTATCTTTCTCGCTGCGATGTTCTTACAATCGCCGCAAATCTCAAGCGGAGCAAGGCATTATGGCTACCATCAGCAAGCAGATCGTACGGTCAAAAAGGCGTGGAAAAACCGCTACAGCGAAACCGAGAGCAAAGCGCAGCGTTCCCAGTGTCATCGTCCCAGAAGTCGAAGTGCTGCCTCCTGAGAAGAAAGGCACAGGCAAGCGCGGACCAGGCAAAGCGACGAGCGCAGCACGCGAAGCAATAGGCAAGTTCGTTGATGGCAATGCTCATCGCTTGCAGAAGTGGCTTGACGAGATTGCTGAAGGTAAACCTCCGATGCTCGATGCCCGCAAGAAGCCCATTCCTTATACTGCTGTCGCTCCCAATCCTGAGAAAGCTGCCGCGCTCTTCATCCAAGTCATCGAGTACCATGTGCCTAAGCTAGCACGCACAGAGCACAGTGGTGATCCGGAGAATCCTGTTCGCGTCGTGCTGTCTGCTGAGGACTCGAAGCTATGAGCAAAATTTCGTATCTCCCGCCTACAACCACATTCACGCCTGAGCAAGCACTGCAGTCAGCTTTGGACTTTGCGCAGGATGATGAGCTGCCTGAAGTCCTTATTGTTGGCTTTGATAAGGAAGGAGTGTTGCTTGTGCGCTCGTCGCGGATGGACCTTAAGGATGCTTTATGGCTATGCGAAAGCTTGCGCACATATATCCTGAATGGCGGAGAACTATGAGCGACTTCAAACTCACTGCCAAGCAAGTCGCAGCCAATGCATTGTTGGCTGGCTCATTCCTCTACCTCATGCTATTCGGGGGCAGCCGCAGCGGTAAGACTTTCGTGCTAGTGCGCGCCATCATCGTTAGAGCGCTCAAGGCAGCAGGCTCGAGGCATGCGATTGTCCGCTTCCGCTTCAATGCCGTGAAGAATTCGGTTGTCTTTGACACCTTCCCGAAAGTAATGAAGCTCTGCTTTCCTGAAGTGCGCTTCATGCTGGACAAATCTAATTGGTTCGCGCGGTTTGATAATGGCTCAGAGATATGGTTTGCAGGTCTTGACGATAAGGAACGCACCGAGAAGATTCTCGGCATGGAGTTCGTCACCATCTACTTCAATGAGTCTTCGCAGATTCCCTGGGCATCTATCGAGACTGCCATCACGCGCTTGGCTCAGCGCTGCATGCAGAACATCGAAGGCCTCAAAGATAGCGCGCTCAAGCCGCGCCTGTACTTCGACTGCAATCCCTCCACCAAAGCGCACTGGTCCTATAAGCTGTTCATCCTCAAGGTGCATCCAGAGACAAAGATTCCGCTGCCTCATCCTGAGAATTATGGCAGCATGCAGATCAATCCTGAAGACAATGCAGAGAACATCGTCGATGGCTATCTCGACACGCTGCGTGCCATGAGCGCAAGAGCGCGCAAGCGTTTCCTCGAAGGCGAATACGCCGATGCAAATCCCGATGCGCTGTTCGCCGAGGAGTTCATTGATAGATGGCGCGTGACCGATGGCGTGCTGCCCGATATGGTTCGCATTGTCATACCTGTGGATCCAAGCGGCGCAGATGATGAGAACAATGCAGACAATGACGAGATAGGCATCATGGTCGTCGGGCTTGGAACCGATGGCAATGCATACATAGGACCAGACCTGACGCTGAAGGCAGGCCCAGGAACATGGGGCAAGGTCGCAACCGATGCTTATGACCGCCATGAAGCCGACGCAATTGTGGGCGAGGTGAACTTCGGCGGCGCGATGGTCGAATATGTCATCAAGACTTGCAGGCCTCGCACGAACTTTATCAAGGTCACGGCATCACGCGGTAAGGTCCAGCGCGCTGAGCCATTCTCTGCGCTTTATGAGCAAGGCAAGGTGCGCCATATCGGCTATATGCCTGAGCTCGAAGACGAGATGGCAGGCTTCTCGACGCACGGCTTCGTCGGAGGCAAGTCGCCTAACCGCGCAGATGCTTTATTCTGGGGACTCGCTGCCTTGTTCCCTTCTATCACTACGCCGAAGGACAAAGCAGCTTTGCCCAAAGGTTTCAGACCGCCCCAATCAGCTAATAATCCAATGTCGAGGAGATAACCATGGACTACCCAATTAAAGAAGAAACCGCTTCACCGAAAGAAGACCTCGAGAAGATGCACGCTGAATCGCTGCGGCTCTTTGACTTAGTGCAAGCAGCGCAGAAGGAAGAGCGCAAGCTCTGCCTCGAAGACCGCCGCTTCTATTCGGTAGCTGGCGCGCAATGGGAAGGCAAGCTCGCAGAGCAGTTCGAGAACAAGCCGCGCTTCGAGGTCAACAAGATCCACCTCGCTGTCTTGCGCATTATCAACGAGTATCGCAATAACCGAGTGACTGCGACCTTCATCCCCAAAGCCGGCGAGACAGGGCCCGAATATGATGCGCTTGCCGATACTTGCGCAGACTTGTTCCGCGCTGATGAGCAGGATTCCGTAGCAGAAGAATCCTATGACAATGCATTCGAGGAAGCAGCAGGCGGCGGCTATGGTGCCATCCGTCTCTGCGCTGAGTATGAAGATGAGATGGCCGAAGAGGAAGACGCAGCACAGCGCATTCGCTTCAAGCCTGTCTTCGATGCAGATAGCTGCGTCTTCTTCGACCTGGGTGCAAAGCGTCAAGACAAGAGCGATGCGAAGCGCTGCTGGGTGTTGACTGAGTACGACATCGAGACCTATAAGCAGGAATTCAATGACGATCCGGCCTCTTGGCCTAAGGCTATCTCCGGCGCGCACTTTGACTGGGCGACACCTGATACGGTCTTCGTCTCTGAGTCCTATATCGTCGTGGTCATTTCTGAGAAGATGCAGTGCTGGAGCAACAGACTGAGCGGAGAGAAAGAAAACATTCGCGAAGAGGACATGGATGAAGCAACCTATGAACGCATGGCTGCTACAGGCTGGGTCCTTGACAAGACCAAGACAGTAAAGCGCAAGCGTGTCCGCAAGCTCCTGGAAAGCGGGGGCGGAGTGCTTGACGACCTGGGCTATATCGCAGGCTCTGCCATTCCTGTCATTCCTGTATATGGCAAGCGCTGGGTCGTTGACGGCATCGAGCGCTGCATGGGCCATGTGCGCCTTGGCAAGGATATGCAGCGGTTGAAGAACATGCAGCTCAGCAAACTCGGCGAGATAAGCGCAGCAAGCAGCTATGAGAAGCCCATCTTCACGCCTGAGCAAATCGTAGGCCATCAAGGAATGTGGGAAAACGAGAACGTTAAAAACTACCCATATATGCTTGTCAATCCCATCACAGATGCAAGCGGCCAGATCGTTGCTTCTGGGCCTATCGGTTACACCAAGCCGCCTACTGTTCCGCAAGCGATGGCTGTGCTTTTACAGCTTACCGATCAAGATATGCGCGAGATCCTTGGCAATGCGCAGCAAGGCGAGCAAATGGTGGCGAACATTGCAAGCAAGACCGTCGAGATGATCCAAGAACGCTTGGATATGCAGACCTACATCTACATGAGCAACTTTGCGAAGGCCATCAAGCGCGTCGGCGAAGTGTGGCTCGGCATGGCTTCTGAGATTTACGTCGAGAAGGGCCGCAAGATGAAGGGCGTATTGGCTGCCGGAGATACTACCGAAGTCGAGCTGATGGTCCCAAAAGCTGGCAAGGATGGCAAGCAGTTCCTTGAGAATGACATGTCCGAAGCAAGGATGGACGTAGTTGCTGACGTAGGCCCAAGCAGTTCGAGCAAGCGTCAAGCAACTGTGCGCACGCTCAAGGAGCTGATGGCCATCAACCAGGACCAAGAGACTGCGACAGTCCTCTCCTCCATGGTGATGATGAATATGGAAGGCGAGGGCGTGAGCGAAGTGCGCGACTTCTTCCGTCAGAAGCTCATTCGGCTCGGAGTCATCAAGCCCACCGAGGAAGAGGCGAAAGTTGTGGCAGAAGAGAAAGCGAACCAGCCCGAGGATCCGAATGCGGTCTATCTCAAGGCAGCGGCAGCCGAAGCCGAAGCAAATGCGACACAAGCTCGGGCGAATACCTTGTTGACGCTTACCAAGTCTGACCAAGCGCGCGCTGATATCCTCAAAACGCTGTCGGATATTGATGCCAGCGAAAAGGACCAAGCACTGCGAGCTCTCGAGATGTTGCTGACTGCCTCGCCTTCGACCACTGCGCCCTCTGTGCAGGCTCCTGCAGTCACGGCAGCGCCAGCAGAAGGCGCGACGCCTGGCCAACCTCCGCTGACCAATGCGCAAGGTAAATATCCGGAGAGAATGCCGAAATTCGATGCAAGCACTGCGCAGAAAATAAAGTAATACCGGCATCCATCCGGCCGGATAAGACGGATGAGTTTATAAAGGAGCACCACCATGTCACCAGAAGAACTCGCAGCACAAGAAGCAGCCAAAGCCAAAGCCGCAGCAGCAGCACCGGCCGAAGCAGAAGCCGCAGCACAGGCCGCAGCACAGGCCGCAGCACTGGCGGAGCAAGAGGCGGCAATCGCTGCGCTGAAGGCTCGCCAGGAAGCAGGCGAGACGCTGACGCCTGAAGAGCTGGAGCAGCTCAATCCTCCAGCAGCAGAAAGCGACGAGCTCGTCGTCACCTTGGGCGACGAAGAGCCGCCTGAAGGAAGCACTAAAGACGATCCGGCGCCTGCATGGGTGCGCGAACTGCGCACTCAGCATAAAGAGCAAGCACGCCGTCTGCGCGAACTCGAAGACGAGAACAAAGCCCTCAAAGCTCCGAAGACCGAAACGATCAAGGCCAAGCCCACTCTTGAGGGCTGCGGCTATGATGAGGCCAAGTTCGAAACCGAGCTTACTTCCTGGTACGAAGCAAAGCGCAAGCAAGATGCCGATGCGCAAGCTCAGCGCGATGCAGAAACTGCCGAGCATAAAGCATGGCAGGATAAACTGGATGCTTACGAAGTCGCGAAGAAAGAGCTCAAGCTGCCTGGCCTCGATGACGCCGAAGATGCTGCAAAGTCTCAGCTCGATATCACGCAGCAAGGCATCATTCTCCATGGCGCAGCCAAGCCTGCCCTCATGTTCTATGTTCTTGGCAAGAATGCAAAGGAACTGGAACGCGTGGCAGCCATCAAAGACCCGGTAAAGTTTTCCTTTGCCATTGCACAACTGGAGGTCCAAGTGAAAGTCACTACAAAGAAAGCACCGCCTGCGGAAAAGATGCCGCCAGCTGGTGGGAAGTCAGGAAGCAGCTCTCTTGATAACACGCTCGACAAGCTGCGTGAAGAAGCTGCGCGCACAGGCAACTATACCAAGCTGCACCAGTACAAAGCAGCGCAGCGCGAAAAGGCTAAGTCCTAAATGGGTTACTTTTGCAGGCTGACGGGCGTATAATCGCGCGCATGAAGGTTCGTCAGCCTTCGTTAAATCTAAGTGACAGTTCTCAAATGCGGCCATCCTGCTTGAATGGATGAGTGGAAAACCAAGAGGCAAGACACTCAACCATTTATAGGAGACGCATCATGCTTAAATCCAAACTCGTAATGGCCAAGGTTTATCTCCTGGCCGCCCTCGTCTGGCTGACGTATCCTTTGCGGGATGCGCTGGTCCAGTTCCAAGTCCGCACCGGCTTGATCCTCGGCGTGAACGACTTCAACAAGGAAGAGCGCGTGGCATTCGAGACCATTCTCGAAGGCTTCGAAGATGCCCTGGTCCTGTCGCGTAATGTGAGCAAGTACAACACCGACTCGACCGGCATGGAACGCCAATCCGATATCATCTGGCGCCCGCAGCCGATGATTGCTCAGTCGCATGATGGCACTGATGCGACCGCAAACTTCGATGACAATACCGGCCTCGCTGTTCCGGCTACTCTGGGTTACAGCAAGCATTCGACGGCTGTCCTGGATGCAAAAGAACTGCGCGACGCCTTGGTCCAAGGCAAACTGGGCGAAGCTGCCCGCCAGAAGCTGGCCTCTGATATCAACGTCGCTGTGATGGCTATCGCTGCACTGCAGGGCACCTTGGTCGTCAAGCGTACCGCAGCCGCCACTGGTTATGATGATGTCGCCTTGTGCGAAGCCATCATGAACGAGCAAGGCGTGCCGGACTTCGAGCGCTATCTGGCTCTTTCCACTCGCGACTACAACGGCATGGCTTCCAATCTCGCTGCGGCGACCCGCTCCTTCGGCAACCAGAAGAGCGACAAAGCATACGAGCGCAGCTATGTGGGCCCGGTTGCTTCCTTCGATACCTACAAGCTCGACTATGCTCGCCGCTTGCTGCTGGCAGGTGGCGGCGCGGGCATCACGATGAGCACCTTGGATGTCGCAGTCAACTACTATGTGCCGAAGGCGAAGAGCACCGCAACAACTGGCGAGACCTCCAATGTGGACAACCGCTACCAGACCATTGCGGTCTCTGCGACTGCCAACGTGACCGCCGGCGACTGCTTCACAGTTGCAGCTTTGAATGCGGTACATCACATCACCAAAGAAGACACGGGCCAGCTGAAGACCTTCCGCGTCATCGAGGTGGTGGACGGCACGCATTTGAAGATCAGCCCGCCCATGATTACCGATCAGGTATCGACTGATGCGACTGCGCAATACAAGAACTGCGTCATCAATACCAAGGCGGCAAACAGCGCGATCGTGTTCCTGAATACCGTCACGGCCGCAGCCAATCCTTTCTGGCAGAAGGATGCAATCGAATTGCTGCCGGGCAGCTATGCGATCCCGACTGACGCAGGTGTCGCAGTGATGCGCGCAACCACGGACCAAGGTATCGAATTGGTGATGCAGAAGTTCTATGACATCAACACGATGAAAACCAAGTTCCGCTGGGACGTGTTCTTCGGCGTAGTCATGAAGAACCCCGAGATGGCTGGCATCATGCTGTTCAGCCAAACCTAAGGAGTGGGTGGTGCATTTGGGCAGGGCCTTAGGGTTCTGCCCTCTTTTTAGAAGGAGGCTTTCAAAATGAAACAATATCCATTCGGGCGTTCCAATGACATTACCTTGGCAGCAGGCGAGAGCATCGCAATCTTCACGCGAGCAAAAGCCAGCATCCTGCAAAAGGTGGCCTATGTCAACAATCCCTCGACCTATGAACTCCTGGCTTCTGTGGAAGGAGCGCATACTGTTCTGGGCCCTTATGCTTCGGGCGCAATCCTCGTGATTGAAGCCGGCGCAGATGAAGTGCTGTATGAGATTGGCACGGATCCTGTCGTGAAAGAGCATTATAACAACCGCCGCGTGCTGTCTGCTCCTGTTGCAGTGGATGCCACGGGCGCGGTCTCTGCCGATGCAATCCTGGGCGGCATCGTGACCTCTACCACTGCCGCAGCAGTTGCCGGCACGGTTCCCGCTGGCGCAGTGCTGGACGCTGCCAGCGAGTTCCCGACGAATGAAGGCGTGGAGTGGACGGTTATCAACACTGGCGGCGCGAATGCCTTCACAGTGACGGCCGCAGCAGGCCACACGATCGTGGGCAATGCTGTCGTAGCTGCAAGCTCGTCCGGCACCTTCGTGACGCGCAGGACTGCAGTGGATACCTTCATCACGTATCGCAAGTAAGAAAGAGCGAGCCTCCGGGCTCGCTTCTTAATGCTCAGCAAGAAGCACTCTCACCCCCAACGAAAAGGAGTACTGAAAATGGACAAGATCGAATTCCCAAGGTTGGTCTACCGCGCTTTGAAAGACGGCAAGACCTGCGAGCATCATCTGGTTGAAGAGCAGGAGGCCTACGATGAAAAACTGGCTGACGGATGGTATGGCTCTGTTCCTGAGGCTCTTGCTGCTGGCGCTGGCGCTCCTGCTGGCAAGCCTGGCAGTGATGGCAGCGATAGCCACGGAAACGGTAAGGACGATGAGAAGCCGCCCACAAGGGCAGAATTGGAAGAGCAAGCCCGCAAGTTGGGGATCAGCTTCCAGCCGAACATCGGCGACAAGAAACTCCGGACTCGCATTGAAATCGCGCTACAAGGAGGCGGCCAATAATGAGCTATACAAAACGCCAGCTCGTAGAGGCAGGCTTTGGCTACATCGGGCTGGCGGGCTACATCTTCAACTTGACGCCCAACCAGCTCCAGAGCGCTGCAAGAAAATTGGATGCAATGATGGCGACCTGGAATGCCAAGGGCATTCGAGTGGGGTATGCCGCTTCCTCCGACCCCAAGACGGTTGACCTGGATTCGGATTCTGGGATCCCTGATGCCGCCTACGAGACTGTGTCCGCGAATCTGGCGCTACGTCTCGCGCCTGAGTTCGGCAAAGCAGTCTCGCCTGAGGCTAAAAGCGTGGCGCATGATGGCTACCGCAGCCTGCTTGGAAAGGCTGCAATGCCGCACGAGGTAGCGCTGACAAGTCTGCCTGCAGGCCAAGGCAATAAGCACATTGACCAGCCATTCTTGGCAGACCCAGAAGAGCCGCTGCATGCTGGCAATGATGGGCGGCTGGATTTTTAAGGAGAGCAAGATGAACATCAACCAATTGACTGCCTTGGACACGCTTATGGTCTCTGACCTGCTTGTCGCTTGGTCCTCTGTGAATGGCGACGCGCGCAAATTATCGCCTTCTGTGCTGGCTGCCCTTCTGCAGACCTTGCTTGCAACTTCTGATGGCAAAGTGACGCAGTACTCTGCGCCCTCTGCAAGCGGCTTCACTGTGGTGCTGGCTGATAACGGGGAGAGCAAGTGGCTCATCCTTACCCCGACTGCAGGCTTTGCTGCAGGCACCATTAAACTTCCGGCGCTGGCCAATGCCCTGGACAAGCAAGAAGTCGTGGTGAACTGCACGCAGGCCATCACTGCGCTGACCATTGACGGCAATGGCGCAACTGTTACTGGCGAGCCTGCTGCAATGGCGGCAAATGACTTCTTCCGCCTGCGTTTCGATGCAGTGATGGACGTGTGGTACCGTGTAGGCTAATTCAAGGAGGCGATCATGAAACAGCAAATTGGTGACAACTATGTGGATAATGTCAGCGAAGTCTCGCCGATTGAAACCACGTATGATGCGGTAGCAAACGACAGCAACAAGTCCTGGACTGTGCCGAATGGCGAGATGTGGAAGCTCAACTGGGCGCGCATGCTGCTGGTGACTTCTGCCGACGTGGGCAACCGTCAATCCGAGTTGATCGTGAAAGACGAGGCAGGCAATACGGTATTCAGCATCAAAGCAGGAGCGATCCAAGGGGCAAGCACAACCCGGGTCTATCACTATTCCCAGCATGTGAGCCATGAGGCTGCATTTGTTGTCTCTGAAATACAAGCGCCAATTCCTAGCGATCTGTATCTGCCCGCAGGCTTTACTTTGCAATTGTGGGACTCCTCTGCGATTGCAGCAGCGGCTGACGATATGACGATCAGCTTCCAGGTTAAGGTTTACAAAGGAGCCTAACGTGCAAATTCCAGTCCTCAAGGGCGTGTATACTGATGGATCCGCAGACTTCCGCGTCTCCTATCCGGTGAACATGGAACCCGTCGCACTTCCGCAAGGAGTGTCGAGCGGATATCTACGCCCTGTCGACGGCATCGTGCAATTTGGCACAGGTCCCGGGATTGACCGCGGAGGGATCAACTGGAATGGCAAATGCTATCGCGCAATGGGGACGCGCTTAGTGCGCATCGAAGAGGATGGCAGCTACACTGACCTTGGAGAGCTAGGTCCAGGCGGGCAAGTCAGTATGGACTATTCTTTTGACCGCCTGGCTGTCACGTCTAATGGCTCGCTCTTCTATTGGGACGGCGCTGCGCTGGTCAAAGTGCTCGACCCTGATTTAGGCCCTGCTCTTGATGTTCAGTTTGTCGATGGCTTCTTTATGACGACCGATGGAGAGTTCTTAGTGGTCACCGAATTGACCGATCCCACTACTGTGAATCCTCTTAAATATGGGAGTTCTGAGCGAGATCCGGATCCAGTTGTCGCAGTGAAGAAAATCTACAGCGAGGTGGTGGCAGTTAACCGCTATACTGTCGAGTATTTCGAGAATGTGGGAGGAGAGCTCTTTCCTTTCCGCCGCATCAATGGCGCGCATATCAGCAAGGGAGCAATCGGCACCTATGCTTGCTGCGTCTTCGAGAACATGCTGGCCTTCTTAGGTAGCGGCCGCAAAGAATCGCCCTCGATCTATTTGGGTTCGAATGCTCATGCGCAGCCTATCGCTACGCGCGAGATTGATACCCTCCTTGAGCAGTATACCGAAGCCCAGCTTGCGCTAGCTGTTGTCGAGGCGCGCGTTCTAAAAGGTCGCCAGCTTCTCTATGTGCATCTGCCGGATCGGACTATTGTATATGACCATGCCGCGTCTGTCAGGACTCAAGAGCCTGTGTGGTTCGTCTTGACTTCGCACTTAACTGACTGGGCTCTATATCGCGCGCGGAACTTCGTGTATTGCTACAATAAATGGCTGTGCGCAGATCCCACTTCTAGTAAGCATGGATACTTTGCCGCCGGTGTCTCGACGCAATATGGCGCAGATGTGCGCTGGGAATTCGGAACGATGATCCTCTACAATGAAGGCAAGATGGCCATTGTGCATGAGCTGGAACTTGTTTGCCTTACGGGCCGCGTGGCTGCCGGAAAGAATCCAACCATCAGCACTGCATGGTCTGCCGACGGACAAGTCTGGGGACAAGAGCACTTTGCGAACGTGGGCCGCCAAGGCGAGAGCGTTTTGAAGGTGTCTTGGCTCCAGCTTGGCATGCTTGGAGGCGAAGGCGCAGCAATGCGCGTGCAACGTTTCCGCGGAGATAGCCAGGCGCATATTTCGATAGCACGTCTTGAAGCAAGATTGGAGGCTCTCAATGTCTGAGACCTTCCGCCCAATTCCTCGTCGCATCCTTGCAATGTTCTTGACGGACCACGAATCCATCAAGATATTCGAGGATCTTCAAAAGAATGCAGGGCAAACGCTTCCTGCCGAATTGCTTGAAATTCAATTTGCAGCAGGCTCGGCCGATGCAAAAGCAGAGCAAGCCCTGGGCGCGCTTGATCGGATTGCCCACGCTCTCGAAATGCTGGCCTTAGCGCCGCATCCCGCACAAAGTCAGCCTGACTTGCTTCTGCCTTCTGATGTGCTGAGCGTGCCTGATGCAGATTTGCAGCCTCCGAGTGTTGCCTCTGAGCAG
This sequence comes from Gallionella sp., assembly GCA_041660905.1. Taxonomy (GTDB): domain Bacteria; phylum Pseudomonadota; class Gammaproteobacteria; order Burkholderiales; family Gallionellaceae; genus Gallionella. Next base: position 12,719 of record JBAZVL010000017.1, read on the forward strand.
CGGCCATATGGCGGCATGTATCTCAATGCAGTGCAGGCCGTAGCCGTGGCAGCCGCTGGTACGGCGTATGAGCTAGCTGCAGGATGCTCTGCTGGTTTGGCGCACCTGGTGACATTCGGTGGAGCGCATTATCTGCAAGTGGACCGCGGAGGAGTCTTCTGGATTGAATGGTCTCTGTCGGTGGCTGCCGGAGCAGGGGACGATATCGAGGCAGGAATTATGGTAGACGGCGCAGCGCAGACGCCTGGACGCGCTGATGGCAACATGGGCGCTGCTGGCTCCAGACATGAATTATCTGGGCAGGCATTTATCAAGCTGTCTCCCCTGCAGCAAGTGAGCTTATTTGTCATCAACCAAACAGCGGCAGTAAACATCGATGTCTACCACATGTCTTGCACTATTTCACTGATTGATAGGAGGATAGTAACATGATTACCCCAAAAGTTTTTATCGCACGCAAGAAGTGCGAAGATGCATTGACCACGCAGTATACGGCAGCCAACTGCAGGGCCATCATCGACAAGTTTACCTTCACCAACACAAGCGCAGGCAATGTGCTCATCACTGTCTATCTGGTAGCCAGCGGCGGAGCTGCCGATGCTGCCGAGGCCATTATCAATGCGCGATCTATCGCTCCTGGTGAGTGCTACCTCTGCCCTGAACTGGTTGGCCAGTTGCTTGAGTCTGGCGGCTTCATCGCAACCGATGCAGGCGATGGCACCTCGCTAACTATCAGCGCATCCGGCCGCGAGATAACAAGTTAAGGAGACTATGATGAGCGAAGTTTTGACAAGAGATAAGTTAGACAGCGATGCGGTGATTGATGTCAATGGCCGCGTCTTGGTAGACATGCCGCAGGAGCAGTGCTCCGTGCTGCATCACTTTGCGCCTGGTATCTGCATTCGCGAGGTGCACCTGAAGGCTAGCTCTTTTGCGGTAGGTCATGCGCAGAAGTTTGACCATCTCAATGTAATGCTCAAGGGCGCAGTAGCCATGCTGGAAGATGGTAAGGTGCGAGTGCTCCGCGCGCCTCTTATGTATGTGGGCAAGCCTGGCCGAAAGATTGGCTTCATCCTGGAGGACACTGTCTGGCAGAATATCTACGCCACAGATTTGCGCGACCCCGAAGCTGTTGAAGAGCATTTTATCGACAAGACCGAAGCCTTCAAAGAATATCAGGAGGGCCTCCTGCGATATGCCTATGCGATGCATGAAGAAGACCGCGCAGACTATGCCGCGCTCCTTGCTGAGCTCCACTTAGATGCAGCAACCGTGCGCGCAACTGTCGAGCGCGAAGATGACCAAATCCCGTTCGAGACAGGCTGTGCAGTTTCTGTGCGGGACTCCGCCATCCAGGGCAAAGGTCTCTATTCCAGCATAGCCGTGAAAGCTGGCGAGATAATCGCTCCCTCTCGTCTCAACAGCATGCGGACACCCGCCGGCCGCTATACGAACCACTCCAGGTTCCCGAATGCTGTCATGCGTAAATTGCCGAATGGCGACATCTATCTGGTCGCGCTGCGGGATATTCGTGGATGCGAAGGCGGAGATTATGGCGAAGAGATTACAGTGAACTATCGCGATGCGCTTGCAGAGAACTACAGGGAAGCTCAGCAGCCCGTCAAAGAGCCGCGCATCATTGGCGAAGCCCATGCCTTCGATGACGTCAAGACCTACTTGAAAGGACATGACGTGGTCTTGTTCGCCCAAATGGCCAAGCTGGTTGGAGAAGAGATTCCGGACGGCTCGCTCATCTACAACATGGAACCGCTCTATGACGATTGTCCTCTGGTCAATCTGGGCTTCTTGGAAGTGCTGCGCAAGAACCGCGTCATCGACTACCAGAAGAAAAATGTCGAATACTTGCGCGCCCACGGGATTCCTGCTGTGCATGTGCAGTATGGTTATTTCCCCGAGCTCGAGCGCATCCAGCCGGCTGAGCAAGACATTGACGTCCTCTTCTTCGGCGGCGTGAACGATCGGCGCATCAAGATCCTGAAAGAGCTGGAAGCCTCAGGCATGAACTGCAAGATCATCACTTACGGCGTCTATGGCGATGAGTTGGATGCGCTAGTCGCCCGCGCAAAGGTCGTGCTCAATGTTCACTATCAAGACGTGCATCCCCTTGAGGTAGTGCGCCTGAATTATCTTCTGGCCAACAAGAAGTTCGTGGTGACCGAGCGAGGCTGGGACGAAGAGGACAATGCGCTGTATGCCCCAGGCGTTGTCTTTGCCAAGTATGCAGACCTGGTGGAAACTTGCAGGGACTTTTTAAGCCTGCAAGTCGTACGAGAAGAGATTGCCAGTGCGGGCCAGAAACTGGCTCGCGAAATTAAGGTAGACCTGTCAAGTATTGGAGGTGTGTGATGAGTGCAGTCTACACAATTGTCGGTGCAGGAACGCTGATTGGCGGATACTTGCAAGGGCAGGGGCAGCAGAATGCCGCCGAAGCCGGAGCTAATGCGCAGATGGGCGCAGCCACAATGGGGATCGAAGAACAGCGCAGGCAGTTCGATGCCATTATGAAGCTTCTGCAGCCTTATACAGCCGCAGGGGAGGGCGCGCTAGGCCAGCAGCAAGCGCTGCTAGGGCTGTCCGGCCCTGAAGCCCAGCAGAAGGCTATAGACGAGCTGCAAAATAGCCCGCAGTTCCTTGCAATGACGCAGCAAGGCGAGAATGCTATCCTGCAGAATGCCTCTGCAACAGGCGGCCTTCGCGGCGGAAATACCCAGGGAGCTCTTGCGCAGTTCCGCCCTCGCTTGCTTTCTGAAGTGATTCAAAATCAATTCAGCAATCTCGGGACCATTACTAGCACTGGAGCAAATGCGGCAGGGGGCCTCGCAAATGCGGGAGCCACAAATGCTTCACAGATTGCCGCCCTTATGCAGCAGTTTGGCGCAGCTCAAGCAGGCGGCGCGATGGGCGCAGGGCAAGCGCAATCGACATTAGGCGGCGCGATATTAGGCGGCACAGGCATGCTGGCTGGAATGTTTTAGGAGACTACCATGGGACCAAATGATTATTCAGTAGATGCAAAAGACCCCGCCCAGACCCTGATGCAAGGGTTTCAATTCGGGCAGGGTATTCATGCTGCGCAAGTTCAAAGGCAAGAAGAAGAGCGCAAGCGTCTAGCGCAGGCTGCGATGCAGGAGGACTTTAACAAGGTTACGGCTGATCCCTCGGCAGAGAATATCAACAAGCTTGCCTTGAAATATCCCGCGCTTAGCGAAAACTTCAAGCGAGTGTCTGAGATGATGGATGCCACGAAGAAGGAACAAGTCATCTCTCAAGGGACCCAAATCTACTCGGCGCTCTCCGCAGGCCGAGCAGATATTGCTGCGGATATTGTAAAGCAGAGCATCGAGGCCCATAAGAATTCGGGCAATGTCGCCGAACAGCGCACTGCCGAACTTCTGCTCAAGCAGATTGAAGCTGCGCCTGAAGTTGCCATGACCACCACGGGCCTAATGCTCGAGCATGCCATGGGTGGAAAGTTTGCCGAGAGTTTTGCCAAGCAAGCAGAAGAGAAGCGCAAAGCAGCGCTCTTTGACCCTGAGCAGGCAAAGGAGAAGCAAACTCTGGAGCTGAAGAAGCTCGCAGCCGATTACGACCTCACCATTGCGCAGACAAACGAGGCAATCCTGAGGGGGAAGAAGGTAAGTGCAGAGCTCCCCAAACTCCTGATGGAAGCCGAGAGCCTAAGGAAGACAGGCGGCATGGATCCCACTAAGAAGTTTGACCTCGAGGACAAAGTGCGCAAGGAGTACAACTCTCGCACCGGGAAATTCACCGAGCTGCGCGGGACCTATGATGTCATCAAGGCTTCATCTGTCGACAAGTCTGGCGCAGGCGATATTGCGCTGGTCACCTCCTTCATGAAGATGCTAGACCCGACTTCGGTGGTTCGCGAGACAGAGTTCGCAAATGCGCGCGACACCTCTGGCCTCTTGCAGAAGCTCCAGAACCAAGCGCAGAAACTGCAAAGCGGCGCGTTCCTGGATGACACGCAGCGCCAGAGCTTTGTGCGCCTGGCAGGCCAGTACATGAAAGCAGCAGAAGAGCATGAGAAGCGCACTCGCGCAGGTCTCGAGAAAACTGTCAAGAGCTATAACCTTGACCCAGAAAATGTCTTTGGCAGCGTCGAATCTCCTCCTTCGCCAGTGCCTCCTCCTGCAGCTTCTGCTGCGCCTGCTGCAGGTGCGCCCTCAGTTGCCGAGAAGACGCTGAGCATTTTGCAGAAGTATCCTCCCAAGCAATAGGAGAACATTATGGCCACGATGGCACAACTTGAAGAAGCACTGGCAGCAGCCGATGCCGCAGGCGACACAGAAGCTGCCCAGCATCTTGCAGACGTGATTCGCCGAGCCTCCTCGGACAAGTCGAACTTCATTCCCGGCGCGCACATCCCGGAGACATTGCCGCAAGCCCCTGAGCCTACCTTCGGAGAGCAAGCAGTAGGTACAGGCGAAGCAGCGCTGACGCTTGCCACGGGCGCAACAAGCGGCGCGCTGGGCCTTCTCGGCGGCACGCTTAAGTCGCTGGCAGAGCAGATTCTATCTGGCAAGTTCGGAACGCGCGAAGCTGCCAATGCAGTAGAGCAAGCTGCATCGCAAGGAGCTGCATCGCTGACTTATGCGCCCAGGACTCCGGCCGGACAAGAACAAGTGAAAGCAGTGGGAGACGTTCTCTCGGCGCTTCCGCCTGTCTTGCCAGTTGCCGGCGAGATTGCGCCAATAGCTGCTGCGACGAAAGTCCCTGGAGTCTCTACAGTTATCGAGCAAGGCGCAAAAGCAGCGCAAGCAGTTAAGGCAAAGCTGCCTACCACGATTAGCGCAGAGCGCCCCGGCGTGCTGGCTTCGATCGGAGCTGCTGCGACGCCTGACGCTTTGCGCCGCGTTACTGTAGCTGAACAACTTCCTGTTCCGCTCAAGGGAGAAGCAGGGCTCACAGTAGGCCAGGCTTCGCGCGACTTTGCCCAACTGCAATTTGAAAAGGAATCTGCCAAGCTGGCAGATGTAGGCGGTCCGCTGCGCCAGCGCATGGAAAATCAGACAGCCACTATCCTGCAAAATTTCGACGCAATGGCAGACAAGCCCGGGCCGCTTGCAGTCGACCTTCGTGACATCGGCAAAGGCGTAGACCGCGCCCTGGTTAACAAGGCGCAAGTTGCCAAGAAGAAAATCTCAGCCGCATATAAGGCAGCGGACGAAGCGGGGGAAATGAGAGAGCCTGTCGAGATGGGAACTCTTGCGCAGACGCTTGCAGATGTTGAGCGCTTCGAGGGGATTGCGCCTATGGTTGCAACAGTCCGCAGGGAGGCTATGCGCATCGGTGCAGTGCTTCGCGATGAAAGAACGCCTGGCTCCGAGATAACTGCAGGGCGTATTCCGCTGCAAGGCACTGAGCAGCTCCGCCAATTCGTGAATGATGCAACTGACTGGAGCAATCGCCGGGAAGCTCTGTTGGCTCGGCGCATCAATGCCTCGATTGATTCTGCCACTGGAGGCAAAGGCGGCGAACTCTATCAGCATGCACGCAAGATGCACAAAGCCTATGCGGATGAGTTCGAGAATGTAGGCTTGACTTCGAAACTGCTGGACACCAAGCGCGGCACAAGCGAGCGTCAAGTTGCATTTGAGGACGTCTTTGATAAGATTGTCTTGCTCTCTCCAGTGGAAGAGATGAACAAGATGAGGGGCACGCTGCTGACTGCGGGCAAAGAGGGCAAGCAAGCATGGGCAGACCTCAAAGCTGCGGGCATTGAGCACATCAAAGAATCTTCTCTCTCAGCCAGCGGCATGGATGCAGCAGGGCAGCCCTTGCTCTCCCCTGACAAGCTCAATCGGGTAGTGAGCGCTATGGATCAGGATGGAAAGCTCGAAGCGCTCTACGGCAAGAAGCAAGCGCAAACTCTGCGCGACCTTGCCGAGCTTTCGAAGGTAATTTACACTGCGCCTCCTGGAGCCATCAACACTTCCAATACGGCTTCGGCTCTGCGCGTCGTGCTGGATAGCGTAATAACCGGGGCAGTGACTGGAGTTGTGACTGGAACAGGATTGCCTCTGCCGGTCACGACTGCAATACGAGAGGCCGCGCGCTATTCGCGCAACCGCAAGTTGAAGGCTCGCATCAATGAGTCCCTCAGCGGCGTCAAAGTTTCTGAATAAAAGGAGGATAAAATGTCCGCAATCAAATCACCCTTCCCGCAGTTCTACGACACCGATGGCGGCCCGCTCAATGCTGGCTTCATCTACATCGGAACAGCAGGACAAAATCCCGAAACCAATCCCATCACGGTCTATTGGGATTCTGCGCTCACCCAGCCAGCAGCTCAACCGCTTCGGACACTCAATGGCTACATCTCGCGCGCAGGAACTCCGGCCCTCGTCTATGCTTCTTCAGTGGATTATTCCATCACTGTGCGCAATAATCGAAGCGAGCTAGTCTTTAGCGCGCTAGCCTTTAACCCGCTTGCTGAGCTTCAAGTCGATCTAGCTGCTGCTATCCACGCAGCGCCTCTTGACGCAGACCCGAGCACGCTGGACGAGATACCAATCTGGGATCAGCTGACTGGGACTCTGCGCAAGATTACCTACACATTCTTGCAGTCAGGCGCAGGGGCTGCGCTGATGACTGTTCGCCGCGCTTTGCGCTTGGCCATTTGGGTAGAGCACTATGGCGCAGATCCCGCGGCGCTGCCTGCTGTAAATGATGCGGCATTTGCTGCGGCAATCGCCGAGGCTTTGGCGCGCGGCGGGGATATCGTCAATGTTGGCGCCGGCAGGTTCAATACCTCAGCGGTCATTGTATTGGAGTCGAAAGTCTTTTTGCTCGGACGTGGCTCTAAAGCAACTGAGATTTTCCTGGCAAACTTCTCTAACTGCGACATGCTTGCGTCTAAGAACTTCGCTGCCCTTACTGGCACGAACACATGGCTGGTATCTGCAGGCATGCAGTATGGGTTTGGCATCGATGGCATTAAGTTCAACGGCAACCGCGCAAATCAATTGAGCGGCAACGGCATCCGCCTATATGGCAAGGGCTACCACATCGGCTTCGATGTGATGGTTGTGGATCCGAAGGAGATTGGCTTCTACTCCGAAGCCTCCTACATAGGCGGCCAAAATGAACCTGACGACATGCCTGAAGGGAACATCGGCAAAGTGCAGGTTTATCAGAGCGGCAAAGAAGGCTTCGTATATCGCGGCCCGCACGATCAACCCATCCACGATATCAGCGTCTCTCGCGCCGGTCAGGATGGAACTTATCATGGAGTCGTCTTCGAAGGCCAAATCAATGTGTACAACGGAGCGACTTACATCACAGGTTCCATCCACTCTTATGCCTGCTCAGGCAGGGGCATCGTATTTCGGACCCATGTTCTTGCGAATCAGCTCACAGGTGAGAGCTGCATTCAGGATGGCGTCGTATTCGAGGCCCCAGGTGAAACTGCAGGGATGATCGGCGGAACATTTGCAACTGCGAATCTGGTAGAAGCATATCACAATGACATAAATGACTCTGCACTTTATTGGGGGATTAGGCTGTCTGGAGGCAGCAATACAGTCAGCACTATTCGGGTGAGTAGCTCAATGCAGGCAGCAGGCGGGGTATACGTAAATGCCAATCATACCATTATCGAAGGAGGCACGATCACTGGAGCCAATGCGGTGGCTGACGGGATTGGCCTGAAACTCGATGCAAGCTACTTGCAAATTGCCGCGACCATTGCTAACTTTGACAGCGGCGCAGCAGTAGGCTTGCAGTCCGAGACAGTTGGCTTTAGCAACATCAAGGCGACCATCTTCAACTGTGCAACAAGTTGGCTGAATAATGTGGCCTCTTCTGCGGGAAATAAGTGGGACATCCGCGGAACGTCTGCTGCGGGCACGGCTATCGCAGGAGCAGGAACCTTCTCTGCGTCCGACTCTTTTGATGTAAAGATTACCCAGCCTGCAGGGACCAATAAGCTCTCCCACTATAATGATGCAGCAAGAGCTATTCCGAATGGGGCCACGTCTGTGACGCTCACTCATAATGCATTCAAGACCCCGCTGCCCTCCGAGATAGACGTGACCCTCACCGGAAATTGGGCCAATGCAGGCGTAGCGCGTTCATGGTGGATTGCAAATATCACAGCGACCCAATTCGATGTTGTGACTGACGTGGCCGCGCCTGTTGGCGGCTTGCCATTCTCTTGGAAGTTAAACATGAACTGAAGAAGAAAAGGAGGAGGAGCATCATGACCGAGTGGATATTAGCAGGGCTGGGGGTGCTGGTCGGGGTTATCGGCTGGCTGCTTGCCAAGCGCGATGATAAGCGCCAAGAGGAGATAGCTGCAAGTGCTGCGGCTGTCGAGAAGCTGCGCACTGAGCATCAGTCTGAGATCCATGAGCTCTTCCGCTTACGCGCTCAGGATGTGCAGGCACTTGCCGAGTATAAGTTGAAGATTGCCGAGAATCATTACCCAAAGAATGAGTTAGATTCGCGGTTTGCCCAGCTCAACCAGACGATGGAAAAGGGATTCAATTCTCTCGGGGAAGAAGTCAAAGCAATGACCCATGCCATTGTTGAGCATGTCAACAAATCACACTAACGAAAGGAGCGCATTATGCTTACCACACTTTTTTCTCTTCTCGGCGGCGGCCTTGTTCGTGCCATCCCCGAGCTCATTGGTCTCTGGAACAAGAAGACCGACAACGCGCACGAACTGGCAATGCTTACCGGCCAGACAAAGCTAGAAGAGCTGAAGGGCGCAAACCAGCAGCATGCTATTGAGAGCCAAGGCCAAATTGACCAGGTACTCGCGCTGCTGGAAGCAAATAAGACAGCGGTTTCCGGCCAAATGCAGAAGGTGGGAATCAAGTTCGTGGATGCTCTCAACTTCCTGGTGAGGCCGATCGTGACCTACTACTTCGTGGGACTGTATGGCCTCATCAAGAGCGTCATGCTCTATGTTGCATTCCATCAAGCCGATCGGTGGGCGGCAGTGATTGCATGCTGGACCCCTGACGATGCAGGCATCCTTGCAGGGATCCTGGGTTTCTGGTTCGTTGGCCGCGTCTTCGACAAGAAGCAGTGAGCCTGCCATGAACCGCGCTCTGGAAAGACTTATCGAGCTGCTGAAGAAGTTCGAAGGCTGCCGGCTTCATTCCTACAAGGATGAGGCTGGCATCTGGACTCTTGGATGGGGAGAGACTGCGGGCATCAAGGAAGGCATGCAATGGACGCAGGAGCAGGCCGACAGCATGCTCAGGCGCAGAGCTGCATGGTTCCTTGCAGAGACTCTCAGAGCATGCCCGCAGCTCATCCATGAGCCCTTTACCCGCCAGGCGGCATGCGGCTCCCTCTGCTATAACATCGGCACAGGGGCATGGCAGAATGTCTGCAGCGTGCGCAGGCTCACAGCTCGCAGGGAATACGCGGCTGCTGCTGAGGCCTTCAAGCGCTGGAATAAAGCAGGAGGCAAGGTCTCGCGCATCCTCACTTTGCGCCGTGGGGTCGAGTGCCTTGAATATCTGAAGTGAAAATCTGCCCTGTATGCCGATATCCCTACCGCCCTTTGCCAGACGGTAGGTGCTCGGTTTGCGGATCTAGGAAGGCGGGGAAACAGGCTTGCCGCAGAAGGTCCGCTTGCCAGACCACTTGCGCTCTGGTGCGCACAAGAACTCGATAGCAATGAAGCGCTTTTGCCAGGATCCCATGGGCTGCTGGGCTTGATAATCGCGCCCTGCTTCGAATGCTCCGATCAAGAGTACTGCTACAAACAACATGCGGATCCACCAGGGCGCTCTATCCTTCGAGGGGCTATCCATAATGGGCCTCGTCAATGCAGGTAGCGCGATACTCAAGAAACCGCCGCTTTGATAACTCTGTCTCCAAGTTTGCGCACCTGATTCGAAGGCGAGTGCATTCTGCTTCAAACTTCTGCGCCTCCTTCAGCCGCTCCTTTTGCATCTCCAGGGATCCTTTGAAAAGCGCGCAAGCAAAGCGGCATTGTGCTGCCTCTTCTTCGGCCGCCAAGTTAGCGGCTGAGAGGCGGTAGAGATTTTCCTGCAAAGCCTTCCTGCATGCGCCTGCGCCAGAGAGCTTGCCCATCCAGTTGACGAACCACAGGACCAGGCCCAAAAGAATCACGCTTGAAATATCCATGACAGTCTCCTAGAAGTAAATAATCAGCACAAGAGCCGCGGCCGCAGCAATCAGCAGCCCTACCCAATTCAGACCTTCTAAGCATGCGCCCAGCTCTTGGATGCGGTCATCATCGTCAGGGAAGTAGCTCATGGCTCACCTCCTTCGGGCTCAGTACGCTTGCGCCGGCGCTCGCATTCCTTCTTGCCCTGGTGCGGCTCATATTTGTTTCCCTTGGCCAGCGGAACAACTGCGCGCCGAGCTCTGCGCATCTGCAGGGCTCGCACCATGCCGCCTAGGAAATAATTCACCATGACAGCCGCGACATTAACTCGTGCCGGTTTTTGTTCCTTGATGATTTTCATTTGGAACCTCCTTTGCGTGAACAACTTGGGTAATCTCGGCATCTAGGCCAAGGCGATATGCCAAGCAAACCGCCTGAAGAATGCGGTCCCAGAGTTCTCCTGGTGCATCAGGAGACTGCAGGCCGCAGCGGTCCAGGATTTGCTCAGCGTGATGAGTAGATAACTTGCGCATGGTTCCTCCCTATTGCTTGCGCGCAAAGCGCGGCACGAAATAGTCGCGCAGTTCGCCAGTGCGGCGGTCCAAGTGCTGCGCAATCCCATCCACATCATTCCAGAAGTTTTCGTCACTAGCTGTCAGAAACTCGCGCAGCTTGAGCGGGCAGCCATTTGCATGGGTGAGTGTCAGGTCGAACTCCAGATGCATCTTTACGTGCGGCAAAGGAAAGTCTGTGAAGGATTCCAAAGCGCGAGAGACTATTTGGTCAATCACTCGCGCATCTTCCTTTGAGACCCCGTAGATGGTCATGATTTTTCTCCTTCAATAAATTCCCAATCTCGGCCAGCCTTGAGCCATAATTCTTTTGGGAGAGAATCAGCTCGGTCGACCGCAACCACGATCCGCTGGCATGAAGTATTAAGCAGCAGCTTCAAGCAAGCAATGCAAGGGCTGCGCGTGACATAAGCAGTCTGAATTTGCCAAGCATCATGACACTGTAGAAGCGCATTTTGTTCGGCATGCACTGCTTCACAATTCTCTTTTCCCTGAGATCCCTCTTGGCCCTTGCATGCGTGGGGATGACGCGCCTCAAACCCGACACATTGCCGGACAGAAGAATACCCAGTCCCTTTCATGCATGCAAATGCTTGCCCGTCAAACTCCCAAGAATTGTCTGAAATCCTAAAATGCACGCGCGGATCATCGTGATAGATTGGAGACTGTTCTTCCCGGTTGCAGTGGGGCATCCCGGCCGCTACGCCGTTATAACCCACTGCCAAGATGTGCCCGCGCGCATTGGCCAACACGCAGCCCACGCCTCGACGAATGCAAGTCGTCCTGGTCGCAGCAAGTTGAGCGATGCTCATCAGGTACTGGTCGAGAGTAGGCCTCATGATTCATCCCCCTTCAACGTAGGCCATGGACCTTTGCCTAGCGCTTTGGAATGGTCAGGACCTACCCAGCCTGCCGGCTTGATGATGTCGAAGGAAGAGTGGCGCTTGGATTCTTTGGATGATGTGGCGCGCACCTTCAGCAAGTTCTTGCGATGCACTTCTTCCCACAAGACAGGCCAAGGCAGGCCCATCATCAGCGCAGTACCGTGCAGCATATAGCACAGGTCAACCAGCGCGTCCGCTGCGCCTTCCATATCGCGCTCAAGCTGCGCCACATAGAACTCGTGCAGCTCTTCCTGCAGGAACATATAGCGGAACTGGAAGAGCTCTTCCGGCAGCCACGAGGGTTCCTTGGCCATTGGGATGCGGAACTTCTGCTGGAAGGCCAGCACATCGACCCGGTCAGAGAATCGATGCTTAGGAGTTCCTGCGCAGATTACCGCCGGCGGGGAGCCATTGCCGTCGCTTGTCTGGTCTTGCATATTGCCCAGCGCAGCAGCAACCGCGTCCCCAAGCTCGACGTCAGAGAGGTCCGTGTCGAGCGCTATCAAGATGACTTTTTCCATGATGCTCTCCTAAATGTTGAGCGGCGCAGGGACAGCAGGATGAGGAGCGTACTCCACAAGCTGCGCGTGCTCCGGCTTGAACCTAAACAGCGAAGTATACAGCTCAAGCTCAAGTTGAGGATCCGGGCGAACTTCGCGGCTCAGCACTGTGTTGACCTGCTTGATGTGGTTCAAGTAGATATGCGTGTCGCCAGTTGCAAAGTTCAGATATCCGCTGCCAAGTCCCAACTCTTTCGCAAGCAAGCGCTGAAGAATCGCATAGCTTGCCACGTCGAAAGGCAAGCCCAGGAAGAGGTCGACCGAGCGCATATAAACTAGCAGATCCACCTTGTCTTCATCAGTGATGAAAGCTTGGAAGAGCACATGGCAAGGCGGCAGACACATCTGGTCGAACTCGCCCGGATTCAAGGCCGTGACGATATGCCTGCGGCCATGAGGTTCCCTGCGCATTCCATCAACCAAGTTCTTAAGCTGGTCAACATGCACGCAGTTCCCATGCCGGTCGATGCTGTGCCAGTCGCGCCACTGCACGCCGTAGATGCGGCCGAGGTCTCCCTCAAAGCGCTGGCGCGGCTTCCAATACTCCGAGTTGCCGTTGCCATCCCATATTCGGCAGCCCATAGAGTGGAACTTCTTTAGCGAGTCGTAGCCTTGCAGAAAACAAGCAAGCTCATTGCAGACTTGCCCGAAGGCGAGCTGCTTGGTAGTTACGGCCGGAAAATGTCCGAAGGTATTATCAAAGGTCAGCATTTGGCCGAACAGCGCCAGCGTGCCCACTCCTGTGCGGTCAGTGCGCTGCTGGCCATGCCTTAAAACTTTGCGCATAATGCGATGCCATTCATCCATGATTAGTCCTCCTTCTTTTCCTGCGAGTTCTTTTCCTGCGAGGCTACGAAGAATCCCGCATAGTTGATAAGATCAAGGGCTGTGTCACGCAGACCCTCGAAGTTGGCTGCTTCGCTTTTCTTTACCAGCGAGTTAAAGCGCTGAGACTTGGTGTGGATCATCTGCGCATAACTCACTGCACCGAAAGGGAAGTAGGAGGAGCGGTCGACCGTGTGCGGATCCTCCGCGCCCATACCTTGGTTGTAGTCCTGCGATTTTCTGATGCAGAGAAGCACAGCCTCGGCCACTGCTCCCGGGTGCCCGCCGCGCCGCGCTAGGGTCTCCAGCAAGACCGCGCTATCGCATGCGGCAGCCATCATGAATTGCTCTTCCTCAGTCTTTTTAGGGGACATTAGATTCTCCTATTGAATTGGATCATAATTCGCGCGTTCCAAAAGTGTTTGGGTCTCGCGCTCTTGTTGCCGAATCTCCTCGATAATCTCCAAGGAGAGAGGCTCTTCCTCTTGGCTCCGGCCGGCCTCAAAATTCTCGTTCATGATTTGCCTCCGTCAGGAATGGGCAGCCGGCTTGGATATCCGGCCCGCCCGCTGAAGGCGAGCGATCACTCGTCCTTCAATTTGTTGCGATACCACGAGACCGAAGCCGCCGAGGTGTTTGCATCAGGGAACTTCCGCTTGACTGCTGCAAGAACTTCTTCATTGGTCTTGCCATTGCGGATGAGTTCTGTGCAGTAAGCCCCGATGCCTTGCTTCTTGGGAGCTGCTGCCTTCTTAGCAGTCGTTGCCTTCTTGGCGGCAGGAGCTGCCTTCTTGGGAGCTGCTTTCTTGGCGGCAGGGGCGGTCTTCTTGGGTGTTGCTTTCTTGGCAGTTGCCATGGTGTTCTCCTTAGTAGTGGAAGTTTTTGCTGCTTTAGCTGCGGCCTTCTCGGCCTTCAGGTCGTTGAGGCCAGCAAGGCGGTCTTCTGCCTTTGCTGCATTGCTCGCCGCTGCTGCCTCTTGCTGCGGCGTAGGTTGGGCTGCTTCGGCTCTCAGTGCTTCGATGCGAGTCAGCAGATCCTTCTTGCTGCCTTTGTAAGGCGTCTTGATGGCTTGCTTTCCGACAGCCTCGGCAAGCTCATTATAAACTACAACCAGCTCGCCGGCTGAGAGAGTGGATAGGTCCTTCTTTCCTTCTGTCTTGCTCGTGATGTACACCTCCATGATTATTTCAAAAACCCCAGCATCAGGGATGAATGCGCGCTTGTGTGCCTGCAGGAATGAGAGCGCAGCTCGCCCTGCTTCTACTTCTGAAACTCGGTAGTAATCGCGCTCAAAGGTAGAGGTCAAAAGCCTTTCTTTGCGCGGACCGCTGGGGTCAAAGTAGATGAACTCCGACCACTTAGTCCCTCGATTATATTCCAAGGCAACATGCGAATGGTACTCCATGCGCAGTTTCAAATCCTTGGATGCGATATTCACGCGGCTAATGCGCGGCTCCTCGAGGACCATCTCCTGAATGATTGCTTGCACGGGCCACTCCTTCTTGGAGCTCAAGCGCAGCGTCTCAGCAGTCGAGACCTTTGCGCCGTAGAGCTGTGCGTGCGCCTTTGCAGGAAGCTCTGAGCGCTTCGCTGCGGGCTTCTCTGCAGGCTTGCTCTTCAGCTTGGGCATGGGAGGAGGGAGCGGCGCTGCTTTTTTGCGCGCCTTCTCTGCAGGCTTTGCCTTTGCTGCGGGCTTTTTCGCTGCTTGCTTCTGTACTGTACGCGCCGAGCGCTTTGGAATTGTCAATGCCATGATGGTCTCCTAGAAGTCTTTAGAAATTCCGAGGGCGACATTGCCACGCCCCGCTTGGAC
>JBAZVL010000018.1:0-23246 GCA_041660905.1 Gallionella sp.
CAGCAGCACCAGCAGCACCAGCAGCACCAGCAGCACCAGCAGCACCAGCAGCACCAGCAGCACCAGCAGCACCAGCAGCACCAGCAGCACCAGCAGCACCAGCAGCACCAGCAAACGACTTCGCCGCGCTGATGGAGTACATCACTCCGTTGATGACGGCGGGCAAGATCACGACTGCGCAGATGGTTGATGCGGTGAAGGAGCTTGGGCTGCCGCATATCGGAGCACTGGCACAACGGGCGGATCTGATTCCTGAGATGCGGAAGAAGGTTGATGTGTTGGTGGGGGTGGCAGAATGAGACTGACCGCCGATCTAAAGAAGCAAATAGTAAGCAGCGTCATGGCCGATACGAAGAAAATCGACTATCTCGAACAAGCGAACGCCCTCGTGAAGAAGAAAATTCTCGCGGCATCTCCGAAGGTAATTCGAGACGCGTATGCACACAGTCTAGCCGCATTTGTCCACACATCGACCTACCGCGAGGGGTGCTACATATCGTTTCCGGCGTTATTTGACGGTGCCAGGCTAATTGTCACTGAAGACACGGAGAGCGCCGCACTTCTGAAGAAACACAGCGCACAAAAACGTAAGCGCGAAGAGGCGACGAGCGCTCTGGAATCGTTGTTGGCTGGTTGCACGACTACAGATATGGTCGCCGCTGTCGCACCAGAACTGACGAAGTACCTTCCGACAGACGCGCCAAAGAAAAGTTTGCCAGTCGCAACGGGTTTGAAAGATACATTGGTTGCGGCGGGTTGGCCGAAGAACGGACGTGGCAAATCATGACCCAAGCCCGCGCCCACAGTATCTTCCCCCCAAGCAGCATGCACCGTTTGGTCAATTGTCCAGGCTCGTTCGCGCTCACCAAACTCTACCCCGAGCGTGACGATAGCCCGGCCTCGATGGAGGGGACTGCCGCGCACTGGGTATGTGTCGAGTTGCTGCACGGCCGGCGCGTCGATGTCGGTGTGCTTGCTCCGAACGGTATCGCCGTTACGGACGAGATGATCGACGGCGCCGAGATGTACGTCGCAACTGTGCCAGCCGAGCTGATTGAACCGACGATGTATTGCCACGTCGAGCAACCTGTGAAGATCCCGCGCGTCCATGCGGAATGCTGGGGCACGTCTGATATTTGGTGGCTCGAACGATCGACAATACACGTGACTGACTATAAGTTCGGTCACGGGTATGTCGATGAATACATGAACGACCAGTTGATTGCGTATGTGGCGGGCATCCTCGACTATTTGGGAATGTCAGACGCCGACACGTATGTCAAATTTACCATCGTCCAACCGCGATGCTTCCACCGTGACGGCCCAGTTCGTACATGGGCATGCTTGGCGTCGGATCTTCGCGAGCGTATCGGTCAAATGCGCGATGCGGCGGAACGTGCTCTGCGTGGCGATGGTGAATGCGTGACTGGCGCGTGGTGCAATCATTGCCCGGCGGCGCATGCGTGCGAGGCGTTACAGCGTTCAACACAAGGTGTGTTCGACTTCACCGCAGCGCCAGTTCCGTCCGAACTTCCGCCTTACGCGAAGGGTTTGTACCTCCGCCGCGTGCAGCAAGCGATGGTACTACTCAAGTCTATCGAAGGCGGCTTGGAAGAAGAGATCGAAGCGTCGATTCGTTCCGGCGTTGCAATACCAGGATACGAGTTGCAGTCTGGGCAAGGCCGTACCGGATGGAGCAAACCGAACGCCGAGGTAGCCGCACTGGGCGATATGCTCGGAGCAAACTTCCGCAAAGAAGCATTCATCACTCCGAAGCAGGCGCAGGACATGCTCAAGAAGATGGGGATTGACGGAGCCGTCATCGGAGCGTATAGTGAGCATAAATCGGGCGCATTAAAATTAGTGCAGTCTGATATGAGTAAGTTGAAGCGCGTATTTCAATCACAATAAGGAGCAATAGCATGACAGACATCGTATTCCCCATTGGCCGCTTCATCGGCGGCAGCCTCAAAGACCTCCACGCTCGCACCGAGCAGGATGGCAAAACTCCCGTACTCGGTACAGACGGCAAACCCATGATGGCCTGCAACTTCGGCATCGCGATTCCCAAGACGCAAGCAGACTGGCGCAATGAAGTCTGGGGTAAAGTCATGTTCGAGATCGCAAAAGCTGCAGAACCTATTTTGCATCAGTCTCCGTCCTTCGCGTACAAGATCGTGAACGGCGACGACACGCTGCCCAATAAGAACGGCAAGGTGCCGTCTCAGCAAGAAGGCTATGCAGGCCACTGGGTGCTGTGGTTCAGCCAAGGCTGGTTGCCCAAGCTGTGCAGCGCCGACGGTTCGGTTGAGCTTCAGCCAGGCTCCATCGTGCCAGGTCAGTATGTCCAAGTTCTCGGCGACATCAGCTCGAATGGTGCGAAACCGCCTAAAACTCCCGGACTGTACCTCAATCCGAAAGCCGTAGCACTCGCAGCAGACGGCCCTCGCATCACGACGAACGACATCGACACCACGAAGGTCGGCTTCGGCGGTGCGTTGCCTGCTGGCGCGCAACCGCTCAAACCTGCCGAGGCTGCATTTGCTGCGCCCGCCGTACCTGTCACACCCAACGCCGCGTTTATGGCACCGCCAGCACCACCTGCTGTACCGGCCGGCCCAGTAATGACGGCCAAGGCGAACGGCGCGTCGTATCAGCAAATGATCGAGGCCGGTTGGAATGACGCCTTGCTCAAGCAGCATGGGATGATTGCGTAATAATACCCGCAGGTGATGCTGCGGCGGGACAAGCCAAGTAGTGTCCCAGGCGGCAGTCGCATCGTCGCAACAACAATGGCAGTCGGAGCGTGGTGGATATCCGTCCCCACACGTGATCCGACATGTACGCACCCGGTGGTAACCCGGCAAGGCGGTGGAAAGCCGCCACAAACTCAGGAGGACGCATTGTGATTGAAGCGTTCCACAAGCAAGCCGCATTACTCGGGCTGAAGAAAATGTTTGAGGGTAAACATTTCAGCATATGCGTCGTCAAAGAAGCGTTGGTCATACTTGGCGGTCACTTGTCCGACAAGGACGAAGCGGCGATGCGTGCGCTGCACTGCATCGACTTCGCCGACATGCCGCCCGATCTGCGCAAGATGCTGTTCACAAAAGTCATGGAGGTGTTAAGTGGTGAGCCATTATTCAATACTGAGCTGCTTTCTGCCGCAATGGATGGTGAACACGCCAGCGGCTTCCGCCGTTTGCTCCAGTAGCGACCGTGAGCAGAAAGCTGTCGGGGCACGGTTGATCACAGAAAAGATGCGCTCCGTATCGACACCTGCCCAACGCAAGATTTGTGCAACCATATGTATTCAGATGCAGACTTATTTTTAATGACCGCGCACACCATCCACCGCACCGGAGATACGATTTGTTGCCCCAAGTGCGGCAAGCAGTGGGACGTGAACGACCCGGAGCCGCCGGAGTGTGGTGACCGTGTGACGCTGGATGCGCGCCTACCTGGTCGGACGACCCGCCGTCGCGCTGCGTACCTAAAACTCATCGACCAATTGTATGGAGTAACGCCGAAATGAAATATTTTATTGTGTGGAACGAATCCAAAACCGAAGCATTTGTCACTGTCGATGCGGGTCTGGCGTATGAGGTTAGAAAGTCGGCGGACAGCAATTGCGTTGATGCCGATGGCCGTCATTCGGAAACTGCCGTGGCATTCTGCAACGACTGGTTTGAAGATAACTGCACAATCGAAGAACGCGAACTGTGACAATCCTCCGATGTGAATCCTGCGACCACGGCTATCCTGCCACCTCGAAGTCATGCACATGGTGCGGATGCGGTGATTTTCTAGCGCACACTACACACGACACATCCGTAATGGACACGGAATGTGTGATTGACTATTGGCTTTGCAAATTTGACACTGGCGAAACGTTCCAGATGCTCCCCGGTCATCCGCTGGATATTGCGGGGCTGCGCAAAACGCTGTCGCAATACACCGTTATCACATTCAACGGCATTCATTACGACATGCCGATCGTTGCGCTTGCACTGGCCGGTTGCACGAACGAGCAGTTGAAGATGGCGAACGACATGATCATCGTGCAGCAAATGCGCCATTGGGACGTGCTGAAGCAATTCGGTGTCGCTCCGCTCGATTGGGTTGACCACATCGACATGTTCGACGTTGCTCCGGGACAGGGTAGTTTGAAGGCGTACATGGGCAAGATGCACTCCAAGAAACTGCAGGAGCTGCCGTTCGACCCGAATGCACGATTTGAATGGCACGATCGGTTGTTTGCACGGGTGTATTGCGACAACGATCTTGACGGTACGCGCGGTCTGTTCAATACATTTCAAACCCAGCTAAAACTCCGTGAGGAAATGGGCGCTGAGTACGGTGTGGATCTCCGCTCGAAGTCTGATGCGCAGATCGCCGAGGCGGTAATGAGGTCGATCTTACCGTTTAAGGTGGAAGTTCCGCACATACTTGCCGGGTTCCAATTTATCTACCGCCCACCCGAATGGTTGAAATTTACCACTCCACAATTGCAGCACATCCTGCAACGTATCGCCACGTCACCATTCTGCGTGACACCGACCGGCGGCGTTTCACCGGCGCACGATATGAGTCTGGTCGATTGGGGCTCCGAGCAGGTTCGGCTCGACGCGCATAACGTATTTGTGGGCAGGCCAAAAGATTGGCAACACGAGGTCGTGCGTATCGGTGAAACGAACTACGCGATGGGCATGGGTGGGCTCCATTCGATGGAGTCACGAGTGATATACCGCGAGGATGCCGATCACTCGATCTCGTCACCAGACGTGGCAGCGTATTACCCATCGTTAATCGTTCGACTCGGCATATACCCAAAACAAATCGGGCCACTGTTCCTGACGAAATACACCGAATGGAAACAGCAGCGCGATGCAGCAAAAGCGGCGAAGAATAAAAAAATCGCCAACAGCCGCAAGACGCTTAACAACGGAACATTCGGAAAACTCAACTCAAAATATTCCATATTTTACGCGCCGACCGAGCTGATCCAGGTGACGATCACGGGGCAGCTCGGGCTGTTCATGTTGATCGAGGCGCTTGAACAATCTGGAATATCGGTGATCAGCGCAAACACTGACGGCTTGGTGATACGGTGCCGTCGATACATGGAGCCAGTACGAGACAGCGTGATCCAATGGTGGGAATCTGTCACAGGATTCGTCATGGAGATGACCAATTTCAGCGTGCTCGCCGCGCGCGATGTTAACTCGTACGTTGCGATAACAACCGACGGTGATGTGAAGCTGAAGGGCGCATTTGCACCGCCCGAGCCGGGCGCATCGGGTTGGCCGAATCCAACCGGACAAGTTTGTGTGGATGCCATCGTAGCATGGCTGCAGCACGGCACGCCGTTGGCGGATACGATTCGTAAATGCACCGACATCCGCCAGTTCGTACATGTGCGTAGCGTGAAGGGTGGCGGATCATACCTGGCATCCGGGCAGTTACCCAAGACATGCACGCTTACCGCAATGCGCACTGCACTCACTCAGCATGGCGTGCCGTTTGACGCCGGACTTGGCAATGATAATTTGCGAGTGATGTACAGCGAATTGCGCGATAGTGCACTGGCGAAGAGCGAGTATCTTGGGAAGGTCGTGCGCTGGTATTACGGAGTCGGATCGACCGGATGTATCGTAACGTCAACTGGTGGACTTGTCGCCCGCACGGAGGGTTGCGTGCCCTGCATGGAGCTTCCTGACGTGTTGCCCGCAGACATTGACTATGCGTGGTACGAAGCTGAGGCGCGCAGCATGCTCACCGACATTGGCGTTATAGATTACCACGCATAGTCAACATGAGCCCCGACGTAACCTTGTCCATCTGAGTCGAGCGATCCGTCCACGCCGAAGTGCAGCGCTTTGATTGACAGCAAATTCTCCGACCCAGATAGGCGGTAAACTTGACCAATATCGGTACGCACGCCATAGCTCAAACGCACGTAGCAGGTCTGTTCCGCAGCGAGCCACGGCAACGGATCGCGCCGATCAAACATGTCGATCACGCCTGTCTTTGCGTCAATCGTGGCGGTGACCGTGTGCGGGTGGGTATCGCGTGGGATTGTCACTGCGGCGGCGACATATTTGTTCGGGTCGGCTATAACGTCGGGCGGTAAGTCGAGATCGTTCTTCGCCTCGGGCTTGTACACCGGAACTTTTGGCGGAGTGATGGCGGTCTTGCCAGCACCGCGCAATTCATCGGCAACCTCTGGGCGGGTCGTTTGTCCGGTGTCTTGGTGATCGGCAGGGAGCGAGACGTACCACAGCGCGACCAGGGCGGAGCATGCGGCGGCGAGTTCGAGTTTGGTTCTGGTTTCCATATTAGACGAGCCTCGCGCATGTGTCGGCGGCGGATTCAACATCGCAATCCACCACGATAGAGGTATCAATCAAGTCCTTGCACTCAGCCAGCGTAGCCAATCCACCAGCTGTAATAAACATAGCATTTACAGCAATGTCCTTCACTGCTTGGCTTGAGCCTTCCAGCGGTAGCATCGCGTCGAAAGCTGCGTCGATCTGTCCGCTCGATATGTAGTGCGTTGGATTGGATGAATCTGGTGGTAATGGCGACTCTAACATGCCAACTCCACCAGCGGATAGGCCAGCAGCAAGAGCGCGAGCCAGTGGAGCATTCGCAGCGGTTACGATTACTGTGCGGTTGATGGTCATAGTGTTATCCCAATCTTAGAGGCTGCGTAGCGTTTTTCTGTCTCGCGCTGCGATGCGGTCAGGCCGGTGTTTTTGGCGTAGCACATGTGGTATACGTCGGCGATTAGATATCCACCAGCCGCGCCATTTACTTTCCCTATCGTAAAACCAGCAGTTCCGGCAACAACGACCGGTCTTGCAATGCTTGCCACCGCGCCATTATTAATTTGAACATTCAAATTTGTGCCATCGTCCCAAGCAGCAAGCACATAACTAGTCCCGACAGCTACCGTTGCGGCCGAAGAAATTAAAGTTTCAGCAGCTCCATTAGATGCACCAAAAGCCAACTCATTAGCAGTGTTTATGTTTAATCTATATCCAGTGTTTGTGCCTTTGTCATCAAATATTCTGCGTATCGTCCCATTCCCGCCAGTAGGCCGAATGGCTGCACAGAAGAAGAACCCAGCACTCCCCCCGCCACCTGTTGCAGAGGTCATGTTGTCGTCTGTGCCGAGCAGTGCGACATACGGCAGTCCGTTCGCATCTACTCGATAAGTCGGCCTAGCTGCTGCTGTGGCTTGAACTAGATTAAATCCATTCGGTGAGCGATCAGTCCAGCGTCCTACAGGTTGTTCATCAGTAGTTACCGCAGTAGTTCCAGCCGAGTCTTGATATAGTGTCGGGAGGTATGCGTCGTATAGGCCGCCTTCTGTCGTGGCGAATATGTCCAGCAGATACTGGTGAATAGTCTTCACCGATGTGCCATACGTCACCACACTGGTAGCAACTGATCGTGTCACAGCACTCATGCGTAGGTCACTCCAGAGGCGTAGAATTCCACACCGGGCAGATTAGCCTGCACCTGTATCTTCTGCGAAGCGGTGAGGTTGATAACGTCGATAGCCAATGTCTGCGCCGCCATCGTCGCGAATACGGTTAGTGGAAGGATTGTAGCCTCCAGAGTTCCCCCAGAAGTCACGACTCGAACCGATACGGTCACATCGCCAGCGGCGTTGTTGGCAATGGTCAGTCCCTTGACACTTTCCCCGGATGCAGTACCGGCGACAAGGTCGGTCCATGTGGAGTTGGTGTAGCTGTTTAGTTTCCAGCTCTTGGGTGTTACGGCGGATATAGCCATGATTTAGATCCTCATCGTTGAGAGCGCGATCGCGGTGGGTATGAGCGTGGCCCGGTTTTTCCATACGCCTGCCGCCGCGTCGTACTGCAGCAGTTCGTTATCAGCGACCGATGTGATCAGCACGTTATGCAGCTCATTCAGCTCTTGTCCGTTTATGATGGTTAGCACGATCTTCCCGCTATTATTGTGACTGTACGCAACAAACCCCAGCAGCACGGCATGGTTTGGGGCTACTGGTCGTGTTGCCGTAATACCTCCAGCAACCGTCGCACTAAGCCATAACGTGGCTCCGTCAATAAATGCGGAGGTATTATAGTTGTGCAACATTCCGTTTCCGGTTGCTATATATCCGGTCGCGTTGTTTGCAATATCCGCAGTGGTTACGCCTATAGTCTTGCTCGATGTCGCTTCGGCGTCGGCTTTGGCTAATCCGACTGTCGAGTTCTGCCCAGTCGCCCCGGTGATGTGCACAACAGACATTTTCGGTATCGTCGAGCCGGTGTTGTTGCGAACGATCATAAGCATGGCTTCGGCGGCGTCAACGACTCCATCTGCGTCTGTGTCGTATGTGGCGATCGCCATCTTCGCCGCGAGGTCGGTATCGTCGGCCAAAATTCCATTCCGATCCTGGAGGGTATAGGTGCGCGCGGCGGTATTTGTATTGGTGAACCATGAACTAAAAGTGTTGGCTACGTTGCGCAGCAGCAAGGTGGCGTTTAAGAACGTCTTGGCGCCGCTGTTCGTCTGCGCCTGCGAGAGAATCATGTCCCCGGATCCTGCGCCGGCAGAGGTCGGGTACTCCACACTGCCGTCAGCGGTGAGCGCTTGATGCGTACCTGCGCCTACCGGCACACCTGCAGTCGCAGCAGTTTTGAACTCCACAGTGCTGACGCCCGATGTGGCGTTGGACGCCGTGAATATAGGCATAACGTCTTTGACTATTATCCGCACGGGGACGGTCGGAGTTCCGGTAGCTTTTATGTATGTCGCCTTGTTCTGTGCCGCAGTGAGCGTGAAGTCACCCCCCGCCGTGACGTCTAGCACCAGCAGATACGGCGTCATGTACTCGCTGGCAGCCAATGATGCGGGTGTAACAACCTTTGTATTGTCAGCGCCAGTGTCCACTTCAGCGCCGGTTGCCGCCACCCTGACCGTTGCCGCCGGTATGGTGCAGAATACGTCTTTTGTCCCGGCACTGAAATTAACAAGCGCCCCGGCATTCGATGACGCCAGCACAGAGGTTCGAGCAAGCGTCCAGGGTGTGCCTGTCGTAACCGCCCCGTATCCAACCTCCCATTCCGCCCCGGCAGCGATGCAGTAATACACGTCTGTTCCGCTGGCAAATGCGGCCGAAAATGCTCGGAATCCAGTTACGGCACCGGCCAGCACGACTGTACCCGTACCGACCGTCGTGGTTGTTTCTCTGACTCTATCAGCGACTTCAGGCATTATTCAAATACTCCAAAAATGTCTACCGCGATGGTTTCGCCGAATAGCACTTGCGCGCCGAAGGCGGCATACGATTGAAAAAAGTACCGCCCCGCCTCATTCAAATCGCCGGTCGTCGTCGTGTAATTTAGTTGTTGCGCATTTGATCCGTCGATGGTGGCAGCCCACGTCGCGAGCGCGCCGGACGGCTTCTTCACGCGGATCTGCGTAGCGGTAGCCCCGGTAAGAGTAATCCCTGTCGCAACTGCCACGGGGAGGTCCACGGTTCCTTGATAAACTTTCGACACGTCACGTTCCTCTGCGGATCGTCATGTTCGACACAAGCGTCAGGGTCGGCTGAATGCCGGATTGCAGACTCACGGCGGTTGTGATCAGACTCGTCAGATGCCAAGTTGGCACTGCTCCGGCCGACAACCTCCAAGGGAGGGCGGAGATTGGTGTTTCCGCTACGCTGTCGAATCCGAGAGCCACGATTATTGATCCTTAAATTCAGACATGCTGCCTTTGTTGAACCGGCTGTCGAACCCGTAGCCAGCCAAGAATGTAGTCGTGACCGCCCCGGTGATGGCCGCCCCGAGCTTCGCGTCGATTGTGCCGTTGCTGACCAGCGCCCACAGTAATTCCGGGTTCAGGTAATCAGCTGCTCCGCCAAGTGCTGCGAGCCACGATGATGCCGCTATCAGGAATACGGTGAGTGCGGATCTGCCTGGATAGTCCGCGAACAGGTAGTCGCGAAAGAAGCTCCCCGCCACACGGCCTTCACGCTTCATCAGGCGCCAATGCTCCCACGCGCCAAAGCACTGGAGCAGGAATACCACCAATAGCGACCATATGCTCACGCTGCACCCCCATCCATCACTTCGATAACCGCAATTGCGATCGCCTCGGCTATCTGCTCGTGACGATTGCCGACAAGCCAATATTCAGCCGACGCGTTGTTGTCGATGAACAGCGGCTCGGGTATGAATGCGGGGCAATCGGTATGCTCCAGGAAATAGTCCTTCTTCGTGCGGTCGCCCGCGTACCAGCCCTCGAAACTGCCAAAGTCATGCTCGCCCATGTGATCAGCAATAATGCCGCTCATGCGGGCTGCTTGCTTCTTGCGTATATCATTGCCCGGCATGTGAACCACCATGCAGCCGCGACCCTTCGTATCGTCTGTGTCCGCTGTTTCAGCGTCGGCGTTGAAGTGTATATCCAGCGCGACATCGATATGGCCCGCGTTGATCGCGTCAACCTTCGCACTGAGCCGTCCGGTAAGGATCATGACATCATGACCCCGATACGTCAGTTTGTCGCCGAGGTAATTTACAACCTTGACCGCTTCGTCGTATTCATTCAATCCGAATTTTGCATTTACGGCGCCCTTCGCATCGGCGTGGTGGCCCGGGCATATGGCTATCCGCATGATTCCTCCCGAATTCCTTGCTGGACTTCCAATCGCACGACACGGCGATCCAAACCGGACAAGTCGCTACGCAAATCGCGCTCAATGGCTTGCAGGGATTTACTGATCGAATCCAGTCGGGAGTGTATCCGCACGCCGATCCAGCCCACCACGACGGTAAGTAAGCCGATCAAACTGCCCGCGATGCCGAGCAAAAGTTTTATGATCTCCAGTTCCATTACAGCATCCCCTCGATTCCGGTTGCGGTTGTCCCGGTTGTCCATATCCGCGTTGCCGCGACGAACCGAGTCTCGCCGGCCAGAAACGCCAGTGTGGCCGCAACGCCGTCGTACCCTGTAATTTTCACATTGCCTGCGCCAGATACGCGTATCCATCGAACCATCTGGGCCAGATTGGTGGTGTCGCTTTGTGCGAGGGTGCCATCTGTGGTGGTGATTACTCCGACAGGTGGGTCGGTGCGGTTGGTGGGGGTTGGAACGTTTGGCATTACATTCTCCTATGCTGCCGTCTCGGCATGAAGGGTTGGTGGGGACTACGGTATCACGGCTTAATCTTGCGCGCAAGCAGGTCGCGTTGCGCTTGAATCTGCGTCAGTTTGGCGCGTTTTTCTTCCGCAGACAGATTGCTCCGTTCAACCATGCGTGCGCGGGCCGACAAATTTGACTCCAAACGCTTGATTCTCGTGATCATAGGGTGCTGCCGAATCTTCTCGCCTTCGGATTCCATCAGTTCAGCTGCCCGCTCAGTATCGCCCGTACGGAGCGCCGCGCGGTATGAAGCGTACGCCTGTTCGATCTCTTTCGCTTGGTCGTACATCTGGGTGACATAGCGGCTCGATCCTGCTGGCAAGTCCTTCACAAAGTTACCGGCGAGGAACACGTCCTGAAGCTGCATGGCCGGACGCTCGACCGTTTCCATCGGGCGGAAGATTCCGTAATCCAGCGCAGTTGTGGCAGCCGTTCCGACCCATGAGAAGTACCCACGCACCAGATGGTCAATCTGGACCGGCGACATTTGCTCGTAGTGACCCATCGCCAGTTGCGTAGGGTTCGGCAGCCCGAGTTCACTCAGCGCGCGGGCGATGCCGGACGTGCTCTGTTTGTAGCGGTCCTCGGGTTGCAGCTTTTCCATGCCCATCGTTTCGATTGGTTTGCCTGTGAAGCTGTCCTTGTTCGCCCACAGGTCAATCAGCGGTTTGATCGCCTGCGGGGTTGGGTTCATGCTGAGTTGGTGGTTGACCAAGTTGAACAGCAGATCGCTGAACCGCTTTCCGGTCATTTCGTCGTCACCCATAAGTTCAGCCATGCGCTCGGCCAGCGTGCCAATCGCCCCGATCTCAAATGGTTTCGGGATGTAGATCGCTTTGCCGCCAACCTTGAACCACCAGTAATTGTCGCGGTCCCAGTCCTCGCGCTTCTTCCAATCGTCATCGTCGTGGTACGCCGCCAGCAGCATCAGCGAGGCCATGACGACCGCGCCGGTCACGATAGCGACGCGCTTCTTATCGGCTTGCGCCGAACGGCCAAGTTTGTACAGACCTTGCAGCCGGGCATTCATAAACGGCACGGTCTGCGTCAGGAATCGAATCGCCGTCCACTTGCCGGACATGGAGAAGTCCATCAGATCACGTGCCCAGTACGCCGCCTCGCCGTGGGTCATGCCCTTGGAAACGAGTTGCTTGTACAGCGCTGCGCGGTTGATTTGTTCGCCACGGTCGCCGATCTCTTGATACGCATCGAATGCCGGTTTGATGGTGTGCTTCCAAAATTTCGCAACCTTGTTCGCGTCGTCCAGGATGTGGTCGCGCGGCACGCCCATCTTTTCAACCAGCTCACGACCCATGTCTGCCGTTTGGCCGTCCAGCATTGAACCGAACCGGATGATCGCGCCGGAGGCCAGCATCTGTGCCCGAATCTCAGAACTTTTGGCAGTCAGCGGGCGACCCTCAACCCACACGTTTTTGTACGGGTTAAGCGATAGTTCCGACAGCGCCATCGCTTGAATCGAATCGCGCATCAGGTTGCGTATCTTGAACGCCGGATTGATCGTCACGCCCATGGTCAAGTAATGCTTGAACAAACGCAGCGGCTTCGGCACGCGCATCACCGCGCCGAGCGATGTGATGGCGTCCATCAGATGCGGGTCGTCTTTTATGATGAAGGAACGCTCGTGGTTGCGCACCGGGCCGTCGGACGGAACGCGCACACCACCCTCCATCTTCGTCGCGCTGTTCTCGCGGAATATCACCGCGCCTTTGGTTGGGCTTCCGGCAGGTATCTCTTCAGCCACACCGAGGCGCAAGGCTTCTTCCAGTATTGTCTTAGCCGCATCGTTACGCGCCGACGCGGTGATCAGGTGCGACCAGTTCTGTAGCATGTTTGCCAGCAGGTCTTCATTCAACTTATTGGTCCCGCCGGACAGTTTCTTCCATGCGTGCTGATTGACCAGCCCGGCCTGCGCTGCGAAGCCTTGCACCGCGCCTTCATCCGCCAAGCGGTAGAACGGCACATATGGTGTGGCCTCATACATCTTGCGCGTCTCTTCGCTGATCAGACCGCGCTGCTCGGCAATCTTCAGCACGGCGTTGTTGTACGCCATCATTTCTTTGAGCGCAGTGTTGTACGCGGATTCGCGCGATCGCCCGTTTTGGAGGGCGCCACGATTCAGCGTCTTCAGGGTTGCAATGTCGCTCTCCGTCCACAGGTTCTCCAGTCCGATCTCTTTGAGCGAACCGGCGCGCAATGCCGCAACCCACGCGAGGAACCGGTCCTGCTCACCGTCGAGTTTGGCGAGCACGTTGGCAAACCCGTTCATGCCTTTGTTCTTGGCGTCGAACTCGACCTTGATATCACCGTTACCGTCCAGCACGGGTTTGCCGTACATGAACACGGCCTCCAGGGTGGAATCGCCGCCTTTCGACATGCGCGCCTTGATGTACCCCTCCATCGATACTTCGCGGATCGGGGCGAACTGGTCGAAGATGCCTTGTTCGAGCGATTTAGCCCAGTTCTTTCGGAACTCCTTCGCCCGCTCCATGACGGTCGGCGGCTTGCCGAACACACGATCGACCGTGGCGGATTGTTCTTCGGTCAGGTCGCCGTAGCTGTGGACGGACAATTTCGGTTCGAACCCTTCCGTCCGCTCCACCACCGCACCGCGCAGCATCGCCACCCGCACCATATCCAAGATGTCGTCGGTGCTCAACTCACCAACCAACCTACCCAAGCCAATCGCACGCAGCGCATTCCTGAACCACGCAACGATGCGCTTCACGATGCCGAGTTCTGGCGAGTGCTGCACCAAGTATGCCAGCGCCTCTTCGTGAATATCTTCCGGCTTAGTCCTTGGCGGCACATTCGCGTATGCCCTCAATACCGCCACATTTTTCGCGCGCTTCATCATGTCGAGCTGGCGCAAGACATCCTTAAACTCGGCGGAGGATTTGCCCATTTGGTAGGCATGCACTCCGACCTCGTGGCGAACCAGACCACGCAATTCGGCAGCCGATGCGCTACGGCTTACGTGGTCAGCAATAAAATATGTCGTATTGTTAGATGGGCTGAAGAAGCCACGAGTCAGCCCACCGTGACCGTACAGAGTATCTTCGCCAACCACGCGCGCGGCTTGGTCGGAGGTGATGATGCGAGCCTGGCCTGAGTCGAGCATGTGCTGCACGGCCTTTTTTGCCGAGCCGGAGTGTGCTGCAATTAGCGTTGCATGCAGCGATTTGATCGAGTGCGGGTTCTGAGGGAGTTGCACGCCCGCCGAAACGGACAGCATATCCTCTAAACCGGATACCACCTTCCCATTGAAGATTCCAAATAGGATTCGTCCCCGCTCTCGATCCGTGCCTTGAGCCGCTTGTGACAAGGTGTTGATGAGAGCTGCCGTGCGTAGCGTTCCCTGCCCAGCCTTTGCGCTTCTAGCTCCGCCGGACTTATTGGCGGTAAGCTGGAAATCATCTCGGCCCAAGTCCTCTCCGGTTTTGGCGTCGTAGAAGCCTTTTCGTTCGAAGTCGTATCGGACATTTTTTATCTCCGGGACGTTACTGACGATAGTGTCAGTGAAAGTATGGAGCAACGCATTGAAATTGTCAATGTCGTTCGTACCCCACTTCAGTGGCGGCACGCCATTCTTTGGATCGCCTTGCATCTGCTCATCGGCGGCTCCGAGGTGTTTGGTCGTTCCGTGGCGAATCGCGCTGAACAGCATGTTGGCCGTGCGACGCACGATCGCATCGGGGGATAGCCCTGACGGATCGCCGACGAATCGCTTGCCTGTATTAAACGCATAGTCGCCAAGCGCCGTATAGACCGCGCTTCCGCCAGCGCCCGGCACGGATTCATGGATATCCAGATACACGGAACCGTCGGTCGATTCGAACACGTAGAACTTGAACTTGTTGTCCTTCGCCTCGAACAAGCGCCGCGCAACCGTCGCCGCACCTTTCGGATAGACTAGCTTCGCGTCTTTGACCTCGGCGATCCCCGGCAGAATATCCGTCAACGCGCCTTCCAACGTGGTCGATTTCGATTTTTCATGCCGGAGGATTTCAGGATTCGCGTCGAGCAATTCCGCCAGGGTGTTTCGAATGAACGAATACCCAGCCTTGGTTGGCTCGACGCTCAATTTGACATCGCTGGCCGGTTGCTTCCCCGCGCCGAATAGTCGATGGCCCTTGCTGATCGCCCCGCCCTTTTCGAGCGCAGTGCGGATCTGTTCCGGCGTAGCGTTATCCGCCACAGTTATGTCTTCGCCGGTCTCGTAATCCATCGCAGGATACTTGCCGATATGCACCACCCCGTTCGTCACGGTGATCGGTTCCGCCGACAGTGGCGTCTTGCCCACGGATAGATTCTGTTGCGCCTTGGCGACGGCGGCTTTGACGGTCGGTTTCGTGCCGAGTTGGGTCGCGATCTCCTTCAACGCCACACGGATCGGTTCGTCCTTGGTGGAAAACATCGCGGCTGCTTTGGTAAAATCGGACGCTTTACCTTTGCCGGTCGCGAGCGCTTGCTTCGCTTTGTCGAGCAGGCCGGGGGCCGTCTGGTCAACGAGTGCTTTGCGGGCGACCAGCGTGGCTACGTGGGGGCGGAGGGTTACGTCGGGTTTGGTGGTCACGGGTGCCAGATCGCCACCGAAGTCTGGCCGACCAGCGTGCATCCGATACCGCGAGCCGTCGGCGCGTTCGTATAGTTTTTCGCCAGCAGCATTGACTCCGACCGCAGCATCCTCCGCAGGCGTAACTGTCTCGCGCGCACCGACACGCGGCGTGGCCTTAGCCTTGGTCGGTTTGGCCGCAGGCGCTGATGCACCGCGCGCCGGCTCAACACGAAACTCAATACCCGGGTGCGCCGCCTTTGCTTCTGCCAAACGCTCCGCTCCGACGGCATTCGTCGGATAGATAGTGTGACGAAACCCTTCGGGCGAGGCGGTCACATATTGCCATGAGCCTTCTGGTGTTTTGAGCTGCAGTTTGCCTTGCGCTACTTGGGTCGATACGCCCCCAACCTCGGCTGCGGCTTGACGCGCTTGGGCAACTTCACCCCCTTGCTCGCCTTGTCGTACTCCGCCACCACCTCGGGCGATATCTTGCCTTCCTTCTCCAACTGGTGGAATTTGCCCCGCTGGGCCTGGCTGACGTATGGCATTTTGCTCTCCTTCGGATAAAAGAGGCGCAGCCTGCGCAGCAGTAGGGGGAACCGCCGCGGTAGTGGGTGTGGCCTGCGCCGAAACTGGTTGTGTGATCGCGCCGTTCGCTGTTCCAATATTTACCGCCGACGCCATGCTGCCCGGCGTCGCGTTCGGATGCGGTACGGTTGGGGTCGGCGGCGCAACATACGCGCCCTTCAGCATGCGCGCGAGTTCAGGGATACGCGCAGCTTCCGGCAATGTCGCCAGATGCTGATCAACCTGATGCTGCGTGCCGGTGCTGCCATCCGGGAACACGATATTGGTGTCAAATTTGTAATGCGGCAGCCTGAGTGCTTGATACGGAGCGGACATCGGTGCGCCCGCCGGGGCAAGTTCCCAGTTGCTTGGGGCTCTCGGTGCCAGCGCGGCATCGATAGTTTTATTCGCTTCGGTCAAACGCAGCGTCGGATCGATGTCCGCACCCGGTTCAGCCAATTCCATCCATGCGGGCGCTACGCGCTCGTACGGGATTGCACCTTCGGGGATAACGGCAGGTGTGGCTATCGGTGTACCTGGCGCGGACATGGTGAGCGAGGTGTCGGGTGTGGTCGGGGACGGTGCGCCAGTTGGGGCTACCGTTCCGCCCGGTACGTTTACTGCACCGCCCAGCACGAACCCGGCCAGCGCACCTTCGACCGCGCTACGCGCTACGTTGTCCCACAGGGGCTTGCCTTCGGCATAATTCTGCCACACTTGCTCTTGCGCGCTCTGCGGCAATTCCTGCAGCAACCCTTCGCTTATCGCACCACCGGCGACACGGCGCCCGAGCGACAATTCCTTCTCAATCGTATTGTTGAAGCCCTTCGCCATCGCCGTCTCAACCGTATCGAGGCCGGCAGCTCTTGCGAGTCGTCCCGCACCGGTGCCGATAATCGCGTCCACCGCACCAGACCCGAGTGCTGCAATCGCTGCTTTCCGCTGGTCTTCGAGGTCTTTGCTCTGTGCCATCGCCGCGCCGGTCTGGACAACGCCTTCGCCGACGCCTGCTGCGATAGGTGCGGCCATTTTTTCACCAACCGTACGCGCCAACATACCTTCTCCAGCAAGTATCAACGCTCGGCTGCCCACGCCGCCAGCTGCCATCGATGGGGCGGATTCTGCAATCTGTGCGGCCGTATAACTCGGGTGTTTCACGTATTGACCGAGCTTCTGTCCCCACGTAGCATTCGGGTCGTCCCATGTCTTCTGTATTTCTTCAGCGGTCTGACGGTATTCGGGCGAGTATTCCGCCCGCGCTTCTTCAGCCCATTTGGCCGGCTCAAAGCCCGTCGCTTCGCCTGCGGCAGTGGCGATCTTTTCAAACGGGCGAGTGCCAAACACCAATGCGGGCGCAATGTCACCGAGACCCGTGACGATGCCGGGGAGTTGTTCGACGCCTCGTTTTAACGACGTGGCGAGATCGCCACCAAGTCCGGTGTTTTGCACAGGGGCGTCTTTGGTAAATAGACCGAGCGGGTCAGATTCTTCCGCCGTAGGGAACAAGCCCAATGGATCGTCTTGACTTGCCATCAATTACACCCCATACACTTTATACAGCTCACCAAGTTTTGCCGGATCGGTGATCCCTTTCGCTTTGGCCGCAGCATCGACTTGCGCGCGAGTTGCTTTGCCCGCAGACGCAGGCAGATTTGTACCACCCATGGGCTTCGTCTCGCCCGTTGCCTGGTTGTAGAGCAATATGTCGCCGGTAGGCATGCCGAGCTCGTCCTTACTTTGGAACGGCATCCACTGATCACGCGGGGCTTTTTCTGGCTGGATGTTGCGGATCTGCGCGCGCCGTTCTTCCGATGTGGTCGGAGCCATTTCTT
This sequence comes from Gallionella sp., assembly GCA_041660905.1. Lineage (GTDB taxonomy): Bacteria > Pseudomonadota > Gammaproteobacteria > Burkholderiales > Gallionellaceae > Gallionella. The sequence goes on from JBAZVL010000018.1 coordinate 18,163, forward strand.
CCTGTTCGAGCGCAGTCCTTTGACGGAGCGCTTCGGCCTGCGCGGTCTGCAAATCTGATACGCCTTGGTCGCGGCGCGGAGTAGCCTGTTCGGCCATCCCGAGCGTCCGCGCCGCATTCTGCATGGCCGCGCTGTACTTGACGCCAGGCTGCGCCTTCATTATGTCGCCGGCCAAAGCACGTACTCGCTCCATTGGATCGACTGCAGGAGTGGATGGGCTTGCTTGCACAGGTGCTGACGCGGCGGGCGCGACCTGAGATGGGGTAACCGCACCTGCCGCTTGGGGTGGTGTGTTAAACACTTGCGTAGCGCCGGTTTGCTCGTTACGCACGAAGCCCGTGCCGCTTACGCCGTACTTTGGCAAAGGGGCTTGTGGCGCGGAGACTGGAGCAGGGCGTTGTACGCCGAGGGCTGGTGTCATTGGCGCGGCTGGGGTGGTGGTCGGGGCAGCAGGCGCCGCAGTCGCAGCGGTTGCTGGAGCCATGCCGAGCACGCCGCGACCGAAGCGTTCGCCCGTTTCAGCAATACTCTTTGCCGCGCCGAACGCAAGCCTGCGGGGTATTCCGGCCAGTTGTCCGCCAGCGGCGGCTGTCTCTTTGACAGCTTGACCGGCACGGTACGCCGCATCGTCTTCTGGTTTCGGCACCACGCCATTCGCGTGCTTCCCGCCCACGCGCGCGCCGATGGCCGGAGGTTTGCCATTCGTGGCTTTGATGATCCGTGCGATATTTTTTGCGCCAAGGGCGCGCGTTGTGGCAGCCGGCAGCACCGATTCGCCCTTCGACAAGCTCACGCCATGAATGCTATCGGACGTTCCGGTGCCCGGGCCCTTGATCGCCACCGCACCTCGTGCCAGACCGAGTTCCGCCATCTGCGCTTCGAGCGTGGCACCGCGCCCACGCAACGCTTGGGCGGCTTGTCCGGTCAGACCGGTATTTTCAGTCACCGCTTCAACGACTGGATTTGATCCGTCGTCCTCCGCCGGTGGGACCATGCCCTCCGCGTATTTTTTACGATGCACGCCGCATGCTTTAGCCATTTTGGTTCTCCTTAACCTGCGCCGGCATCGCCGGAATAAACGTAACTTGTACCGAACGACCACGAGTTGCTGTTTCCGAACGATACATTCTCGCTCGTGCTGCGGCTCGTGCCGTCCTGCAAGCTGCCCGATAGATTCACGGCAGACAGTGCCGACGCGGCGAGCTGCGCGGACACCTGCGCGCCGGCCTTCACCGCCTCCATCTGCATCGTCAACTGTTGCACCCACGCCTGTAGTTGCACGCGCGCTTCTTCGATACGAATATTAGCTTCGGCTACTTGTTGATTGGTCAACGCGGTAAACGTCGCTGTTTCGGCACCGACTCTGGCGCCGTACACCTGCGCGCCAACGCCATACGCCGCAACGTTCTGCTGGAAGATTTCGATGGCGAACTGCTGAAACGACTTCGCCGATTCCAGCGCACGCTGCATTTGCTGGGTGGTGTACGCGATCGCACCTTCCTCAACCTTCCACGCCTGCTCCATCGAGAAGCGGCGGTTAGATTGCTCCAATTCGGCCTGTTTGATGAGGATGTCGCGGGACAAAGTAAGTGACGCGTCCTGGGCGACCTGCGCGGCATCATTCAACTCCAGCGACAGCGCACCCGGCGGTTTCGGGAAGCCGCGCATGGCAAATGACCGAATCGCTGTTTGCGACTTCAGATTCATCGCTACGGCTTCCCGCGCACGACCCCGATCATAGATGGCCTGCTCCACTGACGGGAGAATACCCGTGGCCGTGCCGTCCACCCATTCGAGCAACCGGGCGCGCAGGTCGGTCAGCAGATTCGCCGAGTACGGTATTTCCGTAAAAGCGAAGGTATTGGCCGGCGCGACTGGTGCAGTTCCGATCAGATAGTTAAACGCAGCGATGTCCAGATTGAGCACGTCAAGATTCGTATTGACGTTCGGTACAACCATCGACCGTGCGAGTGTTTCGAGACGGTCGATGAACCCCATCGCCGCGTCATACGCATTAGACGCGTACGTCTGCGCAGAGGTCCACCCTTCATTGACGAGTTCCCCCGCCGACAGAGTAATCGGTGTTACCGGTGCAGGCGCTAGGGGTGGAGAGGTTGCCATATCGGAAGGCTCCTATAGATGCGGGTGATCATATCATAGCTTTGATCAAAGGGTACAGGTTCGGATCAGGCCACGTGCCGTCTTTGAGCATCGATATCTTCGTGCGCAGGTATTCCGCCACATCGGGCCACATCTCGTCCGGGGTGTCCCAAACGTAGCCGACGAGGCAATTATAGTCTGGGCGACCCGTCACGGTGACAATGGCGGGGGTATCAAGCGCGCGCCAGCTATTAAAGGTCAATGCGCCGGTCTGCCAGTCAAAGTCATAGATGGCCTTGCCGGTCACTTCGACCTGCGTGTCGGTTTCGCTGGGGTCGGCAAACATTCCGAGGTTGGCGCCATCAGGGGAGATGAGGCTGAATGGGATCAGTTCTACCTGGCGGATGTGAAACATGGCGCTGTTATTCATCACCGTGGAGGATTGCGCGGTATCGCTCACGTACTCGGGCAGGACGGTGTTGTGGTATTGGAGGTAGAGTGGTGCGGCGGTGCCGACTAGGGTGTTGGAGTAGGCGGGAACGGGCGGGGTGTAGCCTGCATATGTCAGCGGGTTCGCTGGCCCGGTGTAAGGTCTCCACTTTGAATCACTCGCGTAGCCGCTCTGCACCGACCCGTTCCACACTAACCCCGCGTCTGCGGAACGACCTTCCCCCGCTACTACGAATTGGTATGAGAGCCCGCCTGCGTCCGCGCCTACATACCAGAATGTTGCGTAGTCGTTGTACTGCGTCCCATCTGGAAATTCCCCGTAGGGACTTGTGGTTGCCTGCGTCAAATTTAGCGCATACCAGTTTTGATACGCACTTGTGTGCGATAGGCCAAGCTGACTCCCGGATGAATTATTATGACGCGTCACAACCTGCGTCAGATAACCATTGACAACCGCAGACTGGCTCACCCCATTGGCATCGGTATATTCAAACGTCGTCGTACGTCGCGACACCATCGTGCCGGCTTGCGTCAATCCTGCGCTGGTGTCACTTTCAACTACATCCACATAATCAACCGACATTATTAACGGCATCACGGTATGTCGCCCTGCAAACGAATTATCGGCCAGACGGAATCGGGTGTAGTCGAGGTCGATCTGAGTTTTTACCTGGTAATCCCAGCTTGCGGGCAATGCTGCGGTAGGCAGCGCGGCAATCGTCTCGTCGGAGTTTTTCTTGAACCAAGCGGTGCGGCGGGTGTTGAATATGTCGGGCGGCGTGGCCGGCACGGGGTATATGCAATCCTCTGGCACGGTGAATGTAAGCTGGTGATCGACCGGCGTGCTCGTATCGTCAACGTGCATGTTGCAGTACGCATCGCCGTTCCATACGGTGTTCGGGACGTAGTATGTGTGACCACCTGTCGTATTTTGCACTTCGCTTGCCAGCACGGTGCCGTCGGAGGTCATGACGTAGGTTTTTGCGCCCGCTATATCCGCTGATACATCTGCTGCTAATTGAGCAGCATACTGCGCATCTCCGGCTGAGGTAATCGCTGCAACAGCGCCGAAAATATCAAAAACGGCACTCAACGGCAGATTGTCTGCGTGCCCATCTGTAACTGACACGAGTCCCGACATGACGTGCCCCAAAGTTCCGTTGCCTTCTTGGACGTATATGATGTACGAATACGTCCCCGAAGTAACGGCTTCTTGGCTTGGCTGCGTGCCCTGAAACTGGGTGGAGGATACGACACTAGTGACACCGTTGGCAGTAGACGTGATGTTTAGCGTGATGGGCAAATCTCCGCCCGGCCCAGGAATATACTGGGGGGACCCGTACAGCCCATTTGTCCAGTAATAGCCGCCCGTTGGAAATTCTGACCGGGGATGCGGTATACCCTTATCCACCACCCCAATACTAACCCCCCGATACGGCACCGGATTAGGCATAGCCACGCCCACGTAATCCACCACCCGATTGGCGATCTCGCGCACCACCATACCCTCCGCCGCTCCGACGGCCCGCACCGGCACGGTGATTGATATGGTGTCCTGCCCGAATACTGATTGGCAATGGATTACCGTACCGTCGGTTGTGCGTATCGTGCGCGCGAGTTGCGGCAGATTGTTAAATCCCATCAGTTCCTTCAGGATGCCAAGCTGGGTGCGCGCTACGCCGAGGTATCGCTGGGCGATTGCACGGTCGCCGTTTAGCTGGATGCGGGCTACGCCCGTCGCCCTCGCGGTCACGGTTACGCGTCCCTGCCGCCGATGCGGCGACTCAGCGTGCGTGCCGATAGCTCCAGCGTGTCTATCGCAAAGTCCGCACCGTCCACGTTGGAGATCGACCATTGGTAGTATCTGGCGCGCAGGCCGCGCCCTGTGATAACGCGCCGCCCGAATATTCCCGCCTCGGCGTTTGATACCAGCGGGTATGTGTAGGTCTGGCCGTCGTCGTGCTGGGTCAGACTGAATGTGAGGTCGCCGTCGGTGCGGTAGCCCACATACGCCCGGTCGATGGTCTTCAGATGCGAATCGCCAAAGTCGGTCACGCCTGGCGTAATCGTCGCCGCGATAGCCGTTCCGTTATCTGTCGCGCCAGTTAGTTTGAACAACCCCGCATCGCTTGCGCCATACAGCTCGCCGCCGAATATGCAGAACGAGTTGAACGGATAATTTGTGTAGGTGGTCAGGGCTTGCTTCTCGGCGTGCATGGAGATGGTGATGTAGTTTGCGCCAAACGCCTGCTGTGCGGCGACGGCGTTAAGCAGCATGACTGGCAAGGTAATGTTGCCCACACCGATGGTTTCGATGTACGCAGCCCCATCCAGCAGCATCCGAGATAGCGTGACGCTTCCTGCGCCGACCGACCCGGTGACGGCGGTTGCACTGACCGACATCGGCTGCAGCACCACGTCTGCGTCCACGAGGATCATCACCGTGGCATTGAGTCCCATCAGCGCAAGCCGGATGTCGCATGTTGCAGCTGATCCGGTGACGGCGGTTGCGTTTACGGTTATCAGCGCGAGCG
>JBAZVL010000019.1:0-21229 GCA_041660905.1 Gallionella sp.
GCGATATACGGAGGATGTAGTTGTCGCCAATACCTCTGCGGCGAGTGCTTCTGCGGCACCCCAGGCCAATAAGTCCATTATTGGTGTCACACAAAGGGGTGTGGCTTCTGACTTCATGGGTGTCCGGTGGAAGTTTGCCACCAACACCAACCTCAATGTAGAGGCTCCCGGAACTCACATCGAGGGTATCGGATTCTTCTGTGAAGCAGCGACCAACGGGATTTATTTTGAAGGTGATGGCGCAACCTACACGAAGGCTGGTCATACCGGTTCTTCGTTGTATAATTGCGCTATCAAGGGTGCTGGAAGCGCGGGAAGTGTCCTGGCTAATGGTTCTGACAGTTTGCAGATTATTAACTGCCAATTCCAGGCAACTTTCGATGGAACCGTTTGCACCATGCTTATCACCCTTGACGGCACCAACGTAAACAGACGACCGGTCCTTCGCGGTTGCCATTTCCTCGGTGGGAACGGTACCGCCATGTCGGCTGCACCTGTTATATGGACAGGTAAAGTTGAGGATGGCCTTATTGCTGACAATATCTTTAGTGTTGTTACGGGGGCTGTCTACATCAACATTGCAACTGCCAGCAGCAGCGGTATGATTACCAATAACCATTTTGGTCTTTCTGACGTAAGTACAACGGGAGTTGTTCAGAACGGCATGATTGTTACCGGAGCATACGACGAACAGGGACTCCAGGCATCAGCTTAACACTTAACCTTACTGGTGGGGCGGGAAACCGCTCCACCTTTTAAGAGGTAATAAATGCACATTATCATTAAAGGTAAACACGACCATTTCGGAAAAACCCGCTCCGAGCAGGAAACGAATATGCGGAAGGAATGGGGAACCACGATGACAGACGGGCAGTTGGATAAACTGAAATTCATCGAGAGAAAGATAAAAGACAAGACCGGGATGACAAAGAATTTCATCACCGGGATTGATATTGACAAGGTGCGCTAATGTCCGGAACGGTAATTGACATCGTTGCGTAATTAGTCTCTTAACCCATCGACTCAGGGGGCGGTTGCCACGCGGCACCGCCCCCTACTTATTTGGAGGTACTACATGGCTTACGAGAAGAAGGCAAAGGAAGAAGGCGAGATTGTATTTTTTGGGGAAGTTGACCGGAACCCCCGGACAGGGGCTATCTCATCCGAATATCCGTCCTGGTTCTGGCCCCGCCAACTTGAGTCCTTGAAGGATGAGTTGAGGCGCACGGATCAGGCTTTGGACGCGGGTGTTGGCTCCAAGATGGAATTACGCGCCAAGCAACGCGAGTTGAAGGCGAAGGTGGAATCCATCGAAGCCGCCAACAAGGGATTGACCGAAGTACAGAAGGATAAGGTTCGCTTGCACTTGCAGGAATTGGAACCGGAGATTGCGCGGCTGATGCCTACCGCGTCGAAGATGAAACTCGGTACCGCCGATCCTCACAAGGAAGTCGAGTACGACGAGACACCATGCATCAAGGTGGATGCGGGTTTGGCGCGTGACTTAGGCGTTCGTGTTGAGAAGGGAAAGGTTACTCGCGCAGGAGCGCAGAAGATGTGGAAGATCATGCGTAGACGGTTGGGCGAGGAAAGCAATATCGAGGCGTTGCGGAAGGATTGATCCGGCGGGGGTTCGCCCCTCATTTAAGAGGCCAAGATGGATTCTTTGAAATTAGCGTGGTTAGCGGGTTTGATAGACGGAGACGGATCTGTTGAGCTTTCGTCTCAGGGGAAAGGTAGAAGGAGAGTCCCCGTGATAGAAGTAAAAATGACCTGCGAAGCCACGGTGAGAGAATGTTTGCGCATTGCTGGAAGAGGATATGTTTCGAAGTGGAAATCTATCCATAAACAGCAATATAGGTGGCGATGTAAATGCGGCGATGCCCTGATTGTCGCTGCGATGGTAAGGAGTTATGTCGTTACGAAACGTGCAAACATTGACATGTTGTTGGCCATTAATTAAGGGGTTTCGGCCCCCGCCTTCCCTTTGAGTATAACTGGAGGCTCATCCGTGCATATAACGCAGGCCGTCGAGCATCTATGCGATTGGGACGCGAGTGTGGCGTTTTACCGCGTCAACGGGGAGCCAACCGTCGCTATTTCCGCGCTTGTAGGTGGGTATGAGTATAGGTCTACGGGCGCGAAGTTGGAACCGGTGGTTGAATCTCTCATCAAGTCCATTGAAAAGCAGGTGAAAGCCAAGTACACCCGTCCGATTACTAAGGGCAAAAGGAGTCAATAGGAATGGACGGCGCGACTTTATACCGCAGTCTCCGTGAGGCCATCGGCGAGCCTTCCGGGTCGCAGTACCTCGATCTTCGCACGGCATACCAATATATTTGGGACGCCGCGATTGCCGTCGTGCAGAAGACCAGGTGCCTGACGGCGACCGCTACGCTCACTACCGTTGCCGATCAGCAGGCGTATGTACTTCCTGCCGACTTCCTCGACATGGCGTTGCAGGACACCACGGGCCGCGAGTTCATCAAGTATTACGACGGCTCCGCGTACTCCTTCCTGTCTCCCTGCGAGTACGAAGTCATCATCTACGGAAATCAGACGACTTCCGTGACGCACCCCTCCCGTTATGCCATCAGCGACAAGCCGACCCTGTACGCGCAGATCACGGGCACCGCCACGAGTGCTGGCGCGGCATCGGGGGGAAAATCCACGCTGACCGATACCAGCGGCCTGTTTACCACCACGGATTACGTGTCGGCGGGGGATGTTATTCACAATACGACTTCGGATGATTCGGGCATCGTTCTGTCGGTCGATAGTGCGACCGCACTCTCCACGGCGATGTTCGACAATACGACGGGAGCGGCGGCGGGCTGGACACAGAACGACGCCTATGTGATACAACCGCAGGGCAGGTGGCAGTTGTCGTTCGATCCCCCTCCATCGACAGCGGCACACACCGCCACGGTGTATTACGTCCAGCGCCCCGCTCCCGTTTCCCATTCCTACGGCGTGTATCGCATCCCCTCGCACTTCCAGACGGACCTGATCGACTACGCCGCGTTCCGCTACAAGTACCGGGACAAGGAACCTGGCTTCGGCGATGCCTTCCAGAAGCAATGGATGGCGCGGCTCGGACAGACGGCATCTTCCATCAACAAGGCGGTTGACAGAAGCGGGTTCAAGATGCGAATGAGCAATCGCTGATGGCTGATACGCCTTTACAATTCCGCGAAATTGCCCTGAAGGGCCGCTGGCGGCCTGCGGATGACGCCGCCGCCATAGCGCCAGAGGACTTCGTTGACATGACGAACCTGCGCTACGGCCCTACCAATCCCGAAGGCGTTGGCGGAATGACGAAGATCAACACGGCGGCTCTCGCCACCACCGGCATAAAGAACGGGGTACATTTCCGCAAGGACCGCCCGGTGGAATCACACGTTGTCGTACACACGCCCTCTGACGGCAAGGTGTGGAAGAACGATACCGCCATCCCTTCGGCGGGGGCGTTCAATGGGACGGCTATCTTCACCGGCTCCACGGGCCACGGTAACGGGCGGTTCTCGCTCGCGCCGAACGGTGGCCTCGCGTTCTGTAACGGCGTGGACTCCGTGTTTTGGGGAGGGGACGAGTTTCCGGCGGCAGGGTTCATCGACTTCCCGACAACGGCGCAGGCATACGACTACACCGATCAGGTGACGAATACAAAGACGGACGCGAATAATCTGGCGACGATACACACTACCATCGCAACCGCAGATGCGGCGACGATGCTCTTGCTTCACTTGGACAACAACGTAACGGACTCATCTCCCACCTCGGTTCATACCGTCACCAACAATAACGTGACGTTTTCCACGGCCAGCAAGTTCGGTACTCATGCTGGAGTGTTCAACGGGACTACTGCGAATCTAACCATACCCGACAACGCAGATTTTGATTTTAGCGGTGGGATATGGGCGATTGATGTGCAAATTAAATCTGCCGCCGCCGTAGCGAACCAGCCATTATTTTATCAGGCCAACTCGGGAGACGCGAACGACTACGTTAGGGTTTATCTTAATAAAATTACCACACATGTTGGCACTATAAATCTTGAGATAAAAACCGGATCAAGCGTAGTGGTAACGCTCGTGTCCTCCACGGTGGATTTCAAATCAGCAACCACCTTTTATCATGTTTCCGTTGTTGAGAATGGCGACAACTATTACATCTTTTTCGAAGGCGCACTTGTTGGATACGTGTCCGATAACGGCAGGGCGGCGAATTGCACGGGTACGGTCTATATCGGAAACGACGGTTCGACCAACTGGTTCACTGGGTCTATGGACGAATACCGCATTTCCAACTCTGCTCGTTGGACCTCGGCGTTTTCCGTGCCCGTTGCGGCCTACGGATCTACGTACAACTCCACCACCTACATAGGCTCAATCATGCCGTTGGATGGCGTAAAACTGTACGTCGGAACCGCCAACACTCAGACCGCAACGATGGCGATGAACGAGTGGAACGGAACCAACTGGTCCGCACTTACCGCTACCGACAATACGGCAGCGGCGGGGAAGACGTTAGCAGCAACCGGCACGGTAACGTGGGCGACTACCACATTGACCTCCAAGCCGCGTTTCGTGGAGAAGCGGTACCTGTACTGGTACCAGATGGTCATTACATCCGCCGCAGATTTTACGGGTACTACGATCTCTACGACAAACGTGTCAATTCCGCCACAGCAGATAAAGGATCTGTGGGACGGTAACGATGTGGCATGCCTCGCATTCCTTGGCAATAAGTCTGGAAGTTTCGAGGACGGCACGTTGAACGTGTCCCGCAACGAGTACGACTCGGCGAACGCCGGAACTTATTTCAAGATAGTTTCGTATACATCTTCCGACTACATATTGGTTGGATTCTTCAACCAGGTTAGCGGCATCCGTATAAACATCGTGGATACCAACGCAAACGCCACGGACATCACCGCCTCGGTGTCGTATTGGGGGTCCACGGTGGCCACTACCGCGCCCGCTTGGACCGCGAACACCATAACCGACGAAACCTTAAACGGCACCAAGACGTTCAACAAATCCGGGTATCTCTACTGGAATCCCCCGACGAAGGTGCAAGAGTTCACGCAATCGGGGTACGCATCGCACACGGAGTTGACCAATTCGGTGTCGGCCCCGTTGTACTACTACAAGATAGCGTTCTCCGGCACGACTTCCGCCGACGTTCGCATTTCCTACGTGTCCGGCATCCCGGTGCAGGAAACCATCCGTGGATATGTCCAGCCGGACATATTCCAGAACCGGTTCGCGCTTCTCTGCAATAAGGACGGGAAGAAGAACAGCGCGATTCTGTCCGCACCGAATACGATCAACGTGCTGAGTGGATGGCAGTCGGAAGAGTTCGAGTTCGGCGACGACAAGGAATTGGTGGCCTCGTCCTCCCTGTTCACGCGCTACGGATCGGTCATGTCGGAACAATGGGTAGTCTGCAAGAACAGCGAAACGTGGGTAGTCACCGGCACGGGTACGGACACCGATCCTCACGTACAGAGGAAGATCACCGATTACATCGGATGCACGGCTCCGTACACGATGGCGGAGGTGCCGCTTGGCATTGAGGACAAACTTACTGGCACGTTAAGGACGGCCCTCATTTGGCAGTCCTCGGACGGCATCTATATGTTCGACGGTTCCTCTGCCCCGGTGAAGATCAGCCGGGACATCCGGCATTTCTTCGATCCAAAGCGCACGGAATATCTTACGGCGGCGGTCCTCACAACGGCATTCGGCGACTACGACCCCGTGTACAACGCCTACGTTTGGGTCATCCCCGATTCGGCGGAGTATCACTTCTCGCTTGAGGAACGCAAGTGGTACAAGGTCGTGCGTGGAACCGACAAGGAACTGAACTGTTGCTTCCCCGTGCAGGATACCAACGGGCAATATTACAACTACGGATGTTCCAACGCTGGATATATGTACCGGCTGGAAAACGGCACCACGTTCGACGGCGTTGCCATCGCCCACACGTTGCAGTTGAGCGATGCGGCGTTACAGGAAGGGCGCGTTGGGCAACGGTCTGAGGTTCGCAATATCCGGCTCGTAGGCAAGGCTAAGACTACCGCATCCACCATAGCGGTATCTCACTACCTGGATTCATCCACAACGGCGTCCTCGCCCACGATCACCGCCATGTCGATGCAGAACACGGGCAAGCGGCTATTCAGCGTGTTCCGATCGCTTGGCAATGTGCCGCTTACGGGCGTATTCCACTCGTTCAAGTTCACCGTTTCAACGACTGATGAAACCAAGGGATTTGAACCTATGTACGCAATCGTAGGTTACAAGCCCTTGGGCAACGATATCAGGTAAGGGAGACGCTATGGCGACCGCTTACAGCCGGAACCTTGTAGACAAAATCCTGCCGAAGATTCAGCAGTACGAGGCGACCACGGGACGCAAGGTGTCGCGCTCCATGATGGACTCCCTATTCCGGCAGGAGTTGGATGCTCTCGGTCAGCAGGATCTTCAGTCCCGTGCGCTCGAACTGCAACAGCAGAACATCGAGTCCGACCGGGCGTTCCGTGATCGTCAGTTGAAGGACCAGAATAAGGCGGCGGCGATTAGTGGCGTGGCCCAAATCGGGCAGGCGTACGGAACGTATAAACTCGCCAGCGGGTATCTTAATAAACCGTCCGGCGTGCCCGCCGTAGGCGATGCGTCTGCCACTACGGGAGGGTACGCAGGCGGAAATACCGGCATGGGACCGGCCTTCACGGAGGCCCCTGTGGGGGCGCAAACTGCCGCATCAGGGGCGGCTCCTACCACGACCGCTATTGGAGGGCAATCCGCCATCTCCGGGGCGTCTGCATCCGAAGCGGCGGCAGGTTCGGGCATGGGCGAAGGACTGGCGGCTACCTACGGAGAAGGATACGGCGCAGGGGCGACTACAGCGGGAGCGGCAGAAGGCACGGCGGGGGCAGGCGCGGGGTCGTCTGTAGGTGTTGCCGGTCCTGCCATTGCCGCTGCGTATGTGGGTACATACGGGCCGGGTCTTCTGAAGAAGGCCACGGGAATGAACGATGTATGGTCAAAAGGTCTAATCCGTGGGCCGGAGTCTTTCCTTGGTTCCGCCGCGACTCATGTTGCCGGTGAAACCGTAGGCAGGATTATTGATCCCGTTGGCTTTATAGGAGACAAGATTGCAGATTCAGTAATCTGCTCGGAACTTGTTCGGCAAAATCGCATCAGCGAACGTGACCGAACAAAGTGCGTAGTGTTCCGCTTCCGTAATATCCCTGACGATCTTTTCGTTTCCTACCTCGAATGGGCGAAGCCGCACGTTACAGCCATGCGGAAGGGGGGATGGCGCAATACAATTCGCCTCCCCTTCGCCCATGCGTTCGTCGGATTCATGTTGGCGATGCAGACTGGAAAGAAAACAACGTTGTTCCAGAAAGTAGTGTGGAAATGGGCATGGTACAGGTGCAGTAAGATTGCTCAACGCAATGAGTATTTATACGCGGAGGTCGCTTAATCATGGGGTTCCTCAGCGATTTGGGCAGAAGCAACGCCATATCTTCGGTGAACACGTTGTCGAATACGGCGATTCAACTCAAGGGATTGCAGAATCAGGACGAACAGCGGCAGTACGAGAACGCGATCAATCTGGAGAAGTTGGGGATGCTAAAGGAAACACACGCGGTTGATATTCGCCAAAAGGAAATAGCGACCAGCGCGGCAGAGGCGGAACAGAAACGGCTTAATGCCCCGTATGACATAACCACCGACCCACGATTCCTCGCGTTGCCGAAGGAAGGGCAGGATGTAGTCCTTAAGCACGCCGTTGCCAATAAGTATACGGATCAGACCGGGATCGGCACTGTCCGCTCCGCGAAACAACTATTATCCGATACCGAAGGAAACCCCACGCTGTTCAAGGAATCAATGGGTCCGCTGGTACAGGCGAAGAAGAACGCCACGCTTGAAGCGTACAAGGCGTTGCAGGACGCAAAGACCACGGGCGACGAGAAGAAAATAGCCGTCGCAACCGGTCTTTATAAAAACAGTCTTGCCGGCTACAACGCGTCGAATGGTACGTTTCTTACTCATGCAAATAAACTGGATGAGTTGTCCGCACAACAGGCAGGAAAGATCCAGAAAGGACCGGGTGGTGCTCTTTACCAGAAAGACGAACAGGGGAACATGGTGGAATTGGTTCCGCCGCAGGAAAAGGAAGTTAAGGCCCCCACTACGAGAAATAGGGATGTTGGAGATAAACAAATAACTGAAGAATGGAAAGACGGCGCGTGGGTTAAAGTTGGCGAAGCTCCGCGCTGGAATGATCGTGGAGGCAAGCGAGAAGATCGCCTTGCTGCGAATCAACAGTTCAAAAATGAACGAGATATGCGGACAGATTTCGAGAAACTACCTGAAGTAAAGAATTACAACGAAATGAATATCAGGGCCTCGCAGATGACGCAGGCCATTGAGGAATCAAAGAAAACGAATAACTACGTTGCCGTGGATCAAGCGTTAATCACCATGTTCAACAAGATGACTGATCCGCAGTCTGTCGTTAGGGAATCCGAATACGCCAGAACGAGCAACGACATAGCAACCGTGAACATGATTAAGGGCAAGGCGCAAAAAGTCCTTACTGGCGGTGCGGGCTTGACCAATGACGAACGGACCGCATTAAAGGTAATGTCCGACCGATTTCTTGCGGCATCAAAGAATAGATACGACGAGGTCGCGGATGAATACCGTGGTTTAGCAAAGACCTACGGGTACGAGCCAAATAATGTGGTATTCCGTGGCGCGTCCAAGAAGGGTTCGGGTGGAGTCAAGACCGCCGATGAGTTCCTGAAGAAGTACGGAGGAAAGTAATGGACCTCGCTGAACTGGCAAACAACGAGGACTTCAAGGGTCTGCCGAAGGAAGAACAACGTAAGGTGATGATGCAGAATACAGACTTCTCTTCCCTCCCTGCGCCCGAACAAGACAGAGTTATTGCCAGAATTCCAGGTGGTTTCGCCGTTCCTCCGCAGGGTGAGACTCAGTTACGGCAAGGGAAACCTGTGCGTGAGTTTCTTAGCAACATATATACGCCCCTGCTTGAGATGGGCGGGATGACATTAGGCGAGACTGCGGGTGCGACCACGGGGTCCGCAGGTGGTCCAGTTGGAACGCTTGTAGGCGGATTAAAGGGCGCGGGGGTCGGATACTCTGCGGGTCGCGGCGCAGCACAAGCCTTAGACGTTGCGACCGGATTGAGCGAGCCGCCCACATTCACCGAGTCCGCAAAAAGTCGGGCGACGGATGTAGGCGTAGGTGCCACTATCAGCGCGGGCGGAAAGGTTGCTCAACCTATCCTGGAAGCACCCTTCAGATATTTAGGAGAGAGAGCCGCTGCAAATGAAATCGCCCTCAATAAAGAGGCGGCACGCATAGCGGAACGGGAAGGATTCGACCTTACCGCTGCACAACAGACTGGTTCTCCTGGTATGTCGCGCATGGAGATGGTGGGCCGTTGGTTCCTAACGGCTGGCGGCATCTTCAACAAGAGGGACGCGCAAGAGGCGTCAAAGTGGGTATCCAAAAGGCAGCAATGGTTGGATAAACTCGGCGAACCGTATCCCGGCACTCAGGCGGCAGACAGGGCGGCAGAGGCGGGAAAGGTCATCAAGGATAAGGTTGATGCTTTAGTGAAACAGTCTGACGCGAAGAACGCCGCCGATGTTGAACAGGTGCGGACTGCATTGCTTAAATCAATGGGGTCCAATGAACCGTACTCCGAACTCGGAAAGAGCGGACAGGAAATCATCAAGGCAAGGAACGCAAAGGATTTCGAAAGGGCGGGGAAACTGTACGACAAGGCGCGGCAATTTCTTAACGGCGACGAAAGACTGGCGGCGGAGAACCTTAAATCCACGGCACAAAAGATAATTGATGAAGAGTTGAAGGTTCCCGCCAGCGACCGGAATACTGCGCTAATATCTCGGCTGAAATCCTACGCCAGTTTGCCAAGTACGCAGGAAGAGATTGCGGCGGAAATGACGAAAGATGCAGAGATAAAGAAATCCGTCGATAGATTGGTGGCGGGAAGTAAACCAAAGAATCAGGCCGAAACGGATGATTTAAGGGCTTCCATTCTACAGACCATGCGCGTCGATAAGCCCTATGAGGAATTAGGTAATGTAGGGTTGAGGCCGGAGTCCGTCTCTACTCTACGCGCACACTTCAGGGATGCCATTGAATCCGCAGACACCGCCGCACGGAAAGGGATTGAGGGCGGAAAGTTCATGAGCAGTAAGGAGGGTGGAGCCTACAAGCGACTCCAATCTGCCCTTGGTGTCGACGAGGATGCGTTTGCCGCTCAAGTAGGTGGAGAATATCAGCGGGATTACACAATGGCGAAGGCATTCTATAAAAAGAAAACGAACTTCTGGCAGGACAAAGACGTTGTAAAGATGATGACGGAAAAACCTGAATACCTACTCGACTACGTGACCGATGCGGGAAGCAAGACCGTGCCAGAGAAGTTCAAAGCGGCCATCGGGCCGCAGGGGGTACAGAGATTCAAGGACCGCCTTACAAGCAAACTGTTCGATGTTGACAAGCCGGGTCCGTTCAATCCTGATGCCGTTACCAGGAATATCGCCAAATACGGCGAAACACTTGCCTCCTTCTACTCTCCGCAGGAAATATCACTGATGATCGACGCGGCGAACGCCGCCAAGGGGATGAAGGTTGCGAACCTTGAGCGGAATAAGTATTTCTACGATCTAGTCAAGAAATCCCCCGATAAGGTTGCATCCTTCATCATGCAGACCGAGAACCTGCCGATGCTCTCCAAACTTGAATCCGTTGTCGGAAAGCAGACAATGAACCGAGTGCGCTCTACGTTCCTTGCGAATGAGATTGAATTGAACGTGTACGGAATGATGCACCCCTCCGACCTTGGCAAGATGCTCGAAAAGTATGGGAAGAACAAGTTGGAAGCATTTTTAGGGAAAGACCTCGCCCAAAACATCGTAGACATGAACAAGGTCGGGGCCGTAACGCGCACTGTTGAAAACGTAGCCAAGAACCCTTCCGGTACTGGGCAGGCCCTTATTTCTTACTTCACTTTGATCCAATCCGGATCGGACTTGGCGAAAGGCGACCTGTGGGGCGTGATTAAAACCCTATGGCCGCCGAACGTTATAGCAAGGGCGTACCTCACCAAGCAGGGTACTGCGTTACTCGCAGGGACGGCGGGCGTACCCGCCGAGTCTACACTTGCTGCACAGACGTATATCAAGTTGACGGGCATCTTGGGTAGGGATATCAGCGAGGGCGGCAAGTACCCGTACAAGAAATAGCTATTGCGCGACCAGTCTCCGTTATTTGCGGTTGATGCTCCCGATAATCTCATTCTTGGCTGTGTCGATCTTGTAGCACACGACAATTAGCAATACCACGAACCCGATAATGGTGATCCACATTGGACACCCCCATTAGTTAGTAACAGGACTATAACGCACTTCAAGCCCCCTTCCGGGGCTTTTTTTATTTCCACATTAGGAGGTTCCCTTGTCCCGATATTCTCTTTTCGGAACCGTACAGGACGGCAACGGTGCCGCAGTAAGCGGGGCTACCGTGGGATTCCTACTGGCCTCGACATCGACCGTGCCGACCCTATACTCGGCCCGTAGCGGCGGCACCGTCGTCACCTCCGCCACCACGGACAGCAAGGGCTACTGGATTGTCTACGTGGATGACGGGGATTATCCGCTCGTAACCCTGTTCGACATTTCGATCAGCAAGAGCGGCCATGTCAGTACCGCCTACCCTGACGTTTGGTGAGGAGACATATTATGACTAAGCGATATATGGCGTGGTTCGTAGCACTCTTATTTTACGGAGCGTCCCTTTCTTGGAATATAGGCCCCGTCAATGCGGAATATTTCAACGTAAGGGCGCATAACCTTACATCGGACAATGGGGCCATAACTGGCTTCTCTCAGATCGGTTCCTCCGCCTTCACCGACAACCTGACGCTGTACTCGAACGACCTCATCACGAAGGGGCCGTGGCGGGATACTCGATCTGACGCCTCCGGTTCCGTTACCGTCGCCGGTATCCAAGCCTCCATCGACAATGTGAGCGCGGCGGGGGGCGGCAATGTACTAATCCCCCCCGGTACTTATTCTATCGCCCCCGCCACAACGCTTGTTGGGATGTACACCGGCAAGGCCGCATTCACCATGAAGTCCAATGTTCACATTTGGGGTTACGGTGTAACGCTGAAACTCGCGGACAGTCAATCCACGATTGCGTCTCCGCAACGTCTCGATATTTTCCGGTCGGTATCTGCCGTCACCAATATTTCCTTCCACGGGATCACGTTTGACATGAACGGGGCGAACAACAAAATTAGCCCGAGTGCACCAACTTCTTACAATTCATACTCCCAGTCCGCCATCGGATTCGACGGGAACAACGGGCGGGCCGACAACGTGCTGATCGAAGACTGCAAGTTTATCAATAATGCCGGATCGAATAACATCGTCATGGGTTCGCCGGTCGCCACAGGGCAAACTTTAGGAAGTGGGTGGACGGTCCGGGGGTGCTACTTCGACAACAACGGAACGGATACCAACGATCATTCATCGATCTACGGTTGGGCGAATTATGTTCGCATCGAAAGCAACACGTTCACCTACCCAACATTGGTGGTAGGGAATCCCGGTCCCGATACGGCTTATGAGGTTCATGGGAGCACCCAGATATTCACTAAGAATATAATAAATAATTACTCGCGGATGATGTATGTGGCAAGTAACAACACAAGTGCGACGGAATACATAATCATCTCCAATAATATTTCCTACACAAGCACCCGTGGAGTGGAATTTTATAGGGAAACCGCCGCTGAGTACCCCGTTAGAAAAGTGCAAATCTCAAAAAATATCTTCACGATGGCGGATGACAACACGGTTACGGAAACTCTAACCGCACCTGTCTTCCTCGCAACCGGATATTCTGTAACCGAAGTTGTCGTGGACGGGAATAAGGCGTACAAATCCGGGACTAATCTCGGCACCTGCTTCTTTTACTTCACGGCAAGCACTACGGCAGGACAAGTAGACAACAGCATCATCGTGTCGAACAATTATGCATCAGGGTTTACTTTCGGGATTGGCGTGAATACGAACGCCACGAACGGATTAGGGGTATTTATAGCAAAAGGCAATACCTTCAAAAACCTGACCCCAGCGGGGGTTTTTTCCGCCAGCGAGATAGCGGGCCTCGCCATGAACGGCATCAACGCCGCCGGGCCAGTGAATTATCTTGATCTCACGAATAACACCATCATAGACGATCGAGCGGTGAAACTAACTGACTACGGAATGTGGCTTGCGGGAACCATAACGTCCCTGTATGTAAAGGGTAATTCCTATGTCGGCATGAAAACGGCGAATACCACTGATACGGCGACCGTCACAAATCGGTTCGGGGAATATGCAAACATTGCCTTCACCCCACAATGGCGATGCGGCACGGATAATGTGACTGTCGGCAATGGAACGGTTTCCGGCTACTGGTCGATGAACGAAATGCTTGTCGACGTTACGGCCACCCTGACGGTAGGTTCCTCAACGTCTTTTCCCGGTGGAAACCTGAACTTGGTCTTGCCGTTTACTCCTTCGTTTAATTCCCCGAGGTATTTAGGAAACTACTTTATTTTTGATAATAGTGTTTCAAAATTCAGGACCGGAACGGCAATAACCGACACTGGGTCTGCCTATATGGGAATTGACAATGGTGTTTATGTCGAAAACGGTACTCCAATTACGTTCGGAGATGCCGATGGCATCACGATCCATATCAGGTACACGAAATAAATCCCCACCATCAACGGAGGCCTTCATGAAGAAACTTGGATTATTCGTCGCGATAATGATGATCGGATATGCCGCCCTCGCGGACTTCCCCGGTAGTCCGATCAGCGGAGGGGGCGGGTAGGTAGATGGCGTCCCGCGACCTGAATGAGTTGCTACCCGGCACGAAGGCGAAGTGGATCGCGGCGAAGGAAGCGTGGAACGCGACGCATGGAAATCCCGTGTTCGAGGTCTGCACCTACCGCCCGCAAGCCGACCAGGACGGACTGTGGGCGAAGGGGCGGATGCTTCCCGGGCCGAAGGTCACCTGGACACGGAAATCGAAGCACACGGAACACCGGGCGGTGGACTTCGCGTTCAAGATGCCGGGACCGTTCGACCTGAAGGCGGACATCGATGCGGACGGGATGCCGGACTTCATGGAGTTCGGGGAGATCTGCAAGATGCACGGGTTGCAATGGGGGATCATCGACGCGAAGGGCGTACACAAGGATCTGGGGCACGTGCAGGACAACGAGGTATATCCGGCGTGAGAGGCTGTCGCCCCGGATGGATGCCGTGGGAAACGTTCATGGCGCACATTCGAAAGGAGATGGGTGATGCGAAAGATTCTTATTCTGTTGGCGGTGATCGCAGCGGTTATGAGCACGACGGCGATAGCGGCCATGATCGACTACGACCGTTCGGTGACGTATACGGACGGCTCCGCCATCCCTGCGGCAAAGATTCCGACGATTCAGTATCAGGGATACTCCGGCCCCGCTCCGACCGGCCCGTGGACCCCGGCGGGACTCGTGGTAGATAACCTCGCCATCTCCGCGCCCGATCCGGCGCCGGGGGCGACCCTCTGGTACACGGTGGATGCGTCACTCGATGGGATGACTTCGGCGAAGGCCCCGGCGGTGAGTAAATCGCTCCCTTTTCTCCGCCCGGCGGGACCGGGACTCCGGGGTGTTCGATGAGCAGGGAACGCGTATGACCTACTGCCCACGATGTAGCCGAGACGTGCACCCGATGGAGGACGAAAACGTTCTCGCCCTCCTGTCCTACTTGGTCGAGGACGTTAGATTGCGTCCAGATCATGCAGCCGAGGCGACCGATAAAACTTGCGTGGCGATCACGGCCTACATTCGAGGCCGCGAGAGACGGTATTGGGAAGTCAAATAGCCGGTAGGCCCGGCAAGGAGGAAAGAAAATGGCAAGTGCATGGGTAAAGTTCCGTGATTCCGTCGAAGCAATCCTCGGTATCGGCGCAAGTGTCCTGAAACCGATCCTGGGCGTCATCGGATTCATCCCCGGCGTTCCGGCAGGGGTCGCCGCAGTCCTTCGCGTGGTCCCTGCGTTCATGGCGGCGTTCGAGATTGCCATGCCGGAGCCGGGGTCCGGGGCGGCGAAGAAAACAGCGGTTCTTAACTCCTCGAAGGCGTTCTTGGACATCGTGGAGAAGGAACTGACTGGCGGGGCAAAGACGAACTTCGACCAACTGAAACCCGCCATCGAGTCCATCATCGAGGGAACCATCGGGATGGTCAACGGACTTGCTCCGCAGATCATCGCGGATGACGGCCCAAAAACCGGCATCAACGCGCCGGTCGATACCCCATAAGGAGGAACAGATGGATTGGCAAACATGGCTGAAAGGAATCGTCTCGGCACTCGTAACGGGATTCACGACCGCGCTGACAACCCTCGTGGTGGCCCCGGAGACGTTCAACGCGACCCCGGAGGGCATCAAAAAGACGCTCATCGTCTCGGCAGTAAGCGCAGCCCTGTCCGTGGCGAATTTCCTGAAACAGTCGCCCCTGCCGCCCCCATTGCCAAAATTGTGAACTGCAAGGATTGTCCGGTGGAGGGTTGCACGGTAGAAATAGACCGTCCCCTCTGCCGGATGATCGGGGAGGGGTTGGGTAAGTGACGAGAAGGGGTCGCAGGCGAACGAGGATGCCCTGTGTTGGACGCAAGGCATGGAGAACGCGGGATTGGATTAAGGGGTGGCGCCCATCTCGAGATTTTAAGGGGATGCTAAACGCTAAGTATTTGAAAAGATACAGGTTACATCTCGAGATTTGATGGCGCCTAATTCGTTGAGTGGCCGCAACGGGATGGCCTAAATAAGCCAAATCTGACCGTAGCGGTAGCCGCCCGCCCGACCCAACCCACTGTGGCGGGACCCACGCGCACGAGGGGGAGGGGGCTTTCGACCCCTCCCCGCAACATCATCGGCGGCATGGCAAAATAAAGGCGGGAGGCAACCAAGTGAACGGTTTCTCAGATAAAGAGATGATCCAGATGGTCCTCGCGGGTCAGCAGGGCCTACAGTCTCAGATTGCCCTCCTTGTCGAGAAGGTAGAAGCCGTTCAGAACAGGGGATGCGCTCACCGAGGGGACGACCTCCGGCGCATTCAGGAACTCGAAGGATGGAGGACAAAGGGGATCGTCGGATTCATATCGTCGCTACTCGCCGCGCTCGGTGCGCTCGTCGTCGCCATCGGGAACCACCTGGCGGGCGGGAAGGGTTAGGGGGATGGAGTAGTCAGCACCGGCTTTGCCATCATCTTCTTGCACCATTTTTTAATCAGGCGACGTTTCTTCGACCGAATGGGCCGATATCTACCAATGAGCGGCGCAGGGTAAACGCCAGTTTCCATGTCTTCCGTTATGTGCAGCCGGTAGAAATAGAGCATCCTCATTCCCCCTTCGCCTTCTTCACCGCGTCATGGAACCGCTTGATCGCGGCGTCCTTCGCCCTCAGTTCCTCGACACGTTTCTGCGCGAGTTCCAACTCGGTCGGAGGTGGCGTGTAAACCGGGTATGTCATCGTGAGCTTCATCCGATCATCGCTCGGCGCATCCAGATACGGCAACACTCCCTCGGCGGCGGAGAGCAATTCGAAATAC
Organism: Gallionella sp.; assembly: GCA_041660905.1. GTDB lineage: Bacteria > Pseudomonadota > Gammaproteobacteria > Burkholderiales > Gallionellaceae > Gallionella. Next base: position 16,750 of record JBAZVL010000019.1, read on the forward strand.
TCCGGCGTCCTTGTGCATTTCGCGGGGGCCATATTGTCGGACCATGAGTGAGGATTCCCGCACTCCCACTCGCGGCATTCGAGCGTCCGGGTCTCGCCTGTCGTTCCGACTTCCGTTGGCGTCTGCCATCCTCCCCACGCCGTTCCCACCCCCGCGACCAAGACGACGAGCAGTAGGTATCTCATGGCTCCTCCTTCTTCGTCTTTTCCCACGAGAATATCAACATTCCCGCAACTACAATCCCCAATCCCACAACAACCCACGCGAGATCAGTGAATACTTTCTCCCAACTTTGACCCGAAGCCATCTTCAGTAAGTAAAGTAAGGGAGCGAAAGCGATTATAACGCCGACAATCTTTCTGGCCATTCTCATACCCCCACCATCCCGATCAGCAGTAAGAGGGAAAGAGTCATGGTCGTCTGCCTAATGCGCCCAAACATCCCTGATGGCGTTCCAGCCAGTCCTTCGCCGCTATCTCCGAAATGAACACGAACCCCGTTGTTTCATCCGGCACGCCACCGCCATTGATGAATTGATTGCACTCCCGGCGAAACTCGGCACCACACGGACATTTCAGGTAGATCGTTTCTCGGCTCATTTCCCCTCCAGGTAGGCGATGATCTTATCACTCCAACGCCTGAAATCTTCGATAGATGCCGCCCACGGTGCCGTGTCGCTCATCACCTTCGCCAACTCCTCCCGGTCAAGGCGGGAACGGAAGAGGGCGAGTTCTTCCGTTGCGGTTCTTAAAGCGCGTTGCGTCAAATCAAGTCCCTTGTCCATTCCTCCTCCTACTTCTTGGCGCGGATGTTCCTGCACACATTGCAGTCACATTGATTCCGTAACTGTTCGTCGGCGCGGACGGCTTCCGCAAAAGCGCGGATATCAGCGTAAAACGCCCGCTTCCATCCAAGCAATGGGATATGGGTCGCTCCCCATGCCCTGACATCCTTCTCTTCCTTGAGCATCACGGGGCCTCCGGGGGAGGGGACAACCAACGCGCAGACTCCGGGTTTCCGTCTGCGAAATCGTCGGATATCTTGTAGGTTGAAGGATAACGTGGGGAACCACCTTTGGCGACAAGGACAAATCGCCCCATCTTGAATTGCTTCTCGAATATGTTCCGCACGTTGCGTTCTGCGCCGCGCCACTTCGGATGCCGCTCTACGACAAGTTTTACGAGGGACGATACGGGAAACACTCCAAGTTCCCTCGCGGCATCCAACACGGCAGTAGTCTTCGACCCCCTTGTAAATTCTTCTCCGAGATCAATTTGCGAAAGAACGTTCAAGGCGGCATCAATTTTATCTATCCTCTCTTGCAGTCCGGAAATTTTACGAATTGCCGTTTCTCTCTGAGCAGACAACCTGCGTTTTAGGCTAATCAAGTCTTGCATCTTCCCCTCCCTTCGAGCGCGGCGAGGGCGGCGCGTAATGCCACATTCCCGCAGGTACACGGTCCGCCCCTGTCGCACGAATCGTCGCAACCGTTACGCGCGCGAAATTCTGCCGCCTTCGCCACCCCCTCCAGCAGTACGATCCGGGCGCGGAGGGCCAGTATCTCCTGAATCGCCGCCTTCCTGTCGGACTCTTTTACGCTACTCATCACTTCCCCTCCTTCTTCGGCGAGGACGGGGAGGGGAGGGGATACCATAGGTCAACCTTCCACCCGGCCCTGCCGTGTAGCACCACGCCGTCCATTCTCCAGTCCTCCCCGTCGTATATCGCCATCACCGGGAAATCTAACGCCTTCATCCTCACGGGAACATGGCGGTATTGTCCCGGTAGTTTCTTCTTCACGCTGATCCATTCCATCTTTCCCCTCCCTTCCTCCCCGGTCGATACCCCGAGGGGTTATGGATTCTCCAAGATGATCTTCGATATTTCCTCATAGAAGTCTTTCCCATTGTGACAATGCGTGTGCCGCAATTCGATGGCATTAACCTGTTCCGGGGTCAATTCAATCCTGACGATTCGATAGGACGGGGAATCGCCACAATGGATCATGGGGCCATCGTCCCTGATGAAAACGGTCACGCGATTGCCGAGAATTCTTGTCTTCATCCTCTCCCTCCCCCTCTTCGCGGTGTCTTCTCCGATTATCTTAGAATCGTTAATTGACGAGAACCCCTCCACACGACGATGCAGGAATCGCATGAGCCGGTAAATTTCCCCCTCGACCCGTCAGGCCGAACAAATTTCACTCGCTTACGGACGCATCGGACCTCAGAGGCCCTGCCTATAACACTTTCATGCCACCACGCGGCACGACAGCGGAATGGAATGAGGGCAACTACCGTCTTACCCTTGTCGGCCTCGTCTGCCGCCCTGCGTACAAATGGATCAAGTTTCCTTCCGTAAGGCGGATTCATCCAGACCACGGATCCGGGCCACTCGTTAGGAGCAAGGGCATCCGTAAGAAATCTCGGAACACGGGTTGTATACTCATCAGCCGCCGCATCAAGATCAAACCTGAATTCTTCCATCAGTGGGTTGAAAATCTCAGGGGGAGTCTGCCATCGCTCAGAATTCACTCTTTCCCCTCCGGGGTCTTTGTGGTGTCACGCTCTGCCACGGTTACCTGTATCATAACTACCCGATTTCATTACGTTCGCCTTCCCGCTATTACCATTACACCTTAAACGGCAAGGTGTCACAGATGAATCCGGCCGCCCCTTTGTGCCCTCCCCCACCGTATTGTTTTGCGATTGCCGAGCAATCCACGGTTTCTTTTGTCGAGAAGAGAGATACTCGCCATGCGGCATTCTTTCGCACGAAAGCAATCATCATGTCGTGCTTTGCAGGATCATAACTGCCCTCAAATGCTTGCGAGGATGCAAGGCGGTTCAAAACAATGGCGGTATGTCCTTCCAGTTGCGATTCAAAACCACAAGAGGCGAGATATTTTTCGTTGTCCAATTTGACGTATTCCAGGATCGCCTCGCCCTCGCGTAGAATTTCTTTCGTTGCCGCCAATGCTTGAGCGTGATTCGCAAGGATGGCGGTCCAAACAGGTGAATTTATATCCTTCACTTTCGCTCGCATCCCATACTGAAACGGAAGAACCCCGTCCTTCAAATCCCACACGTCATATCGTCCGAGAAGGCGTATTGCCTCGGGCATTTCCGTGGACGGGTTGAAATATTCCCACGCCAGTTCGCACCCCGCTTTTCCGATTTCCCGCGCTCCGGGAAGCGTGTCAAGCCCTACGCGCTTTGCTTCTTCAATCGCGCTTTTATGGTGGTCGATCCAGACCATCTTCTCCCGCCCGATATGATTGGAAAGTTCGACCATTTTCTCGATGGGCTGAAAGGAAAAGTCTACGAGATATAATTTGTCGATATTCTCCGGCTTGGGGGGATCATAATTTTCTCCGTAGTCTATGCCCACCATTTTGCATCCCTCTACAAATCTCAAAATCAATGCCCCAGAACACAAACCGTCAAGGTCCGCCTTGTGGTACAAGCATTCGTTCAATTCTTCCTCCTTTTTCTCCGGCGTCTTCCCGGTGTCTCGGTTTTTGCCCTTCCACCGTTGTTTTCGTTGTGTTCAAATGTCGTGCGACATGATGTTTATTGGTTTCCGTGCTCCCGTAAAGTGCTGAATCGTGGACGATTTAAGGTGAACACTATTCACCGGATTTGCCCGGGGGACTCGGCGTCGTCTTTTGCAACCGCTTTCAGTGCGGCGCGGGCCATATCCAATGTGCGCCTTACGGTAGCCGCGCACGCTCCAGATGTGTGCGCCCCAACTGGATCTTTCTTGAACCACTGACGGGCGGCAGAATCCATCACCGCACCGTATCCGTATTCTTCACAGAGTATCTTGATAAATCCATCTTCGGGAGCGCGGATGGACTTGGCGCGTTCCCCTGTGGGGTCTGATAGTTCCAGTACTTCAATGCACTCTTCGATGGCATCCTTTGTGCAGACTCCTCCTCGCATGTCGAATCCTCCCCCCGGAGATTTAGCAACGGAAGGAGGATACTTCACCGTCGATACCTCCCGCAACTCCGGGGGGAGTCCGACAGAAGATATCGACGGCGAAGAGGGGATCATACGTTCAAGTTGCTCGCGGTGTACGTGAACGATTGCCCAACGGCATTCCCGATATGGGTGCCGCTGTTAAATGCTCCAGTAGAAATGCTCCTTAATTTATTGGCGAAGTCATCGTTCTTATATTTCTCCGGTTCGCGGATCGCCTGTTCCGCGCCGGTCACACGAAAGGGCGGACGAGAACCGCCATGCGCGACTTGTCGATCTTGGAGACATCGGCGACATTTTCCAGAACCGACTTGATCGCCGCCGCCTGCGGCTCCTTGGCGACCACACACTTGGGCCCGAATACCAGTTTCTCCTCGCCAGTTCCTTCCTCAACTTCCTTCTTCGTCGGCACTTCCAGAATCGCTACTTCGTACAGGGGCATGACATTCTCCTTTCGGTTAAGGGTTAAAGGACAGCATCCGCGCCACGTCCTGCGG
>JBAZVL010000020.1:0-20426 GCA_041660905.1 Gallionella sp.
ATAGAAAAAAACAGCGTAAAGAATGACATCTTTTGGAAAATGGGCGCCTTTAAAACTAATCATTGGTTTTTCAATTGCTAAAATTGGTGATTATCGCGCAAACTGACAAAATTTGCGACAGAACCTTGCTCCACGCGCAGGACAAGAAAAATAATGGCTTTCAGCCGCCGCTATGCTTTGGCAGGAGCTTCCGATTTTTTCTCGCGAAATTAACCCCGAAACGGGTACTAAACAGTGAATTGGAACAAATGTTTCGAGACTAGCATCCCAGCTTTCGGGCGGCGAATGACGAAAAACTCAAAAAGGTTGCTTAGCTGCCTCCCCCGGTTTTGCATGTTCTCCAAGAAGTAATGTCATTGAACAAGCACATTGTTTAATGGTGTTCATTGACAACCAATAAACGTCATTAAGGTTCTTTTAATTTCAAAGGTGTTTTTTTAAACTTTATGAAATATAATGGTTCTCATAAAATACTTATGGTATTTATTAAACACCATAAACTTCATTAAAGGTAACGTCATGATTCTACTCGTAGGAGGAAGAAAGGGTGGAAGTGGTAAGTCAACTATTGCCATGAACATCTGCGCTGCACTAGCCAAAGCAGGGAAAGATGTTATGCTCGTAGATGCTGATAAACAAGCATCATCTGCTGGATGGTCTCTTGAACGATCAACAAATAAATCAGATAAGGGCGCTGTACATTGTGTTCAAAAATACGATGAAATACATAAAACGCTTGTTGATTTAGATAAACGTTATGACTATGTTGTAGTTGATGCGGCTGGTAGAGATTCTCCTGAGTTAAGATCATCTATGGTCGTTGCTCATACATTACTCATTCCAGTCAGGCCATCGCAACTTGACCTTAATACCATTCCAGACATGCAAAAAATAATCAATGACTCCAGGATAATTAATCCTGATCTGCGTGTTTTAGCTGTTTTGAGTATGGGGCCTACTAATCCAATCATTCAAGAAACCGATGAAGCGAAAGAATTCCTTTCAGAATTCCCGGAAATTAAATTATTAACCACAATCATTCGGGATAGAAAGATATACCGTGATTCAATTCCAGAAGGACTGGGCGTTGTTGAGATTGATAATGCCAGCGAAAGTGCCAGAAAAGCAAAAAGAGAAATAGCTGACTTAATAGAAGAAATTTATGGCCATTAAAAAAACAAGTCAACTGGTTACGCAAACACCAGAATTAAATTCTTCAGTCAATGAAAATCAAATTAAAAGCTTTATTCATAATGCTGACAAAACAGCATTAAACGAAACTTATCTTGATCCAGACGCTATAAGAAACTACAAACAACTTTCAGTTCGCCTAAATGAATACGAATATAAATTGCTCGAAAAATACTCAAAAAAAGCACGCCGATCTATTGCCGATAGTATGCGTGATGCACTCATAGAGAAAATAAAAACAGATATTAATGATCTTTAATAAATACTATTGGTGTTCATTGGTTTGTATTTAATACCAATAACATTTATTGGTGTTTAATCAAACTTTCTTACCATAAGCTTCCATCTGCTTCTTATACATAAGATCATCGTATTCTTTCTGGCTGTCAATGGCGTTGTTGAATAAATCAGTTTTTCAGCATTCAAGTTGGTTATATGGCATCATCTTGGTTTTTCTTTTACAGTCACAACATACCATGCCTTATAAACATAACGAGAGCCGCCGCCATAAAATCAAAAAATCTCGTTATAAAGTGACAAACTGGCATGACTACAACAATGGGTTACGGCAACGCGGTGATTTTACGATCTGGTTTACTAAAGAGGCGATAGTCGACTGGCACCCAGCCAAGACGGGAGCCCGAGGTCGACCGCAGAAGTATTCTGATATCGCGATAGAAACCGCCGTGTTTATTCGCCAGGTCTTTCATCTGCCGTTACGCCAAACCGAAGGCTTCATGAATTCGCTTGCCCGTGTCATGAAAACTGAAATCACCATTCCTGACTTCAGCAGCATTTCCAAGCGCAGTATTGCCTTACCCAGACATATCCTGACCAAAGCGATGGAACCGGGTAGTCTTGTGATTGTTGATTCCACCGGACTCAAGGTCTATGGCAAAGACGAATGGCACCAGGAAAAACACGATGTTCCTGCTCGGCGTACCTGGCGTAGACTGCATCTTGCGATCGATGAAAATCATCAAGTTCTGGCGTGCGAACTCACCACGCCAGAAGTAGGCGACCCCACAGCGGTTCCAGATCTGCTCGACCAAATTACCACCTCTTTCGATACTTTCATGGGTGATGGCGCCTACGATGGCGAACCGGTTTCTCAAGCTGTTTTAAACAAGCAACCCAATGCACAAGTAGTGGTTCCACCGCACAAGAACGCAGTTTGTTCAGAAGCTGGCGACACACAGCGAGACCAGCATATTCAAACCATTGCGCAACAAGGGCGAAGCGCATGGCAGCAGAAAACGGGCTATAACTTGCGCAGTCATGTTGAGCTTGCCATGCAACGCTATAAGCGCATTTTTGGCAACACCCTGAAAGCGCGTGCGCTACCACAGCAAAAAACGGAAGCATGGATCAGTGCGTCTGCTCTCAACAGAATGACAAATCTGGGCATGCCTGTGTCCGTAAAAATCTAACTAACGCTAGAAATGGGGAGCTTTGACCAAATTTTGATTTATTCAACAACGCCCTTTGCCGGAGGCTTTTGACTGTTCAGACCCCTTCCATAAAATCCCTTCTCCATCTGAGAGATGGTTAGGATGAGGGCCTTAAATGGCAAGGGGTCTGAACAATTACGCCACGGGGCTGTTCCGCATGGCGTTTTGACGATTTAACCAGAGGAGTTTTCATCACATGTCGATCCAAGATAAGGCGCAAGCGGATCTAGTTGAGCCTGACCATAAGGGGGATTCTGTTGAGTTGCCGGCGCTCGCGTCGGATGCCGAGTTACCGCTCGTTTCGGTGATCATCCGTAGCATGGGACGGGAGACCTTGCGGGAGGCTCTCGAATCGGTTGCGAGTCAGACCTATCCGCGAATAGAAATCGTAGTGGTCAACGCCATAGGCGAGGGTCATCCGGAACTTCCCTCCCAGTATGGCGGTTTTTCCTTACACCTGATTCAGTCGGACACGCCGCTTCTTCGTAGCCGCGCGGCCAATGTCGGTCTCGATCATAGCACGGGGGAGTATTTGATTTTTCTTGATGATGACGATTTGTACTTCCCCGAGCACATTGCCTCCTTAGTGACAGCCTTGCGCCATTCAATACATGCCCGATGCGCTTATGCCGGAATCCATGTTGAGTATTTTCTCGGCGGCGAAGTTGTGCGAGAGGGGGTGTTCAATGAACCCTTCGATCAACTAAAGCTCTGGATCAATAATTTTATTCCTATCCACGCGGCTCTCTTCGAGCGGTCATTGTGTAGTGAAGGTTGTCGATTCGACGAAGGCTTCAAGGTTTACGAGGATTGGGACTTTTGGGTGCAGTTGAGTCAGCATACCACTTTCGTTCATGTCAATCAGATCAGTGCCTGTTATCGTAACTCCGGCTATTCCGGACTCGGTCTTGAAGTCGATGAGAGAATAATGCGCGAAAGCATCGTGTTTTTCTACGATAAATGGAAACGCCTCTGGACCGGAGAACAGTTGTGTCAATTGATTCAACGCAACAAAGAAATAGCGACAACACCGCAGTCTCTGAAGGCGCGGGTGGAGGAATTGGAAACTCTGCTGACGGAGCACGAGGCGGAAGCCAAAAGCATGGCATCAAGGCAGCAGTCCCTGAAGGCGCGGGTGGAGGAATTGGAAACTCTGCTGACGGAGCACGAGGCGGAAGCCAAAAGCATGGCATCAAGGCAGCAGTCCCTGAAGGCGCGGGTGGAGGAATTGCAAGACTTGCTGGTGCAGCGCGAGGCGGAAGCCAAAAACATGGCATCAAGGCAGCAGTCCCTGAAGGCGCGGGTGGAGGAACTGCAAGACTTGCTGGCGCAGCGCGATGAAATCGTCAGGGCCCTTAGACAATCCACCTCTTGGCGCATTACCGCTCCGCTGCGTGTGTTGTCGCTCCGCTCTAGATGGGCTGCACGGAACTCGCGTCGGGCGCTGCTGTGGTGGCTTGGAACTGGCCTGTTCCGCCGGGTAATGGCGGCCTCGGTTCCTTACTACCAGCGCCATGTGCCGCTGCAGATCAAATTGGCGATTCCCGATGCCGTGCGCCATGCCGCCAAGCGCCAATTGCTTTCCGACGGCGTCGGGCATTCGCAGCCGCTGATGGACCTGTTGGAGGAAAGCGCGGCGGCGAGTACCGGCGAATACGAATTAATAGAGGTCGAGGAAAAGCATTTTCTGGATCTTTCCGCAGAACCGATCAAGCACGCGTCGGTCAAACTGATCGCCTTCTATCTTCCCCAGTTTCATGCCATCCCCGAAAACGACGCGTGGTGGGGTGAGGGGTTTACTGAATGGACCAACGTCCGGAAAGGAAGGGCGTTTTTCGACGGACATTATCAGCCGCGGGAGCCTGCACAGTTAGGGTATTACAACTTGGAGGACATCGAAGTTTATGCCGACCAAGTGAAACTTGCAAAAAAGGCGGGGATTTATGGCTTTTGCTTCCATTTCTATTGGTTTGCTGGCAAAACTTTGCTCGAAAAGCCTCTCCGCAATATTCTTGCAACACCCAAGATTGATCAGCCGTTTTGTTTTTGTTGGGCCAATGAAAACTGGACTCGGCGCTGGGATGGCCAGGAGAATCATATTCTTATCGCCCAAGATCACAGCGAGGAAGACGCGTTGCGTTTTCTCGAACATGTCAACACATACTTCCATGATGACAGGTATATTAAGATAGACGGCAAACCCTTGCTGGTGGTCTATAGACCGCAACTCATTCCGAATATCACACGCATTCAAGCGCTATGGCGAAAACTCGCGCAAGACTTAGGGTGGCCCGGAATTTATTTGGTTTCGGCCGAGGTTTTTGGTCAAGCGGATCCAGTGGAATATGAGTTCGATGCAGCTGTGGAGTTTCCCCCACACAATGCTTATACGCTAATGACGATAGCGCGGGAAGTGCCCCTTGGTCGAGAGTTCAAGGGCCACATTCACGACTACAGGGACGTCTCCCGTCATTTCCGCACACGCTCGCAGCCGAACTACAAGCTGTTCAGAAGCGTCATACTGGGATGGGATAATTCAGCTCGGCGAGGCATGCATGCGACGATTTTTACGAATTTTTCCTTATCAGATTACGCGCAGTGGCTACATTCAGCTTGTCGGGCTTGCCTTGCCGACTCGAGGTTGGCCGACCAGGAGAAGTTTGTGTTCATTAATGCGTGGAATGAATGGGGGGAGGGCACCTATCTGGAACCGGACAGGAAATATGGTTTCGGATATCTGGAGGCGACCAAGCGGGTTGTAAATGCGTGCGCTTCCAAGATACCACGCCTGTCAGTAATCGTCCCAAACTACAATCACGCCCATTTCCTTGAGAGACGATTGTATTCAATCATTCATCAGTCGCATCGACCTGATGAAATCATTTTCCTTGACGATACATCATCCGACAATAGCATGGAGGTGGCTCGCGATATCCTGAGAAAGTCAAATATCAAGTTTACCATTATAAGAAATGAGACAAATTCCGGTAACGTATTTAAACAGTGGCTAAAGGGCTTGGAATATGCAACGGGTGATCTGATCTGGATTGCTGAGAGCGACGATGCGGCGGCGCTCGATTTTCTGGAGAACATTTTGCTTCTGTTTGGTCGGGAGGAAGTTCTCCTGGCCTATGGGGAGATTAGTTACGTCGACTCTGACGATACCCCGCTTCCGGGGCTTGATCACTATTACGATGGGTTGGACGATCTGAGTTGGGAGTGTTCCCATGTGGTTTCCGCATACCGGGCCTTCACAGGCCCCTTCGCGGTGAAGAATATCATTCCCAATGTTTCGGGGGCAGTGTTCAGGAAGCCGCGTTTCAGTGAAAATGAGGTTGAACGACTTGTTTCATATACCTTTGCGGGGGACTGGTATTTTTACGCCTTGGTCGCCAGAGGAGGGGCGATTGCTTTTTGCAAGGAAGCCCGCTCCTATTTCCGCCTCATTCGCGGAAGTACATCGCAGAACGCCTTTTTTTCGCCCAAGCATGTTCGAGAGCATCAAATGATTCTTCAGGACCTACAAGAGCTATATGGAATCGGGGATGCAGCCATCCACACCCACGTGACGGAGCTGTGGGGAGTCCTCAAACATCGGTTGGCGGATCTCTCACGAGAAGAGCTCTCTGATGCGCTTAAGGTAAAAGCAGTTGAGCAACCCAGCTTGAGGATTTGCATTGCGAGCTATGGGTTTTATGTCGGCGGCGGGGAGGTGGTTCCGATCGAAATAGCAAACTCGCTGAGGGATCGTGGACATCATGTCACGTTCCTGGCGCTGGTAAGGGACTCCGAAGACGACAGTTCCACGCTTCGCGACCGTTTGCATCGCGATATTCCAGTTGTCTACTGGGACGATGTAAAGTCCGTGTTTCGAAACTTTTTGCATGAATTTGGAATCGAGATTTTCAACTCTCACAACTTCGGCGTTGAGTATTGGCTTTACAGCATGGGCATTGACATCGATATCCCTTACATCGCATCGCTCCACGGGGGCTACGAGGAGGCGGTTGAGAAGGAGCTTCTGACCAAAGGTCTGATAAAATACGTTGAGAAAAACGTCGACGAGTGGCTCTATTTGGCCGACAAGAACGTCGTGCCTCTGACGGCTAGGGGCTTGAGCCGTGCGCGCTTTATCAAATCCTTTAACTCCCCGGTGGTGCGTCCTGCCAATGTAGGTTTGAAACTCGACATCCGCAAGCACCCGAGTCTTGGAGACGATGCCCTTCTGTTGGTTCTCGCTTCCCGTGCGCTGCATAGCAAAGGATGGCAACGGGCGATCGAGGTGACAGCCAGGCTGCGGGAGGCTGTGGGGCGCGATTGCCGGTTAGTGCTGATCGGGGATGGACCTGATTTCCAGGCAATCCGTGATGCAAACGCGGACAATGAAGCCGTCTGCTTCCTTGGGGGTTTAGATAATCCCTTTCCGGTGATCGAGTGCTGTGATGTTGGCATTTTTCCGAGTACGTTCACAGGAGAGTCATTTCCACTTTTCGTCTTGGAATGCTTGCAAAGCGGTTTACCGGTCGTCGCCACCGACATCGGCGAAATACCGAATATTCTTACAGTCGACGGTGATACGGCTGGTTGTGTTGTGAAACGAAACGAATGCGACGACGAACTTGTCAATGAGATGACGCACGCGCTGATAGAGTTGGTGACAGATGAGCGCCGCATGGACCTTGCTAGACAAACTGCCTATAGGGCAGCTACCCGGTACGGAATGGACAATCTTGTGGAACTCTATCTCGAAGTCATGGACAAGTATAGAGTCCGAAGCTGATTAAGCGACACCCGCCGCATACTTGGTGTCCGGCAGATGGAAAAAAGAAATAATACGCCGGGTGTTTTGTTTCAACGAATCCAATGCGGAAGTGAGGCGGGCCTTCAAATCCTCCTTGTTTTTCACCGGCTGCTTTCCGATGCGGTTGTTCTTGACCTCGTTCCAAACCTGTTCGTCCGGGTTGTATTCGGGTGTCCGCTTCGGCAAGAAGAACACCCGCAATTGGCTCCGGTGCGCCCGCACATAATCACGCACCTGTTTGGAATGGTGGAAGGTGGCGTGGTCGGCCAGCACGATCAGGGGGCGTTTCCTGCCCGCAATCAATCCGCCCAGAAACCCGATATAGCGTTCCCCGTTGACCGTGCCGTCCTGGATTGAATAGTCCATTTCCCCTTCGGCGGTGACGGCGGACAGCACGTTGTACCCGCCCCTCAGCATGCTGGCCTTGATGACAGGGGTTTCCCCGCTCATCCCCCATGTCCGCCCGTGGCGGGTCATGACCCCCACGCCCGCCTCGTCCTCAAACGTGATGTCCGCCCCCATCTTTTCGGCAAGCCTTTGTATCCTTGGGAATTTGTCGTCAAGGAATCGCGCAATTTCCCCTTCGTCCCTTGCCACGTCCTGGTATTCGGGTTTCTGGCAGGTCAGCCCCATCGCCTTCAGGTGCTGCCTCACCGCCGTGTCGCTCACCGCCACCCCGAACTTGTCCCGCAATAGGGCGGCCAAAATCGGGCAGGCCCATAAGTTCGTGTCGTAGCCGAAGTCGGCCGGGGTGCTGTCCAGCACCACCTGTTTCATCCAGTCGTCGGTCGCTTTGGTGATGATGGGGTCGGAGCCGCGCGGCATATGGCTTTCCAGCGCCTCAAACCCGCCCCCGTCGTATTGTTTCAGCCAGCGGTAAATGCACGAACGGTCAAAATTATAGGCTTCGGCCACCTTTTCCGGGCTCTGGCCCAGCACGCGGACGGCGTACACCGCCATCCTCCGTATGTAGTACATGACATCATCGGGTACTTTTCTTCCGTCTTCCAACCATTCTGGGGTCATAATGCGCTCCGCTACCGCCGGTTACTTTGTATGGGAAGAGGACAATTGCCCGGCATAATAGTTTATTATGTCACTTGATTAGCTTCTGTATCTATATAGGTTAAGGGGGCGTTGTTGAATAAATCAGTTTTTCAGCATTCAAGTGGCGTTGTTGAATAAATCAGCAAGCAATTGATTTATATAGATAAAAATTCAATTTGAATTTTAGTTAAACCCATAAAAATCAGAGTGTTACGTTTTATTTATTTAACAACGCCCTTGACAGGAATGTTTCAATGACTATAATGAAAATCGGAGATCGCAAAAAAAGGGGATTGTTAATGAAATTCGAAGATAGCATATCGTTTCTAGATTAAGCGAGGGGCGGTTTTGTCTGCGTGTTTCATAGACTATGTTGCAATGTGCAATTAAATTTTTGGAGTTATTTTTATGAAAATTAATAAGAAAGTAGTAATGGCAGGAACTGCGGCAGCAGTATTGGCCACCTTTAGTATGCCAAGCCATGCGCTTCGGGAAACCGAAGCTGGGGAAGCGAACTTGGTTCCTTTTGTTATATGGGATAGCAACCCGGGCGCCGCAAACCACCCGGGTTTTGGACCAATCGGCATTAATACGGTAGTCAAGTTGACGGTACCTTCTGCTGTTGGGAATGATGTTATTCCTAACTACTATACCGCTCCGTGGACATCACCAACCAATGGGTCAAACCTTATACCCGGTCCACAAACTCCGCCGGCATTTGCTGGCACAAAAACGATTCACTGGTTTTTTCTCAACAAAGATAGTAAGCATGTGGCTAACGGCATCTTGACTGTGACACCCGACGATGTGGTGGTGTTCGATTGGGGTGCTAAGGCCCGTCAACAGGGTATTCAGAACGTGGTAGACGGTGTGCCAGGCTATCTGGTGTTTACGACTGAGGCGGCCTCGACCGGCCTTAGCGCCGCGGACTTTAGCTTTTTTGCCGAGGCATGGATGATTTCGGGTCTGAAACTAGGTCTTGTACCACCACCGGGCCAGACTGGTGGTGTAATAGGCCTTGTGGATGCCAAGATCCCTGTGATACCCATGTCCGATGGTGCTGATACCATTCCCGACAGCCCCAGCGTGGATAACCAAGTGATAGAGCGGAATACTGCAGGAAGCGTTGTGGCTTCTCCATTGGTTGGTGGCATGCGCACCAACTGGTCCGACAACAACCCGACCGACGTAAAAGTTGTTGATGTGACACTGGGGAACCGTTCGGTTCCGATCGGAGTCACCACCAACATATTCCAGTTTCCTACGTTGGTGGTGGCTTGGAATGACCGTAACGATGACCCTCAGAACCCGAAATGGAATAACACTTTAGTGGACGTATTTAATGACGACGAAGAGTTTTGCTCCGACTCAGTTGATCTGTCCCATCAGCTTAACCTGATCTGGGTCGAAACGTCTGTTACTAAGAATTTTGGTTTTCCAGTTCCCGGGTTTATTACCAACTACGGTATCGACAAAGAGTTTTGCGTTCCGCCCGTGGGTGGACCCAATCCTGTTGGCATCACCGACCTGGAGCGAATCCTGTCTGGCGGTTTCATGAAGTTCCAACTGCCTGAACAGGTGGATACTGGCCTGAATGCACCGGAATCCTCTGCAGTATTCTTCAGTATTCCGTTGCAATACCATGTAACTCTGGAGACTGACCCTATTCTTGGGGTCCCTGTTCCAACGGATATCTCTCTTATTCCGTTTTCTACCGCCCTTGGCCACGACCGCGGTATGTTCACACAGTAACACATATATTTCGTATATATGAAGTGGTTAAACGACGCGCCTCTGGCGCGTCGTTTTTTTTTTGCAAACAGTTAACAACCTAGGATTCAATGTCATTTTGTAGAGTACAGAGTGTATTTTCTCGAAAGGCTATTGCAGCCCTGATTTTTACCGCATCGGCGTTACCCGGCTGTCAGACGGCTGCGGACCGACGACCTGAGCCGGAATCCCACCCTCCAGTATATAATTCATTGCCGTTCCAATCCGTTCCTTTTTCACTGCTGACAGACGATTTCGACGGAAATGGGCAAATCGATATTGCCGTGGTAAGCCATAGTGCTAGCTATGCCCAGATTTTCTTTCAAAAAAACCGACGCCATTTTAGTCCAGGTCAAAAGGTGGATGCGGTGGGTTTTCATCCCGGGGATCTCATCAAGCTTCCAGGCAAACCGCCCTCCTATCTCATGGCGGCAGAAGGGGAGAATGCACTTTTTCTGATGAAGCCAACTGTTGACGGGGATTTGAAGAAGGCGGGTGCCCTGAACGAAACGGCAGCTCGCCATGCCGCGGTATTTCAATGGCCAGGATGGGGTGTATCCTTGGCTGTGAGCCCGTTTCAAGACGACTATCTCGTTTTGCTTAAGGACTTCGACAGTGGCCAAGGCGCGGCATCGGAACGGATCAAGGTTCCCTTGAGCGACAAACATCCCTCGATTCGAAGGGTGGACTATGTCACGGTAGCCGATGTGGACGGTGATCGCGTTGATGAGATTTTGTTTGCCAGCAGAACCACCAATCAGTTGTGGATGCTCAAGTACCCGAGAAAAGGCGGCGAAATTCGCCCGTCTCTCGTACACGAGTTTAAGCAGGGTGCCCCAATGCAGGTCCTGGCCTTGGATGTCAACGGCAACGGTTCGCTGGATCTTATTGTGCCGGATCAGAGTACACCGTACCAAATTCATGTGTTGTTAAACGATGGCTCGGGACATTTTCAAGAGTCAACGCCGTTGCCGTTTCCCACCGAAGTCGGAATTCGCAGGGTGGCGGCCAGAACGGATCGGGACGGGTCAAAATATCTCTTGGCGGCCGGATATGGAGCTATTGTTCTTTATCGTTTCCCCGAGAAGTGGGATGGTCGGGCGAAGGTCACGGCGGTGACCTTGCCCATGGTACATAAAGAAGGCGTCCAGGATATTGTGTTGCGGGATGTGGACGGGGATGGCTGGCTAGACGGTATCGTTGGCCGAGGACTTGGCGGTAAGGACATGGATGGGGTGTGGATAATCTACGGTCCCTTGTGGGAACATTTCGCCGAACTGGCGGACGAGAAATTTGAACTGAAATGACGATTGGGAGTAAGAATGATACACGTTATGGTTAAGCTTTGGTTTGCACCTATACTATTGGTTTCAATGTTATTCGCGCAAGCGGCGCTGGCGGAGATCCCGGCAGCCAAGGCCGATATCGATGTTTCGAAGACCAAGCCCGAACGGGTTGTAATGGTCCGGGTGAATGGCGAGGAAATCACAGTGGAAGACTACGTCAACTTTTTGCAAAAGAATCCCACACAGATTCAAACCTCCACGTCAAAGGACGGCAAGGTCAACGCGGTTCGGGTATTGGTTGCCAATGCCCTGATGCGTCAGCGCATGACAGGTGATGGCTTGCTCTCCGATTCCGAGGAAATCACCGAGGCGAAGCTCAAGCAGGCTTATGCCAAATTTAGCGAAAAGCATTTTTCTTTGCCTCCCGCTCCAGCCGAGAAGGCCGTACGGCACTACTATTTACAGCATCAAAACGACTATGGCATTCCGGAATTGGCACGAGTCAGTCAGATTCAGTTTCGTGTTCCGGAAGGGGCCACGCCCGAGCAAAAGTCAGCGGCGCGCAAGAAAGTCGAGGCGGCCCGGGAGCGTTTGAAGGCGGGCGTGCCCTTTGCCAAAGTCGCCGAAGAGTTGACAGAGAATCCTGCGGCCAAATCGCGAGGGGGGGATTTGGGGTTTTTTCCGCGGCAAGAGATCTCCTGGCTGCGAGACGCACTCAAGGATTTAAAGCCCGGGCAATATAGTCGAGTTATCGAGTCGCCTTCGGGATACGAGATTCTGCTTTTCACCGATATCCGGCCGCGCCTGAACTCGACTTACGAGGACGTGCGTGACAAGGTGGCACAACGTATGCAGATCGAGGCCCAAGGCAAGGCACGGGAGGCTTATCTCGACCGATTGTCCAAGGAGGCGAAAATCGAAATTGTTCAGGAGGAATTGAAGCCTCTTTTTTCCAAAGGAATGTTCCCCTAAACATCCAGGATTTGTATACGCGTGAGGTTCTGAAGCGCCACCAGTGTGCGGTTTCGCTGCAAGGGGATTAATTTTAAGATGATTACGCTGAAACGGAGTAACGATATGGTAAGAGTCACTGTTTGGTTGAGTGGAATTTTGTTTGTCATGCTGGCGCTGACTGCTGTCGCCGGAGACAAAGACCGGGAACCATTGTTGAAGAAGCGCGTGGAAGCCTATTGGGAGGCCTTGCGTATCAATGATATCCATACGGTCTATTATATGGAGATGGGCACCGTGGAAAAGCGTTTAACGCCGGATGTCATGCGGGCGCTCCTGTCCCCCCCTTACCGCCTTGTGGACTACAAGGTCAAGGAGGTCAAAGCCAGTGGTGACGAAGGTGAGGCTATTATCGAAATTGAATTGACAAGTTCGGATTTAGCCGGCAAAAGTTTCTCCGCCCCCTCCCAGAAAGAGCGCTGGACGTTCATTAACGATAATTGGTACCACGGTGGCCCGGCCGAGAAGTCTGACCCAAAAACCTCCAGTGCGCCACAAGGGAAGTAAGGCATGATTGGCACTAATTGCCCGCAATGCCCCTCGTTATCGCGTACTGCGCGCCGCCTGCTTGAGTTGACCGTGGCCGGATTCCTGGGGCCCTGGCGGGTGTTGCGTCGGGAGCGCGAGTTGATTGGTCTTCTCGTGCGACGCGACCTACTTACCCGCACCAGCGGCACCCTGTTTGGCTGGGGATGGACGCTTGCGCAACCGGCCTTGCAGGTATTGGCATTTTGGTTCCTGTTCGAGTTCGTCCTCCGGGTTAAGGTGCCCGGGAAGGTGGCGTTTGTCGATTACTTCCTGACCGCAATCATCCCGTGGCTGTTTCTCACCGAAACCCTGTTGAAAAGTCTTTCCGTTATGGACGAGTACAGTGCCGTGTACCGGCGCACGGTTTTCCCTCTAAGGGTGTTGCCGTTACTTCCGGCGCTGGTGACGGGGGCCCTTTACTTGCCAATTTACGTTTTGCTGGTCGCCGTGTTGGAGGGTTTCCCGGCGATAGGCAAGGCCGTCTTGATTTTCCTTGTCCTATGGGTGGGCGTGATGCCGGCGGCCTATCTCTTAGCTATATCCGGCAGCTTCGTGAAGGACTTGCGTCAGGTTTTTCCATTTTTGCTCAACCTGGTTTTTTTCGTAACGCCCATCATTTATCTTCCGGAGATGTTGCCTGCGGAGATACGCCCGCTGTTGGTGCTCAATCCGTTCGCTGATCTGATTGCCGCGATTCATGGATTGCTCTACAATACCCCGGTGACTTTGGGCAACGTGTTGAGGCCAGTGCTGTGGTGGATGCTGCTGCTGGCGCCAAGCTGGATGTTGTTTCATCGCGCCGAACCACACTTGCGTGAACTTCTATGACCGCAATTCAGTTGCACGGGATCAGCAAAACCTATCGCGCCTACGAAGGGGCGTGGCACGCTCTGTGGGGAATGGTTTCCAAAACCCGGATGCACCGGGAATGGATTGCGCTGCATCCATTAGACTTGAATATTTCCCAAGGGCAAGTGGTGGGCATTGTCGGTGCCAATGGCGCCGGTAAGAGCACTCTGCTCAAGCTGGTGGCTGGAATGCTGATGCCGTCGAGCGGGACCCTAGAGGTCCAGGGGCGGGTCGCGGCACTGTTAGAACTGGGGACGGGTTTTCATCCGGACATGAGCGGACGGGACAACATTTATTTGGGCGCCTCTGTCATGGGGATTCCCAAAGCGCAGGTGGACTCTCTGTATGGTGAAATCGTTGCGTTCGCAGGACTCGAGGACTTCATCGAGCAGCCGGTAAGAACCTACTCTTCCGGGATGGCCATTCGCCTGGCCTTCTCGGTGGCCACGGCTGTCGATCCGGATATCCTGATCCTCGATGAGACCTTGTCGGTGGGCGATGGGTTTTTTGCCAAGAAATCCTTCGACCGGATTATCCGTTACAAGGAAGCGGGAAAAACCATTTTGTTCTGCTCCCATTCGATGTATCAAATCGAGGCGATCTGCAATCGGGTTATCTGGCTGAATCATGGTCGGGTGGCTATGGACGGCGATCCCGCCCGAGTTGTCAGCTCCTACGAGGATTTTCTGAAGAAGTTGGAAAGACCCGAAGATACAGTAGGTGCCGGCACGGTGTCGCTGTCTGGCCAGGAACCGCGGTTGACGAGAGTGGAAGTTAGCGTTGACGGGCGCGTCGGCAAAGAACTGACAGCGCGGAGCGGTTTGAGTGACCTCACGGTGACTATTGAGTTTCTATCCAACCCACGCCTAGCCGCGCCGAGCGTAGCGTTGACAATTACCGACTTCAACGGTTGGGCGGTGGCGAGCGCCTCTAGTCACAACGATCGCTTGGTTCTCGAGCCTGGGGAAGAGAGGCGCTGCGAGGTCCAGGTGCGATTTCCTCGCCTGCCCCTGCTTAAGGGGCATTATTGGCTGAATGTCTTTTTGTTGTGCGATCAGGCGCTTCATTTGTACGATAGCGCCGAAAGGGTGGCGGCCGTCCTGGTTGAGCAAGAGGGACTCGAACAAGGCCTGGTAAGCCTTCCCCGGGAGTGGCGGATCCGCGGGGAGTCTTATTCTCCGCAAGCGCGCGAACTTCCGGAACGCCCCCTCGTCACCGGGCGTCAATTGGGATGAAACGGCCAAAACTGTTGGTGGTTCTGCCGGCCTCCGTGATCGGGGGCGCGGAAACCGTCACCTACAACCTTTTGGAGCGCTTGGCCGGGTTCGAGTGCGTACTGATGGCGCAAGCGGGCGTTGCGGACTTCTATTCGGCATTGCCTGTCAAGCACCATGTATTCGACGATCAGCAATGCCAAAACCCTTATGACCTGTCGTATGTTAATACACTTCGGTATGCAAGGGCGGTGGGGAGCATTGCCAAAATGGAACAACCCAATTTGATCTTGGCTATGATGCACAATGGGACGCTTTTCGCCTCAGTGGCGCAGCGGTTATTCCGGCCGAGTATTCCTGTTGTGGGCACGATTCTTGGCAACATTTCAGCCTATTTCACACAGTCTGGCCGGTTGCCAACCCGCAGGGAGCGTTGGATTATCCGTCAATGCCTACATTATCCCGTCGGTGTTGTTGCGCCGTCCCGGGGGGTCGCCGATGATCTTATCAATGCCTACGGGGCGGCGGCGGATCGTGTGAAGGTTATTCCCAACGGCATGGATATCGCCGGCATCCGTGCTGCCTCAACCGCTCCCCTTCCACTGTTCATAACCAAAGATTGTCCCTGGTTAGTGTCGGCCTGTCGGCTCAATCAGCAGAAGGATTTCTGCACCTTGCTGCTGGCAGTGGCAGCCATTCTGCGAACACGACGGGTGAAGCTCGTGATTGTGGGCGGGGGAGAGCTTCATGGGTATATCGAAGAGGAAGCGGGGCGACTTGGTATTGCCGACCATGTGATTTTGACAGGTTTTCAGAAGAATCCCTTCCCTTATATGGCAAATGCGGATATTTTTATCCTTTCCTCTTTCTTCGAAGGTTTTGGCAATGTGATTGTGGAAGCCATGGCCTTGGGCGTTCCCGTCGTCGCCTCGGACTGTCCTTCCGGGCCAAGGGAGATCATCGAAGACGGAAAAGATGGATTCCTGGTTTCCACCGGCGATTGGAATGCCATGGCGGCGCGCTGTTTGGATTTGCTGGGTGACGAACGAAGGAGACAAGGCATGGGCCAAGCGGGCCAAGCAAAGGCCCAAGCTTTTGAGGTGGGCGCAATGGTCTCGGCTTTCGAGGATTATTTGTCGGAAATGCTGAGTCGTGGGGAGCAGTCGAAAGTGGGGCGGAAGTGGTTCAGGCAAGCTTCGTAGTCAGGAAGGGCGATCGCTTCTTGGTCGATAAACGACAGCGCCCTTTTAGTTTGCTGATCGACGCAATCATTCTCCGGGAATTGCTTGAATTCCTGGAACGAAGCTTTGTGCGAGGCTCTGACGTAAGCATCCTGGACGCCGGTGCGGGCACGCGTCCCTATTATTCGGTCTACCGGGATTATTTTCCGTCGACTTACAGTTTTGATCGTTCCGATTCGCCCCACGATATTGCCTCGGTGGATGTGATCGCCAGCGCCGACCGCTTGCCCTTTAGAGATGATCAATTCGACTGTGTGCTCTGCACCGAGGTTTTGGAGCATGTACCCGATCCCGTGCGGGTGCTGGAAGAGTTTAATCGGGTGTTGAAACCGGGTGGCAAGGTCGTCTTGACGACCCCGTGGTTTAATCCCATTCATGAAGCGCCACATGACTACTATCGCTATTCGCCTTTCGCGTTTGACTATTTGGCACGGCGATTGGGCTTCAGGGTTGAGTCCATCGTGGAAAAGGGCGGATTTGTTGCATTCGCGATTCTGTTTTTTCAGTATCCCTGGGCTTTAATCTGGCAAAAACTATCCACATTGGGGTTTTTCAAGTGGGTATCCCCCGTTGCCCTTTCGCTGTTCATTGTTCCGCAACAACTTTACCTAGAAGTATGGAAACGCTGGGGCAGGCGGCAATTAGTGGATACTAATGGAATGCTCCAGAGCAAAATGAGCCTTGTTACCTTGGGATACATCACGGTTTTGAGCAAGGAGTCGGCGTGTAATTGTTCAGACCCCTTGCCAAATTTAAGCCCTCATCCTAACCTTCTCCCAGAGGGAGAAGGTATTTTAAGGAATGAGTCTGAACAATTATGTCGGTTTAGCCCGAAAGATGGGGTGTAATGTCATTTCTATCAGTTTCCCGTATTCTCGCAATATTGCTTGCAGTCTTGATTACAACTCAGGTCGGGGAGGTGATGTGGGTTTCGTTCTTCTATAGCCTTGCTTTCGCGCATTATGCATTGGCACTGTGGTATGCCAAAGGAAAGGTCATGAGCGTAGCGAGTCAGCCTTATTCCTGGGCGCCCGCCATTGGGGTGATGGTGATAGGGTTAGGTTTTTATCATTATGCTTATTCCCTTCTGATCTATTTCGGCGTCCATCACGTGTTTAACGAAGTCTACCTTGCAAAGCGCCACCTAAGGCTTCCGGAAGATGCGCGAGGGCATCGGTTTCTTCTGAGTGCTGTGGTTGTGAATAGCCTTATCTATGCAGTGGCTCTTCGCCACTATAGGGAAATCGCTTGGATTGATCCACACCTGCTTTTTGTTTGTTTGGCTTTCGCATACGGGTTTTTCTGCGCTAGCCTATACCAGATTCTTCCGCAGCTGAATCGACGTTCGCTGTTCGACGGATGTGTATTCGAGTTGATGGGGGCGCTGCTCGTTGTTGTTTCTTTGTTTACGCCAATCAGTCTTTTGCAGATTGTGTTGTACCATTTTCTGTTATGGGCGATTAACCCATTAGCCGGATTCGTCAAGAGAGGCAAGCAGGCCCTTTTGACCTATGTCGTTCTGTCCATTGTTCTCATCGGTGGATTTCTATCGCTTTCCGCTGTCGGAATGGGTGATGACCGCTTTATGAAGTATTATGAGTGGCAGTTTATTTTCTGGTCATATATTCATATTACCGCTTCATTCATTCTCTCGGACGCACAGCCGGCGTGGATAACGTCTTGGTTTCAACCGCGGAAAAGCTCTCTCCAGGATTGCCGGTATCGTCCGAGCGACACTTGATATAAACGGATTTTTAATACATGACATTGAAGGGCGGCAGTTCCGATTGGGGCGCTGGCGACTAACGACAGTGAGCTCGGAAGACGATCGATGTGTGCATACTTTGTTCGAGGAGGTGTTTGGCGTTTGTAAGCCAAAAGCGTGGTGGTCCTGGAAATATGGTGAAGCGCGAGGGCTTGCCGTGGGTGCATGGCGCGGGGATGTCTTAGTTGCTCACTATGCAGGTTTTCCCCGGCAGGTATTCTGGAATGGGCGATTGGTTCCGGCCATTCAGGTGGGGGATGTGATGGTCAAGGCGAGCGAGCGAGGCGTCTTGACCCGCCGCGGTGCCTTCCAGCGTTGCTCTGCCGAGTTTCTGGAACGGTACGTGGGGTACCGACGTCCCTATCTGTTGGCGTTTGGTTTTCCGAATCGGCGCGCTCTGGAGTTGGCGGAGCATCTTGGCCTTTACGTCCGTGTGGACCGGATGGTTGAAATTGAATGGCCTCCGATGGCGGATCGTCCTCAATGGAGAAGCCGAATCCGGGACTTGCGATTAGAAACTGATGATTCGGTGGTGGAGCGGTTGTGGCGCAGCATGGCCGAAGGTTTATCGACCCAGATTGTCGGCAGGCGTGATTGTGATTACCTGCGCCACCGCTATTTGTTTCACCCGGAACACAGCTATCGAATGTTTATGATCGAAGCCCGCCTGACCGGTAAAGCGTTGGGCGTGATCGTCTTGCGGCAAGAGGCTGACCGGTGCCTGTGGGTAGATTGGGTCGGGCATCCCGATGACCTGTCGGAAGCGCTAGGCCAGGCTCGGCGGCTGGCCGGCCGGTTCGGTGTGCCACTGTATACCTGGGTCAGTACGGTGCCGGCGGGCAGACTGGTCATGGGCGGGGGACGGGTAACGCAGCTGGACGTGTACATTCCCTCCTGTGCTTGGACCCCGGGGCCCGATCCTAATGACCTCCAAGGCCGTTGGTGGCTGATGCCGGGGGATACCGATTTTTTATGAGCCAGTGCGGTTTGGCGCAATACGCTTCACTATTGCGCCCTAGTGTACCCGGCATGGGCTAAAACTAGTTATCTGAAAAGAGATAATCGGAAGTAGTAACGATAACCATAGCGAAACGCAAGGGGGAAACCGTGAGGTCAGCCTGAAAGAAGCGCGTAGCAAATGCACGACCGCAGGAACACGAACAAGCAGCGAGGCCATGGTGTGGTCGTGGTGACGGGCGCAATCCCGTCACCACGACTCGTTCGTTCATGGAGTGGGGCAACTTTCAGGCTGTGTTCAAGTTCCGTGTTGGCATTCCGGCGTAGCCCAGAAACGTTGCGTGTTCCAGTTGGGTACGCAAGTCGCGAGAAATGGAGCTTCGACGCTTACGTCAACACGAATGGTGAACACAGCCAACTTTCACGGTAACTAAGATGGTTAGGGTATTATGTTGTTAGAGGCGGACCTCGTTCCATTTCAAGCTTCCGCTTTGCCGCCGGGACCCTGGTTGGTGTTTGCGCCTCATGCTGATGACGAGACCTTCGGCATGGGTGGGACCTTGATTCAAGCCCGGGAGAGCGACATTCCAGTTAGTTTGGTGGTGTTGACGGATGGCAGCCTGGGCGGCTCGGAAGACTCCGCTACCGTAGTGTCGGTGCGGGAAGCGGAAGGAAGAGCAGTGGCATCCAGGCTTGGTATTGGAACGATTGAGTTCTGGCAGGAACCGGATCGTGGCTTGGTTGGCTCCGACACGTTGGTGGCGAGCATGGTGGCCGTTCTGGAAAGGGCGTCGCCGGCGACGGTGTTTTTTCCTTCGCCCATGGAATACCATCCCGATCATCGCGCGGCTGCTTGGGCGGTCTGGCGTGCGGCTGGGCAAGCGGATTTCCAGGGAGCCCTATGGGGGTATGAGATAAGCACTTATGGGAGGATTAACCGTCTCGTCGACATCACTCGGGTGGCAGATGAAAAACGGATGTTAATGGCCACTTACTACAGTCAGGTGGCGCTTAACGACTATCCCAACAAGATTCTGGGCTTGAATCGGGCTCGAACCTACTCGCTGCCTTCCGAAGTGCTTTATGCAGAGGGATTTTATGATTTCTCAGAGGATCGGGGGCGTGGATTCGCCGATGTCGTGTACGAGATGCTTGCCCCGTACTGGCAGGAAGGTTCTGATGGTAGGGGAGGGTGTAAAACTTTCCGTGTAAACCGCCATTAAAAAATTTCTGTTAGTCGGTCTTGGTACAGGATCATAAACTGATTCAGGGCTGGTTTCCAATCGCGAATCGGCATCGTCCATTTCTTGGCGGC
>JBAZVL010000021.1:0-19845 GCA_041660905.1 Gallionella sp.
GACGAGCGCGCCCTGCTACAAGCAGGAGTACCGGAAATTCGTGAATACCGGCTGCGCTGGTGGGACAAGAGCGCGCCTAATGGCGATTTTGGTCCGGTCCAGCAGGTTACCGTAGGTCCATAAGATTACAAATCAAAACCGGAATCCATTATTAAATCAGGTGGAAAGCGTTTATGCCGCGTTACGGAATCACACCGACTGGCGAGGGGAAAATCATGATTAACCGATTGTTCAATGCTCGCCCGCCCCGAAGGACGCTACTAAACTTATGCTGCGTAGCATAAATCACTTAAAGGTTGGATGCTTCCCACCACGACTCTATGAGCCTTGCGGCCGCAATGGCAACACTGCCTCAAGAAAAACTGGAGGCAGACATCATAATGCCAATTTTCATCCTGACACGGCGATAATTAGACGCGACAGCTCGCACATGCTGGCAAAAATGTACCGAGAGCTATCAATTTTTTTTCAAGCCACTGTCGCGTCTTCGGTGTTAAACTCCGGCCCGAAGCTGGCCAGACAGTCGCCGCGTACCTTAGGTGCGGGGAGGAAAGTCCGGGCTCCATAGAGCAGAATGCCGGTTAATGGCCGGACACCGTGAGGTGATGAACAGTGCCACAGAAAATAAACCGCCGATGGCTGTGCAAACAGATCAGGTAAGGATGAAACGGTGCGGTAAGAGCGCACCGCGCGCCCGGTAACGGGAGTGGCAGGGTAAACTCCATTCGGAGCAAGATCAAATAGGCTGACTTTGGCGTGGCTCGCGTCGTCAGCGGGTAGATTGCTTGAGCGTCAGGTAACGAAACGCCTAGAGGAATGACTGTCCACGACAGAACCCGGCTTATCGGCCAGCTTCACCTCTGTTACACAAGGTATCTGCATATCTTCACGTCTTATTTTCCGCAACAGACCATCGCAATTACAAATAGAAACATCCGCTTCCCTGCCTAACGTGCCCTTGGCGAGCGTCTGCAATCCAGCAGCAATGCTGCAAAAATAAGAGCCAGCGACCCTTTGCAGCGCTTGGTAAGTGTCTGATATACGGCGATTAATTTTGCCGAACAAATTTATCCTCGTACCGTTTCGGAAGGCGGCTATGCCTAGGTTATGCAAGAACCGCGCGATTGCGCCCGTACTCCTTGGCCTTGTAGAGCGCTTCATCGGCAGCCTTTACCAGAACATCCGGCGCAAGCCCCTCACCAGGTATCACAAAAGCCACACCGATGCTGACAGTCACGCAACCGAACGCAGACAGCTTATGAGATAAATCCAGCTCTTGCAGCGCCGAGCAAACTTTTCTGGCCATAAGCATCGCACTGTCGCCATCGGTGGCCGGCGCAATGAATACAAACTCTTCACCGCCATAGCGCGCCACCATATCACCGGTGCGGCAGATATTCCCGGCAAGAACGGCGGCAACGCGGCGCAGGCATTCATCGCCTGCCTGATGGCCGTAGTGGTCATTGTATTTCTTGAACCAGTCCACATCGAGCAGCGCCAGCGCCAGCGGTTGCCCGGATCGGGCGGCACGACTCCACTCGCTTTCCAGCATGTTATCGAAGTGACGGCGATTGGCGATGCCTGTCAGCCCATCCGTTGTGCTTAATGCTTCCAGCTTGCGGTTGAGTATTTGCAATTCCTCAGTGCGTTCCGCCACGCGGACTTCGAGAATACGCTCGTGCGATTGCAGATGCTCGACCAGATGATGCTGCGCCTGTAGCGCCTCTTCCTGCGCTCTGGCTTTTTCCCGGCGCATCATGTTAAACCGGTCAGCCAGCGCGAAAGCCAACAGGATCATTTCCATGGCAGAGCCAAGCTGGGCGCCGTAAGTGGTAAAGCCGTTGCTAGGCAAGTACCCCAGCCCCCGAAGAACCATGGAAGCAGCCCCCATAAGCAGCATGGCAAAGGCGATGGTGAAGAAGATAGCGCTACGCTGTCGCTTGAACGAGCAGTACAGCCCCACGCCAAAAACCAGCAGCATCGAGGCGGCGATAAGAATAACGGCGGGCTGGATGATAGTCTGGATAGCTATGACGAAGCCGAAGGGGAAAAGCAGAAAGACATAGACCAGCATCTTGAGCATACGATCAAGTCGCGGAATGATTTTCGCGGTATCGAGCATGCGTCGCATGAACACCATGCCGGAGGCAACCGAGAGCGACAGCAGCACAGGCGTCGAGATGACGGCCCACGAAGTCGTGCTCGGCCACAAAAATTCTTTCGCTAGGCCATATTCCGAAGAAAAGGCGAGCGCAGTGCAGAAGGCGAAGTTAACATAAAACAGATAGATGACATCCCGCAGTGCAATGAAAAGCAGCAGGTTGAACAGAATCATGGCGACCGCCATGCCGAAATACCATGCTTGTGCGAGATAGTCGTTACGCTCGTGCGCATGAAAAGCCTGCGGTTCCCACAGACTGGCAGGAACAATAATGGGCGTGCTGGATTGTAGCCGCAGGTAGACAAGCTGTTCGGAATGCGCCGGCAACGCAACGGGGAATACATAGAACCTGTTGCGGTAGGGACGCGTAGCGAAGGGCAAGGCATTGCCGGTCTCCACCACGCGATAGCCGCCGTTTGTATCCGGATAATGGAACTGAATACTGGTCAGTATGGGATATGCAATTTCCAGCATCCGCTCAAGTGGGCGATCAGTAGGATTGCGCAGAGTCAGACGCAACCAATAAACCGATCTGGTTAGCCCATAATTCAGAGCGGCGGCAGGTGCTTGGTCAATTTTAAAACGCGCGGCAATCTCTGGCTTTTGTACATCTGCCAGCGTGAGTGTCTGGTCGGGGTCTTCCAGTACGGTGAAATATTCGCTCAGCGAAACCGATGTCTGATTAAGTTCTGCTGCGTCCAGCACCCTGTCCGTGGCATAGGCGTCTGAAATTTGCACCTGTAACACACACAGGAGCAAAAGTGTCAGTAGCCAGTATTGGTTCTTATTGAGCATGGATTCCTACTGAAGCAGCCGACATCGGTGGCATTGTGTAGCGCCAGATTCCCCACATATTATTGCATTGATGAGATTCCATACATCTTATTTTCAGCCACGAGCGTCGGCTTTCATGCTGAATATTCATCACCTCGACAGTGGGCAATTGGCACATTGCCGCTTTATGACCTTGCCAATATCATGGTGGCTTGTATCATCCCAGATCTACCCAAACCTCATATTCTTCAAAAAACGAGAACGATTGATACATCCTTACATGGTTAGGCCAACGATACTCCATGGCGCGCAGCTGCGGGTTGTAGATAGCCGTGTAGAGTGTGCCGAAGCCCTGTGCATAATTAGTGGCGAACAACGGATTGAATTCGAATGAATTCACAAACGACTCGACGCTGCTCAGCGGGTCGTTCAACCTTGCTATGATGAATTGCTGACGCTCGTAAGAGCGCGAAAACATGGCGTAGTTGGTCAACTCGAAATCACCCTGGTGATTCACAGCCAGTGGTTTGTAAGTGATTTTCGGTACAGAAAGCGGCGTTAACTCCACGGTGCGCACTTGGCCGTAGGCATCCAACAAAGTGATGTTGTAAGCCATGTGTGCCGGTACGCGGCATAACACCTTCACCGCTTCATCTACCGTACTACAAAACTCCAGAACGTAACGCAGAATGATGGGGATGCCGAAGCCTTCAGTGACACATTCTTGCCCGCCGAAGGCTAACGACACCGACAAACCGTGTTCATTCATGCCGTCCAACACCCCCCACAGGCAGTCAGTTGAGGCGATAACTTGAGTATCATGCCAGCGCGTTTTCATGATACGACCTTCACAGAACTCGGGCGCGTAATCGTAATTGCGCACCAAAGTTGGTGTGTAGCGAGTCCAAACCGCCTGCGAACATCCAGAAAGATAAGAAGCCGGACAATAGAAACTCAGCAGCCGCGCATCATTCGCATCTGCGTTGGTAATCTTGATGAGGTGTTCCCACAATGGCACCAGCTCTGGCATGTAGGTCTGCAGCGCATCGCGACATTCTTGCAACCCCGGACGCTTGAGTTCTCCTTCACTGGCGAACCAGCGACGATAAGCCGGAATGGTCGCGTGATAATGCGTCAGCCATTTCTTGTCAGGGTAGACTTCTTCGACAGCGTGGTAACGTTTTTGCGAGTAAAAGTTCATTGATTACGCCCACTCTTCACGTTAGCTGGATTATTGGCAAGTTCAACGGCCGAACGCTCTTCCTGGTTAAGGGGGCGATATTGAAACTGCTGTTTTAGCGCGTGAACCCACTTGTCACCTACATCATTCAACTGTCCACGCTCATCGCGAATCACCACGTTCAAGAACATAATGGCAAGATCACCGCCGTGATACGCATAGTCACCTTGCGGCATGATGCGCAAGATGTAGGCTTCATTGCTTGCCATGGCTTCACGTCTTGAGACGCCGGCTTTCTTTAGTGACAAATGGCCATCATGCCCCATCATATAGACGCCAGAGACCGGGGCTTGCGTGACAATAGTGAGCGCCTCCTCGGTATATTTCAGAATGACTTGAGCCGCACAGCCCATCGCGCCTTGCGACAATACAGCCTGGTTAAAAGCATTCACGTCTAAGCCCAGCTCAATTTTGTTGTCATATTCCAGCAGGTGAAATAAGAATAAAGGAACAATCATCGTGCTAAAGTCAGACAGGTTGGTCATCGCACTGATACCCGTGATGCGCGCATTTAATTCGCCCAGGTAGACCTCTCCACTATCCGAATCAATCAGATAGTCCAGCTCGAAATATCCCCGATAACCGCGCTGATACAAGGCATCTCCCATTGCCTGGGTTTTTTGCAAGACCTGTTTGCGGATATCAGTAGTGTAAGCGTCCTGATATAACTCATTGCCACACCAGCCTCCAGCATACGGAGTAAGGGATTTGATGCCAATTAATTCGGTGAGCAAGGGGCCAACGAAGGTACCCCAACGGGTGGCGCAGGCTTCAATCGCTGTACCGGTGCAATTCACCCATCGCATTACTTTTACTTTATCTTGGGATTCAATCTCATCTGCTACAGCTTGATAATCAGCCTCACTGGCAATGAAGAAAGTTGTTTTACCCGAATCTCCGTATGCCGTCTGCACCACCCAGCGTGAACCTAGATTGGCTTGCTGCGCGATTTGTTTGAGGTCTGAAAAAGATGATATTTTTGCCAGTGCGTTAGGAACGCTGTGCACACCGGCTTGATTGCCTATCTCGGTCGTGACGATCTTACTGTCGATCTCGCGTACCAGACTGTTCTTGGGCAATAAGATATCCAGTCCTATCTCAGCGCACATCGCTTCAATCTGTTCATCGAAGAAAAGAAACACGGCATGCCCCTTCATGCCCTCGCATTGCGCAATGCGGGTGCGAACCGCGCTGCTATTCAATAGATAGGTATTGATGTCTTCGATGCCTTGAAAGACTTGCGCATGATCATCGGCAACCAACAGCACTTGTGGGTGCTTACCGTCGAAGCAATCGATGAGATTGATATTGAGCCAGTTCCGCACCCAGTCATGCATCCCCATCATATTGAAGTTGCTTGCACTGATGAAATAAACAGGGACTTCGTTCCTGGCAAAATGACGCTGGATGTCTGAAATCGAAGCCAGTGTTGTTTTTTGTGAAAAATTCATGCTCGTTCCTTATTGAGGATGATGTTATCCAGGTGTGTTTGGCGGAACACTTTAAAGCCGCGCTCGAAATGATAGCCATGTATTTCCTTCACTTTGATGTGCTGAAAATATCGCAATATTTCGGTGGTGATAATCTGCCCCGGAACGATGACGGGGAAACCTGGCGGATACGGTGTCACGAAACTAGCCGATACCCAACAGTGCCCCGACACCACTTGTTGAATGGTATCGGACGACAAGGGTACGAACTCCACGTTCTCATCATCACTGCCCTGATAGTGAGCGGCACGCATATCGCTCGCATAGTAATCACCATCCGGGAATGGCATGAATGCAGGATGAAACAAACGTTTCTCGGGCAGAGGGATAGAGGCTTCGACGTGAGGAGAACTAACACGTAGTCGGCGTTCCGCTTGAAACTTCTCGGCCATCTCATGCAGCACCTGCAACAAATAATCGACAGACGCTTGAGTCGCCCCGATGTTGATAAGGAAAAGCACTGTGTGGCGTGAGGTCTTGTTTACCTGGATGTCATAACGTGTCATTAACAGTTGGCGAAAACTGCTCCCGTTCAAGCCTGACTTACTCACGTTGAGCGTGACGCGGGTGGGATCGATGGAAAAATCTGAATCCCCCCAGTTGGAACTCAATTCACCCAATTCGGATTGACCTTGCGTTCGTCGCCGGGCGCGATAGCACTGCGGAATCATTTCTTCATCACCTAGCACCTCGAAGTAGGGCTTGAGCAATTCGGAATCCCGGATGCGTCGGCGCAACTGTAGTGACAATAAGATGGCTTCGCGTACCAGTGAAAAACCTTCCAGCGCTGCTTGACGGCGCGCAATGTCGAGTGAGGCGATGATCTGATAGTTGGGTGAGGTCGACGTATAGATGCGGAAGGCATCGAAAAATCGTGCCTGGTTAAAACGTACATCCGCTACATGGATCATCGACGCCTGGCGGAATGCAGACAAAGTTTTGTGCGTGGACTGGGTAGCGTACACGCGCAACTGCACCAAATTTGGATCGGGATACAGGGCCTGCATCCACTTTGATTCGTCTGGATTAGCGGCGAATTCAGCAGACCATTGTGTATAGAACTGGTGATATTCAAGGCTCTGCATACGCTGGCGCAACGTGTGCACCGCCGTCATCGCAGTGCGGCTATGGTAGAGCGGATGAAAGTGCGCAAAGGCGAACCACGCTTCATCCCAATGAAAAATGACATCGGGCTTGATCGCCAATATTTCCATCATGAACCGTTCGGTATGATAGATAAGGCCGTCGAACGTTGAGTTGGTCAGCGTGATCTGTTTAAGCTGATCCAGTCTGCCGTGTTTCTTCAGATCCAGCATCACGGCTTTGATTTGAGCCAGATCTATGCCGCCGTACAAGTCATAATCAACCAGCGGATAGGTCTCAAGAAAAATGGGGTACGCACCGGTCAGCATCACACCATAGGGGATGGATTTATGACAGTCAGCGGAAATGAGCACGATGTCGCCTGGCGCCAGATTCGCCTGCATCACGATCTTGTTCGAGGTTGACGTGCCATTGGTCACAAAGTAGCTGGAATCTGCGCCGAATGTTTCGGCGGCTTTGATGTGCGCTTGTTTGATCGCACCCGTCGGGTCTAGCAGAGAGTCGAGTCCGCCCTGCGTGGCAGAAGTCTCCGCTAAAAAAATATTGTCACCGTAAAAATCCAACATATCATGAATCCACGGCGAGTCTTTAATGGATGCGCCGCGCGATAGCGGTAAAGCATGAAACACCCCTTTGGGTTGGCGACTATAAGCTTGCAGTGCATCAAAGAATGGCGTCGAAAAGCGATTGCGTACGCCGTTCAAAATCGCCGAATGCAGATCATGGAACGGATCGACATGGAACAGTACGCGATCGAAGTGGTGGCGAATATGGAAAGGCAACTCAGCTGCCGGTTGTTCACTGATCAGATAGTGATCGACCTCGGGACGCAGGTGGCGAATGGTGTCGCACAGATTTACTTCCACGCTGCTGAATGGATTGATAGGCGGCGTATTGCTGATGAGCGCCCGGCTGTAATGCGCGAAAATAGGCGCTGATGCCAAAGTCGCCACGTTGATGTGATTCAGATACACACAGGCTTGAAGATCGCTATTGGCAAGAACGGCGGTCAATGCGTCTTCTGCCGAATCGACGAATACGATGTCATAGATGAATTCATCATGCACCGTCTTGAAGGCAGCGAGATGCTGGCGATACAGTATCTCAAACTCATCTGGCAGGGGATGAACGATGAGCACTTCAAAATACGGCTTGGCTATGCTGACCGCGCGTGCACGCAGTTGATTTTCATCGTGCAGCATAGGTTTATCCAGCTGTTCCAGATTGGTTTGGAACGGACTGAACACCTGCTGGCGATAGCGATCGTTTTTGAGCTGAGACGCACAGTTATTTACCAACTGGCGGGCTAAGGTATAACGCTGCTGCTCCAGATAATGCGAGAGTTTAAGCAATACACCACGCCCGGGATATGTCCAAAACTTATCCACCAGCGAGAGTTCCGCAAAGACTGCATTGAAGTCATCAATCGCAAAAGGCATGGCATTAGCGGCAGCGGCAAGCTCATGCCAAAGTTTGTCGCGTTTTTGCTTGAGATCAAAACTCTCCATAGCAATGAATTATTTCTTCTCAATGTAAGTGGTGGCTTCCAGATGGCCTGGATAGCGCGACAAGACAGCACGATAGGCAGCTACCGCTTCCGCACGATTGTTTAGCCATGCATTAGCTCGCGCCAGATAAACATAAGCCGTTGCGTCAGACGGATAGCCTAAAACCAGTGTCGCCCCGGCTTTCTTCAGAGCGGCCCAATCACGTTGACCTTCGAGTGCGATAGCCAGTCTTAACAGCGCCGTGTAATTATTTGGTGAAATTTCCAGCGCCGCTTTGGCATTTTGTTCTGCTTCACGCCAACGCTTCTGTGCAAGTAGCGGCAGAGTCACCCCCAGACGCGCATCTACAGATTGCTGGTTGCGTTCTACCGCATAGCGATATTGTCGTATCGATTCGTTATAGCTACCTTGCAGATAGTAAAGCCAGCCGCGACGTAGCGCACTTAGCTCGGCATCAGCGACCGCTACATTCTCAATCGCCGTGATTGCCTCGGCATATTTTCCTGATGTTTCAAGCTTGTACGAATTACTCCAATCAGATTCTTGCGCGCTCACGCTGGTCATAAAGACAATCAACAATGTGGCGATCAAGCCAGATAGTTTTCCGGATTTTTTAAGCGATTTCATATGCAGCACCCTTCTTTAAATTAAAATTTACCAACCTATGGTGAGGTTTGCGTAACCCACGTTAAGTTTGTAATTGTTGTTTAAGGTGACATCGCTGTACTTTGTTTGGCCTGCCAACACAAATAGCTTGGTGTCTTTTGCGACCTTCCAGCCCAGCCCGACAGTCGCACCGCCTTTGCTTAAATCTGCAAGATTGGATACAGATTGAGCATCCATATCAACCGCATAGACTTTTTCTCCCGTAGAGAACCCCAGCGACATCGTGGATGGGGCTAGCGTGGTGCCGGGCTCGAAATAATGAGTCCAGTTAGCATCGAGTGCCGTTGTGCTGGATTTATTAGCTGCGCGAACTGGATTCAGCCCGCTGATTAAATAGCTGCGCAGCTGTATCCAATCTGCCCCCCCATTCAAACCAAAACCTATTGTTGGTGTAAGTTGGCTCACATTTAACTGATTTTGATAGTGAGTTTTGGCATAACCGAGATCGGCATAGAGCATCCCATCGGTAGATAACCAGCTAATTTGTGGCGCCAAAGCCGTGACATTATTGGTGTTGCCCGTAGCGTCATTGTTATTGACCTGATATCCATCAAGACGCAATGTCAGACGTCCAGTTAACCCATCAGGAAAATAATTCATTCGACCAGAAACAACATAGTTATCTTGTTTAATGGCGCTGGCATTTTTCATATTGACTTGAGTGTTGCTGTAGCCAACAGTGACGCCACCTTGCTCGAGGTAATCCCCTGATATCATCAAGCCGACATCCGATATTTTGTCCCGTTGCTGCGAACCACTGTACGAACCTGATGTAACGCCAGGGGTTGCTTTCAATGCCCACGTATCAGCAAACAGCGGCGGTGAAATGGCGGTTACAACGATGCCTGTCAAAATTGAGAACTGAATTTTTTTGCTTCTCATACGGTACTCCTTAATGAAGTTGAAAGATTAAGAACAGATTCCCACCCTGGAACACCCATGTCCGGGCGCTGAAAAGTACTGATTGCTTGAAAGGTGTATTGATCTCGGCCTGATTGAGCGGTCAGATAGGTACAGCCAAGTTGTGGCGCAAGGTATGCGGTGCTTTCGATGACGATGCCGGTTACCTTTTGCTGATGCCGCGCAGTCTGCTTCCATGCTTGTGCTGTCGCATCCCAGTCGCGCTGATATCTGCTATGCGCGGCTGATGCCCACGGCCAGATAAATAGTGACATCCACTTGGCAAGGACATTAGGTAGCAGCCGCGCTGGCGTATGTTTATCCTGCCAGTGCTCGACCTGATACGAGACGGGGCTGTAACCACAAGCAAGTATCCATAAGTCAAGGTATGGGTCGGCCACCTCGTCGCGGTCATAGCATGCAAATACGGACCAATTTGATTCGGCGATACAGCGCCCTCCTGTACTGGATACCAATACAAGTCTTCCCTGTTCATCCACTTCACAGTAGATATTCCAGTCCGCGCAGAGATTTTCATTGTGTGCAACGGTGTAGCGAATGCCACGTCCGGCGAATAGATAGAAAGGACGGATATCTCCTTCGACGGCGCTCACCAGCGTCGCGGATTCCTTTGGCACGACAGCGAGTTCATAGCGGGTGTCTTCACCTTGTGTCGACATCAATACACTCGCCAAGTGGAATGGAATGGTAGGCGCACCCACTTCATCGCTCGCTTGAAGATGCAGGTGGATGTGCGGTTGAGGAGATCGACCAGAGTTGCCACAGCTACCGATGAAATCACCCGCTTTTATCCATGCACCGGGTAACACGCAGATCGAGCCGGGCTTTAAATGCGCGATCAACACAAACTGCCCGTTATAAAGACGGATGATGACGAAGTTTCCCCAGTTTGCTGCGACGTTGACAGTTCCAGGCGAGTTGTCTGGTATATCGTTGACGATACGCCATACCTGCCCATAAGCGGGTGATAGCACGGGGAGGTTGTAGCAATAGAAATCGTCCAGACGATTGCCGTGGTTGGCAAAACTCTGCCCGGCTTTCATGACGATGAAGTCGAGTGCATGTTTCCAGAGCCCACGGTGCGTATGCTCTCCGGAAAAGCCTTGCGACACGGTCCACACGCCCATGAATGGCAGCGCCAAGGGCACGCTTGAAGGAGCGCCAACCCGAGCCAAACTGATTTGCGTGCGCTCATAACTGCGTTCTGGTGCGGCGGGTGAATTCAGATTAAAACTCGATGAGATGCGGTTATTGCGTACTGCTGCATAGAGTACGCACCATGCCGCAATCACGAAAGGGGATGAGAACGGGACCAGATGCGCGACTTCAATGATGCGGCCAAGCGCTAATGCTAGCCATGCCGCCATCACGGCTGCCAATACAGCCAGTGCAGCAGTAAGCAGCGAAGGCGTTGCGAACAGACCGCCTACAAGAAGTGCCGCTAAAATGGCATTGCTGTCCCATGCTGAGGTCGCCATATGTTCAGGTGCCGCACCGAGTTGTTTCAGAAACAACAGAGCCGCAGAGTAAGCAATCACAGCAAGCAAAACGTAGTATCGTGAAAAGGCAAGCATCACCGCCATGATAAACAAACCGACTAAGGGATCTGGCAGAAAATATAGATTACCGATTGCGCTGAGAAATTTATCAACTTGTGTACCGAGAAGCTCGGGTGGTGCCAAGTAGGGGTTAAATTGCAGTGTAGAAAAACTGCGGCCTGCAGCGGCAGTTAGCATTGCGACGATGACGAAAGGTAAACTCAGGATAGGGAGTTTGATGAGTGACCACGTCAATCGTCCAAGTGCGATGGTCAGCCAACCCGCAAAGATGCCGCCCAAAACTGCCAATATGATCACGCTGCTGCCAACCACCCAAACATCAGCCACGAACAATCCAATCAGCAAACCATTGAATACACAGACAGGGCGTTCTCCTTTATCGGCGCCAGCGGCTTGTCCTGCATACCAGGCACTGATCGCGCCGAGCAATCCGATACATCCGTTGCCAGGATTAAGAAAGGTCAACAAAGCAAGCGCGGTTCCAGCCTTGCGAGATGGCATCATGCAAACCCAAGCGAAACCCCGAGCGATCTCGTCGAGCAGAATATAAAGATGTCGTTTCAATATATACAGCATGGATTGGTCAAAATAATCAGGTTCATGTGAGGTAGGCTGTCTTTTAATGTCAGTTCAAAATGGCAGAATTGGTCCAATGATTTCATCTTGCCGTTAGTTGAGCCTGCTCTGAGCTACATTTCAACAATGCAGAAATGGATGAGCATCGGCAAAATTACCGATGCTGCAACTCAACAAGATTATTTCCTCTCCGGGCAAGGTGGGTGTTCAGGCCGTGCAAATAGACCTTTTGGAGAATGCACACAAATCGCATTTACCTTCTCGCCGTTAGGGATTCTGTGTTGAACCACAGCACCTTCCAGCTTCCCTTTGCAGTCATCAAAGGCACGGACTGGTGGCTCATGACGAGGGTGTTCCATTGGCGGGCAGTTATTTTTGTCTGTATTGACAGGAGATGCCGCCAGTGCGGGCAGGGAGCAAACACTAAAGACCAGCCCGACAAAAATGCGTGTTGAGAACATGATGTATACCTCCGCAGAGAGTTAAATGGATGTGTCCTGGACACAGTTCGCATTTAACCGTGTTGAGATAACAACTCCCCATGCCTTTGCATTAGTTTTTTGTAATGTTTCGTTTGTGCAAATTGCGGTAAGCTGAAAGAAACTCAGGTGGATGCCATGAAGATATTACTGATTGAGGATGAACAACGAATTGCCGATTTCGTTTGTGCGGGTTTCCGTGAACAACACTTTTTGGTTGAACATTGTCTGGACGGCACTGACGGCTATGCACGTGCTAGCCAAGGCGCTTATGACGTGATTGTGCTGGATATCATGTTGCCTGGACGCGATGGCATGTCGATTCTGAAAGGCTTGCGCCAAGCCGGGAATGCCACGCCGGTGATACTGCTGACCGCTCGAAATGAATTGGATGATCGTATCGACGGCCTGAATCTCGGTGCTGATGACTATCTTGCAAAACCGTTCTTCGTCGAGGAGTTAATCGCGCGTATTCATGCCATGCTGCGCCGTATTTCCGGTGAGCGGCAAAATATATTGCAGGTTGGAAGTTTGAAGCTGGATCGCATTACGCGCGAGGTGTCATGGGCCGGGAAGTCAGTAGATTTGACCGGACGAGAGTTCAACCTGATCGAATATCTGATGCGCTCGCCAGGACGCGTGTTCACACGAACGCAGATATTGGAGCATGTGTGGGGTTATGATTTCGATCCTAGTACCAACGTGGTTGATGTATGTATTCAGCGTATCCGCAAAAAAATCGCCAGCCTCGACAAAGGTGAGGCTGAAGCTTCGCCGATTGAGAGTGTGCGTGGCGTCGGGTATCGCTTCCATAAACCTGGAGTCGATGCGTGATCTTAAAATCCTTTCGCTTGCGGCTGGCGCTGCTCTCTGCCTTATTGTCCGGGGTGGCACTTGTCGGTTTTGGTGCATTCGCATGGTGGGTGGTCTACGATATTAAGCTCAGGCAAGTGGAGATCGATGTAATCTCCAATGCCGAACGTGAATCTCACCGCATGGTACCTGCCGATATGTGGCGAAATTTCGGTGAATCGGTTCTGCCTCGATTGATGGGTTCGCGCGATCCGCACCAACTTCTTTTTTTGGTTGAAGATGCATCGGGTGAGGTGATTTATCGTTCACCGCATTGGCCTGCCAATATGGATTCATCAAAATTTGAGTGGCCGACAACAGCTCAGCCTTTAGAGGCCGAGAGGCTGGAACGACCAGGTTTCATGCCGCCCCCTCCGCCTGATGGGATGGGGCTGGGTAGACCCCCGTTACATCCTGACGATATTCATGTTGATCGCCCACCGCATCCGCATGATTTCCTTCCTCGCGAGGCTTTAGACAGGAATTCGGGTGAGTTGCATGCGAGCCAGTTAGCGCGCCCTCGTTCAGTTTTGCAGACACTTAAAATTGAAGATACCAAATGGGAAATTGGCCTGGCAACTACGCAATTTTTAAGAGTCGCAATCGCCTTCGATCTGGGGGCAATTGATGAAGATATGCAGTTGATTAGTAATGGGTTTATATTTTCAGTCCCCTTTGCATTGGCGTTCATTGGATTAGGTGCGTGGTTCGTCTCCGGACGAGCACTCAATCCGGTCAGACGATTGAATCAATCCATTCATCAACTGACTGCGCAAGGACTTGATCATCGCATCGCTCTCGCTGGAGAGTATGGGGAATTTGCTGAATTGATAAGCGGTTTTAACGCGATGCTGGAGCGGCTGGAAAAAAGTTTTAAACAAGCGTCTCGCTTTTCCGCCGACGCTGCGCACGAATTGAGAACACCACTCACGATCTTGCAAGGACAGATTGAACTCGCGATGACGCAGGTGGAAGCCGGGTCAGCTATGCAAACCACGTTGGGCACTATTCTGGATGAGGTTCGGCGGTTGTCTTCCATCTCCCGCAAACTATTGCTGTTGTCACAGGCGGATGCAGGACGCTTGCGTTTGCAGCGGGTGGGAGTCAATCTTACCGCTGAACTTGAAGGCTTGGTGGAGGACGCCAGAATGATGGCGGTTGATTTGGCGATAAGCTGCGAGATTGCAGCGGAAATTTACATAGAGGCCGACGAGGAGTTATTGCGGCAAATTTTTGTCAATCTCATCAGTAATGCGCTCAAATACAACATCAAGAATGGATGGATGAAAGTGAGTGCTAGACAATCAAACGAATGGGTATATGTTCATGTGAGCAATGCCTCTGATAGTATGCCGGAGGAAAGTAGAGATAAATTGTTCGAACGTTTTTATCGTGTCGATTCTGCGCACAATCGTAAAATTGATGGTGCAGGACTAGGGCTCAGCCTGGCAAGGGAGATTGCCCGAGCGCACGGAGGTGAATTGAACCTGACAAATAGTGACCCGACGAAAGTTGAATTCATACTCAGTCTGCCAAAATTTTGATGCGGCTGATTAACCTCCGCACTTCAGTTTGAGGTGTAAAAAACTTAGGCATGGCGAACGACTGCAATGATTCACCGCTGCCGTCACGTCTCTCCTCAAGACTCATCTTCTTTACAATCTCCCGAGCCTAGGTGTGACCACCACAGTTAATGGGTCAGTTTATCAGCCAGCAGTTTTTCCAGCTTAATCTGATCTGCGGTGAAGCCGCGTATGCCGTCCGCCAGCTTTTCGGTGGCCATCACATCCTGATTCATCTCCCAGCGAAACTCGGCTTCGGTCATCGAGGCAGGTCGCACACTCACCACACCGTTATCGTTTAAACGACGCAACAATTCCCCTTCGGTTTGCTGCAATTCTTCGAGCAAGGCAGGACTGATGGTCAGGCGATCACAACCGGCCAGCGCCAGAATCTCACCGCTGTTGCGGAATGACGCGCCCATCACGGTAGTCGGATATCCGTGTTCCTTGTAATACTGATAGATGCGTCGCACCGACAGAACGCCTGCGTCCTCCTCTGCGGAAATATCGGCGCGGCCCTCTTTGGCCTTTTGCCAGTCAAAAATCCGCCCGACAAAAGGCGAAATCAGCGTAACGCCCGCTTCCGCACAACAGCGCGCCTGAGCGAATCCGAACATCAAGGTCAGGTTGCAGTGTATTCCTTCGTGTTCCAGTATTTCACCCGCCTTGATTCCTTCCCAGGTCGCAGCGATCTTGATCAGCACACGCTCGTTGGAAATCCCCGCCTCGTTATACAGACGGATCAGCTTGCGCGCCTTGGCGAGCGTCGCCTGAGTATCAAACGACAGACGCGCATCGACTTCGGTAGAGACTCGACCGGGGACTATCTTGAGTACCTCGACGCCGACCGCCACCGCCAGTCTGTCCATCGCATCGACGACTAAATCATCGCGGCTTTCAAGTTTTGCACGTGCGATCGCAGCACTGATCAGCGGCGCATATTCCGGCAAGGTCGCCGCCTTGAGCAGCAGCGAGGGATTGGTGGTCGCATCTTCCGGAATGTGGCGGCGTATCGCCTCGATATCACCCGTATCCGCCACAATGGCCGTCATCGTTTTGAGTTGCGCTAACAGATTGCTC
This sequence comes from Gallionella sp., assembly GCA_041660905.1. Taxonomy (GTDB): domain Bacteria; phylum Pseudomonadota; class Gammaproteobacteria; order Burkholderiales; family Gallionellaceae; genus Gallionella. Next base: position 15,973 of record JBAZVL010000021.1, read on the forward strand.
ATGATGCTCTCCAAATGTATGTTTCAGATCACTTTGCCCGGATTCATCAGGCCCTGCGGGTCTAGCGCCTGCTTGATGCTGCGCATCAATTCCAGCTCCAGCGGATCCTTGTAATCGCGTATGGTCTCGCGTTTGAGTTGCCCCAGCCCGTGTTCGGCACTGATGCTGCCATCCAATCGCGCAACGACTTCATACACGATGCGATTCACATCGTGCTCATGCTGCCGGATAAATTCATTATTCTGTAACTCGCCCGGCATGGAGGCGTTGTAGTGCATATTGCCATCGCCCAGATGACCGAACGCCACGATGCGCAAGCCGGGATAAGCACCACGCAACGCGGCACTCGCCTGTTCGATAAATTCCGCCACCCGACTGATCGGCACGGACACATCGTGTTTGATGCTCACGCCTTCGGCCTTTTGCGCTTCGGCGATATTCTTGCGCAGCTTCCACCAGCGTTCGGCTTGAATTTTATCCGTGGTCACTTTGAACTCGACGATGCCATCATCGAAAGAATTAAAGGCATCGAGTAAAGCTTCATCCAATGGCGCGGGCAACACATCTGTCAATTGCGTGATGACGATCCATTCATGAGGAACAGCGAACGGTTCATGGGTATCCGGGATATGCTTAAACACCAGATCCAGACAACTGCGCGAAATGATCTCGTAACCGCTGATTTTATCCCCGCAACTGGCGCGCAGATGCGCGAGCAGGGCAACCGCAACAGCGGGATTCTGCACGGCGATGCAGGCGGTGGACGTCGATTTTGGACGCGGATACAGTTTGAGCACGGCAGCGGTGATGATACCCAGCGTTCCTTCCGCACCGATGAACAGATGCTTCAAATCATAGCCTGTGTTGTTTTTACGCAGACTGCGCAAGCCGTCCCAGATGCGTCCGTCCGGCAAAACCACTTCCAGCCCCAGCACCAGATCGCGCGCAGAACCGTAGCGCAACACATTGATGCCGCCTGCATTGGTGGACAGATTACCGCCAATTTCGCAGTGCGGCGCGATCGCGGTCAAGCCGAGCGGAAAAAGCCGGTCGGCCTGCTCCGGCGCTTCATATAACGACGCCAGCTTGCAGCCCGCCTCGACCGTCATGGTGTAATTGATCGCATCCAGCTCGCGGATTTGATTCATGCGCGACAGATTGATCACCAACTGCACAGATTGATCCGCCAGCGGAACCGACCCGCCGCACAAACTGGTATTGCCGCCCTGCGGCACGATAGCAATTTTTAATTCCGCACAAAGACGGACGATGTCGGAGACCTGTTGAGTGTTGGAGGGGAACACCACCGCCAGCGCCTGACCTGAAAAGCGCCCGCGCCAGTCTTTAAAATAAGAGGACGCAGTCTCACCGGTCAGAACGGCATCGTGGCCGACGATATGGGTCAATGCAGAAATGACTTCAGGGTGGCTCATCTTGTTCCTAAAAGTGACATCAGACAGAGGTGGAAGTATATGCCTGTCTTACAGCATTAGTTTCTAAAATTCGAGCGGGTCGACATCCAGAGAGCAGCGCAATTTCGCATTTTGCAAATCCTCCAGCGCGGGACGCCAGGCGCGTAAAAACTGCTGCAACTCGCGGCGAGTATCCGCCTGTATCAAAAGTTGCGCCCGTACATGATTCGCTCGCCGCGCTAAAGAGGCCGGAACCACACCCAGAATTTCGACTTTATGCCCGATAGCGACAGCGGCTGCGCGCGCCCGATTTAAATATCCATAAACATCTGATTCTATTAAACCTTCTGCGCGCAGCATCACCTGAAACACGAAGGGAGGAAATCCTGCCATGCGGCGCTCGGCCAGCTGAGACTCCGCCCAACCCTCAAAATCGTGACTTTGCAGATATAAAAACAACGGATGATCAGGAAACTCCGTCTGAATCAGCACTTCGCCCGGTTTATCCGCCCGCCCCGCACGTCCTGCCACTTGCATCAATTGCGCAAAGAGTTTTTCCGCCGCACGAAAATCGCTGCTATACAGCGCACTGTCCGGACTCAACACGCCGACCAGTGTCAGCGCGGGAAAATCATGCCCCTTGGCCAGCATTTGCGTGCCAACCAGAATATCCACCTCATTGGCATGAATCTGCGCGCGCATCAGCTCCCAGGCGCGCTTATTTTTCGTGCTGTCGCGATCTACCCTTAAAATACGGGCATCGGGGAAGCGAGTATCCAGCACAAACTCAATGCGCTGTGTACCCGTGCCCACCGGCAGCAGTTCTGCATGACCACAGTCAGGACAGGCCGTAGGCACACGCAACTGGTAACCGCAATGATGGCAGCGCAAGCGCTTATCCTTCAGATGCATCACCATCTTGCCCGCACAATGCTTGCAATCGGACAACCAGCCGCATTCTGTACACATCAGCACCGGTGCATAACCACGGCGATTGATGAACAGCAGGCTTTGTTCGCCTCGTTCTATGCGCTGCGCGATGGCGCTCAGCAATTTTTCGCTGATTCCCTCAACCATCACGGTTTGCTTGATGTGGATGCAGTTGACGGTCGGCAATCGGGCATCAGTTTGCGCACGGCCGGTAAGCTTCAGCATCTGATAGCGCCCGCTCTGTGCATTGTGATAACTCTCAAGCGAGGGGGTCGCAGAACCTAACACGACAGGAACACAGCATTGGCTGGCACGAAAGATCGCCACATCCCGCGCCGAATACCGCAACCCGTCCTGCTGTTTGAACGAACTGTCGTGCTCCTCATCGACGATGATCATGGCTAACTGCGGCATTTCGGCGAATACCGACAGGCGCGTGCCAAGCACAATTTGCGCCAAACCTGTTTGCGCTTGTTGCCAGTTGCTCAATCGTTCGTTTTCCGACAGACCGCTGTGCAGACTGACCAGCGTCGCATCAGGAAAACGGCTCAAAAAATATTGCTCAAGCTGCGGCGTGAGATTAATTTCAGGTACTAATAGCAACACCTGCCCGCCCCGTCGCAGCACATAGTCCATCAGATGGACATAAACTTCAGTTTTTCCGCTGCCTGTGATGCCGTGCAGCAGAAAACAGCGATAGCCTGAAGCCCCCGTGATGCAATCCACCGCCTGCTGTTGCTCGGGCGTTAGCTGGTGGGCATTGGCAAAGGTATGAGCGGCTTGCACTGACGGCGGGGCAAACACCTCATATTGTTCAACCCAACCTTCCTGTTCGAGATAATTCAGTTGTTTGGCTGCCGTGGCACATATCAGTTTGAGCTGCTGCAGATTGCAAGACTGTATGGCCAGCTTCTCAAGGATTAGTCGCGCATACGCTTTGCGCTTAGGCAATGACGCCAGTTCCGGCGCGGACTCCGCCATGCGATAGTACAAAGCAGGTTTGATTGCGACGGACTGACTGGCACGCAACTTGGTCGGCAAAGCAGGCAAGATCGTCTGCCCGATAGGATAATGATAGTAGTCGCTGCAAAATTGCAGTAAAGCCAGCAATTTGGGTGAGAGTGGTTCACTGTCATGCAACACCGCGATGACCGGTTTGATTTTATCCATCGCATAGTCTGAAGTGGCGACACATTCCACCACCACGCCCACCATCTCGCGATGACGAAATGGCACGATGACGCGCTGACCGACCGCGACGGCCGCGTCCACCGTGTAATCAAACAAGGTGGCGAGCGGTATGTCTATTGCGACACGAACGATGGACATGCAAATTGAATTTGAGGTAAACCATGATTATCTCAGACGCAGGCGCGAAAGAAACATTTATCTATCTGCAATGCTATAAGCCCCACCGTTTCCGGAGGGGCTTATTGTTTTATAAGGCGTCTAAGCCTGTCCAGAGCGTAGCGAAGGGAATGAGCTACTTTGGCTCTAACCTTTTAAAACATTGTTGCCCAAACGAGCTACT
>JBAZVL010000022.1:0-14906 GCA_041660905.1 Gallionella sp.
AGTAGCTCGTTTGGGCAACAATGTTTTAAAAGGTTAGAGCCAAAGTAGCTCATTCCCTTCGCTACGCTCTGGACAGGCTTAGACGCCTTATAAAACAATAAGCCCCTCCGGAAACGGTGGGGCTTATTGCATTGCAGATAGATAAATGTTTCTTTCGCGCCTGCGTCTGAGATAATCATGGTTCACCTCAATTTGCATCTGCAACGGTTTTGTATGACATGGTTGCCTAATCACACCAACTTCGAGCGAGAATACGCAAATGGCAAATAACATCCTGAACGTGGATAATCATGACCGTAGTAGCGCCGCGTTGCGTTATGTTTACCCTGTCGTTTCGCGTCGAGCTGGAGGCGTGTCGGTGGGTATTAATCTTAATCAAAATAATGCGTGTAATTGGCGTTGCTTGTATTGTCAGGTTCCTGACTTGAAACGCGGTACGGCTCCGCCGGTCGACCTGGCCCTATTAGAGCTTGAATTGCGTGGTTTTTTAGCTGAATTGCTCAACGGTGATTTTATGCTAAGTCGAGTTCCAGAATGCTCAAGGCGTATCAACGATATCGCCATTTCTGGTAATGGTGAACCAACCAGTGCGGCAGAATTTCTTCAAGTCATCGATATCATTCGTCGCGTGCGTCATGACTACAATTTGTCGGAGTCGGTTAAAACTGTACTGATATCCAACGGAAGTTTAATGCATCGCCCCGAAGTTCAGTCGGGTTTGCGCGAGCTGGCAAAGATAAATGGTGAGGTTTGGTTTAAGTTGGATAGAGCCAGTGAATCAGGAATGTTGCGTATCAACGATACGCATGCACGCACAGAGCAAGTTCGCTCGCATCTTATGTCATCGGCGGCTTGTTGCGCTACCTGGTTGCAAACTTGTTGGTTCGCACTGGATGGTGAGCCGCCCTCCTTGCAGGATGAGGATGATTATCTCAACTTTGTCGGCGCTCTGCTGCGAGACGGGTGTGCACTGCATGGTGTACTGCTCTACGGACTTGCGCGACCTTCCTTGCAGCCCGAAGCGGGTCGCTTGTCTAGCTTGCCTGCCTTGGTCATCAATAAATTTGCTGACCGCATTGCCAGTCTTGGTTTGCACGTTAAAGTCAGTCCCTGAATCAGACTTACGTCTCGGCAGGGTAGATGATGCATTCCGCTGCATATCATCGACAATCACATACATTTCTCATAAGAATCCGCCTTGCAAACAATATTGTAAGTGCGCCATATAGACTAATACCCGACGGCAAACCGGCTGCTAACAGCAATGATCTTCGCGCGGCTCTTTCTGCCGCGTGCCGCCAGATTCGCACCTCCCAAATCTCTAACTCGACAGTTCTATCCTCAGAATGGGTAGATTCGCACAACCTGTCAGTCAATCGCCAGACTCCGATTGCTCACTGCTGATGCGCTTAACTGGTCAGGGTAATGCTGATTTTAATAATATGTCATTGCTTCGTATTACTTTCGTAGTACAATGCGGGTACTTTATGATGTAACGACGGAGAAAATCATGGCACTTAAACCTATTACCATCAGACTGGACGAAGAAGAGTACGAAAAGCTCAAGGCGCATCTGGAGGCTTTTGGCGATCCGGACATCAATGTCGCTTATGTCGTGCGTTCATACATACGCGATTTAAACCGCTCACTGCCTTTCATGCTCAATTCCGGCTGGGATTTGAAAAATTATTTCGGCATGTTGGGTTCGTGGCTTAAACAATTCGGTGCGATGAAGGACGCGGATATGTTTAAGGTGATGAGCAATCCCTGGAGCTTGTGGAATAGCCCTGTACATGGTAGTGATGAATCCGCAGCGGATGCGTCGTCCCAATCGAAAAAGTCCAAGTAAGGGAAAGTCAATCATGATGACCGAACAACAAATGCGCATGATGATGGAAACGTTTAACAATCCGATGTTCAAACAGGGTGCCAATGAATTTTTGAAAATGGCCCAGCAGCAGGGAATGGAAGCAGTCAATAAGTTTTTGGACATTTCAACTGAGAGCCAACCATTTCCAGGTGCTGAAAAAATGATGAGTCAAATGGCTGAGTTTTATAAAGCAATGGGATTCGTACCGCAAGCCAGTTTCGACGAAGCCATGAAGGAAAATATGGCACTGAAGAACGAAAACCAGATGCTGCGCGACACCATACGAGATTTGCAAAATCGCTTCATGGCAGAGAACGGTGCCAAGGCACAACAGGCCTGGCAGGAAGTGGTAGACAAGCAACTCGAAATGAGCCGCGAAGTCACCAAGAGTTTTTTTGATGTACTGAAGCAAACTTCAGCTAGCAATGATAAATAATTAATTTACAAAAGGAATGAACATGAATAAGCAACTCGAAATTTTTGATGCAGTCGTTAACACACAGAAGCTGTTTTTCAACAATCTGATCTCCGCACAACAAGACCTGCGTGTGCAGTGGATCGACGGTATCAGCAAAACCCATGCCGCCATCACCAGCATTCCTGGCCTGCCGGATAATGCACAAACCAAAGAAGCGCTGAGCCAGTTCAATACCTGGATGGGTAACGTGGCCAACCAGTCACAAAGCGCAACGGAAGAAGCTCTCAAGACTCAGGAAACCTTTATCAGCACTTATGAAAAGCAACTGGCCGTTAGCCGCGATCTGATCAAAAGCTTCATCGCTCTGTCAAATTTGCCTAAAGCCGCCTAATCCACGTACACTCGACTAAGGAATCAACATGAATAAGCAACTTGAATATTTCGACGTTTTGGCTAACACACAAAAGCAAGCCTTCAACAACTTGCTCGATGCCCAAAAAAATATGCGCGCTCAATGGCAAGACGCCATCAGCAAGTCAAATGCTGCTTTCACCAGCATTCCCGGCCTGCCAGAAAACGCACAAACCAAAGAAGCGTTGAATCAATTCAACAACTGGTTCAGCACAGTCGCAACAAGTTCACAAACCGCGACTGAAGAAGCGCTCAAAGCACAGGAAAACTGGATCAGCGCTTATGACAAGCAGCTGGCTGTCAGCCGCGATGTATTGAAAAACTTCATCGAAGTGGCTAATACAGGCAAGTAAGCACGGCTGTTGGCCAGCGCGCCGTCGTAGCACCCCATTTACCAAGCGAGATTAAAGAGGAACGATAGTGGAAAACCCGAGTGATTACTTTAATGGTTGGATGAAAACGCAACAACAGGCTTACGCAGCGTTGCAAAATCAGATGCAGTCGCTGTATCAGAATACGACAGCTCAAAGCGACAACCCTTTTACCAGTTGGAGCAAAGCCGTATTTGAGGCTTTCCCTATCGGCGCCGATGCGAATCTGGCTAAAGATGTTTTTAGCAAATCGCTGTACAGCAACGAAGCGACGCAAAAACTGTTTGAAATGTGGCAGCCTTTGTTGAACGCGATGCGCGAAAAAACACTGGATCCGGCCAATTTGAGCCAGTTCACTGATCCGGCAAAGACACGTCAACTGTTCGACAAGATGTTCAGCTTTGATACTGACCTCTGGGCTCAAATGCAAAAGCAGGCTGAACAGTATGCAGATCTTGCCAGGCAAAACAGCGGGCCATGGGCTGAATCGATGAAAAATCCATCGTTCAATTTCTCAGACTACCAGCCGGATGCCATGGCAAAACAAATGGAAGCGATGTACGCTAAATTTGGCGACACCACAGGCAAACTGTTTTGCGTGCCGGCTTTAGGCAAAGACCGTGAAAAAATCGAACAAATGAATCATTTTGCTAAGGCCATGTCGGGCTATGCAAGCCGTCATCTCGAATATCAGCAATTGATGCAAAAAACAGGTGCTGACGCGATGCAGTCTGTCGTGAAAATCCTGGCTGAAAAGAGCGCTGCAGGCGAAAAGTTTGAAAAATTTGATGATTTCTTTGCGTTGTGGATAGACACCAACGAGATGACCTTCAACAAACTGTTCTACACGGCTGAGTTTTCGGAAAAGCGCAATGCGATGACAGAAGCGGGTTTTAACACGCGCAAACTGTACAACGAAATTCTTGAAGCCCAACTGGTTGATCTGCCGATTGCACGTCGTTCAGAAATGGATGAAGTCTATAAGCTGGTTTACGATCTGCGTAAACAGGTTAAAGAACTGAACGCACAGATTCAAGGCTTGAAAAAGGAGCAAATGTGATGACTAACCCGTTTTCTAATCTGGATGCCAAATCTGCCCTCAAGCATTTTGGCGAAATGAACAGCAAGATGATGAAGGGTGCAACGCTGCTCACTGATATCGAAGACATCGATGTCGGTACAGCCCCCAAGCATGTCATCTACACAGAAGACAAGCTGGCCGTCTATCACTACGCACCGGATGCAAAGATCGCCTGCGGCGTGCCTGTATTGGTCGTCTATGCGCTGGTCAACCGTCCTTACATGCTGGATATTCAGCCGGACCGCAGCTTCATCCGCAACCTGCTAAGCCAGGGGCTGGATGTTTACCTCATCGACTGGGGTTATCCTTCCCAGGCCGATCGTTTCCTGAGCATGGATGATTACATCAACGGCTATCTGGATAACTGTGTGGATGCGGTTCGACTCGATGCGAAGAGCGACAAGGTCAGCCTGATGGGCGTATGTCAGGGCGGTACTTTCTCAGCGATTTACTCCTCACTGCACCCTGAAAAGGTACACAGTCTGGTGACGCTGGTCGCGCCATTCGACTTCTCCACCGACGAAGGCCTGCTGTTTAACTGGTCCAAGTCCATGGATGTGGATGCACTGGTAGATGCCTATGGCGTCGTTCCAGGCAATATCCTCAACGATGGCTTTTTGATGCTGATGCCGTTCAATCTGAACATCAAAAAGTATGTCGACATGCTGGATGTGATGGAAGACGAAGAAAAACTGCTGAACTTCCTGCGCATGGAAAAGTGGATTTTTGACAGCCCCGGTCAAGCTGGAGAATGTTTGCGCCAGTTCGTCAAAGACTGCTACCAGTCTAACAAGCTGGTCAAGGGCACCTTGCAACTCGGTGACAAGACCGTCAATCTGGGCAAAATCACTATGCCTGTTTTGAATATCTACGCATCCGGCGACCATCTGGTGCCACCAGCTGCGACTAAACCGTTGAACGATTTGATCGGATCGAAAGATAAAACCCTGTACGAATTCAAGGGTGGTCATATCGGTGTATTCGTCGGTTCCCGTTCGCAGAAGGAATTAGCGCCGGCCATCTCCAAGTGGCTGATCGAACGCGATGCACCGAAAGCGGCTAAAAAGCCGGCGGCTCCCGCCAAAGCACCTAAGGCAAGCACAGTCGCTAAGGCGGTTCAGGCGGCAAAACCCGTTGCTAAGCCCGCTGAAGCGGTCAAGCCGATTGTGGCGGCCAAACCCGCTGAGGTCGCAAAGATGACAGAACAACCGGCGGCTGTTGAAGTTGCAAAGCCAGCCGAAACGGTCAAGCCCGCAGAACCAGCAAAACCAGCAACGGATAACAAGCTGTAAGACAACTACGGCAAACCTATCGGGGCGGCTTATTGTCGTCTTGTGTAAATAAAATCAATAACTTATAAATCAGGAGACAGAAGCATGAGCAAACGCATTGCATTAGTAACTGGCGGTATTGGTGGTTTAGGTAGCGTGATCTGTCGCCAACTGGCTGCGGATGGCTTTACTGTCGTGGCAAATTACATCGTTCAGGAAGAAGCCAAAGCGCAAGCCTGGCTGGCAGCTGAGCGCGAAGCCGGTCGTGATATGCATATCGCAATGGCAGATGTATCAAATTTTGAGTCCTGCACTGCGATGATCGCCAAAATCAAGACGGAAATCGGCGCGGTCAGCGTGCTGGTGAACAATGCCGGCATCACCAAAGATGGCATGTTCAAGAAGATGCCTCTGGAAAACTGGATGGATGTATTGAACATCAATCTGAACAGCGTTTACAACGTCAGCCGTCCGCTGATCGACGACATGCTGGCAGCCGGTTGGGGGCGCATCATCAATATGTCTTCCGTCAATGGTCAAAAGGGTCAGTTTGGTCAAACTAACTACTCTGCCGCTAAGGCCGGTATGCACGGTTTCACCAAGGCGCTGGCTCAAGAAACTGCGTCCAAGGGCATTACCGTCAATACCATTTCTCCGGGCTATGTTGCCACCGAAATGGTGATGGCCATCAAGCAGGAAGTGCGCGATCAGATTATTTCGACCATTCCAGTCGGTCGTCTGGGCAAACCGGAAGAGATCGCTAAGTTAGTGTCCTACTTAGCGTCTGAAGATGCGGCCTTTATCACAGGTGCCAATATCGCCATTAACGGCGGTTTACACATGTGCTAGGCATAAAAAAGCCCCGTCCAGTACGGGGTTTTTTGCGCCCATCTGTAGCTTGGGGTTGAAAGTCATCTACGCATCCGAGAGTGGCGCGTTAGATGAGCTGCAATGCGTCTTAGCCCGATTCGGCTGAATTGAATTTCGATGTTTCGTCTCGAATTGCCTGAAAGAACTATCCGTTTCAAAATGTTTAAGGGGTCTTTTTGCCAAATTATTGCAAAACGACTTTGGTGCTGTGATAGTATCTTCCGAAGGCTGCACTCACATAACTTTACATTTTTAGGCTCGCCATGAAAAATCATACTCATTTAATCATCGCCGTTTTGCTCTCCGCCTTGTTCATACCGCAGGCAAATGCGGCTGATGCAAAAGATACAAAACTTAAAGTGGCTGGAAGTAAGGATCTGCAAAAACCGCCCGCATTAAATGCGGCTGTGGTCGCTTATGGTAAGAATGGCGTGCGTCGCTGTTTAAAACGGGTCGGTCAGGTCACTGATTTTTTGTCATCCGGCAGCAAAACTGGGATGTTCTTGTTTAGTCCGAACGAAGAGCCGGACAACCGGATGCTCTCTACATCAATGGAGATCGCATCGGCTAATGTGTTGTCTTACGCCAGTTCAAGTTTTCACCCTCGGGGTGATAATGACTGTGCCGGGGTATATGAGGCAATAACTTACTGGCAAGATAATTGCGATACTGTGGCCACACAAGCCTATGGCAAATTGCGGCAATCGGGTGTGATTCAAACTCATATTCGTGTGCTGGATGGCGGTCCCGCGATGCGTGTGTTTCTAATGCCGGCAGGACCTGGTTGTGTCGCCATCAAAAAGGAAGTGCTCTACTAACAGGCCGTCCTTGTATTCGCAGATAGACTTGCCAGAGTGACGCGGCATACATGGACGCCCACTTTTGCCAAGCTTTCAATTCATGATTTTGATTAGGTAAAGATTGCAGCCATACATCCGGATTTTGTATGAGACTTATCGTCTCTATCCCTGATGGAATTTGCTGATTGGGGCTCTATCAATCCAGCGCACTTCGTGTGCCTTGCCGCACTCGAGCTATCCCAATCTCGGTCTGACCTGTCTCGCCATCATTTCATGATTGCCTATGCAATCGGTGGTATTACTCCTTCAACTCGTTCAAATCGGTTTTATTCAACCGTCTCGATTACATTCCGGCTGCTGCCGGGGTGTAATCGGGGCGGAATGTTCGATTGTTTGCCAATAGCGCCCATACGATCCGTGCATTTTTGTTCGCCAGTGCTACCGCCGCTATGTTCTTGTTGCGCCGTGCCATCAGCTTACCCAACCAAACATTCGGTTTCGCCTTGTTTTCAGCAAAACGGATGACGGCTCGCGCACCGTGGATCATTAACGTGCGCAGATACGTGTCGCCACGCTTACTGATACCCAGCAGAGTCTGCTTGCCACCGCTGGAGTGTTGTTTGGGTACCAACCCCAACCACGCAGCTAGTTGGCGACCATTTTTGAACTCCCGTGCATCGCCTACTGTCGCCACGATCGCACTTGCCGTGATCGGCCCCAGCCCGGGAATTTCTGCCAGCTTGCAGCTCGCTGCATTCTCGCGGTGCCACAACTGGATTTTAGCTTCCAACTCCTTGACCTGACGATCCATCTCTTTCAAGTTTTCTGTCAGTCGATCAATCAGGTTGCGCATCGTACCTGGCAACCCGTTTTCACCATCCTCCAGAATCTCTGGCATCTGCTTGCTAATTGAGCGTATGCCCTGCGGGATGATGATCCCAAATTCAGCAAGCAAGCCTCGTATCTGATTGCCTTGTGCCGTTCTGGCCTTGACGAATCCCTGACGTGCTCGATGCACCGACAAGATCGCTTGTTGCTCAACCGTCTTGATTGCCACAAATCTCATGTTTGGCCTGCTGACTGCTTCACAGATCGCCTCCGCATCGGCCATATCGTTCTTGTTCGTTTTGACATAGGGCTTCACGAACTGCGGTGCCATCAGTTTAACGGTATGCCCATAGCCTTCCAGTTTGCGCGCCCAATAATGCGCGCTACCGCAGGCCTCCATGCCAATCAAACAAGGTGCCAGATTAACAAAGTAGTTCGACATGTCAGCACGCTTCAATTGCTTGCGTACGCCCACCTTGCCGCGCTCATCTACGCCGTGAATCTGGAAAACAATTTTTGCCAAATCAATGCCAATTGTCGTAATCTTCATTTTGGATGCCCCTTTCTAGTTGAGTGGTCATAAGCAACCACTACTTTGGCACTTTGATGCCGTTTTAGGAAGTGGGCGTCCATTCCATTAATCCAAGCATGGCACAACGAAAAACCTCTGGGTTACCACGCCCCGTACCTCCCGACACAACGGCAGTGCGGCTAAAGTTGCTCGCCACGATGTTTGGCAAGAATTCTTGGTGGATGAAATTTGCTCTGCTGCGGGGTGAGAGAGGGGCTTCACATTGCTGCTAAACCTTGCATCGTGGACCGAGACTTCTGGAATAGATCTATCTGATAATAAATTGATTTTATGTAGAATTTAGCCTGTAACTAGTGAGTAGACCAAATTTACATAGAGCCAAATTGCTGCAATTCGTATGAGACATTTCTTACATGATCCTTACAGTGGATTTATTGCCCTGATTATTTTTCCCTTTCCAAAAAATTTAACTTGAATTGAACTCAATAATCGGTATAAAGTGCGCGTTAGCGAACATAATAAGCTCGGATTGGGTCAGGTGTTTGTAATCGTGTTTTTTGTTTCATCGAATGTGAATAGATTTATATTGCCCTTTTAAGAATTGCAGCTCGCTGTAAAACTTAAAGAAATGATGCTGAACTATTCGTTATTCACAAGTGCTCGTAAAATATTACTGAAAAAACATGGAGTTAATGTGAGTTGGTTAATTTGCGCTGTTCGCGATGGCGCGTGGCGTTTTTGTCAAATTAACTGTTGTCATGCTAAGGCATAAGGACTTTATAAAAATCAGACCTGCTGGAAATGCATTAAATAAATTGAGTGATTTTTTTCTGAGTTGAAGATAAGTGGCAAGCACAGCCAACGAGCTGCTCGTCAGTTTTTTATATATAAATTTAATTTGAGAGGGTATAAATCATGGCTGTATTAACTAGTGTTAGTAACTTTGGCGGTGTAACAGAAGATGTCGCTTTTGGTATCACCTACACAACGATGTTGATTAAGGCCCAAGGTGAAGATGCAACCACCACCGGTTTTAAAATCATGGCTGGAACCAATGGCACGCTTTGGTACAACACCGGTGCTACCGTGGGTTCTCCTACGACTCAAATTACTTTTACACCAACGACTACAGTAGTATTCCAAAGTGATGGCATTTACATAGATAGCGGCGCGGGAACGATGACCAAGGTTTCAGGTGCGGACGGACGCTTGTACTGGAAGTCTGATGCCAATGAAGTTGGTCCTACGATTGACGGCTTCCGCGTTCAAACGGTGAGTGGCGGAACTGTAGGTGCTCCTTATCCAACTGTAAATTTAGCAGCTTCCGTAACCACAGTGAATGTAAATATGGGGACCGTTGTGGCTGTCAATGACGCGCCGGTTAACACTCCGGTTGCTGCTCAAAACACCGCTGAAAATGTTGCACTCGTTTTTTCGACAGCGAATGGAAATGCGATAACGGTAAATGACACGGCTGATACTTCTCAGGCGGGCTCTGTTAATTACTTATCCGTAAATGTTAGTGTTTTGAATGGGACTTTGACAGCGGTCACAGGAACCGGCGCGACGATGGCGACTAATGGTAGCGCTTCGGTAACGATATCTGGAACCGCTGCACAGGTTAATGCGGCTTTAGATGGATTGAGTTATGTTCCGACCAGCGCATGGAACGGAAGTGAAACCTTGGCTATTGTTACCAGTGATGGCGGTTATAACGGTACTGGTGGTATTAAAACCACCAGTAGTTCGGTAGGTATAACTGTTGCGGCTGTCAATGCAGTTCCTGTTGCGACTTTAACTTTGGCTAGTGCGACAGCGACAGAAGCTGTTTCGTTGAATTTATTGTCGACTGGCTTGGCTGCTGTGAGTGATGCGGATGGTGCCAATGGCCTGCCAGGTGCAGCTGTAGCAAATGCTACAGCGACTATAAAAATTGGCGATGGTGCAACCAATCAAGGCGTATTGGCTGTCACCCTCGGCGACTCTGGATTGACCAGCGGTGTGCTTAATGGTTCATCAGGTACGCTGGTTTTGACAGGTACATTTGCGCAATTAGACGCATTCCTGAAAGGACAAACGACCGGGACACTGACTTATACCAATAACAATCCAGCACCTGTAGCCAGCGAAGCTTTGTCTCTGATTGCAAGTGATACCGTTGATTCCACCACTGCGGCTACCACTACAATAATATCAATCGCCCCAGTCAACAACGCGCCTGTGAATACTGTGCCGGGCGCGCAGGCGGTTGTTGCCAATGCGGCTACGATTGCTGGTATCAGTATTGCCGATGTCGATGCAGCTGGTGCAAATGTGCAAACAGCGCTGTCGGTGGATGTCGGTACGCTGACCGTTGTTTTGTCTGGAGCCGCGACAATCAGCGCCGGTGCTAACGGCTCGAGCGCGCTGACTCTGTTAGGTACAGTAACCGACATCAACAATACTTTGGCCGCAGGTATCGCATATGCTGGCGTGGGCGGTACGCTCTCTGTTGTCACTAACGATTTGGGTAATAGCGGCGGTGCGCCAAACATTACGGCACCTTCAACTGTGGCTCTGGTGTCTACCGCTGCAGTTGCTTCGGTGGATGCTGTTGCAGGTTCTTTCAAAGCGGGCGGCGTGATCGACATCGTCGTCACCTATTCAGGCCCGGTGACTGTAAATACTGCTGGTGGCACACCTACGGTCGAGTTCAGTATGGACAACGCTGGGCCGCTTAACGCTGTCTATAATGCAGGAGCAAGTACGACAACAGCACTGCACTTCCTTTATACAGTGCAAGCGGCACAGACGGATGTGAATGGTATTTCCATTACTCCAGGTTCTATTGTTCTGAATGGCGGAACTATCGTCAATGCGGTAGGGGGAGCTCCTGTCGCAGTTGTTTTAAATAATATTCTGCCTACACTCGATGTGCTTGTAGACACCGCTGCACCGGTGGCACCAGGAGTCTCTTTGTCAGTGGACAGTGCGCTTGTTGACGGCATCACCAATGTTGGCACTCTGGCACTCACGGGCGTGGAAGGCGGTGCCTCGGTAGAATACAGCATCGATGGCGGCACGGTTTGGACTGGCAGTTTCACTGCTGCAGAAGGCGCGAACAGCGTGCAAGTGCGTCAGACAGACGTAGCAGGCAACGTATCGAGTGCTTCAGGTGCCTTGGTATTTACGCTGGATACGATAGTAGCAGCACCAGGCGTTGCGCTGACTACTGACAGCGCGCTGGCTGACAGTATCACCAATGTTGGCACTCTGGCACTTTCGGGCGTGGAAGGCGGTGCACTGGTAGAATACAGCATCGATGGCGGCACGGTTTGGACTGGTAGTTTCACTGCGGCGGAAGGTGCGAACAGCGTGCAAGTGCGTCAGACAGACGTAGCCGGTAACGTCTCAGCTGCTTCAAGCGCGCTGGCTTTCACGCTGGATACGATAGCCGCAGCACCAGGCGTTGCGCTGACTACGGACAGCGCGCTGGCTGACGGCATCACCAATGTTGGCACTCTGGCACTCACGGGCGTGGAAGGCGGTGCCTCGGTAGAATACAGCATTGATGGCGGCACGGTTTGGACTGGCAGTTTCACAGCGGCAGAAGGCGCGAACAGCGTGCAAGTGCGTCAGACAGACGTTGCTGGCAACGTATCGGGTGCTTCGGGTGCGTTGGCATTCACGCTGGATACGATAGTTGCAACACCAACTCTGGCTTTGGCGACAGACAGTGCAGCCGGAGGCGTTAATGCTGACGGGATTACCAATGTCGGCACGGTGAATGTTGGTGCTCTTGAAGCGGGCGGAACATGGCAATACAGTGTTGATAATGGTGCTAACTGGACTAATGGTGTTGGATCCAGCTTTGATTTGACGGGCTCAGGAGGCGCAGGTACAAACTATGCGCTGGGCACGGTTCAGGTTAAACAAACCGATGTGGCTGGCAACCTCAGTGCAACGGGCAGCAACGCCGCAGCCATCACGGTAGATACCGCAGCGGTTACGCCAACATTTGCGTTATCCGTTGATAGCGCCAATGGCACGGACGGCATTACCAATAACGGTCTCGTCAACGTGACGGGTCTTGAAACAGGCGCAACATGGCGCTACAGCACGGATTCCGGTTCGACTTGGACGCCAGGAGCAGGCACCAGCTTTACACTCGCATCCGGATTGACAGCGACAGGCATCACCTACGCGGCCAATCAGATTCAGGTTGAGCAAACCGATCTGGCAGGTAACGTCAGTGCAACGACAGGAAATGCAACTCAAATCAGAGTTGATACCGTCATCGCGACAACAGTTGATTCTGTAACCGCAGACAACTTGATCAACGCGGCAGAATACATCGCAGCAGCCACAGTTGCACCAATCGACGTAACGGGTACGTGCGAAACCGGCAGTACCGTCAGCGTAGTGATTGGTAGTTTGGCTCCGAAGGTCGCCGTTGTTGTGGGCGGAATTTGGACCGCTCAACTCACCAGTACAGATGTTCAGACACTTGGAACGGGTACATATAACGTTGCGGTAACTGAGACCGATATTGCAGGCAACGTAGCCACTACTACTCCAACTGTGCAAATTGATATTACTGCGCCAACGGCTCCCGTATTGACAGGGATAGCAGTTGACGCCGGTGTGTCTGCCGCAGACCTGCTGACCAACGACACCGCACCTAATATATTGGGTACGGTCGCATTGGCTGACGCGGGCAGTTTAATCACCGTATACCGCGATGGTGGCCCTACGACTGGCGGTGTTCTGATGGGGCAGACCTATGCAACAACAACCGGTTTGTCAAATGGCACGCCAACAACTACATGGACTCTGACTTACGATGCGATAGTTGCTCCAGGAACTATGGGGACGCACAACATGGTTGTGACTCCAGGCATACACACTTTCCAGGCAACCGCACAGGATCCGGCCGGTAACGTCAATAACGTTCCCGGCACGGCGATGAGCGTCACGTTTGAAACCGTTGCACCTACAGTCGTTGATGCCAATATCGCGGTTACGCCAGGCGGCGGAACAGGCGGCGCATACAAGATTGGCGATACTGTAACCGTCACTTACGACAATACCGCAGCGACGGGTGCGAATAACACTGATTTGTGGAAGGCAACGGTCGATTTCAGCGGCTTTGGTGGTAGCGCAACTACTGTCGCGACCAACAACGCAGGTGTGTGGACGGCGTCTTACACCATTCTTGCAGGTGCACTCGATACGAATCTGGCAAATACGGCGGTTAGCGTCACTGCGACCGACAACGCTGGCAACGTCACCACTACAGCGGACGGCATACTGGTAACTGTGGATAGCCAGGCGCCGACACATACTGTTGTTGCATCACAAACCGTTGTTGAAGATGTGCCTTTCTCCTTTACTAGCTTGAGCGTAGATGGATTGCTTGACTCAAGCCATACTGTCGTAATTAGCGTTGCACACGGTACGCTGATTGATGCTACGGGCATGTCGGTGGGCCAAGGAACTTCGTCGCTTACATTATCAGGGACGACAGTTGCGATTAATGCAGCGCTGAATGGTTTGATTTACCAAGGCGTAACCAACTATAACGGCGCTGATACGATGTCGATTGTCTCAACAGACAATGCCGGCAACGTAACCAGCAGCAACATCGCTTTGACAGTCACACCTGCAGTGGATACGCAAACAATCAATGTTGCTGCGACTGTTGGTACGACTTACACAGTGGAAGACCAAATTACCGTTACCGACACACCGGCGGCATTGGCGGCGCCAGGCGTTGCTGCCAGCCTTAATGCAATTCCGGCCATTAAGGCGGTAGTGCCCAATGCCGCCGTAACCGTAGCGCAAGCGACAGCGATTGAAGTCTTTACAGGCACGAAGACTTATGCGATTGCGGACAGTGCAGCGAATATCGCGGCATCGTCGGATGTGGTGCTTGGACTGGCAACGACGGTAACTGTTACCGGTACCGCAAATGCCACCCAGGCCGATACCATTGCCGGATTCACTACGCCTGTGGTCTACACCTTGAGCGATACTGCGGCTAATATTGCAGCCGCTACCGTGGGCGCAACTGCAGAAGCCGCAGTAATTATTATTACCGGTGCAAGCGCAGCCGCAGCCGATCTCAATATCATCGATGGAAATGCAGGCGTAGCTATCGTGGTAGATGCATCGGGCGTTGGTACGATCACCGGCCTGGTAGCGGATGTCAAGATTGCGTACGCTGCAGGCGGCATCACTGGTCTGGGCAACGAGACTGTGACGCTGACCGACGTGTCGGTATCTGTTGCAGATGCGAACATCGTAGATGCAGCGACCTCGGGTGTGATTACTGCAACGATTACCGCCGGTACAGCCGCTGCACTGGCTGCCCTGACGGGTACTGGCAACGCTTACACCACCACCGTATCGGCAGGCGCAGCGCTGGCAACTGACCTGAACCTCATTGACGCAGCGACGACAGTCGCAGTTGATG
>JBAZVL010000023.1:0-13875 GCA_041660905.1 Gallionella sp.
CCGAAAGCAGGCTGGCAACCGGCGCTGCCGCTGGCGCTGCAACAACCAGCCCCGCTACCGCCGAGAGGCTCTCTCCCTTGGCGCCGACCGCTGCCACGCGGTAAAAATACGGCGTACCGGCGACCGCTGTCGTATCCAGATAGCGCGTCGCATTCGCCAGCGCGGTAAAGACCGGCGCAAACACGCCCGGCACACCCGAACCCGGGGCCGATTCCGGCGCGCGTTCTATCCTGAACTGAAACTCGGAATACGAACTATCCGTCCAGCTCACCTGAACACCCGTCGGAACGATCGTGGCTGTCACATTCGCCGGGGCAACTGGCACCGCCAGAATATTGGTGCCGGGGATCACCCACTGACCGAACGTCGGGCTACCCGCAATCCAGTCCAGGTCGAACGGGTGATACACCAGCGGACGCATAAAGTCGAACTCTTCATGGCCCAGAATATGGCAGTGCCATGTGTATTCGTTGTCGAAATTCTCGTAGGCGTTTACCACCGGAACCGCAGTCGGCATCCCGAAGTTAGGGTTAAACGGAATATAAGTCGGACTGCCCGGTATTCCATCGCCTTGTGGCATAGGAGAACCGGTCAGATCGAAGGGACTGAAACCCAGCGCAGACCCTTCGGGTTGCGAAGGATCCATCAGATGCACGCTCTCGGGCAAACCAAAGCCCGGCAGCACTTCGCGCTTGGGGCGCACCGCCAGATAGATGTCTTCCAGCGGATTCATCTGTATGGTTTCGCGCCAGCCCAGTTCGTTGGCATAAGGCGGTCTCATACTGCCATCCCAGCCCACGCGGTTGATGATCTGCACGTTCACCATATGAATGTGCACAGGATGGGTATCCACGCCGTTGTGGGTGATCTTCCAGATCTGCGTCTCGTTGTCCTTGATGAACTCGGTGGTCGGATCGATATACGCCACCGGCACGGTGGTCGCGGTCAGCGCGGTGGTGAGCGGCAATTCCACGCTGTAGGTTGCGGTCATCCGCCCGTAGATCGGATCGAACAACTCCTGAATCCCCTTGTTGCGCACCGGCAACACCGTGGTCAAATTGGTGGTGACATTGGCCGCCGCCCCGTTGCCGCGACTGCCGGTAAAGGTGACGAAGGGCGTAGCGGTATAACCGGTACCCGGATTGGTCAGCGTGATGCTCACCAGCTTGCCGGATGACTTGGCCGTGGCCGTCCCCTGACGGGTCGCTCCGCCGCCGGCAAACGTGACCGTCGGCATGGTTTTAAAGTTATTGGTCGAAACCAGTCCGGTCTGAGGATCCCGTACCGGTGCTGCAACCGCAACGCTCTTGATGCCGCCGGTCAGCGGATTCAACACCGCCGTCGCCGTGGCGTAGTTAGGCGTCAGCGCCCAGTCCACCGCCGTGCCGTCAGGCTTGGTACCGCCGCTGAACACCACCGTCGGCGGCGTCACATAGCCCGCACCCGGATCACCGACGATGATCCCGCCGATACTGGTTCCCACCACGGCCGAGGCGCCCGAACCGGTCGAGCCAGGTGGTGGAGTGAACACCACCGTCGGCATGGTGGTATAGCCGCTGCCGCCGTCCGCCATCGCCACCCCGGTGATGGTCTGCGCGCCGGTAGGCGCGAAGAAAACGGTGTTTTGCAAGGCAGAACCGGCGTTGATCTTGATGTAGTTATTGGTATTGGTGGTGCCGAAGGCCGAGTTATAAGCCGCCTGAGGCACGAACGGCGCCTCCTGACCCGAGGCCGAGTACGCCGCCGGCAACGCCGAGATCAGACTGGCCAATCCGCGCCAGTTGGACGGAGCACCCGTCAGCGCAGGCAGCACTTCGATACGCATCAGCGTGCGCGTGTTGGGACCGTAGCCCGGCGGGGTGGTATCAGAACCGCCCACTCCGGTAAAATCGGGCGCACCGGTATAGTAATCGATGCGCGGATCGAAGGCGGGAGCCGGCGCCGGTGCATCGTTATACAGAATCAACACCTTGCCGGCAAAGTTGGTAAAGTCCACCACCGTATCGGCGCGCATCGCACCGCACAGGAACAATCCCCGTTCCAGTATGCTCAAGCCGGTCGCACTGCGCCGGTTGTAGTCGAAATTCATCGGCGTGGAAGGAATCACCACTACCTCAGGCAAATAACCGCCTTCGGTGCCGAACTGTATGATATCCGGACCGATAGAAGCAGGATCAGGCACGCCGGCCAGATGATCGGCGCCCGAAGGCACGCCCCAACCGGTACCGTTTAATCCCCCCGTCATCGGGAAGGTGGTGACGGTCGGCAAGCCGCCCGCCCCCTGCTCAAACGGCACCATCGACATTTCGGTGCCCAGCACCCCGGTATCGGCCTGCACCGCCAGCGCCTGAGGCGAGGTGGTATCGGCCACATAGAAGCCCAGGTTGAAACATCGGTCATTGCTGCCGTTCAACCACATCAGGCGATAAGGCTTGGGTTCGACCGTCACGGTCGGATAAACCGTGCCGTTGATCACCGGCGTATCCAGAAAGGCTTCCGGGGTCTGAGTCACATCACCATACACGCCGGTCGGAATCGAATACTGCGCCGGGAACACCGGCCAGAACCAGGGGCCCCAGTCCCAGCGTCCGACCGGATTGGTCGCATCGACTGAATTGGGGTCCTGATTGGTTTCATACACGTGCGGAAACCACAGGTCTCCGTAGGAGCCCCAGTGCGTCTCATCCCAGCGTCCATCCTGCTGCATGATATCCCTGGGAACAAAACCTTTTTCCTGAATGATCAAGGGGATCGTATCAGCCAGCGCAGGCAGGGTATTGAGCATAGGCCCCGGCGTCGGTATCACACCCATCATATTCAGTTCGATGCCGTCAACCAGCAGATAACCGGCCGCCATACCCGTATAGGCATTGAGTTTGGTGATACCCGAGGCGTGATCGTGATACCACATCAGACGCGCGCTCATGGCGTTCGGGTAGTACATGTGATAAGCACCGGGACCCGGATCCGGCATATCGGGAACATTAGCAGTCGAAGCCCCCTTACCCATCCCGGCCGCATAAGCTGCGGTCTCTCCGGCCGGCACAAACCACTGGTGCGCATTGCCGTCCGCCAGCCACGGCGCATCTCCGCCGTGCAGGTGGATCGCCACGCGGTTGTCGGTATACGGCGTGATGCCGTCAGGGCCTACGCCAGCCTGCTGCTGGGTGTGGTCAACGGGAATGAATAGCTCACCACCTACCCTGAGCGTGCCGGGTTCCGTCATATTGCCGTAGGGCAGATAATTCTGGAATTTAAAGCGCACCGGCGCGTCTTTTAACGCCAGGATGAGCGGCCCCAGATAGTGCGGCTTGTCCACGCCATACACCTGCACCCCGTTGACATCGAGGATGGGCGTACCGTTAGGATAGGTCAGCGGAATATGTTTGCTGATCTCAGGGCGGGTAGTCAGACGCAGGTTGTTGATGTATGGGGTTTCGATCTGCACGTAGCCGCGCAGACGCGTGGCCTTGGGCAAATCGCTGTGCATCTTCTGAAAATACTCGACTACCGCCAGCTCAAAATAGTAATCGCCGGTCTTGACCCCCTCCGTGGTAATCCACATTTCAGAGTCAGGCTCGAGCGGGCTGCCGAAGGCCAGTGGAATGTACTCGCCCAGCGTGTTAGGCGCACCGTTGGCACTCACACCCGGGAAACCAGCCAGTGTATCGACGAATTTACGCAGCGCTTTGCCGGAGTCACACAAGCCGCCTAACACCGGCGTCGCAGGATTACCGTTAAAGTCGTAGCAAGAGGCCGCATTGCGCAAACCGCTGGGACTATTGGAGTAATAGGTCTGCATGATGTCGATGCCGTTGGCGTTATATCCCCAACCTGCACTCGCGTGAGCCTGATTGATCGCAAGCGGTGCAGCCAGCGTTAGCGCTACCGCGATCGCGACCGGATTGTGTTTGAACTTACGTGACTGCATTTTTTGCATTATTGCCCCTGTTTTGAACGTAAAAAGACGAAGCGCCAACTGCGCTTCGCTCTACCTGCGACACTTTGCCGCAACAAACCTAATTTTTTGCGATACTACAGCAATCCGGTTTAAAACTCTACCAATCTGATATGGAATTCAATCTTATAAATATAACTTAATATATTCATATAGTTAAATGATATCAAGGGACTATCCATTCCGATTCTGCCAGCAAATCACCTTCTTTGGCCGTCGAGTAGCGCACGATATATGCGCCCTTGGAGGCAAAACGCTGCCCCGGCCCCAGACTCAAACGCGGATAGATCGTGGTGCCTTCACGTTTATGCAAATTCGTTTGCCCCACCACCAGACGCGAACCTTCCTCGATATTCATGTGGCCGTGCTTGCGGATCAACTCGTTTTTCAAGCCCATCAGACGAAGATCGCGCACTTCCTGCTCGACCTTAGCACCTTCACGCCGGTTAATCATGCTCTCACCCCGCTCCACCAGATAATCGCGGTACAGATTATTGAGCATTTCTGACAAGGTATCTGTCAGAAAATTAAGGGAAAAGAAGATTTCCGACTGCAGCGTCTCATCCACCACCTCGAGCTTGTTGATATTCATCCAGGCATGAAAATATTGCAGATTTAAAGCGCGAGTCTCGGGCAACTCGTACGGATACACCATGCGCATATTTTTCTTCCAGGCATGGGGAAAAACATCCGGCCCGGCGCTGGCCAACACGCCTGAAAAATAACTTTTCGTCCCCTGCGGCGGTGCAATACCGTTCAGCGCGACGACATCGTCAGGACGCAACCAGAACATGGCCGCCGAGTCCTTGCCTGCCATCTTTGCAACAGCCAGCCGCAAGGCTTCAGTCGGATCATCGGCCATGGCCGCTGGAAGCACAACGTTATCGACCTTGATTTTCAGCTGCGCCATCGCACGTTCAAACTGCTGAGCCGCTCCCCGACCTGTGTAGTCATCCCGATAAACCTGCCACACCCGTTTAGGCTGACGGTTCATGCCGGCCAGATGTTGCGCCAGCACCTCAGCCTCCAGCGCGACACCACGGGAAAAGTATAGGGAATACTGCCCCGGCTTCTGAACAGGCAAAGTCAAACTGGGAAACCATTGCGGAATTTTTTGCTCTTCACAGAAATCGTGTACCGGCTCCCAGTTACCGTTGCTCAAACCCGAAACCAGCGCAAATACCGGCCGCGCGCGATAATAAGCATCCAGCTGAGCCCGCCAGGTTTCCGGCGCCCCCTTCAACTCCCAGATATCCAGACTCCAGTTGCGTTCGGTACCCAACACCAGCTCCGCTGCCGAGACCATATGCAGGCGCTTACCGCCGGCATGCTTGGCGGTGGTTATCGTGCTGCCATTTTTTTGTTTAAAAATGGTACGCATCGTATCTAGCATCGCCTTACGCCGTTCCGGTTCGACATCAGGCGTAATCACCGTCGCAAAATGAATGCGATCACCGGTAGCGCCGGGGGACCATTTCGGCGATAACTGCCTGAGATACGCAATCAAAGACTGCATATCGGCATCGTTGATTTCATAATGCGGCATCAATTCGTTCATATGCGCACCCATATTATTCATTCCGGTGCGTATACTCGCAGCGAGTGCTTCTTCGGTATACGGGTCATGCGTCTTGCTAAAACGCTTGGAAACACGCGGATCCATGGTCGCAATCGGCTTGTCCTCACCGGTGCCAAAGAGGTAATTGCTGGCCACGGGCGAGACCTGAGTATCGCCTTCTACCGACCCCATGCCGCTGGGCCGGTGACAGTTCACACAAGCGGCCTGCGCACCGGACACCTCGGTACTGCCGAAACGCACGCCCTTCAATGGCTCACCGGAGGGCAATACACCCTCCAGATATATTTTTCTACCCGCTTCGATGGCCGCAGTCTCTGCGGCCTGAGCCGGCAGCACCAGCAGGGCTAATAGTGTAAACAAAGAGTAACGTCGGGTTGAGATAGTCATAAATTTCAGGCACATCCATAGAAAAGCAGTATCGAAGCGAATATCGGCGCAACAGGCGGAAATTACGAGCGTAGCACGCCAGAGTCAGAGAAGGATGGCCGCCGCTAGCCGCAATCCTGCGCAGCACCCCTGAAAACTAACGCTTGATCGTCATCAGGTCGAATTCGTAGATAACCGTCGCATTGGCCTTAACCAGTCCGCGATTGCCGAATTCACGAAATGCCAGTTGCGAAGGAACAAAAATTTGCCATTTTGAACCCGCAGGCATCAGCATGACCGCTTCCTTTAAGCCTGGCAGCATCGCAGAGACATAGATATCCGAATACGATCTGGGATCGGAACGGTTTTCAAATTCAGTGCCGTCTATCAGGGTACCGCGATAGCGGCACTGCACCAGATTGGCTTCGGTGGGACGCTGCCCTGTTCCTGCCTTGATAATCTTGTACTGAACACCGCTGGCTAATGCGACCACGCCCGGCCGGGTTTTGTTTTCCGTCAGAAAATCTTCACCCGCTTTGAGGTTTTCTTCAGCCATTTCCGCTTTTTGTATCGCAAACTGCTGACGCGCGCTCATCCGGCCTTTCTTGATACGTTCCCTGTCCGGCTGATAACCATCGGAAGGATCCAGCGGACGACGAACACCCGGTGTGCGACCTGCCGTCTCCGTTTCCGGCGTAGACTGCGCTTCAGCAGGCTCAGCCGCACCGGTGACCGACTGTACGTCAATAACGATGGCTTCTTCAGCGTGAACCTGTGCACTCAACAATCCTGCGCATAACAGCACGATCAATCTAGTATTCATTGCAACCTCCTAAACATAGCTAAACTAAAAAAGAAAATCGCCAGACTGTATACCCGCGAGACTGAAAATCTTGGCGAATCATACAGCTGGCGACCTCACAAGCACTTGACGCCCCAGGTTAAAAGGGCGTTACCGGCACTACGGCGTAACCACAGTCAATGGCGCAGAAGGTGCCGACAACACACCCGCCGCATTCTTGTAAGCGACCCGGAAGTTATAACTGGTTCTGCTCGTCAACCCCGTCATCGCACGTGTCAAGCCCGTACCCGCAACCAGCGGTTGCATCACGCCATTCTTATAAACGACATAACTAGTCGCACCGGCCACAGCCGTCCAGTTTAGCGTCAGACTGGTTGCCGCCACCGCTGTCGCCGTGGGCGCTGCAATCACAGGCACACCGGCAGCGGCTGTTGTCACCGTCAGCACCGGTGATTGAGCGGAAGAGCCTGCCGCATTGCTCGCTGCCACCGTGTAGGTGTAACTCGTTCCCGCAGTCAGCCCCGTTACAGCGCGCGTTACACCAACACCTGCCACAGCCGGTAGCGCCACCCCGTTCTGGTACACAGTATAACCGGTCGCCCCGGCCACCGCAGTCCAGTTAAGCGTAAAGCCTGTCGACGTGACCGCCGCCGAAGTCGGTGCCAGTGGCGCTGCAGGCAACGCAACCCCTGCAGCCGGTGTCACCACCGTCAAGTGTGCCGAAGGTGCCGACAAACCACCCGCATTGCTGTAAGCCACTCGGAAGTTATAGCTGCTCGCCGCAGTCAGACCGGTCACAGTAAACGAAGTGACGGTACCTGCAACGACCCCTTTGACCGCTCCGTTCATGTAAACCGTATAAGTATTCACACCGACGTTAGCCGCCTGAGGAACCCAGTTCAGCGTCACACTGGTACTCGTCACGCCCGCTGCAGTCGGCGCACCCAGGGTCAACGGCGGCGGAACCGCAGTAACCGGCAGAGAAGGGGCAGACAAGGAGACACCCGGCGCACTGTAAGCCACGCGGAAGTTATAGGTCACCCCGGACACCAGCCCGGTAATCACACGCGACAAACCCGTACCTGCTACGGCCGGCAAAGCAACACCGTTCTGATACACGGTATAACCGGTTGCACCCGCTACAGGAGCCCAGTTAAGCGTCAGACCCGTGCTGGTAATCGCGGCGGTCGTCGGCGTAGGTGGCAATGCGCGGGTCACATACGGCAAAGACTGCGGCGAAGCTACGCCCGTGGTGGTTGCGGCTACCGTAAAGCTGTAAGTCGCTCCCGCTGTCAGACCGTTCACCGTCATCGTAGGCGCAGCGACCGCCCCCAATGCCACGCCGTTCTGGTACACGACATATCCGGTCGCGCCGGTCGCAGCAGGCCAACTGAGCGTGAGGCCGGTACCTGTCAGCGCGGAACCTACCGGTGCCGCAGGCGTTGCCGGCATCGTCACCACTGGCAGAGGCAGCGACTGTAGCGTTGTGGCTCCGCCCTTGGTGTAAGCCAGGGTGTAATTATAGGTGGCACCCGGTGTCAGTCCTGTCGCGGTCGTGGTCAATCCGGCAACGGAGGGCAAGGCAACTCCGTCCTGATACACGGTATAACTGGTCGCCCCGGCAATAGCTGGCCAGGTGAGCACGGCACTGGTGCTGGTTACCGGACCCGGCAGCGGCGCGGCGGGAGTCATCGGCAAGGTGGTCACATTCAAAGGTGCTGAACGCGCCGAGTTACCCGATGGCGTTCCCCATACCACGTTAAAGGCATAAGTAGTTTCAGGCAGCAATCCGTTAGCCACCAGCGAGGTGCCGGCTGTTGCCATCTGGTAATACCAGAACACCCCATCCTGATAGATGGAATAGTCGGTCGCGCCCGGCACGGCTGGCCATGACAGCGTCACCTCGGTATCCATCAGATTGGATGGAACCAGTCCGGTTGTCATCAGGAAATTCAACACACCAGAGCGTGCAGAATTGCCCGACGCGTTATTCGCCGTCACGCTAAAACTGTAACTCAAGCCGGTTGTCAGGCCGGTGATCACACGGCTGGTCGCCGTTCCCGCCACAGCAGGCAGAGCCACCCCGTTTTGGTACACGGTGTAACTCGTAGCCCCTGCTACCGCCTGCCAGTTTACCGTCACGCCCGTTGCCGTCACATTGCTGGCAGTCGGTACGGCCGGCACAGCCGGCACGCCTGTTGTCGAGACCGTCAGTGGCGCCGAAGTGGCCGACTCACCGCCCACCCCGATTGCAGAAACGGTAAAGCGATAGCTGGTTCCGGCCAGCAAACCGGTCACCCCTCTGGCCGTCGCAGCACCAGCGACCGCAGGCAACGCCATTCCGTCCTGATAGACCGCATAAGACGTCGCACCCGCTACCGCAGGCCAGCTCAGCGTGATCGCCGTTCCGCCTACGGTCACGGCGATGGGGGCTGCAGGTGTGGCGGGCACTGTCGTGACCGACACAGCGGGCGTCTGAGCCAGAATACCGCCTGTCGCATTCACCGCCACCACCGTGAACGAGTAGGCGGTATTCGCCGTCAATCCGCTCAGCGGCAGACTAGGCGTATACGCGACGGTCGGCAAGGCCACCCCATTTTGATAAATGACATAGGAAGTGGCCAGGGCGACCGGCGACCAACTCAACATCAAACCGGTGGCTGTTACTGAACTTGCCACCGGCGCGCCGCCGGGTGCGGCGACAGCGAGTGCCACCACCGCCGAAGGCGAAATGCCCTTGGCACCGACCGCATCGATGCGGTAGAAATAAGCGGTCCCGAATACCGCCGTGGTATCGGTAAAGCCGTTTGTATTTGCAAGTCCGGTACCCACTTGCACAAAAGCACCGGCCACGCCTGAACCGGGAGCCGATTCAGGGGCGCGCATGATATTGAACTGATATTCAGTCGATGAATTATCGACCCAGCTCAATCGATTGCCGGTCGCACTGATAGTCACGGCAGGCAGGGCCGGCGCACTTGGCACCGCCAGAATATTGGTGCCCGGTATCACCCATTGACCCAGGGTCGGGCTGCCTACCGTCGCATCGATCACAAACGGGTGATAGGAAATCGGACGCATGAAGTCATTGCCCAAGAAGCTGAGCATGGTGTTGTACCAGGTGAATTCATTGTCGTAATTGGCCACCCCGTTGACCGTACCCGGCATGACCAAACCATAATTGACGTTGTAATTCGGGTCGCTCCAGATCGGAGAACCTCTCAGATCCACTTGCGTGAAGCCCATCAGCGAACCCACCGCACCGTCAACCTGAGTAGGGTCCATCATGCGCACATTCTCCGGCACGCCAAAGCCTGCCGTCGGTTGTTTCTTGGCACGCACGGCGACATAGACGTCTTCGAGCTGATTGCAATGCACGACGTCCGTCCAGCCGTATTCGTTTTCGTAAGGCGGCTTGACCGTACCATCCCAACCTGTACGGTTGATCAGCTGCACATCGAGGTGATTGAAATAAATCGGATGCGTAAACAAACCATTGTGATTGATCTTCCAGATCTGTATCTCACCGTCTGCGATCGTCTCCGACACAGGGTCGATGAAAGCCAGCGGCACCGTGGTCTGCACGGCCATGGTGGTAAACGGCAACTCGATACTGAAGCCTGAATTCAGACGACCGTAGGTCAACTCGTACAGCTCCTGAATACCCTTCATGCGCACGGTGTACGCCTTGGAAGCCGTCGTCGTCACCTTGGCCGTCGCACCGATACCGCCGCCGCCGACAAAAGTGATCAGCGGGGTCGCGTTATAGCCTACCCCGGGATTAGTCAGCGTGAGGCTGTTCAAACGACCCGAAGATTTAGCTACCGCCAGAGCAGGTACGGTCGCGCCGCCGCCTGTCACGGTAATATCAGGGATGGTTTTAAAGCTACCCGGAATGACAAATTGCTGATTGAACGAGGCCACTTTAATGAAATCAATCGATGCGATAGTGCCTGCACGGTGATTGTCTGTGATGGAGAAATGATCACCCGCGACAGGTCCTGTTGCACCGTTTGTGATTGTCACCGTATACGGATTACCGGCCGCAGGCGTAATGGTGATCGGACCGCCTGAAACATAAGTATTGGTATTAGCCACCCCGCCCGTCACCGTAAAGGTCGTGGGCGAAGTAAAGGCGATGCTCACCGGCGTGGGTCGTATCGGGCCCAGCGTGGCTGCGGTTAGGGCTATGGTCGCCTTACCCGCGTTGTGCAGCAGCGCTTCGGTGATAACGACGGGAGACAGAGTGGCAACGGCTGTCGGCAGTGCGCCAAAATTCGCCAGGTCAGCCGGTGTCTGGTTCACCCAGTCGATCACACGACCGTCCGGATAAGTCCCGCCGCTGAACACAACCGTGGGAACGGCGGTATACCCTGCGCCAGGATTGGTTAGATCGATACCGCCGAGACTCGCGCCCACCACGGCGGTAGCGCCGCTACCCGTCGAGCCGCCGGGCGGTGTGAACACCACGGTCGGCATGGTGGCATACCAGCCACCCGAATCCACCAGCAGCAGACTGGTGATGGTCTGTGCACCGGCAGGGGAGAACACCGACTCAGTTTGCTTCGCCGAGCCGTTGGCGATACGCATAAAGTTATCGATCGCCGTAGTACCGAACGCATCGTTATAGGCGATCTGCGGCACAGGCGGCGGCTCCTGACCGGAAGCCGCATAGGCCGCAGGGATGGCGGCGAGCAAATTGGTCAGACCCAGCCAGTTCGACGGCGTAGTCACGGCAGGAGCCACCACTACGCGCAGCACGGTGCGCGTGTTGGGCGCGTAACCGGGCACGGTGGTGTCCGCCCCGCCCTGACCGGTTTGGTCGGGATCATTAGAGTAGTAGTCGTTGCGCGGATCACCGGCCGGCACCATATTCGGCGCATCGTTCCATAGTATCAGTGTCTTGCCGGCAAAGGCGGTAAAGTCGACTACGGTGTCCGCCGTTTCGCCACCGGCCAGCAACAAACCGCGTTCCATAAAATTCGACACGGAGATACTGCGGCGATTCCACTCATAGTTGATGATGGTGGAAGGGATATCCACGGCACGGGGCAGCAGACCGCCATTGGTGCCAATCTGCACGATATTCGGGCCGATAGAACGCGGATCAGGCACGCCTGCGGGGTGCCCCTGCAAGGAATTCATCTGCCCCCAACCTGTACCCTGCAAGCCGCCTATATCGGGAAAAGGCACGCCTGTCAGCGCAGCTTGGACGGTAGTAAATGGCACGATAGGCACTTCGGCACCCAGCACACCGGTCGCCGCCTGAATCGCCAGCGCCTCGGGTGAGGTAGTGTCCGCCACGTAGAAGCCCAGATTGATATAGCGATCGCTGCTGGTGTTCATGAACCGTAAACGGTAAGCCTTGGGTTCGACGTTCATGGTCGGGAACACCGCACCGTTGACCATCATACTATCCAGATACGCCTCGTGCGCCAGCGTCACATCGCCGTACAAACCGGAAGGAATGGAATATTGTGCAGGGAAAACCGGCCAGAACCACGGCCCCCAGTCCCAACGTCCGACCGGATTCCAGCCGGAGATGGAATTAGGATCCTGATTGATTTCCCAGACATGAGGGAACCACAAGTCACCATACTGCCCCCAGTGCGTCGTGTCCCAGTTGGCATCCTGCTGCGCGACATCTTTAGGTACAAAGGTTACATCCTGTATCACCAGCGGGATTTGTTCCGCAGGCAGCACGCCGTTAGCCACCATATTCGCCTCGGTGGGATCGGACAACATATACGTGCCTTTCATCCCCCCGTACACATTCAGACGCGTGATGCCGTTAGCCTGATCGTGATACCACATAAAGCGACCGCTCTGATTGTTCGGGTAGTACAAGTTATAAGAACCCGGTCCCGGGTCAGGCATATCCGGCACGTTGGCGGCAGACGCGCCTTTACCCATGCCGGCTGCATAAGCTGCCGTCTCGCCTGCCGGCGCAAACCATTGATGCGTGGTACCCGCGCTCACCCAGGGTGCATCGCTGCCGTGCAGATGGAATGAAACCCGATTCTCCGTGTAACGTGTGATACCGTCAGGGCCGGTTCCCGTCCCCTGCAAGGTGTTGTCTACAGGCAGAAAATGTCCTGCACCCTGCATGAGGCCGTAGGGCAGATAGTTGGTGAACTTGATGCGGGTAGCCACGCCCTTGGTAGCATTGATCAGCGGCCCCAGATAATGCGGATTGTCATAAGCAAAGACCTGAGCGCCATTGACATCCAGTATCGGCGTGCCATCCGGATAAGTCAGCGCAATATGGCGACTGGTGGCGGCATTGGCTGCCGTCTCCAACTGCACATACTTGCGCATGCGCGTCGCCTTGGGCAGATCGCTGTGCAGCTGTTCGCTGTGTTCTACGACCGCGATTTCGTAATAATCATCGTTAGTCGTCACGCCCTGAGTGTTAACCCACTTTTGCGGCAAGGCGATAGGAATATACTGCCCCAGATCGATACTGCCGGGAGCTGCGACGTGGGCGTTAGCCGTACCGGAGACTTCAGGCAGCGGCAACGGATTGACGAATTTTCGTATCGCAGTACCCGAATCGCACAAACCGCCTGGCACCGGCGTAGTAAAGCGGCCATTTAAATCGAAACAGGCGCTGGCACGGCGCAATCCGGTCGGACTGGTAGCGAAATAGGTCGGTACTTTGTTGACCATGTCAGCGTTATCGCCCCAACCCGCTCCTGCCTGCGCCTGATTGACCGACAAGGGCACAACCATGGTGAGCGCCACTGCCAGAGCAATCGGACTGCGTTTAAAATTACGTGCGTTAATATTTTTCATCAAAGTTCCTGTCATGTTCGTGAAAGCCGAAGGAGTTTGCCGCTCCATCGACCTGCTGCAACGTTACGCCCACCTGCCTGTACTGCTTATTTCTTACGCACGCGCTGCACTTGCTGCTTCTGCAACGCGGCACCTCAGCATCAAATAGCCTGAATTTCAGGCATATTCTAACTGATTTTAAATTTCACTTTATTACAATGGCTGATTATTTAAATCAACAATATTAAATATCAATTAAAAACAATGAGTTACTTAACAGCCAGCAATTCCAGCTCAAAGATCAGCGTCTCGTTCGGGCCGATCACGGTGCCTACTCCGCGCTCGGCATAAGCTTGCGCAGACGGAATAAAGATCCGCCATTTCGACCCTGCCGGC
>JBAZVL010000024.1:0-12820 GCA_041660905.1 Gallionella sp.
CTGGATCTGTGTCGCGAGCATCATGCGGCGCTGGTGCTGGTGACCCATGACCTCGATCTGGCGGCGCGCGCGGCGAGGGTCATGCGCCTGCAGGACGGGGTGCTGGCGGGTTGAGCGGCAGGGGCGGGACGTTATTCCGTGTCGTCCTGGTTGGTTCCCTGCAGGGCGCGCTCGAGGTCGCTGCGGCCTTGTGGCGAGGCCATCGCGACCACCGTGAAGCCCGGCTGCAGGATGAAGTCGCCTGGCGGATTGAACTGCCAGTCGCCGCGCGTGCGCACCGCCAGCAGTACATAGTTGTCGCTGCGCATCCGGTGCAGGGTTTCCAGCGGACGCGGTTCGAAATCGGCGGGCAAGACCACTTCTTCGACCCGCAACTTGTGCGCCGAGCGCAGCATTTCATCGAGGAAAGACACGACATGGGGACGCAGCATCGCCGAGGCGATGCGCATGCCGCCGGTGAAGTTCGGCGAGACAATCGAGTCGGCGCCGGCCTTGCGCATTTTTTCCACATTGCGCAGATCATTGCAGCGCGCCACGACCCGCGTCGCCGGATTGAGCTGCTTGGCGGTCAGGCTGATCATCAGATTGCGGCTGTCGTCGCCGGTTACCGCAAAAACCCCCTTGGCTTGCTCGATGTTGGCGCTGATCAGCAGATCGTCATCGGCTGCATCGCCCTGCAGGTAGAGCATGCCCGGCTTCTTTTCGGCATGCGATTCGAGAATTTCCAGGCTCTCGTCGATCGCGATGTAGTGATGGTTGGTGGCCTCCAGTTCGGCAGCGACGTTGCGTCCGACGCGGCCGAAGCCGCACAGGATGTAGTGGCCGTGAAGCTTTTTCATCATTTTGTCCATGCGCCGTCTCCGCATTGATTTGTCGAAGTCACTGGCGAGCACCAGCGCCGTTACGCTTGAAAAGAAATAGGTCATGATGCCGATGCCGGAAAAAGCCACCGCCATCGTGAACATCTCGCGTTCAGGGTGTCGATAGATTTCCACGCCGGCACCGTAGCCGATGGTGGCGATCATCAGGAATGTCATGTAAATGGCATCGATCCAGGTCGAGTCGGCCTCGGCAAAGTGCTTGTAGCCGAAGGTGCCCGCCACCAGGACGACGGAAAAGGACGCCACGGCGACGATAATCGAATGCCGTGCGCGGCGCAGGACGTCGTCGTTGTTGCTCTCGTAGTTCATGAGGCAGGCCGATGATGGCGTTGGTGCCAGGTGCGTATCAGATAGATTCGCCAGCCCAGCCTGATCGCAAAATAGCTGACAACAGCAAGTCCCGAGGCGAGCAGCACCAGGCCCAGGGCCAGCGGCGTACCGAGGCCGGCCATCCAGTGGATCAACGCGTGCATCCAGTCAATCAGGCCGCTTTCGCCGAGTTCGGGCGGCGCGACAAATTGCTTGTGTTCGCCGGGCAGCGCCCACTTCCCGATGGCGAACGCGACAATGTAAAGCGGCACGATGGTGAACGGGTTGGTGTAAAACGTGGTCACCATGGCCAGCGGCAGATTGACGCGGAAGATCACGGCGCAGATGGCCGCGCCCAGCATCTGGAACGGACCGGGGATCAGTCCGCAGAACATCCCCGCCGCCACCGCGCCTGCCACCGAACGGCGGTTGAGATGCCACAGTCGAGGATGCAGCAGCGTAGTCTCGAAAGGTGCGAACCAGCGATTGCTTCGAATCGCCTCATGGTCGGGAAGATACTGGCGGAGCTTGTGGCGCATGACGTCATTCTAGCGGATGCGTGGTCGGGCTCCATGCCGCTTGCGACTCATACGATGCGGACTGAAAGTTCGCTTAAGCCCGCGACACCACCGCTCACCACATCGCCTTTGACCACCGGACCGACTCCCTCCGGCGTGCCGGTAAAAATCAAATCACCGGGAAAGAGTTCGAAGTACTTCGACAGATGGGCGATGGTCTCCGGCACCGACCAGATCAGATCGGACAGATCACCTTCCTGCTTCAGCTTGCCGTTCACGGTGAGCCAGATTCTCCCCGTCGTCGGGTGGCTGCTGCTGCTGGCCGGAACCAGCGGCGCGATCGGTGCCGACTGGTCGAAGGCCTTGCCCAGTTCCCACGGCCGGCCCTTGTCGCGCAGGGCGAACTGCAGGTCGCGCCGGGTCATGTCGAAGCCGACGGTATAGCCCCAGACATGCTCGTTGGCCTGGCCGGCAGGGATGTTCCGGCCGCGCTTGCCGATGGCCACCACCAGCTCGACCTCATGGTGATAGTTGGCCGTTTCCGGCGGATAGGCGACATCCATTGTGCTGCCCTGCGCCACCGGCACGACGGCATCGGCCGGCTTGCAGAAGAAGAACGGTGGCTCGCGATCCGGGTCCGAGCCCATTTCGCGCGCATGGGCCGCGTAGTTGCGGCCGACGCAGTAGATGCGCCGCACCGGAAAGCTGTCGGTGCTGCCGGCGACCGGCACGGCGGGAATCGGGGCGGGTGGAATGACGTAGCTCATGGTGGCTCCTGTGAAGATCGGCTTGATTATCGCCTATTGCGCGGGCCGGTCGCAGACCACCCCGGTGCGTCGCTTGGTTCAGCACGCATGCGGCTGGTGCAAATGGCGCCATAGAAATTTTGACGTTGACGGCAAATATGCGGAGGCAAAGAATAATCCAACCTGCTCACAGAGGCGGGCCCGAGACCACCAATAGGAGGAAACACCATGCGTCAGTACTCCGCGCTACCCAATCGGCCCCTGCGGCCGCGCACCAGCTTCCATAGTCCATGTCAGACCCTGCCGCTTCGGGTTACGGCTGAAGATCCCGCGGTGACGGTGATGACCGATTTCCAGAAGGTAACCGCTTTCACCATCGATCCGGATGTCAGCGTGGACAGCGCCGCGCGCGTCATGCGACGGCGCAAGGTGCATCTGCTGCTGGTGGTCGATGTGGAAAATCATGTCCTCGGCATCATCACCTCGAACGATTTCACCGGCGAAAAGACGCTGCAGTGCATCAGCGCTCGCGGCATCTCCCGCGCCGACGCTCTGGTGCGCGACATCATGACGCCGGAGGAGTGGCTTGAAGTCATCAGCATGGACGACGTGCTGCATGCGCATGTCGGTCACGTGGTGGCGACGCTCAAGGCGACGGGGCGGCGCCATGCCGCCGTGGTGGACGAAGATGCGTCCGGCCAGCAGGTTCTGCGCGGGCTGTTCTCCGCTTCCCAACTTGCCGTTCAACTCGGCGAACCGGTCGAGACGACGGAGATTGCCCGGAACTTCGCCGAGATCAGCGTGGCACTCAAGGCCTGAGCGCGGGGTCGTTGCGCACATCCCGGGCAGCAGATCGTCACAGCCTGCCGGCAGTGAGCTTCACTTGAGCTGATCCGCACCGCCGGCTGGCGATGCCGGGTGCATGATCCATCCGGCCACGGGATATGTCCCCAGCAGGAGCCGGGGACATATCCCACCGGGGGATACCGTCTCCAGCATGAGCCGGGGACATATCCCACCGGGGGATACCGTCCCCAGCATGAGCCGGGGACATAATGCAGGCCATGCGTCTATTCGTTCTGGCTTTTGCCGGCGGTGTCTGGTTGCTGCAGCAACAGGCCGTGCTGCCCACCACGCCGTGGCTTGCCGGATTGGGCAGCGGCGCTCTGCTGATTCTGGTGTTGCGGCGCTGGCATCGAGAGTCGGCGCTGGCGGCACGGCGATTCATTCCGCCGGCAATGCTTGTTGCCGCCGGCGCGACGCTCGGTTTCGTCTGGGCGGCGAGCTTCGCGCATGTGCGTCTGGCCGACGAACTCCCGGCGGCGATCGAGGGTACCGACATCGAACTGACCGGTGTGGTCGCCGGCTTGCCGCAGGCGCTGGAGCGCGGCGTGCGCTTCGAATTCGATGTCGAGCGCTCTCTGCCCGGCGTCCCGCCTCACATCTCGCTGGCCTGGTATCGCAGCCCCGATGCGACAGACGATGATGCCTCGCCGCTGATTCCCATCCACGCCGGCGAACGCTGGCACTTCACGGTGCGGCTGAAGCGCCCGCATGGCAATTTCAATCCGCACGGTTTCGACTATGAGGCATGGCTGTTCGAGCGCAACATCCGCGCCACCGGCTATGTGCGGCCGCGCAGCGCGGAGCGCGTCGACGCGCAGGTGTGGCGGCCGGCCTACATGGTCGAAATGCTGCGCGAGACGATTCGTGATCGCTTTCGTGCCGCGCTGCCCGATGCGCCCTATGCGGGGATTCTGATTGCGCTGGCGGTTGGCGACCAGCAGGCGATTGATGCTGGTAGACAACAAAAAGGTTTTACTTTAGATGGCCTTGCAACTTATTGTTTAATAATATGTTTTATGTTTTTCGGAAGTTGTGTCAGACAAATATGTTCTACACGGTACTGGCAAATGAAATTTCCCATCGGACATTAGAATTCTAGTTTTGGGCTTGGGTCTGCAAATTACTGCTGCGCTGCTTCCGGAGCGCTGACTCAACCCGCCCCCACATTCCGTCACGTGTCAGCCGCCGATATAGGACAGACGCGTTGACCGAGTTCCCGACTTTATAGGTGGTCTTTCGCCAAGATGTGCCATTGATTAGCTTGGCAAGTATCCCATCAAGCAATAAACGTTGGTCATGCTTCAATTCGGCTGCGGTACACCGCGAGGAAAAATGCGGTTCAAGCTCATCCCATTCCTGATCCGAAATGTTAGTGCTGCCGTCCGGATGGCGAAGCAATGACCTATCACGTAGGCACTTGCGGTTGCTGTTTCGCCTAGCGGTGGCGGCCTGCATACTTCGATTGAATCCAATATGATGTGCTTGATCGCCTGCAAATTCGTATGGGGGTTCAATCGTGTCAAGAGTCACTATCGTGACGGCGGATACGTAACTATTGGTACCTATTTCTACGGCATGCACAGCCATTCGAATATGTCCAATGGGGACCGTTAGTCCGATTTGGCCGCTCATCATCCGTTCATGGACGCTGCCGCACATTGCTCTCGCGGATGGGAAGCAATACAGCCAAGTCAAAGCTTGCCGAATGGAGGAATTCGGTTGTTGCTGGGCACTGCTCGGCCATTTTCTGGCAGGTTCTACTGAAAACGAATTGTCCGACATTGATGGGTGGCAAATGTTCTCTATCCCCTGAGGCCTAAATATTTCTGCTAACACATAACAGTGGGGTCGAAACATGGCACGCATCAACACCAATGCTGGAACGACATAGCGTCTTCCGCCCACGAAGAACTCGAAAACCTCATGGCCCTCACCAACTTGTGAAATTCCAAAAGCCTCCGCATATTCGGCCGCGGATGTATTGCGCCATGAAGCGAAGTCAGTCAATAGAACGCGTCTTCTTATGCGCGCCGGTGTCGGCAGACCTCGTTTGCCTAGGTCGCCGAATCCAACGAAATCGACCTTGCCACTTGAGTCCCGAATCTCGATGACAAGCGTGCCGTTAAGGCGTGTGCCAGAAGTCGCCCATTCTGTGTATTGTTTCTTCAGCGGCGACCGGAAGATGGAAACCGATTTTCTGGAAATGTCATAATTGCAATGCATAGGAATCGTCATGGGAATAACTTGATTAGTGGCAGGTTGAATGGATCTGTACTGCAGCCGTGGCAAGCGTCGAGGCAATTCGCCATGCCTATGCTCGATCCAGCCCTAATCGGCGTCTCCAATAGGGCCTTCGTCCGAGTTGTCGCTTTGATCGGTCAGAATGCCGGAACGCTTTAAGGAACTCAGTCGTGAGTGGATATTTATCCCGGTGATGCCTGAAATGGCTCCAGCATCCGGCCTCGGTCAGAAGACGCTGCACGGTCGTACGACTTCCGGTTCTCTCCATTTCCTTCAGAACGCCTTTAATCGCCAACAAGCAATTGCGATCTTCAGTATCGTAGTCGCGCACTTTCGGTCCGGGGCGCCCATACTCGCGTTCTTTGCCGTCCGCAGAACCACACTTTAAGAACGTTGCCAGAAGCAAATGCTTTGGCGGGGCATACGGCGCGCCTACGTCGCTCCTGGCCAATAGCGCCGGCCACGGGTTTCGCTGCTTTACGTCAAACCAGCAACCAGTCTCGATGAGAAACTCATCCTGGTAGAACCGGTACAGGCTATCCGTTAGGTGGCGGCTGGCAACTTCCCCGCTAGGCATGCGGTAGCCGCTCTGTAATGCCTCCAGTCGGTAATCCATTGCCGGCCTCGTCCTGCAACTCAATGCGGCATGGCTGAGCTCAGTCAGGGTAGTCAGTACCACGTGGGATAGGTGCGTCATATACAGGCGACCCGCGATATCGTGAGGCATCGATATGTCACGCGAGCCTTTGCCAGCAA
This sequence comes from Gallionella sp., assembly GCA_041660905.1. Classification (GTDB taxonomy): domain Bacteria; phylum Pseudomonadota; class Gammaproteobacteria; order Burkholderiales; family Gallionellaceae; genus Gallionella. The sequence goes on from JBAZVL010000024.1 coordinate 6,298, forward strand.
GTGGAATTGTCGTTTCCTTCAGCCAGCTGCGGTGCCGGAGGCAAAGATGGTTGCCGGGCAGAAGATGGGATCGATACCAGCATGTTTCTCCTTTGGAATCGATATCTTCCTGCATGCATTCCATGCAGAACCGGCGAAATCGGGTTCCGTGCGTTACCGACTTGGTTAAGGAAGATAGGCTGCTTTCATCGCCGCACGAATTCAATATTTTTCGCTGCAGTCTGACTACTTCCGCCGGTTCCATAAATGCTACGATGTACGGAAACATCGTGTGTTCCCACAGCAGTCGCTCCGCGCTGATGCCTGTAAGACCTCCTAGCCTTGGCAGGTTGGATGGCAACAGAAACGAACCATAGGCACCAGGGCCAGACCCAATCGATTGGATGATGCGTTTGTACGCAAGACCCAAATGCCGGCAGGCCCGCAAAATGAGGCTGCCGACAACCTCATCCGGATACGGTCTTGGAAAATAGTTCAACCCGCTAACTCCAATACTTCCTCCAAGTGGGGAGCCATCCCAAGCTCTTTGAGCTTTTGGAGCTTGCTGGTACCTGACGCCCTGGCTTCTTGAACGGCACGACGATAGTCATTCGGTCTTGCTGAGAAATCCACAGCACTTTGTGCGGCGGGTGCCGACATCTTTCCTCGACTTACGCGTCGCGGCACCGTCAGGCTGGCAATCGCCTGCTTGACGCCCTCGGTCATGTTCGAAGCCGTTCCGGCGGATTCGACAGTCTGCGCCGCTGTCAAGGCAGTCTCACTGTCGTATCCCATCGACTCGAGCGTGGCGGCTACGCGAGGCACGAATGTGTCGTCACCCGGCCTAATTCGATGGACAGCGGAACCCTTCGACTGGATCTTTGCCAGATAGTATTGAAGGATGTCATCTAGTTGGAGCGGAGCAATATCGCTAAAGTTTGCCAAAGCCTCATAGTCATTGTTTCGCAGCGCATCGACCATTGGATGGAGTAGCTGAAATTCGCACTTATATACATCAGCAATGAGCTCGGCTGAAATGGTTTCCGAGCCATCTGCCATTGCGCGGGCCTGTGCGGAAACGAAGAGCTTTATGGCCAGGTCGATGACACCCTGCGAGTAGTAATACATGGCCCCAGCCAATTGATCGTCAAGCAGAACAGGCTTCTTGGTCCACTGGTACCGCCAGAGCACGTCTAGGAATTCCTCCCAATCGTTGACCTCATTCTCGGGAACGTACTCAGGAAGGTTCAACCATGGTTCGAAGCCATGTCCAGAGGACCGGCGAGCTTGCCTGAAGTCCAGAGACAGCACCTTGGTGGCTTTGTTGGTGCCAATAAAGAGAATAGGGACCTTGAGGGCGTTGCAGGCCGATACCAGTTCCGTCATGACGATTTCAGCACCTTTAAATGAATTGGCGAGATTCTGGACCTCGTCGCAAACAAGAAGTCCAACTAGGTGCATGTTCATGACCCGGGCAACGCTCTGCATGAGCATCTCGGCTCCCGGACGTCCCTTTATGGCATATTCGTGGTAGTAGTTTGCTTCAGGAATTAGCTCATCGATCTTGCGCAGGATTCCATACGCTAAGCCCTTCACGGAAGATCCATCGCTGGGCATTTCGACGTGAAGGTAGGGGATCTGATAGAAACATAGTTCCGGGTGATAAATGACCGGCGGAAAGTGAGCCAGGTAGCGACCCACGCTTGTTGATTTCCCGGTTCCCGAGGGACCCAGCAAGGCAGACGATAGTTGCGCTGATAGGGTGGTACTGGACTGACGAAACGAAATCCCAGCCTTTTGGTTCTCGTAGATTTGTTGGAAGATTTCGGTATGCTCGGTGGTCCGCGGAATCCGTCCGACGTAGCCCGTTCGAATCAGTGTATCCAGGGACCTGGCTAGCGCATGATGTCGCGCAAACGGAACCATGAAGTTCGCGAGGCTGCCTAACATCATGAGTCGTTCGCATGTCTCCCATTCTCGTTGCGCGGAGTCGAACTCAGGCGTAAGCATCAGCGCGGTCGTAACGTCCTCATCAGTCATCGTTGGTGGTAACGCCTCGATCAGGGGATTTCCCTTGAACTGAGGAATACGCTGAGAAGTGTAGCGAGCGGTAACAAATGCGCGCTTAAAGGTACTTGAGTTATCCATTTAACATCCTTTCACGTTGAAGTTTCATGCGTTGTGCGATCGGAAGATCGGCCTCGGGGATAAGTGCGTCGGACTGGCAGTGCGGCGTGGGGGTGGACTCATCCGGCTTCGGCTTGAAGCTCAGAACGTTGGCTGATACGGAAGGCCGTATTGGAGGTGTTCCGGGCTGTGCCATCGATGCCGCCGCGTCTTGCCGCTCTGATTGGCGCTCCTGCTGGCGAGCGACTTTCGTGTCGGCGCGCCGCGCACTTCGTGATTGCGTAGGTCCGGCTGCTTTCAGTCTCTTTTTGGCTCCCGCGACCGTCGGAGCGACCGCGTTGCGGAACACATGATTCGCTTGGAGTCTCGACTGGTCTGTGTTTGGCCGTGCCTCGGCGCGCAGAGACTCGTAGTAGGCGACCTCGGGCCGAGACAGGCCAGCATATTGGATGCTGCGCGCAGTTAGCTTTGCGACGAAGAAGTTAGTTGAATCCGCCTTGTCGTGAATGTAAATCGTATCCACAAGTCGTGGATCATGGGAAATATCCAGCTTCCATCGATGACCACGATCCGTCCTTAGGAACCACCCCTTCTGCAATGCTTCTTCACACGTGTAGTAGCAATCCTCGAATTTCAGGCCTTTGTCTTCGATAACCGCCTTGCCTCTCGGTAGAAGCGCGAAGCGAACGCGGTCTTCGCCATAGCGGGAAAGAAGTCCCGAACGGATTTGTATCCCGTGATTCCATAGTTCGATAGGAATAGGCTGGATACCATCGGTGAGGTCCTTGATCGAAAGCTGATAAGTGCGGCTTGGTTTTCTGTTGTGCGCCAGTATTCCCTCCAGAATGACTTTAATGAAGTCGTTCAGCGTGAGGCAGGCATCCTTTTCGTAGTGCTTGCCCCGACGCTTGGTGGCGTTTGACGGCGGGTCGTAGGCCGGAGTTACATCCTTTATCTGCTGATGCAGGAGCTTGAAACCGCATTCGACCAGCGGTTTCCAATCGGGCCGCAGGGATGGAAGATTGGTGACGGTAACTTGAAGATCGTCAGAAATCTGATCGCTTGCCTTGCACAGCATTTCACTTCCACGGTCCGCGAGCAATTCCTGCGGATAGATCTCATGGGCTGGCCAGTCTTCGGGGTGATAAGTGACTCCATACGTGCGGCACAACTTCTCTTTATCCATAGACAAGCTGAGAATTGCCTGCATTGCACCCATCCATGACGCGTTTTCCAGGCCAACGTAAAAGCCGGTAATCAGCCGTGATTCTCTGTCGATGATGAGGTATATCGTTGGTTTCCCTACGATCTTGTTGGGATCCTTGGACGAAACCAGATAGACGTCGGCGATCGTTGCGTCGATCTCGTAGATGTGGCCGACGCCTTGGCAGTTCTGCGTGACTGTGCCGAGCTTCGGTCTATGGTTTCGTTCGAACTCCTTGTCGCCCTTACGAGCCCGAAGCCGCACCTCTGTGCTGTAGTGTGTCCGAAGATAGTGTTCGAACTGTCGAAGTGTGGGACGCTGGCCGTAGTCGAGAATCCATGGGTCACCATTCCCGTCTGCTGATACGTAGTGATCATCGAGCATTCTTTCCCAAGCCGCCGGAATGGAACGCCGTTCATCTTTGAGGTAACCGCCTTCGATTTCCGACGTCATGTGAGCTATGTCGGCCTCACTGAGCTGATAGATGTGTCGGCCGGCGCCTCTTGGTGGGCGCCCACGGCCTGCCGTCATTGGGCCGATCTTTGTGCGTCCTGAGTAGTGATAATTTCCGAGCAAGGCCGTTGTTGTCTGACCTCCGCGCCAGTATTCCCGCAGGTTGTCGTAGATTGACTTGTTGGAACACGAGACTTTTTTTGCGCGATCCTCAACGAGGGTACCCCGTGAGGTTCTTTCGAAAATGTCCGGCACCTTCTCAACCAGCGGTGCGATACGCTTCCAAGCTCTGTCACGCCGTTCACGCTGCGCTTTAGACGCCTGTGACGTCAGCCTCGGTGCAGTCTTATCGGTCAATAGTTCCTGCGCCGACGCCGATTCCAGTGCTGAAATACTCGACCATTGACATTCCTCGGGCCAGGAGAGTTTGTCGTCCATGTTGATTGTCCAAGCCTGATCGGTGGCGACGTTCGTATGGAGCAATCGGCAGAGTGCACCCTGGTTGTCACGAAAAATTTCGTTCTTGAATAGCATTAATGGCCTCCCATAGCGCGAAGGCGTCCGAGCGCACCTGTGACTTGGAAGGTCTTGATGGGCTCTGCCTGCAGATTTTGGCTTTCCAGGTCTGGGACAAGAATTCGGTCGTTCATTAGAAGGCGGGCGACACGTAAGCCGGTGCCGGGAAGCGCGCCGTTGTGTGCATCGAAGGATGCGCAAAAATCATTTAGGGCTGTAGTTGCGGAAGCGTTGGCGAGCTCGCTCGCCATCCGTACCGTCAGGTCAGAAAAGTAGTTTTGATGGGGCTCCGCCTCGCCCGGTTTCAAGGCTCCATTTCGTATCCAGTCGATATTCTTAGCCTTCTGCTTCGGAATGCTTGAGTGAAAAACTAAGTGGTAAGGAATCTCCAGGTTTTCGAACATCGCCCGCATGATTTCGAGCTTTCCCAACGATGTCTCGTCTTCTGCTTCTTCATCGCGCTTTGCGTCGAATCCGATGAGTTGCTCTTGGCCGTTGCGACGAACTGTCGCCAAGAAATCTACGGTCATCACCACAGGAATCTTTGTGTTGGGATAGTGGGGATGTCTGATACCCAGTTTCTGTGCGACTTCGAGAGTGAGCGAGCGGTCGAAGGGAAATTGCTCACGAATATCCTCGACTTCCTGAGCCCATTCCAGGCAGACGAACAGGTTGTACTCGACGTCAGAGAACAACTCGTGGTGGCGCTTTGTCTTTTCACTCCATGGACGACGTGCAACTCCAAGGCTGCTGAAGTCGGCGACGGTAATCCAAGGTTTGTAGGTTGCGCCACTGCCTTTGCCTCGCCCTTCTGACTCACGGCGCTTGATGGTCTCCTCGTTCCATTTGGGGACGCGCATATTGAGTCTCCTAAGATCGATTCTTGCGGTTAGTCATCGACTGCTTCGGATTAACGATGGTTTTCAATTTGGCGAGATCACGCAATGGCTCGAAGCCGAAATGCAATCGCACCGGCCGCCCCGTGTGGACATCGATCGCTACCGTCATGACGGGACGACCCAGTACCTGTCCAGTCTTTGAATCGATCATCAGCAGATCGAGGGTGGCATGGTCGAGCTCGACTATTGGCCGGGCGGGGCCGGGAAGGAATGGGCGGGTATTCATGCTTGGCTTCTCCTGTTTCGTTGGGTGAAAAATTCTTCAATCACCGGCTTGACGTTCGGTCGTACAGGCGGACATATTTGAACCGTGATGCCCCATTGGGCGCATGCCTCGACCAGTGCCCTCGAGTGAAATTCACACCCCCCATCTACGACCAGGTACTCCGGAAAAGGGGAATAGGCGGTTCGGCCTTTGAGCGCGCGGTAGTACGTGTTGCGGCAATGCTGAGTTTTCATACGGGTGGTCGTCATGTCGTGCTCCTATAGAGTTGAAGGCAACGGTGCGATTACCGTTGATGCGCCCAGTAGCTTCGAAGAATCAAAGATGAGGACACCGTCAAGAATCAGGCGGGCCACGTGGAACGGGGCTTTGGCCCCAAGGGCGCCGTGCAGGATGTCTCGCCAAGTCGTCTGAGGACGCTGCAGGATCGATTGGCGGATGCTTTCCGCCTCCATTGCGCCGACCGGCTTGCGGCCAAGACGAAGCAGGGTGCGGGCATTGTCGAAATAGGGCTTCGCCCTGATTTCGGCGGACGTGATGACTTCATAGCCATATCCCTGTTTCAGCAGGCCAGGAATCAGTAACTCCGCGCGCCGGTATGCCTCCGCCAATTTCGGATCGCTGGCGGACTTGATTTCGACAAACGTCCTCGCCGGCGTAGATCTGACCACCAGGCAATCGGGGAAATGCCTTCGGGTGATGCCGGCATCGAGGTAGTAGAGAATCGCTGGCTGGGGCACGACTTTCTCGACCTCGGGGTCGGTATCGATCCTTCGATAGAAAGAGCATTCGATCGAGGATTCGGCGTAAAGCATCTTGCCGGTCTTGAACGACGGGACTTTGAACGTCACCTTCTGGTTGGATCGGGAAATGACGGTGCGGGACAATTGGCCGGGCTTGGCCCAGACGATTGCTACTCCACCTGCGGGTATGTCGGGTATGTTTCGTTTCGTGTGCATGGTGTGCACACAACCAGCATGAAGGATGAGCGGGGCCGGTGACCTGACTGGTTTTATCGGACCAATTCGATCTAGAGATTCGTGGCCCCGGTTGTTGAACTGACTTCGCAACCCCGGCGGAATTCCGCCGGGGTTGCGTACTGCAAACTCGAATGCGGTCGGA
>JBAZVL010000025.1:0-8627 GCA_041660905.1 Gallionella sp.
GGTAATTCGCACCACGTTTTAGTTCTAGGGCGTGGACTCGGCGCATAGGCAACACTTTGATAGGAGCGATACGAACATGAATCCACCGGCAATCCACGTGCAATCCACCAAGAACCGCAGGTCAACCCCTGCAATCCACTCAATCCACCGCGTCCACGCCGCCCCGCGCACATACGTACGCGAACACCTCGCGGGGACACTCCGCAAACGTGTGTTGCCTCGCGTATGCATTACCCCCCGTGGATACCGTGGATTAGTGGATTACAGGGGTAAAAGCGTTTTCGGGGTGGATTGCCCGTGGACTGTCGGTGGATTCTCCGGAGGGGTTGATAAGTGAGCGCCGGGGACAAGACGGATCAGGCTGAACTGAAGCGTGCCGCGCTGGCAGCTGAGGCTGCTGGTCGGGTTTTTCGCTCGCTGCTGCGCTCTGCCCGCGCTGCCGGCCTATCGCAAGAGATGGCGGTCCAGTGCGCTAACCGGGGGGCAGGGGCGAGCACGGGCGTGGATGTTCTCGCGGCGCTTGGCATCGCCGCATCTCAGCCGGCCGGGTTCGCATTCGGGCCTGATGCGGCACCAGGTCAAGCCAAAGCAGGCAGCATTTCAAACGCTCGGCCCCTGGAGCATGGAATCCCTGCCTTTATCACCGACTGGAAAGGCAACCACCTACCCGTTCCCCATGGCGTATGCAGGACCAGCGATCTGTTTCGTTCATATCAGCGCTGGTGCCATGTTTCAGACGTTGACCCGATCAGCGTACGGAATTTCCTTACGGCGGTTGAAAAAATCGACCCATCGGTGGAGCGCTCCTATGTGACGATCGACGGCCGCACCTCGCGCGTCCTGATCCCTGGCCGTCACCGCCGAAAGGTTCCAGTGGACGGGTGGACACCACTCGCTGCCGCAGAAGCAACCCGTTTCAGGGCGACCCTCCTGACCTGGGAGGGTGTTGCCCAATGAGCGCTGCAGCATCCCTCATCAAGGGGGGGGCGGGGCGCTGCGCTTGCCAACCCCGGAGCGACAAATCATCACACCATCAACGAAGGAAGTTAAAAATGACCCCGATAGCCGCCCCGTGTCCTGAATGCCTGGCCAGAATGGCCGCTGGCATCGACGCCATGCCCGAGACGGGCGAGCGTACCAACCTGTTCTTCTGGTGCCCTCACAGCCGCGTCAGCGCCGCTGTTGAAGTGCTGCCCGGCCGTCTGGTCGGGCACTGGGTTTTGCAGCCGGCACAGACCGAAGCGGCCGCCATGGCCGGCGCGCAAGCCGCGATTGATGACGACGCGTTTCTAAAGGGGCTGTTGGGCGATCTAGCCCTGGCGCAACGCCCCGCGATCAGTCATTGAATTGAAAAGCGGAAGCCTTTCGACGCAAACGCTTCCGCGTTTCCCACTAGCATGGGGCAAGTTTTGGAAGTGCCCACCCTTCGAAGTCGGTTCAATATAGCTACGCGCTTGCCGGGGTTGAGACGGGATGACTGGTCCGCTTCCCAAACCATGCGCCAATGTCCGGTGCCGTGGTGAAAACAGAAGAGTCAGACCGATTTTCGGCCTGTCGTTTGCTTTCGTCCGGCACCGGATTTTTATTGTGCGGCCCGGACACAACTGGAGAAGCCATGTTCACACGTGAGCTGAACTTCGAAGCGGTCAAGGGCTTGCCAGCCGATGCGCCTATCCCGGCCACCATCGCCAGCGACACCCCGGTCGATCGTTTGAGTTTTATAGAGGTGCTCGACTGCTCGGCACGCGGCATCGACCTGGTGCGTGCGCCGCTGCCGCTAATTGTTCAGCACGAGTCAAACAAGCTCGCTATCGGCGTTGCCGAAAACATCCGGGCGCATGGCTCGCGAGTTACCGCTGATATCCGTTTTGGCTCAAGTCCCGAAGCGCAGCAGATTAGGGCAGACGTCGTTTTAGGCGTCCACCGCAGCCTCAGCGTCGGTTACGAGTTGACCAACGCAGGCGAGCAAATCGCACCATCAACTTTCAAATATTCCTGGCGTCCGCATGAGGTATCGATCGTATCGGTGCCCGCCGACTCGCGCGCTGGGTTCTTTAGATCAAAGGAAAATCATATGAACGCCATTGAAGAAAACGAATCCCTCTCCCGCTCGCAGCGCATCGCCGCTGGCCGGGAAGCCCCCAAAACAACCGACGCACAGGACATTGCCGCTATGGCGGAACAGTTCAAGCGTTTCAACGGTGTTGAGGGCATGGCGATGGAAGCCATCCGAAGCGGAGAACCTTCCGGCCGTTTTTACAGCCGCATGATCGAGCACGTCGGCCAGGCCAGCCGCCCCGGCAGTGAGGGCGTCTATGAAAGCGTCATGACCCCGCGCGAGCTGGGCAAATACAGTCTGCTGCGCGCCATCGAGGCGCAGGTCACGGGGGACTGGCGCCAGGCTGGATTCGAACGCGAGATCCACGACACCCTGTCCAAGGGCGTCAAGCATCGCAGCGTTGCTGGCCTGCTGGTACCCGCTGGCGACCTGGCCAAAAAAGTAGCTCAGGAGCGCCGCTACCAGCAGCGCGACATGACGGTCGGGGCAGCAGCCTACGGCGGATATCTTGTAGGCACAGATCACCGCGATGACCTGTTCGTCGATATGTTGCGCGAGAAATCCGTAGTCATGGGCTTGGGCGCGACGCGCATCAGCGGTCTGGTCGGCAACGTAGATATCCCGGCACTCCGGGGCGACGTGACTGCCTTCTGGCAGGCAACCGAATCAACCGCCATAACGGAGAGCAACGCCACCGTCGGGCAGATTCTTTTGAGCCCCAAGACCATTGGTGCATATACGGAAGTCACCCGCCGCCTGCTGAAGCAATCCACCCCGCAGGCCGAGGCCATCCTCATCAACTCGATGACCGCCACCCTCGGACGTGGAATCGATACAGCCGTAATCAGCGGCTCCGGCGTATCTGGCCAGCCCACCGGCCTGATGCTGGCCTCCGGCATCGGTGCTGTGACTGGCACCGGTATCGACTGGGCTGCAATTCTGGACTTTGAAGCCGACGTGGCGCTTGCCGAGCTTGATCTTGCCGGAACCAACGTCGGCTGGATCACCACGCCTCTCATCCGCAAGCTGCTGAAGGCGCGCCTGAAAGTGGCTGGATATCCTCAGTATCTATGGGAGAGCCCGGACAATCGCATGAACGGCTACCAGGCGTTTGCGACTACCGCGTGCCCGGCTGACACACTGCTGTTCGGCGACTGGTCGGAAATTGTGATTGGGGAATGGGGCGTCGTCGAGATCGAGACAGCTCCGGCTTACTTCGCTGCCGGCATCGTCGGTATCCGGGCGATGGCTGATATTGATATCGGCATCAAACATGCTGGCGCTTTCTCGATTGCGACCAGCGTGACCTAATTAGTTTTAACGGGGGCTGGCGAGCGAGCGACGGCATAGCCACCCCCGAGCGGCATTCGTGCCGCTTCGGGTTATGCCGTCGCACGGCTCGCTTGATGACGCTTGCGAGGAGGCAGGTCTGGTGCTTTGCAAATCTCAAAGTGCAACCCTGCCGCCCCAAACCAGCTACGCGCTGCCAATAAGGAACGAATATGTCCAACCCCATCACCAAAATAATCCTGACGGCGGTCGACCGCACTAAGGCCGCGTTTACATCGGCCAAGGATGGGATGAAGTCCATCGGAGACTCTGCCGGAAATCTCAAGTCCCTTCTAGGTTCGGTCTTTGCGGGCCTGTCTGTGGCCGGCTTCATAGGGCAGATCAAGTCCGTTGCTGATGAGATGGATAGTGCCGTTAAGTCGGCCGCCGCAGCAGGAACCAGCGTAGAGAAATTCAGCGCATTGAGTTATGCGTCCGGCCAGTCTGGCGGCGGGCCTGATGTTTTGCAAAAGAGTCTGATCAAGTTGTCGGGCAGCCTGGAAGATTCGGAAGACTCGGCAAGCACAGCAGCAGCCACCTGGCGCAAGCTGAACCTCGATCCGAAGCAGTTCAACGATTCGTCAGATGCGCTGCTCGCTATTGCGGAGCGCTTCAAGGCCATGCCTGACGGCATCGCCAAGACCAACTTGGCAGTGGATTTGTTTGGCGAGAAGATCGGCCCGAAGATGATCCCGCTGCTGAACGAGGGGCGCGAAGGCATCAAGCTGTTGACGGACGAAGCGCAGCGTCTCGGCAAGGTGTTGGACGACGAAACCGGCGCTGCCGCTGTGCGCTTCAACGACACGCTGGACCGGCTAAATGCGAGGAAAGTGAGCCTGTTCGCCAAAGCGCTGCCGTCACTCGAGCAGTACGTCAGCGCGCTGGATGAGATCATCGGCAAAGGTACCGCGCTGGACAAAATAGCCTTTTTCACCACCGGATTCATCAGCGAGGAAGTGTTGAATCGCATCACCGACGCGGGCCAGCGAGTAGGTGACTACACCGCAGAAATCGACAAGCTGCAGGAGCAGCTGCAGGAACTGAAGCGCGTCGAGGGTGACGACTCGCCCAACGTCAAGATTTGGGAGCAACGGATCTCCGCTCTTGAGCAAACCCGCGCGAAGTTGGCGAAAAAGGCGAACGATGATCGCCTGAAGGACAGCAAGGAAACCAATGACGCGCTCGGCAAGGGATACGAGGACGACGCCAAGAACTTCAAAAGAGCGAACGAGGAAAAAATAAAAGACGCGCAAAGGTTGCAGTCTGCCTTGCTTAGCGCGTTTGAAAGTTCATTGGACGCTGAAAAGCGGTATCGGGAAGAAGCCAAAAAACTGCGTTCTGACGCTGCAGGAGGGGCTGCCGGCGACAAGAGCCCGGAGAGCCTGAAGGCTGACGGCGCAATTGCCAATATGAAGCTCAACCGAATCACGGGCAGCGGCACTGCTGATGAGATTCGTGCCCAGGTCGAGGTCGTGCGCGACCTGGCTGCCGTCATTGACGACGTCGCGCAAAAGAAGTCGATGCTGGAGCAGGCCGACAAGTCGGGGGCGGTTGCGGCCGACAAATCCGCCGAGGCGGCTGGCCAGCAAGCCGCCGCGCTTGCCGCTCAGATGAGTGCAAATGAGGCCCGCATGACGGGTCTTAAAACGGCAACAGATGAGGTCAATAAAAATCCGGTGGCTGTCCAGGTCGAACCAAACCCGGAGCTGAAGGGGTTGATCTCTGACCTGAAAGAGGTAAACCAGCTCATCGGCCAGATCAATACTGCCAAGATTGCCCCTGGCGGAGGCGGTGCGGGTTACGCATCGGCCATGTCTGAAGCCCTGCGCACCGAAGCACTCAAGCGCGGGGGTAGGCGCTGATGATTCCTGAGCCCTGGACAGTTCCGGACAGTGTGTTCGCTTTTGCTTGGGAGAAAACCAGTAATGGTCTGACGGAGGTGCACAAGCGCAGCCTCTTCCAGTTTTTTATTCGGCTGCGCAACGAATCACCCAAGGCGCAACGCCTGGCTGACCGGTTTGATGCCGGCGAGATCGATGGCGACACGTTTTTGGAAATGATGGGATAGGGGCTGGTATCAACTAAGCCGAGAAAACGCCGCTAAGCCTATTCTGGCGCGGCTGTTTTCATTTCGTGTGGCTTGGCGTAGGATCAACGCATCCGGCACCCTGTGTTGGATAGCGGGGCGGCCAAGTGCGTCAACACCTGGCCGCCCCTGACCACAAAGCAACCTATTTGGGAGATTGCATCATGGCTGCATCCAATTCTAGTCGCTCGCGCGGCATTCACGTTGAAGAAATGACCTGGGGCTTGTATGCCAGGGGAACGCGCGCGGCGCTGGCTCAACATGGCATCACTCTTGAGGCTCCATTCCCGGGTGATCCCGGGGAGCGGAAAACCACCTGCAAAACGACGGACCCGCTGGGACGGGAAATCGACATCCAGCGAAGATCCAAGACGACGTTCTCTGTTCACCGGATTTGGAGCGACGAAGAAAAGGTTCTTTTGGAGCATCGGCGCAAACGGGAACAAGAGAACCAGGCAGAACGAAATGCGGTTGCAGCGTGGCCGAAATCAGCGGGCGACTACCGGGAAAGGATGCGCCGGTATGTCAATGCGACGATGGAAGCGACTGAGCGATGGCTCGATGCTGGACGTTTGGGCGGATACAGGTTTGATGACGCCGCGCTTCAAAGGTTCTACGAAATCTCCGACGAATTGGTCGGCATGGTCGAGGCGGGCGGCATCGTAATGGATCCGGAATTGCGGAGGAAGGCGACTCCAGACTGCATGGTGGACGAGCTGCCATTCGAGAACACTCCGGCTCCTGAGGCGGCATGGAGCGGCGGCAATGTGATCCAATTCCGCCAGAGGCGCGACCGCTAGGGCCGCATACCAAACAGACCCGGCTGCGTGTGCCGGGTTTTTTATGTCTATACCTTCTGGGAAATGTAAATATGCTTAGAAAAATACTTAGAGTTCGTTGACTTTAATAATCATCAATGAAATCAATGTCTTATGGCTTGTAATGGCGGAGAGGGTGTCCTTTCTACGTCAATTCATACAGCATCATAAGTGCCAATATAATCACATAAAACCAATTACTTAGCGCTACTTTGCTTTCACATCGTTTCACACAGCGTCACCCTCGTATATACTTAGAAAAATACTTAGAGGGTTTGGCGGATGGCGAAGCAAATTGAAAAATTGACACCGGATTTTGTCGCGAATGCTGACAAGCCCGGAATGTACCCGGACGGCCTGGGGTTATATCTTCAAGTCAGCAAGTGGCTCACTAAGTCTTGGCTCTTTCGCTACTCACGCAACTATAAGCTTCGGTCGATGGGTCTGGGGCCGTGCCACACCGTAACTCTGTCCGAAGCGCGCAAGCGCGCGAAACAAGCCCGCCAGCAGATTCTGGACGAAATCGATCCAATCGACTCGAAGCACAGGCAGCGCCGGTCATCGCTGGCTGCAAGCGCAAGGATGATGACGTTCGACCAGTGCGCAAAGGCCTGCATCGAAGATAAGCGACCCGGCTGGAAAAGCGCCAAGAACGCGGAACAATGGACGAACACGCTCGAGACTTACGCCAATCCATTCATCGGCAAGCTGATGGTTGATCAAGTCGATACCGCGCTCGTGGTGAAGATTCTAAGGCCTATATGGGTGACGAAAAATGAAACGGCTTCGCGTCTTCGTGGCCGCATTGAATCGATTCTGTCTTGGGCGACGGTGCACGGTTTCCGCTCAGGCGATAACCCGGCGACATGGCGCAACCATCTCGACCAGCTATTAGCCAAGCCGAGCAAGGTGAAAAAGGTAAAGCACTTCGCGGCCCTGCCATACCCGGAAACGGGCGCTTTTGTTGAGCAGCTGCGCAAGCAAGGGGGTGTTGCTGCTCTGGCGTTGGAGTTCACCATCCTGACTGCGGCTCGCACGAATGAAACCATCGATGCGACATGGAGCGAATTCGACCTGGACAGCAAGACGTGGACTCTTTGCGCCGATCGGATGAAGCCGGACAAGGTGCACCGTGTTCCATTGTGTAGCCGTGCCTTTGCGATCCTGATGGAGCTGAAGGATTTGGGCGGCGAATACGTTTTCCCCGGACTGAAGCCCAAAAAGCCGCTAAGCAATATGGCGATGCTGAAGGTGCTGGAGCGCATGGGGCGCGACGATCTGACCGTACACGGCTTCCGCTCCACATTCCGTGACTGGGCAGCCGAGCAAACCGCATACCCGCACGAAATGGCGGAAATGGCTCTGTCGCATGCCATCGACAGCAAGACCGAGGCAGCATATCGCCGTGGTGACTTGTTCAAAAAGCGGATTCAAATGATGCAGGACTGGCAGGAGTACTGCGACACCGTTGTGACCCCGAAGGCGAAAAAATGAAAGACCGTGGACCGGATCTTCTGACGCGAATAATGGACATGTTGCGCGCCGATATTGACATCCCCATCACTGATGAACAGTGGCGCAGCATCGAGCGGGCCATGCGACAAAAGTGGGGCGGAAAGCACTATTCTGTCCCAGGCATGAGCAAGAAACTGGCTGAAGCCAGAAATATAAAAATCTCAAAAGACTACAAAGGTGGCGTGTCTGTTCCTGACATCATGCTCAAGTACGGATTGAGCCGGGCCGGCGTATATAAGGCTCTCAATAAAACCGGAAATGAACCGGCGTAAAAAGTAGACAAACGCTCATTAAGGTGGTGCCACTGTGTTTTCAAGGTGCGCCATATGGACAAGCAAGCATTTACCCTCACAGAGTTTTGCGAGGCCTACAAAGTAAGTCGTGGTCGACTGCACGAACTAGAGCAGGGCGGACTCGGTCCTAAAACCTACCGCATCGCATCGCGGCAGTATGTCAGCCTGAGCGCCGCCCAGGCATGGCAGCAGCGCATGGAGTCCGGCGCCGCCAAGGATTTCAAACCGCTGCCGGCCAAAAACCCCGGCCGTCGTGGCCGCGTCAAGATCGCGTCCAAGGCCTAAGCCTTCGCAACGTGAAACCCCATCCGATAAAATCCCCGCCCCCCAGCCTTGGCAGGGGCGCGTGCGCTGTTGCGGGCGCAACAAGGCAGCAGCAACCATGCAACGGGTCCTCCTACGGCTCAAGCCACGCGGGTAATTCGCACCACGTTTTAGTTCTAGGGCGTGGACTCGGCGCATAGGCAACACTTTGATAGGAGCGATACGAACATGAATCCACCGGCAATCCACGTGCAATCCACCAA
>JBAZVL010000026.1:0-8403 GCA_041660905.1 Gallionella sp.
TAGAACAGTTGCTCACGACCCGTTGCTTGGCGACCCATCATGGCAATGCATCCTCCTAGACAATGCCATAATCATATATGTAATGCATATGGCATGTCAAGGGGTTTTTCAACAGAATAGGCCAGAAGCCGCCGCTCAGAAATATTCCTCAAAGCAGACGCTGGAGCCCTATCCGTATGATTGTTGATTGATAAGGAGACCGAGATCGGATAATCTCCACGTCATTCAATACCTTAAAGGCATTTCGATCGTGTCCGTATTATTGCCAATAGCCCGGACGTTTCTGCGCCTGAATAGCTGTTAGAGCCATGGACTACTTACTCGCTGTACTCAGAGATTACGCAGCATTTGCTGTTGCTTGCGTTGCAGCATCTGTATCGATAATTAGCCTCGTATGGAGCACACGCCTCAACGAAGGGCGTGATCGGCGAAAGGTACTTTGGGAAAGAGAACTCAATCGCTTTTCAGAACTAGAGGATACCGCAGGTCGCCTTGTCGAAGACTTGCTTTCCTACAACATACGCTCAGATCAAGAGCACTCTGCGGCCTTAGAAAGACTCCAAGTTTTGCGGGGAGCTACTGGCCGGTTTCTTCGCTACCCCACAATAGCGTCTGCTCTTCGAGATGTTTCTCACTCTGCGGGTTGGTACATTTCACAAGACATGAAGCATGAAACCAAGGCTGAATTTGAGGAGGCAAGAAATGATGTCACCACCAGCTTCGGCAAACTTATTGCCGCCATTGATGAAACTCTAAAGCATGCTCCAAAAAGGCTCTAACCCGGAGCTCGACCTCGCTCCTTTCAGTCGCTGGACGCAGCGCGATGAAGCCGCGCGGCGCCGGTTAGGTCTACGTTGGGCGTTAAAGGAGTGACCTTATGACTGATATCGCAGGTGATTGGGTTGGGAAAATACTTGGTACTAATAACGCCGATATCTTCGTCGAGATTGCCCAGCTACAGCGGGACTTGAAGGGAACCATTCGCATAAACGATCCGATGTACGGAGCATCTGTCTATGACTACAAGGGAACATTCGACGATGGGCAGTTGCACTTGGAAATGGACCCGAGTTCCCAGACCATCAAGCAATCTCGCTCACACACCGCCATCGTCAACGGCCAACGAGTAGTCGTTCAAACGGATGTCGTTAGCCTAGGCCACGTTTCCGTTAGGGGCAAACAGGTTGAAGCAGAACGAATAGAGGGGACGTGGACATCCAGTATCGGGACGGGAGGTGCGTTCTGGATAAGTCGGGCCACTTCTCGTGTCGAAACGGTGTCGAAGTTCGAGGGACCGCAGACGGCAAACGTGGCCTTCATCATGATGAGTATTTCTACCACCGACCCCACCCTCGAAGATTCCCTAAACGCTATAAAGAGGGCAACTGCACAACATGGTATTGAAGCTGTTCGCGTCGACGAAATCGAACACTCCAAGAAGATTACGGACGTGATCTTGGAACAACTGAGAGGATCGCGGTTCCTAATTTGCGATATATCAACGGAGCGCCCCAACGTCTATTACGAACTTGGGTTTGCTCACGGCATCGGCAAGGAAGTAATCATGGTCGCACGCGAAGGAACTACCTTGCACTTCGACATAAAGGACTACAACGTGATTTTCTACAAGAGTTACTCGGATCTCGAATTCCGAGTTGCAAAGAGAATTGGCGAAGCGATTGCCGCCCAATCCGGTAGTCAACCGGAGGCCGCGCGATAAAGCCGCGCGGCCTCCGGTTACTTCTACGTTCCGAAGGTTCGCTTTTTAGGCCTCAACAGGCAGCTATGGGCATGCAAGAGTCGGTCAGCCTATTGGGAAGCAGACCTTCAAACGAGTTTCCCTGATTTTCTGACCAGCAGATTGCGACCGGCCGGTCTTCGGGGTGAAGCAGACCCTGGCAGCAAATCTCCTAAAAGGGATGCCTCCCCGATAGCGGCCACTGAGCATGTGTTGGTCATGCGGCAGCTAAGGGCACGAAGGAGACATCGCTGATTTCATAGCTCAAACAGGCATGCGCGAAAAGGTACCGCGCCGCAGCATGCGGATGGAATATCAATCACGAATTCCGGATAGCCAAAAATTGTAGCCACACCGATTCCTGAGTGACGTTTTCGAGTCTGAAGCGTACCTGGCCCGTACTTGCTTGCGCTGTTGTGAGCGTGGGAGGGATTGTCGAATACGAAAAATTCCATAAAGCACTCCAAGCCTCGTTGCGACTCGATTCCGGGGTCAAAAACCCGAATTGGATGGTGTAAGGAATACCGGAAAAGCTATCTAAGTGTCTGATTATAAAAAAGAATGTGCTTGACAAAGGCAAATCGCCGGTTCATACTGCACCCGTGATTGATTCTAGGGAGCAGGTCGTGGTCCGTCGCAGCAGAACACAGATTTCATGCATCAGCATCGCCATCGGGATAAGTCCATCCGCGGCCTTGCCCGTGACCGGGCAGGGCCTTACTTCGGCTGGCGGGCTGCTTCCAGGACAGCGTTAACACGATCCCTTCGCTAACGTTCCTTTCGCAAATTGAAGCCCCGCCTATCGCGGGGCTTTGTGTTTGTGGAGATCGAGATGGAACGCATGTACAGGCAGGAAGTAGAGGACGACGGTTGGCGCATCCTGGATGGCGTCGCCTTGCCATTTGACCTGGCGGAGGAACTGGCTCAAGAAGAATATGAGCGCGCCGAACGGGTGCGGGAAGAGCGGCAGCGCCAATTGCAAGAACACGTGGCAGAGAGCGAGACGCAATTCAGGGCAACCCCTGTCAAGCGGCCCAGCAAGTGCCTATCCTGGCAGGAGCCCTTTCGCTGCTGGGGTGGGCCAACCCTCAAAGTGCTGTCCGCGGAGGATGTGGATCGAGACGCGTCCGCCGTAGACGCTCGGATCCAAGAGGCCGACGAAAAACGTCACAAGTCGGCCTTGCACAAACTCATCGCGAGTCGCGGCGAGTATCGCAAGCTGGCACGAGTCCCCGACGACTGGCGGGAACAACTGGACGAGATCGAAGCGGCCTGCCCGAACTTTGCGGAAGTGATCGACTATTTGCGGGCGATGTGCGCGCTGGCGGAACTCACGGATGGAGTGCTGCGCCTTGATCCGATGTTGCTGAATGGTCCGCCTGGTGTGGGCAAGTCGTTATTTGCCGAGCGAATGACTCGATTCCTGGGCAGCGGCTTCCGCAGGATCAATATGGAAAACGCCCAGACCAATGCCCAATTGGCTGGCTCGGACGAATTCTGGTCGAATTCGAAAGGGGGCGCCGTGCAGGAAGTCCTGGTGGAAGGTGACTGGGCCAACCCTGTGTTCTTTGTCGATGAAGTCGATAAGGCCAATCCCGGGATGACCTACGACCCGATTGCGGCGCTCTATGGCCTGCTCGAGCCGGCGACCGCGGCAACATTTCACGACCAGTCGATGCCAGGCATTCACCTGGACGCAAGTCGCATCTATTGGATTTTGACCTGCAATTGGGCTGAGCGGGTGCCCGAACCGATCATGAGCCGGGTGCGCAGGTTCGACGTTCCAAGTCCGACGCCGGAGCAGGCCGTGCGCATTCTCAACAACATCTTTGGTGAGTTGCAGGTCGAGTTGAAGCTGCCGGCACCCTTCGATCCCTTGGGCAAGGAGATCGTCGTTGCATTGGTACTGGTATCGCCGCGGCGGCAGCGGCAGCTGGTACGCGAAGCCATCGGCAGGGCCCTCTTCCACGGGCGCCATCGGATCATCAGCGCCGATCTCTGCCTTCCTCCGGAAGGAGAAGGCAGGGAGGAGGAATGGGTTAATGAGAAAGAATATTACAACGGCAGCGAAACCAAGAAGTTCGGTTTTTGCTAACGCCATGCGGTGCGGCTCGCGTGCGCATTGCTCCCCGACCGAAAGCCGGTGAGCCTCTGTGCGGGTACTCAAGATTTGGTCATTCGCGGCGGATCTGAATTGATCGGACGCCGATCGAAAGCGGAGAACGAAAATGAATGAGAACGTAAAGCAGCAGTTTGCGGTATTGATCACGGGCGGTATCTGGGCCACCCGGCCGGTGGAGGACGAGCCGTCAATCACGCTCACGTCGTGGATGATCATCGAAACCGTGGAACCCGAACCTTCCCGACACTTTGTTGGTTATAACGGTCCTGGCAGAGAGGGGCGCGTCTCGTCGCCGATCGTCACGTTCGATGCCGAAACTCTGCGCGGAATCACGCATACCGGCCGCGTGTATCAACTATCTGGATCGCCAGGCCTGAATGGCGACGCGGAATATGTCCTTGGACGCTGGAAGTCGGGCTACAAGGTGGATGCGACGGATGTCACCGATGCCGTGCTGGAGGGTCCGCAATGACCCGTCCCGATTTCGATACCGTCGTCCTACCACCGGATCCGCCTTCAAGCGGAGAGCCGCTAACGGTCATGTACGACACAGAATTCACGTCGCTAACGAGCGACGCGGATCTGATGTCGCTTGGGTTCACCGCACTCGACTTCGATGCCGAGCTGTATATCGAAATCGCGGATGCCAACCTTGCGATTGCGAGCCATTTCGTGCGTACGGAAGTGTTGCCGCTATTTGGCCAGCATAACCCTGAAGTATTGACTCGCGATCAGGCAGCGGTGCGGATCGCGGAATGGCTGGATGAATTGCGGGAGGGTCATCGCAACCGACAAATAGTCCTGGCTTCCGGGTCGCCTCTGGATTGGCAGTTTTTTCTTGAGCTGTTTATCCCGTTGCCGGGACAACCGTCATGGGCTTCGGAATTTAATCTCGTCGGCAGATTGGTGTCATCGTTATTAGATAGTGGTCGGCAGCATCAGGCCTATACGGAAGCGGTTGAAGCCTATTTTCGGAGCCATCCAGGGAGCAGACACCACGCATTAGTCGATGCGAGATCGATGCGTGAAGGCGTTCGGGAATCGAGATATTCGTGAAGCGCGCGAAGCAGAGGCCGTTGCCCACGTGATGCAGTTTTTCCTGCTTGCTAAATACTCAGTCCCCAGGCGATAAACCCGATCGCGAACATCATTTCCGCTACCGCAATAGCACGGAGATACTTGATCGCGAAAGTGATGACCGGATCCATGCTGGGATCATTGGCGGATTTCATGGTTTTCCAAGAATACAGGATTGGATCTGACGCTTGCGAAGATGCTCAAATCGAGTAATGTTCTGCTCATGACCCGTTCCGATTTGATCGATCGCCTGCACACTCGCTTTCCGGCGTTACCTCACGCTGACACAAAATCCGTCGTTACCGTGATCCTTGATGCGATTACGCGTCACCTGATTTTCGGGCAGCGTATCGAGATTCGCGGGTTCGGAAGCTTTGAGCTCGCTTACCGGAAGCCAAGGGTTGGAAGGAATCCGAAATCGGGTGAGAAGGTCCCGGTGCCGGGGAAGTACCGATCGCATTTCAAGGCGGGCAAGGAATTGCGCGAGCGGGTGGATTTTCGGTAACGAGGGAAAGGCGCTCAGTGGAATTAGCCTGCCGGCTTTTGACCCTCCACATTTCTGGGGACGGGATGTTCTCGGAATCGTGAAAATCTAGGAGGGTCCTGTCTTGCAGGATCCTGCTACAGTGGATTGCCTTTCTTGCCGCTAAGGGTGCTTGGCGAATGGCAACTTTCCGGCGGCGAACCTCTGGGGACTGATGAGTGCTTCGTGCCCATTGCCGCCGCATGATAATTGCAAGCACTTCGGCAGCTTACTGATCATAAAGCCGCCGCCGAAGATCACAAGTGGTCAGGCAGATTGTCGGTCGAAGCTGCTGTCAGTCGCTACTTAACCCGATACCCAGCATGACAGGCGACGCATTGGGCGGTAACGTTTGCCAATGCTTCAAGCACCGGCTTCATATCGTTGGTGGCGGCGGCATCCTTGGCGGCCACGGCCAGACGGCTGGCATTGCGATGCATTGCCGATCCCGCGTCTTGCATCCCCTTGGGCATGTACTTGGCAACCTCATGGGCGCCGTGCAGGGCGAGCGAACTCATGCCAAGGCGTTGTTCGGCGATATCGCCAGCCTGATCGAACTCCTGCTTCGCCAGAGCCTCCTGTACTTGCTGGAGAGTAAGCAAGTGATCTCGCATGTTCGCTAGCGTATGTTCCCGCAAGCGGGCTGGGAAATGGACGACCTGGCGGGTGTCCTTCACTGGCGATTGGGCGCCTTTCGTGGGTGCTTGCTTGGCCTGTGCCTCCTGATTTTGCGTCATGTGCTGCATGTGCATCGCGTGGTCGTGTTCCTGAGCCTGCGCAAGTGACAGCCCTAGGCAGGCGGCAATCACCGCTGTTGTCAGCTTCTTGTTCATGTTCGATCTCTTCGTGGTTTCGGCAGAACGATGCTAAACGAGACAGATACTCTTCGCGTATGATTCAAATCATATGACTACATCTGTCAGCAACGATACCAAACCCGGGAACCGTTTCGATCTCGCCGAACTCAGTGGTGCGTTCGGTGACTTGGGCACTCTGATCCCCTTCATCGTTGCCTATGTCTCCCTCCTCAAGATGGACCCGACGGGCATCTTGCTTGGCTTCGGCGTTGCTCTCATTGCTGTCGGCTTTTACTACCGAACGCCGTTTCCGGTTCAACCCATGAAGGCCATCGGTACGGCGGCCATCACACAGACAGCCGGCGCCGTCATGTTGACGCCCTCGATCGTGGCGGGAGCAGGAATCGCTACGGCTTTTTTCTGGCTCGTACTTGCGCTGACCGGCCTCGCCCGACGCTTGTCACTACTGATTCCAAAACCCGTACTGATCGGCATCGTCATGGGTCTCGGCTTCAGTTTCATGCGCGAAGGCATCGTCATGATGGGCAAGAACTGGTGGCTCGCGGCTACGCTTCTCGGGCTGACCTTGTATCTCCTGTCGCGTTCGCGCATACCGGCCATGCTCATGCTGCTGGTGATCGGCATGGCAGCGGCCTTGTTCGAGCAACCCGCCCTCGCAGACAGTTTGGCCATGATCAAGCCCGCCTTCCGATTGCCTGACTTGGCCTGGTCATCGGTGACCTGGAATGATCTTTGGGCGGGAGCCATCCTGCTGGCCTTGCCCCAACTGCCTTTGACCTTCGGTAATGCTCTGATCGCCATCACCGAGGAGAACAATCGTCTCTTTCCTGACCGACCGGTATCGGAACGGAAGGTGGCATTTTCGACAGGGTTGATGAACGCCTGGTCGAGTGCCGTCGGCGGTATTCCAATGTGTCACGGAGCCGGCGGCATGGCTGGTCACGTCAAATTCGGAGCCCATACGGGCGGTGCGTCGATCATGCTGGGTGGTCTGCTGGTTGTACTGGCGGTGTTCTTTGGTGGATCGATGATGACGATCTTCCAATTGTTTCCCGCTCCGGTTCTCGGAGTGATCCTGTTCCTGGCTGGCGCGGAACTCGCCCTCGGCGGACGTCCCCACGATCAGGAGCGTGGAGGTCGCTTCGTTGTTTTGACGACCGCGGTCTTTGCCATGTGGAATGTCGGAGTGGCGGTGATCTTTGGCGCCCTTGTCTATTACGCCTCTCAACGCGAGTGGATCAAGATGTAGCGATGAAGGTCGATTGGCAGACTCTGATTGAGAAGAATCCATTGTTGGCCAGCCTGCCGGAGGACTTGAAGGTTGCTGCCAAACAGCAACCGTTTGCAGAAGGCCAAACGCTATTCCTCCGGGGCACGCGACCCAAGGTCATGTTGTACGTTCTGGATGGCGAGCTACGCCTGATCCGGCATACGACTGGAGGCGGCCAAGTTATTCTTCAGCGTAGCCGAAAGGGCTTCGTGGCTGAAGCCAGTATGGAGTCGAAGACCTATCATTGCGATGTCGTGGCATCAGAGGCTGGACGCCTGCTGACATTCCCGATCCCGATGTTTCGCCGGGCCCTCGATGACCAACCCGCTTTTAGACGTGTTTGGATGTCCGGGCTGGCGGTCGAAGTGCGGCGACTACGAGCACAAAACGAGCGACTGCATCTAAACAAGGCAGCGGACCGTGTGCGTCATTACATCGAATCGGAGGGTCGTGACGGCATCCTGACCTTGCTGCATTCACGCAAGGCTTGGGCAGTCGAACTCGGGTTATCCCATGAGGCGCTGTATCGCACGCTTGCCAAGATGGAGGCAGATGGATTTATTTCTGTCAGTGGTGACACGATCAGCGTGAACCCAACCTGACAAATCTTTCTCGAATTACTGCAAAGGCCGAACTGCTGTCTGATGGGATTAGGCTGCTACGTCAGCAATGTGATAACTAACCGGCCGTTCGGTCCGGGTGATTGCCGACCCCTTCAATGACCGGTAATGGCCTATTCTGTTGAAAAAGTCGGTTTTATTTTTCCGCGGGTGCGGTTCAACATTCTCGAATTGAAGTCCTGGGCGAGTTGGTTGTGTGTGTCTGAAGGCGAGGTACCCTCAACCCGCCACTACT
>JBAZVL010000027.1:0-6008 GCA_041660905.1 Gallionella sp.
TTCAAGCAAACCTTCTACTGGACGGACAAGGAAAACAAACGCCTGTCCGACCTGCATGAATTCAGCGCCGAGTTTCTGAAGCCCTGCCACATCGCCAAGATGATGACGCACTACATGGTGATGACGGAAGAGCAGGTGATCAAGGTGCTGCGCCCGTATCAGTTCTATGCCACGGAAGCCCTGGTGGATCGGGTGAAGAACAGCAATGAATTCGCCTCTCGCAGGCATTTGAGCGACGCTCAAAGCTCGCACAACGCCTATATCTGGCACACGACAGGTTCCGGCAAAACGCTCACCTCATTCAAGGCTGCCCAGATCATCCAGCGGATGCCCAAGGTGCATAAGGTGGTGTTCTGTGTGGATAGGAAAGACCTCGACTATCAGACTGCCAAAGAATTTAACGGCTTCTGCAAGGGCAGCGTGGATGAAACTACCAATACGCATACGCTGGTGCAGCAGCTCAATGATGACAGCACCAAGCTGATACTCACCACCATTCAGAAGCTCAACAATGCCATCGTCAAAGAGCATTACCTGAGCCGCGTTACCCATCTGCAAGATAAGAAGTTTGTGTTCATCTTCGACGAATGCCATCGCAGCCAGTTTGGCGATACCCATCAGAACATCAAGCAATTTTTCAAGAACGCGCAGATGTTCGGCTTCACCGGTACGCCGATCTTTGCCGATAACGCGACCGGCAGTATCGGACAGCAAAAGACCACCAAGGATTTATTCGGTGAATGCCTGCACAAGTATGTGATCGTCGATGCCATCAAGGATGAGAACGTGCTGCGCTTTGCTGTCGAATATGTGGGCAAATACAAGCGCGTGGACAACGCCAATGAGATCGATATCGACGTCGAGGCGATCGACACCAGAGAATTGCTGGATAGCCCTCATCGGCTGGAAAAGATCACCGATTACATCCTGGCCTATCATCCCCAGAAAACCAAGTCACCGGACTTCACCGCGATGTTCTGTGTGAGCAGCGTTGAAACGCTCATCAAGTATTACGACCTGTTCAAACAGAAGCAGGTAGGCGCTGCCAAACCGCTCAAGATCGCCACCATCTTCAGCTATGCAGCCAACGAAGAAGACCCGAATGCCAACGGCCTGACCAGTGGATTGCTCCCTGAAGAGAATCCCATGCCAGAAGGCAAAATCAATCAGCGCAGCCGAGACAAGCTCGATGAGTTCATTGAGGACTACAACGGGATGTTCGGGACGAAGTATTCAACCCGTGATAGTCAGTCGTACTACAACTATTATCAGGACATCGCCAAGCGGGTGAGGGCGGGGCAGGTGGATATTCTGCTGGTGGTGAATATGTTCCTGACGGGCTTCGACAGTCCGCGCCTGAATACCCTGTATGTGGACAAGAACCTCAAGTTTCACGGGCTGGTTCAAGCCTTTTCGCGCACCAATCGCATCCTCAACGATAAGAAGTCTCAGGGCAATATCGTCTGTTTTCGCAATCTGAAGGAAGCGACTGATGAGGCCATCGCGCTGTTCTCCAATAAGGATGCCAGAGAAACCGTGTTGCTGGAGCCGTATGAGGATTACGTAACGCAGTTCAACGAGGCAACCGAAGCCCTACTAGAGCTGACACCAACCGTTGCCAGTGTGGATGCGCTGCCAGACGAAGAAGCCGAGCTGGAATTCGTCACAAAATTCCGCGCCTTGCTGCGCCTGAAGAATATCCTCACCACCTTTGCCGAGTTTAGCGAGACTGATCTGGCACTGGATGGACAAGTGTTTGAAGATTTCAAGAGCAAATATCTCGACATTCACGATAAGGTGAAGAAGCAGACTGATCCTGAAAAGGTCTCGGTGCTGGAAGAGGTGGATTTTGAATTGAGTCTGATTCACCGCGACGAGATCAATGTGGCGTATATCCTGAATCTCTTGGTCAATCTGAAGGGGCTGCCGCCCGAGGAGGCCAGGAAGCGACAGAAGGCGATTCTCGACATGCTGGCAGGCGAGGTGCAGCTGCGCAGCAAGCGCAAACTGATCGAAGCGTTCATCGAGGACAATCTGCCCAAGCTCAAACCGGATGACAATGTGATTGCCGAGTTTGAAAGCTACTGGACGCGGCAAAGACAAAGCGCATTCGTGCAGCTATGTCGCGACGAGCAGATCGAACCTGCTCAATTTGAAAAGCTGCTACAGACCTATGCGTTCGCCAATCGCCTGCCCAGAGATCAGGAGATCGTGGAGTCGCTGAGTTTCAAGCCGAAGATACTGGAAAGGAAAACCATACTGGAACGTATCGGGGACAAGATTCAGGCATTCATCCATACGTATGTTGAAGGCATGGGCGGGAGCGTTTAAGAGGCGTGTGTTTGTAAATTATTGATTTAATTTAAATTAATAAAGTCATTCAAGTAAATGTCAGCCTCTTTATTTCTTTTTGCATATATCGGCAGCAAGTGCTTCCCAGTTTTTTTTAGTCTTTCAAAAAGATATTTTCAAATCAATACCTTATGTAAGGTTGGTGAAAGGTTCGCGTGTTAGGATGATGGCATCGGCTTGAGTCCTAGCCTACAGTATCTTTTAATCTCATGGCTACACTGATTCCCTCCCTTGGCGCAGCGCGATTCGATGCGCGCGGCGAATTACGTCTCGCCGAACGGTTGAAAGACTGCCTCGAAGATAACGCATGGGTGTGGCACAACATCCCGGTCGGGCCTTTCGGCAGGCATCCGGATTTTGTGGTGCTGCATCCTAATCAGGGTATTGTGGTGCTGGAGGTGAAGGACTGGCATAAGGATACTATCGCCAGTGCAACGCGGGCGCATGTCGAGTTGCTAACGCCGCAAGGTGTGGTGTCGGTACAAAGCCCGTTCGAACAGGTGCGCGGCTATATGCTAAATGTGGTGGATACGCTGAAGCGCGATCCGTTGCTGGTCAACGAAGGAGGGAGCTTCAAGGGCAAGCCGGTATTTTCTTTCGGGTACGGCGTGGCTTTCAGCAATATCACTCGCAAGCAGTTTGAGCAGACCGATTTGCGCGATGTTTTTCCGCCGGAGCGCTGCATCTTTCGTGATGAAATGTCAGAAAGTGTCGATTCCGATGCCTTCCGCGAACGGGTATGGCGCATGGTGTCGCCGCGCATTGGGCCTGCATTATCGCTACCGCAAATCGACCGGATGCGTGCGCTGTTGTTTCCGGAGATTCGTATTACCCAGCTTGCGCTGCCGTTTGACGAGCCGACAACGAATTCCTCGCCCGCTGATGACCGCATGCTGGCAGTGATGGACATGCAGCAGGAGTTGTTAGCGCGCAGCATGGGCGAAGGACACCGCATTGTGCGCGGTGTGGCAGGCTCCGGTAAAACGTTGATTCTGGCGTTCCGGGCCGAGCAAATCGCGCGTGCGGCAAGTCGCCCGGTGCTGCTGTTGAGTTTCGCAAACGGTATCTCTGGCCGACTGGAGAATGCGATGCAGGACAGAGGCGTGGAGGATAAGGTGATCGTTTCGACCTTCCATTCCTGGTGTTGGAAAATGCTGAGCACATATGACTTGCCGATACCAACGGCGAAAGATATTCCTAACTTTTCAGAGCGGCAGGCCGCCAATGTGCAGGCCGTGCTCGACGCTACCGAGAGTGGGCTGATTCCGGGCGGTCAGTACGACGCGGTTCTGATCGATGAGGCTCACGACTTCGAGCCGCAATGGCTCGCGCTGGCGGCAAAAATGGTCAACCCGGACACGAAAGCACTGATGATCGTTTACGACGATGCGCAGGCGATTTACAAAGGTCGAAAACGACCTGTCTGGAAGCAGCTTGGCATTGAAGCTGCCGGTCGCACCACGGTACTCAAGGTAAATTATCGCAATACCGCGCAGATATTGCGCTTCGCGCGCAAGTTTGCCGCTGATGTGATCGGCGCGCCGGGCGTCTGCGCGGGTGACGAGAGCGCGATCCTGATGCCGGAGGACGGCGGGCGCGAAGGTGTGGAGCCTGTTGTGCGCCAGTGCGTAAGCTATGACGGCGAAGCCCATGCGATTTCGGAATGGCTGCATGGACGTAAGGCAGCCGGTTACCAATGGGGGCAGATGGCGGTGTTGTATCCCCGGCATTTCATTGGCGAGAAATTCGAAAAAATACTGGCGAAATCCGGCGTGCCTGTGGATGTGGCGAAGGACCATCACAACCGTGTACAGACAGAACGCGACGCGGTGCGATTCCTTTCTATGCACAACGCCAAAGGGCTGGAGTTCCCCTGCGTAGCAATCGGCGGGTTGGGTGAACTGAAGAAAACTGAGGATATAGAAGACGATGTGCGCCTGACCTATGTTGCCATTACGCGCGCAACGCACGAAGCATTCATCACTTACTCGAACATGTCTGAACTTGTGGGGCGACTGGTGGTGTAGGGGGGCTGTGTAAAAGCGTCCCTACCATCTATCTCGATGTTCTTGAGCCGCACGACGCGGTGCATGCCGTTGTGCTGGATCAGCCTCTCGCAAGCGCTTCTTAGGTTATGGCAGTTTATGCCATAAACTGCCATAATTAGGGTGTTAGCTATGAGGAGTATGTGTCATGTCGATGAATGTATCTTTACCCCCTGAATTAGAGGCTCGTGTTCGTCAGCGCGTAGATTCTGGTATGTATGGTTCTGCAAGCGAGGTTATTCGTGAGGCTTTACGTTTGTTTGAAGCCTATGAACAGGTAAAAACATCCAAGCTTGAGAGTTTGCGGCAGGATATCGCCAAAGGCTTGAGTGATGTTAAGAACGAACGTACAAGAGAAGTCGATTTTGAAAGCTTGAAGCAGCAAGGTCGGCAGATTTTACAAGCGCGCAAGGTTGCATGATGACTGTTGTTCGTTTTACCAGATCAGCCGAAACCGATCTGCTGGAGTTATGGCTCAATATTGCTGAAGAAAATCTGGTGGCAGCAGATGCGTCTTTGGATCTCATTCAAGCTGCTGTATCTGTTTTGAGCAGCTAGCCAGAGATGGAAAGGGCGCATCCCGAATTGGCAGATGGGCTGCGTAGTTTTCCGACACGAACGCCCTACATCATTTTTTACATGCTTATTGACGATCACTTGTTAGTTGTCCGTGTTTTGCACCATGCGCGTGATATCGACACGGATTATTTCTCTTACAGTTAGGGAGCAACTGATTAAATCGTCTTTGCGAGGAGCGGCCTTTAGCCGCGAATGAAGTGTGGCGGGACGTGGCAAACCAGAATTCGTTATATATCAACACACTGGATTGCCGCGCTTCGCTCGCAATGACAACTGGGTGAATAAATCAGCCTCTCCTTAGTTATTTCAACGGCAGGTAAATGTCGGTTACCAGTTCATGTTCAGGCGTGTCCAGCATCAGGTTTAGGTAATGGAAGAATAGCGGAAAGTCCCGTAATTCTTCACCGCTGCCGGGCAGCCATTCGCGGTACAGGTAGTAAATGTTTTCACCCAGCCGGTCGTGCGATCCCAGATGACGTACGACTGCGCAGCGGCCAGCGGGAATGGTTTTATTGATGATGCCCTGCGCATTGGCAGGGACATCTTGCAATACTGAACCGCAGATATCGAAGCGGAAATCGTCGGGCGGCGTGGTATCGGGATTGTCGTAAACGATACCCATGCGCAGTATGATCAAATCAATGTGGAGAACGTTAATGAATATTAAGCCAATCCGAAACGAGGTTGACCTTCAAGCTGCTTTTAAGCGCTTGGAGGTGGTGTATCAGGCGCAAGAAGGGACTCCGGAATCTGACGAGATGGAAATTCTTGTGACGTTGATTGAATCTTATGAGAACAAGTATTTCCCGATGGGCGTGGCAGATCCCGTTGAGGCTATCAAGTTCAGAATGGAGCAGCAGGGCCTTACTCAAAAGGATCTTGAGCCATTTATTGGTAGTAGCGGTCGAGGGTGTAAGAAATTTTGTGTAAACGGTCATTTGGTAGGAAACTGCCGCCACTTTGAAAGGAGTTGCAATGACCGTAGCAAAAGCATTACCGAAAGACCTGATCGACAGCCTGCTTGCCGGCTAT
>JBAZVL010000028.1:0-5584 GCA_041660905.1 Gallionella sp.
CGGGCCAAAGGGTGGAGCGTCAGGGCCATCGTTCGGTTCTCAGTTCGGTGATCAGTTGCCTCATCGCATCACGGGCAGCGGCAAAACGCCAGAGACGCAGCTTGATAGGATCACATGGGACCTGACATCTAGGAAACCTTGGGCGATTCAGGGCAAGTCAAGAACCCCAGCTTTCAATTCAGTGCTTGCTTGGGATATGAAACTCTCCAAGATAATCGGCCTCCGGCGCGAGAGCCATGGACTCGCGGCGGTTGTTCAATCGCTCGGGATCCTCGACAGGTAAAACCTGAATCTTTCCGTCCACAAGTTTCACTTGAGTTCCATAGAGCTGAGGCTCGCCACCTGCAATACGCACTCTGTCGACAAGCATGGCGTACTCAGCACGAGGAAGCTCCCTGCGCTTCAACAATGGTTTAGCCAACGCCAACGCGCGCTTCTGAAACGCGCGGTCGCTGTCGGCATGCTGCACGAGCAAGAATATCATCGACACCCCATCGCGACCGATTGAACCTACGTTAGGAAAACCATGCTTTGCGAAAATGGCCTTCAGCAACACTAAATTCTTTCGATCCACCTCCCGAATCTTCTTGCGAAGTGGGGAATCGGGCTTCATGCCATCTTTAACGAACCTATTTCGCGCGTCTTGATCCGCAATAACCATCTCGTGCAGCTGCCTTCGAAGCTGAGGATCTGACAGCTTCTTAGAGGGTGTCGATAAGCGTGGGATCGCATTTGCATTGTCGAGCGACTGCCCAGCGTCAACCCGAGCTTGGACAGCTTTGAGGTAATCGTTCAACAAAGGCAGGCCGATAAAGTCACGGGCGCTGTCAGCGTCCACTTCAGATACGGGCGCCGACGGCACTACCTTACCATTTTCAAGCTTTAGCAGCGTCCCAAACTGCTGGTGTCCCCCATGAGCGTATTCGATATCATCGTCAAGGCGAGCGAACGCCAGAGCATCAATATCAATGTCGACGCGGTTGCCCACGACTTGCTCGAGTGCATCTTGCAGTGGATAGTCTCCAGTAGCGAGACGAGCCAGATCCCCAGCCGCATCCACGCCATCCCTCCCTGCACTCGCAACGGTTGGCCAGCCGTCACGGAGCATGAGCTTACGGAACGCAGCTAATTCCCTGGCGTCAAGTGAACCGTCCACAGCACCTCGCAGCTTAAGCAAAGTGTCGTGCACACCCTCATCAAACTCATTCGCGGCACTGACTTTGATGTCATACGGCGGATGTGGCCGGGCCATGACGGAGTTCTCACCACATGCCAATACGCCCAAAACTATCACAACCCATAAATTCCGACGCATAGAAAAATCCACCTTAGCTGGGTTTCATGTCGCTCTGCGACAACACGGATACCGCAAAGAGCCAGAAACTGGCTAGACCGCCACAGAGTCCTTCACGCGTTCCTGTTCGTAAGCGAGAAATTCCGTCAGACTTGGGAAATCGTCGGCGTTCCCACTAGTCAACAGAGAGGCTATCTTTGCAACAATACGGTTCTTGCCCTCGCTGCAAGCTTCGACGAATAGGAACGCCCCTCCCGGATTTAGGTCCAGGAAATAAATGTTTCCGGAATAATCAATACAAAAATCGCTGCTAGCTAACTGAAGGCCGAAAAAGTCACAAAGCTGCAAAATCGCCAATCTAACAGTATCAGGTGTCTCAAAATAATACTTCTTGAGCGACCCGTCGGTTTGATATAGGCGAAAATCGATGCACTCAGTATTTGGATTCTCGATCGCACAGGTAAACACTTCGGAGCCCACGCAGACTACCCTTAGCTCGAGCTTCTTATCCACATACTCCTGATAGATTGCAGGACACATCAACAGCTCTTCATCAGAAATGCGGCTCATTTGATCAGTGGTAAGCGTGTTTGTGTAGGACATCAGCTGTCCTCCATCGCTTTCCTCCCACGTATAGACATTTATCGGCTTCACAGCGACCTTGCCTTGCCTCTCGCAAAATGCACGGATACGCTTCGGGCTATTGGTAACAAGGGTTTCTGGGAACCTTATCCCTAGTATTTGGCACGCATCAAGTTGGTTAAACTTGTATTCCGCACGGAGGGTCTTTGGGAAATCACTCAGCCAAAACATCGGTTTTCTAGACATCAATTCCAGCGAGTTGTCTACGAAGAATGAGCTCTCGGACGTTAAGAACTCTTTGTCACTTTCGTCGGTGCTCTCGTTAAACGTATTGGCCTTGAAGACACGCCGCACCCAGCCGGCGTCGAAGGCAACATGGTTATGCATCGTCAACGTGCTAGGTGACGAGAAAGAAAACTCAGCAGCAAAACCATCATCTTGGAGCGCCTTGCGCGTGTTCCATACGCACACGTTGTGGCCCGCAGAACGAAGAGACCATTCCACAGCTTGAACGTGAGCATCTGTGGGCGTCGAAACTATCAAAACGTTTTTCATATTACTCTCTTCAATCAGTCCAAAAGTCTGCCATGGCTTAGTGCTAAGTTAAAGTGGCGCCCCGGGGGGCGCCACTGAAAATCACGGTTCGCTATTAACCGTGAACGGTGTCTAGAGAAGTCAATTTCCCGCCACTATTGTAGGTATTCTCCTGAGTGCCGTCGTCCTTCGCGTTCGACGTTTGCACGCTAGTGCCCCCATTGAATGCCCCACCGCTGACCTGACTTAGCTCCTCGCTAGTAATCTTACGCGCAAGAGTCTTTATAATCGGCGAGACGTGCTTTTGATTAGACATTGTCGCTCCTTATTTATTGTGTACGAAAATTTCGACTTCCAGTAAGAAAAGAAGTCGGTTCAGCGGATTGTATCGAGCCCCACGGAAACGCCTTTCGAGTCAAACGAGTTCTCTTGTTCCGCCTGCTCACCCACAGTGACGTAGGTACCCTGATTAAACCAGCCCCCACTAACCTGATTTAGCTCTTCTTGCGTGACCTTCCGCGAAAGCGTCTTGACGACGGGCGAAATCTTCGCTTCAGTATGCATAATCTATATTCCTTTACATTCGCTACAAAGCCGTTGTAGCACCAGCTGCGTGATAATCACGCTAGTTATTCGGCGACCAAATTCCTCGCCAAATTCAATTTGGTAAGGTCAAGCACCGTCTGTGCATTTGCGATAGTTTCAGCCCTGTGGGCTATGATGATTCGTGTCAGATCTAAGCCTTTTACGCGCTTATTTATGAGTGCCTCATTTCTCGCATCTAGATGACTTGTTGCCTCATCAAGAACGAGTATTTTTGGATTCTTTAAAAGTGCGCGAGCGAAAAGCATCCGTTGTTTTTGACCCCCTGAAAGCGCGGACCCCATGTCACCCACGGTAGACTCGTAGGCCATCGGCATAGACATGATTTCTTGGTGAATCTCCGCCATGGTGGCTGCTGAAATAATATCGTTCATAACAACAGTGCTATCGAAAAGCGTGATATTGTCGGCGATGCTTCCAGCGAACAGCGTGTCGTCTTGCATCACTGCACCAATAAGCTTTCGATAATTTTCCAATCCATACTTCCGGATATCGATTCCACCGATCTCAATATTACCTTCGGTTGGCTCAAGCAATCCGACTAGCAGCTTCGCCAAGGTGCTCTTGCCATAGCCACTGGGCCCGACAATAGCAACCGATTCGCCGGGGAGGATAGTCAGACTGAGGTGGCGAAGCACCCAGGGCTCGCCATCTGCATACCGAAAGCTGAGATTCTTGACCTCGATGCAGGGTTCTGGCTCGGGGCCGCTATATACGCCCTTCGCATGTTTTTCGGGCGAGGCCAATGCAATATCGGCGATCCGTTCGGCATGCAGCCTCAGCATGCGAAAGTCCACGACCTTATCCACTAGGCTACCGATCTTGGTTGCGAACTGGTCGGCATAGACAACGTAAGCCACCAGCATGCCGGCAGAGAATTTGCCTTGAATGGCTAGATAAGCACCCATGGCGATCAACGCAATACGCTGTGCGCCGAAGAGGCTTTGGTTGATGACGCCGAACGCGAGGGTGATGCGCTGACTGCGCATGGTTCGCTTGGCCGCTTCTAGCGTTGCGTTAGCCAGACGCACCTTACGTTCACTCTGCTTGTTCGCCAACTTGATGGCCTGAACGCCACGCACCGATTCCATTAGCTCGCTCTGCTGCCGAGCCCCGTAGATCAACTGCTCCTCGTTGATGCGCCACAACGTCAGATACATCGCCCATCGCAAAAGCGAATAGAGCGAGAGGGCGACCAGCACCACCAGAGTCAGGGGGAGACTGTACAGGCACAGGATGATCAGCGTCAGCGAACCCATCAGTCCGTCCAGCAGTGCCTCCACGAAGCTGCCGGTGATTGTGTTCTGTATAGACTGTACCGAGGAGAAGCGCGAAAGTATGTCTCCCATGTGGCGCTTCTCAAAGTAATCCAAGGGCAGCTTCAACAGATGGCTGAAGAGGTTGGTGACCCATTGCGCGTTGAGTGAAGCACCCAGCCAGCTAATGACCCAAGCCCGAGCAAGATTTAAGGCAGCGGATAATCCCATCACGATCAAGAAGCCTACGGTCAACACGGCAAGCAGGCTCTTGTCTGCTGATACCAGTACCTGATCGAGAATTAACTGCATTTGGAAGGGCATCACCAGCGCCAGCACCTCGATAGCGAATGCCAGACCGATAACTTGGGTCAGCACACGGGTGAGACCGGTGATGCGCCCGGTTAAGGCACGCAGGGAGATGCGCTGCCTCTCTTCAACGGGCGTGAAATCCGTGCCCGGCGTGAGCTCCAGAACGACGCCAGTGAAGTGTTTGCTCGCCTCCGCCAGTGGCATGCAATATTGACCGCGGGCAGGGTCATAGATGTCGGCGCCTCGGCGGGTCACCTGGTTGAGCACCACAAAGTGGTTCAGATTCCAATGCAGGATGCAGGGCAGCTGTGCTTCAGGCAGGTATCCCAATTCGGCACGAAGGGGGCGTGCCTCGAAGCCAAGTCCATGCGCGATCTCGATCACTCGGTTCAGGTCGACGCCTTTCAAGGAGGTGCTGAAACGGCGACGCAGACTGGCCAGATCGATGTCGTGGCCGTGATAACGGGCGATCATGGCCAGGCATGCCAAAGCGCATTCGGCCGCTTCGGTTTGCATGACCAGCGGCAACTGGCGGCGATTGGCCCAAGCAGAGAAGATGCTGCCATCGGCCATTAACGAGTCCCCGCCGTTGGCACCGCGATGTCGCTGCGTATTTCGTGCGTGAACCCATACAGAGGCTCCAGCACCCATTCGATCAGACGGCGCCGATCCAACAGAACATCGGCGTCTAGCGTCATGCCGGGCCGGAGCGATTCACGCTTTCCATATGCCAGCACGCTCTGGCTATCCAAGGCCACCTCCACCCGGTAACGTGAATCGTTGATGTTCTCGCCCAGTAGGCGACTAACCTCCGTAGCGGACACGGCACTGCGTGAAACCTCGCGCACCCGTCCCATGTGTTGGCCGAACTTCTGGTAATTCTACTGTGTTATGAAAGTTATGGCATGATGACGCCATCTTCGAGCAACACGCAAGGAGGTGGGTCATGGGCACGAGTCTGGAGGCACGCTTTGCACGGTATGGCGAGGCGATGGTGTCCGCC
>JBAZVL010000029.1:0-5168 GCA_041660905.1 Gallionella sp.
CGGATCATTGAAAGTGGAACGGCTGCACGGTCAGCGCTTCGTCACTCGCCGCCACGCCAAAGATGAAACTATCGCCTGGCTGCTCTGGTACAACCAGTCCCGACTACACTCCACCTTGAACTATGTCTGCCCGATGCAGTTCGAGAAACACTGGCTTGCCGCTCAGGCCCATTACGCCAGTCCATGACCACGGTTATGGGGTACGAAGTTCGTGGGCAAGCTCAGTCGGGGATGGCGTACATCACGCGCCGACCGAACTTGCGAAAGCGCGGGCCGCCGCCGATCACCCGCTGCTTCTCCAGCGTGCGCGGGGACAATCGCAGAAAAGCGGCGGCCTCGTCGTTGGTCACATAGCGGGCCGATGACACGGACGCGGGGGGCAGCGGCGCAGTCGCGGGCGCTGCCGAGGGTCGCAGGGGTGCAGATCTCATCGGATCGGCCTCCATCAGGCAGAGACGCCGGCGAACCCAGTGCCGCCGGATGGAGCCAGTTTCAGCACCGACGATCGTCCCGTGCAGGGACGTTTTCCATGTCAGCGGGAGCGTCCCTACCCTCCGACCTCGCCCTGCAGCAGGCGCAGGTAGCCACCGCGCGAATGCCTGACCTCGTCTAATCGTACGGCGCACCTGGGCGCCCAGGTCGCTGTCGCCGTGCCATAGCGCCGCAACGACAGCACGGCCAAACCCCACCTCGGCCACCAGATATTTCTGTCATCCGAGCGCATGCCCAGGCCACCCTGAGCGACGACAGTACACGAGATTTCCCATGTTTTCGGGGCCACGCAATCTTGCCGTGGCGAAGCGATCCGTGTAGCTGGCTACATCAGCACGGCAGCTCAAGAAAACGAATTGCCCCCGATGGCGAGGCCTGCAGCATGAATAAAGACATGCGTCTCGCTCTTTAAGAAACTTTCGTATGGACAACGGTTGACCAAGGGCAAATGCTGCTGGAAGTCATTTGGATAGATGACGTCGTCAGCGAAACGGGAAGTCTTGCAGCAGGGCTAGCCCAGCTCGGCAATTTCAACAACAAATGTCGTCCATGGGCGCATGTCGTGCGGTGCGGCGATCGGCCCTGATGCATGTGCGGTTGTTCGCCGTCATCTCTATGCGATGACTCTGGTTTGGGTCATTTCGACGGCACCTTCACCAGACTCAGATGAATTGCAACACTTGCTTCACAGGGCGCGCCTATGGTGAGTCTCCGTTGGATCACAGATAGCGCTCCCATCGCTGGATCCGGGGCACCTAGCCTCGTTGATAGCCTCCCATCACTGTCAAGGAGACGTCGTGATGAAACACAGAACCCTTTGTCGTTCACTGATTAGCTTGTTGGTTGGAGCAAGTGGTGTTGCCTTCGCCGCTAACCATGGTGCTGCCCAGCAGCCCGCTTTTGGCATCGAACACGAAGCACTGACGGTCACCCCCTATGCCAGTAGTGGTCAGTGCGGGGTGGAGCGCTGGTCGGTCAAGACCGGCACCGATCCGGATGTCGGAATGGTGAATACCAGCAGTCCCGTAGCTAGCACGATCGCTTACCTGCGGTCAGTGGGCGCACCGAGCAGCCCGCCCTCAAACGCACGCGTGCAACCGACCGAGACAACGACCTATGTTCTCGACGCCACCCTGGTCGAGTACAAACTCGAAGGCGACTCGGATTACCACCTGGTGCTCAAGGATGCCCAGGGCAACACGATGATCGCGGAGATTCCAGATCCGGCCTGCGTTGGCTCCGGTAGCCCTCTCGCTGCCGGCATTCAGAACGCGCGCAGCGAATTCGACGCCAAGTACACCGCGACCACGAGCTTCCACACGGTCAATATTCCCGTGGAGGTCAAAGGCGTCGGCTTCTTCGATTTCCTGCATGGGCAGACCGGCGTGGCGCCCAATGGGATCGAGCTGCACCCCGTCACGGACATCGTGTTCAATCCATCCAGCGGCGGCGGTGGCGATGTCCCACCGGTGGCCGCCTTCAACGATTCGATCAGTGGCCTCATCGTGGCGTTTACCAATACGTCCACTGACAGCGACGGAACCGTGGTGTCCAGCGCTTGGAACTTCGGCGATGGGAGCACCTCGACCGCGACCAGTCCGAGCCATGCGTATGTCTCGGCCGGAACGTATCCGGTGTCGCTGACCGTGACGGACAACGGGGGCAAGACCAATGCTGTCACCAAGTCCATCGTGTTGACCTCCAGTGGCGGTGGCGGCAGCGGGCAGCTGCTGGGCAACACTGGATTTGAGAACAGCACGGCAACCCCGTGGACGGTAAGTTCCGGCGCGCTGTGCACCAACAGCGGTTGTTCCGGGCAAACGGCGCATGGTGGATCCGGTTTCGTGTGGCTGGACGGTTATGGCAGCACGCACACCGATACGGTGGCCCAGACCGTCACGATCCCAGCAGGCAACTCCAGCGCGACGCTGTCGTACTGGCTGCACGTCGATACGGCCGAGACGTCGACAAGCCATGCTTACGACACCATCAAGGTGCAGGTCTTCGATACCGCTGGCACGCTGCTGGGGACGGTGGCCCAGTTCTCCAACCTTGACGCTGCATCTGGCTATCAGCAGCACAGCGTGAATCTCAATGCCTACATCGGCAAGACGATCACCTTGAAGTTCATCGGGACGGAAGATTCTTCGTATCAGACATCGTTCGTTGTCGATGAAGTCACGTTGAACGCCAACTGAGCTCGTGTAAGGGTCGCCGTCACCGGCGACCCTTACAGCGTGGACAGGGCATACCGTTCACTTGCGTGCAAGAGGCCCGTGCCAACGCGGTACCCGATCCGCACTGCCGTCAATACGCGAGAAGATCGACGTCTCCCCAAATCTGAGGAGTCCAATCGTTTCGAGTCCGATCCCATGTCATGAGGAGATCGGACGTGAAGAAGCTGTGCTTCCGGCACGGCTTCTCGGATGCTCGCGACAAAGCGACAGTGCACTCCGCTACGATCCGCCCACCGATCGCAATGCCTCGCTGCATGAATGCGCTGGGCCATGGCCCCGACACGCCGCGCACCGGGCTGCTCGCTTGACCTGGTCAAGCTGTGAGAGATCACCACACCCCAGGCACAGCATCGGCCGACCACCGCTTGAGCTGGGCATGCAGCTCCTGAATCTGCAATGCAGCGATCAACTCATCCGCTTCGGTGCGACTGGCGAACTGGATCACGGCCTCGTCTGCGACCGTGTCGTACACGACAAAGCCGGCATCATTGGGGCGCACTTCGAGCATGTTCGAACTCCGGAATTTCGAGGTGCCCGGGTTCGTCGGTTCCACCGGACGTTGCAGCGTCGGCTGGCGCCTGACACCTGTCGGATCGGGCCTGACTCGCGGGGTATGTCAAGGATGGAGGCTGCTTGGCCGAAGCAAAATCGTCGCATGGCGCGGCCTCGTGTAGGGGTCAGGCTACACGCCGCGACTGTGTCTATCCCCATGGCTGTCGTGACAACGCTCGCAAGCCTCAGACGCTCGTCCTGGTCTGAAGTCTCGATGTGCCTTCTCTCATGATACCCATGGCGACCTCCGGCCTCCGAAGGCGGTGGTCGTGGGTTCGAATCCCGCCGGGCGCACCAATAATTTCAACAACTTACGTCAATTAGCGCCCCCGACTCACGAAAGAGTCACGAAAAATGGGGCGCGCGGCGGGACGCTGGGCGCGGGCCGGGCGGAGCCGTCGCGACGCGTGTAGGAGATCAGTACGAGGGCCTGCCCCTAGGGGCGCGCGGCTCTCCTGCACACGCGAGCATGGTCGGAGATTTGATTCGAAGCGCGCTGCCGGGGCTGGTGCTGACTGCCTCACATCAATGCTTTTGCGCACCTTGTGACTGAGAGTCTTTCTTTAGGGCCTCTCGGAGACGAATCGACGAGCCAGCGCAGTAAGCGCTCAATCTCTTGAAATCCTCTCCATATGATGGCAAGGCCTTGCCAAAAGTTAAGAACTTAGGAAGTGAGTTTGTAGTATCTCTTACTGTTTTAAACGTAATTACTTGATGTCTCTTATTTTGGTCCACCAATTTTAGTTCAGCAACTGTTTCCATATCACCATTATGTAATTGCTTTATGAAGAATGATCTATCTACAAATAAATTCTTCAAACTTGGTGGATCGCTTTCGAAGGAAATTATCCATGTGATTGGCAGCGCGTCACAGATCTTTTTGCTAATTATTTCTCCTTCGACGCCGCCATCATGATCAACATTCAAAGTTAAGACTACATTTGGCTGGTCTATATCGAGGCCCTTTTCTCTACTGTTCATTACGTATTCAGCATTAGTCGACCATGACCCATTCAAAAGGTCTTTATCATAAAGGTATGTTGCTTTGAAATCATGGTAGCTCGATGGGATTTTTGTGATGTTTTCAAGCACACCACTGAAGTTAGTAATAAATCCGAAAACAAACCCGACTAAATATTTCATCCAGCCTGATGCTTTCTTCTTTTCAACATTACCAGTGGTCATTTCTATCTACCGTCTTTTGAACCTTTGCCGCATAACCAATAAATATACAGAGCCATGGGTCTGCATACTCACCCCGTGTTGATCTACACGAACGGTAGCACACCCCCTGACGTGGGAAGGTGCGCAAATTGCCGCTAGCGGATGATTGTGAGGTCGCCCCAGTCGTCGGTTCCGCCTGACTTCCGTTGTCGGCTTGCGCCTGACTCCCGTCGGTTTGTGTCCTGACTCGCGGGGCGATCTCACCTTAGCTCGCTCGTAGGCGCACGCATCATCAGTGCGACGCGCGGTGTCCTGTAGGGGAAGGCCATCTGATTGACGGCTCGGTAGCTTATTGATCGGAAGGGATGTCTTCTGGAGGAAGTGGCGTTGGCGTTTGCCGGTGAATTCGATCGCTCAGGTAAAACAACGCGACAAGCGTAATGCTCATCATTTGTGCAAAGAAAAATACGTATACAAAGACAAATGCGGTTCTCAGATAGAGCAAAACATTGGGTGGCAGCAATCGTATGTTCGCATCAAGTAAGCTCACCACCAAGCCAATGCAATATAGCGAAATCGCAAGCAATGATAGGTAACCGGAGGGTGTACAGAATTTTGTGTAAACGGAGTTTGAGTTACCGCTGAGGAAGGCGCCCCTCGAACTGGATCGTAAAGCGGTTCAAGGCAGCCTTCCAGTCGCGGATCGGCATCGTCCATTTCTTG
>JBAZVL010000030.1:0-4464 GCA_041660905.1 Gallionella sp.
AAGCGAACCTGATACCCGAGTAGTGGCGGGTTGAGGGTACCTCGCCTTCAGACACACACAACCAACTCGCCCAGGACTTCAATTCGAGAATGTTGAACCGCACCCGCGGAAAAATAAAACCGACTTTCTCAACAGAATATGGCCCATTCCGGCCATTCGGTAAATACATTTTTGATGGCCGCCAAGAACGCATTGTGGTCATTCCATCCTAGGCTGAGCCGCGGACAAATCGCGCTGACGTGGTGAGCAGGGTGTGGGACAAAAACAATCAGGGCTAATCGCTTCCTTTCTATAGAGAGCTGAATATCCACAATAAATACGTGGTTTGAAAACCCGACATTGCCGCGTACCCTCCCATTGAAATTGGACCTGCATTAGCATGCCGCGTGGTGAGCACCAGATCTTTCCCGTTAAGGTCTGGTAGTTACTCTGCCATCTTTTGGACAGGGTTAATTGACTGCAGCGCAATGCATATTGATTTTGTCCAATTCCGCGCCTATCTTGATAGACTGGTGTTTAGATTTCTTATACCGATATAGCCGTCGTGGTTTCTGTGGCCTTTCTGCGGCGTCCTTCCAGGTGATCCAGTACACATAGAGAGGCTTTGCATGAAGGTTCGGGACCAATTGCCTCAGCGATTGCTTCTGGCGATGGTGCCGCCGCTGGTTGCGCTTGCCCTGCAATGGATATTCTGGGCAGCCATCGAGCCCTATGCGTGGTTCCTGTTCTTTCCCGCAGTCTTTGTCAGTGCCTGGATCGGCGGACTCGTCCCCGGCTTGATGTCCACTTTCATCTCTGCCTTGGCGGTGCGCTGGTTCTTCATCCAGCCGCAATTCTCGTTCGGCGGCGAAACACCGATGTCCCTTGTTTCGATCGGCGTGTTTCTAGTCATGGGCATTCTTTTCAGCATCTCGCAAGCCCGGCGACTCAAGGCGATCAAACAGGCCGACGATGCCAACGCCGCCTCGCTTTCCAGCAAAGAGCGATATCGCATGCTGTTCGAGTCGATGGACGAAGGCTTCTGCGTGATCAAGATGCTTTACGACCCGGACGGCAAGCCCAACGATTACCGCTTTGTGGAAATCAACCCGGCGTTCGAACAGCAATCAGGCTTGCACGATGCGCAAGGCAAGACGATCCGCCAGCTGGTCCCCGACCAGGATGGAAGCTGGTATGAAATATTCGGCAAAGTGGTTGAAACAGGCGAACCGATTCGCTTCGACAATCCGTCCCCAGCCGTGCAGCGGCATTTCGATGTATTTGCGTCACGCATCGGCGGCGCCGGCAGCCGGATCGTAGGCATCCTGTTCAGGGACGTAACTGCGCGCGAGCTAGCCGAACGCAATCTTGTCGCCGCCAAGGAAGCGGCCGAACTAGCCAATCGCGCCAAGGACTCTTTCCTCGCCACCATGAGCCACGAGATCCGCACCCCGCTAACAGGCATGCTCGGGATGCTGGAATTGCTCTCCATGACGCAACTCGACCAAGACCAGCACAAAACTCTGGACGCCGCCTGGGATTCCGGCAGGGGGCTGCTGCGTATCGTCAGCGATATCCTCGATTGGTCGAAGATCGAGGACGGCAAGCTCGAACTCTCGCCCCGTCCCACGTCGATCCCGCTCTTGCTGCAGGATGTCGTTAACACCTATTCGCGCGTAGCCAGCGCAAAATCCCTGATGCTTGGGCAGCACGTCGACGCACGGCTTACTGCGGCCTACATAGTCGATCCGCTGCGCCTCTCGCAGGTGCTGAACAATTTCGTTAGCAATGCGATCAAGTTTACGCAACAGGGAGAGATAGAACTGCGTGCGGAGCTGCTGAGTCACCTTGATAGCGGGGATCGCATACGGTTCTCCGTCAGGGACACGGGGATAGGCATCGCCGCGGAAGCCCAGGAACGCCTATTTCAACGTTACCGGCAGGAAAGTGCCGACACTGCCCGCATGTATGGTGGCACCGGCCTGGGCCTGGCAATTTGCCGCCGCCTGGCAGAAATGATGGACGGACAGATCGAACTGCAGAGCGAATATGGGTGCGGCTCCGTATTCAGCATCACGCTGATCCTGCCGTTATCCGGTGCGCCGGCAGAGGTGGTGGAAGGCACGCACCTGGAAGTGAAGCAGCGCGAGGTAAAGCCCCTGATCGTTGGCGACAGCGAAGCACCGCTGGTGCTGGCGGTGGACGACCATCCGATCAACCGCGACCTGCTGGGGCGGCAAATCAGACTGCTCGGCCTGCGCGCCGAAACGGCAGAGAACGGCGAGGTCGCGTTGTCGATGTGGCGGGAGGGGCGCTTTGCGCTGGTCATCACCGATTGCCACATGCCGGAGATGGATGGTTACGAGTTCGCCCGGAAAGCACGCAGGATAGAGACCGAGGAGTCGCGTTCGCGCACCCCGATCATCGCCTGGACGGCAAACGCGCTTGCCGAGGAAGCGGGACGTTGTGACGCGGCTGGCATGGACGACCTGCTGGTCAAGCCGGCCAATCTGGCGCAGCTCAGGGCGACATTGGCAAAATGGCTGTCCATCACCGAGGCGGACGAGGAATCTCCCGCTTCGCCGCCGCACGCCGGCGAACCCATCGATTATGCGGTGCTGAACACAGTCGTTGCGGACAGCGCGGCGCATCCCCAGGTGCTGGAAGACTTCCTGTCGCATATTCGTGCCGACCACTTGAAGCTGTCCGCGATGTTTGCGCAGGGTGACCGGGACAATCTGGAGCGCACAGCACATCGCATGAAGGGATCCAGCCGTATGGTGGGCGCAAAGTCTCTGGCCGCAAGCTGCGAAGCCATCGAGCATGCGGCACGGGGTGACGATATGGCCAAGGCGCGGTCCGCCAAAGCAGCGCTGGATGAAGCGCTCGATGAACTGGCGACCTACCTTACGGCCGCAAGCAAGCCAGGAGGCAGTCAATGAAGATCACTGATATGAGCGTGATGATTATGGAAGATGACGACTTTCAGCGCGATGTCGTGGTCGGCATGCTGGCCTCGCTGGGCGTCGCCTCGGTCCTCAGTGCTAGCAATGGCAAACAGGCGCTCGACATCATTCTCGGGCCGAATTCGGAATCGATCGACGTGGTGCTTTGCGATCTGAACATGCCTGAAATGGACGGCATGGAGTTCCTCCGCCATCTGGGCGCAGGGTGTCAGAACATTGCCGTCATACTTATCAGTGCGCTGGACAGCAAGCTGCTCGCGTCAGTTGGCCGCATGACCCAGTTGTATGGCATCCAGCTGCTGGGCGTAATCGAGAAGCCCGTCCTGTTGGAAAACCTCAGGGAATACCTGCTGAAGCGCCACCCAACGACCAGAAAAGCGCCGCAAGCCCCCGCGAAGAGTTTTACGCTGGACGAGATACTGCAAGGGATTCACGCCGATCAATTCGAGCCGTTCTTCCAGCCCAAAGTGGATATGAAAACCGGGCGGTTGACGGGGGCGGAGGCGCTGGCGCGCTGGATACATCCGGATCACGGCGTGATCGGCCCCTATGCATTCATTCCCGTGCTGGAACAGACTGGCAACATCGACGACCTGACGTTCCGCATGCTCAGAAAATCCGTTGCGGCGCTGCGTGCTTTTCACGAAAAGGGCTATTTCCTTACCGTCTCGGTCAATCTGTCGCTGGTTTCCCTAGACGACACTTCCCTGGCGGAGAAGATTACCCAGACGGCACGCGAACTGGCAGTGGACCCGAAATTCATCGTGCTGGAGATCACCGAATCCGCAGCCATGACCGATGTCGCACCGGCATTGGAAAATCTGGCGCGTCTGTGCATGAACGGTTTCGCGCTTTCCATCGACGATTACGGCACAGGCTCGTCCAACATACAGCAGCTGACGCGCATCGCATTCAGCGAGCTGAAGATCGACCAGTCCTTCGTCAAGGACTTCTGGGACCACAAGGCATTGCGCATCGTGGTGGAGTCGAGCATCGACATGGCGCACAAGCTGCTGGTCAAGAGCGTGGCGGAAGGAGTGGAGACGCAGCGGGACTGGGATGGTTTGAAGGTCGCGGGATGCGACACGGCGCAAGGCTATTTCATCGCCCGTCCGATGGACGTG
This sequence comes from Gallionella sp., assembly GCA_041660905.1. GTDB lineage: Bacteria > Pseudomonadota > Gammaproteobacteria > Burkholderiales > Gallionellaceae > Gallionella. Next base: position 4,070 of record JBAZVL010000030.1, read on the forward strand.
ATGGCGTTCCAGAAGTTTGTTGCTGACTTTGCGCCAATCTGAAACCATCTCTATCCGTTGTAGAGGCCATCTGGAATCCCGGCTGCGACCGGAATAGCAAGGATCCATCGCTGCCACTTGCGTCTTCAATTTTGGGTGAAAGGTGCTGCCGGATATTTTCGACTATGTCTGCTTATACGCTGATACCACTCACTCAATACCTCGGTATTCCTTTTCGCCGAACGGCAGTTGCTGGCCGAACTGAGCCCTCCAGTTTCGGCACAAACCGCGGTGACCTGACTGGTTTTATCGGACCAATTCGATCTAGAGATTCGTGGCCCCGGTTGTTGAACTGACTTCGCAACCCCGGCGGAATTCCGCCGGGGTTGCGTACTGCAAACTCGAATGCGGTCGGA
>JBAZVL010000031.1:0-3909 GCA_041660905.1 Gallionella sp.
AGTAAGGCGATTAACGAGGCATTACAGCTAGATACACGCAACACCTATTTGCATTTTTTAAACGGATTTATTTATCACTTGCAGGCGCGCCAAGGTGATTCGCAAAAAAACGAAATGGCCATAGAAGGCTACCGGCAAGCTTTGCGCATTGACCCGAGTAACTGGATTGCACAAGAATTCCTTGGATTGACCTATTTGGACCTTAAACAATTTGAACAAGCCAAAGAAGAATTTTCCGAAGTATTGCTGATGTCTCCCGACAGTGATGTGTCGACCTACGGGCTGATGGTGGCTTCCTACATGGCAAGTGATCCTGAAACCGCCTGTGCCATGGCTGATCGGTATAAAAAAATATCACCCGACACCAATGCACGCTTCGTCAGATCGAGCATTTCTGTTTATGCATCCTGCGGCGAGTTTGAAAAAGCCGACGCAATGAGGTTGGAAATGGGAAAGCTAGATGGTGAAGGGGGCGATACGGTTATTGTGGATCGGCGCTTGGCACAGTGGAAAGCATTTTATCAGGCGCGGCCCGCACTTCTTGCAGGCAATAACCCTGCAAATGGATTGATGAAAACGGACTTGGGCGATGCTGCAGAAACAGATTCTCTGCAGCCTCCCGCCATTGATGCGGAAGTTGCCAATCAGGGAACGAATGCCACCTCCAAGCAAGCATCAGCCAATACTGCAACAGTCGAAGTTGCGAATGATGGAACCCCGCGCATGGTGTTGGTCGATGTGGTGATGGTCTCAACTCAGGAATTAATCGCCACCGCAAAGGGGATTAATTTGCTCAATGCCTTAACCCTGCAACTCGGTTCGAGTATCAACGGCACGATGTCTCCGGCTTATTCGCAAAGCTATAACAGCTCGGCGACACCGGGTTCGCAAAACATTATCACGCGTGCGCTCACCATACCCGCGATGTCATATTCGCTAAATATAGCCAATGCAAACAGCACGTTAAACGAGGTGCTGGCGCGTCCCACACTGGCGGCAATAGAAGGCATGCCTTCGGAATTTTTTGCCGGAACCAATCTGAATGCGGCGGTAACCTCTACCAGCTCGCTGGGAAATACATCAGCAATTCCGGTGGACAAACGCTTTGGAGTGAAGCTCGCGGTAACGCCCACTTTTTTAGCCAATGGAAAAATTCAGCTTAAGGTTGAGGCACAGCGTACTTTTTTGAATGCGAGTGTCGATTCGGCAGCCTTCGCCTATCGCCTGGAAATTTCTGAAACATCGGCCAATGCCAATGTGGTGATGAATTTTGGTGATACGTTGGTGCTCAGCGGATTAAGTGAAAAAGAAACCTCAAGTACCCGCACCGGCGTACCCGGTCTGCAGGATATTCCCGGAATTCAATATTTCTTTTCGAGCAAGAGGGATGTCGATTTTCAACGCTCGGTATTGATCCTTGTTACGCCGCGCATGCCGGTGTACACCTCGAAAATGGGAAATGGGCAAAGCGGCGTGATGAGCGACAGCATGAAAGCCTTGCGTGAAAAATTCGGCTTTTCCGCACGTACTCCCTCCACTGTTGAATCCATTCTTAATCACCAAAAAACGACGAGGCTGTTTCGCGAATTTCGCCAGGGAGATGTGTCGTTAGAACGCTGGGATCGCATGCACAGCACAGGTGACCGTTTGCGGCAAGCTTTGGATTTTTTGTATTACTAACGATGTACTAGGTTAGTCAGTCGAGGGAAAACAAATTGAGTCTGAAATACCCATCCGTGGGACGCAGGCAAAACAATTTTAATAAATTTGGGGCGCACATGAACAAATTGTTGATCACTATTATCTGTAGTTTACTTGGTATCTTTACCCTTCCCGTGCAAGCGGCGGGCGTGCCGGAAGTTAAACCCACGATCAAAAAAATGTTGGGTGCGTTACCGATTAGCGGCCTTAAAGATGTTGTACACAAGATGATTGGCGAACTGAAAGCAACGGGATGCGGCGCTGAATTAACCGGTTGCTACACCACTTCGACCATAATCAAAATGGACGGTGTCGATGTTCCTCTGAAACTATATTTCTTCGCCAGTCGAAACGAACAGCAGACATTCTTTCTGGTAATCAACCGCTCAGTCGCTCTGCCAAAACTACTTAAAGATAATATCCAGAAAATGCTAGACGGCACCAAAGTCACCGACATGATTATTTCCATCTCAACCTCGGATTTTGCGCTCGACACTATCAAGATGCCGCAGGATTTGCAGGCGATCGTGAAAAAAAGCTACTTTAACGTGGGCTCGTTATTCTTTGCCCAGGGTGTGCAATTCACGGCCCAGGCCAGTCTCGGGAAAGTGATGGCGGTCACCATGAATAGTTTGGGGGTGAGGGCGGATCAGTTGACGATTCGTGCCGGCGTCGTGATGCCGATTCCAACCGATCTTGCCAGCGGTGCGGGAGCCGGTGCCGGACTGGCAATGGCGCTGAAAGAAAGCGAGACCATGAAAAAGGCCGGGGCGGATGCCTTAAAACCCGAGGCTTATGTGGAATTCCAGTTGGCGCCGAACGCTACTGTCACTTTAGGGACACCGCAGATGATCCTGACGGATGCGACCTTCTCCCTCAACAACGTCGGCACCTTCGGCTTCAAGGGCAACGCCAGCTTCGAGGGTGTGCCCAACAAGACGATCCTGGTGAAGTTCCAAACCCCGCTGGACCCGGCTGGTGCGCTGGACCTGCTGGACTTCTCGTTCCGCATGGCCTCGCCGGCGAACTTCACGATGGAAGATGCCGCGCACGTGATGGTGGCCTTGGCCAGCCCCGACCCGCGGCTGGCGAAGTACGGCGGCGGCTTCATCCGCAACATCGCGTCCTTCAAGCAGCCGCTGCTGGCAGCGACCCAGCCGCTCTCGGTGTTCAAGCTGCAGAACCCCGTGCAGGTGCCGGTGTACCGCTTCGGCGACAGCAGCAAGCCTTGGCCAACAAACGACAAGGCCTTCAACATCGTCGTGCTGGGGCCGCTGGCCGACGGTGGGCCCTTCATGCGCGCCGCCGGCGAGGTGAACATCCTCGGGCAGAAAATGGGCTGGCTGGACGCCTCCGCCGGTGCCTCGGGCCTGCACGGCGCGGTGGGCGAAGCGTTGACGCTGAAGCTGGGCCCGCTGGGCAAGGTGAAGTTCAGGATGGAGGCATTGGCCGATGTCGACAAGGACCGTCAGGACATCAGCCTGAAGGGCAATCTGGCCGGACAGAAGGTGGAAGTGACGCTGGCCGGCAGCACGATGTCGGTGTACGTGAACGCCACCTGCACGAACCCCTTCGAGATCAAGACACAGCTCACCATCGAGGCCAGCACCGACATCGCCAAGGTGTTCGAGGGCCAGGGCGGCGTCAACGTCGACCCGGCCAAGCTCCCGAACTGCATCGGCAAGGAGCTCGAAGCCGCCTACAAGAAGGTCGCGGGCGAGTACAAGAACCTCAGCGGCTACACCGCCAGCGCCGCCAATAAAGAGCTGAAGAAGATCAGTAACGCCGCGGCCGCTACCGCTAAGGCCGCCAAGGACGCCAAGGACGCCGCGCGCAACGTAGCCAACCAGTCGACCAATGCCGCCAACCAAGCGTTGAAGGCCGCCGACAACGTGTTCAAGGGCTTCGGCAAGAAGAAGCACCGTAAGAAGGCGCCGGACCCGCGCTTCGCCTCGTCGGTATTCGACTGGGACGACTACTACGACTACGCGCCGGATGTCGTCAAGGCTAATGCAGACTTGGCCACGCACTGGCGCGACCACGGCTTCCGTGAAGGCCGACGCGGAAGCCTGGAGTTTCACACCAAGTACTACCGCGCACGCTATTCCGATGTGCAGGAACTGTGCGGGTTCAGCGACTACGACTGCGTGGTGAAGCACTGGGTGGACCGCGGCCTACCCGCCGGCCGTCAGGGCAGCCCCGACTTCA
>JBAZVL010000032.1:0-3872 GCA_041660905.1 Gallionella sp.
TCGCCATTTACGGCGATATCGAGGTTTTCAGGCTTGGCGCCGGCGACCGTCGACCTTACAACCAGACTGTCACCCTCGCGGAAGACGTCTACGGACAGCTGGCCCTCGTTTTCACCCTCAAACCAACTGCCTGTCGGAGGGGGAGTCATTTCTGTCCCCAAGGTCCATGTTCCGTGTTCCATATTTTACACAAGTGTAAGCCTCGTTTCCGGTTTTGTCATGTGCTATTATACCCCCATGACTTTGGCGCCTGTTGAGCGTGTCAAAGATTGGTGGCGTTCCTTGCCTACCGAGAGGCGTTTTACTGCGTCTGTTTTGGGATTGTGCAGCATCGTCGTTCTGATCTTGTCCACCGTGTATCTTCATGCACAAGTTATTTCACCATTCCGGATTTCAAAAAATGTTTTGAAACCCGCGCAAGAATTATTGGCGAGGCAGTCCGAGCGCAACAATGAACTCGAGAATTCCAAAACCAAAGATACGGACCGCGACGGTTTGAGCGATTACAGCGAACTGTACAATTATCGCACCTCGCCATATCTCGGTGACACCGACTCCGACGGAATTCCGGATGCGATCGAAATCGCGCAGTCGAGTGATCCAAATTGTCCGGCTGGAACAACCTGTATCCAGCTCGACAATCAACAGCCATCCGGTGCAGCATCATCATCCTTCAGCGATCTGATCGACGTCAGCCAGTTCAATGCCGATCCAAACCTTCCGGCCGGAATCCGCAATGCGCAGCAATTCATCAAGGACGCCAAAGATCCGGCGCAGATGACGCCGCAGCAAATCCGCGAGATACTGACGCAGTACAATCTCGTCGCAACCGACAGCCTCCAGTCGCTCTCGGACGATGACTTGCGTGCCATTTACGCCACGACCTACGCCCGAGTGCTCCAGATCCGTGAAGCTTCCGTCTCCGCTAATACCAATACAACGGTCACCACCACCTCTCCATAATATTACGGTATGTATCATCGACCCTTCCTCCAGCGCCTCCTGATCGCGACCCTCGGTTGCCTTGCTGCAATCGTTGTGGTTGGCAGTCCGCTGGTCACGCATCCGGCACGTGCCATCCCGGTGGAAGTGGTCACCAACGTCCCCGAGCAGACCAACGACGTGTTGGATGAGATCTTCCAGGCACTTTCCCAAGCCGCTGTCACCGCCTTTTTTAACGCAGCCCGTACCTTTGCCGGCCAGATCGCGTATGACGCAGCCAACTATTTGGCGAGCGGTGGTACCGGACAGGGCGCACTCGCATTTGAAAATGGTTTTGGTGCGTATCTGGAAAATGTCGGTCAGGATGCCGCCGGTGAGTTTATCGGATCTTTGTCGGAAGAATTTTTTCAGGATGCCGGCTTTGACCTTTGTCGTCCGCCAAACCCGGGACAATTGCTCAATTTGCAAATCTCGATCAGCAACAACATCCCCGGACTCGATCCGACCGCAACCCAGCGCCCGCGACCGCGTTGTGATTTCCAGGAAATCGTTTCCAACTACGAGAATTTGTACACGACGCTTTCCAACGCGGAAGTCACGGATTTTGTAGGCGCCAGTTTCAATACCAATGGGAGTGAGCTCGGCGTGAGCGCCACGATTCTTGGCCGCTCCACCTTTAATGTCGCCGACGAGCTCAAAAAAGCTACGGCAGAACGTGAAGAGGGCGATGGTTTCCGACCGGTTGAAGGCAAAGTCGACGGCACGATCAAGACTCCGGCCAACCTCGTGAAGGAGCAGACAACGGAAGAAATTGTTGAGAAGCCGTCCAAGAGCGAGTCGGATGCCTTTTTGGCGACGATGACCACGGCATTTGAACAAGGTTTTTCCCAGCTCGCCTCGTACACGGCCTCGATGTTTATCAACACGCTCGCCAACAAATTGTTGTCGCGCGTGATGGAGCGCGGAATTATCGGCGCCTTTAACTTCTCGGCCGCGACGCAAGTCGGCATCAGTCCCGATGCGATCAGCGTCCGCAGCAAAACCGATGCGCGCAAAGCCAACATCGACTTGAAGAACGTCACCTTGTTACGCGTCAGTGAAGTCGAGATCACCGCCGAGCTCATCGCTTGTCCGGACAATCGCGGTTTGTGGAACTGTGCCGCCGACCAAAGTCTCGCCCAGCTGATCCAGGGAAAGACCTCCGGAGGCAACATGACGATCCGCCGTGCCATGGATGAAGGTTTGCTGAAAGCCGACTGGCGTCTTATCCCCACGAGCAATGTCCGCGAGAACCAGGATCGCAACTGTCATACATATGCCTACTGTGCCGGTAACCTGCAAAAGTTGCGCGCGATGCGTATTTTGCCGGTCGGTCTTGAGTTCGCCGCCAACTCCGCGGAAAACGTCGCGCGCTGTGCTGCCGCTGGCGGTTGTGTGAATTTGCAGGAAGTCGTGGAAGGTTTTTCCAATTGTAATGCCGCCGGTCGCCGTGATGCCGAGCATCCTTGGTGTAAGCTTGTCGACCCAAACTGGGTCGTGACATCGTTCCAGCAGCAATGTCAGCTTACCGGCTTTGGCGACACGCTCATTTCCAGCCGCCTTGGCCAGCGCCGTGAAGAATGTCGCGATATCCAGACCTGTCTGCGTCGCAATGATCGTGGCGAGTGTGTCGGTGGTTATGGGTATTGTGTCGCTGACAAAACCGTCTACCGCTTTAACGCCGATGAATGTCAGGAAGACTTTGCCAGCTGTCGTACCTTTGCAAACCGCGCCGGTCAAACGGTTTCTTATCTCCGCAACACCATCGATTATTCCGTCTGTCGCGCGGAAAATGTTGGTTGTATGTCATATGCGCTTACGCGCAATACGGCAGGGGAGTGGCAGCAGTCAGGCGGTCAGACCTACTTTGATAGCACGCTTCAACCATGTTCCGCCAACGATGAAGGTTGTACGCGTTTGTTGAGCGCCGAGGTTGGTGTCTCCGCATTGAACGTCGTACAAAATCCATCATTTGAAACAGTAAGTGGTGACCCGACCCAGCTCGATAACTGGCGCAAACTCGTCGGAGGTGCCTACGCCGCGCCGACGGTCGCTACGGGCCGCTCGGCTTTTGAGGGCACCGTCGCCACGGATCCTGCCAACCGTCTCCGTCAGGATGTTGATGTTATTCCGCTCCGTCTTTACACCGTCTCCGCCTGGTTCCGTGCCAACGGCGCAGCTCCTTCAGCCACGGTCACCGTGCGCCAGATGCAGAGCGCGCCAGGCGCAGCCATCGTCGAGTCGCCAGTCGCGCAACTCTCGACCGCATTCAAGAGCTCCGGTTGTAGCGTTGCGGTACAGCAGCCGCAGATCAGCACGACCGGTCGCACACTTGATGACAGCTGGCAGCGTTTTGAATGTTCGTTCTTGGCCGTTTCATCCACGCGCTACGCCGTCGTAGAAGTTGATGGTTCAAACACATTAGTCGACTCCCTCCAACTTGAAGAAGGACAGTTTGCAACAAATTTCCTGAATGGCACCAACCGCGACCTTCCGACCTTGCACATGAAGGTTGCTCCGGATGATTTGCGCTGCACGGGGGCCTCTTCCGATTCCGCTGCCTGTAATAGCTTTGCCAAAGTCTGCCGTCAGGTCGATGCCGGTTGTCAGGGGTATACGGATAAGGCCGGTGGCCCGGAAGTTCCGGCCATCCTCACATCTAACGATGTTTGTCCGCAGGAATGTGTCGGTTACGCCGAGTTCCGCAAGCAACCGGCTGCCTTTGACCTTATTAATGATCCGGACACGCGTTTCAGTGATCCGGCGGATGCAACTTCCAGCTATTTCATTCCGTCGACCGGTCGCCAGTGTACGCAGGAGCAGGTTGGTTGTGAGGCCTTTACCAATGTCGCCGCTTCCGCTGAAGGAGGGGAGCAGGCTTCACATTGGAG
>JBAZVL010000033.1:0-3780 GCA_041660905.1 Gallionella sp.
TGCTCCCCTGTTGGGTAGCCACCAAGAGTTTCTTTGGGCACCCTTGCCTTCGCCTACATTTTCCCTTCTCACAGGGCAATGGCTGGACTTCCACCAGCTGGCTGACTATCATGCCAGTCGCACCGCCAGACCATTCGGCGCTACGCTTCTCACAGTCCGGCTCAATCCTGTCAGGGGACACCCCTGAACCCCGGCTATGCGGCGCTAGCGCGTCTTACATTAAAGACACACGCCACCACATTAGTTGAAACTTCAAAGCGATGTCATTAAAAACTATGCCTGATCATAACCGACAACCCTAACCATGGAAATAGAGACAAACAGATGGTATTCGAAACACTAGGTGCAGAACCCCTGGGTGCCATGTTACGACTCCGCCTCACCGCCAGCGAAAAAGAACGCCTGCGCGAAGATGCCGACCTGGCTGGATTAAGTATGTCGGAACTGGTGCGCCGCCGTTACTTTGGCAGGCCGATTATCGCCAACGCAGATGCGATCATGATTAAAGAATTACGCCGCTTAGGTGGTTTACTCAAACACATCCATAACGAAAGCAACGGCGTTAACAGTAAGGAAACTGCCGAGGCGTTGATCGCGCTGAAAACCTATATAGAGCGTCTAAGCGATGGTCGTCAAAAAAATTAAGAACCCCAAGAAATCCGCGACCAAAGCCGCCCGCATCGGCGGTCTGTTGGATTACATCCTTAATCCAGAAACTCATAGCGCCAACGAGAAATGCGTCTATTCTGGATCAAGAAATTTTTTAACCGATACCTCGAAAAGCCAAAAGGCGGAAATGCTGGCCTTGTCCCAGGAAGCGGTGAGAAGTAAAGATACCGTCAATCACTACGTCATGAGCTGGCAAGCCGGCGAACAACCCAGCCATGCGCAGATAGACGAAGCAGTCAGCCTATTTCTCGATGAACTGGGACTAAAAGACCATCAGACCGTCTACGGACTTCACGCCGACACCGATAATCTCCATCTGCACTTGGTCATCAACCGGGTGCATCCCGATATATTGAAAGTGATCAAACCGAATAAAGGTTTTGACATCGAAGCCGCCCATAAAGCGATAGCACGAATTGAACACGCCCAAGGCTGGCGGTGTGAGCAGCACGGACGCTACCAGGTACTGGAAAACGGTGAGCTGGGCAGGGAACACCTCGACACCGAAAAGCTACGGCAACCCGATCAGGTCATACGCGACCGGGAGCAACGCAGCGGCGAAAAATCGGCGCAGCGGATTGCGATTGAGGACGGCGCAGCCATCATCAAGTCGGCCAGCGATTGGCAAACGTTACACCGACAGCTGGCCGAAAAAGGCATGAGATACGAAAAAAAAGGCAGCGGGGCCATGCTATATGTCGGCGAGGTAGCCATCAAACCCAGCAGCGTTGACCGGGCCGCCAGTTTGCCGCATTTACAAAAACGCATGGGCGATTATCAGCCGCCCAATGACCAAATCAATGTGGTTGAACGCAAGCCGGAACCCATCCAGGCCGGACAACCCGGTTGGGAAACCTTCATTTCAGGCCGGAAAGCCCACTATGCTGCGAAGAACACCGCGACACTGGAACTTCGCAAGCATCAAGAAGCAGAGCGTCAACAACTGGCGGCGCAACAGAAAACAAAACGCGAAGCGATTTTAAAAGGCAGTTGGAAAGGCAAGGGCGATTTGCTGAATGCCATGCGCAGCATCCTCGCCGCCGAACAGGCCGCCGAGAAAGCAGGCGTGAAGGAAGGTCATCAACAAGCATGGAAACAGTTACGCAAACAATACCGCCCGTTTCCGGATTATGAGCAATGGCTACGGCAACAGCAACAGCCAGAACTGGCCGATAGATGGCGGTATCTCAACGGCGATCCGCAGCGAATCAATGGCGACACCACCGAGCCGCCGACGCCACGAGACATCCGGGCCTATACGCCGAAAATACAGGGTCAACAGGTGCATTACCTCCGGAAAGACGAAGCGACCCAGACCGCCTCTTTTATCGACAAAGGCCGGGAGATCGACATTCACGACTGGCGGAATCGGGACTGCGTACTGGCGGCTTTGCAGTTATCCGCGCAGAAATGGGGCAGCTTTCAGGTCAACGGCAATGCCGAATACAAAGCCCTGTGCGTCAAGTTGGCGGCGGAACACGGCTTTAAGATCGGCAATCCTGAGCTACAAGCCAGCATCGAGAGCGAGCGGCAGAGGATGCGGGTAGTGCAGAAAAAAACGGCGCAGCAGCCAGCGCGTGAGTCGAGCCTGGTAAGGTAAGTTGTGGACACAACAGGAAGGGGGATCTTAAGCCTAAACCCTCGGAATTTTCTGCTCTAGCACTTCGCCGAACTTCCGGGTCTTCTTTATGACAAATGCCTGGGCGTGTGGACGGCCATCTTTGCGCTGGCGCTGGTGCTTTTTTATGGTCAAAAACTGCATATTTCCTCCCAAAAAATACAAAATAAACGTCACGTTTTTATCGCTTTTTCGTTCAAAGCTATGGGGAATACAAGGAAAAAGCCAAAAAAAGTCTATTATTCAATTTAAACGAGCGTATAAATTGAATAAAATGATAGACCAAAAAAAGGGCTTTAACAGTGACAGCGACAACTTATGCCTACATTCGGGTTAGCACCGATAAACAAGACCTGGATAACCAACGTCACGGCGTCATCGGCTACGCGCAGAAAAACCAACTGGAACCATTGACCTTTATCGACGACACGGCCAGCGGCAAAAAGAGTTGGAAAGAACGCGACCTGGGCAAGCTTTTCGCACAAGCCAAAGCCGGTGATGTGTTACTGGTGGCCGAGATTTCACGGTTGGCACGATCTACCTTGCAGGTGCTGGAAATATTGCAAGAAGCGGCCAGAAAAGAAATTGCCGTGCATGTGGCAAAATCCAACATGGTGATGGACGGTTCCCTTAACTCAAAAATAACCGCCGTGGTGCTGGGCCTGGCCGCTGAAATAGAACGCGAGTTTATCAGTTCCAGGACCACCGAAGCGCTGGCAAAGCGGCGGGCGGCAGGCTTGCCGCTGGGTAGACCCAAGGGGGCTGTGAGCGCCGAGAAGAAACTGGATAAGCGTAAGGACGAAATCAGCGAACTACTGCTAAAAAATGTCCACAAGACCAGTATTGCGCGGATTGTCGACTGTTCACCGGCGACGCTTTACGCCTGGATGGAAAACAACGGCCTGAGTCGGTTCACCAAGAGCGACAAACCGTTGAAGGCTAAGAAATCCACAAAAACTGTGGATAAGTCGGGTAAAAAGGGCTGAAATTAGCGTGGGTTCCTGCGGTGTTCGTGGCTTGGGGTTAGATTGTGCAGTATTGGTCAATTGCAGCTTTTTATGCTAACTCAACATCTACGGCAAACGGTCATTTTTGACTTTCTCCTATCGTGAAAAGAACACAATCACCAGGGCGTAATTCATCAAAGCAAATACCGTTGAGTTCTCTATGATGAGATCGTAATAGTTTTCTGAAAAAAACACCGCTAAGGTAAAGCCAGTCGTCGCTAGTTTTCAGTGAACGGATGATTAACCTTGAAAGCGGTCCTTCAGCGACTGCCATCGATAGACTGCCAACGACCCACAAGAGACATTCGCGAGAACGCCAGAAATTGCTCGATATCGGAAGTTCACTGGAGTGACGAACTTGGGGTTTGAGGCGCAGTGGAACGGAAAACCGGGATAGCGTCTTTGCTGATGCGCTTTTGAAGTGACCACACAGTAAAACCAATTTTTTGTCCACACAGAAAATGGTTCAATTGTCTCTGCCTGCTG
>JBAZVL010000034.1:0-3460 GCA_041660905.1 Gallionella sp.
AGGGACAGGAAGCAGCCGGAACTGCTTTCCATAGGTCGAATACCAATACGGCTGGCCGAAGTTGTTCCCCGCATCCGCAATGTTCATCTGCTGATAGGACATGGGCTCAAGCTCATACTTCGTCCCCGCCGCATCAAATGCGACCACGGAATCAATCTCGATCATGTCTGCGGGCCATGAGTAATAGGCCAGCGAGCTAGAGGTAGTAAGGGTCGTCTGCTTCTCGTTGAACCAGAAGCGGTCATTCGTGTAGAACTCGATTGCGGACAGCATTTGTTGGGCAACGATGGCCGTAATAGACGTATCTCCCCGGGGAAGCTCCTCGACAATCCGGTTAACTACTGCCCCGTAGGTAGCCATGCTCTAGCCCTTTTTGAATGCAACTAACCTCATGTCCCTTTCGGGTACATGAAATTGGCAGCGTCCCTCTTTAATGTCTTGGAATCGGTGCGCAAGCATCGCGGTCAAGTGCTCACGCGAATAGCACCACTTGTGAACCATTTCGGGAGCCTCGTATCCGGGGTCTCCGTACAGCGCAAACATCGTGTTTCTAAGGCTGAGAGGGTTCTGATTCAGGAACCCAATGACTTTATTCAGGCAGGGAAGCTCTAACGCTAATTTGCCCCCGGGCTTTAAGACTCGCGCCCACTCGTCAAGAATCTTTGGCGCTTCCCACAGGTAAAAGTGCTCGAAAACGTGAATGGCCGTGATTTCGTCTACGCTGTTGTCCTCATACGGCAGCGTCCGAATATCACATTCCAAGTCAGGCTTTACCGAGCAGTAGCTATTCGGGAAATCGATGTTGATATAGCCGACGAAATGCTTCTTGCCACACCCAAGGTTTAAACGGACTTCAGCACCTTCAGCCACATTTCCCCTATTCGATCTGGCGAATACTTGTCTCGGATGTAAGCCTGACAAGCCTTAATCCTTCGCAAGCACTCGTCCTTGTTTTCTAGCGCCCACTTCACGCCTTGGTGTAAGTCTCCGACCCACATCCACTCGGCAAACTCTTCGTAAGCCGGCAGTGGTTCTGCTACAACAAACCTTCCGGCTCTTACAGACTCGATAAGCCGATTGGCAGACTTCGTAACTGCTCTGCCCGTTGGGAGGATGACTACCGCACAAGACTTAAGCCCCTCGTCTACCGCTTGAGGAGTCCATTCAATGAAAGAATCCAGACGATTTGTACCGCTTGTGATTGCCTTTACCGGGGGCAAGCCGGGAAGAACTCGAATCAAGTCCTTAACGTTCACGCTATGACCAAACCACAGGAGGCCCTCGCCCCACCCAGGCTCCCATTCTTCATGCTCGAATGGGTCAGGAATAACCGTGGCAACTCTGTTGCACTTCCTATGGATCACGAAGCGCATAGCATCGGAATTACAGGTTACGGCTTGAGATTCCGCAACGTGCTTCCGGTACTCCTCCCCCCTTAAGGCACAGTCGAAGTTGTCGTCACAAACGTCATAAATCCGTTTGGGATACTTCGCCAGTAAGGCGGGGTCTACCTTGTCTTTCCCAAATATCAGCGTGTCACAGTCAAGGGTGATCTCTACCCCGAGATTGTTAAGCGCCATCGCCGGCAAAACTACTCTGTACCGGGTGGACGCCATATCCAGCGACCGCCCTAGAAACGCAACCTTCACTTCAGCATTACCGCAACAAACCCATGCTTAACATCGTTGAACGAAACAAGCCTAAACCGCTTCATCAGGTCTTTTAGCCACTCGTTAGAGTGCCTAAGACTCAGGTGCGCATTACGTCCATCCGGCAGAATCTTCTTTGCCGGCCGGGTAGAAACGATGAAGTAAACCGCATGTAGCGCTAGGCTTTGAATGTCATCTAGAACAGCGTCGATGTGTTCCGGCTCGATATGCTCCAGAACGTCCGTACACACCACCACCGCCGCAGGATTTGGCCTGGCCGAAAACTCCTCAACGCAAGGGTCGTACCCCTGTACGTCGAAATCGGCCCCTCTTAAGGCTTTAACCAGCCCGCCCTTGCCACACCCATAGTCCAAGACATTCTTGGTCCCTACGGAAGCACAGAGGGCTACAACCTGCTTGGCCCATCTCATGCTCTGTGAGCCGTATTCTTCGCTTTCTTCGTGTAGCTGGCGGTTCTGCTTTACATACTCGGCGCTAATCAAGTTCCCTCCCGAGAGCTTTCATAACGCTTCCCACTACGCCGGACCAATCATCGCCCTCGGCCTTGCGGAATAGCTGCACGGACCGATACCAAGGGATCGTTGACCCTCTAATCCCATATCTCCACTGAGGATTGTGGGCGATCATCGCAAAAGTAGGCGTACCAACCGCACCCGCAACATGCACCGCCGTTTGTTGAACGGTAACCACGGCGTCCACAGCCTTGAATAGTGCGGCCTGCTCTGCCAAATCCCCGCCCGCCGAGGCTTCATCAATCTTCCGCAGCCCGTTATTAGCCATGTCAGCGTCAATAGCGGGGTTCCTGTCGTTGTATTGAGCCGAGACACAGGAATACCTGTCCATGACGGGTTTAAGCGTCACAAGCCCCATTGAGCGGTCTACAACGCGGGTTTGCTTGATCCCACCAACCCACGCCAAAGCCACATACGGCGGTTTGCCGAACTCCTCGAGCCGCGACTTGTAATACTCGACCCGCCTCGGATCGGGCTTCAAATACTCGCGGCCCGGAAAGTCTCCGATAGTCCTCCGGTACATCCCTGCCAAAGACCCAAGGGCGATCTTTGCCGAGTAGTCTCCAGGCGTTTCATCGGTTACAACGTCAATGTGCGGCCAAGTCAGCCTAGCTATTCCAGCGACCTTACGGTTGACCTCAAGGGTTACATGCTGGCAAGACTTGATCGCCTCATCCACACAGGACAGGAACATGATTTCATCCCCAACGCCCTGCTCGCCGTGAATGTAAAGGTGCCGCGTGTTGAGCCCGTCCCACATCGGGACTTTAATACTCGACCGGCAATCCCAATTCGGAATCTTGAAGCGCCATTCATACGACTTCCATCCCTCCCGATAGTCGCCTGTCGTGAGTAGTGCTAATGCTTTTTGCCAATTGGCTTCAGGATTGTCAGGCTCGATCTTCAAAGCCCTATCCAGCCAATGCAAAGCCTCTTCCGGCTTTCCAGAATCGGCGTATAACCCGGCCATGTTGGAGCAAACCTCTACGGAATCGCCCTTAAGGGCTAGACACCGCTCCCAACACTGTTTAGCCGGATCGTAAAAATTCTCCTTGCGGTAAGCCACGCCAAGGTTACAAATCGCCTCCGCGTTTTCAGGCTCTTCCCGCACAATGTGCTGGAGCATGTTCGCTGCTAGTCCGTTCCACTCAGTACGCAGGAACGCATCGGATAGCAGGAATCGAAGGCTGTTATTCGTCGGCTCTCGATTCAGGACCCGGTTGTAAATGTCGATGGCCTTTCCAAATTCCCCGGCCTTGTGGAACTTAATCCCCTTCT
>JBAZVL010000035.1:0-3339 GCA_041660905.1 Gallionella sp.
CGGCGACCGGGATCATTGAATCACAGGTATTCGGGGGATAAATGGCAACGTATTCCAGACAACTTCTAAGCGGGTCCACTAACGGCAGGGCTGTCATCGTTGTGGCTACTGCTACGCCAGGGACGGCAATCCATACTGCAATTACCGGGACTACCGGCTTTGACGAGCTATACCTGTGGGCGTCTAATGTAACCGCTGCTGCTGCCACCCTGACTATTGAGTGGGGCGGAGTCACGGACCCCGGCGACCACATCGTCAAGGCTTTGGTTATTCCTGCTAACTCCCCTCCGATCCCGATTGTCACCGGGCAGGTGCTAAACAACGGTCTATTGGTGAAAGCATTCGGCGGAACGGCTAGCGCGATCAATTTGACCGGCTACGTTAACCGCATTCAGTAATGCACATCTTCCAACCTCTAGCCGGTGGCTTTAGGGCTCCGTGGGGCGAACTTCCGTCTATTCGTTCGTTCCCCGTTATGCAAGGCGATGACCCGATAATCGGTAGAGTGTTCGGGGCTCGCGGAATGTCGTCATTTGCGCACGCTTACCTATCTATCGCCAACATCAAAAGCGGGACCATTGACGGCGCAATAATCGGCGCTTCGAGCGCTGCGGCGGGCACGTTTACCGATCTTACCGCCACCGGAAACTGCGTGCAGGGCGACACATCGGCCGACACGGTGACGATGAATGCGGGCTCTTGGGATGCTCCGTCTGCGGGTACGCGCATTAATTTCCGACTCGGGGACGCAACGCGAACAGACAGAACAATGTTCCGGTCTCGCGGTACGAATGAGGGCTCCAACGTTGGGGTGATCCCCAACGGGACGAGCAACGTAGCCGCATGGACTGCCTTTTCGAGTAGTGACCCTGACAACAGTCATTTCATCGGGGTTTTGACGACCGCGACGACCACGGCGATTAATTCGTCTGCCATCGGGACGGGAACGCAGCGAAGCCTATCTTTCCAAATTGGCGGGACTACAAAGGCAACACTAGATACGGTAGGCAATTGGGGGGTTGGGACTAGCTCATTTGGCACTTCTGCCGTCTCTGTAATAGGAGTTGCAACCGGCACCGCGCCGACGACCGGGCCCGCTGATACGGTGCAGTTCTATTCGTCTGACGATGCGGCGGGGCACACTATCCCAAGTTTCTACTGTGAGGGGACGAACGTGATTGCAACCGGACAAGCCGACTCTGCTTCTAGTGTTCGCGTAAAGGTCAGGATCAACGGAACAGTAGTAACGCTGCTCGCCATCTAAGACTAGCAGCGGAGATTTGCACATGCGGCCCTTCGGGGCTTTTTTTACGTCCCTGTCAAGGTGCCCCATATGGACGAAAACCGCGAAGAACGGCGAGAAAGCCACGCGCAGATTGCAAGGCTTGAAGTGCAAGTTGAGCGATTAGAAGCTGACGTTTCGGAATTGAAGGCTGACGTAAAGGAGGTTCTAGCCCAACTTTCCGAAGCCAAAGGATCGTGGCGAACATTACTTGCCGTCGCGGGCTTTGCTAGTTCGCTCGGGGCTGTCGTAGCGTGGTTCATAGGAAAGTTCTCAAAGTGAAGATTTCCCGGCATTTCGAGCTAGAGGAGTTTCTAGTCTCTGAAACTGCTGCTCGGCTTGGTATCAACAATGTTCCGACCTCGGGCATTCACCTGAAGCTTGAGAGACTAGCCGAAACGATGGACTTGGTTCGAGACCTACTCGGACACCCGGTCATCATCACTTCAGGATACCGCTCAGACGCGCTTAACAGGGCTGTAGGAGGGGTTCACACATCGGACCATATCAAGGGTCTAGCTGCTGATTTCATTTGCCCACGCTTCGGCCCTCCCGCCGTGGTTTGCCGTGCAATTCAGGAATCGAACATCCAGTTTCGCCAGCTTATCAACGAATTCAACAAGTGGACGCATATAGCAATTCCGCTATCTCCCGATGATACGGGGAGGGAAGTGCTGTCTATCTTCACGCCCGGTGTCTATCTCTCTGGATTACCAATTCACGCATGAGCGATCACGACGAAGGATGTATTTGCAAGGGCAATTGGCGCGCAATCGTCAATGAATACGGGCCAAAGATCGGGCGGAGATTCGTTGATAGGCACGGGGACGAATACACGTTCTTTGGGATTGTCCATTCCGACGACGACTATTACTACGGGATGGCGAAGAAGGACGGTACTTTTCTGCTCTGTTCTTGCGTTGGCTATCTTGAGGGCGAGCGCGGGATGGGATTCACGGAGATTCCAAATGCCTAGTTTGGGCACGAACGAACCCAAGTTGGGCGCTAAATGACCCGTCTATTTGTCTGGCTCGAATACAGGCTTAACCAAGGATGGGTTAGCCGGATTCTGCTGGCTGCGCAGTTCTACCTCGCCTATGTAATGACCGATTGGGCGATGGCGTTCGGGTCAACTGCTCTTTCAATGGGCAAGGACTTGATGGGCGCGGCTGCCGTTATCGCCGCCGTAGCCGCTGCACCGCAGGCTTTATTGATGATGGCGACCAATGCCTATATGGCGATGCGGTCTCGAAGTGAATCGCAAGGATGATGAGGAATTGACAATGCTCCTGCAAAAACTTAAATCCATTCGTGCCGATCTTGATGCGGTTATCGCCGGCCTCGATACTGAAACTCCCGCTCCTGTATTCGAGCGTAAGCCCCTTCCCGCTCACGCGAAAGCAGCCTATGACGCCTGTAAGGCTCTGTGGAGTGCAGCGCAATCGGATTACAACAAGGGTAACGGCTGGCTCAAGCCGGACGGGCTTCCCTTTACCATTTTCGATTACGTTCCCGGCCTGCAAATTGGCGGTGTAACTCGCAAGCCGCCTAAGTCTGCAACTGAAATGCAGACGGATATTACGGCGCTCGGATTCGTCAAAGAGGGTGTTGCGTGGCTCTCTCATGCCGAGAATTCCAGTCAGCTAGACCCTGACTATCAACGCCACTTCCTCGGGTATGTAACCGTTCGGAGGAATCAGAACGACGATCAGCAAGGCTTTACCCGCGTGCCGTAATGACGACCGTTATCGCCACCAAAGAGTGCATGGTGAGCGACACGCTAGTTACCTACGATCCATCGTTCAAGGGCAAGTCAAAGCTATGGCTTGCCAAGGGATGCGTATGGGGCGGGGCCGGTCCCTCTGGCCTACTGGCGGCGTTCAAAGTGTGGACGCAAGGCAAGGGCAAGCGCCCCGAGTTTGCGAAGCCAGAGGGGGAGGACGAAGAAGCCCCGAAGATGGAGATTCTTCAACTCCATCCAACAAACGGAATCTTCCTCTGGATTAACGCCGACCTTCCCGAAGAAGTTGACGAACCCTTCTACGCCATCGGGACAG
>JBAZVL010000036.1:0-3221 GCA_041660905.1 Gallionella sp.
TCGTTATGCAAAGTATCGAATTATGCAAAGTATCCTTTTTGTAAGTCCATCACTTGCTTTATTCATTAGCTTGCGTGGCGAGTAAGCATCTTTGATGTGGACATAATTATTGCAGTCGTCCGTAGTGGATATCCCACTTATGGAGACTGCCATGAACTTGATACATTATTCTCAACAAAAAAACCTGCGCTGGTTGGTTGACAGCGCATTAGCGCCACACATAGAAGCATACGTCGCTTATTTTGAAAGCAACCGCTACCCTCCAAACTCTATCCGTCGGTATCTTGCTTGCATCTCGCACTTTGCGTGGTGGATGAAACGAAGGCGCCTTGCCATAAGCAATATCAACGAGGGCGCAGTTGCTGAGTTTCTGGATGATCATTTGCCACACTGTGATTGTCTAGCCCCCGTCGTTCAAGTACGGCGGGATTTGCACGCTGCGTGTGTACATTTATTGAAGGTGCTTCGCAACAGCGGTGCCATTCCTATTCCTGCATTGGCCATCGATCCAGTCGATGAAGAGCTGCGCAACTTTGATGCTTACATGCGCGATGCTCAAGGGTTGGCTGCCAAGACTAGACAAAATCGGCTACGGATTGTGCGTCGATTCCTTTTTGCTCGATTCGCCAAGGGCCACATTGATATTTCGCTTTTGCAGCCCGCTGATGTCAGGAAATTTATTGCCGAACAATTAGCGCAACGAGGAACGGTCTCTAATGCATCCAGGTTATCCTCCGCACTACGCGCCTACTTCCGCTACCGCACCACCCGCGGCGACCATTTGTATGCCCTTACCAGCGTTATTTCCTCGCCAGCTCATTGGAGCTTGGCCTCGTTGCCACAATCACTCAGTGCTGATGAAATAGACCGATTGCTTAAAGCTTTCCCTCCTAATTTACCATCGTTCCGCCGAGGGTATGCCATGGTGCGCTGCGCATTTGACTTGGGCTTGCGCTCCAGTGAAATTGCCAAGCTCGCTCTTACCGACATTGATTGGGTCAACGGGTCAATTACGGTCCGGCATAACAAGTCCAACCGTGAAGATATCCTGCCAATGCCGACAGCCACTGGTCAAGCGATCATGGATTACCTGCGTTTTGAACGCCCACCGACTACGAACGCAGAGGTCTTTGTTCGCCTTGTCGCCCCGCATGATACGCCCATCAGTCCCGATGCTGTGCGTAAGGTTATTGGCAATGCTTACCATCGCATCGGCATCACACACAGTCGAACACATGCATTGCGCCATACCATGGCACGTCGTCTGTTGGAGCATGGCAGCTCGCTCAAGGAAGTAGCCGATGTGTTGCGCCATCGTTCGCTCAACACATCGCTCATCTACGCCAAGTTGGATAGCAGGAGCCTGATCGCTGTCGCGCTGCCATGGCCGGGGAGCACAACATGAAGATACCCATTACAATGCAGATGCTGGTTGATAACTATTTGGCCGAGCGACGTCGCCTCGGCTTCCAATTGAGAAAGATGGGCAATGACTTGGCAAGCTTTGCACGATACATTGATAACTTGGGGTATCGGGAGCCACTGACCTTGGAGTTAATGGCTGATTGGGCCAAGCAGGACAAGTGGCACAAGGAGGATCCTGCGACTTGGTCGCGGCGGATCCAAGCACTGCGTCCGTTTACCCGCTATCTTCAGCAGTTCGAACCACGCACAGAAATACCTGATGAATCCATCTTTGGCAAAGTCCAAGAGAAAGGTACACCCCATATTTACCACGAACAGGAAATCATCGACCTTCTGGCTGCGGCAAAAAACCTCGGGCCCAGTGGAGATCTGCGTGCGGCCACGTATGAAACCCTGTTCGGTTTGATCGCCTCAGCAGGACTGCGCGTATCAGAGGCGGTGCATCTTCTCGACAGCGACGTCGATTTGAAGCTGGGAATGCTGACTGTGCGTCAGACGAAATTTGCCAAGTCGCGTCAGTTACCGCTGCATTCGAGCACGGTTGAGGCCTTGATGCGCTACCGGCAGCTGCGCAACTGTTATATTGCAGTTACGCCGGAGACCCTGTTTTTCGTTGCCACGAGAGGCAAGCTCCTCGGGCAGTGCTTAGGATTACGCAGTGTTCATCGCGTCTTTGAAAGCTTGCGTGATCAACTGGGCTGGAGAAATCGCGGCACCTACGACGGGCCGCGCATCCATGATCTTCGCCATACCTTCGCTGTTCGGCGAGTCATGCTCTGGCATGAACAGGGTACCGATGTTGATCAATCAATGCTGGCACTGTCGACGTACATGGGCCATGTCAAGGTATCAAACACTTATTGGTACCTTACCGCAGTGCCTGAGTTAATGGCGGTGGCGGCAGCAAAGTTTGAACGTTTTGTCCAAACGCAGGAGGTGAAACATGCGTAGTCAACCTCAGCGCACGGGGCCTGCACCATCGTTTCCAGCATTGGTGCAGATGTTCTTCACCCAATATCTCGTCGAACAACGGGCACTCAGCCAGCAGACGGTGGCGGCCTACCGGGATACCTTCCTGTTATTTCTGGGCTTCACGCAAAAGCATCTAGGCAAACCATCGACTGCATTGCTTATGGCCGACATCACGCCGGAGTTGATCTTGGCGTTCCTTGACCATTTGGAGCATGAACGACATAACTGCGTTCGCAGTCGTAATGCACGACTTGCGGCGCTACGTGCGTTCCTGAAGTTTGCCGCACGGCATGACGTGTCATCGTTGTATGTTGTCGAACGAGCGCTGGGTATACCCATGAAACGCTTCGAGCGACCAATGCTCGGATTCCTATCGCGCGAAGAAATGCTGGCTGTGATCGGCGACTACGGTGCAACTTGGACTAGCCAACGAGATCACTTGCTGCTGGGATTGCTCTACAACACAGGAGCTCGCGTATCGGAGATCATCGGTGTGAAGGTGGTGGATGTTGTGCTCGATGGTGCTGCTTGCGTGCATCTTCGCGGTAAGGGGCGTAAGCAGCGTTCGGTGCCGCTATGGAAATCAACTGTGTTGGAGATCAGGGCTTGGTTACGACTAAACCCGCAAATGGATGTCAACGCCGTCTTGCTTCCTAACCGCAGCGGCAACGCCATGACGAGAACAAATGTAGCGGAGCGTCTAAAGCTTGCCGTTCATTCGGCAGCAAAGACCATTGACAGCTTGGACAAGCGTTGTATTTCGCCTCATACGATAAGGCATTCGACCGCTATGCATCTACTTCAGTCTGGCGTAGACATCAGTG
>JBAZVL010000037.1:0-3030 GCA_041660905.1 Gallionella sp.
ATCCGCTTCGCGCAATATCCTGACGATCTGCTCTTCGCTGTACCTGCTCTTCTTCATGCCAACTCCTCGTCTGAGGAGCCATTATCTCCAGATCAGGCTGGTCCGAGAATCCCAGGGCAGGTCAGCACGCTGATGTCATTGTGCGCTGCACTGTACATAATCAATCAAAGAATCCGGATAGCCCAATTTTCAATGCGCTTGTCCGCTGGCCGATGAATCGTTACGCCATGATCGAGGCAATTACTTAGCCCCGCCCCGAGTTTTGTTCGTGGCGACTGCCCGTCGCAACGCAGCACGTTCACCTTCCCGTTTTTCCGATTCCCACCGTTGGTAGCAGTTATTCCAGTCTTCGATCTCCCCATCGACGGCGACAACTGCCGGGGGCTTCATCAGCACGGCTTCACGCTCGCCTCTGAGGTCATGCCACATCGAAATATCGCTGAGGAGAATGTCAGCGCGCAATACCAGAGGGGAGCCGTTTGAACCTGCGCTCCGCATCGCAAACCAGCAGGCGACATCCCGATCCGTCGTCCATGAATAGCCGGTACGGGCTTGGAATAGTCCGAGCTTTGAAGTCCCTCGCCACACTCTGACAACGGAGGGCAAGCGATCGGGGAGTGCAAAGGCGGCGTATCGAAACATATAGGCAAGCCGGCGACGGGTTCCTGCTGCCCCGATGACGTATCTGTGGTCGTGGTCCCAGGCAGTGCTGAAATAGGCCCGGAATGCGTCTGGGGGCACCTTTGCCCTCCACATGGCGACCGCCACGTGTCCGCGCTTATCGTTGCCAAGCGCCGCGCAGAGCTTGAACGCGGCATCAACGTCGCCATTAAACGCCGGTTCGACGTGAACTTTGGCCCACGAGTCGGCGTATTTCAGCACCCAAAGCTTGGAGAGATCGTGTTGTACCGTAGTCATAGTCCCGTCGCAGCCATCAATCGCCAAAACTAAGATTTTCGGTCAGAAGATCAACCGGACATGGTCAATTTCGTCCGCGGATCGCTTTTGGGGTACTGCGACCACGTTCACCCATTTGGAAGAAACCGGCCTGCTTGCCTTGAAGGCCCTATCGAGCAGCGATGCCCATCTCTCTATTCGAATCGAAGAATAGCCGCTGAAAACTTTAATTTACGACCATCGCTCATTAGATATTAGTTACGCTAACCTCATGTTGTATAAGGCTTTAGTGTTGACTTTTCCCAAATGACATGCCTAAAATCAGATCACGTTTGGTCATTTGGAGACAATCGTGGTGTACGTAGCAGTATCGAGTTTGCAGCTTCGGGGTTCGCGGCGGGGAAGTGAAATTGAGCTTCCGTATCACGGCGCAACGCTGTTATCGCGCGGGACACTCTGTCGCGGCGTGGATATCGGTTGCGGACAATGCTGCTAGACACGGCGGCGCGGCTATCGGCGAATTACGGACCGGGGCACCTTGAAGACCTGGCATCCGGTACTTTTTCCGATGGCGGCTCCCAACCTGCGCGAGATGTCGATCCAATGTATCTGAGCGGCTTACCGCCTGACAAGCTTCTTCGAGACCTCCCGCCAATACCCCTTCACATCGCTCCCCGCCAGAGGTGCAGGGCTGTCCTTCAGCTGTTCCGCGAAACGCATCGAACTCCGGGTCATTTGAATCAGATAGATGCTGAACTCGTTCATGTTGATCGGATACGAGACAGCACCGTTTTCGCCAATCAGCACGCGTCGCTCGATGGAATCACAAAGCTTCATTGCCCTATTCAGATGATCGAGGATGTAATCAATCGAATGAAGCGTGATGCTCGCGTAACGGAACCAAGCAACCGATGTAGCAAGGTACTTCATTGCAGATTCAGAACGACTGTCTTTAGCATCACCCATTTCGTCCAAATGAACACGGACGTGTCCGGAAAGGCGATTGGAAGTCGCGATCTGATCGCAAAGACTCTCAAAGTCGATATCCGCGGCTCGATAAAACATCTCGGCTTCGATTGGCGCAGCGAGGGCGTCAAACAAGAGAGACTTGGCCGGACCGTGATGGAAAGCGTCAGTCGACCCGACGTAGCGCCCACCTTCCCATGCATTAAGAACGGCCTTCAGGTTCCGTCGTGCGGGGATTCGACCCGTTATCCAGCGCGCGAGTCTTTTCTCGCCAAAAGCGTCAATTACTCCGTCGTCCAAGTAAAGCTGCCGGGCCGCTTCTTTAGTCCACTGGCACTGCGAAAGCGCTGTCGACAGACTGGGTATTTCAATCTTCTCACTCCCCGCGTTTTCAAACAGCCCCGCACACTTCATGGCATGCCCAAGAAGCGCCTTGGTTCGCATTTGCGCAAGCAGCTCTTCTTGCGACGAAGTAATCCATTCGCCA
Source organism: Gallionella sp. (assembly GCA_041660905.1). Lineage (GTDB taxonomy): Bacteria > Pseudomonadota > Gammaproteobacteria > Burkholderiales > Gallionellaceae > Gallionella. The sequence goes on from JBAZVL010000037.1 coordinate 2,351, forward strand.
CTCCCACTTTGAACGGACTTTTTTATGGAGATCCTCCTGCAGCGTGTGTATTGCTCGCCCAAGTGAACCTTGAACAAGCGTTTCTATGGAAACGTTTCGGCAGAGATTACCGTGGACTCTCTCTCAAAAGTCAAGACGCTTGCCCAAGAAGTTGTGTCGTGAATACGCTCGCCAAGCTGAGTAGGATCCGTTCATGTCGAAAAAACACCATGAGCAGTCTTCATATGTCGGTCTCAGGTTGATCGCACTTGAGACGACAAATGCCAGTATCGAGAAGGGAGGTGTGTAACCAGCAGGGCCTTAAGCGCCAGAACGATCGTCAGTGAAAGACCGATGAACCGCCAACCATGGCTGGAAGTCACTTATTGATTCTTAACCACGCAAAGAAAGGAGAACAACACACAGCAATGCATGCCAAGAAATGAAAACGGCTCGAGCACGCCAATGCTCGAGCCGTAGGTGCCGAACCCCTAAAGGACTCAACACACAGCAATATAAGTCTAGGGTTTCAATAGTTCAGTGTCAAGCGCTCATCGAGCGCCTTGGCTCTGCCGGTGACCTGCCCTGGGATTCTCGGACCAGCCTGATCTGGAGATAATGGCTCCTCAGACGAGGAGTTGGCATGAAGAAGAGCAGGTACAGCGAAGAGCAGATCGTCAGGATATTGCGCGAAGCGGATA
>JBAZVL010000038.1:0-2879 GCA_041660905.1 Gallionella sp.
ATACCCAAAGTCGGCACATTGGTCGTATAATTGCCTGAGGCAATAAGCAAGCACCCACGGGCCTTTGCGATATCGGTAGCGGGCATGGAGTACGCGATAATCGAATTGCCATTCAAAACCAATGATTGCGCTGTGCTATTATAACCATAGCCAGTCCAGTTAACCAGACTGCCGGAAGGATCAAATGCATTTCTATAGATAACTTGATGTTCCTGAGGACATACATAGGTCAACGAGAAGTTAGTCCAAATAGCGCCGCTACCTATAAAGACATAACTGAATGCCAAACCGGCGCTGCCGCCAAGAAGCGGCACCGAATCGGTGAAATGCACTGAGGTGCTACCGACCGTGATGGTATAAGATCCGGCCCCATCAGATGAAATCCTCATCAAACCACCACCTGTCCAATCTGAGCTGAAGTCAGGAATGACTCTTACTGGTGTAGCGCCATTTACGACTTTCATCACTTGAACCAAACCTCCCAGTTTCCTAACTTGCGCAAAGCAGAAATTATTTGCATCCAAAACGTTGAAACACAGGCCCACATACCTTGTATTAACCGTGTCCGCAGTATTCAGATTAGCTTGGAGGCTAAATGCAGCGCTGCCAACGTCCACGCCATTGCAAAACGCAACCTTCACCTCGTTGGATGCTGCCCCATTTACAGCCTTAGCAGCATTGCCTGTGATGTGATAGACGCTACCGGAATCAACCCACTTGGGCCCCAATCCACCACTGACAGTTCTGCTGAAATCATCTGAAATCGTCACTGGCGATGACCAAGAAGTCATCGTGAAGTTACTCCAGACGGCGCCTGCGCCGATAAAAACATAACTAAATGCCAAACCGACGCTGCCGCCGATGTGTGGCGCGGAATCCGTAAACACCCTAGTGGTCCCACCAATCGATATATTATAAAAGCCGTCGCCGTCATAAGATATTTTCATCAAACCGCCGCCCGTCCAGCCTGTGCTGAAGTCTGGAATGATTTTTACTGGTGTAGCGCCATTTACGACTTTCATTACTTGAACCAAACCGCCCGATTTCCTCACTTGCGCGAAGTAGTAGTTATTTGCATCGATTACATTGAAGCACAGTCCGACAAATCGTGTGGGTTCCGTACCCGTGGTATTCAAATTAGCTTGAACGCTAAACGAGGCAGTTCCTACGTCAGCTCCATTATAAAAGGTGATTTTTGTGCCCGACCATGCTACCCGGTTTGTAGCTTGGGAAGTATTCGCATTGATATGAAATGCATTCCCTGGATCAGTCCAGTTGCTACCCAAGCTACCGCTCTCGGTTCGGCTAAAATCGTCCGCAATAACGACAGGATCCGCACATGCTGGTGATAGATACATTACGCTTGCACAAATACATAACGCTATAGTCAGCGCTAAAGATTTGACATTTAGGACTATCGGGATTGATTTATGGGGGCACATAAGTTTTGATGTTCGTTGTTGATACGTTGTGTACTTTACATATAATGACCTTTCTAAGGCCCACCAACCGATGGGCAGGAAAAGACGAAATAGAGACCTACAGCGATCGATGTGCCGAAAGACGGCATCTGCATGCCATTGACCGCCGGCACGGCCACGGTGGCGACGCCATTCAGGCGTCGTTTTTTTGCAGCGCCTTTTTGATCACTTTGGCTCGCTCGGTTTCGTAATCAACAGGCTGCGGGCGAGGCACGGAAGGTGGGGTTTTCCGATCCCAAAACGTTTCGTCGTGCTCGAGGCTCCATCCATTGAACTCACGAAAGGCGTGATAACTCCAGCTCCAACCGCGCTCTTCGATCAGGTCGATCACATCCTGCAGCCACTTCGGCGCATCCTCCTCGGGGGCCCAGCGGATCACGCTAAATTCGCCTACATAAATCGGCACGTTGTATTTCTTCTGAAAATCCAGCGCTGGCTGCATCTCCTTCGCCAGACGCTCCTTGTTCCACTGGACGTTCTTCTCGCCGGAGCTTCGGCTCCATGTGCGTTGCTCATCTTGCACCGAGGGGTAATGGTTACCGATCTTGTCGGTCAGAATTCCTTGGTGCGTGAACCAGTCTGGCTCGTAGAAGTGCGCGCTGTAAATCACCCGCTTGTCGGACAAGGGAGTAAACCTCTCAAAGCCGGTGAAGAAAAAGCCGGGGCCGGTTTCACAAATCACCCAGGTGTCGGTATCGATCTGTCGGATCGCCTCGGTGATGCGGGTGGCGATGGCGTGCCACTGTTTGGGCGTATCTGGCAACTGGGCGCGGTCCAAGGGTTCATTGAAGATATCGTAGCCGTAGATCGCGTGGCGCCAAGGTAGCAACCGCCTCGCGATATCGGTCCACACCTTGCTCAATATTTCCGGCGTTGATGGGTCGTCCCAGAAGTTGCTGTTCTGGTTCACTCGCTGATTGCTCGGAAATCCCATCAACACGACTGCCACTTTCAGTCCCGCAGCATCGGCGGCTTTTACCTGCTCCTCCAGACGATCGAGCATGAGCGGCCAGGCATCCCACACAGATTTTCCAATGCGCGCGGCTTCATGCCGAGTAATTATCTGGAGACGAACCAAATTGGCACCCCAACGGTGCATTTCCGCAAAGTCATTTCCTTCGAGTCTGCCATTCGACATGAATCCGCGAAGTCGCGGAGGAGTATCGGAGGGAACGTTCTCGGCCTTCACACTGGAGGTCCCCAGCAAAATGAGACCGATAGCCACAGGAAGCAGGCGGCGAATTGATTTTAAAGCATTGTATATCATGGAAATGAAGATTTATGGATCAACGCGTGAACGTAGACGGCACCGCCAAGCTAGGGGCTTCGAAGGTCACCGAGGTCAGGATGGCGGTGAATTGGTTGTTCCCGTTGCGATGAAATATCACCGCCGCGATC
>JBAZVL010000039.1:0-2681 GCA_041660905.1 Gallionella sp.
TAAGTAGTGGCTTAGATGCAGTTTTGTTGCGTCTTATTAGCAGTGGCTTAGGTGCGGCCTTATACACCTTAGTCCACTGTTTAGTTGCTCCATCAGTCCAATACTTAGTAGTTTCATCAGATTAAATGGATAACGTATAGCGTTTATCTGCCGCGCAGCGAAATTTAAACATGGCGATGAACGCATACGCGGCAGATAAACCTTGTTGGACTGAACCGCCTTCTGGAAAGAGTGAGAGGCCGGCATAGGGGATTGATCTGTTTCTTTCCACCCGATGGAACAAATTATAGCGGGGAATTTGTACCCGGCGGTGTAAACGATCTCACCAGTGTAAATAAGTATCTGATTGGCCGATGATTATGTGCGCATTTTGCTTGCCGCAGTGAAAGGCCAGGCACTCATAGCCAATTCCTCCCATCCACACCGATTTCGGTGCAGGAAGGTCGCGTCGGTTGTTATTTGGATTTCGCATCACGGCGGCCCCCGACTTTGTTGTATGAGCACGCCGCCTGGCGCACTCAAACGGCGATTCCCCGCCAGCACGTCGATCACCCGCAGCCTCCCTGTCTTGCAGCACGGGCACAACATCACATCGACTTTCGCCACACGCATCATGAAGTCCCGAGCCGATTCCACTGCCCGAGGATTGATGACGGGCATCTGCAATGCCTGCCGCGCCGCGCCCAGCTTGACCCCTTTGCAGGCGGAGGCCAGCACCCCGTAGTGGCGCAGGCGCTTGATGCCCTTGGGCAGCACATGCAACAGGAAACGTCGCACAAACTCGGTGCCTTCCAGCCTGCGCATGCGCTTGCCCCCTTTGTCGTCAGCGCGTACCGTGAAGACCACTTGCTCTGCGTCGAGCGAGCGGATGCGTTCATTGCTGATGGCGGTGCGATGCGTGTAGCGGCTTAAATATTCCAACACTTGTGCAGCACCGCCCAACGGAGTTTTGGCATAAACCACCCAGTCATGGCGGTACAGCGCCTTTTGCCGTTCGCACCATGCGATGTTCGTGCTTTGCGGGTCTTGTTCAATCTCGCCCTCTCGGTGTGCGATCGCCAATGCAGTCATGAACTTGCCGCGAAACACGCGTGACAGCGCATGCACGGGAAACAGGAAATCCGGCTTGCGCGTGGGTGTTGACCATTGCCCTTGCTGGTTTAGCACACCACAGGCCATCACCGCGTGAACGTGGATGTGACGCTGCAAGTCCTGTGTCCAGGTGTGCAGTACCAGACTGAATGCCGGTGAGCCATTCTTGCAACCCATCCACTTCGGGTTGGCGGCAAATTCGGACAGGGTTTGTGCGACACTGCCAAACAGCGTATCGATCACCCAGCGAGAATGAACGCCATACAGGACATTCAGACTGTGAGGCAGGGTAAACACCAGATGCGCGTAAGGCACCGGGAGCACCTCGGCCAGTCGCCCTTGCAGCCAGACATCCTTGGCGCGTGTGCCGCATTGTGGGCAATGCCGGTTGCGACATGAGTGGTATTGCCAGTGGCTGTGTCCGCAGGAATCGCAAGTCAAGTGCTGCCCGCCCAGTTCGGAGGTGCGACAGGCAACAATTGCGCGCCACGCTTTGGCCTGCGCGCCACTCAGGGTGTGCTGATCCAGGTAGGGAGAGCCAAACTGGCGCAACACATCGGCCAAGTTGGCCATGGCTGCATAACCGGTTCCGGCCTATAGTCTGGGCAAGCCAGCGAGCAGATCCAGTGGGTCTATCTCCTTGGGCGGGTGAAACTGCGGGCTGATCAGGTGCAGGTAGCGACTGGTGGTGCTGATATGACCATGGCCCAGCAACTTCTGGATGGTGTACAAATCAACGCCGCCTTCGAGCAGATGCGTGGCAAAACAATGCCTCAACGTATGAATGCCGCCGACCTTGGTGATTCCCGCCCGGTATCGGGCGCCCTGGTAGGCACGCTGGGCGGTTTCAATATACAGGCTCTTTGTGCCGCCCTGACTGCCGAACAGCCAATCGCGCGGGTGATAAGCCTGTGCGTAGCGCCGCAGTTGCGCAAGCAGCGTAGGAGAGAGCAAGGTGTAGCGGGTTTTACCGCCTTTGCCGCATTCTACCCGCACGCACATGCGGTCAGGTGCGCTGTCGATGTCCTTTACACGCAGGGCACAGACTTCGGAGACGCGCAGACCAGTGGCATAGACCGTTTGTAGCAATATGCGGTGTAGCATGGATTCACAAGAAGCAAACAGTCGGGCGATTTCTTCGCGTGCCAGCAGTTCGGGTTGTTTGGCCGGCACTTTGGCCATGGGTATTTGGAAGACGGAGCGCCCTTTACCCAGTACGGACTCAAATAGAAAACGGGCTGCGCACGCGGCCTGATTCATGGTGCTGTAGGAAAGGTGGTCGTCCTTGACCATGTGCAGCAGGTAGGCCTGGACTTCTTCGGCGCTGTAAGTAGCCGGATCACGTCGGTAGTATTTGGCCATCCGGTAAATGGCCTCGACATAGGACTTTTGAGTGCGCTTGGCAAAGCCGCGTTGCAGCATGGCATCAAGCATGCTCTGGCGTAAGGGCGTCATGATAACTCTCCTTGAAAGAAGGGGAAATTCCCCACCGACAAGGTTTTACCTCAACAACCTCAAATGCAAGTCTGGTTCAAAGCAGAATGCGGCGACAGGGCACCCCAGCCACCGCGTTAGCGGTTTAGTTCAAC